>NZ_CP168493.1:0-1312500 GCF_042945595.1 Psychrobacillus sp. L3 | reverse complement strand
AGAAGATATTGTGCAAGAAACCTTTTTAAAAGCGTACCAAATTAATGAACAGAAGATAGATAATAATAAAGCGTATCTCTGCAAAATGATGACTAACCGCTGTCTCGATGTATTAAGATCAGCACGATACAGACGAGAACATTACGTGGGGCCATGGAATCCTGAGCCATTATTGCTAGAGAAATCAAGTGATTTAGATCCATCTGAAGTTGTTCTACAAAAAGAAGGATTGAGTATTGCCTATTTACGGATGATGGAACATTTGGTGCCAGATGAACGAGCAGTCCTCCTTTTAAGAGAGGTATTTGATTTCTCATATTTGGAGATTGCTAACATCATTGAAAAGAAAGAAGAAAACTGTAGAAAAATTTTCAGCCGGGCTAAGCAGAAGATATCACGCGTTGAGGGTGAAAGCTTAAACTATGAGATAAATGAGTCAATTATTAATCGCTTTATCCAAGCATTTCAAACGCAAAATAGGGATACCTTATTAGAACTTATTTCTGAAAATGTCATTCTATACTCTGATGGTGGAGGAATAGTCAAGGCTGCTATTCGTCCTATCGTATCCCTATCCAACGTTTTGGCCTTATTGTACGGAATAATTAAAAAAGTCCCTGAAGATTTTTATTTTGAAGTTAAAAATGTCAATGGTCAGCCAGCAGTCGTGATTTACATGAATGGCACGGTCCATAGTATCCTCAGTTTTTATATTTGTAATGTCAAAATTAACGAAATGTATATGACCATGAATCCTGAGAAATTGCCCATTTAGTCCATTGCACTAGAAAAACCTAATTTATAAGTTAAAAATTTCTCAATCGAATCAATATTTAATAGGACAATTAGCTTTAAAATCCGATCAAGGTAAATATTCACTCCAATCAACGAGAATAGAACGTTATATTCAAGAACAATAACTGAAATAGGTAATTATGACATTGACTCAAATATAATAACAAGGCCTGAGTCCTCAGTATTCAAAACGAGACTGTTCCTAAAAGTCAATTCATTATGCCATTAGGAACAGCCTCATCTCTTCTCTATCTAGTATAAGAACCTCACTTACTTGTGGTACGGTTCACCGTAACATAAGTAAGTGCGGTTTTAATCTGATGAACGTTTGTTAATAATTCTCTGGTTCTTCATCCTTTCTCCTTCTTTTATACTGAGATAAATTTAGAATAAAGGAACAAGCCAATGGAAAAACACCTATTCATTAAAGAGCTCACGCTAAATACAGTCTTTCTAACAAATCTATTTTACGACAATAGATTAAAAAGTACACTAGTTATTGTAAAATTAAATATCTCTAAATTAATTGAGAAATTATACTAAGAGCAACTATTCACTTTAGAAAGGATGCATTCAAAATGGAAATTAACAGTTTAATTCGCGTTAAGACAAGGCATGAATTAAGAGAGTGGCTTAAGGAAAATTCAAATACAGAACGATTTTGTTTCGTAATAGTAAGCATGAATGCCCAATCAGAAAATATCCAGTATATAGATACTGTTGAAGAAGCATTATGTTTCGGTTGGATTGATGGTATAAAGAAAAAGCTATCAGATACTGAACTAGCTCAAAGGCTTTCTCCAAGAAATAAAAAAAGTAATTGGACAGAATTAAATAAAGAACGAGTACGAAGATTGATGAAATTAGGTTTGATGAAAGAAGAAGGACTGAGAATTCTCCCTGATATGCTCCCTGAATCTTTTACTATAGATAAAGATATTGAAACACGTTTGAAAGTAGATGATCAATTGTATCAGAACTTTATTAATTTCCCTGAACTATACAGGAGGATTAGAATTGATACAATACAGAGTTATCGAAATGAACCCGATCTTTATAATAAAAGGTTGGATAAGTTTATTAAAAATACAAGGGAAAATAAAATGTACGGCCATTGGAATGACAATGGTCGCCTAATCAATTATTGATGAAGGGAAAGGAAATCGAAGTGAAATTAGAACGTTTGATATCCATCATATTCCAAACTCTTATATAACTAAATTTTGTCAGCTTCTCGTTTAGCTGATGAATTTCAAGTATCAACGCGAACAATTTATAAAGACATAGATGCTATTTGTACGGCTGGAATACCCGTCGTTTCTTACCAGGATACTAACGTAGGTTTTGGTATAATCCAAGGATACAAATTTGATAAAAGCTTAATGGGTTCTTATGATATATTGAATTTAATCACAGTATTAAGTAGTTTATCGAGTATTTTTGAAGATAAAGAAGTCGAACATACGATAGAAAGATTAAAAATGCTGGACGAGAACGTTAATAATGGATATTTATTAGTTGATTTAGAAAGCCATAGAACAGAGCCAAACTCATTAAATGATCTACGAAAAGCTATACATGAAAAATGGGTAATTCACTTTGATTATGTAAGTAATAAAAATGAATTTACATCACGTGAATTAGAACCTATTCACCTTCATAATGCGGTCAATTACTTCCCTTTAAGAAACCTAGACATTTTATTGGTTCAAGTCCATCTCCAAATGAATCTTCTGACAAGGCCCATTTTAAAGTGAAATTGTGCCCGAAGTTATCTTTATAAGCGCTTTGATGTTCCATTCATAATTTGAAGCACTGAATAGTTTTATTCAATTAAAAACCCACAACAAGTAGCACTTACATCTACCAATTATGGGCTTCAATTATCTATCCACCAACCGCACAGTTACAATCGTACCTTTACCTAATTCACTTTCAATGACAAATTCCCCTTTATGACGCCCGACAATTTCTGTCACAATCGCAAGTCCTAAGCCACTACTTTGACTAGAGCGTGATGCATCCACTCGGTAAAAACGTTCCTTTACTCTTTCTAGTGCGTCCTTAGGAATTCCGATGCCATAATCACGTATCGACACGACAATCGCATCTTCCTCGCGTGTGCAGATCACGACAATTTTGCTCTTTACTTCACTATAGCGAATCGCATTAGTCAACAAATTATCCCAAACTTGTTCCATTAAATGCTGGTCCGCATAAATTTCAATCGGCTCTACTTTATAAATAAGCTCCATATGCTTATCGTCTAGCTTCCAACGCTTTGCAAATAAGAGCGCCCTAAGCTGCTGATCCAGTGAAAATGTTTTCTTCTCAATCGGCAAATTCTTTTGATCCAGTGAACTCAGCAACAGTAATTGCTTCGTCAACGCTGACAGTCTCTTTGTTTCCTGCTCAATAATCTCTAAATATTGTACGCGTTCTTCTTCTGTATTTTCCGCATCTTTTAATACATTTGCATAGCCTTGAATATTAAGGAGTGGTGACTGGAAATCATGGGACACATTATTGATAAAGTCCTTTTTTAATTGATCATTTTCCGCTAAACGTTGCGCCATTTTTTGAAATTGACTAGCTAGCTGACCAAGTTCATCATTCCGATTAATTTTTAAGTCAATATCATAGTTTTCTTGTGCAATTTGCTCTGTTGCAAGTTGTAATTTCTTTAACGGTTGTACAAGCTGACGCGCTAGGAAAATCATCGCAACGAAAATAATAATGGCACTGATTAATAAAAAACCAACAATTAAATAATGCATTTCAGTAAACGATGATGCATTATCCATACGAATAAACATTGCAAAATTTTTATTTTCAAGACTAAAAGGCACACCGACTGTATTTTGCACATCATTTGCATAGTGGTTCATTATTGAGAATTTTTGCTTATAATCTCTAATTCCATGATAAATAGTAGTTGATCCACTAAGCGCTAGCATTTTTTCGTTCAGATTCATTTCAGAGAATTTTGTTCCATAAAACATTGACTGCATGTTTTCGTCGACTACAACTATCTGATAACCTAACTTAGCGACAGATTGAAAATATTCATCCATGCGTTTGAGAGGCATTATTTCCACAATGTTGGTTACCTCTTGCGCAATTTCTACGTTCTTTTCATCAGTATCTACTCGAACTTGGTTGTTGTATAGTTGGCCAAGGAAAAACATTGATATGGAAAGACTTGCACCGATG
Organism: Psychrobacillus sp. L3; assembly: GCF_042945595.1. Lineage (GTDB taxonomy): Bacteria > Bacillota > Bacilli > Bacillales_A > Planococcaceae > Psychrobacillus. Next base: position 1,308,492 of record NZ_CP168493.1, on the reverse strand, counting down.
ACAATCAACGTAACAATAATATATTGTTTGTATAATGTTTTCATTTGATTCCCTCAATTTTATAACCGATTCCACGAACTGTTTGAATTTTCACGTAGGCATCGACTTCCTCTAAACGTGTGCGTAGACGCTTTATATGGGTTGTTAATGTAAAATCATCTCCGTCATAATCATAGCCCTATACTTGTTCCATTAATTGGTCACGTGTGAATACGATATCTGGTTTGCTACACAAAATACTTAACAGTTCAAATTCTTTCAATGGTAAAAGGAGTACTTGTTCACGTACCTTTACCTCAAAGGTGAGTCGGTTAACGATCATATTCCCAAGTGTGGTATGACTTCGTTCTAGTTTCTGGAATCTTCGTAAAATGGCTCGCACACGAAACAGTAATTCTTTAGGCTCAAATGGCTTTATCATATAATCATCTGCTCCTGCTAAAAATCCCTTTTCTTTGTCTTCAAGCGTTGTTTTTGCTGTCAGCATTAATACAGGAATTTCCTGATTCGTTAAGCGTTTCGTCAATGAAACCCCGTCCATCTTGGGCATCATGACATCGACAATTGCTAAATCTAGCATGTCTTCATTTATAAGTTCAAGCGCTTCTAGACCGTCGCTTGCAAATACAGCTTCATACCCGTCCTTTTTCAAATGAATACCAATTAATTTTTGGATAAATGGATCATCATCCACAACTAAAATGCGCATCATTTCACATCCTTTCTGTTAAAGATGAGGCATTGAATCATTGTTCAAGTGGCAGTAACTTGTAGATTTCTTGGTATATGTTTAGAGCTCAATTATCAGCGTTAAGTCCATTTCACTTTGTAAAATATTTCAACATAACGAAAAGGTAATGAAAAGCTTTCTACGGGGCTTACTCAAAACAACACTCTAATCGCCTTATTTGTATCTGTCAACTTAAAGGGGAAAATCTTGAATAGTTTCTATAGAGTTCATATTCATCATCTATACTTCGAAAAGAGAAGTATAGCAAGAACATATTTATCCAAACTCGAAAAGCTATATTCATTTTTTGCTTGTATAGATTTAGTTATTTGAAGATAGTTTTTAGAGATGGGATAACTTGTTTTCTTATTATCAATTTCTCTAGTAATTGGAAACATTGAGGAATCTATTTACATTTATAGACTAGGAGGAAGTTAGAATGTTTTTACCGATAAAAGAAATGAAACATTCAAAAACACGTTTTGCAATGATTGGCGCTATTATTATGCTAATCGCATGGCTTGTTTTTATTTTATCGGGCTTAGGTAATGGATTATCAACATTAGCTGCTGCAACGATGAAAAATATTGATGGAGATCTTTTTATTTATGAAGAGGGCTCTGAAGCAGCAATTATGAAAACAAAAGTGTCTGGAACAATAGCAGACGATGTAGAAGGTAAGTTTGGTGTTAAGCAAGCTGCAAAATTTGGACAATCTACAATTATCATTCAAAATGAAGCTACTTCAGGCGAAAAAGTAAAAAATGATGTTACCTTTATCGGTGTTGAGCCAGGCAAATTTATTGAGCCAAAGGTTGTAGAAGGGCAGCAATTAGATCAAAATGATCCATTTAGTGTACTAATCGACGAATCATTACACAAAAAAGGGTATGAAATTGGCGATACCATTGTCGTAACAAGTTCAGATATAAAATTAAAAATTGTAGGCTTTACAACAGGAGAAACATTTAACCATTTATCTACAGTATTTGTGAATATTGCAACTTGGCAATCTTATGCCTTTGCAGCACCTGGATCAGATAATGGTCTAGAAAACCCTCTAACGATGATTGCTTTACAAGGAAAATCGATTGAAGCGGATCAAATCGCTAAAAACTATAATTTGATTGAAACCTTTACGAAATCAGAAGCCGTTATGGGGATGCCTGGCTATAAAGAAGAAAGCGCAACGATTTATATGATGCTTGCATTTTTATTCGCCATCTCTGCGGTTATTATTGCGGTCTTTTTCTATGTATTCATTTTACAAAAAACACAGCAATTCGGTGTCATGAAAGCAATTGGTGCTTCAAATCGCTTTATTAAAAATTCAATTATCTCACAAGTATTTGTGTTATCGTTCATGAGTATTATCGCTGGTATCGCATTGACCTATTTGACGGCTTTAGTCTTCCCAGAAGGAATGCCATTTAACTTAGACTTTAAAATGGTACTTATATATGGCGTTATTTTATTAATTGTATCTGTATTGGGTTCCATTATTTCAGCTCGTCAAGTAACGAAAATCGATCCATTAACAGCGATTGGGAGAGTGGAATAAATGACAGGTTTAGTATTAAACAACGTAACAAAATCATTTAAAGAAGGCGATTCAACAGTTGACGCATTAAAAAATGTTTCGTTAACAGTTGCACCTGGTGATTTTATCGCCATTATCGGCCCTTCTGGTTCTGGGAAAAGTACATTATTGTCAATCGCTGGTGCCCTTCTTCAGCCTACTAAAGGGGAAGTATTAGTCAACGGCAGAAACATTGGTAACATGAAAGAAAAAGAACTTTCATCATTCCGCCTAACAGATATCGGGTTCATCTTACAAACATCGAACTTGATTCCGTATTTAAACGTGCTAGACCAGTTGCTACTTGTTTGTAAAATGAAAGGCAAAGTAACAGCAAAAGAAAAAGCATTTGCTAAAGAGCTATTAAACGACTTAGGCTTAAGCGCAAAATTATCAAAGTTCCCGAACCAATTATCCGGTGGTGAACGCCAACGTGTCGCAATTGCCCGCGCGTTCGTCAACAACTCAAACACTATCCTAGCCGATGAACCGACAGCGAGCTTAGACTCTAACCGCGCATTTGAAGTGGTCAAACAAATTCGCAAAGAGGTAAAAGAACGTAACAAGGCAGCCGTTATGGTAACTCATGACGAGCGTATGCTAGAGTTTTGTGACAAAGTGTACCGCATGGAAGACGGCGTGTTAACACTAGAAGGTTAATACAAGTAAAAAAATAGCTTATGGAATCTCTAATGGTTTGGTAGTAAATCCATAAATAAAGAATTTCATTAAGCAGCTAATTGGCTGGCTTGAGTTAGGTATTTATTGGACTTGATCCAGCCGATTTTGTTTAATAGGTGTGCAGTTATGAGAATTGTTGCCCGAAATATAAAAAATAGCGTATCTCTGCGGTGCGCACGACGAATAGTCAGCTTTCTGATGACATTTTCAGAAAAGCTGGCTATTTTGCATATTTAGCTTGGATTTTATCAGACAAAGGTAAGTAATCATGTAACAGTTCAGATTGCTAATGTATTGGGAAAGATGGTAGATCAGTCAGTAGCTTGACCAAGTATTGATAGAAATCGACGTCATGTGCTTTTGTTGTTTCAGCTAAACTTAGGCAAAAAGCGTTTGCTTTAGCACCTGCTTCTCTCACAGAGAATAGCCAATTCTTGCGACCAACCACGCTAGGACGAATCGCATTATCTGCTGGATTGTTAGCCCTTTCTAAATGGCCATTCTCTAAGAATGCTATTAAACCAGCAGCTCGGCTTATCGTATATCCGGCAAAAACCACACTTACTTATGATACGGTTCGGCGTAACACATTCTAAAAATGAATAAAATCACTAAACTTTTTATTATAATAGATTATCTTGAAATTTTAATTGAAGTTTTGCGAACAATTATTATTTACAACTCATTTTCTTTATTTAATTTCTATCCATTTCTTAATTTCATTTGCTGTTCGTTCTGGTTCATCCAACTGCAGCATATGCCCCGCACCTTCCATTACTACCACAGTAACATCGTCCATCTTGTCTTTTAGTTGTGATATACCGATTACTCTTGCTTCATCCAAATTCTCAGGTTTAGAAGGATGAATAAGAAGTACCGGTACCCTAATGAAAGGATAGGTTTCTGAAAATGGTTCCACAAAGAAAGCTCTAATAATGGACAACACGGTGAATTTGGAAACCACAAGGTCAAATCTATCGTCCTTCTTTTTGAAAATCGAAGATACATAGCGTTCTTTGTTAAGATCCCATCTATTCGTATATGTTTTGTATTCCTGAACAATGCTGTCCAATCATTAAACACAGATTGATCCATATAATCATTCCACCCTTTAAACACATAGTCAATTGTCATTTCTTTCTGGTTTTGTGGAAAGGTAAAGCCCCCGTCCAATAAAATAATACCTAAAACGGTTGCCGGATAATGTCATGTATAATGGAGCGCCAAATCAGCGCCCCATGAATGTCCCATCACATAGAATGGTCTGGACACAACATGCTGAATCATTCGTTGATACCACATGGCTAATTTGGAGAATAGATAATCACTTTCGTTATTAAACGAGGACGTTTCCCCGTGACCTGGACTGTCAAATATTATAAGATGAAAATCATTTTCCAAAAGGACTGTTATTTCGGTAAAACTATAGTAACCATTACCTGCAAGTCCGTGAAAACATACAATGGTATGATTGTTTTTATCGCCATATTCGTAATAATTCACTGTGCTTCCATCCATTATCGTCTTGTAACTTTGCAAAAAGCTCCCTCCTATTCATGCTTTCCTGCATAGAAGTTATATACAGTTGTAAGGTTACGAGTGATTCCATTTACACCTTTCCAGTTTGCATATTCACTAGGCATCATAAACTCTGAGATGAAATCACTCATTGATATATTATTTTGTTGCGCATCCATTACCTTTTTAATTAAAAATGATAAATAATTTATTAATATCTCACCAAACGCTAATGTCCCTACTTCCCCATGTCCCGGGACAACTGTTTTCATATCCAATTGTTTTACGTTTTCTAGAATAGTCAAAAATTCTTTTGGGTTATAAATTGGCAAATGAAGGTCTTCTGTAATGATATCCCCCATGAATGCTATCTTGTCATCGGGTAAATACAAAAAAGTATCACTTGGTGAGTGCCCTCCCCCTAAGCAGTGGAGCTCTACAGTTCGTTTCGAACCTTGGATAACCAAATGTTTTTCAAAGATAACGGAAGGCAATACTGTTTTCAAATGAGGTAGATCCTCTAACACTTTGGACATTTCTTCATATTGATTTAATAGACTGATCTTTATAATATTATCTTCCGTTTTTTCTATCTGATTGCTTAAAATATGTAGATATTGCTTCGTTTCCTCTATTTCCTTCTGCACATCATGAATCGTATTTTGTTCTCTAAACCATTTATTAGTTAAAGAAGTAGAAATAATCGTTGCATCTTCAAATACTTGATTGCCAAACACATGGTCTCCATGATAATGGCTATTTATAAGATATTTCACCTTTTTTCCGATAATCATTTCTGCTTGTTTCCTTAACTCTTTGGCAGCTGAAGGTGTACTAAATGAATCAAATACTAGCAGTTCATCTCCCAAGTCGACAACCCCTGCATTACTCCATGCTCCTTGACCAGGTTTTGCTATTGCTGCATGCACTCCTTCTGCAAGCCTATGTAAAGTGAAATATTCTGTCTCTATCTTCACATTAAACACTCATTATGCCTCCTATCTATTAACCTATCTAACCTAGATATTCGCCATTGTTAAAGAAATTTCCTTTCATCTTAAAGACAAGTTGCCTAAGGTAAGGATAATGAAAGTTAGAACCTGTCCTACTCTTTTAAAAACGGAGGATGATGCAATTTCGTCCACTTAGCACTTCTTTATCAATGAATACTATCTATGTTTCTCTAGTATAACCGTCTATCATAGTGAGTGTTCACTGAGCCACGCACAACTCAGACACTATTCTGAATTGCGTCTAAATTGTTCGTGACACAGGGATATTAAAAATCCTGCATAAGTGAATGCGAATAGAATTCCAAAAACGAAACCTTTTTAAGGAAGACCATGTATATCCCCATTTAAAACATTTGAAGCAAAAAAGACCCCTATTAGAATCAAAAATATGGATAATATGGTCATAGGAGCAGGTTTTATTTTGCTGAAAATCCATTCGAAAATGATCCCTATTCATACAAATTGAAACATTAAAATGGCTAATGAAGTGGGCAAATATTGCATCGAAATATAATTAAAAATACTTGTTAACCCAATAAAACAACCGGTAATCATTATTTGAGGAACTTTCTTCTTATTAAGTCTCTTGAAACTAGAGCGTTTCAATATCTTTGATACGGTTCAAGTAGAAGAATTGATTGTAAAAATGGTAGGTCAAGCAGAATGTATGGAGTTGGCCGAGAGAATAAAGATATTATATTTACAAGCAAAAAAGAAGAAGTTCATCTTTTTTCGCTCATCATTGGTGATCTGCTTTTTAGCCTGAGGAAGCCCTGATAAATTTCTTCTATATAAGATTAATTGATGAGTTAGATAAGTTATTTTTTAATATACTCCAGTGAATAAATATGCGTTTTTGTTAGATCAGTCACTTCTTGGATAAATTCATTTTGAGTTTCTTTGAAATCATTTGTAATCCACTTCAGTAGTAGACCGTAAAAGCCATAGGCTGTATAACGTTTAAAATAATCCATGTTGACTGGGATGTTGTTGATCGTTTCAAATATAAAGAATTCCTGATAAATTTTTAAGATGGTTTGAGGGAATCTTGTTAGTAATCCTGGTAGAGTGTCTTCGTATTTAATCAGCTCAAAAAAATTTCTGTGTACATATATGTAAGTAACGATATTAAAGGATGATGCATTTAGCTTTGCTGTATATACTTTATGCCCAGCTACATATGGTTTTCCTACTGAATCTTCTAACCCTTGAAGCATAGAATCGAGTAAATCTTTCGCAAGTTCTATTTTATCTTGGTAATGAACATAAAAGGTACTACGATTATAAGCGGCATAGTTTACAATGTCTTTTACAGAAACAGAATGGTAACCCTTTTCCTTTATGAGTTCGATTAGCGCTAGCTTTAAATGTTCTTTTGTACGGTTTTGCCGTTGAGATGTCACACTTTGTTGATCATTCATCAAAAAAACCTCCTGAAAACAGACAATTTAGTTTTAAGTGTCTACTAGTTAGACATTTAATAATACCTTAATGATTGTTAAATGTGAACAAAATAGTACAATTATCTTGTGAACAAAATAGCACAAATATTATATGTTCATTTTGAGGAAAATGTAATTGTGCTATAGACTTTATTATACTGGAGGAATTTATTATGGGAAAATTACAAGATAAAGTGGCCGTGATTACTGGTGGAGCATCTGGTATCGGTGCAGCAACAGCTCGTTTATTCGTATCAGAAGGAGCCAAAGTGGTTCTTGTTGATTTAAATGAAGAAAAAGGAAAAGCTTTTGAAGAAGAATTGAAAATACTTAATGCGGAAGCTTTATTTGTAAAAGCAAATATTACTAGTGAAGAAGATGTAGCTGATATCTTTAAACAAGCGGTTGAAACTTTTGGTAAAGTGGATATTGTGTTCAATAATGCAGGTATCGGGCGTGTTCATTCTTCACACGATTTAGAGTACGCTGAGTGGCGGAATACAGTAAATGTCGATTTAGATGGTGTATTCTTAGTAGCGCGGGAAGCAATCCGTGAAATGTTAAAAACAGGTGGCGGTACAATCGTGAATACTGCATCTATGTACGGTTGGGTTGGTTCACCTGGTTCAGCGGCTTATAACGCAGCAAAAGGCGGCGTGATTAATTTAACACGTTCACTTGCACTTGAATATGCAGAGCAAAATATCCGTGTTAATTCATTATGCCCAGGTTTCATCGATACACCAATTATTCCAGAAGAAAGTAAACAAGTATTAGCTTCGATGACACCGATGAAACGTCTTGGCCAAGCAGAAGAAATGGCAAAAGCCGTACTATTTATGGCAAGTGACGATTCCTCATTTATGACTGGGAATAGTTTAACTGTTGATGGTGGCTATACAGCTCAATAATTGTATAAGTAAGAGAATCATATCTCGGTTTAACTTGCCCATTACCTTAATCGGTGATGGGCTTTTCGTGTAGGGGCCCTCATTTAGATATATTACGGTGAACCGTATCATAAGATAGTGGTGTTCCCTGTGTCAGGCACAACGGGTGATTCCATTTACACCTTTCCAGTTTGCATATTCAATAGGCATGACACCCGGATCAAGAACAATTCAATATTGCATACGAATTTGATATCTTTCACTTGATCTTTTCAACGATTTTGGGCTCCATAATCTTTTTAATTCCCCTAAAAAGTATCCATAAAAAGAATGTATATAGCGCACTTTGAAATATGCTTACAATCAGGGCAAATAAAAGTAATCCAAAGTCTTCTAATTCATTGAATTGATATAGTTGAAATTTCCAATCAAAAAAAATATTGTTTATAAAAATCAAGAGTAAAACGAATGGAAAGACAATCCGAAAAAATTTAGTATATTCTTTTGGCAGAATTAATCTCATCTCTTCACCCTCTTTCGTATCTATAAATCTTCTGTAAAAAGAGAAGATTTATATGTGCTGTATCTTCGTATCTATTTACTATCCCATCTAACTATAGATATACGCCAGTGTTAAAGGAATTCCCTTTCATCTTAATTCTTTCTTTTATAAGATAACTATCTTATAATTCTTATGAACACTAGTGATTGATTGTGGAGGGATTTTATGGCTTCGGAAATAGATGAACAAGGTAAGAATGGTAAGGAAATAGTGGAGCACTTTTTTTCTCCAGTAGTTGAAGGGATAGCTTTTCTTTCTTCGTTAATAGAATCGAGTCAGCATGATTTTGCAAAGGTAGATCATGCTTTATTAATAAAAGAGTTATCGAAAGAATCCCAGGAATTTATTGGGCAATGGCATGCGAAGACTGAATGGGATTTCTTACAATTATTAAATCTTCTTCTACCTTGTCCTTATTTTTATGATATTGATTTGTTCCAGGAAAAGGTATCTAATTTAAGTAATGGAGAATACTTATATCATTTTTTAGATGAGGCTATTCCGGTGCCACAGATAGAAGAACTATTGGGAAAACCTTCACTACTACATACCATTGATGAACATATTCTGTGGAACTCTGAACAAAAGCGTCATTTTATTTTTGACTTTATTTCAAACGTAGCATATTATCGTGCACAGATTTCCAAATTGCTATTTGAAGTTACTCATTCAAAGGTTTTCGGACAAGAAATAAATAAAAGAAAAGAATTGCTAGATAAAGCAATCGTTGATTTAAAATCCATTGCGTTAGAACCACTGGCTTTAGCACAGTACGTTATGGGGAAAACATTTAAACGAACTAGTCTTTATAAAATGTATTATTTTATTCCTACGTATTATTTTACACCTCATCGAATGCGCATTTTTAATTCAGATATTTGTATCGTCATATATGGATGTGCTGCTCCATTATCCGATAATAGAGAGACTAGTTTGGATTTGTCTTTACAATTGAAGGCTCTTTCTGATCATAATCGACTCCTAATATTACGGATGCTTTCAGGCAACAAGGAGTATGGTGCGAAGCTCGCTGAATATTTAGGAATAACTACAGCTACTGTCTCACACCATTTGGAGATATTAAAAAAGGCAGGCTTTGTTAAACAGGAGAAAGTTGGTACGATTAAATACTTTTCAAGTAATCAGGAACATACTCAATCTACTTTTAATGAAATCCAAAAATTTATATTTCCCGGCAAATAGTCCAGTCTGATTTAATCAGATTGGGCTTTTTTGTATTATGTCTATCAAAAAATGCGATTGACAATTGAAACTAATATAATATAATCATCTAATAAGGTATATATCTAATATTAAAGGGGTGCATTGTATGAGCAATTGTATAATCGAAGTTTCGGATGTAAAAAGAAGCTACAAAACAGAAGTTGGTTTAATTCATAAAAAGAAAAAAGAAGTAGAAGCTTTAAAAGGAATTTCATTCTCGGTTAATAAAGGAGAAATTTTCGGATTGCTTGGGCCAAATGGAGCTGGCAAAACTACTATGATTAAAATCTTAACGACGATGCTAATACCAACATCAGGAAAAGTTTCTGTCATGGGTCTTGATCCGGTAACAGAGCATATGCAGCTCCGACCACATATCAATTTTATACTTGGTGGAGAACGTAACTTATATTGGAGATTATCTGCTTATGATAATTTAGCTTATTTCTCAGATTTATATAAAGTACCTCAGCATGAACAAAAGCAAAGAATTAATGATTTGCTAGAATTGGTTGGTTTACAGGATGTCGCTAATCAAAAAGTCGAGACATTTTCAAAAGGGATGAAACAGCGACTGCAAATTGCAAGGGGACTTGTTAATAAACCTGAAATTTTGTTTCTCGATGAGCCTTCTATAGGACTTGATCCAGTAAGTGCAAGAAAACTTAGAGAAATTTTACGACAACTAAATGATAGTGGAACAACGATTCTTCTAACTACACACTATATGTATGAAGCGGATGAGCTTTGTGACCGTATTGCTTTTATCGATAAAGGGCAGCTTATTGCAATAGATACTCCTCAAAATCTTAAAAAGAGAACGGATCAAATATCTATTATTGAGTGCAAAATTATTGGAGTCGAGGTCAGGAAATTAGATGCATTAGCAGCACTCCCAAGTATTCAACATGTCCAAGTAGAGCACAGAGACTATTTCATGAACATTCGATTACATACTAATGAACCACAGTCGGTTATTCCATTTATTTATGAACTGATGAAAGATGAAGAAATTATAGATTTATCCATTACGAAACCTTCTCTTGAGGATGTATATGTAAGCATCATAGGAGGAAAATGACATGAATCCAACTATAAGAGCATTATTTCATACAATAAAGGTTCATATGAGACTATCTATTGCACGGCCTATGTTTCAGTTTATTATTTGGATATCTCCCCTCTTTCTTGCGACAATTTCGTTTTTTATTTATGGCTCGGAGTCTCCAGAGAAGATTTTTCAATATGTTGTACTCGGATCTGGATTCATGGCACTTTGGTCTTCCATTGTCTATTCTTCTGCAAGCGATGTAAACAGAGAACGTTACTATGGGACTTTGGAAATTATTTTTGTGTCCCCTATTTCCTTCTCCATCATTTTAGTTGGAAAAATTATTGGCAATACACTTTGGGGATTACTTTCGATGATTATTTCTTTTATTTATTTAGTCTTCATATTTAGAGTTGAAGTTTCTATCGTCCATCCTTTATTTTTTATAGGTTCTCTTATTTTTGTTTTATTCGCTTTATCTGTTTTTTCTTTTTTCCTGTCATTAGCATTTACATTGTCTCGACAAGCGGAAGCGCTTATGAACTTCATTGAGTATCCTATTTATTTAATTTGCGGTTTTATGTTTCCTGTTGCGATTTTGCCAATATGGGTAAAACCAATTTCTTATATTCTCCCTCCGACATGGGCAATCGAGTTGCTTCGTAAGGTAACAATGGAAAATGCAACGATTTCAATAATCGGAAAACCATTCATTGTTTTGCTGTTTCTAACAATAATTTACGTGGTACTAGCCGTTTTTTGTTATAAAGCAGTAGAAAAGAAAGCAAGAATTATCGGGAAGTTAGGGGTGTATTAAATGATAGAATCTTTACAGCGATTTGGTCGTCACAGTTTATTATCGTATAAAGCATTATTTGGTTGGTTAGACCCAAAAGTATATTTGCTTGTAATGGTGTTAAACCCACTCAGTCAGCTTTTATTTTTTTCCGTTCTAGTAAACTATGTATACAAAGGTGAAGGGCTTTCTGGTTATATTGGTTCCAACGCACTTCTTCTTTGTGTCATGAATTCCGTTTTTGGCATTATGTCCGTTATTACTTCGGATAGAGGGATGGGTACACTGCAACTTGTTATGACGTCCCCTGTAAATAAAGCAGGTCTATTCTTATCTAGATCTATAGCACATGTTTTGAATGGGTTAATTACTTCTGGATTGGGGCTATTATTTGGAATCATTATTTTCCGAGTTTCGATTCCTTTTGAAGCTCTTTTACCTTTGTCATTCGTATGGGCCGTGTCTATTTTTTCTGCATGTGGACTTGGGTTAATTGTTGGTTGCTTCTGTCTTTGGACACCGTCGATGCATTTGTTGTCTAATTTACTCGCAAGTATTTTATTATTATTGAGTGGTGCTAACTATCCGCATTCGATTATGCCCGAATGGTTAGGCAGTTTTTCGCAATTCATTCCATTGACAAGAGGAGTTCAATTAACGAAGGCAATCCTCAATGAAGGAGATTATTCACTTGTATTGCCTCTTTTGGGAGAGGAACTTTTGTTAGGGTGCTGTTTCTTTGTGATTAGCTTTGTTTTTATTAAGCATGCAGAGTACTTATCAAGAGTGAAGGGAACGATGGATTTAAACTAGAAGTAAAAAAAATTATATAATTTGGAGGGTGGATAGTGAAAAGAACCATTCTACTTTTTTCCTTTCTTGTATTACTGGGGGCCTGTAGTAATAGTAAAGAAGGCATCAACTTAGTACAAATCTTAAATGTTTTTGAAGAAAATGATATTAAGTTAGAAGAAGTGAAGGTAACTGGGATTAAATGTTTCGGGAATAAATTAAATAAAGTTAAACCTACAATCTATTCTCTAAATGATGATCAGCTTTACATTTATATTTTTGATACTTCGGAAAAACAAGAAGAAAGATGGAAAGATTTTTATAATTCGACGATATCATCAAATTTAGTGAGTTATAAAAGATATGAAAATGAGAATGTATTAATTTTCTATATGTATGGTAATGGAGAACCGACTATAGATATAGATAAGTTGCTCCACGTCTTATAACGAAAGGAACAGTGCTCTGAAGTATTCATTATTAATTCGTTTAAATTCTCTTTCTCTATGTCTGACATGCATGCAATCACACAAACTCTCGAAATCAAATCGATGCTCAAAACGATGCAACTCTAGTGAGAGAAAAAAGGTGAGCATTTAAAACACTCACCTTTCATGTTCGGGTTTAATCCCTTTTTTTAGGTTTATTTTTGTTAATTTCTTTCGTCACCTTGTTTTTAGATATAGCACTAAATTCTTCAGCAAATTCTTCGTCAGGATTATTTGTAGGATTTTTATACAGTTCGAAACTATTATGCGTTCTAACATTAGTTATCTTATTGTTATTTTTGCTCATGGGTATTCACCTCCTAGAGTCTAATTTGCTCTATATAGAGGGTTTTATTCTTTCTGAGTCAGTGTATTAACTCATTGGAACTCGGTTACTAATTGCGGTTGTACTAGTAAATCATTTCCATATACATATATCAGGCTATTCAATAAACTTAAAAATGGTACAGATAATTTTATTTTGTTATATTTTTGACATAATTTTGTTATACGTTTGATACTAATTTGTTATATCACAATGATATTATATAACCTGCATGTAATAGGAATTAAGGAGAATATAATATTATGAATAAATGGTCTTCAAAGCTAGCAGCGGTAACAGTAGGAACAACTGTCTTATTAACATCTGTTGGACAAGCTTCAGCAGCTACATATACAGTAAAATCAGGAGATTCATTATCTAAAATTGGTAGTCAGTATGGTGTTTCATCTAATACATTAATGGAATGGAATAATTTATCTTCAACTCTAATACATATTGGACAGAAACTTGTAGTTAAAGGTTCAACTACTTTAATAACAAATTCAACATCGAATCCATCTGATTCAAGTAATACATCTACATATACAGTAAAATCAGGCGATTCATTATCTAAAATTGGTAGTCAGTATGGTGTTTCATCTAATTCATTAATGGAATGGAATAATTTATCTTCAACTCTCATACATATTGGACAGAAACTTGTAGTTAAAGGTTCTAAGACTTCAACAACAAATTCTGCATCGAATTCATCTAATTCAAGTAATACATCTACATATACAGTAAAATCAGGAGATTCATTATCTAAAATTGGTAGTCAATTTGGCATTTCGTCTAAAACAATAATGGAATTAAATAACTTGTCTTCTACAGCAATCTCTGTTGGGCAAAAATTAATTGTTAGTGGCTCGACAACATCGACATCAACTCCAACTTCAACTAGTTCATCAGTTGGTAATAATATTGTTTCAGTTGCAAAACAGTATTTAGGCGCAAAATATGTTTTCGATGGAGCATCACCAAGTGGCTTTGACTGCTCAGGATTTATTACTTATGTTTATAATAAAGCAGGTATTTCAACTTCTCGTTTATCAGCAGCAGGCTTCTACAATGCATCAACACCAATATCTAAACCAAAAATTGGAGACTTGGTATTCTTTAGCAATACATATAAATCTGGGATTTCTCATATCGGTATATATATTGGCGATAATAAAATGATTGCTGCAAGTGGTTATTTCGTACAAATTAGTGATATTGACGGAGCATATTGGGAAAATCACTTCACAGGTTTTGGGCGTTTAAGCTGATTACTTTAAGGTGTTAGTATTTTAATTAAGGTGCCAGGAATTAAAACTATTCGAAATAGTGTTGGTTCCTGGCACCATTCATTCATTCACTTACAACATATGCATCCATACTTTCAACACCAGATGCTGATACTGAAGTAATTCCATATGTATATTGTTTATTTGGGTTTGCTGTCTTATCTAAAAATACCGTATTCCCTTTTGAATTATATACAATATCTACTATGTTTAGAGGATTTTGATACTCTTCTACGTCGTTTCCTTCAAAGCGATAAATCACGTATTTTCTTGGTTGTTCATTATTTTGATCATTAATGACTAACTTCATACCAGCTTCATCCTTGCTACTTTGAACAGATGTTGGCGCTAACGGTTGTTCAGCGTTGTTCCATGAAGTTGCTGGAGTTAAAGCGGTATAATTATAAAGTTGTTGTTTAAGGATTGTTGCATAACCAAGTGAATTTTTTTGAATGCTTTTTAATGAAAAGTGCATTTGACCCATCGCAATTTGGTTTGCTCTGTTAGCGATTACTTGATTTGGTAACTCCATTTTATTTTGCCATGCTTTATCGGAGTCAAGGCCGACTTTATAATCAGCGACACCAATATAGAGATTAACGGGATGCACGTTGGCATACGTTTGTACTTCATTACTCCACCAGTCTAATAGAGTGGAATATTTAGCTACAGATAATGTTTTAGACCAGTAGATTTGTGGCGTAATATAATCGATGCTACCGTCTTTCATCCATTGTCTTGTGTCTGCATATAAGTCATCATAATTAGATACGCTAGCCCGGGTGTTGCTTCCAGTAGGGTCCACTGATTGATTACGCCACACCCCAAATGGTGAAATTCCAAATTGGACATCTGGTTTAGTCTTTTTAATAGATGAATATATTTTTTTGACAAGTTGATTTACATTATTTCGGCGCCAATCGTCCACTTTTTTGAACGACTTGCCATATTTTTTGAATGTTGCTTGATCAGGAAAAACTTCATTTTTTATTTTATAAGGATAAAAGTAATCATCCATATGAACGGCATCAATATCATAATTAGCTACTAATTCTTTCACTGTAGAAATTAAATAATTTTGCACTTCAGGAAGACCAGGGTTTAAATAGTATTGCTTCCCATATTTAACTACCCAGCTAGGATTTGTGCGAGCTACATTAGTAGGCGCAAGACTTGCTAATGATTGGCCCGGCATGGTTACTCGATAAGGGTTGATCCATGCATGAAGCTCCATTCCGCGATTGTGTGCTTCATTAAGCATGATTAATAAAGGATCATAACCTGGGCTCTTTCCTTGTTTTCCCCCAGTTATATAGGATGACCAAGGTGCCAACTTGGAGGGATATAACGCATCATTTGTTGGTTTTACTTGATAAATGACTGCATTGAATTTATTGGCTTTCAATTGATCTAATGTTTGACGTACCCAAGCTGTATATTGAGTTACATTCATTCCAGATTTCATATCAACATTTTGAACGGTTGCAATCCAAGCTGCACGCATCTCATTTTTAGGAGTTGTCACGCTTTCTCCTTTAACTGGTAAAGGCATTATTGAAATAAGTAAAATGAATGCCAAAGCTACTGATAATGTAGAATTAAAGATGTTTTTTTTCATGATAGATAACTTCCTTTTCTTTGTAATCCCCTTCCAGAACTAATACGAGCCCCCTTATTTGGCATATTTGTATGGCTTGGGTATCCACTCCGACCAATTATATCATGTATTGGTACCAACTCCCTGAAAAAAATCCCCTATATAACGGCAACTCAAGTTAGCTGTTTTATTTAGTTAGTGTTCCCTGCGTCACGCACAACTTCGACACTATTCTAAATTGTTCCTAACACAGCGATATTAAGTTAGTTAAGGTAATAAAAAGATACAATCCAGCAAAAGGTGACGAGAGTGTACGCGTCACTCCCATAGTGAATGGCGCCAAGTTCTAACACAATTCAGATTTCAATTAAAACTTGGTGCCTTTCATCCTGTCATGTGCCTGCCGTATTAGAAATGCCTTATCAGCCTCCTCTTTTTGGATCAAGATAAGTTATTTATGTCTCGACTCGGTGGATAAATATGCCTTACAGGTGATGTAATTAGAGATTATTCTTTTGATCAGTCATTAAAGAGTAGATATTGATTTGTTTATGGTGAAATTTGTGAACACACAAAAAAAAGAGTAGAATGCTAAGATTTATTTCAGCACTCTGCTCTTATTTGACTAAGTATTAGATTTATTATCATAATGAAACTATAAAAGTGAATACTTATTAACTAGACGCCTCACTTACTTATGATACAGTGCAAAGTGAGGTATCTAAACGAGAGTTTCTCAAATGTCCTATCTCATTTTACTAGTCAACTGAACATTTTTTTCTCTTTTCTATCCACAAAAATGGGTTCAAAGTCTTGTCTTATTAAAACGAACTTCAGATTTGAAATTTAGAAACGGAAACCTGAAGATCAGTAGCCAATTTACTTAATGAAATGGCAGAAGCTGTTATTTCTTCCATTGCTGCGTTTTGTTCCTCGGCTGATGCTGCAACGTGTTGAGTATTACCAGCTGATTGTTTAGAGATTACTGCAATTTCAGAGAACGTACTAACCATCTCTTCTGTCCCAACATTCACTTCTTCCACAATGGAAGAAACTTCTTGAGTTTGGGCAGTTATTTCATTTATCATTTGAACAATTTCTTTAAATGATTGACCCGTTTCTGTCACTTTCTTAATGCCTTCGTTTACAGATTCAGTTCCCTCATTCATTGATTGTATAACATGATTAATTTCATTTTGTATTTGTTGAATCAGCTCTTGAATCGATTTTGTTGCTTCTCCTGATTGTTCGGCTAATTTGCGAACTTCATCCGCTACCACTGCAAAACCTCGTCCATGCTCTCCTGCTCTAGCTGCTTCAATCGCTGCGTTTAAAGCAAGTAAATTCGTTTGAGCGGAAATCTGAGAAATTAAATCCACAATACTCCCGATTTCATTTGATCTTTTTCCAAGCTCGTTTACAATTTGGGATGTTCTCGTTACCTGCTGATGCACAGTATTCATTTGTTCTACTGTCTCAAGAACCACTAAATTTCCTGATTCAGCTTTTTGATTGGTATTTACACTTAGATCCTTAACTGTTTCAATAGATCCTGCCACCTGCTCCATGCCTTTTGAAATATCAGTTACTACATGATTTGCTTGTTCTGTATGATTTACTTGGCTTTCAGATCCATTAGCCACTTCTTGAATGGCATCCGTAATTTGTTCTGTTGCTTTAGAAGTTTCTTCAGTACTTGCTAACAACTCTTCTGATGAAGCTGCTACCATTTCAGAAGTTGCACTAACCTGTCGTATTAAATCGGCTAAGTTAACATTCATCTGATTAAATGATTTTGCTAAATCGCCCAATTCATCTTTATTTTTAATATTGACTGGGTCTACTGTTAAGTTTCCATTAGCGACTTGTTCTACATTTTTAGTTATTTTTTCTAACGGTTTTGTGATCATTCTTGACACAATATATGCGATCGATAATCCAGCCAATATAGCTATAATCAGTAAAAGAATACTTTGTGCTCTTCCACTTGTATACATTTGATCGCCTTCTTGACTTGCTAACACACTATTATCCTTATTAATCTTCACTAACTTATCTAAGTCATCTTGCATACCATTAGAGATATCCTTTGATTGTTTAATAATTTCAATTAGCTGTTTTCCGTTAGCTGAACCAGCGCCCTCGATAATATCCATGTTTCTACCTATAGCAATGAATAATTGATGCAAGGTTTCATATTCCTTCCATTTAATTTGCAGTTCATTAAATTGGTTACGATCCTCATCAAGGAATATCGTTTTTTCATAAACACCTAATGTTTCATTTATCTTTTGAATATTATCATTCATTTCCTCTTCAAATTTATGCATTTGCTGAGCATCTGGTTCAAGTGTCAGTCGATATTCTAATGCAATAAGGTGTTCTGTTCGATAGTTAATATCGTCAATTGCGTTTATTGCAGGCAACCATTTTTCCGCAATTTCTGTTGATTTTGCATTAATATTCTTCATTTTAGTAATAGACAGCCACCCTAAAGAACCCATCAAAATTAAGATCAAAATAAAGCCAAGATATAATTTCTTTCCAACTGAGAATTTAAATTTCATATTTAGTATGCACCTTCCTAATAGTTTTTTATGTATATCAATAATTGGAATAAGAAGACTATTTAGATTAGCCGCACCTATTAAGAAACCAATGTCTTTTATCCCTGTATTCTCCAATTCGTGAATTGATTAGTGGCTAAATTTTTAATAAATGGATTTATCACGATTTCTTGTTTACTTTAAACAGTCATGATTATTAACTATTAGTCTTAACATATAAACATATGACTATCGAATTATTCACATTATCAATTTAACGATATACTAAGTAAATAATATTAATACTTTAGCATTATGTCAATCGATTTTTTATTATTTTGTAATTATCTGACGAATAATGTCGAAAGTATTATCCAATCTATACAACGAAAAACACTTCATTTAGGTGAAGTGCTAAGAAACTTTCTCCTTTCTTTTTTTACTGGCAGCCTATAGTAATAATGAAGAAGGTATCAACTTAGTACAAATCTTAAATGTAATTTGAAGAAGTTGATAGTAAGTTATAAGAAGTGAAGCTATATTTTCGTTGCTCTCAATAAAATAGACTCCCCTTGAAATGATGTAACTTTATTATTGTTTATCAGGATACGAAATTTTTTTTTCATCTTGTCTGATGTATTCAGTATGAATTCGTTTAAATTCACTTTCTCTATTTCTGACAGATGCATGCGATCACACCAACTCTCGAACTCAAACCATTTTTCAAAACGATGCCACTCTTGGATTTCAAATCCAAGTAACTCTAACATTTGGAGCCATTCGGTTTTTTTTCCATGCTCGATAATGACTATAGTCTCTCATTTTTTCAACATTATTATAAAATTGATCAAAGTCATCTTGCTCAGGAGCGACGTTATCATCCAATAAAAATTGGCCACCGTGTTTTAATACTCGATAAACTTCTCTTATAAAATCTTCGATGTTTGGAAAATGATGAGGAGCAATACGACAACTAACTAAATCAAATGAATCGTTAGAAAAGGGCATTTTTTCAGCATCCCCTTCTACAAAAACGACGTTAAAATATCCATTTCCTTTTATAAATTGTTTAGCTGCAGATAACATTTCGGCTGTCAAATCCATGGCCGTTACCTTTCGTACGAGAGGTGCAAAGGCATTTGCTGTATGTCCACCTCCTGTAGCTACATCAAGCAACTCCTCACTCCCAGTTGCACGAGACATATCTACCAGTCTTTTCAGATCTTCCCCTTTACTGTGTCTCTCACTTTTTACATATAGTTCTGCACTACGACCAAATTGCTTTTGAACGTCTTTTTTGATATCCATTTGTTCTCCTCCTTCACTTAATACGATTGAATCCGTCTTAGCTTTTATGAATAGCCTCTACCCTTTACTATAGTTAATGTGAAGCATAAGAAAAGTAGTACTTTTAAATGAATATCAATTAGTAAATATTATCAAACAGTTTCCGCGTCACTCCTATCCCATCTTTTCCTTTTCGGTAATCCTGTTGCTAATATTGTTTGTCCATCGCTCCTCTACTAGAAAATGAAAGAATAGAAACTATTTATATACTAAATAAACAGCCGAAGAAACAAACTCGGCTGTTATTTTGACTTTTTTATTTTATTAATGCTGGACTATTAACAATTTAGCTAGAAAAGCAGATACATGGGATCCAAGGATGTCCTTGGATCCCACGTAAGATTTCTAAACAAATTAATAAGTTGTTCTATGCCTATAAGCCTTTAATTTTCTTGACAATATCACTTGGCATTTTAATCTTAAATGTTTTATTTACATCTACTAATTTTATTGCCTTTCGTACATCCATATAGCTATTCTTAAAGAATTTACTATTTTCTACAATATCAATTATGACCGCTTCTAAAAAAGCAATACTACCTAAAATTAAAAGGATAATAAATGAAATCTTATCTAAAATGCCGTCGATAGAATATGGTTTATAAGAAATATAGTTGAGTTTGAAATAAAAAAAGAGTGCACCAATTGCAAAAGAAAACACAGGAATATATTTTATTAAGTTATTGGACATCTTTTTCCCTAAATAGTAAGTGATGCAAGCCATAAAACCCATTAAAATCAAACAAACAAGTATAGCAATCTTAAAGCTCATAGGTCCACCTCTTTCATATTAAATCGATACGTTTTTAGTTCATCAGGTCACCTGTAATCATTACATTAATATATTCGTTAACTTATAAAATAAACACTTCATCATACAGGTTATGATAGGACAAAATCTGAATGGGGATGTTTCAACTGGTTGAATTTAATACCTCTATACCAATTTTTACCCAAACAATGAAAATTTAAACCATTATTTTATCAAGTTAAATATCTCAACATTCGTTAAACTTACTGATAATCCTCAGGAAATCCTTTTCATTATATTAATGACACATTCACACTTAA
This sequence comes from Psychrobacillus sp. L3, assembly GCF_042945595.1. GTDB lineage: Bacteria > Bacillota > Bacilli > Bacillales_A > Planococcaceae > Psychrobacillus. Next base: position 1,287,554 of record NZ_CP168493.1, on the reverse strand, counting down.
ACATTTTAAAGAGGACAACTTTAGCAAGATTTTAGTTATGATTACAGCCAAAAAATAAAGGAAGAAACGCTCTTTTAATTTCATAAAATTATAAAAAATATATAAATTCTGTATTTTGTTTTACCATATTATTGTAAGATGGATGTATACATTCAATCCTAAATAATAACCTCTATTTTTACTTTCCTTAAAAAACAATAAGTTACTTGGGTCTCCTTATTAACTTGACCTAGCAATTAAACTTAAAAAGCCCACAAGTCATAATCGACTGTGTGGGCCACTTTGTTTGAAAGCATTATTTAATAGATAATCATTATTTCTCCAAAAATCAGCTTACACTAAACCCACTTCCCAATACATCGCGTACATCATGGACGACAACAAATGCTTGTTCATCTACACTTTTGATGGTTTGTTTCAATTGGACTAGTTCCTGTTGATTGATGACAATATAGAGGACTTCCTTTTGGTCCTGGCTATAACCGCCGCGTCCTTCTAAAATCGTCACGCCGCGCGTCATGTTTTCTAAGATAAACTGGCGAATCGATTCGGAGTGTTCGGAAATGATTGTCACTGCCGTTCGGCTATTCAGTCCTTCAATCACATAATCGATTACTTTAGAACCTAAAAACACAGCAACAAGTGTGTACATTGCTTTTTCTTGGCCAATGATGAATACCGAACCCCCAATAACAATAATATCAATGACGAGGACGCCTTTGCCTAGACTCCAGCCTAAATATTGATTGGCTAAACGCGCTATAATGGCGGATCCTCCGGAAGTTCCACCTGCTCTAAACATCAGGCCTAAACCAAGTCCTACAAATACCCCTGAAAATAGAGCAGCAAGCAAGGTGTCCCCATTCAATCGATGTCCTACGTCTTCTGTTATGAACAGAAAAAATGAGGAAGAAATGATTCCGATTACTGTATAAATCATTGTCTTTTTATCGAAAAACTTATAGCCTATCGTCAAAAGGATAGCATTGATAACAAGGTTTACAACACCAGGAGACCATTGGAATAAATAGTATGTAATAACGGTAACCCCAATGACACCACCTTCGGATAATCGATATGGGATTGCAAAATAGTTAATGCCGATCGCGAATAATAGGGACCCTATAATGATTAAAGATATTTCTTTGAAACGTTGTTGTGCCATGTAATGTATTTCCTCCTACCAATTTAACCCGTCAAAAAATAGGGCGTTCAGCCGCAATTAGGCCAAACGCCACTTTATGTACTGTACTGTCAGTCTTCTGACTCCCATTTTTTTGCGTGTTTTTCAATTATTTCAATTAATTTATTCATCGCAGGTGTCAGCCATTTATCTTTGTGATATGCGAGTTGAGTAGTTACGAATTCCTCGCTGTGCACCCAAGGTAATTCAATTAAACTGCCGCGTTCCAGTTCATCCCTCACCGTCATCAAGGGTAGATAAGAAAGACCCAAGCCACACTTTACTGATTGCTTGATGGCCTCGATATTCCAGAAAGCAATGCGGGAACAACCCACGCCTTCTTCTTTGATCCATCTTTCTAACAAATCACGATAACTTCCAGACTCCGTTAAAAGCAACACTTCACCCTCCAAATCGTCTGGGGTGATAATAGCTTTGTCACATAAACGGTGACCTGGCGGGGCAATCATCACCAACGTCTCTTTCACTAGATCATTCGTGACGATATCAGATCCTAGTTTTTCAGGATTTGTAAATAATGCCAAATCAAATTTACCGGATTTCAATTCGTTATGAAGCTCTTGGCTTTCGGATGGTTGTAAAATAAGATGAACACTAGGGTACATCCTCTTAAACTCATACAAGATGGTTGGCAACCTATACACCATTAGGGATTCATTTGCCCCTATCAAGACCGTACCAGAAGGTTCCATGTTTAACCGTGAAGAGTCAACTGCTTCTTGGTAAAGTTTTAAAATTTCCTTTGCATATGACGCTAGATGTTGGCCCGCATCCGTTAAAACAACCGTTTTTCCAAGCCGGTCAAAGAGGCGATTCCCAACAGCCTCTTCCAATGCTCTAACATGATTAGTTACTGTCGACTGTGTATACCCTAACTGTTCACCAGCACGCGTAAATCCTCGACAATCGGCCACAACCAAAAAGGTCTTTAGATTGCGAAGCTCCATTGTCATTCCCCCAATACGAGTAATATTCTTCATATTGTATAGGAATCAGATATGAAAGACGATGTTTTTTACTTCCAAGGGATATTATAGTATCTTAATCAAAATTAATGAAATGAATTATTTTAATTAAAATCATTTAAAAAATTAGGGTTAGTGAATTCTAAATGAATCATTTTGATAAAAAAGGAATCATATCTTTGTTATTCCTACCTTGATATCTAAACTTCTTAAATAAATCTATGAGATTAAGAAGAATAATTAATGATACAAAGGCACCATCTTAATTCTTTTTAGCAAAACAGTATTCGGCACATACCAATAGTACCCCATGTCAGCTTCACCCCCCTTTTTTTGTGGTGTTATGTTGGTATCCGAAGTAATCGATAATGCAAATACCTCTACACATGCTCCAACAACTTGAACCCAGCTTCCAATCAATGATAATCTCTCTCCTGGTGTATCCATTTTATTTAATACGAAAACGCTTCCAGCTGCATCAAGAAACGCTCCCAATGCGAATAAGCTATTTCCTGTCACTTCTAGATTTTTAGTAGGTGATATTCCTTCTGCAGCTCCTACAGCCTCATAAGCTGCACCAAGACCTTGGAACCCGCTCCCTAATGCATTTAATCTAAGTCCAACTTCTTTTGAGGTATGGATTTCAATTTCCGTTGCAACAATATCTGTAATGTTCCCACCAACTAGAAGCCATGCACCTATGATATTGTCCATTTGGAACGACTCTTTTTCTTCCAAAAATAATTCTATATTTCCCTGACCTTGAAGACCATTACCAATAGCTTGGATGGCATTTCCTTGAGCAACCCACTTTGAACCATTTGGATTTCCCATCGCAATTTCTTTCGTTTGTCCTAGGGCAGAGATAGTCGTGCCAATTACAAGCACCCATGCTCCAGCATAGATGAGCTCCTCTCCATGTTTCTTCACAACATCACACCGTTTCATAAAAGAAGTTACTATATCTTATTCAATAATATATAAGAATATCGGGAAGTAAAAAGCAGATGGAAGGTGATAACTGACCATACATTGATTTAGACAAATATTAGGAGAAGCGTCCACTCGCCCCCGCAGAAAACGAAAGCCAGAGCGCTAAATCCAAGTAGCAGCAACTATTTATTGGAAAGTGGACTAACAAGACGTTTTTTCAGTACACACTACTAAATTTCTTTTTAGAAATTTAGAGTAGCTAAGCCTGGTCCATTATTTACATTTTTCGGCATTTTGAGACCAGTTGATGTTAAACCCGATACTAATTTTTCATGAAGCGAGACCAATCATACGAAATCGAGACTAATTGAAAGGCACTAAAAAAATTTAGTGCGGGGTTAGGAACTCATGCGAAATAAGCGTTACAGACGTTATCCCTTAAGAAGCTTAGCGAAACGAGATTTTTTAGTTTTGCAAATTTCTTCTGTGAAATTATGCAAAGCTGTGTTAGAAAATCCTATGCAACAAAAAATACACTAACAAGATAATTTCCGGAGTTCAATTTTATATAATACCTCTTGAAACGTTTTTATATCAACGTTTCAAGCTTTCTAAATCGACAAAAAAGAGCACTACCCATAGGCAGTACTCTTTTCGCTAACTTATGTTAGTCTTCTTTTATAACTTTTCCTCATCTTCCCAGCATTCAGCCCCTTTGAGACATGGAATTGTACTTGCTTTAAACACAGGATTTAAACCCTTTTCGTGCTGACTTGAGTAATCGTCTAACGCTTTAAACGCTACTTTACCAAGTACCAAAATGACAATCAAGTTTAATATCGCCACCATTCCCATGAATAAATCCGCCATGCTCCAGACAATAATTACCTTTGCCATAGCACCGTACATAACCATGCCAAGTACAGCGAAACGGTAAAAAGTCATACAAGATTTGTGAGCATTAATGAATTCAATATTCGTCTCGCCGTAATAATAGCTGGTACTTCTGTAATATTCATAATCAAGATGTACAGTGACACCATTATGTAGAGAATCGCCATAACTGGAACAATTGTCTGCGTGACTTTTACAATTCTTTGCACTCCACCAAAAATGATGACTGCTGATAATAGAACAAGGCCAAGACCTATCGCCAAATCAGGAATTCCGAAGACATCCGAGAATGATTGACTAATTGTATTCGATTGCACAGCGTTGAAAATAAATCCAAAACAAAGGGTTAAAAGAATCGCAAACACAATCCCAAGTTTCCGCATTCCCTAAGCTTTTTGCATATAATATGCAGGTCCACCAATTCCAATAGCAAGTGCGATCCCTGTAATGTTACCCGTACCTTCACGAGATGCTGCACTGAATGTGAATGCCTGGAACGGGGAAACCCCATTTTCTCCTTCTTTCTTCCCAACAATCAGGTGGAACTTTTCACCAAACCACAGTACTTGAACGAATTTTGTACGAATTGTAAAATAAGCTCCTATTAATAGAAGAATACCAAACAGTACGTATGTCCATATAAAGTCATTCACTGGACCAACCAGCCAATTAAGTGCGTCCATAAACATGTTGAAACCACCTCTTTCCAATCTATTTTAAGGTGGCCGAGTTATATTTACCTACTCCAAAGCAAAAAATGTCTACCTGTTTCGCTATATTTGTATAAGTCAAAATAGTGAGTCTTCCTTATGTCCGTACCAATTTTCTACTATTCACTTTTACTCAATTTCCTCTCGCTTACTATCTTTATTGTCTATTCTTTCACTAAGCTTACCAACTATCTATGCAGAGCATGTAGCAAATCATCGGACATACGTTAATCGCAGAATAACCAGAAAGAAATAGAGCCGATGGTAGTGACATTGTCACTACCATCGGCTCTTTCATTCTATCTGTGAAATAGGGTTCTTGTTTAAGAACCACATTCATAAAATTTAAAAGAGTTCTTATACTAATAACTGGTCAATCCAATTTTGTACCTTCAATCCTTCTTCAAACGATACGATCAGAGACTCCTTACCATTTATCAAGAAATGACATGCGTCCAATAGACTTTCGGGCTTACAGTCCGGAATAATATGAACGGCTTTCTCGTCCTTTTCACTTACCCAGAGCTCTGACCAATTTCTGATTGTCATTACTTTTTTTGTTCCAAAAACCTTAAATTCTAGACGTTCTTCCTGTCCAATACCTGCCAAGCTATTCAAAACAATTGGTATGCCACTTTCTGTTTTAGCCAAAGCCGTAACACCTGTTTCGCATAATTCTTCATTTTCTGGATACGTCGTCTCATGGGAAGAAATCGTTAAATCACCGAACAGGTGATACAAGATTTGCAGATAATGTGGAAATATTTCTCTTATGAAACCTCCTTGTTCTCTAGAGGCAATCCACGGATTTTGTTGCCATTTTCTTGGCCAGTGTGGGAAGTATGTATGTAGCTCAATACGAACAATATCGCCAAGTGAATCTGTAGTTATCGCTTTTTTAAGACTATGTACTTCAGGACTATACATTAACGGAAAATGCATCGCTGTATGAACCTTAGCTTCAACTGCTGCTTTTACCATACGCATGCCATCTCGCGTATCATGTGCAAGAGGCTTTTCAGAAAGGATATTAAAACCACGTGCAGCTATTTGTTCTGCCAAAGGTGCATGACTTACTGGAGGTGTTCCAATATAAACCCAATTCGGTTGTGATTGATAAAGTTCCTCTAATGTTTCAACAGCTGGAAGTTGATATTTTGTTGAGATTTCCTTAAGTCTTGTTTTATTTTCGTCGAATACGGACACAATCTCACAATTAGAATGAGCCAAAATTTGATTAATAATTCGCTCCCCAACAACTCCAGTTCCAATTAACGCAAAAGTAGTTTTAGTCATAATGCACTCTCTCTCATATGTATTTGTATAATATTTATCCAGTCATTTTAAAAAGAACACTCTAATGCTTCTCATCCAATTTTATCATATATGAAATCTGAAACTATAAAAATTTATAATATAAAAAAGATTTCCTCAATAATTCATAATACTGCTAAAATATATGGCATCCCATTAGAACGCTCCTTCATACATTCGTTATTTAATCGAAGTATTCTGTAGTGCTTTCCACAAGGTCTTTTTGTTGTACCGCTCCCAGTTTCCTTACTTTGATATCGCTCTTCTGGTTCATCTTTCACATCAATCCAATAGATTATTTCTTTACCAGTGTTTACTGACCTATACACCAAGTTTACACTAATATATATTAATAATAGGTGATGATATGAAAACAAACATGTACTTAAATAATGAGAAATTCATAGCAGGAATAACTATGAAAGATGAAACGGAACATGAAGACAACAATATGGCTCTTCATGTCTGTGAAACCCCTAAAAATGTAATAGAAAATCGCAAGAAATTAGCTTCTTTTTTGGATTGCGATTTAGATACCTTCGTTTGTGCAAATCAAACTCATAGCTCAAATTTTCATCGAGTTACGCTTAATGACAAAGGGAGAGGTGCTGAGCGAATGAATACTGCGATTGCAGATACAGACGCCCTGTATACGTATGAGCCAAATCTGTTATTGTCTAGTTTTACAGCGGATTGTGTACCCGTAATTTTTCATAGTGAAGTGAATGGTCTAATTGGCGTAATTCATTCGGGATGGCAAGGTACGGTTAAAGAAATTACTTTGAAACTTTTTGAGCATTTAAAACAAGTGGAACATTGTAATCCAAGTGATTTGCATGTCCATATTGGTGCAGCGCTGAGCCAGGAAAAATTTGAAGTCGATGAAGATGTGTATGTAAAATTTAAACATCTTGGTTATACAGATGATTTTATCTATTACAATGACCAAACCCACAAGTATCACATTGACAATCAGCAAACTGTGAAAAAACAATGTGAACTTGCAGGCATTCCATCCGATCAAATTACCATTGATCCGACTTGTACTTATTTGCATCCAGATGGTTTCTCTTATCGTCAAGACAAACTAAGTGGAAGACATCTGAGTTATATTATGAAAAAAAGTGATTGAGAGGGGAATTGAATGGCTAAACAGATTTTCACCGGGCGTTATACAACGGAGAATAACGAGGATATTGTCGTGTTTATTATTGGGATGAGGATTAATAAGCGACTTGCCGTTAATAAGTGGCTTCCGGTATTTAGTGCAATGCCTGGAATGATTAAAGAACTTTATACGAACAAAGAAGCGTTAGGGTTTTTGTCCATGGAAAGCTATTTTGGTCTTAGAACCACGGTAATGATTCAATATTGGCGTTCCACTGAAGATCTGCTAGCTTATGCTAATGGTGAGAAACATTTGGCAGCATGGAAGAATTTTAATAAAAAAATAGGTAACAATAACACTGTCGGAATTTATCACGAAACCTATAATCTTAAAAAGGGGCATTACGAAACAGTGTATGGAAATATGCCTCTATATGGTTTGGGAAAGGCAATGAAACATATGCCAATTACTGCTGAACGCAACTCTGCTCGAAAGCGGCTTAATAACATAACAAAAACATGATAACGAAAAGCACATCAATTGCATAACTTGATGTGCTTTTGTACTGTTCACGTAAAATATTCAAGTTTAGCCTTTGGAAAAAATTTTTTCATATACCCATAAAGATGTTCTTTTATATCTTCTTCTTCCTCTTTTTGATAAATGTATTTACCTATCCCATACTTTCCCCATTTATATCTTCTCGCGGATTCATCTAACTCTAATTTGGTCATTGGATAGTTTTTCTCAATCACTTTTTTAGCGGGCTTCGTAAAGCGGTGTTGAATGAATTCAAACGTTATATCATCTCTTGCATCCATAGGAAGTTCCGCGTTAAGCCGCTCAAACAGATGGTAATATCCTTCCTCCCATCCTTCATGGAGGTAAATTGGAGCTACGATGAAACCAAGTGGATAACCAGCTCTCGCTACTTTTCCTGCTGCTTCAATTCGATTGGCTAAAGAAGATGTACCTGGCTCAAAATTTTTAATCACATAATCAGCATTTACACTGAATCGAAATCTGGTCTTTCCGTTATGCTTGGCATCCAGTAAATGGTCTACATAATGGAATTTCGTTACAAATCTCAATCTCCCTAATTCCATTTGACCAAAGTGTTCGATTGCTCGTTTTAATGTATGGGTTAAGTGATCAATTCCTACAATATCGGAAGTACAAGATGCTTCAAATCGAGTAATGTCAGGCGCACGTTCTTCCATATAGCGATCAGCGGCTTCCAAGATTTCTTCTACATTCACATATGTACGAATGTATGGCTTGCTTCCCATGGTTGTTTGTAAATAACAATAATGACAATGCCCCATACAGCCTGTAGCAAAAGGTATTGCATATTCAGCTGAAGGTTTGGACGTATCGAACTTAAGGGTTTTCCGAATTCCCACGACAAGCGTTGATTTGGCAATACGGTACTTTTGAAAATCATTTTCACCAGGTAGATCTCGAACTTGATTATGGGAAGTCGTATAACGAATTTCTGTTCCCATCTTTTCAAATTTTTCTTTTAGTTCTTTCCCAAGTGGATATTCCAATGCATTTGGTTCAAAATATACAAGCTGTGGTGTAAATGGTTTTTTCATGCCCTACCTCCCTATTAATGAAAATACTGGCGATACGCGTTTTCAGCATCTGCTTCATTTGCATAGATGGCCATTTCAGTTGATAAAGGGTAATAAGTTTCATAAAGAAAAAGAGCTAATTCATTCGGATTATCCGGGCTATTTACAACGGCCGCTTCTTGTATATTAGCTACATTTTGGATATGTGGATTTCGATAAAAAATATAAACTACGTCTCCCGCATTGTAATCACTAAGCAAGACATCACCCTCCTCATTTCTTGCAGTTAGCTTGGCTGTATATGAGAAAATTATGTCACTGTTTGTTGATTTATTAGTAAAGGAAATTGTCAGGGACAGAATTCCTATTAAAGAATGAAAAAGCGACCGAAATTCTCTCTTCGGCCACCTTATATACGGAGTGTCATTAGGGTGCTATATCATTCCATAAGGATTCGGCTCGTACCAATAATACCCTACATTAACAAATGGATAAGCATAACTTTTTTGTTGAGTTAATTCGATATTCGATGCAATGGCTAAAGCAATAAGTTCTGTACATGCGCCAATTACTTGTGTCCAACTTCCAATTAATTCCAGTAATTCTCCTGAGATATCCAATTTATTTAGTATCGATATATTTCCAGTTGCATCCAGAAATGCACCCAATGCTACTAGGCTATTTCCTGTAGCCTCAAGATTTTTTGTTGGTGATTTTCCGGCTACAGCTCCCATAGCTTCATAAACTGCACCAAGGCCCTGTACCCCGCTTCCAACTGCATTTAACCTAAGTCCCTCTTTCTCAGAAGTATGGATTTCAATCTCCGTTGCAACTGTATTTGTAGAGTTCCCTCCAGCTTGAAGCCAGCATCCAATGATGTTGTCCATTCGAAATGGCTCTTTTTCTTCCATAAATAATTCTGTATTTCCGAGTGCTTGAAGGCTATTTCCAAAAGCTTCGATGGCATTTCCCTGAGCAACTAACTCTGCACCCTTTGGATTACCTGTCGTAGTTTCCTTCGTTTGTCCTATAGCAGATATAATTGTTCCAATTACAATCACCCATGCCCCAGAAAAAATAAGCTCCTCTCCATGTTTCTTCACAACACCCCACCGTTCCAGAAAAGAAGTTATTATATCTTATTCAAGAGTACATATGTGGTGTTTTCATTATTTAAACTTTGCTGTTTCACCTTGTACTCTCTAATTGAATCAAGTCAAAAAAAGGTGGTTTTTTATTAGAAAAGAGAGCGACATTCTAAAATTTATATTTCCCGGAAAATAGTTTAGTCTGATTTTCTCAGATTGGGCTTAATTAATTTTGAGTTGTACTTTAAATTAGTACTTTGCACTGATACGAGTAAAGTTTCATTTTCAGGAAAGAATAATTTACAAAGGAGTGAAGAAAATTGGCAAAAAGAAATAAAATATTAGTTCCATCCGCTCGTGAAGAATTAGACAAACTTAAGGCTCGAGTAATGAAAGATAGAGGTTACTATGTAGATATTAACAATCCCGATAATGTAAAGTACGAAATTGCAGATGAACTAAATATTCCATTGAATAAGGGATATAACGGCAAACTTACAGCTGAACAGGCAGGAAAAATAGGTGGACCAATTGGCGGTAATATGGTTAAAGAAATGATAAGGATGGCTCAAGAACAAATGGCAAGAAAATGAACTATACTCTGGAGTCGCTCTATGTGAGGCGCATAATCAGTGAAGGTTTGGGGATTATAAAGCTGAAATGGATGCAGCACTAGTATTTCCATTCCTTTATAAGAGATGCGAATGTCTTAACTCCCTACCGTGCAATCAAAATAGTAGAAAATACAACTGGAGGTACTACACAGATGACACAAACACAACAAAATATTAGTTCAAGAAGTGCATATACACGCTTCATGTTGGGCTCAATGATGACTGCATACGGCACCATAAGACTTATACATGATTCGAAAAGCAGAAGTGGACAATTGCTCATCTTGTTAGGTTCAATGAAAGCTGCGGAAGGCGCAACAAAATTTTGCCCGAGAAAGGCAATGGGTTCATCCATATCGAACAGTAATATGATACAAAAAATGAAGAGTGGCAACACTTCTCAAAGTGCATCAGCTGGTGCTGCATTGAATAGCAAGACACAATCTGGAGAAAGTACTTTGGGTAATAGCAATAGGCAAATGAGTGGAAACATTATGCAAATGGTTGGGAAGATTATTCAAATGTTAACTAGTGGAAATGCATCTCAAAATACAGATGCTAGTTCACCAAATAAGGAAAGGACTAATAGCAAGAGCAGCGCTTCAGGACAAAATGCTGCTAGTGGGAACACCGCTCAAACGATTGGAGATGTGGCCAAACAAATGACGAGTGGAACTGGATCCCAAACGATTGGGAACATTGCCCAATCGGTTGCACCACAAGTTGGACAATTAATGAACGATTTAGCTAGCATGACTGGATCGCAAACTGGCAGTGGAACGAATAAGAGTGGAAAACAAGCAGCCGGGACGAATGACAATACGAAAAAAGGTGCAAGTGGAACCTTAAATGGTGCAAAAAATGCAAATAGTGGTGCTTCTAACTCAGCTTCCGCTTCTATAAATAATGAGAACAAGCAAGCTGCTTCCGCAAATGAAAACAGCGTTCAAAAAACAGATACAACAAAACTAAATAAAGACGGTATCGCTAATAAATCGAACTTATCAAATGTAGATCTAGCGGTAATAAAAGCAGCTTCGAAAACAACTGACCAAAACGTAACTTCGTCAAATATTCTACAATAACCATAAAACATGCCATTGCAAATTTTGATGGCATGTTTTACATTATCCCATTTTTAACTTTATTTTTTAAAAAACGGCAAAAATAACTGGAACATCAAATGGATGCCCCAGCTACAATTTTATTATTTTAAGTATTTTTTACGATATTCTTCACTTTCCCAGAAATCCGCATGTTTTATGCCAAGCAATTCTGGACGAAAAACTGGATCTTTTCCTTCTTTTTTCTGTTTCTCGTAATCTTTTAGCGCAATCATAGAAGGTTTAAAGAGTATTAATATTCCAATTAAATTGAGCCAGACCATTATACCTAAGCCGATATCTCCCATGTCCCATGCCACAGCTGCTGTTCGAATACTTCCATAGAAAGTAGCACCTAATAATACAATCTTAACTAATAACATAGGTAATTTCGATTTCGTTTTTCTTGTCAGATAAGCAATGTTTGTTTCTGCAATATAATAGTAAGCCATAATAGTAGTAAATGCGAAGAAGAATAATGCGATTGCGACAAAGCCTGCTCCGAAACCAGGCAAAACCGATTCTACAGCTGATTGTGTATATCCTGGACCTGGTTGCATATCGCCGAGTCTCTTTACAATAAACGTGCTATCTGGTCGAACGGTATTATACATTCCCGTAATTAATATCATAAAAGCAGTCGCTGAACAGACTATCAACGTATCGATGTAAACAGAAAATGCTTGGACAATTCCTTGTTTTGCTGGATGTGAAACTTCAGCAGCACCAGCAGCATGTGCACCCGACCCCTGTCCTGCCTCGTTCGAATAGATTCCGCGTTTAACACCCCACGAAATAGCCATACCTACTATCCCACCAAATGCTGCATCCATTCCAAATGCACTCTTGAAAATTAGCACAAATATATTCGGTAATTCCGTAACATTAAGTGCAATGACAATAAGTGATACTAATACATACCCAATCGCCATAAATGGTACAACAAATTGAGCAGTATTAGCAATTCTTTTAATCCCTCCAAAAATGATAACGCCAAGAAGTATAACAATAATAATAGCAGTAATCATAGTATTCATACCAAATGCATTCTCAAGTCCAGCTGCAATCGAGTTTGCCTGTACGCCCGGCATTAACAACGCCATAGCTAATACAGATGAAATAGCGAAAAGTACTCCGTACCACCTTTTCCCAATTCCTTTTTCAAAATAATATGCAGGACCTCCGCGGTATTCTCCATCCTGCTTTACTTTATAGATTTGTGCCAATGTCGATTCCACATATGCCGTACTTGCTCCAAGAAAAGCAATCGCCCACATCCAGAATACTGCTCCTGGACCTCCAAACGCTATGGCTGTTGCAGTTCCTGCAATATTACCAGTTCCTACACGACCAGATAAGGCTACAGACATCGCTTGAAAAGAAGTAATACCCGCTTCTGACTTCTCCCCTTTAAATAGTAGTTTCACCATGTCCTTAACCAATCTAACTTGCATAAAGCGAGTCATGATTGAAAATAACACTCCAACTCCAAGCGACAAATAAATGATTGGAGAACTCCATAACACATTATTTAACCACCCTACTAATTGCTCCAACAAAATCCCCCTAACTTAGTAAAAACTATTATTTCATTTTAAGTATATGTTTAAAAAACAGAATATTCAACCTGTTTAAAAAATAATATTATTCCAATTTACAAATCTATACTTAACCAAATACAGAAAGTGCTAACTTTCTAATTTTTTGATACTATTATAATGAAATACATTTTTCAGGAGGATAAAATGGATAAATTACAGTTTTTATACCAACTTAAACTTACCCCTTCTCATTTAGATCAATCTAACTGGACCGATAAAGAAAATTCAATCGTCGAAAATCATTTTGAGGTATTACAAAATTTGCAAGAAGAAGGTAAACTTCTTTTAGCTGGTAGAACGTTAAATATGGACCCAATGGGAATTGTCATTTTGGAAGTGGATACGGAGGAAGAAGCAATTGAACTTATGAATAATGACCCTGCTGTAAAAGAGGGGATTATGGAAGGTCAGCTATTTCCGTACCGAGTTGCTTTATATAAAAAATAAAGTATTGGCGAAAACATAAAAATATCTATCCAAATCAATTTCATAATTCAAAGTTAGAGCATAAAACACGAACACTATTAAAGTGAAATGTGAGAATATTTATAATATATCCCTCATAAATCAGCATGATTTCCTCTATAGGCGGACGCTTTCCGCGGGGGGATCGATGAGCCATCACCGAGCATTCTCGTCGTTTGTGATGGTACATCTGTCTCATTCATCCCCCTAGAGTCGCCACCTGTCGCTCCAATCAATAATTAATAATTGTTCGTGTTTTAATAATTAAATACTATTTATGAATTTATTCATCCATAAGAAGAAATAATAAAAATGTTATTAAAGAGGCTTGTTGTGCCTCTTCAATAACATTTTTTGATATAAGCCTTTTTTTAAAAGTTTAAAACTTTTAATATTCATGACACATAGATTAGGTATAGCTTGTCCCTTTTCCTATTTGGATAACGCAATACACTATATTCAAATATTTAGTTTCAAAAGAGAAGTATCGCCTACCAAAGTAGATGTATTAAATAAAAATAGAACATCTTTAATCCCATTCTTGGACATATACTCCGAAATGCTGCCGTTATAATACCGAATGTCAATAACGTGAATTTCCGGTACATGTCTTGTAAGGAAAGGAATTACACTATGTGCATACGAGTCTTTAATAACTAATAGCTTATCTTGGTCAATCTGACCCGGTTCAAGCTTGGTTGTAAGCTTCATTAGAGCATGGACACCACCAAAGAAATAGGAATATTGATCCTTCTTAGCAAGAAAGCTCGGATCATACATGCTCGTCATCGTTTGATTTGTATCCTCGATGTACATCTCAGTAGGACTAGAATCACGAGGGATATAGACCTGGATGGTGTCTGGTGTTAACCCATTAAGCTGACTCCTAGTCTGAAAACTCCCTAAAAACGAATGACTCACTGTTTGAATCAGAAAATCTCTCTGTGAAAGAGGATGCCACCCTTTTTGCTCCGTATAAGCAACATATGCCAAATAAGCTCCGTATGTAGTCCAGTGATGATCAGTCCTATAATAAATCGACTCAGAAGCATGGGGACTTAGGAAATCAAAGCCGTTCATAAACGTTAACCCTTTCCCCAAGTGATCACCGATAAATTGATTTACCTTCTCTTGAGGATAAGACGGCGCTAACCATGGGAGCCTTTTAGGATATAGGCCTATCGATGTTGGCGCAAGCATAAAAGTTATATTCACTTCCGGGTGGTTGCCTGCAAATTGATTTACCGAGTCTGTATATTGCTGAATCTTCGTATAATCAGGCTCTAAAAACTTTTCAAATAAATATCCGTCTTTCCCTTTATAGATTCCGTTATTCTCTTGCTGTAGCCGATATTTTTCTGCAGCTGATTTTATCGACAGCCACTTGTTTCTAAAAGGAAAATGGTCGGTTACAAAACCCTCTGCATCTACTGCATACTTATTGGACAATAAGTTATCCCAAGTTAGATGTGGCGCACTTTGTAAGTATCTATTTTCCAAATCAGAGAAACGTTGATGAGGCAAAATGAAAAAGAACAGAGAGAGTAGAAACAGCGTTCCTACAAAACCCAACACCAATAATCGCTCTGCTTTCTGCTTCATGATTTTTTACCTCCTAGAATCGAAAATATAAAAATGGATTAAAAGTTGCGTCTACCAAGTAGGCTATGGAAAGAAAAAATAGAAAGCCATACCAAACTAGTTGAAAAAGAGACAATCCATTCATTCTTGACGATTTCTTCCTAGGTAACGAGGCGATAATCAATATTACGAGTAAAATCCCGATCGTGTAAAGAAAGTAAACTGTGTCATTATTCCAAAGTGGTTGGTTATTGAATCCCGCCATAGCACCCAAATAACGAATGATCAAGGATGGCTGATCAAAGGCGAACAATACCCAACCGATTAGAATAAGTATGATTGCATAGAGGTGCCTTACCCAACGTGGTAGACAAAGCAGTAGCTTTAACCCCCACCATTTTTCAATTATGAGGATGACGCCAAAATACACCCCCCAACATATGAAATTCCAACTTGCTCCATGCCAGAATCCCGTAAGAAGCCAAACGATGAGAATATTTCGAATTTGAATGGCCAAACCACGCCGGTTACCACCCAGCGGTATATACACATATTCTCGAAACCAACTGCTGAGCGATATATGCCATCTCCTCCAGAAGTCTGTAATGCTCTGAGCAATATATGGCTTGTTGAAATTCTCATTAAATCGAAATCCAAACATGAGGCCAAGCCCAATAGCCATGTCGGAATATCCGCTAAAGTCAAAATAAATTTGGAAGGCAAATGCTATTATGCCAAGCCAAGCAGTTAGCGCGGGTATCGAATCTGGATTTGAGTTCGAGATGGTGTGCCAAAGTAAACCAATACTGTTGGCAAGTAGCACCTTCTTAGCCAGTCCAATAGTGAATCGTCGAACACCTTCCGCGAACATCTTGATAGTTTCCGATCGTTTGTGGAGCTGTACAGCTATCGTGTTATATTTCACGATTGGACCAGCAACTAGTTGAGGGAACAAGGCGACGAACGTTCCAAAGTCAATCCAATTCCGTTGTGCTTTAGCTGTTCCTCTATACACATCTATGATGTAAGACATAGATTGAAATGTGTAAAATGATATCCCAATGGGCAATGGAAGCTCAGTTAAAGGGATATTTGTTCCTAGCAACGCATTTACATTTTGAATGAGAAAATCTGCGTATTTAAAATAAGATAGCAGTGCCAGATTAATGACCATGGAAGATGCGACAATCCACTTTCGTTTTATAGGAGTTAGCTTAGGTCTGTCAAGCAACAAACCAAAGCTATAATCCGTGATAGTGGACACTAACATAAGAATTATGTAAACCGGTTCTCCCCAAGCATAGAAGAGAAGACTGGTTAAAAATAAAATTAGATTTCTAATCCGCCTTGGCGAACAATAATAAAGTGCTAGAACGGCCGGTAAGAATAAAAATAGGAAAAGAAGGCTACTAAATACCATAGCCGCTTATTTTTGATCGAAGAAACTATCGTAAACTTTGACAAGCTCGTCTGCTTTATCGGAGATGACCAATAACACATAGTTACCTTTAGTTACGAGTTTATAGTTTTTTGCATTCTCATATTGATCAGGGAGATAATGCTCAAATTGTTTCTTCACATTTTCCGCTCTTTCTTTTACTGCTGTTTCAACAGCCGGAACATCTTTAGTATCTTTTACCTTCAAAATAGCTATTTCATTTGTTTTCACATTCATCATTGGTATTCTAATCGAATATTCTTCAAGCTTCTCAGGGTCAAGTTTATAAAAATCCTTCACTTGATCTGCTTGCAATTCTATTAGAGCAGGTTGTTCTACTTCCTTCACCATTTGATCTGCCATTTCTTTTGCAGGTAACTTCGCCTCGATTGTAGATGACTTATCATTAGAACATCCTGTGATCACCAATCCAAATACGATTGTTAACATAAGAAAGATCATTCTTTTATTCATTGCTATGTATTCTCCTTTTTTCTTAAAACTGTACTTCAAAGAGAGTAGACGGATGAAGTTATGTAAGGTTACATAATTAAAACAATAACCGAAAAGAATAATACCTATTTCTCTTCTACTTAGAAAGAACTTATGTTTACCATAGGTTATTACTTCAAATGGCTACATTGGATTATTTTTTAACTTCATAACTTTTATTAATATCCATAAAAAGAATGTAAATAATGCACTCTGAAAAAACTTAAAACCAGGACAAATAACAGCGGCCCAAAATCTTCTAATTCATTGAATTGATAATTGAAATTTCCAATCATAAAATACGTTATAGAGGGCTACCAAGATTAGAATAATTTGAAATACAGTACGAAAGAATTCATTATATTCTTTTGGTAATATTAATCTCATTTATTCACCTTCTTCTATTAGATTTATTTAATTTAAATAGAGAGCGGTAATTGCAACAATAATATTTGGCGCACCGATCATTAGTATCTTACTTACGTTAGAAATTCGATTGAATCTGTCTTCATGTGATTCAGAATTGTAATTTCTTGCAAATTGATCTCCACTAACAAAACCACCCGACAGCAAACCTGCTATTCCTATACAAGCAACACCTACAATTCCTGTGATTTTATATAGCAAAGACCAATCACTCATAATTAGAGCAACAACCATACTTATGAATGAAATACCAATTCCAACAAGTAAATATTTCATCAAGATCCCCCCATATTCCGCCTTATCTCAACTTCTTGTAGAAAACCAATCCATTTAAAGTGAATATTATCATGATTCTAACAATAAAAAAAGTTTTTCCGATGACATTTTGTAACCTAGAGCACGTGAAAAAACTAGAGATGAAGAAATTTTGTAAGATAACTTGATGTTAGAGTATTATTCTATCTATAAATAGAATTAACCCGCTTGACCATTGGGGAATTCCAATGCCCATTTAGTACACTCGTTTTCGGCCAATACAATCTCAATAAAAGATTAAATGTTCCCAGAGATGCCGATAACCAATTAGACTCCTTTTCACTTCCTGAAGAATTATGTTGAATAAATATATCGAGAGAACCATCTATATTATATTTTAACTCTCCTAGATGAGGACTGATTGCATAACGATGTATTTCGTTATCCACCAAAAAACCATTAGAATTGTAAAGAGTTAAAGACCAAAATGCATTTGGAAGTGGCAGATGGCTAGCATCAAAATGAATCTTTTAATTAAACTTCCCAT
Source organism: Psychrobacillus sp. L3 (assembly GCF_042945595.1). GTDB lineage: Bacteria > Bacillota > Bacilli > Bacillales_A > Planococcaceae > Psychrobacillus. Next base: position 1,269,239 of record NZ_CP168493.1, on the reverse strand, counting down.
CCAAGGATTCATTCTTATTATCTACAAAATTATATGCTTAAACACTATCCTGTGGAATATTTGCACCAAACAAAGTCATCGCAGCAACAGCCCTCATCCTATAGTCCGTTCCATAATAACCGAGATCATTCACTAGCATGCTCCATCCATTCATTTCATTTCTATAGAATATTTGTTTACTTGCCATCTGGATATAATTTGGACCGTGACGAACAGCCTCGTTCAAAGCGCTTTGTATAGATGGATGAAGTGTATAGAAATTAAATGCATTACTAGGAACAAGTCCTAATATATGAAACTTGTAAATTATTTTGGGTGATTGAATTGCAGGATTAGGAGGATTTTATACATCAGCTCCATCATTAATTGAAAAAACTTAGGAGCATCCAGATAGGTAAGTATTTCTGGTGGGGTTTGATCACTTATAAGTATTTCATTGTCCGAAAGTCGAGTAATATTTTTTGTAGGAGAAAGCCTACTTAACTTATATTTTTTTTTTGAATAGCATGCACTGCTGAGTAGTCATGTGGTTCATTCGTTTGCGTTCTTCCAGTAATCCAAACAGTATTCGTAGGAGTATAAATGATAGGAGTGTTCAAAGGAAGTAAGCCTCTCCATCTTGGTCCTACAATAACGAGTAGTTGTTCAGCAGTTCCTGTAGTGCGTGGACCTATGGAAGCAAAGACATTCGAATAGGCGTCTAGCAGTGCCAAGAGATAATACCTACCATCCATGTTCTATAGATGCAACAAAAATGGCCCATCACTTAGATTGAGCCATGCAGAAGAATAAAGCGTATCTACATTTGGTCTGACCACTTCCGTAAACTGTGGGGTAGATAATTCCTTTTGATGATAAAACTTATTCTTCTGCGCTAAACTTAATAAACCTTTTCTTCTCGTTAAATCCATGAGTAAAAGAGGAAAACCATACACATACGCATCCATTGCAAAATGAGCAACTTGTCTTTCCCAGTCTATTAATGGACACAACCACATATTGTTAAAATAAGGGGTATTCATTCGATTCCTTCTATCTCCATAATGGTTAAAAGAAGCCAATGTAGTTTATGTAGAATAGGATTATTGTATAACAATTAATCTAAAAACACGCAAAGGAGGAAAAATACTGAATCCATTAATACGTATATCCATTGTTAACCTCATCTTTTTTATCGGTATGTTAGTTATTAATTATTACCCAGGATCTAACCTAAGGTATATTGCAAATGAGCAAACACCGTTAATACAACCAGCAAACTACGCTTTTTCCATATGGATCCTCATTTATTTCCTTTTGTTTTTATGGATTGTAAAAGGATTTATTGTACGTGGAAAAAAAGGGAGTGTCTATAAGCAGCTTCACGTATTAATCCCTGTAAATTTCTTATTAAATGGAACTTGGATTTTAGCATTTACACAGCAAAAGATTCTCTTGTCTACGGTTATTATTTTTCTTTTATTGTTCTCTCTAATACGGATATACAGAAAAATTAAACGGAATACTAACCGCGGTCTATTCGATCTCATCCCATTTTCAATATATTTAGGTTGGGTGTCGATAGCGAGTATTATAAATGTATTTACGTATTTTGTTCGTAACAATGTCTTCACTTTTTTAGGGATAGAAGAACTCGGTTGGACGGTTATTGTGCTCATATTAGGATGCATACTAGCTGTATTGTTTACACTTATCAACCAAGATATTTTGTACCCACTAGTCATTATTTGGTCTTATTTAGCGATTTACTTGAACACTCAAGAAAAAGCTATTCATATGGTCACTCTGATTAGCATCGTTATTATTAGTTCTACTACACTGTATACATTTATTTCAAAAGTTAAAAGTGAGAAATAATTTACTTCCTTTAGATGAATAGTCCAACAATTGTAGCTGTTAACACAGATGCCATAGTAGCAACAAATAGCATCTTAAGCCCAAACTTTGCAACCATTGCAGATTGTTTTTCATCTATTGCCTTAACTGTACCTAAGATGATTCCAATGGTACTAAAGTTTGCAAACGATACTAGGAATGCGGATACGACTCCAACTGTCTTAGCAGACATGTTGGGTATAATCTCTTTAAAGCCCAACATCGCCACAAATTCATTAGAGATAATTTTTGTTCCCATTATCCCTCCTGCTCGAATCATTTCGTTTGCAGGAACACCCATCAACCAAGCTACAGGAGATAATATATACCCCAAAATAGTAGTCAAATCTGTTCCAATAGTCGCTGTAAGAACAAAGTTAACCATAGCAATTAGAGAGATGTAAGCAATTAGCATAGCTCCAACTATTCCAGCAACTTTCATCCCATCAATAGCACCATTGCCAATCGCCTCAAAAAGAGACTCATCATGGATCATATCTTTCACTTTAATCCGTTCGCCCTCAACGTATTGAGCAGGAGCTACCATAGATGCCAGTAATAAACCTGACATTACATTAAGAGGTAAAGCTATCAGTACATACTTAGGAGGTATCATTGTCATATAAGCGCCGACAATAGATGCAGATACACTTGTCATGGATGCTGTAGTAGCTATAAATAACCTGTTTCTATTCATTTTAGGAATATGAGTCTTAACTGCGAGTAAAGCTCCTGTATCTCCAAAGATGGAAGATGCAACAGTCGAGAAAGATTCAATTACTGGTAAACCTGTTACTTTAGAAATTGCTCCTCCAAGATATTTAATCATTAAAGGTAAAATTCTGATGTAAGTCAGTACACTAAGTAAAGTAGATGTAAATACAATTAACAGTAGAACGGAGATAAAGAATACTGGCGTGTCATTCGCAAACACAAAACCTCCAAAAACAAAAGCTATCCCCTCTCTCCCAAATTCCATCAATTGAGAGAAAAAGTTCGTAACTGCTATTACTATATTTCCACCAATTGTCGTATGAAGCATTGCATATGCAGTAACAAGCTGAGCAATAAATAAGATTACAACTGCTCTATAGTTGATATTTTTCTTGTTATTTGACAATAAGAATGCCGTTCCTATTAATACAATAACTGATAAGATTGCTGTAAAAAGTCCTGTCATGTTGATTTCTCTCCAATTCATCAGTTTATTATTTTGCATCCTTTGACTTATTTAAATCTCTGTCTGGTCCATACTAATAAATAGCATATCCAATGCATGAAGATGGATACATAATTGTTTATTTAGAAATTGCGAGTTAGTATTTCAAATAAAGTTCTACCGTTTATAAACAAAGACACCTCCAATAATAATTTATTTTCGGAGATGTCTTAAATTATATAATTGAGCTACTTAACGAAAAAAAATGAAGGTGAAGATGAATTCATTGGAGGATTCATCTACACCTTCTAAGAAAAACGCAAGCGTCCTTTAAGTGCATTTTGTCTTCTCTATTTCTAGAGTGCTTTGGACGAAACATAGGCTACACTATTACCATGGGAATTTTTGTGGATGGAGAAGTGACTGCGTCACTTCTCCATCCACTTTTTTCGGTAATCTTGTGGCGGTTGTTTGTCCGTCGCCTTCTTGAAATATGTAAAGACATAATGCATTTGTTTTGGTTAATGAGAGAATAAATACTTACCTATTCTTTTAAAATCGGGCGAAGATGCAATTTCGTCCGCTCAGCGCTTCTTTATCAATGAATACTACCTATTTTTTCAGACCCCACCAATTCTAATCATCTACCCGCTATTCATGTATACTGTGTACGATAAAAGTAAAAACATATAGGAAATCCTGCTTAAGGAAGACACCATTAAAATCACTTCAAGTCTTTGTGAATACTGGATTTCTAGTATATCAATTTCATATACTTTTTTATTAGGAACTACTCACTTAATGGATTGTAGTGAAAGGTGGCGACTCCAGACGGAGGCCAACAGGATGTTGGTCACGAAGGCGTTGCCACACGATGTGGCGCTCTTAGCCTTCGTTCCTCGGAGACAGATGAGACATCGCAAACGACGCGAATGCGGCGGTGATGGCTCATCGCTCACCCCGCGGAAAGCGTCCACCTGAAACGGAAATCCGCGGTATTAATTAATTCTTTAAAGTACTAGGAACACTGGTTTCGTAGGACGAAAATCCATATACTTTCTTATCTCTAAAAAAAGGATTACTGTCTCGATATACTTCAGACAAAACTGTTTTATTAGTAATCCTTCCTAGTTGATTGTCTAATACCATAAAGGTTTTAGTAAACTAATTGAATAAGAAAAACGCAAGCGCCCTTTAAGTGCACCTTGTCTTCTCTATTTCTAGAGTGCTTTGGACTAAACATTTGATACACTATAAAGAAGAATTTTATGGAGAATCTGGACTAAAGCGCAGCGAGGGAATTCCTTGATGCTTGCCCTTTGAAAGTATCCGTCTGAGCGGAAATTAACCTGTTCACAGCATAAAAATTTATAAACTTATGTTTAAAAGTAGCCAAATCATCAATTTATGTGATTGGGCTTTTTTAAGGTTCTATCAAATTAAATATCACAAAATCTCCAGCCAATTAATATCATAAAGTTTCCCCCTATTCACTTAACTGTTCTTTTCAACATTTTCATTATCATAATAAAAATAATTACTCTTATTAATAATTTCTCCCTAGTATTTCATATAAATATATAGTGGCTTTTAAACAAAAAACACTAAATTATCAGTTTATTTTATTTATTCGTATCGATATTAAGCTATAATTTTAGGAGAAGGGGGAAGAAAATATGATCAAACAATCTGTTATTGAAAACGTGCTAGAAGCCGCACTCGCGACTGGCGGTGATTTTTCTGAAGTGTTCATTGAAGATAAATATGTGAACACCATGGAATTGCAGAGTGGAAAAATAGAGAAAAGCATATCTGGTCGTGAATTTGGAATAGGTATCCGTATTTTTTCGGGTCTTCAAAGCATTTACACGTATACGACTGATTTCTCGGAAGAAGGCTTATTGCTAGCGGCAAAACGTGCTGCGCTAGCAATAAAAGGAGGAGCGCAAGGCATCATTCATCCGCTTCAAAAAGGAACATTTATTCCCATTCACCATATTCAACAAATGCCACAAACAGTTGAACAAGCTAGGAAAGTAGCTGTTATGAGAAAGGCTAATGATATCGCGAGAAATTATGACGAGCGCATCCAGCAGGTTAAACTTCGCTATATGGACGAAGAACAGAATGTGCTAATTGCCAATTCAGAAGGTAAATTTGTAGAAGACACTCGTGTCCATAGCAGGCTATCCATTCAGGCAACCGCTTCCGATGGCGTTGAAATGCAAACAGGTTTCTACGGTCCAGGTGCCCACGCTGGTTTTGAATTTATCGAAAACCTAGATCTCGAACATTATGCAGGAGAAGCGTCGCGTATTGCGGTGACGATGCTCGAAGCAGATGAATGTCCAAGCGGAAAGTTTCCAGTAATAATCGACAATGAATTTGGTGGAGTTATTTTCCATGAAGCGTGTGGACACGGTCTTGAAGCAACTTCAGTTGCTAAAAATAATTCCGTATTTGCGAATCGTATTGGTGAGAAGGTTGCTCCAGATATCGTGACATACATTGATGATGGAACACTTCCAAACGAATGGGGTTCACTTTCTATTGATGATGAAGGGGAGAAAACTCGTAAAAATGTCTTAATTGAAAATGGGATTTTGAAAGGTTATCTCGTGGATAAATTTAATGCTCGTCGTATGAATACAGAAGCAACTGGATCCTCACGACGTGAGTCATATCGTTTCAATCCAACTTCTCGTATGACAAATACGTATATCGCACCTGGGAAATCGACACCAGAAGAAATTATTGCTTCAACGGAAAACGGAATATATGCAAAATATATGGGTGGAGGCTCCGTAAATCCAGCAACTGGGGATTACAACTTTTCTGTAATGGAGGCGTATCTCGTGAAAGATGGAAAAGTTGGCCGTCCCGTTCGAGGTGCAACACTAATTGGTAATGGGGCTAAATCATTACAACTTGTGGATCGCGTTGGAAATAACCTTGCCCATGGTGCGGGAATGTGTGGATCGTTGAGTGGAAGCCTCCCAGTCAATGTTGGTCAGCCGATGATTCGCATAAGTGAAATTACAGTTGGTGGGACAAAGGGGGAATAAAAGATGAATATTACAGAATTCCAAAAAGAACTTTTAATAAAGGCAATGGATGCTGGTTTCAAAGAAGCTGAAGTGTATTATGAGCATACTGAAACATTTCAATGCATGATTTTCAAAGGCGAAATTGATAGCTACGAAACTTCCGAAGATGGTGGTCTTAGTCTACGAGGTCTATATAATGGGAAAATGGGTTATGCCTACACGGAAAAATTAGATGAAGATTCCATCTCTTTTTTGATCGACAAAGCGAAAGCGAATGCAGATGTCCTCGATGAAGATGATGGCACTGATATTTTCGAAGGAAGTAAAGAGTACACAGGGCATAAATTTTACAGCCAAGAACTCGCAAATGTCCCAATTCCAGAAAAAATTGAACTTATTAAGTTGATTGAAAAGAAAGTACTGGCATACGACCCCCGGATTGTCACGCTTAATTACTGCATTCTACAAGATTTTTCCGGAGACAGAGTAATCGCAAACAATAAAGGCCTTTCAATAGATGAAAAAAAGAATGGATTAATCATCTTCGTATCCACTGTAGTGAAAGATGGAGAAGAAATGAAAACAGGTAGTTTCATTAAAATGACGCGTGATTTTAGCTCTCTTGATGCCGATGAAATTGCGAGAGAAGCGGCTGAAGAAGCGCTATCAAATCTCGGTGAAAAATCAATTCCTGTTGGTAAATACACAATCATCATGCGACATGACGCAGCTGCATCTTTACTTGCAACATACACACCGATCTTTTCAGCTGAAAATACACAAAAGGATCAGTCTCTTTTAAAAGGAAAAGTCGGTGAAAAAGTCGCATCTGAAATCTTCACGCTGCTTGATGGTCCTTCTCATCCAGATGCAGTTACAGGTTCAAATTTCGACGGAGAAGGCGTGGCAACAAGAAAACGTGCCATCGTATCAAATGGTACACTTGAAACACTTCTTCATAACCGAAAAACTGCAAAAATGGAGGGAGTAGAAACAACTGGACATGCACATAAAGCATCCTATAAAAGCACACTTACTATTGCACCGCAAAATATGTACATTGCACCCGGTAAAAGAACGAAGGAAGACTTAATTGCTTCCGTAACAAATGGAGTTCTCATTACAGAGTTATCTGGTCTACATTCGGGCACTAATACGATTTCTGGAGATTTTTCGCTTGCTGCAAAAGGTTTCTATATTCAAGATGGCAAAATTTCCGCGCCTGTTAAACAAATGACGATCGCCGGTAACTTCTTCGACTATATGAAAGAGATCGAAGAAATTGGTTCAGATATACATTTCCTTCCAGGCGGTTTTGGTTCTCCATCTTTGCGAGTAAAAGAGCTTTCGGTTACGGTTGATTAAAAAAAATAAATTTGCTGTATAATTTTTAATCTTGGTTTGTGGATAAAATTGCATGAATGTACATTACTAAGTAATTTTAGTAATGTACATTCTCTTCTTCGATCTAATCAACTACTAATTGCTTTATAAGGGCTAGCTATTTCTCTGCTACTACCCTCTGAAGTATAGGCAATGTTGTAAGAAATGTTGTTTTCTCCTCAACCTTACTCTGTACAGAGATTGTGCCGTGATGCATTTCTACAATCTTTTTCACAATAGAAAGTCCTAAGCCACTTCCCCCATTTGATATCGTTCTCGATTGGTCAGATTTAAAGAATCGTTCAAAAATATGCAATTGGTCCTCTGCTGTCATCCCTATTCCGTTATCCGTGATGGAAGTAATCACTGCATCCTCTTGTTTCCATAAACGAATGCAAATCGTACCTGCATTGGGCGTAAATTTAATACTATTACTAAGTATGTTCATCCACACCTGATTCATCAGATCTTCATCGGCTTCTATTAAAATCTTTTCTAACTGAATGTCCATTTCAATATCTTTCCCTACCCAGGTTGGTTCACACGCTAAGACAACATTGCGCAACTGTTTATCTAGTCTATATTTTTTCGGTTCAAAAGGGTGATGTTGTGATTCTAAAGACGTTAACTTCAGTAAATTATCACTAATCTTGGAGAGTCGATTGCTTTCCGTTTCAATAATTGTTAAATAATGAAGTCGTTTCTCATCCGTCAAGTCAATGTTTTTCAACGCTTTTGCAAAACCATTAATGGATGTAAGAGGAGACTGAATTTCATGCGAAACATTGGAGATAAACTCTTGCCGCATTTTCTCCATTTCGCCTAACTCAATTGCCATATTGTTTATCCCGCTTATCAACTGTCCAAATTGATCTTCTCCATTTGCTTTAAGGTCTAATTTCACATTAAAATCTCCAGTTGACATTTGTCGTAAAGCAGCAACAATCGTATCCCAATAAACTCGCTGTCTCTTGGAACCAAATAAAAAAACAATGATTGCTGTACACCAAAAGAAAAATATTACACCTATTACTGTAATAAGTTGTTGCCAATACCCTCTAGGATACTTACCTATCCAGTCATAAAGAAAAGAGGTTAGATGAAAAGATAGGAATGCAAAAATGGTAGTAGCTAAAAGAAAAAGTGCAATAACAGCTAGAACTTTTCCAATGAACTTCCATTTCTTCATGAACCCAACTCCAAACGATATCCAAGACCGCGAATGGTTCTTATGGAAAATCCACTATTTTCTTTCGGGAATCGTTCACGTAACCTTTTAATATGAACATCTACTGTTCGTTCATCCCCTTCATAATCAAATCCCCAAATTTCTTCTATTAATTGTTCACGTGAGAATGTCTTTCCTGGATAACTCGCTAATTTAAATAACAAGTCAAACTCCTTTAATCGTAGTGTAATATTTTCTCCCATATACTCTAACTCATACGTATTACGATTCATCCGGACATTACCAACTTCCACCGTTTGAGATAAAGAAATATGATACCTTTTTAGAATGGATTTAACGCGAACAATTAATTCAGCAGGTTCGAATGGTTTAACAAGATAATCATCTGTTCCAAGATTAAAACCTTTTACCTTTTGAGCAGTTTCTCCTTTTGCAGTCAACATAAGAATAGGCAAGTCATTGTAAAACTTTCGGATTTCCTTGCATAATTCCCATCCGTCCATATTTGGCATCATAATATCCATAATGACCATATCTATTTTTTCTGAATCAAGCTTGGACATTGCATCTACTCCGTCCACTGCTTCCAGTATGTCTAAGCCTTCATTTTGCAAAAATACTTTCACTAACTCTCTAATATGTTCATCATCATCTACTATTAATAGTTTTGTCATAACAACAAATCCTTTCTAACTTATTCTTGAATACGCAATTGCTGATTTGCAAACTCTCTGTACATCTCATGCGATTGAAATAGCGTATTATGCGTTCCACTTCCTGTAATATGTCCTTTTTCCACAAATAAAATGTTGTCTGCATCTACAACTGTAGATAGACGGTGCGCTATTACAAGTGTCGTTCTTCCTTTCATCAAATTATCCAATGCTTTTTGAACATAGATTTCCGAATTACTATCGAGACTAGATGTCGCTTCATCAAGCATTAATATTTGAGGATTACGTAATAATGCTCGCGCAATTGCAATTCGTTGTCGTTGCCCTCCAGAAAGTTTGACTCCTCGTTCTCCTACTTCTGTATCAAACTTATGTGGAAGTGCTTGAATAAATTGTTCAGCATATGCCATTTCCGCAACCCTTTCAAGTTCCTCATCCTCTACTTCCCTTTCTATCCCATAGCAAATGTTATCGCGTATTGTTCCAGATATGAGGGCGCTTTCCTGAGCAACGTATCCGATATGACTTCTCCAAGAATGTAAAGAAAACGTATCAATTGGCTTATTTCCAAGCGTAATCGTTCCTTTAGTAGGTTGATAAAAACGTTCCAAAAGTGAAAATGTAGTTGTCTTCCCTCCTCCACTTGGTCCAACAATGGCAGTTACTTTTCCTGGTTCAATGGTAAAATCAATGTCCGCTAATATCCGTTCTTTTCCATATGCAAAGTCTACATGATGCAGATGAATGGGTTCAGTTACAGACTTTAATACGGTACCCACATGAACTTCTTCTTCCTCATGTTGAAGTACTGAACTAATTCGCTCCGTTGCACCCATTGCTTTTTGCAACTGAGTAAAGAACATTGTTAGCTGAGTCATTGGAATAATAATTTGTATTAAATATAAAATAAATGCTACCATATCACCAGCTGTAAGTTCTCCAGAAGAAACACGAATACCCCCGTAGCCTATTATCGTAACAAGTACGATCATCAGAACAAAAGAAATTAAAGGAGTAATGAGTGCATGTATTTTCGCTTCTTTTAAACCAAACTTGAACAGATTGGTAATGCCTTTCTTACCACGATTATATTCCAATTCTTCTGCATTGGATGCTTTGACTAAACGGGTTTCTGGTAATACTTGATTTAATATGGCAGTAAATTTTGCCGTTTCATCTTGCATTCCTTTTGAAATGACAAACATTCGTTTCCCTAACAACATTAAAATAACCATAGCAATCGGAACGGCAATCAGCATGACTAATGTCATTTTCCAATCCAAAAATAATAGAATGGTAACGGAACCGATAATCGCAATAATACCCGTTAAACAGTTGGCAAGATGTTCCGTAATAAGTTCCTTCACAACTGCTGTGTCATTCGTTACTCGACTCAGTGTCTCACCTGTATCATTATTATCATAATAGGCTATTGGTAAATGTAATAGTTTTCTCCATAATCGATCTCTTAAACTAGCTACGACATGATGACCAACACGGTTTAATAAATATATTGAAAGTCCGCTCGCTATTGCTTGTGCAATAAATGCAATAACTAGCAAAGTAATTTGCCAATAATTAAGTGACTCAATTGAAAAACCATCCACTAATTCTTTGGTGAATAACGGAACAACGAATCCTACTCCCGTTGTTGCAAAGCTCATACAAAGCGCAATGATTAATAAAAGCTTCGGTGGTTCAGTATCTTTTATTAGTTGAAAAAACTGTCGCCAGTTCCCTTTTTTATTTTCGTTTATTGTTTCTTTCATATTACATGTCCTTCCTTGAAACGTTCTCTGCAAGCTTACAATAATTACTATAACATTCCTTTATGAACTGATTATGAAATGAAATTCAAAAAGACATGTACTTTATCTGTACATGTCTTCTTTTTCTATTTTACTATTTATTTTTACGCTTTTTTCTAATTTGGTACTTTTATGGACCTTAGTTAGATTTAGAATCATCAAAATCTTGTTCGAGTCTCTTAACAAAATCCTCCGCAGCACTATACCCTTGCTGCTTTAAATACCAGTTATTCGCTGCTGCTTCTATTAAACCAGCAACATCACGACCTGGCTGTAGTTGAATTTGAATATGTGGAATTTGAACACCCATATATTCCGTGAATTTCGATTCTAACTCTAGTTCATTATTCAAAGCATTATGCTCCCATTTTGTCAGTTCAATATCGAGTGCAATTCGTGTTTCTTCTTGAAAAGCGGCTCTTCCGTAAAGTCGAACGACATTTAAGAGGCCAATACTACGCAAAGCGAGAAATTCTTTATTTTTATCATTATGTGAGCCTAGTAGAGTTTGGGGGCTTAATTTCTTCAAAACGACGATATCATCCGCCACCAGTCGATGACCCCGTCCTATTAATGTGTGGGCCGTTTCACTTTTTCCAACTCCAGACTTGCCTCGCAAAAGAATACCAATCCCAGAGACATTTACACATACTCCGTGAATTGCAATTTCTGGTGCCATCGCTTTTACAACAAATGCATCCAATTTCTCACAAACTTCACTCATCGTGTCGTATGTACGCAATACCGGAATCTTCTTTTCTACACAGTAGTCTATTAGTCCGAGCGGCTCTTCTTGATTCGATGTAATCACAATGCACGGAGGATCGTATTGCACAATATTTCCGATGCGAAGTTTACATTCATCCTCTGTAAGTGTATGTAAATAATTAATTTCATTTTTCCCCAAAATCTGCACATATTCAGTCGCAATGAAATCGAATTTATCCATAAACTCTAGTCCTGGTCGACGTACTTTGGTTTTCTTTAATTCTCTTGCCAATTGTTCTTGTCCTGTTAACACCTCAAAAGAAAACCGACGGACAATATCTTCTACTGTAACTATTTTCATATTTATTAACACTCGCCTTCTCGAATTCACCATAAATTAGTTGTAATGCTACCTCAATAATTAGTTCTGTGCAAGTACATACGGTTAATTTTTGCTAAAACTTTCACCGATTAGTCAGTGAACGGTTTAGCGATTATTGCTTCGAAGTGAAAAGAACAAGATAAGAACAGTAAAAAATAAAATCACTATGATAATCGCGTCAATAACAAAGCATGATGTATTAATGAAAAAGAATGTATTTAACAAAATTTACTCCTCAGAGCTTAACATTATTATATTATGTTGACATTATTCTACATAATCATACAATAGAATTAAGAAGCTAGTAATTTTGAAACTTATTTGATGTTCGAAAAATAATTACTTTAGTATCAATTATTATTCATCTTTATCATTTGATAGTAGTTTTAACATATAAATTTAATAGGAGATGTAACTATGACTAAAGATAACAGGAACAAGTCAATAAATTGGTTTAAAAATGTCCGATCAAATCAAAATCAGTTTTCTCAAACCAACCATTTTGAGGAAGTAAGCGCAATTACCATTGAAGAGAACGAGCTTATCAATGTAGATGAGCGTTATACAACCGATAAGTACATACTATCTAAAGAAAATCAGGACAAAGTATCACTGGATTTAATTGTTTCTTTAGAAAACATACTACATGACCGACAACTAATTCTTTATAAAAATGATGGTCTTGAAGATCAATTACACATAGCAAGTGAAACGAATAATCGTATAAAGCAGGAGTTGGTTAAAAAAGAACAAATTATTCAAGACAACCATAAAGAAATCCGTGTACTGGAAAGTAATTTAACAAATAAGCAAATGGTATACGAACAACTTCTTGAAGATTTTAAAGATTATCAAAATACATCAAACAGCGATTTTGATAAAGTTTCAAATCAACTAGATAAACAAATTAATAAATATAATTTGCTTAAAGAGGAATCGAACAATATTCAATATCAAAATATGTTAAATATAAGAGAACTCGAAGAAAAAATGAGAGAGATTGAAATAGAAAATAAAAAGTACGTAGAACAAAATGCGAAGATACTTGAAGAAAAATCAGAGTTGATGCAAACAATTAATGATTTTACAGAGAGAATGTCCTTTTCTTTTTCTTCAAAAACTATGATTAACAAAGAATTATAATGGGTTTTCTTTTCATTAGTAGAGAAAGGATACAATTATGTCATTCTATCAAGGGAAACTAATAGAACTATTATCAATTGATAGCACACCGAATCATTCCTTTTTGCGAATAAAATTATTATCTGAGCATGAAATTGAATTACTATGGGAAATTGACTATGAAACAGCTGAAAATTTGAAAACAGTTACCGAGCTTGGTGGACTTCATAAATACAGATTATCTTTTCAAAGCATAGCTGACTTAACTACAAACAAATATACAAGTTTTATAACAAAGACATATCGAGATCAAAGCAGTAAAGTTTATTTTTCATGTTCAGAAGCTTATGTAAATGGATTACATGCGTTAAAGTACAATGAAGAAATACATCAGATAAAGAATTTGACTGTCTTCCCTGATAATCCAGATCCAGTTAACTTTTCAAAAACTGACGACACAAGCTCAATGTATTTTAGTCGTAAGCTTTCTTGGAAAATTTTTGCCTTAGTAAGCACTGTATTCATTATTATACTAAGCACCTCTATTCTTAATAAGGGAGAAGCAATTGGAAAGGCAAAAGTAATAGCTGAAGAAGAAAATCTAATTGCTATTAGGAGTGACGAAGAAGAAACTGAATCAGTTAGTGAAATTGAAGATGAAGAAATAATTTTTCCATTTGTAAAGCTAGAAGATACGATTACATATAGTATCCCTAAGGGTAAAGTCGCTCTTACTTTCGATGATGGCCCTTCAAATTTCACAAAAGAGATTACAGATATATTGATGGAGAACCAAGCTGGCGGCACATTCTTCTTCATAGGAAATAATGTAAAGAAATTTCCTGACTCCGTTCAATATGTAATATCAAATGGTTATTCTGTTGGTGGACATTCTATGAATCATCCAAATTTCACCAAAATTCCTTATCAAAAGCAAAAAGATGAACTTATGCAAACTAATCAATTAATAGAAGAAATTACGCATGAAGAAGTGACCCTCTTTAGACCACCTTATGGCTCTAAAAACGAATTAACAATGGAGTTAATGAACGAAACCCATAACAAGATAGTACTATGGAATGCGGATACAGAAGATTGGAAAAACCAAGATGCTGATGAAATCTTTAAATATATACAAGAAACTAAATCATCTGGATCTATTATCCTCCTGCATGAATCTCAGGTTGTTGTAGAAGTATTACCTAAGATAATTGAGTACTTAAAAGATCAAGATTTAGAAATTGTAACTTTATATTAAAGAAATTCCATTTGTTATGAATAAACAAATGGAATTTCTTTTTTTTATATTAGCCCGATTTAACAATTAACTTATAGGCAATTGAAGTGAACTAGTATATTACTTTTGACGACCATCATCAACTTTTCATTTTACTCTTCTGTTTGAACCGGATTATCTATTTTTGTCTTTGTTAAGTAGATAACTAATCCCAAAATTGTTATTAGGAAGATTAGACTTGTACCCATCGTACCCAGTCCAAGACCACCTGCATGGTGAGATTGTGACAAATAGTCTCCAAGAGAAGCGCCGAATGGTCGTGTTAAAACGTAGGCAATCCAGAAAGCCAACACTGCATTCATTTTAAAACCATAATAAGCAAGAACTACTAAACCTATCAAAACAGCAAACATAATTGCGGAATTCAAGTAACCAATGTTAAGCCCCTCTGCTATAAGGTCACCTGCAGAAGTACCTAAAGCAAAAGTGAACAGAATTGCAATCCAGTAAAAGACTTCACGCTTAGTCGTGTGAATAGAATGTATGGACAACGTTTTCTCACTCACATACCAAATCGCAAAGCTGATTATCACTGCTATTGAAAAGATAATTGTAGTTGTCACAAGAGGTATTCCTAAATTATCAACTAAATTGTCTGAACCTAACGTACCAACTACACTGATTAATACAACCGTTAACCAGTATAAACTTGGTACGTACTTAGTAGCCTTGAACTGAAATACCAAAGTTATGAGCAATAGTACACTCATTATAAGAGTCGTGATAGTAAGACCTAAGTTAAACTTTTCGTTTATAAAGTCTGCTGCCGTCTCCCCCACTGTTGTTGCCATGATTTTAATAATCCAGAAATAGATTGTGATGATTACCGGAACTTTATTTAACATTAGCCTTCCTTGTGATTTTGACTCTAATAAGTCCCCATATACAGCTGAATTTTTATTATTATTTCGATCTTCTCTAAATTGCCCCATTTATTAATCCTCCTCAGTATCTAATGTTATTCCCTAAGGTAAACTATAAAATACAAGAATGAAAAATTAATGAAAATTTATAGTGAATAAAATTCTTTGAGAATATTTTTTTATCCTCTACTAATTGCTTTTGAAAGTGGAATAGTTATTGCAAACTCGCTTCCTTTATTCAATGAACTAGAAACCTCAATAGTGCCACTTAATGATTCTACAATAGATTTACCAATTGGTAATCCAAGACCTGAACTGCCGCTTTGACGTGAACGACTTTTATCCACCCGGTAAAAACGATCAAATATGCGCTCTTGCTGCTCTAGCGATATTCCGATACCATTGTCTCTAACAACTATATACAGCTTCTCGCTTTGATGATCAGACTTAAGTTCATAGGAGATGATTATCTTCCCACCGCTTGGTGTGTATTTCATCGCATTATCCATTAGGATATACAGCAATTGCTTTAATTTTTCCCTATCTGACAACAGAACAAGTGGGGTTAGTATTTGTAAATCTAACTGTATCTTCTTCATTTCTGACAAATGATGGAATGATCTTAAAATTTGTTGCATTAACTCTTGTAAATCAAAGCGTTCCACTAACGACGATTGTTCCCCTGAATCTGAACGGATTAAAAATAATAAGTTACTGACTAGTTGGGTAGTACTTCTTATTTCTTCTTTTAAATCAGATAAAATACTTTTGGAAAAAGTGGAAAACTTATTTCCTTCTTCGTATTCAATAACATCTAAACCAGATTTTAAAACGCTTAATGGAGTCCTTAATTCATGGGAAGCATCCGCTATGAACTCTGATTGTAGATGATACGTTTTTATAATCGGATCCATTGCCCGTTTTGTCATGACTTGTCCAATAAGAAGGGCAATAACAAAAAAGATGAGTGAAATTCCAAGAAGGATAAATAAAAAATGGATAAACACATTTCTTAAAAAAGTAATATCTTTTCCAATATAAATGGTGCCTTTTAGCTTACCATTTTCATAAACATTTTGAGAAACGATGAGTAAATAGACAGAGTCTTCTTCGGAAACTTTCACCTCTTGATATTTAACTTCCATTTCAACTGGCTTCCAATTCTCTATTATTTTTAACAGTACTGTTCTTATTTTGGGTGAAAACTCATCAATAATCACTAACTCATTATTTGGTTTTAGAAAATAAGTTAAGAATACCCCTTGTGTTCTATTATTGGTAGTTTCTGTTACGGCATTCTGATTTTGAGTATTTGATAATACTTCTTCATCCGTTTGTAACTCTTTTATCTCTTGTTTAGCTATATCAAACATCGTTACTTTTTGTTCATTGTACATATTGATAAACAGAAATACACTTATGACAATATTAAAAAGTAGTAAGAATACAATTAGCATTCTACTGTTATATTGCGCTAAATTTTTTTTCGTTGTAGAAAATACGTTTACATTATGTTTCAACCGAATATCCTACTCCTCTAATATTGCAAATGATTGTTTTTTTACCTTCTTCGTCCACCTTTTTTCGAAGCAGTCTAATATAGGCATCTACTGAATTGCTAGTTACCTCTGCATTGTAGCCCCATACTCGGTCGAGAATTATTTCACGTGTTAAAACCTTTCCTTTATTCCGAATTAATAGGTCCAATAATTGGAACTCTTTTGGAGTTAAAGAAATCTCAACTCCATGACGGTGTAAAGTATGTTTTGTACGATCCATTTTGAGATTTCCAAAAATGACCACGTCCTCTTGTAAAGGAGCATAGTTTCTCCTTGCAAGAACACGTATTCTTGCAAAAAGTTCTTCAAATTCAAATGGCTTTGTTAAATAATCATCCGCACCCGAATCGAGACCCTTGACGCGATCCAGTACATTGTCTTTTGCAGTTAAAATTAGAATCGCGCCTGTATAACCATTTTGTCTTAAATTTTGGCATACCGAAATACCATCTAATTCCGGCAACATCCAATCTAAAATTAATACGTCATAATGAGATTCTGTGGCATATTCAAAAGCTTCTCTGCCATTTGTATACCATTCCACGTTATATCCTTCTTTTCTTTTTAGCATATGTTCTAGTAACTTGCCTAAACGGAGATCGTCTTCAGCTAATAGGATTTTCATAATTGTCCTCCTCCTTATAGAATATTTTCTAATGAGCCATTCATTTGCTTTTTGTAAAAGTACATTTAATATACACAAAAATTTGGTTAAAATACAGTTGATGGATAGTAACGCTTAAACCTTCTTTACGATTCTTCATCATATATATGTTTACATGTGATTATCATTCTCATATACTTGTAAAGAAAATTGATTATTAGTGTCAACCCTATAGAGGTGAATGGAATGCTTTTAACAGATGTACACACAGGTGAAAGAGTTCGAATTAAGAATACAGAACAGATGAATGAACTTGTTCAACGTCGTTTATTAGATTTAGGAATTATGCAAGGAACGGTCATTATGATTAAACGAATTTTACCGTTGGGCGGTCCGATTGCAATTGAAGCAAAAGGACAATTAATAGGAATTCGCCGTCGTGAAGCTAAGATGATTCGGGTGGAAAACATATGATCACAGTTGCATTAGCCGGTAACCCAAACACAGGCAAAACTTCCTTGTTCAACAAACTAACTGGTTCTTATGAGTATGTTGGAAACTGGACAGGGGTTACAGTTGAAAAAAAAGTCGGTGTCTTAAAAAATAATCTTGGAAACTTAGTCGATTTGCCAGGAGTATACTCACTTAATCCATTATCAAGAGACGAAGGAGTTGCTACCAACTACCTTCTTTATGATGATGTTTCAATGATATTAAACATTGTAGATGCTTCCCAATTAGAGCGCAATCTATATTTAACCTTACAACTTTTAGAATACGGGAAACCGCTTACTATTGGGTTAAATATGATAGATGTTGCGATAGCAAGGGGGATGGAAATCGATGTCCAGCTCTTATCTGAACGTCTTGGCTGTTACGTTGCCCCAATTATTGCACGTTCAGGTGCAGGTTGTGATGAACTTGCTTCCATGCTTTCTTCATCTAGTTCTCAACAAGCACAGCTCTATATTGATTACGGAAGAACTCTGGAAGCAGCGATCGAGCAAGTAATTAGCCTTATTCCAGAGAATAAAGAATTACCACCAAGTAGATGGTTAGCCATTCAATTTTTAGAAGGAAACAGCTTGGTTCGAGATTTACTTATTAAGTATATACCTGATTCTATTTTGAATGAATTGTTTGAGAAGACGGAAAGAGATATCCAATCTGAAACAAAGGTAATCTCAATTGCTCATCATATCCGTGTAATTCGTGGCAACTATATTCAATCCTTATTAGTTTGCTGTATGCTTCAGACGAAAAAAAATGAATCTACACTTACCGATCGAATCGATAATATTGTGACAAATAAAGTGCTCGGGCTTCCTATCTTTTTGTTATTTACGTATCTCATCTTTAAACTAACGTTCGATTGGGCGGGAACACCACTTTCTGATGGTTTAGATTATATTATCACTGGACCACTTACAGACACGCTTAATAGTTTGCTTAACGCTGCAGGTGCAACTGAATTTATTCGTGCATTAATTCTACAAGGAATTGTAGCAGGTGTTGGAGGAGTTATTGTTTTTGTCCCGCAAATCTTTATGCTTTTCTTTCTCATTTCCTTTATTGAGGATTCAGGCTATATGGCGCGAGTAGCCATGGTTATGGATAAAATAATGGAGAGCATTGGACTAAACGGAAAAGCATTTATTCCAATGATTATAGGGTTTGGGTGCAATGTGCCCGGTATTATGGCTGCCAGAACGATTGAGCAACCTAAAGAAAGACTTCTTACAATAATTTTAACACCTCTTATGTCTTGTTCTGCCCGATTAACTGTGTACAGTTTGTTTGTCGGAGCCTTTTTTAAACATAACCAAGCATTAATTGTGCTATCACTTTATTTACTAGGTATTATTCTAGCTTTAACACTAGCAAAGATTTTTTCATCTACCATTTTAAAACAAGAGAGCTCTTTTTTTGTTATTGAATTACCACCTTATCGAATTCCACAACTTAAGACTTTATTACAAAGCACTTGGGAAAAAGGAAAAGGTTTTATTCGCAAAGCTGGTACATTTATTTTTGGTGGGTCTGTTGTGATTTGGCTATTAACCTATGCTGGACCACACGGCTTAAATGTTCCAATGGATGAAAGTTTTCTTGCTCTAATTGGCGGAGCTATTGCACCAATATTAAATCCGATTGGATTCGGTAACTGGCAAGCTGGAGCGGCATTATTAACTGGTTTTCTTGCAAAAGAAGTTGTTGTTTCCACCATGAACATTATTTACGTTGCTCCTGACATGCACACACTACAAGGCGTTATGGCTGACTTCTTTACACCACTTTCAGCTTATAGCTTTTTAGCGTTCATATTACTTTATGTTCCGTGCCTAGCAACTGTTGCAGCTATAAAAAAAGAAACTGGTTCAGCAAAGTGGACTTGGTTTTCTATTATTTACGCTTTAATCATTGCATATATTATTTCAATTATCATTTACCAAGGTGGTAAACTATTAGGATTCTAATTATCAGAAAGAAGGAATACGAAATGTTAGTTAGCATCATTCTTGGTGTGCTCATTTTCGGATATGCTGTCTTTACCCTTTACCGTTTCGTCAAAAGAAGTAAAATGGGTAAATGCGCTGGTTGTGCTTTAAGCGAAAAATGTTCAACTTCCTGTTCAACTAATAAGTAATTTGGTTTGAGTAGTATCCTTAAGAATAGAGAAATGCCCTCATTTCGATAGTGAAATGAGGACATTTCTGGGAAGCGGATGATGAGACCCAATATGCGGATAATAATTGAGTTTGTCTACAGTATGAAACCGAAACCCTATTGTTGGGCTTCGGTTTTTTTATTTGCAATAATACTTCTTTTCTCCGCATATACAACAATATGGATACTTGCTTCATATAGCAAAACCATTGGAATAAGCACAATTAGCTGACTTACAAAGTCCGGAGGCGTAATAAGTGCTGAAACTATTGCAATCGAAAGATAAGACCATTTCCTCACTTTTCTCATCGTAACTGCAGTTAACAATCCAATCGTCGCTAAAAACAGTGCTACTATTGGCAATTCAAATATTATTCCAATCGGCATTGTTGTCATAAGTAAAAATCGAACATATTCTTGGGCGGAAACCATAACTGTAAAATTCATAGCTCCAAGCGAGACAAGAAATTGATAACTAAGTGGATTGACAATAAAGTAACCAAATGAAACTCCACCAATAAATAAGAGAAGCATAATCGGAGAAAAAATACTGAGAAAACGACTTTCTCGGTCATTTAAACCTGGCTTCACAAATTGCCATAAAAAATGACAAAGAAACGGCAATGACAATCCAAATGCTAACGCCATTGAAATGGACATATAAAATTTAACGACTTCCAGCGGTCCAAGGATTATTAACTGGTGACCTCGTGTGACATATGGGAACCATAAATTAATGGAAGCAAATACGGCTAAGAAAAATGCTAAAAACACCGCTGCTGCTTTAATAAGTTGTTTTCTTAAATCCGAAAGATGCTCAACAAGGGACGTGCCGGTTTTAAAATTATTCACTTGCATCTCTGATTCCAATACATTACTTGCATGAAAGTCGCTCTCTTTTATTCCATCCTGTTGGACGGTTTCTGTCCGTTCTTTCTGTTCCTCTAGAACTTTATCTAGCGGGCTTAAGATTTTGCGATTATGATCTCCGTACGGATCCATTTCATCACCTACAATCTATTCAATCTCTTTCTTCTCTATACTCTCAATGTTCTTTGTGACAGATTCTTCTTCCATGATCTCCCGCGTTGATTTTTTAAATTCAGCAAGTGTTTTTCCAACAGCTGATCCAATTTCGGGCAGTTTCCTTGGACCAAACAAAATTAAAATAATAACTAGAATAATTATTAAACCAGGTATACCGATACTCGCTAAACTCATCAAAATCCCTCCATTTCTAATTAAACAAGTGAACCTCCACTTTTTCTATACTTGACAATACCTTCAGCAGCACGATATGCAAGTGCTCCAACAGTTGCAGTTGGGTTATAACCTCCATTATGTGCAAAGTTCCCAGCACCAACTACAAAAAGATTTTCCGCATCCCAATGCTGTAAATAATTATTCACAACACTATTATCAGGATTAGCCCCCATAATAGTTCCACCGGTATTATGCGTCGATTGATATGGCACAATGTCGTAATTGGTGATCGGGCTTCCAGGTACAACCGTTTTTGCACCCATTTCCTTCATAATTTCTGCTGTTCTTTTGTTAATATAATCATGAAGGTTACGATCTTGTTCAGTAAAATTGTAGGTCAACTGAAGAAGAGGCACTCCGTAAACGTCTTTATAACTAGAATCTAACGACATAAAGTTTTCTTTATGTGGCATCGATGCACCTTGTCCAAAAACAGATAAGGTTCTAGAATAATTTTCAATGGATGATTTTTTAAATTCTGCACCCCATACCGGAACGTCTGGAGGAATTGGATTCGTTAATATTGGCCTACTTCCAGATTGCGTAATTGTTATACTCGCTCCGTGAATAAAATCAAGTTTAGAGTGATCGAAGTTATCACCGTTAAAATCGTCAATTGTCATTCCCAAAGCACCAGCACCCATAAACACGTTCATCTGTTCATCGAAAAACCCAGAAGTGCCAGGTTCAATTTGATACCCATAATTTTTTCCAAGTGTTCCTTTGCCAGTGTCAGGATTATATTGCTCTCCGATTTTCGAAACCATCAATAACTTAGCGTTATTCAAGACATAACTAGTTAATACAACCACATCTGCAGGTTGAATAAATTCCTCACCTGTTTGAGTATCTACATATTTTACACCTGTTACTTTACCTCCAGATTTCAAAATTTCAGTAACATTCGCATGGAATTGAACATCATAATTACCTGTTTTCATAGCGGTTGGTACAACTGTAATTTCAGGAGATGTCTTTGCACCATACTCGCATCCAAACCGTTCGCAAAATCCACAATATTGGCATTGAGCGATCGATTCTCCATCAGGGTTAACGTATGCCTCCGATAAATTTGCGGAAGGTACCATAAAAGGATGATATCCAAGCTTTGTTGTGGTAGCCTCGAATTTTTTTAATATTGGTGTTCTCTTCATAGGAGGTGTTGGATAATCAGAAGTTCGTTTTCCCCCAAATGGATTTTTATCCTCTCCCGATAAACCAGCCGTCTTTTCGAATTTATCGAAATAAGGTTCCAACTCGTCATAAGTTATCCCCCAATCCTGTATGAGATATTCTGGAGGTAACTTATTCTTTCCATATTTCTTTTCTGTTTCCGTTTTAATTTGAAAATCATAAGGAAGGAAACGATAGGTCATTCCATTCCAATGTGTACCTGATCCACCAAGCCCTTCTCCTAAAAGAAATGAACCCATTTGTCTCATAGGAAGTGCTCTTTGTTTTCGAGTGTTTCTAAACGTAACTGTCTCTTTAGATAAATCCTGCATCAAATCATATCGAATTGCATAACGATACTCATCGTGTACCAGCAGAAAATCTTCCGTTCCTCTTTTCTTTCCTCTTTCAAGACCCAGTACTTTCATGCCAGCCTTTGCACATTCGGCGCCAATGATACCTCCAGCCCATCCGACCCCAACTGTAACGACATCCACTTTGTTTAATGTCTTTGCCATTCATGTTTCCCTCCTTAGTGCTGCATGCTACTAATCGATTTTGGTTCAATTTTTTGATACTTCTCATCTTCAATTACATTAATATAGGCCATTTGATGACCCGGAAACCCTTTCATACGCCATCCGTCCATATTGACATTGCCGTTATATATTGGATCTGAATAGGCGCCTTCTAGCGTTGCTGTACGAAGTAATTTAAAGAAAAACTCCGATGCAACTCCTTTCATATCTATTTCATTTTTCTGGAAAGCAGTTAATATCTCATCCATTTGCTTTCCTTCCAATTCTGCAAACCCTTTTTTAAATCGTTTTTGTGCTTCTTCATCCATTTTTGCAATTCCATGTCTAAATATCTCTGCACGCGTTAATCTACTCTGGTAGCCCTGCGTAGATTCACCAGCAAAAAATGGACCTTGCATGTATTCCTTTGCATTGCTTCCGTAATTTCCAGCTAACTGGTTGTCAATGAAGTACGGCACCCCTAAGCCAAGAGCACCTGGACCTAAATCATCCTCCGGAAAAATTCGTTCAACTGCCTGTGAAATTACATGGAATTCGTTTTGATTTGTGAAAAACATTAATCCTCGGTTAATATCTTGTGTTGCAACATTTCCACCACCATGCGTCTCGGTATGTTCAACTTTCCCTCCTGTTTTGTTGACATTGTATCCTACAAGCCCCCCGATAATTCCACCACCGACAAGGGCCCCTGTTGCAATACCTGTTGTCTTAAGAAAGTCACGCCGTGATAATCCATTATTATCTGCCATATTCATTCCTCCTTTAGTAGGTAATCCCATCTAAACCAAGCATGTTCTTTTTTTATTTTATTTATTCAATAAATCCGAATGTCTAGAGTAACAATTTCTTTAAATAACAAAATATGCATTAGTTTTTTGAATTCATTAGATAAGTAAAATTCATTTTACTGATTTAATAGTTCAATGTAAGATGAATTTAGTAACAGTTAAAGAAAAGGGGAATATGTATATGAGAGAAATTCGAGTTTATCATGTAGATGCTTTTACTACTAAGAAATTTGGAGGAAACACAGCTGGTATTGTATTAGATGCGGAAAAATTATCAGAAGTTGAAATGCAAAGCATTGCGAAGGAGTTAAATTTACCGGAATCAGGGTTTTTATTACCTTCAACGAATGAAAATGCAGATTATAAGGTGAAATTTTTTACACCAGAGGAAGAAATCAATTTCTGTGGTCATGCGACAGTGGGCTTAACATGGTTACTGGCAACAGAATTTGGACTTGCTGAGAATAAGAATGGTATTGTACTAGAAACGAACGTAGGATTAGTTCCAGTTAATTGGCATAAAGAAGATGGAAAAATAGAATTAGTAGAAATGACACAAGTTCCACCTAAAATGGAGAAGATTGAAATCAACCTTGAAGAGCTTAGTGAATTAATCGGTGTCAAAGAAGAAAGTATTGATCTAACATATCCAATAAAGCTATCTAACACAGGAAACTGGCATTTGCTTGTTCCGATAAAAGAGCAAAAGTCAATCGACGAGGCAACGCCAAACCTTGCAGCACTAGGGAAGCATAATAAAAAACATAATATTAGCACTACACATCTATATACTTTTAATACAGAGAATGACTTTGATCTTTATACAAGAGATTTTGCACCTGGCATTGGCATACCAGAGGATCCTGTAACTGGTGCTGCAAATGGTGCATTGGTCGGTTTTCTTTACTTAGAAAACTTCCTTTCACAAACGGAAACGACTCATCTAAAAATTGCCCAAGGAGATGCAATAGGAAGACCCGGAACTCTATATGTGACGGTAACCCCTAATGGTTTAAAGCCCATCATAAAAGTAGCTGGTGCTGCAACAGTTACAATTCGAGGAATTTTAACTATATAAATAAAAAAGCTTGAACTAGGACCGTTTTGAAAGGTTTCCAGTTCAAGCTTTTTCATATTGTAATAATTCTTTCGTAATGCCGATAAACTTTTTTACTGAAGGGGATGCATCTTTCATTGACTTAATTGCTATTCCTATTTCACGAAACAACTTAGGTTCTATTGGAATAATATTTGTGTTAGGTATGCTTTTTGGCAAAACCATCTCTGGGATAATGGTAATTCCAAGCTCTTCTTGAACCATCGAAATAATTGTATTATTTTCTTTTATATCAAAAGTTATATTAGGTTGTACATTGTTTTTTCTAAATAGATTCTTTATTAATATTTCACAGCCTGCTTTTGGCATAATAAAAGGTTGATCGTGGATCGATTGAACAGTAATTATTTTATGTGTACTGAGTGGGTGATTGTCATGAACTAAAGCAAATAATTGATCCTTAAACAATGGAGTTGTTTCGAATTCGCTACATGGAAGTGTAAGAAATCCAACATCAATCGTTCCAGAAGTAATCCAACTTTTTATTTCATCGTAACCTCCTTCGTATAATTCTATTTGTATACCTGGATATATTGAACGAAACTTGCTAATGAGAATAGGAAGCATCTTGGAAGAAAAGCTTGGGAAACTGCCAATTTTTATGCTCCCTACTTCAATTCCTTGGATAAGTGCTGCTTCCTGCTCCAGCAACCTGCCATAATAAATGATATGTCGTATATGCGATTCAACTCTTTTTCCCGCATCTGTTAATGAAATTCCATTGCGATTACGATGTAATAATACTATACCGAGTTCAGTTTCCAGCGTAGATATATTATGGCTGACACCTGATTGAGACAAACCTAGCTTTTCTCCAGCTTTTGTAAAACTACCACTTTCTACAACTTCTATAAAAACCTCATACTGGAAAATCGACAACACTTGCCCTCCTTTTATTTCCTTTGTTTATTTTCTATTATTTCCACAAACTTTGTGGAAGCCGGAGATAGTGACACACTTTTTAAGAAACAAACACCTATATTTCTTTTCGGTATTTCCTCATCTAGTTGAATTTCAAAAAGTAATCCTTTATTTAAATAATCTAGAGAAAACTCTTTCGTTACACATGCTACTCCCAAGTTTATTTTTGCAAACTCTAGCAATAAATCATGTGAGCCTAATTCGAATTCTGGAGAAATTTTAATCCCTCTATCTAATAAATAATTATCAACATACTTTCTAGAAATTGATTTCGGTTCTAACAATATTAATGGATGATTTACTAATTCTTCTAGACTTGTTGGTGATGAAAATAAATCTTTATATTTCTCTCCGCAAACAAAAATGTCATGAATTTCTATACATGGGATTACTTCTAATGTAGGATCTTCAATTGGAAAATTGCAAATTGCAATATCTACCCCACCAGATTTTAATATAGAACAGAGCTCTAAAGTGGTACCATTCACAATCTTAAATTTAATATTTGGATATTTATTATGAAAGGCTTCTAAATATGGAAGTAAAAAATATCTAGAAATAGTATCTCCTACTCCTATCTTTAATTCTCCAGTCATTAAATTTTTAAATTCTAAGATTTTCTCTTCTCCAACATGGATTAAATTTAGCGCAGAATTAGCATACTCAAATAGAAGTGTCCCTTCATTTGTCAAAGATACCCCTTTAGGTGTTCTATTAAAAAGTCGAATATCCAGTTCTCTTTCTAATTGCATGATTGCTTGGCTTACAGCAGGCTGTGTCATATAAAGCTCTTTTGCTGCCTTAGAGAAGCTTTCACTTTTACCTACTTTACAAAATACTTTATATAAATCTAATTTACTAATCATATAAGTCTCCCTTATACCTACCATTACAAATACTCATTTTACTTATACCACTAAACCAATGTATAGTACAAGTAGTGACGAAATATAAATAAACTTTAAAGCTTGTGAGGAGCGATTATTTTGGAAAGAGTAGTTGGAACTGTTGTAAGAGGTCTTCGTTGTCCAATCATCAATCAAGGGGACAATATTGAAGAGATCGTTGTAGATAGCGTATTAAAAGCTTCAGAAGTAGAAGGCTTCCATTTTCAGGATCAAGATATCGTTACGGTAACTGAGTCAATCGTTGCACGTGCGCAAGGTAATTACGCTACAATTGACCATATTGCGAAAGACGTACAATCGAAATTTGGAGAAGATACAATTGGTGTCATTTTCCCTATTTTAAGTCGTAATCGCTTTGCAATTTGTCTACGTGGTATTGCAAAAGGTGCTAAAAAAATTGTTTTAATGCTTAGCTATCCATCTGATGAAGTTGGGAATCACTTAGTGGATTTAGATATACTTGATGAAAAAGGAGTTAATCCTTGGACAGATGTGTTAACAGAAAAACAATTCCGTGACCATTTTGGATTCAATAAACATCCATTCACAGGCGTTGACTATATCGATTATTATAAATCGTTAATTGAAGAATATGGTGTGGAATGTGAAGTTATATTCTCAAATAACCCAAAAACAATTTTAGATTATACAAAAAACGTTCTTACATGTGATATACATACAAGATTCAGAACGAAGAGAATATTAAAAGCAAATGGTGGAGAGAAAATTTACAGCCTTGATAGCATTTTATCAGAGTCTATTGAAGGCAGTGGATGTAATGAAGCTTACGGTCTGTTAGGTTCAAACAAATCAACTGAAGATAGTGTGAAACTTTTCCCACGTAATTGTCAACCTATCGTAGATAATATTCAACAAAAGCTTAGAGAAAAAACGGGGAAAAATGTAGAAGTCATGATTTATGGAGATGGAGCATTCAAAGATCCTGTCGGTAAAATTTGGGAACTTGCAGACCCTGTAGTTTCACCTGCTTACACATCTGGTCTTGATGGCACACCGAATGAAATCAAATTAAAATATCTTGCTGATAATAATTTTGCTCATTTAAGAGGTGAAGAACTTCAGCAAGCTGTATCACAATACATTACAAATAAAAATGAAGATCTTGTTGGAGCAATGGAAGCACAAGGGACAACACCTAGAAAGCTTACGGATCTAATTGGCTCTTTATCTGATTTAACTTCAGGAAGCGGAGATAAAGGTACTCCAATAATCTTTATTCAAGGTTATTTTGACAACTATACAAAATAATAAAAAAGCAATGCTCTTTTTTACGAGCATTGCTTTTTTTATAAGAATTTCATTCATTTCTTTTAGCGTCTTTCCGTTTGAGATAATACCAGATCAATGAATTTTTGATTTTCTTCAAACAAAGGAGAGTGAGCAGATCGCTCAAACCAAATCCAATCTTTCTCTCCCGCTTGGAGTCTGTCAAACCAAATTTTCGTTGGTTCAGCTGGTGTAGCTAAATCATATCTACCCATCATAAGCGTAATTGGTACTTTTACAAATCGTATCATTTCACTTAAATCCAAACTTCTAACTTCTTCCATAAGATTTTTGTTACTAAAGTATTGACCTCTAATAAAACGAATCATATCAAAAAATGTATATTCACTGCTTTTGAACATTTTTTTCACAAACGTTTTCAAAAGTATACCATCACGAGAAATTCCACTTTTAAATATTTCTAAATATTTTTGGTGGATTCTATTATGTTTTAAGTTTGTCCAGGGTGGTTTTCCCATCTCAGTTAACTGGGCAATCGCTTTTTGATGGTTGTGTTTCTTTGCTTTTTCTAATATCATTCTATAGGAAAGTTCTTCTATTTTACTCATACTTAATACTTGGGAAACACCAAAATAGTGATGATATAATTCAGGATGCTCGTTTATCGCTAGTAATCCTAAAATGGTCCCCCATGAGTGTCCTACTATATAAATTTTATCCTGCTGAAACTCTTTTCTTAAATAGTTGGTTATTTCGATCGTATCTTTTAGGAATTGCTCAATTGTCATGGATTCTTTTGTGACTTGTTTCGTATAGGACAGCCCCGCTCCTCTTTGATCCCAATTGACAACAACGAAATGGTTTTCTAATTCCTTCTGGTAATCACCAATAAGCGCCATCTGACTTGTTCCTGGCCCACCGTGTAAAAAGAGCAAAACCGGCAATTTTTTATCTTCTCCTCTAATGGAGATCCACTGTTCAATTCCACCTAATAAGATTGGCTTAAGTTCAGAGATGCTATTTTCTTTATGAATGCGTGCCGTTTTTCTTTTGAACATGCGAATACTCCTTTTGCTATGTAAAAAATACCTGACTTTATCCTATATTACTCTAGTCTATATATCTTACCCTAAAACGGCCATGGCAATCTAGAAACAGTAATTTTAACATTTCTTCATAAGACAAACTTCGTATTAAATTTAAAAAATCTCTACAAAAAAGACCAATAGATTGGTCTTTTTATAACAAAATTTTTACTTATTATGGCACATATCAATCCGAAGTATGTTGGAGTCTCATATGACAAAAATTCAATCCTGCGTCTTTTTTGTGGAATAGCTCCTGCCAAAATAAGGGTTTGCCAAATACCGTCTGGCTTTGCCGCTTCCACAAAGTCAGTATCAAAATCAACCATTTTTTCAAGCTGGTTTTGCTTGATCATTGATACTACTTCTTCATCAAACATTTTTGCAGTAGGATCATATCCATATGGTCCTGCTTCATCATGTGTATGTTACCAGTCACAGCTTGCGATTAAACCTACCCGTTTTTGTGATTCATGTACAACTCTTCCCAATGCTTTGCCAAACTCCAAATGCATTTCATAGGAAATATCTCTTGAAGGTGTAATCACTACAATCGGTATATCAGGCATAAATCGAAGTGGTACAATTGCTCCCCAGTCAAGGGGTAAGCAAGATATCGTTCCTGATGAAGTTCCATAGTTTATAGTACCTTTAGGAATACCTGCTAAAATAGCTTCCTCAACGATGCGATTTGCAAGTTCTCTATCAACAACCCTTTCCATCGTAAAAGATGAATCATTTTCTTCTACCGTTCCTTCCATTCTTTCAGAAGCTGAAATGGAAAACTGACGGTTAATCCGAGTACCATGTGGAGAAATACATGCAAAACATATGGATTCAATTGTACACTCTCCTCAAAACAGACAATTTTTGAAACTCTATTACTATTTCCTTCGCTAAATTGATCGTGTATTCCATATATACTTAAAAATATTTAATTAATATGTCGCATACTTGGTATCTAGTATCTCAGAAAATCTCTGAGTATCTCAGAAAATCTCCGGGTATCTCAGAAAATCTACGAGTATCTCAGAAAATCTCCGAGCATCTCAATAATTTGCTTCGGCTTTTTGCGCAATACTTGAGGGAAACGTAAGATAACTGTACATCCTCACTTATCAGAAAGTGTGTCACATCTAAAAAAGACATTCACCTGTTCATAAGGGAATGTCTTTTTTATTTCTTTTTGATGGATTAGGAGTTCTCGCTTTTTTGACCCTTTACTTGATATTTATACTTTGAACTTACTAATTAGCGTCTGTAATTCTTCCGCCATTTTAGATAGTGTATCCGCTGCAAAAGAGATTTCCTCCATGGATGCCATTTGTTCCTCTGTAGCTGCCGAAACTTCTTGAGTACCTGAAGCTGAATTTTCAGCAACCTCCGATATTAGTTTCATCGAGTCTACCATTTGATCTGCTCCAGCAGACATTTGTTGAACTGCAGATGAAACTTCTTTTATTCGCTTATTCACTTCATCTACAGAACCTTGAATTTGTTCAAAAGACTGTCCAGCTGAATTTACAACTGCAATACCTTCATCTACTTCATTTGTAGCACTTTCCATTGATTGAACTGCTTTATTTGTTTCTTCTTGAATTGTTGAAATCAATTGAAAAATTTGCTGTGCCGACTCACCTGACTGTTCAGCCAACTTACGAACTTCATCGGCAACTACTGAGAATCCACGTCCATGTTCCCCAGCTCTTGCAGCTTCTATAGCTGCATTTAAAGCTAATAAATTTGTTTGTTCAGCAATTTCGGTAATTACTTCAATAATTTTACCTATTTCATTTGAATGTTCGCCTAATCCTTTTATTACACTTCCCAATCCATTAACTGTTTCATTGATAGAGTTCATCTGTTGAATTGCTGCATTAATTACCACTCTACCTTCAGAGGCTTTTTTGGAAGCTTCGATTGCTGTATTAGATACATTTTGAGCATTACTAGCAATTTGTTGTGCTCCAAGGGACATTTTATTAATAGTTTGTGAACTTTCCTCCACACTTTGAACCTGTTTGTCGACGCCTATTGCTACTTCCTGCATATTATTTGCTACTTGTTGCGTTGCAGTACTCGTTTGTTCTGCACTTGCTGTCAATTCCTCAGCTGATGAAGCTACTTGTTCAGCAGTAGAGCCTACTTCTTGTATTAAAGTACGTAGATTTCTTGACATCGTATTAAACGATTTAGATAAATCACCAAGCTCATCTCTATTTTTAATGACAATATCATTTGCAGATAAGTCTCCTGCGGCGATTTGTTCAGCCGATTTCCCCATTTTTATTAATGGATTTGAAATCATACGCGAAATGACTAAAGCTATAATTATTCCCGCAATCGTTGCTAAAATAGATAAAACCGTTACAAAAAGTACACCTGATTTAAATAACTTAACTGATTTCGCTGATGCAGTAGAGGCTGCTTTTTCATTTCTTTCAATTAGCTGACTAATTGAAGATTTAGCTTCCTGCCATAAAGGATGTGCTTCAAGTTGAAGCATGTTTGCTTTAGAAAAGTTGTTTTTGCTAGCAGCATCCATTATAGGCGGCAACTTTTCTACATATGCCTTATAATTGTCTGCAAAGTTATTAAATATTTGTCTTCCCTCTTCACTTAAAATCAATGGTTCATATTTTTCAATTTTTAAATTAATCGAGTCTTCTGTTTCCGTAATTCTTGACCGAAGTCTGTCCATCTCACTTTTATTTGTCTCGAGTGTATATTTTAAAAGTAATCGCTGTAGATCTGAAAAATCTACATTTAATCCTCCAAGTAAAACAATACTAGGCATTCTATTTTGATCGATTTCTTCTGTTTTTTGACCCATGCCTTCCATCTTAACGATGGCAATGGTACTCGTAGTAATAAGTAATGCTATAACTAGTATAAAACTTGCTAACAGCTTTTTTCTAATAGTGAATCTCATTTTTTCCAAATCCTCCTTGCAAATTGTATATTGTATTTTTATCTCATCATGTAATATAACACTTTTTTACTGGTATTTACTCATTTAAAAATTAGAATATTTACTTATTTATTTTCCGATTAATTGAAAATGAAATGTTAAATATATTATATCCAGTAAATTTTTATCTTATTTTTGTTAAACATCAACCAAAAATAAAAATTTTTACTAGTATTAAAATGATATATGGAAAAATACTAACTTCAAAAACATGCTTCCCAATTTAATGATGAAGCATCAAAAAAAGACATTCACCTGTCTGACGAGTGAATGTCTTTCTTTTAATTCAACAATCCTTCTTTTAAATCACTATGCCACTTCGAAAGCATTGGTAAATCCGCTTCCGTAATTGTTCCTGCCTCTTTTGCTGCATTCGTCAACGCATCATAATTCGTTAAGCTCACAAATGAAATGCCCGCTTCTTTAAAAGCATTTTCTGCTTTTGGAAGTCCATATGTAAATATGCTCACTACACCAACTACTTCTAAGCCTTCTTTTTGAAGTGCTTCTACTGCAACTAAGCTGCTTCCACCAGTTGAGATTAAGTCTTCAATAACTACTACTTTTTGACCTGGTACTACTTTCCCTTCGATTTGATTGCCACGGCCATGCTCTTTTGCTTTGGAACGTACGTACATCATCGGAAGTTCTAGTACATCACTTACCCATGCAGCGTGCGGGATTCCTGCCGTTGCTGTTCCTGCTACTGCTTCTGTACCCGGGAACTTTTTCTCGATTGCTTCGGCTAATCCTTGTGCAATTTCTTTCCGAATAGCAGGAGATGACATCGTAATTCGATTATCACAGTAGATCGGTGATTTAATACCGGAAGCCCATGTAAAAAGATCATTTGGTTTCAATTCGACTGCTCCAACTTCGAGAAGTGCTTTTGCGATTTTATTTTCTAGCGTCATGCGTTTTCCTCCCACATTTTTAATATATTCTCGTATGCTTTAACAGGATTTGCTGCTTTTGTAATTGCACGACCCACGACAATATGAGATGAGCCTAGCAATCTTGCATTCGCTGGAGTTGCAACACGTACTTGATCATGTGCATCCCCATCTGCTAAACGGATACCTGGAGTTACTCGTAAGAATTCGTTGCCACATGCTTCTGCAATTTTTTTTGCTTCCAGTACAGAACAGACGACTCCATCTAAATATGCATTTTTTGCTAGTTTTGCATAGTGAACTACCGATTCATCAATAGAACTTTGGATAAGTTGCTCCTCTTGCATTTGTTTTTCTGAAGTCGATGTTAGTTGAGTCACTGCGATGATGGAAGGTCTTTTATTCCCAGCAGTTGTTCCTGCTTCAAGTCCTTCGCGTGCAGCAATCATCATAGCTTCTCCACCGGCAGCATGCACATTGACTAAGTCAGCCCCAAGTCGAGCCAACCCTTTCATCGCTTGACCTACTGTATTTGGAATATCATGCAGTTTCAAATCTAGAAATACATCATGTCCCATTTCTTTCAGTTTATATACGATAGAAGGACCTTCCTGCAAATAAAGCTCCATGCCTACTTTTAAAAACAGAGATTGTTCGAAAGGAAATAAAAAAGGATATACCTCCTCTGAAGTAGCAAAATCTAAAGCGATAATTGGACTTTTTTTCATAGTCGATGGCTCCTTCCAACTAAATCTGATACTGTATCAAAACCAAGCTCATCTAATTTTTCTGGAAGCAGATCAATTAAGTTCGGACATATAAATGGATCAACAAAGTTTGCTGTTCCTACTGCAACTGCACTTGCACCAGCTGATAAGAAGTCAATAACATCATCGATGGAAGAAATTCCGCCCATTCCGATGATTGGAATCGATACTTGTTTTGCCACTTCATATACCATTCGAACGGCGACTGGTTTAATGGCTGGACCAGATAATCCACCAGTAACATTTGCAATGACAGGTCGACCTGTTTTTGTATCTAATCGCATGCCTAGTAATGTATTTATCATTGTTATACCGTCTGCCCCGCCTGCTTCTACCGCTTTTGCTATGTCATTGACATTTGTCACATTAGGAGAGAGCTTTACGTAAACAGGTACACTAGATACGGCCTTAACTGCCTTAGTTAATGCTTCCGCTACGATTGGATCTGTCCCAAATGTAATTCCACCTTGCTTCACATTTGGACAAGAGATATTTAGTTCGAGTGCATGTACATTCGGAGCTTTTGAAATGCTTTCCGCCACTGCAACATAATCTTCTGTTAATGTACCAGCAACATTTGCAATAATTGGCACATTATATTGTTCTAACCATGGAAGCTCATTCTGCAACACTTTTGTTAAGCCTGGATTTTGTAACCCAATGGCATTTAACATTCCAGCTGGTGTTTCAGCAACTCTTGGAGTGGGATTTCCAAGTCTTGTCTCAATCGTTGTTGCTTTAATCATAATTGCTCCAAGCTTAGACAGATCATATAGTTGAGCGTATTCTTTCCCAAATCCAAAACAACCGGAAGCAGGCATAATTGGATTTTTCAATGAAAGGCCTGGTAGTTCTACTGCTAATCGATTCATACTTGAACCACTCCTGACTGAAACACTGGACCATCTGAACATACTTTCACATAATCTGCTTCTGTTTTTTCTGTTGTTTCACAAACACATGCAAAGCAAGCCCCAATTCCACAACCCATTCGTTGTTCAAACGATAAATATCCTTCTTTTTCAGGATACATTTTTTCAAGTGCTGCAAGCATTGGAGTTGGACCACAACTGTAATATATAGAGAAATCCTCTTCTAAAGTTTCTAACACATTTGTAACAAATCCTGCATGACCATAACTGCTATCAGCTGTTACGATATACGTTTCACCAAGCTCATTAAATTGCTTTTCATAAAACACAACATCTTTTGATTGAAAGCCTAGTACGTGAATTGGCTGTACTCCTTTTTCCACTAGTCTTTTAGAAAGCTCATAAAGAGGCGGTACTCCAATTCCTCCTCCAACAAGAAGCGCTTTTTGGCCAGCTTCTACTTTATCCATAGGAAAACCGTTACCAAGGGGTCCAAGTACATCGACTTGGTCCCCTTGTTTTTTTTCAGAGAGGAGAGTTGTTCCTCTTCCATCTGCACGGTAAATCATTGTAAATTCTAGCGTTTCTTTATTAATAGAGGAAATACTGATCGGTCTTCTTAGTAAAGGTTCCATTTGATCAGACACACGTATATGGACAAATTGTCCAGGTTGATTCATGTCGAGTACATGTTCTCCATTTAATGTTAGTTCAAAAATGTTCGTCGCAATTTCATTCTGTTTCACGACTTGCATTTGTCCTTGTCTAATCATCCACGAACCTCCTGATGTTTCATCGTTTCTGTAGAAAATGTCATGGATTCAATCACTCGTAGCATCGCCTCAGCAGTGTCTAATGATGTTAAACATGGAATGCCATTTTCAACGGATTCTCTTCGAATACGGAAGCCGTCACGCTCTGGCTGCATACCTTTTGTGAGTGTATTTATAACAACCTGTGCATTTCCTTTTTGAATGACTTCTAACAGCGTAGTTCCTTTAGATCCAATTTTGTCTACAATATCTACTGGGATTCCAGCTTTTTGAATTGCTTCTGCAGTTCCTTGTGTAGCAATGATACGGAAACCAACGTTATTGAATCGTTTCGCAATCTCAGTTGCCTCTTCCTTATCTTTATCTGCTATCGTCATTAAAACCGATCCATGATCTTTAATTTCCATTCCTGCAGCTACTAAACCTTTATACAGTGCTTTTTCTAAGGTAATATCTTTCCCCATTACTTCCCCAGTAGATTTCATCTCTGGTCCTAGCGTAATGTCTACTCCACGAAGTTTTGCAAAACTGAAAACTGGAACTTTCACATATACCCCTGGACTATTTGGAGCAAGTCCTGGTTTGTATCCTTGTTCCATAATCGATTGCCCTAATATTGCTTTTGTTGCGATATTCGCCATTGGAATGGACGTAATTTTACTTAAGAATGGTACTGTCCGGCTTGAACGTGGGTTTACTTCAATTACGTATACTTCATCCTTTGATATGACATATTGGATGTTCATCAAACCAACAATTTTTAACCCTTTTGCAAGACGTGTTGTGTAGTCCACTAATGTATCGATATGTTGCTGTGATAGTTTTTGAGGTGGATATACAGCGATGGAGTCACCAGAGTGAACTCCTGCGCGTTCAATATGCTCCATAATTCCGGGAATTAAT
Source organism: Psychrobacillus sp. L3 (assembly GCF_042945595.1). Classification (GTDB taxonomy): domain Bacteria; phylum Bacillota; class Bacilli; order Bacillales_A; family Planococcaceae; genus Psychrobacillus. Next base: position 1,232,681 of record NZ_CP168493.1, on the reverse strand, counting down.
ACGTTTTCACCATCACAAATGGCATCTACTTCCACTTCTGTTCCAGTTAAGTAACGATCGATCAATACAGGTTTTTCTGGGCTTGCTTCCACCGCATGCTCCATATAATGTTTAATTTCATCTTCGTTATAGACGATTTGCATCGCGCGGCCACCAAGTACATAAGATGGTCTTACTAATACTGGATATCCGATATCTTCTGCAATTACTACTGCTTCTTCTACAGAAACTGCTGTTTTTCCAAGTGGTTGAGGTATACCTATTTCGTGTAGAGCAGCTTCAAACTTGTTACGGTTTTCTGCACGATCAATATCTTGTAGAGTTGTACCTAGAATTTTAACACCACGTTCTTCTAAAGCTTCTGCTAAGTTGATCGCCGTTTGTCCACCGAATTGCACGACTACTCCTTTTGGTCTCTCAAGATCCACAATATGCATAACATCTTCTACCGTTAATGGTTCGAAATATAATTTATCCGAAATGGAGAAGTCAGTTGAAACAGTTTCAGGGTTGTTATTGATAATAATTGCTTCGTACCCTGCTTCTTTAATTGCCCAAACAGAGTGAACTGTTGCATAGTCAAACTCTACCCCTTGACCAATGCGAATTGGACCAGAGCCTAGTACGATAACACTTTCTTTTTCTGTACGAATGGATTCATTTTCTTCTTCATATGTTCCATAGAAGTACGGAGTTTCTGATTCGAACTCTCCTGCGCAAGTATCAACCATTTTATACACTGGTACTATGCCATGCTCTTTCTTAAAGTTATACACGTCAATTTCTTTTACATGCCAATATTTCGCGATGGTTTTATCTGCAAAGCCCATTCGTTTTGCTTTGTATAAAACTTCCTGATCAAATGGATGAGCTTGAATTTCTTTTTCGTATTTCACGATGTTCTGAAGTTTATTTAAGAAAAATACATCGATTTGGCTCCACTCGTGGATTTGCTCTACCGATACTCCTCGGCGAAGTGCTTCTCCGATGAAGAATAAACGCTCGTCACCTGCACGACGGATACGTTTTTCCATCCACTCATCTGTAATCGATTCACTGTTTTTCATTTCAATATGGAAATGTCCTGTCTCAAGAGAGCGAACTGATTTAAGAATCGCTTCTTCAAATGTACGTCCAAGTGACATAACTTCACCAGTTGCTTTCATTTGAGTGCCTAGATTACGTTTGGCAGATTCAAATTTATCAAATGGCCATCTTGGAATTTTAGCAACGATATAATCTAATGCTGGTTCAAAGCATGCATATGTTTTTTCTGTTACTGGGTTCATCATTTCATCTAATGTTAGACCTATTGCTATTTTCGCAGCAAGTTTTGCAATTGGATAACCAGTTGCTTTGGATGCAAGCGCGGAAGAACGGCTTACACGTGGATTCACTTCGATAATAAAGTAATTGAAGCTATGCGGATCAAGTGCAAGTTGTACATTACACCCACCTTCAATTTTTAGTGCACGAATAATTTTTAGTGATACATTACGAAGCATTTGGTTTTCACGGTCCGATAAGGTTTGCGTTGGAGCAACTACGATGGAATCACCTGTGTGAATACCCACTGCATCTACGTTTTCCATATTACATACGACAATTGCGTTATCCGCAGAGTCCCTCATTACTTCGTATTCAATTTCCTTATAACCAGCAATGGATTTTTCGAGTAAACACTGTGTTACAGGACTGTATTTTAATCCACTTGTAACGATTTCTGCTAAGTCAGTATCATTGTGGCAAATACCGCCACCTGTTCCGCCTAGTGTAAAAGCAGGGCGCACAATTACAGGGTATCCAATACGTTCAACGAATGCTTTAGCTTCATCCAAGTTGTGGATAATATCACTTTCAGGAACTGGTTCATTTAATTCATTCATTAGTGTACGGAATAAATCACGATCCTCTGCTTTATGAATCGCTTCTAGTTTTGTGCCTAAAATTTCGATTCCTAATTCATCTAATATACCTGATTCATCAAGCGCAATTGCCATATTTAATCCTGTTTGCCCACCAAGTGTAGGTAGAATGGCATCCGGACGTTCTTTTCGAATGATTTTGCTCACGAATGGCAGTGTGATTGGTTCAATATATACTTTATCTGCGATTTCAGTGTCCGTCATAATGGTTGCTGGATTAGAATTCACTAAAATGACGCGATAGCCTTCTTCTCTCAATGAAATACACGCTTGCGTACCAGCATAGTCAAATTCAGCTGCTTGACCTATGATAATTGGACCTGAACCAATAACTAAAATCGTTTCTATATCTTTACGTTTAGGCATTTGAATTCTCCTTTTTGCTTTCTAGTATCATTGTTTCGATAAATTGGTCAAATAAGTGGGTAGAATCCTCTGGTCCTGAAGAGCCTTCTGGATGGAACTGCACGCAGAACACTGGGAATTTTGTATGTCGTACCCCTTCTACAGTACCGTCATTTAAAGCAACATGTGTAATTTCTAAATCTGTATTTGCAATGGAATCTGCATTAATTGCATAGCCATGATTTTGTGAAGTTAACTCTGTTCTCCCTGTAATTAAATCTTTAACAGGATGGTTTCCTCCACGATGTCCAAATTTCAATTTGAAAGAGGTTGCACCACTTGCAAGAGAAATAAGCTGATGTCCCAGACATACTCCGAAAATCGGAACTTGGCCGATAATCTCTTTAACCATTTCAACTACTTCTGGAATATCGGTTGGATCTCCAGGTCCGTTTGAAAGCATTACACCATCAGGATACATTCTCAAAATATCTTTTGCAGATGTATTGTAAGGTACGACAATGATGTCGCAATCACGTTTGTTTAATTCTCTTAAAATACCATGCTTCATACCAAAGTCTACAAGTACAACTTTTTTCCCTCGTCCTGGACTTGGATATGAACGAGTGATGGAAACTTGTTCTACTTGGTTTTTTGGAATTTCAGTAGCTTTCAATGCTTCTACTACTTCCTCCACATTCACTTCTTCTCCAGCTTTTGTTAGCTGCCCTTTTAAAGAACCATATTTGCGAATAATACGCGTTAACTTTCTAGTATCAATTCCTTCAATTCCAGGAACATTTTTTACTTCTAAAAATTGACTTAATGTCCCTGTACTTCTGAAATTTGATGGTTGCTCAGCCAATTCTCTTACCACTACTCCAGATAGACCAATTTGAATCGCTTCAAAATCATCGGGATTCACTCCGTAGTTGCCAATCATTGGATAGGTGAACGTTAGAATTTGTCCACAGTTAGAAGGATCCGAGATCGATTCTTGATAGCCAGTCATTGCAGTAGTAAAGATAACCTCTCCGATTGTTCCTTCTTCACTACCAAATGCGTACCCTTTAAATGCTGTACCATCTTCTAAAATTAAGTATCTCGTTTTCATTTGTTTTCCTCCTGCCATACGATTTCTCCGTTATAAATGGTGACTTGTGGCCAACCTGTGCATACCCAACCGTTAAATGGAGTATTTTTTCCTTTTGAAAAAAATGCTTCTTTATCGATTGCTTGTTCTTTTTCTAGGTCAATTAATACTAAATCCGCTGGAGCTCCCACTTTTAATTTTCCGAATTCAAATCCGAAAACTTCAGATGGTTTAGTTGTTAAATATTCTAGCAATTGTTTTAAAGTCCACTCTCCACTTTTCACAAAATGTGTATATAACAGTGGGAACGCTGTTTCTAAACCGACAATTCCAAATGGTGCCTTTTCAAATCCATTTGCTTTATCTTCCTCTGTATGTGGTGCATGATCTGTTGCAATGAAATCTAAAGTTCCATCTAGCAAGCCTTCACGCAATGCAAGCATATCTTCTTTTCCTCTAAGAGGTGGATTCATTTTCCAGTTTGCATCATTGGATGGTATATCATCTTCACATAGTAAAAGGTGATGCGGACTTACTTCAGCCGTAACATGTACTCCTGCTTTTTTAGCATCTCTTATCACTCGCACTGATTCTTTTGTACTGACGTGACATACGTGATAATGAGCCCCTGCAGACTCTGCGAGTAAAATATCACGCGCAATATGTACTGATTCTGAAACGGAAGGAATCCCTTTTAAACCAAGTTCTTCGTTTCGTTTTCCTTTATGCATCACACCTGAGTAAATAAGTGTATTATCTTCACAGTGTGCGACTACTGGGATATGTAGTTTTGCTGCTTCTTCCATAGCTTCCAACATTGTTCCTGCAGCCTGTACCCCGACACCATCATCTGTCAGAGCAAATGCGCCAAGTTTTTTCAAAGCTTCGATATTTGTTCTTTCTTTTCCAGCTTGTCGAATCGTAATCGATGCATATGGTAAAACTCGAATAAGTGCATTTTTTTCAACTAAATCCAACACATGGGAAAAGTTTTCAGCAGTATCAGGTACTGGTCTAGTATTTGGCATGGCACAAATAGTCGTGTATCCACCTTTTGCAGCAGCTTTCGTTCCTGTTTCAATCGTTTCTTTATGTTCGCCTCCTGGCTCGCGTAAATGGACATGCACATCGATAAATCCTGGCGAAAGAAGCATTCCTTTACCATCAATTACTTCTACATGATCTTCCGTTTCATTCGCTCCGATTTTAGCAATTTTCCCGTTTTCAATTAGGACGGATGTAATTTCTAAATCTCCTTCATTGTTAACTATTTGAACGTTTTGAATAATTTTTGTCATGTTATTCTCTCCCTTTCAAAATCATTTCAATGACTGCCATACGAATGAACACACCATTTTCCATCTGTTTAAAAATTCTTGAACGCTCGCATTCAACTATTTCACTTGCAATTTCCACGTCACGATTCATCGGGGCTGGATGCATAATAATGGCGTTTTCTTTCATTCTTTTTTCTCTCTCTTCTGTTAAACCATACTGTTGAAGATATTCAGCTTTAGAGAAATAGGATTTACCATCATGTCTTTCATGTTGTACTCTTAACATCATCATGACATCACTAGACTCAATTACTTCATCAATATTATAAGTTGCTTCAAATTCCGCGTTACAATTTGGTGGACACACGAAATTAACTTTCGCACCAAGTCTAGAAAACGCATCTGCGTTTGACCGAGCTACTCGGCTATGTGCAATATCCCCTACGATGCTGATCACTTTATTTTCAAAAGTTCCAAATTCCTGTTGGATTGTCAATAAATCGAGCAAACTTTGAGTAGGATGGTTTCCTGTTCCATCTCCACCATTGATAATGACTGGTTTTACTTTTCCTATTAAATCTTTAAAAAAATCATTTTGTTCATGTCTAATCACTAGAGCATCAACACCAATGGATTCCAATGTTTTAACCGTATCATATAGTGTTTCACCTTTTAACGTACTAGAAAAACCTGCATCAAAGGGGAGGACATTTAAATGTAACTTTCTCTCTGCCATTTCAAAACTCATTTTCGTTCGAGTGCTCGGTTCAAAAAATAAATTAGCCATTGTATAATCTTGCTTTAATTGAGAACTAGCACCTTCACGGAATAATTGCGCTTGTTTTAAAATAGACATTATTTCTTCTACAGTTAAATCTTTCATTGATAATAAGTTTTTCATCTGTATCCTCCTCTATCAAAAGAACCTTCTCGATAAAGTCTCGAGAAGGTTCGTTTTTGCATGGAAGAGTATAGGGTACTTTTGTAAAGTCCCTTCTCTTCTATTCGAACCTTTCGTTGACTCTCTGGACAACTATTTAAAAGGTCTTTTATTCAGTTTTATCCATACCTGCTATTTGTTCATTATTTCTACCTGGTAGAACTAAGTTTAGTATAACCCCGATGATTGCAGCTAAAGCCATACCTTCAATACTTAATGATTCCGATACAACAAACTTTGCTCCACCAATTCCGATAACTAAAATTACAGATGCAATAACTAGGTTGCGATTATTTCCAAAGTCTATATTGTTTTCTACTAACATGCGTAGTCCACTTGATGCGATAATACCGAACAACAGTATGGACACCCCACCAAGAACTGCTGTAGGGATTGTAGAGATGACTGCCATTACTTTCCCTAAAAATGAAACAGCAATTGCAACTACTGCAGCACCACATATTACATACACACTATAAACGCGAGTGATTGCTAGTACGCCAATATTTTCACCATACGTTGTTTTTGGAGGACCACCAATTAAAGAACTGATAAATGTTCCGAATCCATCACCTAGCAAAGAGCGATGTAATCCTGGCTCTTTAATGTAGTCACGGTTCACGACTTTACCAAGTACTAACTGATGACCAATATGCTCTGAAATTGTTACGATAACGATTGGTACCATTACTAACAATAACTTGGATGTAACGACGAAATGATAATCTACACCGGGAATTAGGAATGGTGGTAAATCAAACCATTTTGCATCATGTACTGCAGAGTAATCTATAATTCCGATTGCAGCAGAGTATATGTAACCAACGACCAATCCGATTAAGATCGGCATTGTACTTAGAATGTTTTTAAAGTAAATAGTACAAAAGATTGCAGTGAACAATGTTACTAATGCTGCTGAGAAGTGCAGGAAACTATACTGACTAATCTCTTCTAATCCATAGTTTAAGGCTGGATCTACTTTCACTTTGATATTCATGGCCATATCAACTGCTACACCAGCAATCCCTAGACCAATAACCATAATTACTGGACCTACAACAATTGGTGGTAACAACTTCATAATCCATTTATAACCACTTTTCCAAATGATGAGTGCAACAATGCCGTAAGTGATTCCGACAAACATTCCACCAATCATTGCACTTCCAACTCCACCAACTTTTGTAGCTAAAATGATTGGAGCAATAAAAGCAAAGGATGATCCCAAATAAGCGGGTACTTGAAACTTCGTAATCATTAAGAAGAATATGGTTGCTATCCCGCTTGTTAGTAATGCAATTGCAGGACTTAATCCGACTAGCTGTGGTACTAAAATTGTAGAGCCGAACATGGCGAACATATGTTGAAAACTTAAAGTTATTAATTGTCCTCCAGATGGCTTTTCATTGACATCTAACACTGCATTTGACATGGATTATTCCTACCTTTTCCAAAAGATTTCTTATTCAAAAATTGTAACTGCGTCTACTTCATCTGTTTCGATAACTTTCACTACAATCCGTTCATTGCTAGACGTTGGTATATTTTTACCGACGTAATCCGCTCTTATCGGAAGCTCTCGGTGACCTCTATCTATTAAAACAGCTAATTGAATCTGGGCAGGTCTTCCTAAATCCATTACAGCATCCATTGCTGCGCGAACCGTTCTTCCTGTATAAAGTACATCATCTACTAAAATCACTTTTTTATTCGTTACATCATGTGTAATATCCACTTGTTGAACGAGCGGCTCGTTTGAGTCATTTTTTAATGATAGATCATCTCTATATAATGTAATATCGAGCTCTCCTGTTTTAATTGCTTTACCCTCGATCGTCTCAATCTTCTTAGCTAACCTCTCTGCTAAAAAAGCACCTCGTGTTTTGATTCCAACTAAAATACATTCCTCAATTCCTTTATTCCGTTCAATAATTTCATGTGCAATTCGTGTTAGTGCCCTATTCATTGCTTGTTCATCTAAAATACTCGCTTTCTCCGCCATACGTACCCTCCTAATTTTGTAAAATAAAAAACCTCTTGAGCAGAGATGCCCAAGAGGTTGTATATGCGTCATTAACTAAGGTAACTACACATTAAAGTCCGCAGACCAATAGTGTTCGTCACATTCACATGTACCTTCTCAGCCTCTCTGGACTGTTATTAAAGGTGAAGCTATTTTGTTTTCTAAAAGTAGTATAAAGGATTAATCTTCTATAATCAATGATTGTTTTCTTAAATCTTGCAATAAATTTGTGTAATCATCTGGAATTGGATAAGAGAACTCTAAATATTCACCCGTTTTCGGTTGAATAAATCCTAATAATCCAGCATGCAAGACTTGTCCATTAAAATCGATTGTTTTCTTAGGACCATATTTCGGGTCACCAGCTAAAGGATAACCAATATACTTCATATGCACACGAATTTGATGCGTTCTTCCTGTTTCCAATTGACATTCAACTAATGTGAATTTATCAAAACGTTCCAATACGCGAAAATGTGTAACAGCATGTTTGCCATTGTCCACTACCGCCATACTTTGGCGCTCTTTTTTATCTCTACCTATTGGGGCTTCAATTGTTCCTTTGTCATGAGGAATACGACCATGAACAAGTGCAATATATTTACGAGTAACTGTTTTCTTCACTAATTGGTCTACTAATGAAACATGTGCTACATCGTTTTTCGCAACCATTAAGAGGCCAGTTGTATCTTTATCAATACGGTGAACAATTCCTGGACGCATAACACCATTAATGCCAGATAAATCTTTTATTTGATGCATTAGACCATTTACAAGAGTTCCACTAATATGTCCAGGTGCAGGATGAACAACCATTCCACGAGGTTTATAAACAACTAGTACATCTTCATCTTCATACACAACTTCTAAGTTTAAGTTTTCTGATACAATATCCAGTTCAACTGCTTCAGGGGGAGCTACAACTATAACATCCCCTTCTTTCACTTTATAATTTGATTTGGCTGCTTCTTTATTTACGAGTACATGTCCGTCTTTTATAAAGTTTTGGATTTGAGTACGTGACCAATCCGTATCAAAAGATGCAATTGCTTTATCAATTCGTTCTTTTGCCTGTTCTTTTTCTATTATAAATGTTAACTCTTCCATTACTTCACCTTTTTCTTTCCAGCTCGTTCTTCTTTAATTATGAATAATATGATAATCACAACACCTATTGTCAAGGAAGCATCTGCAATATTAAAAATAGGAAAATCGTAATTTATAATTGGTATTAACACATGCACAAAATCCACAACTTCGTTTCTCCAAATACGATCGATAAAATTCCCAATTGCTCCACCTAATAGCATCATTAAACCAATCTGAAACATTGGCTTTCCTTTTGCTTCTTTATGAAAATAATAAATAATGGCAATAATGACGGCAATCGTGATGATTGTAAATAATCCCATTTGGCCTTGCAACATTCCCCATGCGGCCCCACGATTTCGATGAGAAAGTAATTCAAAGTAAGGATCTAAAATAGTGATTCGCTCGTGAAAAACCATATTTTTTACAATCAGCCATTTTGTCCACTGATCAAGCGCAATAACAAATGCGGCAAGTCCATAAAATTTCCACACATTATTTCCCCCAATTTCAAATTCGCCTTGGTGTATTTTACGTCCAGATTTTATCGAGCTTACTCGATAAGTTCCTCTAAAAATCTGTGACATCCGCCGTAAGCTTTAACTTTATTTACTGGGGTTTGAACTCCAACTAAAAAAAGTTAACAGAATCTAAACTAGTTTACCATACAAAGTAACCCTAAGTAAAAGTGCAGGACAAAATTCATCCAAAATAAAAAGCGTGGTCCTACTAATTTAGGACCACATTCACTTCATTAGATATAATGTTTTTCTACAACATCCGCACAACGAGTACATAATGTTGGGTGTTTTTCATCTGATCCAACTGTTTCAGAAATTGTCCAGCAACGTTCACATTTTTCTCCGTCTGCTTTTTCAACTAAAACAGAAGCATTTTCTAGCGCTAAACTATTTTCAGGTGCATCTTGTTGAGCACCACCAAGTGCAAATTGCGATACTATGAATAATTGAGCAAAGTCAATTGCATTTGTATCAAACAATACTTTCAATTCATCTTTTACATATAACGTTACTTTCGCTTCTAAAGATTTACCGATTGTTTTAGCATTTCGAGATTCTTCTAATGCTTTTAGCACATCATCACGTAATTCCATGATTTTTTCCCATTTGGCTGCTAACGCTTCAAATGCTGGATCTTCAATAGCTTTTGGCATATCTGTCAGTTGAATACTTTCTTCTGTCATATTTTCTAAATAAGCCCATAATTCATCTGTTGTATGAGGTAAAATCGGCGTCATTAATTTTAATAAAGCAAGAAGTGTATCATACATGACTGTTTGCATTGCGCGACGTTCATGATCATCTTGACCATAAATATATACAACGTCTTTTGCAATATCTAAATAGAATGAACTTAGCTCACCTGACACAAAGTTATTTACAATATGATAAACACTTGCAAAATCATATCGCTCATATGCTGCTTCTACAGTTTTAATCACTTCTTGTAATTTCATATACATGTATTGATCTACTTCACGGAGATCCTTAAATTCTACACGATCATTTACTGGATGGAAGTCACTAACATTACCATGCAAGAAGCGGAATGTATTACGGATTTTACGATATACTTCAGAAACTTGTTTAAATATAGCATCAGATACACGAACGTCTGCAGTATAATCTACAGAAGCAACCCATAATCGAACGATATCGGCTCCAAGTTGATTGATCACTTTGGCAGGCACGATAACGTTTCCAAGGGATTTACTCATTTTGCGACCATTTCCATCTAGCGTAAATCCATGGCTTAATAATCCTTTGTACGGTGCATGACCAAACATTGCCGTACTTGTGATTAATGATGAGTTAAACCAACCACGATATTGGTCAGATCCTTCTAAATACAAATCAGCTGGGAATACTAAATCATCTCGCTCTTCTAACACACCTTGATGACTTGATCCAGAGTCAAACCAAACGTCCATTATATCCGTTTCTTTCGTAAAGATACCATTTGGACTTCTCGGATGTGTAAATCCTTCTGGTAATAATTCTTTCGCTTCTTTTTGGAACCAAATATTAGAACCATGTTCACGGAATAATTTCGATACATGTGAAATTGTCTCTTCCGTCAGGATTGGTTCCCCATCCTCCGCATAAAATACAGGAATAGGAACTCCCCATACACGCTGACGAGAAATACACCAGTCTCCACGATCGCGGATCATGTTAAAAAGTCTAGTTTCACCCCAAGCTGGTGTGAATGATGTATCACGGATTGCTTGCAATAATTCATCTCTAAATGATTCGATTGATGCGAACCATTGTGCTGTTGCACGGTAAATGACTGGTTTTTTTGTGCGCCAATCATGTGGATATGAATGTGTAAAGAAAGTAAGTTTTTCAAGAGCCCCTACTTCTTCTAGTGCTTCAGTAATTGCTTTGTTTGCTGTGTCATAAAATAACCCTTCAAATCCAGGTGCTTCTGCTGTCATTACTCCACGATCATCTACTGGGCATAGTACATCTAATCCATATGCTTTACCCACATAAAAGTCATCTTCCCCGTGCCCAGGAGCTGTATGCACACAACCAGTACCTGATTCAGTAGTTACATGCTCTCCAAGAATAACTAATGAATTACGATCATAAAGTGGATGCTTGGCAACTAAACGATCCATTTCTTTCCCGGCTAGCGTACGGTCGATAGAATACTCTTCCCAGCCAAGTTCTGTAGCAACTGATTTTACTAATTCATTTGCGACAACAAATTTAGAATCGTTTACAAGAACTACTGCATATTCTACATCTGGATGTAAAGCAATACCTAAGTTTGCAGGAATAGTCCAAGGTGTAGTAGTCCAAATAATAAATTTAGTTCCTTCTTCAAGGACGTCTTTTCCTTCTGTTACAGCAAAGCTAACATAAATAGAAGGAGATTTTTTATCTTGATATTCAATCTCTGCTTCTGCTAGTGCAGATTCACTGGAAGGTGACCAATAAACCGGTTTTAGACCTTTATAAATATAGCCTTTCTTTGCCATTGCACCGAAAACCTCGATTTGACGAGATTCAAAAGCTGGAGTTAGCGTTACATATGGATTTTCCCAATCTCCACGAACACCAATACGTTTAAACTGAGTGCGTTGGTTATTAATCTGTTCATACGCATAATCTTCACAAAGCTTTCTGAACTCTGCTAACGACATTTCTTTGCGTTTTACACCTTTATTTGTAAGTGCTTGTTCAATTGGTAAACCATGCGTATCCCAACCAGGAACATAAGGTGCATTAAATCCAGACATCGATTTATATCGAACAATCATATCTTTTAATACTTTGTTCAGTGCATGACCCATATGCAGATCTCCATTTGCATAGGGAGGACCATCATGTAATACGAAGAAAGGACGACCTGCAGTTCTTTCTTGTACTTTTTTGTATATATCCATTTCAGCCCATTTTGCTTGAATATCTACTTCTTTCACTGGTAAATTTCCACGCATTGGGAAATCTGTTTTCGGCATTAATAATGTGTTTTTGTACTCCATTCAATATTCCTCCTTTATTTAATCAATCGCCTTGGCGTATTTGCTTCCGATTCACTTTGTTCAACTCCGCAGAAAACATTTGCTTCCGAGCATGTTTTCTTTATCAATTAGGGGTTTGTTTTCCTACTGGATAAAACAAAAAAAAACTCCTCATCCCAAAAAGGGACGAGAAGTTATTGCTCGCGGTACCACCCTACTTGCGATTTCCTAAAAAATCGCCGCTTAGTATGCCATAACGGGACATAATCCGAAGACACTTAGCCTCTTTGTTTTAAGTTCAGTGTCTTTGCTCAAAAGTGATAATCTAAAAAAGTTTCATTGCTTGAGCTCGCACCATCCCCAAGTCGCTTGTTCGAAATCTGATTTAGACGTCTTTTTCAACGCATATTTATATGATATGAAATAATTATAGGAAAAGTAAGCGAATCAGTCAAGAAATGTATTAGTCCTCCGTTATAGAAATTCTATCTATATCCGTTGTATCCACATCATATTCCATTAAATGATTCCAGTCATCCGTATTAATCAAATCTAATTGGGCTTCTACAAGCATTTTGAAACGATTACGGAAAACTTTGGATTGTTTTTTTAGTTCTTCAATTTCAAGTGCTATTCTTCTTGCTTTTGTAAGTGCTTCATTCACAATGCGGTCTGCATTTTTTTCCGCTTCTTTTACAATTAGTTTTGCTTCTTTTTGAGAGTTGCGACGAACTTCCTCTGCAGCTTCTTGTGCGACAACGATAGATTTATGTAGAGTCTCTTCAATCGATGTGAAATGCCCAACTCTTTCACTAGATGATTTAAGTTTTATTTCCAGTTCTTTTTTCTCTTTTGTTATAATTTCAAGATCTTTCATAATTTGATCTAAAAATTCATTTACTTCATCTTCGTTATATCCTCTGAACCCTTTACTAAATTCCTTGTTATGTATATCAAGTGGTGTTAATGGCATATATTCCATCCCCTTTATTTTTCTAGCATTCTTATTCTCTATTATACATTTAGGATTGAACGAATTCATCAAAAATCAAATATATTTATTGATTATTTAATTTTTTGTTCTAAACGACCAATTTGTAGTCTAATTTTGTCTTTTTTTGTTCTTCCTTCAATCATTAAAATTTTGACTCTACCTAGCCCGCGAATGGAAATTAAATCTAATTCTTGCAATTCCATTGACATTTGATCTTTCTCTGTCCAGTTTACTTTTACTTTTCCGCTTTGAATGATTGTAGATGATTTTTGTCGAGAAATATTAAAAACGGCTGAAATAACAGTATCTAGTCTTAATGAACTCACGGTTAAAGATTCGGATGTCCATTCCTCTCGTTGCGCAAAATAATTTAGTCGATTTTCTACTACTTCAATATGAACTTTTACTTTTCCAATAGCCGTATAGTTTGCTCTCACATAGTCTAACACTTCTGTTGCAACGACAAATTGAATAGCTGCATCTTCCACACGAATATCACCAAATTTGCTGCGATCAATCCCTAAGGACATCATAGAACCTAATACATCTTTATGTTGTAAAGTAACAAACTTTTTAGGATATTGAACTTCCACGACAGTCATAGTAAAATCCGCATCTGATGGCACATAGTAAGAAGGATATAGAAGCACTCTTTTTCTTTCTACTTCGTCCAACCCTCCATTTGCTGCAACTTCAATATCCCCATACTGTCTTCTCAAAGTGTCTACAATGAATTGTTGTCTTGGATCTAAAAAGTCTGTTAACTTAGGCGCATATCGATTCTCAACTTCTCGCAGCATATTAACAATTTGTTCTATGAATGGCTGCTCTTCTTTTCTAAAATGTTGCATTACATTTTCCATGTTCATATTCCCTCTCGAATATAGTAAAAAACCCCACTGAAGTGAGGTTTAAAAAAAGGATACTAAAGATATTATTCCTCTTATTGCAATATTCAATACAAAAATCGCAACTATAGGTGATATATCGATCATTCCGATTGGAGGAATAATCTTTCTGAATGGTTCTAAATATGGTTCGCAAATTTTCCCTAAAAATTGTCCAAAGCTAGATTGCTGAATACTTGGGACCCATGACATAAAAATATAAACGATTAATGCGTAGGTATAGTATTTAACTGCATAAATTAACAAGTATAAAACTGTGGCCATAATAGTATTAACTCCTCTATCAATCTAGGTCGTTGTAATAATAATCCGAAATTGCTCCAGCTACTTCTACTGAATCTGGTGCACACAGGAAAATATCCGTTCCTATTCGTTGAATGTCTCCACCTAAAGCGTACACTGTTCCACTTAAAAAGTCGATGATTCTTATTCCTTGGTCTTTATCAATGCGTTGCAAATTTACAATAACGGCTTTTTTACTCTTCAAATGTTCGGAAATATCTTGAGCTTCTGCATAGACGCGTGGCTCGATTAGAATTACTTTGGAAGACTTTTGCACATTTTGAATACTTACCAGATTAGATGCGGCTGTTTCTTTCGTTGCGGTATTAAATTTTCGTTCTTTTGTGGATGTTCTCACCGACTGCTGTCGCATTTGTTGTTCCACCGGTTTTTGTTGTTGAGGTTTTGGCTGTTGATCTGTTGAAGTTTCTTCATCCTCTTCCAAGTAGAAGAAATTTTTCATCCAGTCTTTCATGCTCATTTAACTTCCTCCCTCTCTTTACCGACTAAAGCTGTTCCTATTCGTACAAAGGTTGCGCCCTCTTCTAGTGCAATCTCATAGTCACCTGACATCCCCATCGATAATTCCGTACAAGGTGCATGCAGTAGCTGTAGTTTCGAAATTTTTTCCTGTAATTGTTTTAAATTACGAAAGACTGTACGTATGACGCTTTCATCTTCCGTATTTGGAGCCATTGTCATTAAGCCAATCACTCGTATAAGTGAATATTTTTCTAATTCTTTAACAAAAGATTCCGCATCTTCCAACGCTAATCCATGTTTTGATTGTTCTTCGGCTACATTTACTTGTACAAAGCAATCCTTTACCGATGTAGCTCTTTTTTCTATTTCCTCCGCTAAACTTAATCGATCTAAAGAGTGCAAAAAATCTACATCATTAATGACAGATTTCACTTTTCTCGTTTGTAGCGTCCCTATGTAATGCCATTTGATTGGATCCTTAATGGCATCTAATTTCTGTTTTAATCCCTCAGGTCGATTCTCACCTAGATGTCTCACACCTGCTTGAATTACCTCTTCCGTTCTTTCTACAGAAACTTCCTTCGTAACAGCAATAATCGTAACATCTGAAGGGTTACGTTTGCCGCGTATACAAGCAGCATTCATCTTATCTTTTATCGTTTCTAAATTTTGTTGAACGTTTGTCATATAAAAACCAACTTTTCATCAATTGTTTTTGTTTATTGTATCAATGAAAAGGGGTTTTATCAATGATGAATCAATCTAATAACATATTTTTTGAAACAATTATAACATCTTTTCCAATTATAGATATATTTTGAACGGCAATTTTTTTCGTTTCATTCTTTTTATTAAAAAAATTAGGATATGCTCCTTGTGCTTCTACTATGAACGATAGGATGAAACCAGTATCTTTATCTATTTCGGCGTCAACGATAAATCCAAGTAATTTTCCACTATTCGCTTCAATTACTTCTTTTTGTTGTGCATCTGAAAATTTCATCTCAGCTCCCCCTTTTTATTATTATATGAACCAAAAATAAAAAAAAACGCTTTTTCTATGAAGAAAAAGCGGAAATAATATTTTCTCTAAGTGTAGTTATCATTCTTTTGGGTTCAATTGACCTTGAATAATAGACAAGGCACTTTTTTCCAGTCTAGATATTTGGGCTTGAGATAAACCAAGATCCATTGCAATTTCCGTTTGTGTAGCACCATAGTATATTCGTTTCGTTAAAATTTTCTTTTGCCTGTTATCTAGTTTCTGAAAAGTATCTTTTACAGTAAAATAAGTGACCCATTGCTCTTCGGATACATCATTATCACATAATTGATCCATCATATAAATAGCATCTCCTCCATCGCTAAAAATAGGTTCTTGTAGCGAAACGGGATCTTGAATAGCATCTAAAGATAACAAAATATCTTCTACTGGTATTTCTAATATTTTGGATAAATCATCTAATGTTGGTTCTTGTAAATGTTCGTTTATATATTGTTCTTTTGCTTTCATCGCTTTATATGCAATATCTCTTAATGATCTAGAAACTCGTACGGAATGGTGATCACGTAGATGCCTTTTTATTTCACCAATTATCATGGGAACAGCATATGTCGAAAAACGAACATTATGCTTTAAATCAAAGTTTTCAATTGACTTGATAAGCCCTATACATCCGACTTGAAATAAGTCATCTGCTTGTTCACCACGGTATGCAAAGCGTTGAACAAGACTTAATACTAATCGTAAATTACACATGACCAGTTCATCTTTTACAGATTGTTCTCCTGCTTGTAAACGAATAAACAGTGCCTTCATTTGTTCATGGGAAAGTAAAGGAAGCTTAGATGTATCAATGCCGCATAATTCTACTTTTGTTCTCGTCATAGATCTTCCTCCGGACTTTTTAATAGTTCTTAATCAGTTTGTCCGGTAGTTTGAACTTTATTCTGAAGTAGCGGCATCCAATTTCACCCATTATGCAATCGGTTCATTTAAGAGATCTTTTAGATCTAAAATTATTTTTTTCTCTAAACGAGAAATATAGGATTGAGAAATCCCTAAATGATCAGCCACTTCCTTTTGAGTCATTTCTTCTTTTCCATTCAATCCAAAACGACATTGCATGATATACTTTTCTCTATTTCCAAGTAAATTTATTGCGTCAAATACATGCTGTCTCTCCATTTTTTTTTCTACATCTTCAATAATTAAATCTTCACTTGTTCCTAAAATATCAGATAAGAGCAGCTCATTTCCATCTGAATCAGAGTTTAATGGTTCATCGAAAGAGACTTCTGATTTCATTCGATTTGTTTTCCGCAGATGCATTAATATTTCATTTTCAATACATCTTGAAGCATATGTTGCAAGTTTTATACCTTTATCCAAATTAAACGTCTCTACAGCTTTAATAAGACCGATAGATCCAATACTTATTAAATCTTCTATATTCGTATTCGTTTGATCAAATCTCCTTGCTATATAAACTACAAGCCTTAAATTTCGCTCTATTAATACATCTCTGGCAAATTCATTTCCGTCCATAAAAGCAAGAAGCATTTCTCTCTCTTCTTCTCTTGATAATGGTTTAGGCAGTGATTCATTCCCACCAATATAATGTACTCCACTTCTTCTTAAAGAAAGTAACCAAAAATAGATCCGACGAAAAAACTTTAATAGCATTATCCGACACTCCTTTTCTTTAGATGGAAATAGGAAGAGCTATGTAATATCCCTTCAGCCCCATGTGGAAATTTATCATGTAGCTTTGTCATGACAATATATCCTTTTGGCAATTCCTGATCATTTACTTTCCAATTATCGTATTTTATCCCAATAACCCAAGCTTTTTCTTGTTGAATCGTTGCTATAGGTATTAATCTTAATTTGGTTAAATATTCTTTTGGTAGATTATCTAGCCCAACCTTACGATCGAATTCCCAATCGCTAACCGCTCGAAATAATGATTCGGGAAGTATTTCTTTTAACATTTCAGCTGCTACAAAATGAACGGGCTCATTCGAAAGTGGTTCCTTGCAAACATTACCAGAGTCAATAAAAAGAGTAAGTTCTTTAGGCTCACCAAACAATGTGACACAAGAGGAGTATAATAATTCTCTTTCTGATTGTGCGATGTTAATGTGCAGCACGTGTTTCGTTAAAAAATACAGACCACCAATAACAATTAAAGCAAAATTGATTATCATAAATAGATAGTTGGTATCGCGGTAGAAAGAAGCAATTGCTGTTAGTAAACCCCCAGCAAAAAGACTTGCAAGTAGCGTAAGTCCTATTGCTTTGACTATTTGCTTGGGTTTACGCCAAAATGCTATAGCGATCATTAGAAAGAAAGACAGAAAAATAGTAATAAAATAGTTAGTAAATGTAACGCTTATAATTCCTGCAATAAGCGCGGCAAGAAACAAATATCTTTTTTGGTTTTCAATCCAGCCAATTTTGTTTGCAAATGCTAATACGGTGTAATTAAAAAAAGTATTGGTTGCAATCATTACTTCTGCATACATAGCTTCCCTCCTTTTGACTAAAGGGTAACATGATTTTTGTAAGAAAATTGTCAAATGAACAGAGTAATTGATTCTTTTTTTACGACATTAATTGCATGAGTTTTTGTTAGTTTAGGAATTCTGCTGTAAATAGCTAATGAAGAATAACCTTTGAAGAAATGGCATCCGATTGTCCTCTGAGTGAGTTGAAAAGCATTTTACGCTATTGAGAAAAGCATAATAGTCCTTTAAGTGCACCCGGTCTTTAACGTTTCCAGAGCGCTTTGGACGAAACAATAGCTACACTTTTTTTGGTAATCTTGTGGCAGATGGTTGTCTGTCGCCCTCTTTGAATATGTAGAGACATGGTGCATTATGTTTGGTTAATGAGGGATAAGATGCTTTCCAAATCTTTTAAAAGCGGACGAAGATGCAATTTCGTCCGCTCAGCACATCTTTATCAATAACTGGCTATCTATTTCTTTTTTGTGCCAAGACTAATCACAAAACGCTTCTTAGAATTTAAGAGTTGCAAAACCAGGTGCATTTATTAACATTCTATGGCACTTCGAAATCAATTGCACTAGACTCAAGATTAATTCATCAGAAAGCGAGATTAATTTTTATTTACCCGAGACTAATTGGAAGGCACTGAAAAAGTAGCGTGTCGAATAAAGCTATAAATTAAGCTACCCTCAATAAATGACTTTCAAAAAATAAGTTTAATAGGACGGTTGATTGGAGCGGAAGGAAGCGGCTCCTAGGGGATTAACAAGGAAATTAAGACCATGGACAGTCCGTAGAATTTTTTTTTTGCGACGAGCTTGCGCAGGATCAAATCTTTTATGATGAAAATTCATTAAATAAAGCAATCACCTAATTGGTGATTGCTTTATAAAAACTATTTAGTTTCTTTTTTGACGGTTTCTTAAGAAAGTTGGAATATCTAGAGCATCTTCTTGTTGATGTTGTGTATATGAAGATTGTCGTTCTTGTTGTAATGGTTGTTCTTCTTTTCGTTGTTCTCGTATTGGAGCAGTAGTAGCTGCTGTTTGTTGCGTTCTAGCTGTTCCAAAACCAGTACCTCTTGGTTTATTTTGAGTAATTACTTCTTCATTAAAACCAGTTGCAATTACAGTAACGATAATTTCATCTTTTAAATTATCGTTAATTACGGAACCGAAAATCATGTTGACTTCTTCATCAGAGGCAGATGCAACAATATCAGCAGCTTCTTGCACTTCAAATAAGCTTAAATTCGATCCACCTGTAATATTCATGAGCACACCTGTAGCACCGTCAATCGAAGTTTCTAGGAGTGGACTAGAAATTGCTTTTTTAGCGGCCTCCGCAGCGCGATTATCTCCACCAGAGATTCCGATCCCCATCAGTGCAGCACCTTTGTTCGACATAATTGTTTTTACGTCTGCAAAGTCTAAGTTAATCAGTCCTGGTACAGCTATAAGATCTGAAATACCTTGAACCCCTTGTCGTAATACATTATCTGCTTCTCTAAATGCTTCAAGCATCGGTGTATTTTTGTCTACTATTTCAAGTAGTCGATCATTTGGAATAACAATCAGTGTATCTACGGCTTCTTTCATCATACCAATACCACCGATTGCTTGAGTGGAACGTTTGCGTCCCTCGAATGTGAAAGGTCGAGTAACAACCCCAACTGTTAAAGCACCTATATCACGAGCAATTTGTGCAATAACTGGTGCTGCTCCTGTTCCAGTTCCTCCGCCCATACCGGCAGTAACGAACACCATATCAGCGCCTCTTAAAGCTTCTTCGATTTGTTCCTTACTTTCTTCTGCTGCTTTTTTACCAACCTCTGGATTTGCACCTGCTCCAAGTCCACGTGTTAATTTGCCTCCAATTTGAAGCTTTACTTCTGCTTTGGACATATTAAGGGCTTGAGCATCTGTGTTAACAGCAATAAAATCCACACCTCGTACTCCATGTTCAATCATCCGATTTACTGCGTTATTTCCTCCGCCACCAACTCCGATAACTTTGATGATAGCTAATTGGTCTTCGTTCGTTTCAAATTCCAGCATGCTATTGCCTCCTATATTCTTTCAACTATGATAAAGGTTTTATTATTCAAAAAACTTGTCGAAAAACTTCTTAGCTTTTGTCATTGCACTTTCTTTGTTTTCGTTGATCGAAGTTTGTGCAGTTTGTTTTTGTTTTTTAGGACTAGAAATAGTTTCACTATGTGTCATTTGTGATAATGCATGGCTATTACCAATTTTACCATAGAAAACATCTTCTTTATAGGCATATCTTATAAGACCAACAGCCGTTGTATATTGTGGCTCACGCACGCCAATATAATCAGGTGTATATAAGCGCACTCTCGTTTGAAGAATATGTCTTGCAAGTTGACCAATACCTTCTAATTTGGCAACTCCTCCAGTAACTACAACACCGCCCGGTAAGTCTTGAAGACCCATTCGGTAAAATTCCTCTAAAACTAGTTCAAATAATTCTTCTAATCGAACACCAATAATTTCGGCAATATAACGCTGAGAATATTGTTCTTTCATATCTGCACCAATTACAGGTACCTCGAAAAGTTCATCATCAGAAGCATCATCATAGAAGGCATGTCCATATTGAAGTTTGATCATTTCGGCTTGTTCAGTAGGAGTTTTCAAAACAATCGACAAGTCTTTTGTTATATGATCTCCGCCTACTGGAATAACAGCAGTTTTGATCAAATGACCCTCACTGAATATTGCAATTGTTGTGGATCCTCCACCTATGTCAATATAAGCGGTACCATGGTTTTTTTCATCTTCTGTTAACGCAAAATAACCACCAGCTAATGGCTGTAAATAGATTTCTCTAATTTGAAGTCCTGCACGTTCTACACATCTTAACACGTTATGTAAAATTGTTTTCGATGTAGTCATCATAATTCCGTCCATTTCTAGACGTGTTCCAATCATTCCACGTGGATCTTTTATTTCATCTAAATGATCTACGATAAATTGCTTTGGAGCAATATTGATAAGCTCTCGTTCTGGAGGAATAGACATTACTTGTGCAGATTCTATTACTCTATCTAAATCTGTATCTGTAATTTCACGATCTTCCCGATTAACAGCTACTACACCTTTGACGTTCTGTATGTTTGCTAAGTTCGCTGGAATACCAAGAACAATTTCTTGAATAGACATTCCAATCATTCGTTCGGCTTCACCAACAGCTTTCTTAATGGACTGCACAGTTGCATCTATATCTACAATAGATCCTTTCCGGATACCATTTGATTTAACATTTCCTACACCAATTACATGCAGCGAGTCTTCATTCATTTCTCCGATTAATACTTTTATCGAAGATGATCCAATATCTAATGATACGTACAATTCTGATTGATTCAACTTATGGCACCTCCTAATAACTCTTTATTTATTATTCTATTGTAAAAAGCGTATAAAGTCTAAAATTTTCTAAACAAATAGTTAATTTTTCGTTTTTTTTACTCAAAATTTCCTATTCATTTTTTCTTTCCGACCATTTAGTTAATAATAATCGGCGTATTACCGCTATATTTTGAAATAAACGAACACCAAAAGCAAAAATTGCGGCTAAGTATAAATCGACCCCTAGATGGACTCCTAAAAATGCTAAGGCAGCTGCTAATGCTATATTAAAGAAAAACCCGGAGACAAATACTTTATCATTATAAACATGTTGCAAATGTGCCCTTATGCCGCCAAATAAAGTATCTAAAGCAGCCAATACAGCGATAGATAAATAACTTTCATATAATTCCGGAATTTGAATATCAGTTAGGAGACCCAAGAAAATCCCAAGTATTAGACCTAATAACGGTAACCACATATCATTTTTCTCCTCCTGGAATTTCTAATAGAAATTGTTTACTAATCGTCTGATCATATGCGGCTATTTTTAGATTATTTCCAGGTTGTCCAATTTCTAACTTTAAATTATCAATATAAAAGTCATCTCCAATAGCAGAAGCCTCTAATTGATTATACATTTTTTTTGCATCTTCAAACGTAGAAGTTCCTATTCTGATTAAAAATGGTGCTTTTTTAATGGCAAGATTATTAACCGTTGTTTTGCCATTAACATCTCTTACCGCTGAAGAGTAAATCATCCTTTTCCCATCCACTTCAATTGCTTTAGCTTTAAATCGATTTATTTCATTTAATAAACGGACAAGTAAATCTGGAGATATTCCTTCGATTGGTTGTCCCACCGCGATACTTTCTAAAGATGGTTCTACCTTTATCGTGAGACCTGGTCCGTTAAAAGCTTCTAGGCCAATTTCTTTTTTTAAAAGCAGCACGGTATCATTTAAAGCAGTTGCTGGACTTTCATTCACCATATTTTCGTATTTACCAAGAGTTTGGTCTAGTCCACGTACTTCGGACAATAACTCTGAATGTAATTCTGTTTCTTTCGCAAGCTCTTGACGAATTGCCCATACGTCCCTTGTGTCCCGGGTTTCTGGACTTTGCACTGTATTATATTGGACAGCTAACATAAACCCAACGATTAACAAAATAAATGTAAACCGAATATAGACGGTTTTTTTCATTATTCGGCCTCCTTCACCTCGTCTAGTTTTTGTCGTCTCTCAAAGCAGGCATTGTTATTTTCCCTTTTTCTTCAACCGTTACTACAATATTATCGCTAGTTAACTGATCCACTACCCCCCCGCCAAGATTGACAGAAGCGAGTAATACAGTTGGATCTCCAACTGCCTCAATCGTAAACGGTGCAGGGAATGTTTTCCCGTCAACCGTAATAACAGGACCGGTACAACGGATATAAGAATTAGTCTGAAGCCTTTGACCATTGATAGAAATAGCTTCAGCACCAGATATTTTCAATTCATTAATGACCTTAAATAAATGGCTTTCATGAACAATATAATCATTCGGATTTTCTTGTGAAGGATTATAAGCACCATCCTGTAAAGAAACAGATATTCCTTTACCTTGCGAAGAAATATCACCAATTAGTAGCCGTAACATTTCCGCTTCTTTTACTAACTCCTCTACACTTGTTTCACTACTAGCAAATGACTTTTCATATTTTCGAATAGCTTGTTGTTTTGCATTTATTTCTTCTGTTAGCTCTTTATTTCTCTCTTTTTGATGAATCAATTCTTTTTTGTATTTTTCCTGTTCTTTAAAACCAACTGAGTTAGAAGTATTTTGTTCTTTGTCTGTTGACGAAATACTATAGGAGTAAGCGAGTATAAATCCTAGTACTAAACTAACTAAAGAAATTAACACCAGTCCTCTTGAAGGAATTCTAAGGAGCTTGCTCTTCTTCAACCTCCGTCGCCTCCTCTTTCACAACTTTTTTATACACTTCTTTATATGGTTGAAAAAAGGAACCGACTTCTAGATCAATAATTCCTTTAACATCTGGATCGAGCTGCGACACAATAGATGGATAAAATTTCATTTTACTAGAGAAGGATGGAATTATCGCCTGAACTTCGTTTCCATCGTTCATAAAAACTTGGATCGAATATGCATCATTTTCAGTAGGAGTATAATTGATTTGTGAGATGGTCATTAATACTTCCGTATTTAAATTTTTCAACTCTTTTATGAGTCGCATTCTAATTTTCTCGTCTTTAAATCCCGAGAAAATTGGACCATCCATTGGAACAACTTGTCCTTCTACTTCAATATTCTTTCCATTTTTTAATATTATTAAAAGATTATTTCCTTTTTCCTCATAACCAATCTTTTTATACTCTTTTACGTTTATCTCTACTCCTGTTAACCATTTACGATTAACTTTGGCAGATGCTACCCAATCGTTTTCTTCTATTAATTTTGTAATCTGATTTTCTCTAAAGCTCCACATGGAATCGCCTAAATTTAAAGTACTTTGCTTTATGTACTGTTCATTTGATACAAGAGTTGCCCCAGTAACTCTGATCGTTTGAATTCGGCTATAAGAAGATTGAAAATAGAGCACTACTATTAAAGTTGTGACAAAGAGAAAAAGTAGAATGGAAAACTTTTTATTTGTTCTTCTTCGCCTACGTTCTTTTAAAGTGGGAATTCGGTCTTCAATGTCTATGACTTTTTCCATTCTACCGCCTCCCTTCTTTTAAAGAGTCATTTGCTAAATTTAAGATGATTCCGATTATCCCCCATGTAGTAACTAATGACGACCCCCCATAACTTATAAATGGTAATGTCACTCCTGTAACAGGAAGTAAACCCGTAACAACTCCCATATTTAAAAAGGTTTGTATAGCTAACAATGAGGTAAATCCAATTATTGTTAATTGGTAAGATCTTGTTTTTACTCGTGAAGCTAATATAAAGCCAGTGGTAAAAAATAAAACAAATGCAGATATAATGATGAATCCCCCAATAAAACCGGTTTCTTCTAATAAAATCGAAAAAATAAAATCATTTTGTGGCTCCGGCAAGTATAGAAACTTTTGTCTACTATTCCCGTAACCAAATCCAAACAAACCCGCAGGTCCTACAGCAAGTAACGATTGAATTGCTTGAAACCCAGTTCCTAAAGGATCTTTCCATGGATCTAAAAATGACTGAATACGAGCAAGACGGTAAGGTGCAGAAGCGATTAATGCAATTAGTGCAATAATCCCCGTCATTCCAATCGTGACGAAAAACTTTAAAGGCAGACCGGCTGCAAATAGAAGAATAAATGCTGCTACGATTAGTACAAAAGCAGTACCAAAATCTGGTTGAAGCATGATAAAGGAAATAGGTACTAGTAATATGAAGGTAGCCTGCGTATATAGTTTTAGCTTTGGCTTATTTTCATTTGCTAATGAAAAAGAAAGCATCCCTAATACTGCAATTTTAGCAAGTTCGGCTGGTTGAAAATTCATAAAACCAAGTGAAATCCAACTTTGTGAGCCATTGCGTACAACACCTATTCCCGGGATTAACACACCTATTAAAAATAAAATAGAGAGGATATATGTGCCAATCCAGAACATAGGGAGCCTTATAAAATTTTTGTTCCGTATAAATAAGGCTCCTAGTATGCCTACCACTAAATAACTAGCTTGTTTAAATGCAAACGGCAATTGATCCTTATAATGCACCTCACTCCAGTATGAACCTGCAGAATGGACAAATAATATTCCAATAATAGATAGGAAAAGGACAGACGATAAAAATAAGATAATTCTTTTATCTTTCGATTACTTCATCCCTTCGTTATTCGTTTAAAGCGAGCACTTGTTCAATAAATTCATCCCCACGTACTTCGAAACTTTCGTATTGATCCCAACTTGCACACGCAGGGGAAAGTAACACGATATCCCCTTCTGCTGATAATTTAACAGCTTCGGCAACAGCTTCTAGTAGGTTACTTACTGGAATAACAGAAGGAATTGCTTGTTTTACACCAAATTCCTGCAAACGATCAACAGTCGCACCATAGTGAATTAAAGCCTTCACATTATGTATGTGCGGAATTAGTTCATCGAAAGAGTGACCTCTATCTACTCCACCAGCAATCCATATAACCGGCTCTGAAAAACCTTCTAAAGCACTCTTAGTTGCTAGGGCATTCGTTGCTTTTGAATCATTATAAAACTTTCTATTTTTCCACTCACAAACAAATTGAGTGCGATGTTTTACACCATGAAAAGAATTAAGTACTTCCATAATATTTATTAACGAACAATCCAGTAGAAGGGAAACCGCAGTTGCAGCTAATACGTTTTCTAAATTATGTTTTCCCCGAAGTTTTATAATAGACTTTTCAAACAGCTTTTCTCCATTCCAATAAACATATAGGTCGTCTGCACTTATGCCATCTTCCGTTTTGTTACTAACATAGAAAGGAACTTTCTGTGCTTTAGTTTTTAAAGCATAATCCGTTACAATCTTCTGTTCGCCATTATAAACAAACCAGTCAGTCGCATCTTGTTTCTTCGTAACATTAAATTTCGCATCAGTATATTCTCGGAAATCAGTGTGATAATCTAAATGCGCTTCATATAAATTTGTCAAAACGGCAATTTTAGGTTTAAGCTCTTCTGTCCCCATGAGTTGAAAGGAAGATAATTCTGTTACAATAATATTATCCTCCGTTGCTTTTGTTGCAACGCTACTGGCAACAGTACCAATATTACCAGCTATTAACGGTTGTTTAATTCCACCTTCTAACATGTCAAATATTAATGTTGTTGTTGTTGTTTTTCCATTTGAACCCGTGATACCAATCATCGGTGCATCACTTATACGATAAGCTAGCTCGACTTCTGACCAAACAGGAATGCCTCTTTTTTTAGCATCTGCAATTACTGGATTCGTATAGGGGATTCCAGGGTTCTTGACAATAAGACTAAAACCCTCATCTAAGAGATTTTCTGGGTGACTCCCACAAATGACCGTCATCCCTTTTGAAAGTAAATATTGCGCATTCTTATTTTGTTCAAAAGGTTTCGAGTCATTCACTGTTACAAAGGCACCTAAGTCATGTAAAATCTCTGCTGCAGCTGTACCACTTTTTGCAAGACCTAATACAAGAATTTTCTTATGATAGACTAATGGTAATTGCTTCATTTTATAAAACCTCCAAGAATACAACAATCATCGACGCTAAAAAGCCGATTGCCCAAAATACAGTCACTACTTTTCTCTCAGACCACCCAGAAAGTTCGAAATGATGATGGATTGGACTCATTTTAAAAATACGCTTGCCTGTTGTTTTAAAACTAATAACTTGTAAAATGACAGACAATGTTTCCATCACGAAAATGATCCCTACCAAAAGTAATATTAGCTCTTGCTTTACAAGGATGGATACCATAGCTAAAGCACCACCTAGTGCAAGTGACCCTGTATCCCCCATAAAAACCTTTGCAGGGTTTTTATTGAATAAAAGGAATCCTAACAGAGCACCAGAGACACTGAAAGCAAAGATGGCAATATCCGTCTGTTCATAAGTAAGTGCGATCACTCCAAAAGTAACGAAAGAAACCGAAGCAGTGCCTGACACTAATCCATCTAATCCATCCGACAGGTTAACTGCATTGGAGAATCCAACTAACCAGAATAGAAGAAATGCTACATAAAATTGACCAAGTGATATTGCTATTTTTGTAAATGGGATTGCAATAGTTGTATCAAACGGTCCAAGTTTTAATAAAAAATAAGCAATAACGGATACAAGAATTTGACCAATCAACTTTTGTTTAGACGTTAAACCTAAATTTCTTTTTAAAACCACTTTGATAAAATCATCTAAAAACCCAATAGCCCCAAAACCTACCAATATAAGAAGCAGCACAATTGTTTGTGTCGTTAACTTATCAAAGTAAAATGAAATGGCTAGAGTCGATATAATAATAGATGTCATAAATATAAGCCCACCCATTGTTGGGGTTCCAGCTTTTTTATGATGAGATTCTGGTCCTTCTTCTCTAATGCTTTGACCAAATTTCATTCTTCTTAAATATGGAATAACAATGGGTGCAAGAATAACCGATAACAAAAAGCTAAAAATAAGCGTAATAATAGTTGTAGATAATGTCATAAAAAAATCTCCTTAATTGCAATCAACTATCCATGGATGAACAATTGTTAATTATTTAGTGTATACGTGTATTTTCCCGTCAATTGGGATTAAGCTATTTTCTTTTGGTAATTGAGAAAGTATTTCATCTCCATCACCATGCCAAACAATGTGAAATGGATACATGTATTGGGTTATTTCTTTTTTCTTCGTTCCTACTAAGTTTGGCACACGAACTTGTTGGATATCCCCCCAACGATATTCTTTCTCTAATTGAGTTCCACTACCAGTTACTTTTAGGGAATCTTCAATTATTTGCCCAACTATAGGTGCTGCAATGACTCCCCCAAATTGAGAACTATGTTTTGGATTATCTATTGCAATATATACGATTAGCTCTGGGTCATCTGCAGGAGCAAAACCAATAAACGATACGATATACTCTCCATCCATGTATCTCCCGTTTTGCACTTTTTGAGCAGTTCCTGTTTTCCCGCCGATGCGCAACTGATCTCTGTATGCATTTCGACCAGACCCTTCTGCAACTACATGTTCGAGCGCATCTCGAACCTTTGCTGAAGTTTCTTCACTTATTACTTGATGCTTTAACTCAGGTTCCGTACTGGACAATATTTCATTCGTTTCACCATCTAATATGTTTTTAACAATGTATGGTTTATATAAATATCCTCCGTTTACTGCAGCTGCAACTGCCTGTACTTGTTGTATTGGCGTTACGGATATTCCTTGGCCAAATGATGTAGTGGCGTGTTCAACTGGACCGTAAGCTTCTTTACTAAATAGAATACCCGTTGATTCTCCAGCCATTCCAGAGCCTGTAGACTGTCCAAACCCAAATTTCCTTATGTAATCCTGAAGCTTTTCTGGACCTACTCTTCTTCCTAGCTCAATAAAACCTGGATTACATGAATTTTCTACTACTTCTAGGAATGATTGATTGCCATGCCCTTCTCTTTTCCAGCAACGTAGTCTTGCTCCTCCGACCATTGTATACCCTATGTCATTAAAGTGATCTTTTTCCAGATCAACTACATTTTCTTCTAATGCAGCACTTAATGTAATAATTTTAAATGTAGATCCAGGCTCAAAAGTCATCCAAACTGGTAAATTACGGTTATAGATAGTAGAGTCTACTTCTTGATAAGCGGATGGATCGAAATTTGGTGATGACGAAAGCGCTAGTATTTCACCACTCTTAGGATTCATTACAATAGCAATTGCCTGCGTCGCTTCATACTTTTGCATTGCTTGTGAAAGTTCTCTTTCCACAACTTCTTGGATTTTCAAATCAATTGTTAACTGTACATGGTTTCCCGAAACACCATTTTTCAAACCATCATCTACATGAGGAAGTGGCACCCCTTTTGCATCGGTGAACATTCGGATTGCGGAAGATTTCCCCTTTAATATAGAATCATATTGGTACTCAATCCCCGCAAGACCTTGTGTATCATAGCCTGTGAACCCTAGCAATCTAGAAAGCATATTTCCATGTGGATAGTCACGTACATAATCGACACCAGAATATAAACCTTTAATATTCATATCTTGAATTTCCATTGCAAGTTCAGCAGAAATATTTTTTCCAGCTGGTGCAACTTTTATGATAGAAGCCCTTTTATTAAGTTGATCAAATAAAGCTACTTTGTCCATATTAATAAGTGGTGCTATTTGTTGTGCCACTTTTTCTGGATCATCATTTTGGGAGGGCATGTAAAATAATGTCGGAGAGAGCTTATTTCCTACGATTACTTCCCCATTTCTGTCCAAAATATTACCTCGAAGTGAGGCATAAGGCAACTCTCTATCCCAGCTTTCTTTTGCCTTAGTCGTCAATTCATCAAATTGAAAAAATTGAAGCTGAACTAATTTCAAAATTACAGCTAAAAATAGCAAAATCGTAATCAACCAAATAACTCGGAGACGCATGATTTGTTTTACTTTTGAAATTACATTTTCCCCTTTTATCCATTTTAGATAGCGTATGAGAAAATGACACTAACTATTCTATCACTATTTTAGTCTTGTGGTGGTATTTCCATATTTTCCTCTAATTCAGGTAAAATTTCCGTTTCTTTTGGTGTCGACAAACGAACAACAACTGGGGTAGTATCCGAAACAATAGATCCTGTTGTTAAACTTTGACTAGTAACATAACCTTCCCCGATAACTTCTATCGGAACATTCGCTAATGATTTGTAAATCAATAAATTTCGTTTAGACCATCCCGTAAAGTTTGGTAATTGAATTTCTCCTTGGCCTTTAATAAATACCGTGCCACTCGCTAAAATGGAAGTTCCTGCAATAGGAAATTGTTCCTTTACCTGTTCCCTCTGCCCAATTATAACAGTTTTCAAACCTTGCGACTCTAGTAAACTCTGACTTTCTATTACATCTTTACCAACAACCTCAGGCATTTTAATTGGGGATGCAAGTTCTAAACTTTTAGGTTTAATATTCAAGTATTTTAAGCTATTTTCTATCACAGATTTAAAAATTTCAGAAGTTGGCTCTGATCCAACTTCCGTACCTTCCAATTGGGGTTTATGAACAGCCACATAAACGATTAATTGGGGATCTTCTACAGGCGCCATGCCTAAAAAGGAATATAAAAAGAAATTACTTCCCCAATAATATCCACCACCAGGTTTCGCTATTTGCGCAGTCCCTGTTTTACCAGCGGTTGTATATTCATTTAACTTAAATCGTTTAGCCGTACCATGTTCTGACGTTACCGTACTGGCTAGTATTTCTTTTACTTGATCAGCCGTTTTTGCTGAAATTGGAGATTTTTTTTCTACAGGTTTGTGATCCGTTACTACTTCTCCTGTATTAGGATTTACAATTTTATCTATAACATACGGCTGCATCATCTTTCCTTTATTTGCGATTGCAGTCAGACCTTGTACTAGTTGAATAGGAGTAACAGTTGTCCCTTGTCCATATGTTGAGGTAACTCGCTCAATAGGATTTGTAGCAAGTATTGTTCCGCTTGCTTCATGCGGTAAATCAATACCAGTTTTTTCTCCAAAACCAAATCGATGTAAATATTCTATAAATGTCTCGTCTCCAATTCGATTTAGCAAATAGGCCATCGAAACGTTGGATGAACGTTGAAAACCTTCTAAATAAGTAATGGTTCCCCAACCATACACATTATGATCTCGAATCGTTCTGTCATATAAGGTGTAAGATCCTGATTTATACGTTGCGTTTGGATCCCATACCCCTTGTTCAATTGCGGATGCTAGTGTAAAAATCTTCATCGTTGAGCCTGGTTCAATTGTTTGTTCTATCGCTTCATTTAACCAATTTGTGGATAGACCTTCTCTCGTATTTGGTTCAAATGTAGGTCTTTGAGACATCGCAAGAATTTCGCCTGTTTTAGGATTCGCTACGATAGCAGTCATTTTTTCAGGGTGATATTTTTCTTCCGCTTTATTAAGCGCATCCTCCAAAAAGTTTTGGATTGTTTTATCAATAGTTAGATAAATATCGTCACCATTTTGAGGTTTTGAAATCATTTTTTCAGCATTCGGCAACAAAAAACCTTTCGTATCACCTTTAAATTCTATCTTACCGGGCGTTCCAGTTAATTCTTTGTCATAGATGTATTCCAGCCCCATTTTTCCGACTGCAACCGCTTTCCCATTATCCATCTCTTCCTTCATTGCAAAGCCAATTAGATGAGACGCAAATTGTCCATTTGGATAGAGCCTTTTCATATCTTGAATAAAAATAATACCTGGAAGATTATGCTCTTTTATTTCTGTCATTTTTTTAAAACTAATATCTCTACCAGACTTACCAAATTCCACTTGATACATTTCATTTTTTATATTTTTATTGAGCAAATCAATAATTTCTTGTTCTGGCATATCAATATACTGAGATAATACTTGTGCCGTTTTTTCTGGATCGATTACATGGCGTGGAACATTACTATTATTGGTGGCTTTCGGACTAATGACTGCTATCATTTTATAACTTAATGTATCTTCTACAATTACTTCTCCGTTACGATCCATAATTTTTCCTCTACTTGCTTGAATCACTTGTTCTCTACTATACTTAGATTCTGCTTTTGCTGATAATACGTGTCCGTCTGCAGTTCCTGTTAATTGTATAAATAAAAATCGACTTAGTAATAGAAAAAAGAGCCCTCCATATAATAAAAACATTAGAAAGGCTCCCCATTGAAAACGAAATTTTTTATTCATTGTCCTGGAACTACCTTTACGTTTTGCTCATTGATTTTCAAACCGAGCTCTTCCGCCTTTTTCCAAATACGGTCATAGGTAGATAATTCACTAATTTGGATGGACAAGTCTGTATTCTCTTTTGAAGTTGTGTCGATTTTTTTTTCCATGAGTTGTATATCCGCACTGGTTGTACGAACTGCTGCCTGTGTTTGAATGATTATTAATGCAAGTATAGTTACTACTGATAATAATCCGAGAAAAAGTATTTTTTCGCCTTTTGTTAATATTTTCTTATTTTGTTTTGCCAGCTTCTTTATATGTGGTTGTTCAGGAAAAGAAGGGCGATTTATGTAGGGTTGAAACCTAAGTTCACGCAAAGCCATTTATACACTCTCCTTTTCATAAATTCTTTCCACAATTCGTAATTTAGCTGACCTAGAACGATTATTTACTGCTAGTTCTTCTTCAGATGGTAAAATAGGTTTTCTAGTAATGAGCTTTAAGATTGGCTCCATACCAGCAGGAATGATTGGCAAGTTTGGAGGTAAATCAGGTAAGGATGAAGCTTCTTTGAAGATGGTTTTTGTTAATCTATCTTCAAGAGAATGGAAGGTAATAACACTAATTCTTCCACCTACTTTTATCACCTTAATCGCATCTTCCAATGATTCTTCTGCTGCTCCTAATTCATCATTCACAGCAATTCTAATTGCTTGAAAAATTCGTTTAGCTGGATGTCCACCTGTTCTTCTTGCTGCAGCAGGTATTCCGGCTTTTATTAAATCTACTAATTGAAATGTTGTTTCAATTGGAGCATTTTCTCTAGCTTGTTCTATTTTTCTAGCGACTTGTTTGGAAAACTTTTCTTCCCCATATCGGAAGAAAATTTTCACTAATTTTTCATATGGCCAGTCATTTATCACATGATAGGCTGTCAACTCGCTCGTTTGATCCATTCGCATATCGAGAGGTGCATCATAATTGTAACTAAATCCACGCTCCGGGGTATCTAGTTGAGGTGATGAAACACCTAAGTCATATAAAACTCCGTCAACCTTGTCAATCCCAATCATCTCAAGTTCTTCTTTTAAATTACGAAAGTTTGCGTGTACAAAAATAACTTTATCTAAATATGGCGCAAGTCTTTGTTTTGCATTTTCAATAGCGGTCATATCTTGGTCAAAGCATATTAACCTACCGTTATCACTCAATTGTTGCACTAGGTATTCACTATGCCCCGCTCCACCAAGTGTACAATCTACATAGATTCCTTCTGGATGAACAGCTAGTCCATCTACCGTTTCTTTTAATAATACCGTTGTGTGATGAAACAAGCCTTTTTCCTCCATTTCTTATATGTCAAAACCAATCATATTTTCAGCAATATCATTAAAGGAATCCTCAGATTCTTCAAAATAATTTTCCCAAGCATCTTTTGCCCAAATTTCTAGGCGATTAGAAACACCTAGAACAATACATTCTTTGTCCATCTTTGCATAGCTACGAAGATTATTTGGGATATTAATACGACCTTGTTTATCAATTTCAACTTCTGTCGCACCAGAGAAGAAAAATCGAGTAAATGCTCGAGCATCTTTCTTAGTGACTGGAAGTTCTTTTAATTTTTCTTCGAGTTTTCGCCATTCATTCATAGGATAACCAAATAAGCAATTATCAAGACCGCGTGTTAAAACAAAACAATCTTCTAAGTGCTCTCGAAATTTGGAAGGTATGATTAACCTACCTTTCGAATCAACGGTATGTTGATATTCGCCCATGAACATGCTATTCACCCCACTTTATGAGATTAACATACCACATCCCCCCACTTTCCTCCACCCATTTTTTAAAAATTAGGCATAATTTTTTTAAAAATACGTAAATAGTACTTGCAGTGAAATCGAAAAAGAAAAATTTGAAGATAAAACCGTGTAAAATAAAGCTATTTTACCCATACAAAAACCTCCACATTCAAATGTGGAGGCTCAAGACTAAATAAACACTATATGATGTTTACCAGTAAATTCATATGGGATTTCTAAAAGAGATGGTATGAGTGTCACTCCTACTTCATTTAAAAGCTGAAGTGGAGAATATGTTCTTTCTTGTAATCCACCATTCGGAGTTAACTCCATCGTTAACCGATCATATCGATGAATAGAAGCATCTATTTTACCAAGGAATGTATCTTCAATTGCATTTTGGATAAAATTTAATTGTTTTTCGTGAAAACCAAGGTTTTTATTTACTATTGGAACTAACTTTAAATCCTCTATTTCAAGAAGTTTTTCTAAATCCTTGTACTTCTCTGTTAGTCCTTCCTTAATAGTTTCTATTATCTTGGTTACTTTCTCATTTCTATGCTCATTGATATATTGAAGTTTAGCATTCTCTACTGCACCTTCCCATACATCCTGTACAGTGAATGAGAATTTTTCTAACAAGTTTTGAGTTTTCGAATTCACAATTGATATGCTCAATCTCGGCATGATCACAGGCATTTTCATATCAAAAAGTTCAAATGCTGTTTTTAATGTTCCCCAGTAAGCAATTTCCCCAGGTCCACCTATAAAGCTTAATGTAGGAAAAACCATTTCCTGCATAATAGGTCTAGTTACGACATTATTACTTAACTTTTCTGGATGATTTTTAGCAATATTCAACATTTCTTCTTCCGAAAAAGAAATTCCTTTTGCTTCATGGACAAATTTTTCATCTTTTCTTTCTAATAAAAAACGTTCTCCATTTTCAACATAAAACAAATTAGCTGCATTTTCCTTTGTTTGAATTGGCATACCAAACCCCGCTCGTTCAAACGCCATCTCATTTTCCAAAACTAACGTTGCAAGTTGAGAAGAATTCTTCACCATTTGCTGAAAATACTCACTTTCCAATTTTCGAAAAGGTTCATAAGCAGCATCGATTAATAATAACCCTTCCTCTTGAAAAAGGTCATTCATAAGTGCCGCAAAAAAGTCACTATACGACAAGTTCTTTTCTAAAAAAGATGTTACCTTTCGGAATAACTCTTTCGTATATAACGTTTCTGGCAAACTTCGAAATATTTCTTCCAAGTAAGCATTTATTAAATTTGTATCAAAAGTAGTTTCTGAAGCCATTTTCTTGATTCTTGAAGGTTCAGGATATACAGCTTTTTGAAGTTTTCTTCCTCTTTCTATGTAAACATGATTAATTTCATCAATATCATGATCTTCTCCTGCTATCCAGAAAACAGGAATCACCGGTACTCCAAGTAGCTCTCTTTGTTGTTTGGCTAAAGTAATAACTGAAATTGCCTTGTGAATAGAATACAAAGGACCAGACAAGAATCCTGCTTGTTGTCCTCCAATTACTACGATTCCGTTATTTCCGAGTTCTTCTAAATGAAGTGCACTTTTTGCAGATATGCCAAACTTATTCATATAATTTGTTAATACATTTACTAACTCACTTCTCTTATGATTGCTAAAATCAGTTTCCTGAAATCTAGTGTTTAGGGCCTTTTGATTCCATTCATAATGAAAGAAAGAAGATAAACTACCTGTATCTTCTAAATATCTCTTATAAAATGAGGAAGCGAATGGTTGTGTGTATTTCTCTACTCGCACGATTTTTCCACCTCTAATTATCAAATTCGCCTTGGGGTAATATCTCTTGCGCAAGTTAGCGAAAGAAAATAATGAGCGAAGATTTTGCGCCTAGCTTGCTAGACGAACTCTTTTGCAAAATCTGTGGCATCCGCCGAGGCTTACATCTTATTCAGCAAGCTTCTCTCAGCACTGCTAGAATACGTTAAATACTTTAAGATTATATCATTTCATCTTACAGAGGTAAAAATTATTAGCTTATATAATACAAAACATATTGGATAACTCCGATTAACCAAATAAAAGCATATGCCACGCTTAATAAAAGAAATAATAATCTCCAAATTTTTCGAAGGAGAGGTATTACTTCGATTTCCTTTTGCTTTCTCCAATCTAAGTAGGTAATAATAGTGGCTAAAAGCAACGAAGCAACGATTAATAGTAAAAAGATACTTTTGGAAAAAATAATAGAAAAAGCATTAGATACGGAGAAAAATAACAAAAAAGTTGTTGCATCTGCCGCAAAACCGAATGACTTTTTTCTTTTATGTATTAAGTATTTCGATATTATAAATGTTAAGATAAATAAAAGTACTGGAAATAACAAGAGAAATGTAAGCACTTTAATAATGGTGATCACCTACTTTATTCATTTCTTTTAACATTAAGTAAAAAGTATGTAACACTGGCAATACTTTATCTTTTTTTCTTGCTTCTGTAATTACCGCTCCTACAATCGTATTTATCTCCATTAAACGACCATTTTCATAGTCTGTAAGCATAGAAGAACGATTATATTCTGTATTTTTACAAAGTGTGACTACTTCATTCCAAGGAAGTTTTTCTCTCCATTCCTCAAACGCCTCCATTAATTCTTCATATATATTTTTCAGAATCATTTTATAGGATTCATTTTTTATTAGCATTCCATTTTCTACCTGCAAAATGGTTGTTAAAGGATTTATTAAACAGTTTAATAGTGCTTTCTTAAAAAGGGTTTCTTCAATATTGGTGGTGAACTTAATAGGAAACTTGTTAGAAGAACATTGTAAAAAAGCATCTGTCTTGTCCCAAACACCTCTAAGTATACCAACAGATGTAATGCCTATTCCGAGATGGCGGACCGTATGGTCATTTACTTTCGTAGCACCATGTAAAACAGAAGCGATCGCAATGGTCGA
Organism: Psychrobacillus sp. L3; assembly: GCF_042945595.1. Lineage (GTDB taxonomy): Bacteria > Bacillota > Bacilli > Bacillales_A > Planococcaceae > Psychrobacillus. The sequence goes on along the minus strand of NZ_CP168493.1, from coordinate 1,195,803 downwards.
CTGCTTTAATTGATCAATAAAAGATAAATGAAGTAAACCATTTTGTACAAATAAAAGTGGTATATGTTTGGGAAGTAAATCTAAATCCTTTTTTAATTGTTCCAGATGATGATATTTTACTGCAATAATAATTAAGTCCATCGAATACAATGCTTTGATTTCTGTTACTTGTTTACAGCTGATAAGATCAGGAGCGTTTGGTATTTTTTCTATGTATAGATTTGCTATTTTCTTGTTTCCTCTCACATAAAATAATATGTCCTGTTTCTCCTCTGCTAAATAGGCACCAAATAACATACCTATTGCTCCAGCTCCGATAATACCAATTTTCAAGTATTCCACCTCTACTTTCTTATAAGTAAAATGCATGTGGCCTTAAATTGCATCTTGTCTTTACTATTTCCAAAGTTCTTTGCACGAAATATCAGCTACATTTTTTTACAGGAAAAGGGAAAATAATAAAGATTAACCTAGAATAAAAAGTTCCCATATTTCAATTTATACAGCTAAGTGTATTTGCTTTCTTCAAAAATCGACGTTCAACTAGCAAGTAATTTAAACTCCATAAATACCGGATTTCTGGCGCTCTATTCCATAAACTTTCTTACCTTGTTAAAAAAGGCCTACCATAATGGCAGACCTTATTTTATCAAATTACAAGAGAACTTAACCATATTCCTACTTGCTAAATAAAGTTAAAATTATTATACAGGAAGCACCGGATGTTTTCGAGGTGCTATCAAAATTTCTTTATTTTCGTAGTATCTAAAACGGTTTGCAAGCTCGTTGCGTAAATCACTTGGTGCAACAATCTCATCAATAATCATATCAGAAGCTAGTTTATAAATATCAATTTCTTCTTTATATTCAGCATGCTTTTCTTGTACAAACTTTATGCGTTCTTTTGGATCTTCAATTGCTTCAATTTTATTGGAGTAAACAGCGTTAACCGCAGCTTCCGGGCCCATAACGGCAATTTGTGCAGTAGGAAGTGCAATACATACATCCGGCTCAAATGCTGGGCCTGCCATCGCATATAAGCCAGCACCATATGCTTTACGAACAATAACGGAGATTTTTGGTACAGTTGCAGAACTCATTGCTGCAATTAGTTTCGCACCATGGCGAATAATTCCAGCGCGCTCTACCTTTGTTCCAATCATAAATCCAGGGACGTCCGCTAAAAATAATAGCGGAATGGAAAAGGCATCACAAAGTGAAATAAATTTTGCTGCTTTGTCTGCAGAATCTACAAAAAGTACTCCACCTTTAGCTTTAGGCTGGTTTGCAATAATTCCAACTGCTTGCCCTTCAATACGAGCAAAACCTGTAATTAACTCAGGCGCGAACAATTTCTTTACATCAAAAAATGAACCCTCGTCAATTAACGCATCGATTGCCTCATACATATCGAATGGAGCATTTTGATTTTCGGGAATAATTTCCTCTAATGTTCTTCCTTCTTTTGCTTTTAAAGGTTCTACCTTTTTCGGCTTTTCCGTATAATTTGCGGGGAAAAAGCTTAAATATCTTTTTGCTTCCGAAATAGCTTCTTCCTCAGAAGTTGTAAGTACATCACCGCATCCACTAACTGTACAGTGCATACGAGCTCCACCCATTTCTTCCAACGTCACTTTTTCACCAATTACTTTTTCAGCCATACGTGGTGAACCTAAATACATAGAGGCGTTGCCTTCAACCATAATCACTAAATCACAAAATGCTGGTATGTAAGCGCCGCCTGCTGCAGAAGGACCGAATAATAAACAAATTTGCGGGATGAAACCAGAGATTCTTACTTGATTGTGGAATATTTTCCCTGCTCCTCTGCGATTAGGAAACATATCTAATTGATCCGTTATACGAGCACCTGCTGAGTCTACTAAATACAACATTGGGACTCTATTTTTTTCTGCTATTTCTTGAATTCGAATAATTTTCTCAACCGTGCGTGATCCCCATGAACCAGCCTTCACCGTTGAATCGTTTGCCATTACACAAACAGTTTGTCCATTCACTTTTCCGGTAGCAGTGACAACACCATCTGCTGGTAAATCACCAGCTTCTACATTTGCAAAGCGACCATCTTCTATATATTCCCCATTGTCAAAAAGTAATGCTAAACGATCGCGAACAAATAATTTCTTTTGTTCCTTCATTTTTTCATGATATTTTGAATGACCACCCGCAAAAATGGATGTAAGCTTTTCTTCTAATCGTTCATTATACGCTTTATTTTCTCCCATATTGAAGACCCCCTTATATTAAGCACTCGAAATTTAATTATTCAAATGTTACTAGAAAGTCTCCTTCGTTAACAAAATCTCCTTCTTTTGCAAGAATCGTAGCTACCTTACCAGCCACTTCTGCTTCGACAGGAATCTCCATTTTCATTGATTCTAACACCATTACTATTTGACCAGCGGAAACTTCTTCCCCCACTGCTACATTTACTGTAAATACTGTACCCGCCATTGTTGATTCTAAATTTTTCATTTTGAAACTTCCTCCCTTTGTTGTTGCATCCATTCCCCTAAAACGGATGTTGAATAGACGCCACTTTTAAAACTTTCTGCATCTAAAAATTGGTGAAACAAGTCCATATTTGTTTTCACACCTTCTATTTTAGCAGAACCGAATACTTTTTGCGCTTTCTCTATTGCCATTTTTCTATTTTCTTCATGAATAATTACTTTAGAAATCATAGGATCATAAAAAGGAGTTACTTTATTTCCTTCTTCATATCCAGCTTCAACTCGAATACCCACTTCATCTCCCCAATATTGGTGTGTGATTGTTCCTGGTGAAGGAAAGAATGTCTTTGGATCCTCGGCATATATTCTAAATTCAAAGGCATGTCCATGGGATGAAATAGATTCCTGATCTGTTACTGGCAACTTTTCTCCTGCCGCTACTTTTAACTGCCATTCTACTAAGTCAAATCCTGTAACTGCTTCGGTTACTGGATGTTCCACTTGGAGTCTCGTATTCATTTCTAGAAAATAAAATTGATGATTTTGATCCACAATAAATTCTACTGTGCCCGCGTTTACATAATCTACCGCTTTTGCCGCTTTAACTGCTGCTTCAAACAATTTCACGCGAGCTTCTTGCGGAAAATTTGGTGATGGTGACTCTTCCAATACTTTTTGATTTCTTCGTTGAACAGAGCAGTTACGTTCAAATAGATGCACAATGTTTCCATCATTATCTCCAAAAATCTGTACTTCAATATGACGGGATGCATCAATAAATTTCTCTAAAAATACAACATCATTACCGAAGTAAGATTTTGCTCGTGTTTTAATCGATTCAAAGTTTTTCTCTAAAGTCTCTTCATCGTCACAACGTATCATCCCAATACCACCACCACCAGCACTTGCTTTTAGCATAATGGGGTAGCCAATTTTAGATGCAGCCACTTTTGCATCAGCAATAGATTTTAGACCTTCTTCCGTTCCTGGAACGACCGGTACTTGTGCTTCTATCATCGTTAATCGAGAAGCAATCTTATCCCCCATCTTTTCAATTGTTTCTGGTTTAGGTCCTATAAATGTAATTCCGGCCGCTTCCGCTTTTCGAGCAAAATCTGCATTTTCCGAGAGAAAACCATATCCCGGATGAATTGCATCAACTTGCTCTTTTATTGCAAGTTCAATAATATCATCCACTTTTAAATACGATTGTAACACCGGATTAGGACCTATTAAAAAAGCAAAGTCTGCTTCTTTCACATATGGCAATTCTGCATCAGCTTCTGAGTATATAGCGACTGTTTCAATATTCATTTTTTTACACGTCTTGATAATACGTCTAGCAATTTCTCCCCTGTTTGCGATTAATACTTTTTTCATTAATCTTACCCCCTAAGTAAAAAAACGTGTTGCCCATCCCTATTAGTCTATACGAATTATGAAAGCGAATTCAACTAAATATCAAATTTTTTTTGCTCAAAAAAAAGCCTCTACTGTAAGAGACTTCATTTAAACCTTATTCTATATGAGTTATTCCTTGTTTTACCCAATTTACTAATTGTTCATAATCTCTTTTTAATAAATTGTAGGCGCTAGCAATTTCATCATATGACTGTCTCATTTCATCATAACTTTCCATAGCCAATTGTAGATGGTTTTGTAAAGTAGAAGAGTCAGGAACTTCTTTCGCTATCGTTGGTTTTATAGACGTTTTTCTTTGCAGCACAATTGGTCGAAGGTTTTTGTTCCACCTAAAAGCACAAGCTTGTTTGGAGCGACCTAACAAAATGCTCGCTTCTTCAAATCCAGAAATTTGCGTATGACCCTGCTCTATTTTCTTTAAAACTAACTCTTTTAATAGATTGTCTTCTTCCACGGACCAGCTATCTTTTCTAATTTTAACATTCATGTTTATCACCCTTTGCTTTTTTACTAATATATGCAAAGTGGGTACAAATAGACTCTAGATTTTATTTCTTTTTCCCTAAAAATAAATCAACTGCCTCGTGATGAATTTCTTGCTCCCAAAGAACTGCACAAGTTGCTACTTCTTCCATAACACGTTCATATAATTTCGTTTGCTCCCATTTTCGAATTGCTTGGGTTTTATATGCTTGTGAAACAGAGGAATGGGGAACGATCATTTTACGAGTAAACTTATTTAATGCAACTAGTTTATCTCCCTCAAAAAGTTCAGTGGCCCATCCAATCGATAATAGTTGGTCCGCAGAATAGGGCTCAGATTCTGTAAGCATTCGAAGAGCATGATCATGCCTCATTCCCTTTTCAAATAAATACGTTCCTCCACCCCAACCTGAAGTAATTGCTAATTTTCCTTGAATAAATCCGCATTTCGCTTCTTTTTTTACTAGACGATAGTCACACAATGTAGCTATTTCACAACCTCCGCCAATTGCAGTACCATTAATTAGCGCAATCGTCGGAATCGATAATGTAGCTACTTCGTAGAGAATTTTAGCTATTTCGCTTAACATACCAAACGATTCTTTTTCCGTTTTCAATTGATGAAAGACCGTTAAATCTCCTCCAGAGCAAAATGACTTGTCTCCCGCTCCTGTAATTACCGCAAGTTTAATTGCTTTATTTGTTTTTACGCTATGTATGAATTGCTTAAAACCTTCCATTACTTCTTTATTAATGGCATTGTGAATGGTAGGTCTATTTATTTCAAAAATAATAATTTCGTCATTTATTTCGATTGAATAAGCCACCGCAGGCACACCCTCTTTGAAAAATATAAATAGAGAAAAAGACTACCGAAGAGCCATGGTCTCTTTGGTAGCCTTTTAAGGAACAAATACTGAATTATTTGCTCACTACTTCTTTCCCTTTGTATTGACCGCATGATTTACAAATTCGGTGAGCCAATTTCATTTCACCACAATTTGGACAAGCAACCATACCAGGTACGGATAATTTAAAATGTGTACGACGTTTTCTTTTTACAGTTTTAGAAGTTCTTCTAGCTGGTACTGCCATTGGTGGCACCTCCTTACAGATCTATTATTCGTCTGTTTGATCAAAATACTTAGCTAATTCAGCTAGTCTTGGATCCAATTTTGGTTGATCATTTTCTTGCAAATCATTTAGATCTTCATCTGTTGTATATGACCAGCCGTTTCCACCTTCGTGTTTAAATTGGTCTGCACCTTCTTTATACACTTGCAAAGGAATTTCTAGTAGGATTAACTCCTCTAGAACTGGATCTACTTGAATGACATCACCATCTACTATATGGAAGTTATCATAGTCGAAAGTAGATGCATTTTCAGACCAGCTGAAAATTTCATCAGATTGAATTTCAAATGGATATTCTACATCTTCCCAGGTGCGAGCACAAGGTAATATGAGCGTCCCTGAAAGCTGAAAATGACAAGTCATTTGCGCTGCACCAAAAGTGCAGTGCCCTTCTACATGAACGGGTGAAATACTTCGAACGTCTGGGTTCCGTTCCTTCACATTTTGGAGAGTCACGAATTCATCTAACGTCATCCCGTTATCACGATATTTAGCTAATTGATGAATTGCCCATTTCATACGATTATCACCTCAAGACAACAAAATTTATTATATAATGACAGGTTTTAGATGTCAAGATAATTTCTTGTCACTACTTTATTTTAACATTATAATTGGATTAAGGAAAGGATTTGATCGATGATGAAAGCTACAGGAATTGTTGTGGAATACAACCCTTTTCATAACGGCCATTTACATCACTTAAATCAATCACGTATAAAGACAAACAACGACATAATTATCGCAGTAATGTCTGGAAATTTTTTGCAACGCGGAGAACCCGCACTTGTTGATAAATGGACGCGTGCAAAAATGGCTATTTCTGCTGGGGTGGACTTAGTAATTGAATTACCCTATGCATTTGCAACTGCTCAGGCAAGTGATTTTGCAAAAGGTGCCATCTTTTTATTGGATGCGTTGAAATGTGAAGCTTTTTGTTTTGGTAGCGAAGAGGGCTCTTTAGAAGCTTTTCATCATACCTATCACTTATTATCGACCAAAAAGGAAGAATATAATACAGCGATTTCAAATTTCATGAAGCAAGGCATTAGCTATCCAAAAGCATTAAACGAAGCGTATAAAGTTGTCTCAGAAGATTCATCCTTGCCTTTAGTCGATTTGTCAAAGCCAAATAATATTTTAGGCTATCATTATATTGAAGCAGCGTATCGGTTACATGCATCCATAAGGTCCGAAACAATCCACCGAGTTGTTGCAAACTATCATGATGAAGCGAAACCTTCCGAAACCATAGCAAGCGCTACAGGAATACGAAAAGTATTATTTGGTGAACTGGATCTCTCTGCCATTCAAAATTTTTTACCGAGTACAAGCTTAGATGAATTAAGTAGGTGGAAATCTACTTTCCAATCTTTCGGAAGTTGGGAACGATTTTGGCCGATTCTCCGTTTGATTATTTTACGTCATTCAAAAGAGCGATTAGCTACTTTCGCAGAAGTGACGGAAGGAATGGAAAACGCCATTTGGAATGCCGCTGTTAAGAACGAGACATTCCAGGCGTTTATGGAGCAAATAAAATCTAAGCGCTTTACCTGGACTAGGATTCAACGTATGTTGACACATATTTACAATGATTTTACTTGGGAACAATTAAAGTCATTCGATTTACCAACTTATATACGTCCATTAGCGATGAGTAAAAATGGACAGGCTTACTTACAATCCATCAAAAAAGATTTGCCACTACCTCTTGTAAGTAGAGTAGCTGCATATAAAGACAACGACATGCTTGCGCTTGATGTAAAAACCGCGAACTTATATTATTTAGGATTACAATCTGCTTATGCCCAAAAAATGATTGGAAGTGATTATAGAATCACCCCTATCATTCATTAACTATTTCTTTGGCTCTAATTTTTCTAAATAGGCAAGGGCATCATCCACTGTTTTAACAGGCACAATTTTCATTTTTGTGCCTATTTTTTTTGCAGATTTTAACGCTTCCTCATAGTTAGATGTCAGACCTGGATTATTTGCTAAAATAGCAGGATCAATTTCATCATCTGGTGCAAACATAATTTCAATTCCTTTGCGATCTGCTGCAATTACTTTTAAATCGATACCTCCGATTCGTCCAATTGTTCCATCTGGTTTCATTTCTCCCGTTCCAGCAATATTATATCCTTTTGAAATATCTTCTGGTAAGAGCTGATTCAATATTTCCAGCGTGAACATAAGACCTGCAGAAGGCCCTCCAATGTCTTCTGAATTCATATGAACAGCCGGAGTAGTTTCCACCTTTTTATCTTCCGTATACGAAACCCCTATACCTGGTTTATCTAGAACGCCAGGTACCGTTTTTAGTGTCACTTCTTTTTTAAGCGCCTCTTTGTTTCTTTCAACTGTCAATTGGATTTGGTCGCCTTCTCCTTTACCGTTTAAATAAGTTTTTAGTTTTTCCTCGGTAATATCAGTTATATTATCCAAACCAATTATTTTATCGCCGGGTTCTAAAATACCATCTGCTGCACTATTCTTTAGAACGTTAAAAATAAATATCCCATTATTTATGATGTGATACGGCTTATTCGCACGATTATATGCAACAGATATAGCATTAAATTGAGAATCAGACATAAGCTTTAATTGACGAATATTATATTCTTTTTCACCTTCGTCAGGATTACGAATTTGCTCCGCTTTATAAATTTTCCTATTGTCCGCTACTTTTGCATACAGATAAGTTAATGGTGTCGCTTTTGATAAGGAGATTGTTAGAAGACTCATCATTCCTTTATCATTTTTATCTCCACCTTCAACTTGAACAAACGGTGATAGTTCATATGCTCCACCAGGTTTAGATATATAAGACTCCATTGGATAAAAGGCTAGGGATGCAACTATCGCTAAAATTAAAACAAAAATTATCGGTTTTTTATTGAACATAATTTATTTATCCCTTCCTTTCGTTTTTTAATACTAATAAGTTTATCACTTCCATTTTTTTCTGACAAAATAAATATTAAATAAAATGATAACCTCCCATTTTTCATAAAAACATTGTTACGAACTTTGCCAAGAGGAGCAACAATTTTCTTCAAACGAATGATGGCTAGATGCAAGACAAAAACTGAATAGGAAAGCAGAATTTTCTAATCAGCACAAAAGGATGAATTCAATTGCACAAAATAATAACGCTTAGTAGTTGGGTCCTTATTACTCTTCTGTTTTTGCAACCTGGTGTTGCGCATAAAGGAGCAATTGAAGGAATGCGGATATTCACGACAGCTTTACTTCCTTATTTACTTCCATATCTGGTGATCACACAGATGTTTATACGATCTCAAAATACTTTTTTAATAACTCAAAATAAGTTCAAACTATATATAAATATTTTCCTTTTGAGTGCTATAGGTGGGTTTCCTAGCGGGGCAGCCATCATTTCATCACTTAAGGAAATGGGGACTTTAAATAATCGTAATGCGAGTTGGTTATTGGCAATTTGCCACGCACCAAGCCCAATGTTTGTTATTGGATTTGTAGGTATTAATATTTTTCAGGCAGAGATTTCGGGTTTGAAGTTGTTAATCATTATTCATGTAGTAAATTTTTTATTCTTATTAGTATTCATCATATTATCTCCCGCTATTCAAATGAATGTTGAAACAACTAAACTATCATCCTCACCATTTCAAGAAAGCATTAAAGAAACCTCGCAAATATTATTGCTCATTGGGACGACTGTGGTATTCTTTACCACCGTGAGTATCATTGTATTTGAATCGATAAAGGAGATACTTCCTTCCATCTCACCACTTTTGTTAGTATTTATTGCTTCATTCTTTGAAATGACTGGAGGAATTAGTCTCGCAGGAGAAATATTATCCGGGAAAGCTATGCTTCCTGTAATTGTTGCATTAATCATTGCTTTTAGTGGGGTAAGTATCCATATGCAAATAATCGTTTTAGCTCAAAAAGCAGGAATTTCTATTCGTAAATACCTACTTTTCCGCATACTTCATGTAATCCTTATCCCAACAATCTTCTACTTCGTAGCATGAATATTACAGGAATGTTACAGGTGCCTGGCACCTGTAACATTCCTGTAATAAGAAAAAACCTTGCAAAGTTTGCAAGGTTAGTTAGTATCATATTTGGTTTTAAGTGCAGCTTCGACTTGAGGTGGTACAAGTTCTCCAATGTATCCGCCATATTTTGCCACTTCTTTTACTATGCTAGAGCTTAAAAACGAATATTGGTTTTTAGTCATGATAAAGAAAGTTTCGATTTCATCATTCAACACCCGGTTCATCGAAGTGATTTGCATTTCATATTCAAAATCTGATACTGCTCGCAAACCTCTAATGATAGCGCTTGCATTTACGTTTTCTGCATAGTCCATTAATAATCCTGAAAACGTCTCAACTTTTACATTTGGAAGATGCGCAGTTGCATCTTCAATAAGTTTTACTCGTTCTTCAACGGAAAATAAAGGATTTTTAGAGGAGTTATTTAGCACAACAACATTTACCTGTTCAAAAATGGATGCTCCTCTTGTAATAATGTCTAAATGTCCATTTGTAATCGGATCAAAGCTGCCTGGTACGACTGCAATTTTACCCAACTTAATTCCCCTCTTCCATACGTTTGCGATAAATTGAAATAATAGTACTTCCATAAGTTTCTCGTCTAACGAGCGTAAAAGTACCTAAATCAGTTTCTAGGTCAACCGTTTTATCATGCTCGCAAACAATAATCCCCGTTTCATTCATACATCCAGTTTCTACAATTTTTTTAGCTAAATCGTAAAATAATACTTTGCTATAGGGAGGATCTACGAATAACAAATCAATGGAAAGCTCCCTTTTTTCAAATGCTTTTATTGCTCTTGAAGCATCGATTTTGTAAAGTTCACTCGATTCTTCCAATCGGCATTTCTTTAAATTTTCCATAATCGTTTGCAGCGCTTTTTGGTCTTTTTCAATAAAAACGCAAGTGTCGATTCCTCGACTCATCGCTTCAATACCTAAACTCCCACTTCCTGCAAATAAATCGACCGCAATACCTCCATCGAAATATGGACCAATCATGTTAAAAATAGATTCTTTCACTTTATCTGTTGTCGGTCTCGTATTTGTTCCTGGTACTGCTTTTAAAGGCAATCCTTTTCTTGATCCTGATATTACTCTCATCTTGTTTCTCCTAGCTATCAAATTTACCTTGGCGTATGTAATTCCAGATTTCACTTTAATTTATTGTGTTCATCTCACCACTTATAAGGGTTGCTGAACTAAGTTAAAAGAGCGCGGATTGTGTAATCGTAATTCGTTTATCCTGCTTTTTAATGTCAACTAAAAACAATCGAATCATCCATGCCTCCTCAATATAGTAAACCGACCCTATTTTTTCAAATGGTTCTGACATTGCATCAAATCTTTTTTCGTTTAATACATAAAAAGGTTCATGAATTGGAAATCGAAAAGCTCTTGAAGTATTTTGAATGTAAAGCCCTTTATTTGTATCTTTTAGTGTGTATCCTAATACAGCAAGTAGTGGCTCAGCAGCATAAAGTACCTTACCATCTTTGAACAATACTTTCATATTCTCTTGTTGTAATTCATTAATATAAACCGTTCGAGAGTCTTCAAATAATAACGGGAAATTTTCCGTACTAAACTGCATATTAAAAGTAAAATAGGAAGTCTTTAGACCAATTGTATTTGACAATAATTTATCTAGTTTTTTCGCATCTAATCTTTTATTACTTTGTAGTTTGGATTTCCAGTCAGCAAGTTGATCTGTTGTAAAATAGTTATTCAATGTTTCATATATCCAAATAGCCTTCTCTGATCCAATTGGGCGGTTCATTAAATAACTACTAATAACTTCTGCTAACAATAAATTAGAAGGATCTATTCCGTATTTTAACTGAACATTTTTTACAATCAACTCTTTTTGTAAAGAAGCAATGTCTTCACTATCTATGAAGGAAATTCGAAATGCATTCATATGATTACTATTTTTCTCAAAAAGAACGGATACATGTTCACTATTTGGTAAATGTAATTCTTTTAGCTGATTTATTAGTTCTTTAGATATTTCTTTCTCGGAATAAAGAGTGACATTATCATCTTCAAACACGATAGGCAGTACCTTTTTTTGCCAATATAAATCAGTAATATTACCAGAACCGTAGGAGAGGGAGTAATCAATTAAATCTAATGATTCAATTCCAATAATAGGTAAACCACTAACCCACATTCCTCCTCTTTTTAACTCATCCGTAACATGAAGTGTTGTGTAAGAAACTTCTCCTTTTTCAAGTTTGACAAGGAAGTCAGACAAAGTTTTATTATCTTGTAATCCATCTGCCAAAGGAATTTCATAAGAAATGCTTTGTTCAGAGAATTCCCCCTCTTTAAAAGAGGTTAAATCTTCTGATAAACGGTTACAGCTCTCGCTTATACTTAAATCACAAGATCTATTTTCACTTGAAATTGGCCATAAAATGGTTGTTTGTTCGTTTGGAAGATTATTAAAATGTTGTTTTACAATGATTTTATTTTCTTTCATTTTCAATTCAATCTCTTGTTCGTAATAAAAAGATGTTCCATTCTCTTCCGAGCTCGAGGAATAAACGTGATATTGAAATAGTAAAAGAACACTATTCGTAACAACGAGTAACATGGATAAAAAACTAATAACAAATTTCATAGAATTGTCCTCCAACAAAGTGGTAAGATGGATTGGAAAGGAAGTGTTTTCAATGATTCAACGTTTTATTGAGCTTGGTGAGGGTTATGGAGATATATTTGAGCTTTGTGAACTTGCTCGAGTAAACAACCATCGAATACTTCGGGCTTTTATCTTTTCTTCTAAAAAACAAGAGAAAGAATATTATTCAATCGCAATTGCCCTTAACCCAATAAATACCGCTAATTTTTTTCCGATTTATATATGCCTCGAAGGAATACCTAAAATTACTCCAATTCCACAAAGGCTTTCTACCTTTCATGAAACTCTAGAGGAGTTAAAAATTGTGCCTGTTCAAATGGACATTAAACATTCAGCTAATTTTGTTGATAAGGAATTATTCTATCAATATGTCATCGGAATACTACGTCTAAATCATTTCATACCGCCGTTACAATAGAAAAGCTATAAACCGATTTTATAATCGTATTCTTTCGCTTTATCCGGCTTACTATTTTCAAATTCAGTTTTTAAAAATGGACGATAAGATTCCAAAATTTCTTTTACAAAAGGAAGTTTATTCATTTTTTGCTTAGCATTTTCAATCTGATCCTGATCGCAATATAATACAACATATTTTAGTCTTTTCGAAATATAATGGACATGCCCATATTTCCGTAAAGATTTTGCTTGTTTTAAATGATGCACATAGACAACTAATCCTTGTCTTTCTGTCATACGATTCCCCTCATTTCTTCCTATCAAGGATAACATATGCATGAAATTGATAGCAACAACAACTAGCTGACAGTTGAGAAGCATTTCGATATAATAAAAACTACCTTTCGATTTAAAAGGAGGATTAAAAAGGAATGGGCAAAAAAACAAATGTAGCAATTGCAATTGCAGCAGCAGCTGGGGCTGCTTGGGCTAGTACAAAAGCACTTTCAAAACCTCTAAGCCGAACAGCAAAAGAAGCGCTTGAATATGAACATCCCATAGTACTAGCGCATCGCGGAGGATCGGCACTCGCACCTGAATGTTCTCCTGCCGCATTTGAAAGTGCTGCAAAACTCGGTGTTCATGGATTTGAAATAGATTTAAGACTAACAAAAGATGAGGAAATTATTGTTTTTCACGACGAATATATGAGCAGAGTCACAAACTTTTCTGGAAAAGTAGCTGATTATACATTAGACGAGCTTAAGAAGGCAGATTTAGGCTATCATTTTTTAGATTTAAACGGAGAATACTCCTACCGAGATAAGGGAGAGCAAATAATGACATTAGGAGAACTTTTAGAAAAGTATCCTCAAATGCTTATTAATATGGATATTAAAGATGCTCCCCAAACATATGAAGGTAGTTTAATGCCTTCTAAGCTTTGGAGATTGTTAGAAGTGAAGGAAGCATTTCAACGAGTTGTTGTAACTAGTTTTTATGATGATCAAATTGATCGTTTTAATTTATATGCTCAAAACACGGTAGCACTTGGAGCAGGAGAAAAAGAAGTACGTAAAGCATATACAGCATTTACGAGTCAATTTAAACATTTATATCATCCAAAAGCGGATGTTTTTCAAATCCCTGTTAAGTCTAATATGTTTCCTTTAGACAGTGCTAATTTCATTAAGTTTTTAACTTCCTTAAATATTCCAGTTCATTATTGGACAATTGATGATCCAACTTTGATGAAAAAACTCATAAAAAACGGAGCTAAAGGAATTATTACAGATCGACCTGACTTAGCTATCGAAGCACTAAAATTAGACTAAGACATTTTGAGAAAAGCATAAATGCTTTTTAAGGGCACCTGGTTTTTACTTCTTACTGAGTGCTTTGGACGAAACATCAGCTACAAAATTACAGTTGGAATTTTTGTGGATCGCGAATTGACTGCGTCACTTCACAATCCATTTTTTTCAGTAATCTTGTGGCGGGTGTTTGTCCGTCACCTCTTGGAATAAGTAAAGACATGATTCATTTGTTTTGGATAATGAGAGATAAGATGCTTTCCTACTCTTTTAAAAGCGGACGAAGATACAATTTCGTCCGCTCAGCACTTCTTTATCAATAGATGCTACTTTTTCTTTAGTACCGCTTACTCTAATCATACACCTACTGATTCATGTATACTGTGTTAGTTTTCGAAGTACAGTTGCTGTAGTCTGGACAGGTAATTTAAAAAGTAATACTATAAAAGGATGTGTGCTTGTTTGCACACATCCTTTTATAGTTATTATGCAGAACAGGAGCAAGAACCACCTGTACCGCAACCACTTCCACAACTGGAACCGCTAGATGCAAAAAATGGATTACTTACTGGTACTTTGACACCTTCTGAAACAGATTTACCGATTAACAAGCTCACTTCATCTAGTAAGTCTTGCAATTCGTTTTCAGCAACTTTTAGTGTTGCAATTTCATCTACCATATCCAGTTTTCTTTTAGTCACTCGAATATCTTTCATAACTGTCGAATAATCTGGGTGGTATTTTCCGAACCGTTGAACCTCTTCATATTGGTCTTTTAGTTTAGCGAAATGATTTATTTCACTAACTATGTTCGAATTTGTATATACAGCACTATGTGCATCTAAGTATCGATAAAATTGTTCAGAGGAGAGAATCATTTTACATAGTTTATCAGAGTGGTCCATTAAAGTGGCCCATTCATTGGTCATAATCATTTGACAATCCTCCAATCCTTTTTATCATATCAAAAAGTAATACTAATTGCTAAACTATTATCTTATTGTTGGGAGTAAAAAAAATGAATGAATTACAATCTTTGATAAATCAAGTAACTGAACACGCAACAGACGTTGAAATAAAATTACTCAAAGAATTTTTAAAAGGCATACAAAATAAACAAAAAAAGGATGCTCCTACCTACTTAAATGCCATATTTCATATGAATACACAATTTGAAGAGAATCGATGTGTTGTCACTCTACCAGTAACCCCCCTTTCCTATAATAGCTTTGATATGCCGCACGGAGGAGTAATTGCTACCCTAACAGATAATGCAATGGGTTTCCTAGTAAATAAGGATTTAAGCACAGAAGGGAAAGGAGCAGTTACTACAACTATGACAATTCATTATGTCAAAGCATCTACAGAGAAAACGTTGATAGCAACTGCCTCTTACTTACATAAAGGGCGTCAAACTTTAGTTATGGAATGCACAGTAACACAGCCGGATGGCAAAAAAATTGCTTATGCAACTGGATCATTTTTCGTTATAACTCCGGCAAGCCCTTCGAAATAATTTCGGACAACTTCATGATCAGAAAAAGGGACAACAAGTTCATGAACAATTTGTTCTTGTTCATGTCCCTTTCCTGCTATTAATACTATATCCCCTTTTTCTGCATTGCTTAAAGCCATGATAATTGCTTTTTTTCGATCCGTTTCAGTAATTACTTTTTCTGTATTTGCCCCTTTTACAATATCGGAAATAATGTCCGCCGGATTTTCATTCCTTGGATTATCGTTCGTTATTATAGCTGTAGTTGCATATTTTGTAGCCACTTCTCCCATCCATTTTCTCTTTTGTTTATCCCGATTTCCACCACATCCAAAAACAACATATATATTACGCTTGGCATAAGATGCTACCGCTGATAAACTTGCCTCTAGTGCATCAGGTGTATGCGCATAGTCAATCAGAACTTCAATTCCCTCATTATTGTGAATTCGTTCTAATCTTCCTATAGGAAGGTTTACCGTTTTTACTTCGTCCAGTGGAATACCTAACGCTCCTATCACAGCTATTGCCGCTGCTAAATTCAACCCATTATAATAACCACTATTATTCATCTCTACTTGAAGTTCTTTTTCATTTATTAAATATTTGTATCGTACCTTTTCAGTTGAGTAATCTCCCTTTTGATAAATAACGTCATTTGTATAATTTTCTCCAAACCGAATGATTGGCAAACGAGTTTTATCAGCGATAGATTGGCACCATGCATCGTCATCATTAAGAACAAGTTTTTTTGAAAGAGGGATAAGCATTTCTTTGGATTTTTTATAAGGAACCATTCCACCGTGAAACTCAATATGATCTTTCCCTATATTTAAAAATACACCCACGTCTATTGGATAATTACCTAATCGTTGGTCTAACAGACCTTGTGAAGAAGCCTCTAATATTATATATTCAACATTTTTTTCATTACAATACTTAACTACTTGCATAAAATCATAAAAAGGCAAAGTGGTATTATTCCGAAATAAGTTATTTAATTTTTCTCCGTTAACATATACACCTAAAGTTCCAATGACACAAACTGATTTACTTTGTTGCATTAGTAACTGTCCGATAAACGATGCGACAGTTGTTTTTCCGTTTGTTCCTGTTATGCCTATCGTTTTTATCTTTTTTCCATACCGTTCATAAGAAACGGATGACACCCGTCTTATAAAACCGTCTATATCAGCAGGTATTATTATTTGCGGAACGATACAATCAGGGATAAAGCATTTAGTTAAAACGGCAATTGCTCCTTTTTGAATCGCTTCCTCCATAAAGATTCGATTATTTGTCTGTGAGACAAATATATCCCCTTCTTCGATTTGTTTTGAATGATCAATCCATCTATTAATCTTTGTCTGTGACAAATCTCCTACAATCTTATATTGAACGCCATTTAGTAATTCTTTTAAAGAATAAATAATTCTTCACTCCCTACACCATTCTTGTATATTCGCATAAAGTAAAATGAATTCCTTGTATCGTATGAACGGAGTGAATAAAATGTCACGAGTAAAGTGGATGAAGATATGATTATTCAAAAATATGGTGGCATTGCTATGCAAGATCACCAAAGCAGGAAATTGATCATTAAGCACATTCAAAAAGCAATGAGAAATCATGAACAAGTGTTGGTAGTTGTTTCTGCCATGGGAAGAAGGGGTCAGCATTATTCAACAGATACACTTTTAGACCTTATTCCAACAACTCTTAGTAGTGTTGAGTCAGATTTGCTCTCAGCATGTGGAGAATTAATTTCTGCATCTGTTTTATGTGCAGAATTAAAAAAAGGAGGAATTAGCACTACAATTCTTTATGGAAAGAACGCTGGAATCATCACGAATGAAGCATACGGAAACGCAAATATAATAGATGTGAATACGAATATATTGAATTCTACATTCAAAGATTTTCCTTGCATTATAGTACCTGGATTTCAAGGTATATCTGAAAAAACACACAATTTCACAACACTAGGTAGAGGTGGAAGTGATTTTACTGCGGTTGTATATGGGCATCATTTAAAAGCGGAGGTTGTAGAGTTTTATAAAGATGTTCCTGGTGTAATGACATCAGATCCTTCTAAAAACAAATCGGTCGAACTAATACCTGTAATGTCTTACGAAGAACTTCAAACTATAATAAGTGCACCTGTTGAAATCATTCAAAAAAGAGCAGCTAAATTTGCTGCTCTGTATAAAGTTCCATTGCATATTCGATCTTTATATGAAGACCAAGATGGGACTTTCGTTTTTCATTAATAATTATGGTCTATCCTCTTTGGAAATCGGTATTTCGATAAGATTCTGCGTATAGTAATTTCCGTATACACCTACTCCAGTATGAGTATATTTCCTCCCTAATAGTGTATCTCTATGATTTTTTGAGTTTAACCAACCGTTTACCGCTTCTCCTGCATCAAAATAAAAAGCAGCTGTATTTCCACCAGCTCTTGAAAATTCTATTTCTGATTCTTTTAATGTATCGCTTAACTTAGGAATTTCAGCTAAATCATTTACTACAACATTATTTTTAGCCATTTCTTTACTTTGCATTCTAGCAATATCTTGCAATGATATATCTGATTCTAAAACATTAACTCCATGTCTTAGCCGATAAGCATTTGTAATTTCAAAAATTTGTCTTTCATTTGCACGGTCTACGGCAATTTGAAACGAAGAAGAAGGAGTCAGAGTTTCTATCATCGAACCATTATATAAAATATCATATGGTTTTTGCAGTAACAGTGTTTCTAAATCAGAAAATCTCACCGCTTCTAGTTTTTTGTCAACGACATCAATATATAGAATAGCTAGCAAATTATCAAACTGTACTAGAATTCGGTCGTTAATATCATCTTCATTTAACGAAAACGTATACGTATTCGTACCAATAGCAATTGTAATTTCTGATTGAACGAGTGTAAAACGATAGATTTCTTCAATTGACTGACCAATTTTATACGGTGTAACTACAACAGAGTTACCAATAACAAAAACTTGTTTTACTTTCTCTTCGGAAACTCCTATAAGCTGATAACTTGAATAAGAATCATTATACACCCACCACTCATAACCAAATGAGGAGGGTTCAATTCGAGTTGGTTTTCCTAATAACTTGATTACTTTGGAGGAAGGTTGCCCTACTAATACAGAGATACCAGTTTTAGGTCTCGAAAAAATATTGTTAGTTTCGACAATTTCTTTAGACTCTTGCGGAATTATTTGTCCAGTGTTATTCGAGCCGGTAAGTAACTCATTTTCTTGAATAGGATTATCAAAATATATAAACACGGCTAGTACAATAGCAATAGCGATTAAGATGCGAAATAGATTTTTCATCTTATTTATCTCCTTATTTTTTAATCCATTTTCACTAGTATATCAAGCTTGTATACAAAGACACAATGTTGTCATTGCAACATTTTCAAATTTGAATTAATATTAATGAGAACGTATTCTAAGGTAATTTGAACGTGAAGGAGGACAATTAAATGGATTTCGAAAACACAGGTATCGAAAACACTGTCATTGATCTAAATGTATTAGATGATGTAATGAAACAACATGGTCTAATCCGCGCAGGACAATGGGATTATGAGCGCGTTACTTATGACAAAAAATTTGAAAATAAAGAAGGTATTTTTTATCTTCGTGTATTTGGCTTTACAAAAGATGGCGATGTAGGAGCACATGATGCTATCATCACATTATTGAAGCCTGCTCTTGGGAAGCATTACTATCCACATGGCATTGAATATGGTGAAAATGAGGTTTTCCCAAATCATTTAGTTAAATCTTGTGAGAAAACTCTGACCGCTCTACAAGCGGATTTAAAATCTTTTAAACTGAATGCCTAATCAAATGACGCTAGAGAAAATATTCTCTAGCGTTTTTTCATGTTCAAAAGTATAAATTTTGACTATACTAATTATAACAATCATAAGAAGGTGGTACTGCTATTGTTAAACAAAAATTTATATAAGAAATATATGAAATACATCTTTTTGATTCTCATCCTTTTATTGATTGCAATATTTATCTTGCCTGTCTCTGTTCCAATTATAATAGCACTTCTTACGGCAATATTAATTGAACCATTAGTTAAATTTACACAAAAAACTTTTAAATGGAATAGAAAACTTGCCGTAATCACTAACTTTTCTTTCTTTTTGTTGATTATTTCAGTAGGACTTTATTTTGGAATTACCAAACTTATCTCACAATTAATATACACGACAAAAGTCATTCCAAATTATTTGAACAATTTAACTGGAATGTGGATAGATATTCAAAATAACCTATTCAAATATACAGAAGGATTACCAGCAGAAGTAGTATTGTCCATACAGAATAAGTTGGAGGATACATTAATAAGTTTAAAAGATTCTTTACTTGAT
This sequence comes from Psychrobacillus sp. L3, assembly GCF_042945595.1. Classification (GTDB taxonomy): domain Bacteria; phylum Bacillota; class Bacilli; order Bacillales_A; family Planococcaceae; genus Psychrobacillus. The sequence continues at coordinate 1,175,979 of NZ_CP168493.1, read as the reverse complement.
TTATTGAGCTACTCAAATATTACGTCCCTACTTACAAATATTCCAAACTTTTTAGTTAGTTTCATTGTATTCATCGTAGCATTATTTTTATTTATGCTTGATTTAGAAAATTTACGAATAAAGCTTTTTCAGTATTTTTCCGACAGTACTGCTGAAAAAGTACGATTCATGGCAAAAGGCATAAAAAAGGTGGTCATTGGCTTTTTAAAAGCACAAGTATTAGCAAGTTTTTTTATTTTAGCTGCTACCATAATAGGATTACTTTTAATCGCCCCAAAATATGCGATAGTTATGTCGATTATTATTTGGATTATTGATATTATTCCAATTTTAGGATCCATTATTATTCTAGCACCTTGGGCACTCTATCATTTCCTGACTGGTGACGTTGTTTTGGGAACGAAGCTTACTATTCTTGCAGTTATTTTAATTATTATTAGAAGAACTGTGGAACCTAAGTTAATGGGCTCACAAATGGGCATATCTCCATTAGCAGTACTAATTGCAATGTTTATAGGTGCTAAATTATTTGGAGTCCTTGGATTTATTATAGGACCAATAATTGTTATTTTATTTATTACTGCAAAAGAATCTGGAATGATAAAGCTTAACTTTAAGGTATGAACCATAAAACTGGTTGATAGACTAAGAAAAGCGCATGCGCCCTTTAAGTGCACCTGGTCATCACCAATTACCGAGTGCTTTGGACTAAACATTTGCAACACCATTACCGGTGGATTTTTTGTGGATTGTGAAGTGACTGCGTCACTTCACAATCCATTTTTTTCGCTAATCTTGTGGCGGATGTCTCTCCGTCGCCCTCTTGAAATATGTAGAGACAAGGTATATAAGGTTTGGATAATGAGAGAATAAATCCTCTCCTATTCTTTTAAAAGCGGACGAAGATACAATTTCGTCCGCTCAGCGCTTCTTTATTAATGAATACTACCTATTTTTTCAGGCCACACCAATTCTAATCATCTACCCGCTGATTCATGTATAATGTGTACGCTAAAAGTAAAAATATATAGGAAATCCTGCTTAAGGAAGACACCATTAAAATCACTTCAAGTCGTTGTGAATACTGGATTTCTAGTTTATCAATTTCATATACTTTCTTCACTTAATGGATTGTAGTGAAAGGTGGCGACTCCAGCCGGAGGCCAACAGGATGTTGGTCACGAAGGCGTTGCCACACGATGTGGAGCTCTTAGCCTTCGTTCCTCGGAGACAGATGAGACATCGCAAACGACGCGAATGCGGCGGTGATGGCTCATCGCTCTCCCCGCGGAACACGTCCACCTGAAACGGAAATCCGCGGTATTATTTAATTCTTTAAAGTACTATGAACACTCGTTTCGCTGGACAATAACCATATACGTTCTTATCTTTTAAAAAATAATAAAGCAGTAGCCTGCATAATTACGCTGGCTACTGCTTTATTTTTATATTTGACTATCCACCTATTATTGCTTTTATAACAGAAGTTGTATCTCCACCATGATAAAATACATATAACAATAGATAGACAGCTACACCTGTTATTGCTACAAAGAACCAAATGATACTTGTAATTGGTCCAATTTTACGGTGCTTGGCAATATTATTCTTTAATCCTAAATAGATCGTTACAATTCCAAACACTGCACCTGTAGTAGCTAATGTAATGTGAAAAATTAAAAATATGGTGTAGTAGATTTTAATGTCATCCGGTCCACCAAATGCAGTATTACCAATAAATATTGTTCGTGAAACATAGATGATAAAAAAAGCTAAAGCTGATATAGCAGCAGCAAACATCGTCTTCTTATGTGCTTCAATTTTTCTTTGTTTGATTAATCCCCAACCAATTGCTATCAAGATAGCACTTAATACGATAAATGAGGTACTAATTGTAGGTAATATAGGTAAATTCATTATCATTCTCCTTGAATACAATTGTTTATTTTAACAACTAGGCTCTACTTGAATTATGTAGATCATCTAATGCTTTTTGTGTAATATCATCTGCATTTTCTTGTTCATTCCGATACCACTCAAAGAAAATCGAAAATAGTACAAATCCATAAATAATTTCTTGAATGATTTTCATAATTACTCCACCAAGTTGTTGATCCTCAAATGGAGGCATATTAGAAAATAATTCTGGGCCAGATAACGAAAGACCAGCTAATGTATTACTTGGTACACAAAGTGCCATAGCTTTCAACCATGCAACTGGGTTTGTATAAGTAGCATACATTGGTACGTCTGAGAAAATAATAAGCGCACACGCTGGAGTGATTAATACAGCACTGGCTATAATATAACCTATTTTTTTTAATCCGTGTAGCTTATTTTCAACTCCATTGATATCAACAATGGACCACCACATGCAGATTGCAGAAATAAACAAGATAAACGTATAAGTGCCATGCAAACCTTCATTTAATTTAATATAATCAAAAATTAACGGAATATGGTAAAGAGAGAACAGACCTGAAAATAAGATCAAAGCTAACATAGGTCTTGTAAAAAAAGGGAATAACTTTCGAACAATAGGCAACTCCCTTACAGCTTTCCAAACCCACCATGGAATTCCTTTCATCAATATAGGGGGAATCAACATTAGCAATATTGCCATTTGTGTCATGTGAAATGAAAACATAATATGACTCATTAAATCTATAGGAGAGCCCTTCATAATATACAATAGGACTAAACTAGTTAAGAAATAAACTACTTCTTTTCGTTTCAATGGCTCTGAAACATGAAAGTCTTTTCTCCATTTAACCGTAATTAAGAAATATAATATTGTAATTAATACTAAAACGCCAATCATGATAGGACTCCACAATGCTTGAAATCCGAATATACTTAAAGGCATGAGGTATCTCGCTCCTTCCTACTACATTACTTTCCTTATTATAATGCTCTACAGCTATAACTTCAATGAACGAACTATGACAAATAAGAAAAACGGAAGATGCAGCATTGAATTCTGTAATGATACAATACGGTAAAGTTATTCTTCTATCTTTGAGAAAAGCGTAAGCGTCCTATAAGGGTATGTGAAAATCGTCTTTACTGTTTCCCGATTGCTTTGGACGAAGCATTGGCTACACTATTACCGAAAATTGTGGCAGATATTTGTCCGTCGCCTACTTGGAAAGTGCTTTGGATTAAACATCAGCGACACTATATGCCAGTTACCACAAAAAAAGCAAGACTAAGATTAAACTTAGTCCCGCTTTATAATTTTATTTACCACCAAACAATTGTTAAAAACGTAAGGATAAAAGTAAATGCAAAAGTTGCACCTAGATATAAGAAGAAAGCAGTAATACCATGATTTTTTTCACTCATATGCATGAAGTAGTAAAGTTGTAATACCACTTGAATTGCAGCAAGTAATAAAATTATTGGTACAACAAAGTATTTTGAAAAGTCAGCTGCAACTGAGCTAAATGCAACTAATGTCATAAAAATCATAATTGCAAATGTAGTTACTTGACCACGCATTTCTTCTCTTCTTTTACGACGAGTATATTCATACTCTGTTTGAGATTTGACATAAACGTGAGCGTCATGAGACATATTAACGAACAACTCCCATCAAGTATACTACTGTAAAGATAAATACCCACACAACATCGATAAAGTGCCAGTATAAAGAAGCAGTATAATATTTTGGTGCATTATATAAGCTAAATCCGCGTTTTGCATTACGTAAAAGCAGTAAAACAATCCATCCAAGACCAATTACAACGTGAAGACCATGCGTGCCAACTAATGTAAAGAAGGCAGATGAAAATGCACTTTGACCATAATTAAAACCTAAATGAACATAATGATTAAACTCATAAATCTCTAAAGCTAAGAATCCAAGTCCAAGGAATACCGTGATTGCCATCCAAGTTTGCATTCCTTTAAAGTTATGGTTTTTCATATGATACATTGCATATACACTTGTTAAAGATGAAGTTAATAGCAACATAGTCATTACGAACGCTAGTGGTAACTCATAAAGTGAATGAGTTGAAAATTCCATTCCACTTGGTCCTTTGTCTTTCAATGCTAAATAAGTAGCAAACAAACTAGCGAACAGTACAGTTTCTCCACCTAGAAACAGCCAGAAACCTAAGAATTTGTTTTTACCTTCTAAAGTTACTTGCTCTGGATGATCTGGCCAAGATTGTGGGGTGTACTTTGTATTAAAGTCCATTATTATTTACCCCCTTTTTCATTCATTAATTCTTCTTTGTGAATATGATAACCATGATCATCTTTAAGTGAACGAACTGCCATCGAAAGTAATGTAATACCTAAACCAAGTACGATAACTAGTGTACCCCATGAAGATTGAGCATGATATAAAGCACCAAATGCTGCTACAAATAATCCAAATGACATTACAAAAGGAATAAATGAGTTGTTAGGCATATGTATATCAGAAATTGGTTCTGCATATGTCATACCTTCTTTATTACCTTCTTGTTTCTCAATCCAGTAAGTATCAAGTCCACGAACAAGTGGAGTTTGTTTAAAGTTATAATAAGGCACTGGTTGTGGAATAGCCCATTCTAACGTACGGCCATCCTCCCAAGGGTCATTACCAACTTTTTCATTTTTAACAATTGTGATAATAATGTTAATGACTAAAATGATAACCCCTATTGCCATTAATCCTGCTCCTAGAGAACTGATTAAGTTGAATAAATCCCAACCTTGCCCTTCTCGGAACGTAAATACGCGACGTGGCATACCCATTAACCCTAAGAAATGTTGAATAAAGAAAGTACAATGGAATCCAAGGAAGAAGAACCAGAATGTCCATTTCCCTAACTTTTCACTTAACATTTGGTTGAACATTAAAGGCCAATATAAGTGTAATGCTGCTAAGATAGCAAGCACTACTCCTCCTACGATTACGTAGTGGAAATGGGCAACGATAAAGTATGAATCGTGCAATTGATAATCTAGTGGAGCGGCAGCTTGCATTATACCAGTTACCCCACCTGCTACGAATGAAGGAATAAATCCTAAAGCATACAGCATTGGAACCGTAACTTTAATACTTCCTCCCCAAATCGTAAGCAACCAGTTAAAAATTTTCATACCAGTAGGAACAGCGATTGCCATTGTAGCAACAGCGAAAATAGCATTAGCTGTTGGTCCTAAACCAACTGTAAACATATGGTGAGCCCAAACCATGAATCCTAAGAAACCGATTAATACAGTCGCAAATACCATGGATGAGTAACCAAATAGACGTTTCCGTGAGAATATAGCGAAAATCTCAGAGAATATACCGAATGCAGGTAATATTAAGATATATACTTCAGGATGTCCAAATATCCAGAATAAATGCTCCCAAATGATTGTATTACCACCATTTATATGATTGAAGAAATTTGCTCCAAACATACGGTCAAAGATTAAGAAAAATAATCCAACTGTAAGCGGTGGGAATGCAAATAATATTAACGCACTTGCAACAAACGTAGTCCAAGTCATTAATGGCATACGCATATACGTCATACCTGGAGCACGCATATTAATGATTGTTACAAGGAAGTTAATACCTCCAATATAAGTTCCGGCACCGGCTATTTGAAGCCCAAGTGCGTAAAAGTCAATACCATGTCCTGGTGAAGCTAATGATAATGATGCATAAGACGTCCATCCTGCATCAGGTGCACCACCTAAGAACCATGATAAGTTAAGGAAAATACCTCCGAAAAGGAATAACCAAAAACCAAGAGCGTTCAGAAATGGGAATGCTACGTCACGTGCACCAATCTGCAACGGCATAACTGCATTCATAAATCCAAATAATATCGGCATGGCCGCTAGGAAAATCATCGTTGTACCATGCATTGTAATAATTTCGTTAAATAAGCCCGCACTAACAAAATCATTATCCGGTTTTGCTAATTGTATACGAATTAGCATTGCCTCGATACCACCGATTACGAAAAACAAACCACCGGCAGCGAGGTAAAGGATAGCGATTTTTTTATGGTCGACTGTCGTTAAGTAGTCCCATACAGAAGCGCCAAAGCCTTTTTTCTTTGCGATTGAACTCACAACTTTAACCTCCTTTAATTTTTATCTATTGCATTACTTTTCAACAGATAATTCCATCAAATATTCCGCAAGAGCATCTAATTGCTCATCAGTAAACGGTTCGCCATTGTTTAAATCTTCAGGTTGTGGCATTTTGTTACCTGGTTTATAACTTTGTGGATCATTAATCCATAATTTGATGTTTTCTTTCGTGTGATCCATGAATCCAGCAACACGATTACGGTCTCCAAAAGCACCTAGGTTTGGACCCATGCTTCCGCCTGTACCTGCAACAGAAGTTGCGTGACATCCGATACAACCTGCACCGGTGAATAGTGCTTCACCTTGCTTAGCACTGTCTCCTACTGCAACATGTTCCGTAGATTTCGCTTTTGCTACCCATGCATCAAAATCTTTTCGATTCATTGTTTTTACTTTGAAGTCCATTAAAGCATGAGAAGGACCACAAAGTTCCGCACATTTACCATAGAATACGCCTTGCTCTAAGCCAGCCGATTCTTTGTCAAACTCTAAATAGAATTGATTGACATTATCTACGTTTGTATCCATCTTACCGCCAGCTGTTGGAATCCAAAATGAGTGTTTTACATCAGCTGCTTTCAAATTGAAATATACTTTTTCGTTTGTAGGAACAACTAGTTCCTGTGCAGTTACTACACCTAAATCCGGGTACTCAAACTCCCACCAATAAAGTTTAGCAGTAACATTTACTGTCAAAGCAGTTTTATTACCTTCTGCATTTACTTCTGCCATACCAGCTACATCCGCATGTTTATAAGTATAAAATACTGTCGGAACTGCAAGAATTAATAGAAGAATAATTGGAATAACTGTCCAAATAATTTCTAATGTATGACTTCCTTCAACTTGCTCAGGGATAACATCTTCCCCTACTTTTGAACGACGGAACTTCACGATAGCAACTACATAGATAATTCCTACTACAATAATAACTAAAGCCATAATAGCAGAAGAAAGTAGTAGTAAATTAAATTGATCTCTTCCAACTTGTCCAGCAGGTGTAAGCGTCGATAGGTATTCTTCGCCACAACCCGATAGGAAAATCGTTAGAGCTGCTAACACTGAAAAAAGTCGCCATTTTTTAAGCCCTTTCATCATAGCTAAATCAAACCCCTCTTTCATTGTTGTATTCATGTGCTGTTGGACTGCGGTTCATTTTATATGAATTCTTGTTGACTAAGAAAGAATTCCAATAGGTCAAAATCAATGTAATGTAATCTTCCCTTTTTTAGAAAAGGTAGACTACTTCTAATTCAAGTTAAATAAAAATAGAAAAGATAATCATTGATACGAACAGGATGGTCATATAGTTTAAGGAATAAACAAACATACCAGTCGCCCATTTCAAGTCATCTTTTACCCGGAAACCTTTAATTGCAAGTATAAGCCAACCTATATTCAGAACAGTGGCTAATACTAGAAAGAAAATTCCAAGATCCATTAATAAAAATGGTAAAGGGAACAAAAAGATTACCCATAGAAGCATTGAACGCTTAGTACGTGCAAATCCTTTCACAACTGGAAGCATTGGTATACCTGCTGCTCTATATTCTTCTGTTCGTTTCATTGCAAGTGCATAAAAATGTGGTGGTTGCCACACAAACATAATTAAGAATAATGCAAAAGCCCCGTAGCTTAAACCTGGTTCTACTGCAGCCCATCCGATTAAAGGTGGTATTGCTCCTGATATACTTCCTACTATTGTATTACTAACATGCTTTCTTTTTGACCACATAGAATAAAGAACCACATAACTAATGATGCCCGCCATTCCCCAAACTCCAGCAGATGTTGAAGCCAGGAATAACAAAATTTCACCTACAACTAATAAAGTAAGAGAAGTTGTCAATACGGCAATCGGTTTAAACCTTCCAGTAACAGTGGGTCTAGCTCTTTTACTTTTCATAATAGGGTCAATATCACGATCTATATAATTATTCATCGCACCAGATCCGGCTATTATGAAAGCCGCACCAAATAGCGTATAAACCATTAGATCTAGTTCCTGAAGAAAATTACGGTTAGTAAATTGAAAAGCTAACCAAATACCAGTAAACGTTGTTACTAAATTCGAATTGACAATCCCAATCTTAATAAGTGCTAGAAAGTCTTTTATGAAAGAAGTTGTTTCTGGAACTTTGTCAGTCTCGGTAGTAGCGGTAATTGATTGAGTATTTGACATGCTGCCCCTCCTTTCAAAGTTGTAAGCATATTCCGCTACCTTTTACTATATCGAAAAACCTTATTAATTTCCATAGTGAATAAGTTTTTTCGAATAATAAGTTAAATGATTACCTTACAAAAGAGTAACAATATTAATAGTAAATCATTTCTTCTACTCTTTTGTGAAGGTTCAAGCACGAATTTATGAACAATTTGTGAAATGGTACTATCAACTTTTAGTGTTTAATGTATAAACATTGTTTTTTCTTTCATATTTCGATATTATCAAAAAGCAGATACCGTCTTTTTAGACGATCAAGATACATAAAGTAGGTGGCACATTGCACATTCATAAAATTTTAAAATGGTTAGCCGTAGCTTCTACTGTTGGAATGCTTCTTATTCTTTTAGGAGGAGCGCTTGTTACGAAAACCGACAGCGGGATGGGTTGTGGAAGACATTGGCCAGGCTGTAACGGACAACTTATACCAGATAAAATAACAACAGAAGTACTAATTGAATTTTCACATCGAGTAGTTACGGGTGCAGTTGGAATACTAATTGTAGCTTTAGCCATTTGGGCATGGCGTGCACTAGGACATGTTCGTGAAACAAAGTTTCTATCGATTATGGCTGTTTTTTTCTTAGTACTTCAAGCTTTAATTGGTGCAGCACAAGTAAAATGGGGACAAGGAGATTTTATACTGGCATTGCATTTTGGAATTTCTCTTATTTCTTTTGCAGCCGTCTTATTACTCACACTACTCATTTTTGAAGTTGATAGAAAATTTGACACGGATAAAATTAGAATAGGAAAAACATTAAAGTTTCATACAATTGGAGTTACACTTTATTCCTACATAGTAGTATATTCGGGTGCTCTTGTTCGTCATACAAAGTCTAGTTTGGTTTGTAAAGACTGGCCCCTGTGTAGAAACGATGAGTTTTCATTGCCTACAAACTTATATGAGTGGGTACAAATGGGACATCGAGCGGCAGCTGGATTGATTATTATTTGGATAATTATTATTGCCATTCATGCATTTAGAAACTATAAAGAACAGCGAGCAATTTATTGGGGTTGGATTACCGCTTTAATTCTTGTTCTCTGCCAAGCTTGCACTGGTATGTTAATAGTATTTACTAAACTAAATTTGTATATTGCATTGTTGCATTCTTTATTTGTTTCGTTACTATTTGGTTTGTTATGTTATATGGTTCTGTTATTATCCCGGAGTCGATTGAAGATATAAGATAAACCTAAGCTCCCTTTAAGAGCGTCTTGTCTTTACTATTCCCTAAGTGCTTTGGTCGAAACATTAGCTACACTATTACCTAAAGAAATTTTTATGGATGGAGAAGTGACTGAGTCACTTTTACATCCATTTTTTTCGGTAATCTTGTGGTTGGTGTTTATCCTTCGCCCACTTTTTATATACTTTCTTATCTAAAAAAAACTGTTTGACAAACTTAATTGTCAAACAGCCTTTTTATTATTCTTTTTCTATTTCAATTAAAAGATCTCCAGTAGCTATTGCTTCTCCTGCTACTACATGAATCTCTTTTATAACTCCGTTAAATGGAGCTTGGACAGTCGTTTCCATCTTCATTGCTTCTGTAATAAGTAAATGCTGACCTCTTTTTACTTTACTTCCGATTGATACAGCAACCTTGAGAACAGTACCAGGCATTGTGGCACCTATATGCTGCTCATTTGCCACGTCAGCCTTGGATTTAGATAGATGACTCACTTCAATTGTCATATCTTGAATCGATATTTCACGTGGTTGTCCATTCAATTCAAAATAAATGATTCTATTTCCATCGCTCGTTGGTTCACTTATAGAAACCAATTTAATGATTAATGTCTTCCCTACTTCTATTTCAACTTCTATTTCTTCACCGAGCCTCATTCCATAAAAGAATGTTGGAGTGTCCAGAACAGAAACATCCCCAAAATTATTTTCCATCGCAGAATATTCATCAAATACTTTAGGATATAACGTATACGCTAAAATTTCTTGACTCGTAACTGGACGTCCTAATTTATTGAATAAGTCTTCTCTCATCGCTTGAAAATCTACTGGTTCAAGTAATTCTCCAGGTCTGACAGTAATCGCTTGACGATTTTTTAAAATCACCTTTTGAAGCTCTTTTGGAAAACCACCGTACGGTTGACCAATATATCCTTCAAAAAACTCGATAACGGAGTCTGGGAAGTCGATTGTTTTCCCTCTCGTAATAACTGAAATTTCATCAAAATTATTTTGTACCATGAATAGCGCCATATCTCCAACTACCTTTGAAGAAGGCGTAACTTTTACTACATCACCAAATAGTAAATTTACACGGGAATACATTTCTTTTACTTCTTCCCACCGGTCTCCTAAACCTACACCTTTTGCCTGTTGTTGAAGATTGCTGTACTGTCCACCAGGCATTTCATGTACATAAATCTCTGTATGGGGGCTCATCATGCCACTTTCAAAGTCTTTATAGTATTTACGAACATCTTCCCAATAATAAGAGATTTTTTCAAAGGCATTTACATCCCCTATGACTTCTCTAGTTCCTCCATCCATCGCATAACTTAAAGTACTTGCGCTTGGTTGAGAAGTTAAACCTGCCATTGAACCTAAAGCAGTATCGACGATGTCTACACCTGCTTCAATAGCTTTTGCGTACATATAAATGCCATTTCCACTAGTATCATGAGAGTGTAAGTGTATCGGTAAGTCTGTCACACTTTTAAGTTCGCTTATGAGACGGTAGGCAGCTTCCGGCTTCAGTAATCCGGCCATATCTTTAATCGCCAAAATATGAGCCCCAGAAGCCTCTAATTCTTTTGCCATATCTTTGTAGTACTTAACCGTATACTTCGAGCGAGAGTCATCTAAAATGTCTCCTGTGTAACAAATAGCCGCTTCAGCAATCTTACCCGATTGTCTAGTAGCTTCAATTGCCACTTCCATCCCTTTAATCCAGTTCAAACTATCAAAAATACGGAATACATCAATACCCGCTTCCGCCGATTCCTGTATAAATTCCCGAATTACATTATCGGGATAGTTTTTATAGCCTACGGCATTTGCTCCTCGAAATAGCATTTGAAAAAGAACGTTTGGAATCATTTCTCTCATTTTTAATAAACGATCCCATGGGTTTTCTTTTAAGAATCGGTAGGCAACGTCAAATGTAGCTCCACCCCACATTTCATAAGAGAACAAATTATGCATTCCACTAGCCGATTCTTTCGCAATTTCAAACATATCATGTGAACGAACTCTCGTTGCAAGAAGCGATTGATGTGCGTCTCTAAATGTAGTATCTGTTAATAACACACCTTGCTGTTCCTTCACCCACTTAATGACTCCTTGTACACCTTGTTGTTCTAAAATTTGTTTAGTGCCGGATGTTGGAGGAATGGAATTGTCCATCTTTGGTTTTCTAACAGAACTAAAAATAGGTTTCGATTTATGCTCTATTCCAGGAAAACCATTTACTGTAACATTCCCAATATAATTTAATATTTTTGTTCCACGATCTTTTCTATTTGAGAATAAAAATAACTCTGGGGTAGAATCAATAAAACTTGTATTAAACTGTCCTGATAAAAAACTCGGATGCTTCACAACATTTTCTAGAAAAGGAATATTCGTTTTAATTCCCCTTATTCTGAATTCCTGCAAATTTCTGACCATTTTAGCTGCAGCTTCGCCAAAAGACATGCCCCATGTAGAAACTTTAACTAATAAAGAATCATAATAAGGCGTAATAACGGCACCTTGGAATCCATTTCCAGCATCTAAACGTACGCCAAAACCTCCTCCAGAGCGATATACCATTAACTTTCCTGTATCAGGCATGAAACTATTTAACGGATCTTCCGTTGTTACACGAGACTGAATAGCAAAACCAAAAAGCGGAATATTTTCTTGACTTGGAATTCCCATTTCGTCACTATTTAATGCTAAACCACTCGCAATTTTAATTTGAGCATGAACAATATCAACACCAGTAATCATTTCTGTTATCGTATGTTCCACTTGTATTCTAGGATTTACTTCGATAAAGTAAAACGCTTCATCCGTCACTAAAAACTCGACAGTGCCTGCATTTATGTAAGATACATTATTCATTAACTGAACTGCAGCTTGGCAAATTTCATCTCGAAGTACTGAACTTAAAGAATTAGACGGTGCTATTTCTACGACCTTTTGATGCCTTCTTTGGATTGAACAATCACGCTCATACAAATGAATTAAGTTACCCTTTGTATCTCCAAGGATTTGAACTTCTATATGTTTTGGTTGATCAATAAATTTTTCTACATAAACTTCATCTGAACCAAAAGCAGCCTTGGCTTCCGATTTAGCACGTTCATAGGCGCTTTCAAGTTCCTCTTCAGCAGAAACAACGCGCATTCCCCGTCCACCGCCACCTAGAGAAGCTTTAATGATAAGCGGATAACCGTGTGTTTTACCAAACGCCTGTATCTCTCCAATACTCACTACTGGTCCATCACTACCAGGAATAACAGGAATTCCAGCGTTGGCTGCCTGTTTACGTGCCTTCACTTTGTCACCAAACATTTCTAAATGCTCAGAAGTCGGTCCTATGAAAATAATTCCTTCTTGTTCACACCGTCTTGCAAAATCTACGTTTTCTGCTAAAAAACCATATCCAGGGTGGATTGCGTCTGCTTTACTTTCTTTGGCAATCCGGATAATATTTTCTATATCCAAATAAGCATCAATGGGCTTTTTTCCTTCTCCAACCAAATAAGATTCATCTGATTTAAAACGATGAAAAGATCCGCTATCTTCTCGCGAATAAATAGCAACAGTTCGAAGATTCAATTCCGTACATGCTCGAAATATTCGTATCGCTATTTCTCCTCTGTTTGCTACAACTATTTTTTTGATTTTCCCCATTTTCAAACGCCCCTTATCTCTTGGATTTTTCATACTTTACAAACATTGAGACATTCATCAATATGCCGATTGCAGCAGATAATAATATAACGGATGTTCCTCCGTAACTTATAAACGGGAGGGGAACACCAGTAAGTGGGATTATTCCCAACATGCCACCTAAGTTAACAAACGTTTGAAAACCAATGATACTTCCAATACCCGCAGCTATCATTCGCGCTTGGGGATCCTTTGTAGTTATAGCAATCATAATTGCTTTAAATACAATGAAAAACAGTCCACAAAGAACAATTAAAACCCCTATTAAGCCGAGTTCTTCGGCAATGATTGCCATTATAAAGTCTGTATGAGGTTCTGGAAGATACCCAAATTTCTGATTAGAATTCCCTAACCCGAGCCCCTTTAAACCACCTGCTCCTATTGCAATATAACCATTTACAATTTGATAACCAAAACCTTTTTCGTAATCAAAAGGATGGAGAAACGCCTCTAATCGACCAAGTCGTTTCTCTGTAATCAATTTGTCTTTCATCATATAAATTATAAAAAGTCCAGCAGTTAAAACAACACCGATTAATCCAATAAATTTTGAAAACGACTTGAATTTTATACCACTAGCTGCAATAACAGAAATTGCAACAAAACCAATAATCATTGTATTTCCAATATCTGTTTCCAGCATGACGGAAACAAATACAAAAAACAGCACTAATAGTGGTGGACCGACTGATTCGTTTAACTTATCTAACGTTCCATTTTCATGTTTTTTTGAAAATATGGCCGCAAAATATAAAACAATTATTATCTTTGCAATCTCCGAAGGTTGTATATTTCCAAAGCCTAAATGTATCCAGCTTTGCGCACCACTTTCTCCACCCGAGCCAATTATATGCACTAAGAATAAAAGAGTAAACATGACAAAAAGCATGAATTGCATCATGGTTTTATTTTTATAATGTTTATACGGGAAAAATGCTGTTAAAAAGAAAGCAGGTATACATAGTAATAAATTCATTCTTTGCTTTTTGAAAAAATAATCTGATTCCCAGCCATAATTAAGAACAGACCACCCATAACTAGCACTATAAATCATGACTAGACCAAATAAACACAAGGCTAAATAAACAAAAAATAATGGATAATCAAAGTTTTTTAAATATCGTCTAATATAAGGAATCATTTTGTATAACCTCTATTTCATAATTAAGAGAAACTATGCTAATCTTTCAATCTATTAAATATTTCTAGAAAAAAAACTCAAACAGAAATTTTGTTTGAGTTTTGTAATTATTTTTCTGTATGGATCTCATGTAAAATGGATAACTCTTCTTCAAGTGAAGCCATAATTTCCCGTCCTTCACTTTTCTCTAAAAGCCCTAGCTTTACCGCAAAATCAATTTCACGTGACAAACCAAACATTTGAGTGTCTAGAACCTCTTCGTATAGAGGACATTGAGGCATAGTTAAGTTATCCATCTGCACTTTTATAAGCTGCGCAATCTTTTCAGCATCTCTTTTTAAAAGTTCTACTGCTTTGTCTTGATACGAAATTTGTGTATTAGTATCCATGAGGACGCCCCCATTATTTATAATTTCTAATTCTTTACCTCCCTAAAGTGTATCTTTTGTGATGAAAAAATGCAAGTTTTCTCTCATTCCCTTTTTGAAAGAATAGAATATATAACTTTTTATTTTGTAACTGTTAGTCCTCATCAACTTATCCTGACAGTCAACAGTACTTCCTTTTTCTTTTTTTTAGTTAATTATTCTTTTAGACTTCTCCATTTAACGGTATACTTGTTTAGATTAGATAGATTAGAGGAGGCAATTTTTTTGGAATCCATTATTCCCATTAAAGGTGCAGTTAAATTCAATATTACCTTAGATCCTACCGTATGGATCTTTGATGACCGAAGAATCGACTTGGATGACTTTTTTTCTGGTAAATATGAATACAAGGATGAGTTAGAGGAATATACAAAAGTTACATCAGCTCATTGGTCACGTGAAATAATAGAAGGAGCTACTTTCCCTCCTACTTTGCAAACTGAAAAAAAATATGAGCGTACTAAAGTATTAACGAGTACTTTTGGGGTTGAGTTAAAACAATTCATATTAAATGCTGAGCCATTAAAAGGTGCAACTACACTCATTATTAAGACTCCAGAAGGTGACCATTCATTTCCTTTAGTTGAACTAGACTCATTATTAGTAAAGTTCAGCCATAAAGGAAAACCACTCCGTGAAGATGGTCCTGTCCATATTCTAAAAAAAGACGGCTCAAATATTAATGATCCGATAAAACATGTTACAGCATTCCACATAGAATAGGAGTAGGTTATATGAAGGTACAATGTGCCATTTGCGATCAAATTGATGAACTTTCCAATGATTTGCCACTAGCAAAAAAATTGAGAAACCGTCCTATTCACACTTATATGTGTCCAACATGTCATGATCGAATAGAAATAAAAACAAAAGCACGATTAGCAACTGGTAAGTTCATTTTCTATAAAAGCTCCAAACTTATTGAAAATGAATTTTAATAAGAAAAACGCAAGCGTCCTTATAGTGCATCCGCTCTTCATCTTTTCCAGAGTACTTTGGACAAAACATTGGCTACATTATTACCGTTAGAATTATGGATTGTGAAGTGACTACATCACTTCACGATCCATTTTTTCTGTAATCTTGTGACGATTATTTGTCTTTCGCCCTATTGAAATCTTTAGAGAGAAGGTGCTTGTAAAAGAAAAAAGACTGTAGGAAAACTCGATTATTATCGAGTTTTCCTACAGTCTGAAGCTCTAATACAAATGTAGTGGAGCTAGCTTGTATTAATCTATAATTTTCCAATCTATATTATGCAGTCGGACTTTGTTTTCTTTCAAGTCGCAAACGGATTTTGTAAATGATAAGAATTAATGCAGCAACAATTAGACCTTCGACTACTGGAAGGAAAAAAGCTAAAAACGTCAACATTAAACATCCTATCAACAAAAATGCATAAATGACTATGTTTTGTCCTAAACGCAATTTTTTAGCAAATCCAAGCTTGTAAACAAGCACAGATAGGAAGAAAATAACTAAAAATAATACATAACCCGCTATAGCGTATGTTGGCATTGTTTCGTAAATGAATCTTGCAATACTAGACATTCTGCCAAATACGAATTGCTGTTCCTCCAAGGTTATTCACCCTTTCAGTTACTATTCTAGCTCTGAATTTTTCTTTTTCTTCGTAACACGTTCGCGTTCGCTCTTCTCAAGAACTTTTTTACGTAAACGGATTGATTGAGGAGTAATTTCTAAATACTCATCATCCCCTAAGAACTCAATTGCTTCTTCAAGCGTTAAAATACGAGGTCTCTTAATCACGTTCGTTTGATCTTTGTTAGCTGAACGAATATTTGTTTTTTGTTTTGCTTTAGTAATATTTACTGTGATATCGGCATCACGAGTATTTTCTCCGACAATCATACCTTCATAAATATCAGTACCTGGTTCAACGAATAGAGTACCACGGTCTTCAATACCCATCATACCGTAAGTTGTTGATTTACCTGTTTCCATAGAAACAAGAACACCTTGGTGACGTCCACCAACACGGCCAGAAACTACTGGTTGGTAGCTATCGAAAGTATGGTTGATAATACCATAACCTTTAGTAAGGGACATGAATTCTGTTGTATAGCCGATTAATCCACGAGCAGGAACCATAAAGATTAAACGAACTTGTCCACTACCATTATTGACCATATCAACCATTTCGCCTTTACGAGTACCCATAGATTCAATAATTGAACCTACACTTTCTTCTGGTACATCAATTTGAACGCGTTCGATTGGCTCACATTTTTTGCCATCAATTTCACGAATAATTACTTCTGGTTTAGATACTTGTAATTCAAAACCTTCACGACGCATATTTTCGATTAAAATCGACAAATGAAGCTCTCCGCGACCTGAAACAGTCCAAGCATCAGGTGAATCAGTATCTTCAACACGTAAAGATACGTCTGTTTCTAATTGAGAACGAAGACGCTCTTCAATTTTACTTGAAGTAATCCATTTACCTTCACGACCAACGAATGGTGAGTTGTTTGTTAAGAAAGTCATTTGTAAAGTTGGCTCATCAATGCGTAATGGAACTAAAGCTTCTTGATGTGATGTAGGACAAACTGTTTCCCCTACGTTAATATCTTCCATCCCAGATACAGCGATTAAATCTCCAGCTTTTGCTGATTGGATTTCTTCACGTTTTAAACCAAAGAAACCGAATAATTTAGTTACACGGTAGTTTTTAACTTTACCATCTAGTTTCATTAAAGAAACTTGTTGACCTACTTCAATTGTTCCGCGGAATACGCGACCAATACCAATACGTCCTACATAATCATTATAGTCAAGTAATGCTACTTGGAATTGTAATGGCTCTTCTGAGTTATCAATTGGTGCTGGGATGGACTCGATAACTTTTTCAAATAGACATTTCATGTCTTCTTCTTGGTTAGCTGGATCTGCATCTAATGAAGCAGTACCATTAACACCAGAAGCATAAACAACTGGGAACTCTAATTGATCTTCATCTGCACCTAATTCTATAAATAATTCCAAAACTTCATCTACTACTTCTAATGGTCGAGCTGAATCTTTATCTACTTTGTTTACTACAACAATAGGTGTTAATCTTTGTTCTAACGCTTTTTTCAATACGAAACGCGTTTGTGGCATACAACCTTCATATGCATCAACAACTAGTAAAACGCCATCTACCATTTTTAGGATACGTTCAACTTCTCCACCGAAGTCAGCATGTCCAGGTGTATCAAGGATATTGATACGTGTACCATGATAATCTACTGCTGTATTTTTTGCTAATATAGTAATTCCGCGCTCGCGTTCGATATCATTCGAGTCCATTGCTCTTTCGTCAACGTGCTCGTTCGAACGGAACGTTCCCGATTGTTTTAATAATTGGTCGACTAAAGTCGTTTTCCCATGGTCAACGTGTGCAATAATTGCAATGTTTCTTAAATCTTGACGTAAATTTGTCATATTTCCACTCCATATTCTTTTTTCGAGTCCATAACTGTGTTATTATATCACAAGTGAAACTAAAGTAATAATATTTTTAATCTTTTATTTTTGGAGGTAATCATTTTGACCAATATCAAATGGATTTTTGTTCTATATTCTCTTGGGGCAATTTTGTCTATGGCATTTATCGGAATTGCGATAGCATTAAGAAGCTTCTTATTAATTATTCTTAGCATTGCTCTACTTTGCGTAATCATGGGCTATGGTTTTAAAACAAAGAAAAAAATGCGTGATAAAGGATTATTATAAAGAAGGTCGGCAATTAATTTTGCCGACCTTTTTTTATTTTAAACGAATATAATTCGTTATTAATTCTTTATGCAGACCTGGTTTAGCAATAAGAAAAGTTCCTTGTCCCAACAACTTAACAGGGTCATTTGCAAGATTTGTCACAATTGCTCCAACTTCTTTGGCAATTACCATCCCACCTGCGATATCCCACGGTGATAAACGCATAGACATGTATGCATCTAATTTCCCTGTAACTACATATGATATCTCTAATGCTGCAGAACCATACGATCTAGTGCCTCTAACTTTTTGTAAAAGCTTCACCATTCCTTCGTGCTCCATATATTTATTTGGGACCACCCAACTTGCATTAATACCAATGATAGATTGTTCCATGTTTACTTGTTTAACTGATGGAATGCGAATATCATTTATAAACGCTCCTTCATCCAGGGATGCGGAAATTAAATCGTCATCCATCACGTTATAGATATAACCAAGTATTCCTACCCCATCTTTATATATACCTAGCGAAATAGCAAAATTCTTTTTTTGGTGAATGAAATTCATTGTGCCATCGATTGGATCTAACAACCATACATAGCCATCCAAATCATGTATGTCATCTCCGAAACCTTCTTCCCCAAATATACGGTGATCTGGATAATCGCGTTTTATGTGATGGATAAAAAATTGTTCCGTTTCCTTATCTATGTTTGTCACTAAATCATTTGCTTCAGATTTTGTTTCAATTAAAAGATCCGTTGCAAATGAAGATCTTATTCTTCCAGCTGCTATCTTGATTAAAGATTTGGCATACTTATCCAATCTATGTAAATTCACTACATCAACCCTCTCTTCACATCGCCTTGCCTTTTAAGTATAAAGAAAAAAACACCAGCTGTCTTTCAATTAAGCAGGTGTTTTTTATGTGTTGTTCAAAAGTAAAACGTTAGTCAAGTGCATTTAGTTCTTTCAACGAATTATGAATTTCCATTAGTTTAACTTTGGTTTGGTATATTTCTTTTTCATTTTTATTACTGATTGCATCGAAAAGTGTAGCTAATTCATAGTCCAATTCTAATTTCAATGTGAAAATTTTTTCTTTTTCCAAGTCATTTTTACGAATAATATGAACAACCTGTCTCATCACTAACACCCCTTCACTTTTTTATTATAATATTCAAAATATTTATAATAATTTACGCTTATATTAAATAATTGTCAATCAAAAAATCTACTTACATGATTTTTACCCATATTTGCTATAAAATAAACATACAAAGTGAAAGGAGTTTTCAAATGAGTAATAATTTTTGGGAAGAGAAAGATTTTAACGTATTCCAAATTGATGGGTTAGAAAATAGAATGGAAGCATTAATCACCAATATACGTCCAAAATTTGAGGAACTAGGAAAAAAGTATAGCTTATTCTTTTCTGGTGTCCTCGGAGATGAATACTTTGCACATGTTGCAAAACATGCTAGACGCTCTGTAAATCCTCCGAAAGATAGTTGGGTAGCATTTGCTCCTTATAAAAGGGGATATAAAGCATTACCCCATTTTCAAATTGGCTTATGGGGAAGTCATTTATTTCTTATCTTGGCTGTCATCTATGAGGCTCCCGATAAAGTGGTAATTGCGGAAAGATTATTAAAGAAAAAATCGTTGTTTAATAGAATACCAAATGATTTTATTGTTTCAGGTGATCATATGAAGCCAGAGGCAATTCCTTTGAAGAATGCTAAAAAAACTGATATTGAGCAATTGTTAACTCGGCTTCGAGATGTAAAGAAAGGAGAATTTCTTGTAGGTAGACATATAGCTAAAGAAGAAGCAGTAAAACTTTCAGAAGAGGAATTTTTACTTTTAGCAGAAGAGACTTTCGAGCAATTACTACCAATTTATAGAACCATGATTAATATCAAGTAAGAGGATTCCTCCAATAATTTGCCTTTTGAACAACCTATTGGAGGTGTTTTTCATCCTCTAATTAACACACCATCTGTATTTTCCTTCATTTGTTTAATGATTGGATAGCTCGCATACCCACTCTCTTTTTCAAATTCACGAAAGTATGTTTTTTCTTCTGCAATAGATGGAACAATTTCTTTAAAGCGACGATATTTATTCAAAAGTTCTTCGCGCTTTACACCTTTTTCATATGCATTTTCGATTGCCTCAAAAAACTGCACGACATCTACAATTTCATTAGTCGACCAGTCTAGCGAGAATGGATATGTATAGTCCATTTTAGAAACCTCCTATAATTTCCATTTTTTTCGTATTTCTGTTGCTTCAATTACCATTCGACTAAATAATTCTTCTACCATAGGAATATCCGTTATTAGGCCAATCCCTTGACCAGCCCATCCAAATCCCTTTTCAGAATTACCTTCATAAATAAATTGCTTATTTGCTTCACCACTAATGTAGACCTTTAAAGCATCATATGTCGAATTTTCCTTTTCAATACTTCGAATCGTTTCTGTCCAACTATTTCTAATAGCTCTAGCAGGGGCACCTATCGAACGTTTAATGACGATCGTATCCATTTCTCCACTTTCTACTATTGCATTTTTATATGCTGTGGAAGCATGTACACATTCTTTCGTTGCGATGAAGCGAGTACCCATTTCGATTCCTTCTGCACCAAGTGCGTGAGCAGCCATCCAACCTCTGCCGTCCGCAATACCTCCCGATGCAATTACGGGGATTGATACAGCATCTACCACTTGGGGGATCAACACTATTGTACCAACGTCATCTCTTCCTAGATGCCCTCCTCCTTCTTGTCCAACAACCATTACAGCATCAGCACCAAGTTGTTCTGCTTTTTGCGCTTGGCGTTTTGCGGCTACTAATACCAGTTTTTTAATAGTTGTCTTTTCTAGTTTCTCTAAAATTGGTGCTGGGTTCCCACCTGTCATCGTAATAACTGGTACATTCTCATCAATTGCAACTTGCAACATATGCTCATAAGGTCTTCCCATTTGCCCAATAGCAAAATTTACACCAAATGGTTTATCCGTTAATACTCTAACTCTGTTTATCTCTTCCCGTAATTCTTCCGGTGACGATAAGCTCATTGCTGTTACTTGACCAAGCCCACCTGCATTCGAAACAGCTGCACATAGTTCGGAATATGCCAAATAAGCGAGTCCCCCTTGAATGATCGGGTATTCAATTCCCAATAAATCAGATACCCTTGTACGAAATGTCAATTTCATCCCCCCTTTGCTCTTTAGTGTAAAAGAAAAAGCACACGGATTCAATTCACAAATATTTTTATAGTCACATAAGTAAGGAAATGCTATAATTCATTTGTTTTAAAAAAATAATACTAGAGGTGGTATGAGCGTTGTCACAATTAGAAACTCCTTTGTTCGATGCATTATTAAAGCATCGTAACCGTCATCCTATCCAGTTTCATATTCCTGGGCATAAAAAAGGGAAAGGGATGGACCCTGCATTTCGAGAGTTTGTTGGAGATAATGTACTTTCCATAGATTTAATCAATATTGCCCCTTTAGATGATTTACATTCCCCTAAAGGCGCTATTAAGCAAGCACAAAAATTAGCCGCTGAAGCATTTGGTGCAGATCAAACTTTTTTCTCTGTCCAAGGTACAAGTGGTGCAATTATGACAATGATCCTTACTATTTGTGGACCCGGCGATAAGTTGCTAGTTCCACGAAATGTTCATAAATCAATTATGTCAGCAATCGTTTTTGCAGGAGCTATCCCTGTATTTATACATCCAGAAGTTGATAAAGAGTTAGGTATTTCTCACGGTATTTCTGCAGAGTCTGTTGAAAAAGCATTGGAGACACATCCAGATGCCAAAGGTTTACTCGTAATAAATCCAACATATTTTGGTTTTGCAGCTGATTTAAAAAAGATAGTTGATATGGCACATAAACATGGAATTCCAGTAGTAGTAGATGAAGCACATGGTGTTCACATTCATTTTCATCCATCTCTCCCAGTTTCTGCAATGTCAGCAGGGGCAGATATGGCTGCCACTTCCGTTCATAAACTTGGCGGATCGATGACACAAACTTCTGTTTTAAACGTTAGAGAAGGTTTAGTTTCAGCTAAACGTGTTCAATCCATTATATCTATGCTTACAACCACTTCTACTTCCTATCCCCTGTTAGCATCATTAGATACTGCTAGAAGACAGTTAGCAATTCATGGGGAAGATTTAATAGGAGAAACAATTAGACTTGCGAAGGATACACGGAAGCGGATTAATAGAATTCCTCATTTACGTTGTGTAGGAGAAGAAGTTTTAAAATCTTCGGCTACATATGATATGGATCCAACAAAGTTATTAATTAGTGTGAAAAATTTAGGGATTACTGGATATGCTGCAGAATCATGGTTAAGAGAAAATGCAAATATCGAAGTAGAACTGTCAGACTTATATAATATTCTATGCTTGTTTACAATTGGGGATACTAAAAAAGAGGCAAATTTACTCGTGAATGCTCTCGTTCGAATGGGAACTGCATTCGAGTCCGACGCAGTTATCATAGAACCATCTGTAACTTTACCTGATATACCAGGACTAGCTATGTCTCCTCGAGATGCTTTCTATGCTAAAACAGAATCTATTCCTCTAAAAAAAGCAGAAGGACGTATATCAGCTGAGTTTGTGATGGTTTATCCGCCCGGAATTCCTATTTTTATTCCCGGGGAAATAATTACGCAAGGAAATATCGATTATATCCAGATGAATATAGAAGCAGGTTTGCCTGTTCAAGGTCCAGAGGATGATACGTTAGAAATGATTCATGTTATTAAGGAACAACAAGCGATTAAATAAGAACAATGTAAGCGTCCTTTAAGTGCATCTTGTCTTTACTATTCCCTGAGTGCTTTGGACTAAACATTTGCTCCTGCGGTTACTCGTCGCAAAAAGAATTTTGGCTACACTATTAACGAAGAATTTTATGGAGGATTTGGAAGTGACTGCATCACTTCCAAATCCTCTTTTTTCGGTAATCTTGTGGCGGATGTTTGTCCGGTGCTCTCTTGGGATGTGTAGTGACAAGGTGCATAAGGTTTGGGTAATGAGAGACTAAATCCCAACCTACCCAAATAAAGGCAACCGAAGATACAATTTCGGTTGCTCGGACTTCTTTATCAATGGATACTATGTATTTTTCACAAGTTCCACTTTACTCCAATCATCTACCCACTGATTCATGTATACTGTGGATGGTAAAAGTAAAAGAAAA
Organism: Psychrobacillus sp. L3; assembly: GCF_042945595.1. Classification (GTDB taxonomy): domain Bacteria; phylum Bacillota; class Bacilli; order Bacillales_A; family Planococcaceae; genus Psychrobacillus. The sequence goes on along the minus strand of NZ_CP168493.1, from coordinate 1,152,215 downwards.
AAACAATAAAGATAAACTATTAGTAAGATGAAAACCATAACTTTTCAAGCAAAGAAGATAACTCCATTTGTGCTATTCCTAATAGGTAACATCCAAGCAACAAGTACGGAACGGAGTTAAAAAGAGACATTAGTGTTATTAGCTTCACCTCACATTATATTATATAAATAATGCAACTAAAGGACATATAAATGCACCGATTACTGCACTTAACGTCATCGCAACAGAACCTACTGAAAATGTTTGTTCTCCGTATTCTGCTAGCTTTGAAACACCAATACCATGCGCTGCACTTCCTATAGAAACTCCTCTACTAATTTGCTTTTCTATCCGACATATTTTAAATATAACGGGATCGATCATCGCTCCTGTTAAACCTGCTACAATTACGAAAACAGCAGTCAATGCAGGATTCCCACCAATCGCCTCACTAATTTGCATAGCGACTGGTGTAGTAATGGATTTTGGAAGCAGCGAATGGATTAATCCATCCTCCATTTTCAACAGTTTAGCAAATGTTAAGATACTTATTAATCCAGAAAACATTGCCGCTATAATACTTGTTAGGATGGTAAACTTATATTTTTTTATAAGTGGCCATTGCGAATATAATGGATATGCAAGACCTACAACAGGCGGCCCAAGCATGGCATCAATCCTTTTTGCACCCCTTATATAGCTATCATAAGTAATAGAAAAAGAGCTCAATAGAATGATGATCAGAATAGGCGTTGTTAATACTAGTAATAAAAAAGGCGTTGTAAAGCGGGCATTTATTTTTCTCATTAGAAAGTAAATCAATACTGTTCCCAAAATCATTCCTATTGCTGCCATTTATTCTACCACCTTTGAGGATTCTCTACTCTCGAGGTATTGGCATAACCTTCCAGAAATTATAATAGTAAATATTGTACTAATCATTACAGCTATAATTCCTAAAAACCCTTGGATAGATAATAGTTCCGGATAATTCATTACTCCCACCGTTGCAGGAACGAAAAACAATGCCAATATACTAAGTAAAAAACCAGCTCCATCTCGTATTAGCGAAACCGGCATTATGTTGAAATGCAATAATAAAAATAACAATAGTAACCCAACAATACTTCCAGGGAATTTTACATGCAGTATGTGAACTATAAAAGAGCCGAGAAGAGAAGAGAAAATAAATATAAAATAACAATTTGAAAGACAATTCGTATGTATTTTGTCATTAAGCTCACTTTAAAAGAAACTACTTCTAAAGCCCAAACCTCCTATTTCATTTGAATATCCAATATTTTACGCCTTTTTCTTCTATAATTTCATTACTATTGCAAAAAACATCTATGTGAATGTTCCATCACACAGATGTTTTTTATGTTTTTTTATGTATTACTGTTCAATTCCTTTAATCGTATGAGGGTCTATTAAGTCATATCCTTTTGCTCGAAAACCTTCTACTATATCTTTTAACGCTTCTGAGGTCCATTTACGGTCATGCATTAATAAATTAGCACCGTTTGTCAAATACTCCGTATTTAGCATAATATCCGTTAATTTAGCCGCATCCGTATATTGCTTTTCCCAATCATAGCCGTACGTCCAGTTCATAAGAAGCATTCCTTCGCTTTGAACAAGCGCCCTGCTGAAATCGGTATTTACACCAAAAGGTGCTCGGAAAAATTTCGGTTTCTCTCCAGTGATAGCTTCCACTATTTCATTCACTTTTAAAATTTCTTCCCGTTGTTGTTCTTCCGTACTATTTTTTAAATTTGCATGCGTTTGTGTATGGTTTCCAATTAGGAATCCCATATCATAGATGGCCTTTAAATCAGCTTTTCCTTTGTCTGTATCAAGAAAGTGACCATTTACAAAAAAGATAGCAGGTGCATTTAATTCTTTTAAAGTCGTTGCCATTTCAACAGCATATTTATCAGGTGCATCATCAATCGTAATTAGAACGGCTTTTGGATTTGCGTCTCCAGTAGGATGAAACGTCCAATTTGCTGGATTTAATTCGTATAGAATTTCTGGTTTCTCTACTTCTATAGGTTCCTCTACAACCTCTTTCTCGACAGAGTCTACTTTGGTTACCTCCGTCTTTTGTTCAATCTCTTTTTGAGACTTTGATTTTTCTTTGTCTACTGCACATGCTGAAAGTACAAGAACTAATGTTGCTAGTAAGAACCATTTTGTCCATTTCAATTTGATCACCAAACCTTTCCATCCTTATTCTACCATTAAAAAAAGGGAGCTGTGTAGAGTATATCCACACACCCCCCTATAAGTCCATTTAGTTATTTGAACCTTTTTTTCTTCTAAATTTTGCAAAAAACTCATATACCATTGGCACGAAAATTAGTGTTAATAATGTAGAACTTGTTAACCCACCGATAACAGTAACCCCTAAACCTTTGGAAATAAGTCCGCTTCCTTCTACACCAATAGCAAGCGGTATTAATGCTCCTATTGTAGCTAGTGCGGTCATAAGGATAGGTCTTAGTCTAGTACCTCCAGCTTCTAGAATTGCTTCACGCGTTGAATGACCTTCTTTTTCCTTATGAATTACTCGGTCGATTAAAACAATCGCGTTAGTGACAACAATACCGATCAGCATAAGTAAACCTAGCATAGAAGATACACTTAATGTTTCACCAGCAATTGCCAACCCTACTAAAGCCCCTATAACCGTGAAAGGTAAAGAGAACAGAATAGCAAATGGTGCAAGTCCTCCACCAAAGGTAATGACAAGTATCAAATACACAATCGCAATTGCTGCAAGCATTGCTAAACCTAATTGCGTAAATGCTTGTGCAATATCTTCTGTAACTCCTGCGGTATTGATTTCCACCCCTGCAGGTACGTCTAATTTATCAATTTTCGCTTGAATATCTTTCGTAGTTTTCGCTACATCCTTCGCAGTTAACGTACCAGAAACACTAGCAAATATTTTTCCTTCTCGGCGATTTACTTTATCTGAACTTTTTCCTTCTTGTATGGTTACTAACTCAGAAATAGGAACTTCTATCCCTAGAGGAGTTGCCACAGTTTGTTTTAATAAGTCATCGACTGTTGCTGCTTTTTCTTTCTGTTGATCAATATAAACATCAACAGTTTGATCATCTTTTGTAATGGTTGTTAACACTTCACGTGGGACATTCGGATTTAACTTCATCCCAATTTGTGCAGTCGTTAAACCATATTGTGTTAATTTTTCTTTATCAACGACAAATGTAAATTCTTTATATGATTTTGATAAACTTGTGTCAACGTCTTTCAGGTCTTTATTGTCCGCTAATATAGTTGCTATTTTTTCTACTACTGGCTCAATATCTTTTTTATTGTTTCCGTAAACGTAGTAGCTTACTTGGTTACTAGAACCACTTGTAGAAAATTCTTGTGATTTCCATTCCCCTTTTACATCAAAGGCCTGAATATCTTTAATCGCATCTTCTTTTACTTTCGTAAAGTCCAATGTTTCCTTATCAAATGTGACAAACATCAATGCGCTATTTGACGCGCCTGGAGACATTGGATTAGCTCCACCTATTGAAACTTGAACTACATCCACTTTGTCTTTTTTCAAGAAATAATTTTCAACTTGTTCCACAGTAGCATTTACATCTCCGGACGTTTCACCAGCACTAGGAGAGTACGTTACGTACATCATTTTTTGCTCTTCATCTGGCAAGAAACTTACCCCTACAACTGGTATTAAGAACAAACTTGCTCCCAAAATAACTACTGCTGAAATAGATGTAATTGCTTTATGGTTTAATGCAGCATTTAAGATTTTTTTATAACCTTCTGCAAGTTTTCCTTGAGATTCTTTATGAGCTACAGGTCCTTTTTCCATGTTTTTTCTAAATAAAGTATGTGCAAGCATCGGAACAATCGTTACCGCTACTAACAAAGAAGCAAGTAAAGCAAAGACCATTGTTAAAGCAAATGGTAAAAATAGCTCTCCTACCATCCCACTTACTAAACCTAAAGGTAAGAATACCGCAATAGTAACTAAAGTAGATGACATGATCGGAACAAACATTTCTTTTGTTGCTTCACGAATTAAATCTCTACCTTTTAACTTTTCACCTGGTAAGCTCATACGACGATAAATATTCTCCACAACTACAATGGAATCATCAATTACTCGCGCAATTGCGACGGTCATCGCACCTAGAGTCATCATATTTAACGTAATATCCATTTGGTGCAATAAAATAAACGAGATTAAAATGGATAATGGAATCGAAATAATCGAAATGATGGTTGACTTAAAGTTTCGTAAAAATAACATAATGACTAATACTGCAAATAATGCTCCAAATAACGCCTTATTGATCATCGTATCGACAGAAGCCTCAATTGGCTCGCCTTGATCCATTGTTACTTTAATGTCGATGCCATCAAAATCTTTGTTTAACTCGGGAATCATATCTTTTACAGCATTTACTACTTCCACTGTATTTGCTTCTTGTGCTTTCACAATTTGAATAGCAATTGCTTCTTTCCCATTTGTACGGGAAATAGATTCCGCTTTTCCAATAAAATTAATTTGAGCGATTTCCTTCAAAGTTACAGATGACATTCCTGTAGGGCCAGTTACTGGAATTTTAAGATTTTCTAAGTCTTCTAATGTAGCAACTTTCCCATCTACTACAACGGACTTTTCTTCATCATCAAATTGGAATAATCCTAAAGGCATTGTTAAATTTGTACCTTGCACAATCATTTTAACAGTAGATTCATTTAGTCCATATTGAGCCAACTTTGCTTGGTCGAAAACCAAACCTACTTCTTCTACTTGTTGTCCTGAAACTGCTACGGAAGACACACCTTCAATTCCTTTTAGTTTAGGAACAATTACTTTTTCTACATCGTTCGTTAATGCGTCTAAATCTTTTTCACTATTCGAAACACTTAAGGCAATCACTGGGAATGCATTTATGCTAATTCTTGCAACCGAAGGATCTTTAACATTTTCCGGTTTCTTTACATTGTCTAATGCCGCCTTTACTTCGGTTTCGGCTTCCTTCATATCAACTCCGTATGTATACTCGATTTGAAGTGAAGATGCATTTTGAAAAGAAGTAGAACTAACCGTTTTCACACCCGCTAGATTACTAACTGCTTTTTCGAAAGGTTCAGATATTTCTTTTGCAACCTGTTCCGGTGTCGCACCTGGGTAAATAGTTGTGACAGTAACGACAGGTATAGTAATATCTGGAATTGTTTCAAGTTTCATATTTGTTCCAGCATAAATACCTGCAGTAGTAATGATTAATGTTAAAAGCCATACTGCTAATTTATTCTTTATGACAAAGTTAATTATGGAATTCATTCTTTTCCCCCAAGTTGTTTTTTTGACCATTCAGTCACATTCCTTTATAATAGTAAATGACCAGTCAGTCATTCGTCAACTAATAAGAAAGAGGTGACATTATAATTTCAACTAAAAAGTTATTAATAATTGAAAGAGCTGTGGAGCTTTTCGCAAAAAGCGGCTTTGAATCTACCTCCGTACAAGAAATAACAGAAGCTTGCGGCATTTCAAAAGGATCCTTCTATTTATATTTTAAATCAAAGGAAAGTTTGCTTTTTAGTATATTTGAGGTTTTTATTGATAGAGTTTCTAAAAAAGTTGCGAGTGTTTTTGAAATGGATAGTTCACCTAAAGATAAACTAGAACTTTTCCTATGTATTCAATTTGAAGAAATAGATCAATACTCTGATTTTATTTTAATGCTATTAAGAGAACAAACAAAACCCGATGAAACTGAACTCTTCGTTTTAATGCAGAAAATGGATAAACAACTAAATGATACCCTCAAAGAGTTACTAGTGGGGGCATATGGGATAACTATAAAAAGACATATCCCTGATATGATTATTATGATAAAGGGACTTATTAAGGGTTATGTAGAATTAATTATTATGTATAATAGAAATTTCGATTTCAAGAAGTTAGCCAATTTTCTTCTGTATAGGATTGATTCATTAGTGTCTGGGTTGACAAATCCTTATTTAGAAGAAGATTTTATATTGAAAATAGACGACAAAAAAACTACTTGACGATGAAAAACTCATCCATCAAGTAGTTTTTTCTTGAAATTTTATTTTGAAAGGATATGGATTGGATGACCCATAACAACTTCCGCAGCTTCCATTGCAATTTCACCTAAAGTTGGGTGAGCATGAATAGTCATTGCGATATCTTCTACAGTCATACCAGCTTCAATTGCTAAACCAAGCTCAGCAATCATATCAGAAGCTCCTTGACCTACGATTTGCGCTCCTAAAAGTAAACCGTCTTCTTTACGAGATACAAGTTTCACAAAGCCGTCTGTAGCATTAAGTGCAAGTGCACGTCCGTTAGCTCCAAATGGGAATTTCCCAGCAGCAACATCAAAACCTTGCTCTTTAGCTTGTGCTTCATTTAAGCCTACTGTAGCCATTTCTGGATCTGTGAAACATACTGCAGGAATTGCTAAATAATCAACAACAGAAGATTGACCAGCAATTGCTTCAGCTGCAACTTTACCTTCATAAGAAGCTTTATGAGCAAGTTGAGGACCTGCTACAATATCACCGATTGCATAAATATTGCTGATGTTTGTACGGCATTGTTTATCTACTTCTATTAGGCCACGTTCAGCAAATTTAATACCTAGTTCTTCTAGTCCCATTTCATCCGTGTTAGGACGACGACCCACTGTAACTAGTACATAATCAGCTTCGACTTTTTTCTCTTCTCCGCCAACTTCATATGTTACTACTACGCCAGTGTCAGTCTCTTCTACACCTTTTGCAGCAGCTTTAACTGCAATTTCAACGCCTTTATTTTTAAGGCCTTTTTTAACGATTGTAGTCATTTGTTTTTCAAATCCAGCTAAAATATCGTCGCCGCCTTCGATAATTGTTACTTTTGAACCTAAGTTAGCAAATGCAGAACCTAGTTCCGTACCAATATATCCTCCGCCGATAACAACTAAGTTACCAGGAACTTCAGGTAACTTAAGAGCACCAGTTGAGTTAAGCACACGTTTTGTGTATTTGAAAGTTGGGATTTCCACTGGACGAGATCCTGTAGCAATAATTACATTTTTGAATGTATACGTTTGTGCAGATTTTTCATCCATTACACGAACTGTATTTGCATCAACAAAATATGCTTCGCCCATTGCTACATCAATTTTGTTCCCTTTTAATAACCCAGAAACACCGCTTGTTAATTTTTTAACAACGCTATCTTTAAATGCTTGAGCTTTTGAGAAGTCAATTTTCACGTCAGTAGCTGTAATACCCATGTCGTCTGAATGTTTCGCTTGTTCAAAACGATGACCTACAGAAATTAAAGCCTTCGATGGAATACAACCCACGTTTAAACAAACGCCACCAATATGCTCTTTTTCTACAACTACCACTTTTTGTCCAGTTTGTGCAGCACGAATTGCGGCTACATACCCCCCGGGACCTGAACCAATTACTAAAGTATCTGTTTCAATCGGGAAATCTCCTACTACCATTTTTTACGCCTCCATTAATAATAATTCAGGACTGCTTAATAAGCGTTTAATATGGTTCAACGCATGTTGAGCAGTCGCACCGTCGATCATGCGATGATCAAAGCTCAAAGATAATGCTAACACAGGAGCAGCTACAATTTCACCATTTTTTATTACAGGTTTTTCTGAAATTCTACCAATTCCAAGTATAGCGACTTCTGGGTGATTAATAACCGGTGTAAACCATTGGCCACCCGCAGAGCCGATATTTGTAATTGAGCATGAAGCACCTTTCATTTCAGAAGGAGATAATTTCCCTTCACGTGCTTTACCTGCAAGTGTATTTATTTCATTTGAAACAGCAAACACCGATTTACGATCTGCATGTTTAATAACAGGAACAAGTAAACCTTTTTCAGTATCCGCAGCAATTCCAATATCGAAATAATGTTTTTGTATAACTTCACTTGTTTCATCATCAAATGATGTATTCAATTGAGGGAATTCACGTAATGCACTTACTAGTGCTTTTACAACATATGGTAGGTAAGTTAACTTAATATTTTTCTCTGCAGCAATGTCTTTGAATTTTTTGCGATGTGCAACAAGTTCTGTTACATCCACTTCATCCATTAATGTTACGTGAGGAGCAGTATGTTTCGAATGTACCATTGCTTTTGCAATTGCTTTGCGAATTCCAGACATTTTTTCGCGAGTTTCTGGGAATTCACCTTCTAATGAAATCGGTGCAGAAGTTTTTACTTCTACTTTCGTTTCTTGAGCAGCTTCTTCCACAGCTGTTTCTGCTACTTCTACTTCAACAGATTTTTGATCGCCAGTTAAGAATGCTTCAATATCTGCTTTTAAAATACGACCATTTTTTCCTGACCCAACAACATCCGCAATATTTACTTCGTGATCACGAGCGAATTTACGTACGGAAGGCATAGAAATCACACGTTTATCGCCTTTTGCTTCCTCTTTTGGTTGTACGATAGCGCCTACTGTTTCAGGAGTTTTTGTTACTTGTTTTTCAATAATTTGTCCAGCTTCAGCCGTAGCTTGGACTTGTGCTTCTGTTTTTTCAGATGTCGCTACGTTATCATGCCCTTTAAAATGTAAATCTTCGTATCCAGGTGCATCTAATCTTATAAGCACATCTCCAACAACCGCTACCGTACCTTCGCTTACTAATACTTCCGTAACTTTCCCTTTAACAGGGGAAGGAATTTCAACGACAGCTTTATCGTTTTGGACTTCGCATAAAATATCATCTTCTGCTACTTCGTCTCCTGCTTTTACAAACCATTTAACGATTTCGCCTTCATGTATACCTTCTCCGATATCCGGTAATCGAAATTCAAATGCCATAGTAGTCACCCTTTCTATTTATGAATTGTATTATTAAAATGTTAATACTTTTTTAGCTGTTTCTACTATATCTTTAACTCCAGGCAACCAAACTGTTTCTGCTTGAGAGAATGGGAATACAGTGTCTGGAGCAGTAACACGTAATACTGGTGCTTCTAAGCTTAAAATAGCTCTTTCCGTAATTTCTGCTACTACGTTTGCAGCGATACCAGCTTGTTTTTGTGCTTCTTGAACGACCATTGCACGACCCGTTTTTTCCACAGACGCAATAATTGTTTCAATATCAAGTGGTTGTATTGTACGTAAGTCCACAACTTCTACAGAGTGACCTTCTTTTTCTAACTCTTCCGCAGCTTTCAAGCTTTCATGTACCATTGCTCCGTAAGAAATGATTGTTAAATCAGTTCCTTCACGTTTTACATCGGCTTTGCCAAGTGGAATTGTGTACTCTTCTTCCGGAACTTCCCCACGGAATGAACGATATAATTTCATATGTTCCAAGTAAATAACTGGATCATTGTCACGAATAGCTGAGATCAATAAACCTTTTGCATCGTAAGGTGTAGAAGGAATAACAACTTTTACTCCAGGAGTTGATGTCATTAGTAATTCTAAGCTGTCTGCATGCATTTCAGGTGTATGTACTCCACCGCCAAAAGGTGAACGAATCGTAACAGGTGCATGAAATGCTCCTCCTGTACGGAAACGCATACGAGCAAGTTGACCACTAATCGAGTCCATTACTTCAAATACAAAACCAAAGAATTGAATTTCGGGAACCGGGCGGAATCCTTGTAGAGATAGTCCTACTGCTAAACCACCAATACCAGATTCTGCTAGAGGTGTATCAAATACGCGATCTTCACCAAATTCTTTTTGTAATCCCTCTGTCGCACGGAATACTCCTCCGTTAACGCCTACGTCTTCACCGAAGACTAACACGTTTTCATCGTTCTTAAGCTCTGTACGGAGTGCTTCCGTAATTGCTTGAATCATCGTCAATTGTGCCATCGGTTACTTCGACTCCTTCTCTGTATAGTAAGCTAATTGCTCATCTAAATTATATGGGTTTTCATCATACATAATATTAATCAAATCCGTTACTTTTTGCTTTGGAGCACTATCTGCTTTCTTTATAGCCTCTTTAATCTCTTCTTTTGCTTTTTCAATAACTTCTGCTTCTTTTTCTTCATTCCATAATCCTTTACCTTCTAGGTAAGTACGGAAACGAACAAGTGGATCTCTCTTTTCCCAAGCAGAATCTGTTTCCGATGTACGGTAACGAGTAGGGTCATCTCCAGCCATTGTATGTGGACCATAACGGTAACAAACAGTTTCTATTAATGTTGGACCTTCCCCGTTAATCGCACGATCTCTTGCATCCTTTGTTACTGCGTAAACAGCTAATGGATCCATCCCATCAACAAGTACACTTGGAATACCTGCAGCAATACCTTTTTGTGCAATTGTTTTTGCTGCTGTTTGTAATTCGCGTGGTGTTGAAATAGCATATTGGTTATTTTGAACGATAAACACTGCAGGTACACGGAAAGCTCCTGCAAAGTTAATGCCTTCATAGAAATCACCTTGTGATGATCCACCATCACCAGTGTACGTAATTGCAATCGCTTTCTTTCCACGTTTTTGCATACCAAGTGCTACACCAGCAGCTTGAATAAATTGTGCTCCAATAATAATTTGAGGTGGAAATACGTTTACACCTTCTGGAATTTGGTTCCCCATGAAATGCCCACGTGAGAACAAGAATGCTTGCCAAAGTGGTAAACCATGCCAAACGATTTGAGGTACATCACGGTAACCAGGTAATATAAAATCTTCTTTCTCAAGTGCAAATTGGGAAGCTAATTGAGAAGCTTCTTGTCCTGCAGTAGGAGCATAAAAACCTAAACGTCCTTGACGATTTAAAGAAATAGAGCGCTGATCTAGAATTCGTGTATAAACCATACGACTCATTAATTCTACCAATTCTTCATCTGATAGGTTTGGGTTAGCTTTTTCGTTTACAATTGTTCCTTCTTCGTTCAAAATTTGGAACATTTCAAACTTCTCTTCAATCTCTTGAAGCGTTTTCTTTGGGTCTAACTGCGTTGAATTGTTTGCAGCCATAATAGCAACTCTCCTTTTCTTCTGTATTAAAATTTCTTCTTCTACATAGTGATACAACTATACTTCTGTTTCAGTATACTCAAGATTAAAACTTCGGTCAATCATCCAAAACGAAGGTTTTTATTTGAAAGAAAATTCAAAACCATCCATCCTGTACTAGTCAATAATTAAGTCTGTATTATATCAGATTATGAATTTAGCATTAATATATAATACAAAAAGCAGCCGTATTATAGGTTGCTTTCGTTACTTATCCCCTTTTTGCAACGAAGCAAAAACGGCCTCTTTTACTTGGTTTAATTGTGTGGTAAGCACGTTAAATTTGTCTACGGCTTTTTGGACAAGTTCGTTCTGCTCATTGACTTGTTCTACTTTATCTTGAATCTCCTTCACTTCCACGTCATCCGTTATTAACATGTTATATAACTCATCTTGCAAATTAGCAAGAGTATTATATTGTTCTGTTAAAGCATCGTAAGCTGTATATCTATTTTTAAATGCTTCTTCCATTTTTTTTAGATTGTCTTTTTCGGAGTCATCTTTCGTATTTGAAATAAGCGTTTCTATATCTGCCATTTTCTCAGAAGCTTGCTTAATAGAAGCTGATTCCTTTTTCACTAACTCCAAACGCTTATCCAAAAGCTTTGCAGTTTCATCTACCTGTTTTGTCAATTCCTCTTTTTGATCTTTCGTTAACTCCATCATACTTTGAAAATTAGCTTGTTCTTTTTTCTCCGTGTCGTTTAACTCTGATTGCAATTCTCTATAATCAGATTCTGATTGATAAATTTCTGTTAAGATATTCGATAACTTTTCTTCCGTAGTCTCCCTGAATGAGCATGCTGATAATAATAAAACCAAGCTTGTAATTACAATATATTTCATTTTTTTCACAAAACACCCTCCTATATTCATTTCACTATAATTGTTCTAGCTTCTAATTTCAACTGATGAATTGGCTCTTTTTGTTTAGTTAATGAACATTTTTCGATATAATAGAAATAAGAACTTTGAAAGGACGATTCAAATGATACTAATGAAAGACATTGTGAGAGATGGCCATCCAGCTCTCCGAAAAAAAACAGCAGAAATGACTTTCCCATTATCAAAGGAAGAGCAGAAGCTAGCATCCGATTTGCTAGAATATGTGATAAATAGTCAAGACGATGAATTGATTGAAAAATACATGCTAAGACCTGGGATTGGCATTGCTGCACCACAAGTGGATGCTGAAAAAAGAATGTTCGCTCTACATTTAACAGATGAAGACGATAATTTAGTAAGTTTTGTAGCAGTTAACCCCAAAATCATTAGCCATTCTGTTGAAAAAACATATATCTCTGCAGGAGAAGGGTGTTTATCTGTAGATGAAGTAATGGAAGGGTATGTACCAAGATACGCACGAATTACAGTAACGGGCTTTTTTCCAGACGGCACCCCTTTTAAAAAACGTTTAAAAGGACTGACAGCCATTGCTTTTCAACATGAGCTGGACCATCTAAACGGCATTATGTTTTATGACCATATCAACAAAATTAATCCATATGCAGAATTACCAAATTCAGTCCCATATGACCGAGCATAGCACGAAAACCGCAAGTGCCCTTTAAGAGTATCTTGTCTTCACCATTTTCTGAGTGCTTAGGACTTCAAATAGGTTACATTATAATCGTGATAAAGAACTGTGTAGTAGAGTGAACTCGTCACTTCTTGCTACACTTTTTTTGGTAATCTTGTGGCAGATGTTTGTCCGTCGCTCTCTTGATTTGTGTAAAGACATGCTTACATGTTGCAAATCGCTTTGAGTTTGCGATATACACATTTGAATTTGCGTTATGAATCGTAGGGAAAATTATGTAGCTGACACAGCGAAGCATTTTAAAAGGCGCTCATTTATAACTTGCAAATGAGCACCTTTCTTAGTATTCGTTCAGTTCATCTATTCTTGGCATGGCCGACAATGCCCCAAATTTTGTTGCACAAATAGCTCCAAGCTTGTTGCCAAATGCAATATAGTCTATCCACTCATCTTTTGTTTTTGGTTTTCCTTTTAAATGAATCTGCCTAAGTATACCTGCCATAAATGCATCTCCTGCGCCTGTCGTATCCACGGGTTCAACTTTATTCACCGGGATATGTATCACTTCACCATTCATAACTGCATAAGTACCTTCTTCCCCTATTGTAATAAGGACAATGGGAATTCGATATTTTTGTATTTTTTCAATTCCTTCTACTAGCGTTTGCATTTCCGTCAGAAAAAAAAGTTCTTCATCCGTTAATTTCAATAAATCTACATGTGAAAAAAAAGAAAGAATCGTTTCTCTACAAAGTTCTTCACTTTCCCATCTTAGCCGGCGAATATTCGCATCAAAAGACAACAATCCATTTAAATTCTTTACATTAGCCACTATCTCTTTAGTAGTTTTAAGTGCTACTGGATGAAATAAAGTACCCGAGCAAAAATGAAAAACGGATGCCTTTTGAAAAGCTTCTTCCTCTAAAGTAGAAAATTCAACTTGAATGTCCGGTGTTTCGTCCACATAAGTATGAAAAACTCGATCTTTATTTTCAGTCAAATGAACATATACGCCACTTACTCTTTTTTCAGGGATCATTTTTGCATAGGAAAGATCTACTCCTTCTGCTGCAAGTTCAGCAGTAACAAACTTGGATGTAGCATCTTCTCCTGTCACGGTGATAAATGAGGAAGAAGCCCCTAGTCGAGAAATACCAGCTGCTACATTGACCGTTGCTCCTCCTAAAAACTTTGAAAAATGTTTATTGCTAGAGTCATCTGCTATATAGTCCACAAATGCATCCCCATATATTAATACATGCTTGTTTGGTGAATTGTTCATTTGAATCTCCTTATTATTTATTGAATGAGCTGTAATTTCTTTAAAGCATTTATAAGACCATTTTCAGAAACATGATCTGTGACAAATGTCGCATGTTTTTTTAACTCTTCTACAGAATTTCCCATCGCTACACCAGTGCCTACATATTCAAGCATTTCTATATCATTTAAACCGTCCCCAAATGCAATAGCGTCTTCTGCTGATTTATTTATATACTTCAATAATAATGAGATTCCTTTCGCTTTTGACACTCCCTTAGGTAGCACATCACAAGATACTCGATGCCAACGAACAAACTTTAAATTCGGAAAGGCCTTCTCATATTCATTTTGATTATCAGAATTACCAAAGATTAGAGCTTGATGGATATCATTCGCTAAAAAGAAATTTTCTTCTGTTCGAGGCAACTCTAATTTCAAAGAAGAAATACTTTCCAAAACATCTTGATGGTCAGGTATATTTGAGACAAATTCATCGTTATCCATATAAATTAATGGTTGCTCTCGTTTTTTTGCGAAATCAGTCAATTGTTGTAACTCTTTCTTCCCAATAACACCTTTATGTATAACTTTGCCTTTAAATTGAACGATTTGACCATTATAACAAATGAATGAATCAATGTTTAATTGATCGAATATAAACTTTGCTGTAAATGGAGCCCTCCCTGTCGCAATGACAATTTCATGTCCATTTCTCTTTGCTTCATGTATTGCTTCTTTTACACCAATAGGTATATTTTTTTCTTCATCTAAAATTGTTCCATCAATATCAAAAAATAAAATTTTATTTACCATAAAAAAATCCTCTTTTCATAATGCTAATTATTTGACTTTTCTGTTTAATTCCTTTACTTAATTCAAAATCGTGTATATAATGAAATGCAAGGAGTGGGTGGCCATGTTGAAACGCCTGAAAAGGAAATTGTTGAGACGGCTCGGCGGAATGCTTAGAAAGAAAACGATCGCTTAAATTTTTATGCCCTTCATATTTTGGAGGGCTTTTCTTTATTTTAAATAAGCGTCGTGATAATATAAAGAGAATTGATTTATTTTGAACGTGAAAAAGGAGAGTATAAAATGATTTATAAAGTTTATTATCAAGAGAATGCACTAGAAGTACCAGTTCGCGAAAACACAAAAAGCTTATACGTAGAAGCAGAATCAGAACGTGAAGTACGTTCTACCCTGATTGATCGTAAGTATAATATCGAATTAATTCAACTACTTGAAGGTAATCATTTAGAATACGAACAAGCTAGTTTGAATTTTAAAGTTGAGAAGATATAATCTATGAAATTTGTAAAGAATGATCAAACTGCAGTTTTCGCCCTCGGCGGACTAGGCGAAATCGGCAAAAATACGTATGCTATTCAATTTCAAGATGAAATTATTATAATTGATGCGGGCATTAAATTCCCAGAAGATGATTTATTGGGAATAGATTATGTTATCCCAGACTACACTTATTTAGTAAAAAATGTGGATAAGATTAAAGGGCTTTTTATCACACACGGTCATGAGGATCATATTGGCGGGATTCCTTATTTATTAAAGCAGATCAATGTACCTGTTTATGGTGGGAAATTAGCTCTTGGCTTACTTCGTAATAAATTAGAAGAACACGGTTTACTTCGTCAAACTAAAATGACTGTTTTCGAAGAAAATGATGTCATTAAGTTTAGAAAAACTGCCGTAAGCTTTTTTAGAACGACACATAGTATTCCTGATGCTTACGGAATAGTAGTAAAAACACCACCTGGTAATATCGTACATACGGGTGATTTTAAATTTGATTTTACTCCTGTTGGAGAACCAGCAAACTTGACTAAAATGGCTGAAATTGGAAGTGACGGCGTTCTTTGTTTACTTTCAGATAGTACAAATGCTGAAATTCCAAACTTTACAATGTCAGAACGTAAGGTTGGGGAGAGTATGGACTCCATTTTCCGAAAAGTAAATGGTCGTATTATATTCGCTACTTTTGCTTCGAATATTCATAGACTTCAACAAGTAACAGATTATGCTGTACAACATAATCGTAAAATTGCTGTATTTGGAAGAAGTATGGACAATGCCATTACAATCGGGAGAGAGCTTGGCTATATAACTGCACCGAAAGAGACATTTGTAGATGTGAGCGCATTAAATCGTTTACCTGCAAATGAGGTGTTAATTTTGTGTACCGGTAGTCAAGGTGAACCTATGGCTGCTCTATCGCGTATCGCAAATGGGACACATCGACAAATTCAAATTCAGCCTGGAGATACTGTCGTATTCTCTTCTTCTCCGATTCCTGGTAATAGATCGAGTGTCAATCGTACAATTAACCTGCTTTACCGTGCTGGAGCGGAAGTAATACACGGTTCTCTGAATAATATCCATACATCTGGACATGGTTCTCAAGAGGAACAAAAGCTTATGCTTCGTTTAATGAAACCTAAATTCTTCATGCCGATTCATGGGGAATACCGTATGTTAAAAATTCATACAGAACTTGCTATTGACTGTGATGTTCTTCCTGAAAATACATTTATTATGGAAAACGGAGATGTGCTTGCTTTAAGTGCAAATGAAGCACATGTAGCAGGTCGAATCCCTTCTGGTGATATATATATTGATGGAAGTGGTATTGGCGACATTGGTAATATCGTGCTTCGTGATCGTCGAATTTTATCCGAAGAAGGACTAGTAATTGTAGTAGTTAGTGCAGATATGGAAAAGAAAAAAATCGTCTCTGGACCTGATATTATTTCCCGTGGATTTGTTTATATGCGTGAATCAGGAACAATGATCAATGAAGCACAGCAAATGTTAAACAAGCATTTACGCTTTACCATTCAAGATAAAGAAATTGAATGGTCAGAATTAAAAAACGAGATTACAGATGTATTAAGTCCTTATCTGTATGAAAAAACAAAAAGACGTCCAATGATTTTACCTATTATCATGGAAGTATAAGAAAAACACAGGCGTCCTTTAAGTGCATCTTTGTTTTATCAATTCCTAGACTACTTTGGACGATATAAATAAAAAACAAACTAAACAAACTCGACTTTTACTGAGTTTGTATACAGTTTAAAAGCGCCACCCTTTGGGATGGCGCTTTTACTATTACAATTATGATAGTACTTTCTTTTCAAAACGATTAATATCTACATCTGCACCGATTATTATGAGTACATCGTTTAATTGGAGCTGCTCATCTGCTTGTGGAGATACAATAATATTATTACCCCTTTTCACAGCAACAATATTGATCCCATATCGCGCACGAATATCTAAATCGATAATAGAATGGCCGGCAATTTTTTCATTCACTCTTATCTCCATTATCGAATGCTCATCCGAAAGCTCTAAATAATCCAGAACATTATTAGAAATAATATTATTAGCAATACGAATTCCCATATCTCTCTCTGGATGTACTACTTGGTCCGCACCAATCTTACGAAGTACTTTTTCATGGTAATCATTCTGAGCTTTAACAGTAATTTTTTTAACACCTATTTCTTTTAACATTAATGTCGTTAAAATACTAGATTGAATATCATCACCAATAGCAATAATGACGTGTTCAAAGTTTCGAATACCCAATGATTTTAGCGTTGCTTCATCTGTTGTATCGGCTACAACAGCCTGCGTTGCAATCGAACCAAATTCATCTACCCGTTCTGGAACTTTATCAATTGCCATCACATCAGCGCCTTGATTCACTAATTCTCTAACTATACTTCCTCCAAATCGACCTAATCCAATGACAACAAATTCTTTTTTCACGCCAATGCCTCCCTACAATTCGAATGAACTAAGTTTACCATAAGAAAACGAATAGTAGATAGGCTTTGTAACTCATATTTTCTGTTCGTTCATGAGGAGTATTAAACGTCTTTCTAGCATTTGCATTCCGCTTTCACCGGATTGGTAATGCCTTAGTAGCCCTTTCTTGTCAAATAAGTAATACGCAGGAACTATTCTATTTTGAAACATTTTCGTAACTACTAGCTCATGATCCAGGCAAATAGGATTTGTCATGTTCATCTGCATAGCAGTTTGACAAACGAGATAATCATTTGCATCTTCTGTAGTTCTAGGCATATGAATACTAATTATTTTAAACCTTTCACCGTATAAGCCTTTCCATTTGTGAAGATACGCCATAGTACTTTTACATTGATTACAGCTTACGGACCAAAATTGAATAAGTACAGGTACATCACCTATGATCTGTTCCTTTGTTACTTGACCATTAATCCATTGTAGTCGCCGTGGAAATTCGGGGAACTCCTCTCTTAACTTCACTTAAGTCACTCCTTCTTTATATTGTCCTCAGCTATTGTATGCATTTTTTAGGAAACTGACTGTTCTTCTTAGAAAAGCGCAAGAGTCCTTTTAGAGTATGTTGTCTTTAGCATTTCTAGTGTGCTTTGGACGAAACATTGGCAGCATTATTACCTTTTGAATTGTAGATTTTGTAGTGTATGCGTCACTTCACGATCCACTTTTTTCTATCTTCACTATCTTATAAACAAACACGAGCAACTTTTTTTGAATTTATTTAAATAAGTTGTTAAAGTAAACTTAAAGTTGTGTTAAAATAAACTTTGTTTGAAAATAGGACGTTATTTCACTTTCAAAGGAGTTTCTAATATGCAAATAGGGAATAAGATTAAACGATTACGTCTAGAAAAAGGACTTACTCAAGAAGAACTAGGCGAAAGAACAGATCTTAGTAAAGGTTTTATATCTCAACTTGAAAGAGATATTAATTCACCCTCTATCGAAACACTTTTTGCGATATTAAGTGTATTAGGTTGTAAACCGAAAGACTTCTTTAATGATGAACATGCACGTACAAAAGTCGTTTTTTCAATAAAAGAGCAAATAATTTTTGAAGATGATGACAAAAATTACAAACTAAAATGGCTTATTTCAGAGTCCAATGAAAATGAAATGGAACCAGTTCATATTACTTTAGGTAAAAAAGGCCAGTTCAAACAATTTGAACCTTCGCTTTCTGAGACATTTATTTATGTTTTACAGGGGGACATCAAACTTACACTTGGCAAACAGCAATATACAGCTACAAAAGGAGAGTCTATTTATTTTGAAGCTTATGATGAGCATTTGTTAGAAAACACATCCGATGAAGAATCACAAGTTATTTATGTTGTTACAAATTCTTATTTATAATAAAGCGCAGAAGAATAAATACGTACACAAATAGAAAGATCGATATTTATTATAAAAATTGGAGGATTATTATGTTAGACACATCTATTATTCGCTTCGAAAATGTTTCAAAATCCTACGACGAAGATACAAAGGTATTAGAAAGTATCAATTTTGAATTAGAACGTGGCAAATTTTACACTTTATTGGGACCATCAGGTTGTGGGAAAACTACCATCCTGCGATTAATCGCGGGATTTATGCAGCCTTCCAGCGGTAACATTTATTTCAATGGAAAGTTAATCAATAACGTCCCTGCTAATGAACGGCAAGTAAATACTGTCTTCCAAGACTATGCATTATTTCCTCATTTAAATGTATTTGAAAATGTTGCATTTGGTCTTCGTATTAAAAAATTAGGGAAAAAAGAAATTGAACAAAAAGTTCTAGAAGCACTTAAATTTGTCAACTTAAGTGGTTATGAAAACAGAGAAATTGCAGAAATGTCAGGTGGACAGAGACAACGGGTTGCAATTGCACGAGCGATTGTAAACGATCCAGAAATTATCTTACTGGACGAACCTCTTTCTGCTCTAGATTTAAAGCTTCGTTCTGAAATGCAATATGAGCTTCGTGAATTGCAGCAACGTTTAGGGAAAACATTTATATTTGTTACGCATGATCAGGAAGAAGCGCTTGCAATGTCCGACGAAATTTTCGTATTGAACGCAGGTCATATTGAACAAAGTGGAACGCCAATGGATATTTACGATGAACCTATTAACCGATTTGTAGCAGATTTTATTGGAGAATCTAATATTGTTTCTGGAACAATGGTGGCGGACTTCCGAGTACAAATTGGTGGAAAAGAGTTTGAATGTGTGGATAAAGGACTTACTCCTAACGAACATATTGATATTGTAATCCGGCCGGAGGATTTAGAAATTACAAGTGTGGAAAAAGGAAAGATGAAAGTAAAAGTGGATACGCAATTATTTAGAGGTGTACATTATGAACTTTCCACTTATGATGATGAAGGAAATGAATGGCTTGTACATTCTACGAAAAAAGCAGAAGTCGGCGAATTCATTGGTTTAGATTTCGATCCAGAATCAATCCATGTTATGCGATTGAATGAAACAGAAGAGGAATTTGATAAACGTTTAGAATCATACGGAGAAGACGCTTATGCAAACTAAAAACACAAAATCGCTTTATCTAGTACCATATTTTGCATGGATTGTGTTATTCGTTATAGCACCTATTGCATTAGTCACTTATTACTCTTTCTTCGATTTAAACGGTCACTTTTCAATAGAAAACTATAAAAATTTCTTTACATCTGTTTATTTAACATTGACGATTAATTCATTTTGGTATGCATTTTTAATAACGTTATTTTCTTTAATAATTGCTTATCCAACTGCATATTGGCTGACAAAAACGAAGCATAAACAATTATGGTTATTGTTAATCATTATTCCTTCTTGGATTAATCTACTTCTTAAAACGTACGCTTTCATTGGGATTTTCGGTTTATACGGGCCAATTAATGCATTTTTAAATGTGTTTGGCATTGGAGGTAAACAAATATTATTTACGGATTTTAGTTTTATCTTTGTATCTGTTTATATTTTCATTCCATTTATGATTTTACCTATTTTTAATGCGCTAGATAAGTTAAATCCTTCTTTTATAGATGCAAGTAGAGATTTAGGGGCATCTAGTTGGACTACCTTTACAAAAGTAATTTTCCCTTTAACAATAAACGGTGTAAAAGCTGGGATACAAGCAGTATTTATTCCTTCCCTTTCCCTCTTTATGATTACTCGATTAATCGCTGGGAACAAGGTTATTACTTTAGGAACTGCGATTGAGCAGCAATTTTTAGTTACACAAAACTGGGGAATGGGTTCAACCATTGCCGTTTTCTTAATCATTTTTATGGTTATCATTATGATCATTACAGGACAACGAGATAAGGGGGCTACTTCTCATGGAAAAAATAAGTAAATCAGCAAAGCTATACTTAGCCCTCGTTTTTATCGTGTTGTATGCTCCGATTCTCTATTTAATCTTTTATTCATTCAATAGCGGCGGTGCTATGAATAATTTTGAATCATTCACGTGGGAGCATTATGCAGCTGTATTTTCAGATACTCGTCTTATCATGATTCTTATTAATACGGTTATTGTCGCTTTATTATCTGCACTACTTGCAACGATAATCGGTGTTTTCGGTTCCATTGGCATCGTTTATATGAGAAATAAGTCAATCCGTAATTCCATTTTATCGCTAAATAACGTATTAATTGTTAGCCCTGACGTAGTCATTGGAGCTTCCTTCTTAATTTTATTTACGATGGTTGGTGTTAAATTGGGATTTGCATCCGTGCTGCTGTCACATATTGCATTTAGTATTCCAATTGTTATACTGATGGTTTTACCAAAGCTACAAGAAATGAACAGTTCACTAATTGATGCTGCTGCGGATCTTGGTGCCACTAGACGAGATATTTTCACACGAGTTATTATTCCTTTTATTAAACCAGGTATATTTGCAGGATTTTTCATGGCACTTACTTACTCATTAGATGATTTCGCCGTTACCTTTTTTGTAACTGGAAATGGGTTTAGTACCCTTTCTGTTGAAATTTACTCGATGGCACGTACAGGAGTTACATTAACGATTAATGCACTTTCTGGGATTATTTTTATTGTGACACTTATTCTAGTTGTGGGTTATTACTTTATTAGTCAGCGTGGGAAAAACCCTGTTGGAATGGGGGGACGAAAATGAAAGACATTATTAATGCGATTGTTTCTATAGTAATTGCATGTGCTTTACTATTTGTTGCAAATGATTATTTGGATAAAAGTTCTGGAAAAGCTGGGAGTGATACGGTTACTATTTATAACTGGGGAGAATATATTGATCCAGATCTAATTAAACAATTCGAAGAAGAATCTGGATATCGAGTTGTATACGAAACGTTTGATTCGAATGAAGCCATGATGACGAAAATAGAACAAGGTGGTACTTCATACGATATTGCCGTACCTTCTGAATATGCAATTGAAAAAATGAAAAAAAACCATTTACTTCTACCGATCGATCATTCGAAAATCCCAAACATAAAAAATATTGATCCATATTTTTTGAATTTATCCTTTGATCCAAAAAATGAATATTCCCTTCCTTATTTTTGGGGAACTGTAGGAATCGTCTTTAATCCTACCCTTCTGAAAGGACAAACTTTTGAAAGTTGGGATGATCTATGGGATCCATCCTTAAAAGGTCAAGTTCTATTAGTTGATGGTGCTCGCGAAGTAATTGGAATGGGCTTAAATAGCTTAGGTTATTCATTAAACTCAACAGATGATAAAGTACTACAAGAAGCATCTGCTAAGTTGAAAAAGCTTACTCCAAATGTAAAAGCAATTATTGGGGATGAAGTAACTCAGTTAATGGTTAATGGGGAAGCGCCTGTTGCGCTTACTTGGTCTGGTCAAGCTGCAGATATGATGTCGGAAAATGAAGAGTTAGACTATGCTGTACCAGAGGAAGGATCCAATTTATGGTTTGATAATATGGTTATTCCTAAAACAGCTGCCAATATAGAAGGTGCTCATGCCTTTATTAACTTTATGTTAAATGCAGAAATAGCTGCACAAAATGCGGATTACGTTGGCTATTCTACTCCCAATAAAGCTGCAATGGGGTTAATGGATGAAGAAGTGACTTCCGATGAACGTTTTTATCCAACGGAAGAAATGCGTGATAACTTAGAAGTATACAATGATCTTGGTCTTAAGATGCTTGGGGAATATAACGAGTTGTTTTTAAAATTTAAGATGGGGACAAACTAAAATCTAGAATCGTCTTTTTAAAGACGATTCTAGATTTTCTTTTGGCAAAAAAGCAATTCATATTTTTTCGTGACACGAAGGTTTTTATTTTTTAGAGAATATGTTAGAATCGATAGACGCTTATAAGAATGAATGAGAAGGTAGGAAATACACGTTGAAGAAATCTAATCAATTTGCACTTTACATACTAATGTTCAATATGTTTATTGCAACTGCAGGAATAGGTCTAGTTATTCCGGTAATGCCTCAATATTTACAAACGTTCGGTGTTGCAGGTCAAGCACTTGGTTTTATTATTGCTTCCTTCGCTTTAGGACAATTTTTATTTTCACCTTTAGCTGGAGATTTATCGGATTCGCTTGGACGAAAAAAACTTATTATAATGGGATTAGTAATCTTTTCAGCCTCACAATTGTGGTTTGGGTTTGCTACTCATGAATGGATGCTTTATGTTGCACGTTTTATTAGCGGTATTGGGGGAGCTTTCTTAATTCCGGCAACCATGGCATTTGTTGCGGACCTCACAACGATTGAAACTCGTGGACGAGGAATGGGCTTAATAGGTGCCTCGATGTCACTTGGTTTCATGATCGGACCTGCTTTAGGTGGATTTTTGGCGAATGTTAGTTTAACCTTCCCATTTTATATGGCTTCTTTAGTTGCATTCCTTTCTGCAATTATCTCTTTTTTCATTTTACCCGATATTAAAAATGCAGTTTCAGCAATTGCTCGTGATAAGAAAAAACGTGATAATATATTAGTTCAAATGAAAAAATCTGTTAAAACACCTTATTTTATCATGTTAATCATCATCTTTGTTTTCTCATTTGGCATTGCCAATTTCCAAACAACCTTTTCTTTGTATGTGAATCATAAATATAACTACACTCCACAAGATATTGCGATTGTTTTAACAGTTGGAGGATTTATCGGTGTAATTGTCCAATCTGTCGTTGTAGGAAAGTTATTTAAACGTTTTGGAGAATTAAATGTTATTTTAGTCAACTTATTTGTAGCTGCACTTGCACTTTTACTATTCTTCTTAGTAAACGGTTTCTGGCTTGTATTGATCGTAGCGGCAATCTTTTCGACTGCAACTACCCTTATCCGACCATCAGTTAATACCGTTGTTTCCAAGTTAGCAGGAGATGAACAAGGGTTTGCTGCAGGTATGAATAATGCTTATATGAGTTTAGGTAATATGATCGGGCCCGCGCTTGCTGGGACGTTTTTCGATATTAACATCAACCTTCCGTTTATGGTTGGTTCCGTTATTTTACTATGTGCTTGGGGTGTAACATTCGTTTGGATAAAAAAGAAAAAACCGATTATTTAAGAAAAACGAAAGCGTACTTCAAATGCACCTGGTCTTTACTATTTCCTGAGTGCTTTGGACGAAACACTGGCTACACTATTACCGCAAAAATGGATCGTGAAGTGACTGCGTCACTTCACGATCCATTTTTGCGGTAATCTTGTGTCGGATTATGGGTTATCTTCAACATATGTGCGCGATATCATCGCTGTTTCCGTGGACATAATAGCAGGAATGGTTGATTCATCTGCCACATCGTAGAAGGTCCCCGCTCCCATCTCCGCTAAACTTTCCAGTAATCTTCTGTCCTCAACTTGACCGATTGCCATAGTAGAAATAGTTATATTGTTTTTAGCGCCTTCTTCTATTAACGTTTGAAAGTCACTATTTGTATAAGATTGCCCATCCGTCAATAAAATCACATGCTTCCACTGAAGCTTTAATGGAGCTAAGCGTTCATATGCAAGTGGAAGCCCCGAATAGCCCTTGTCCTTGTCTCTGTCCTTGCCCTTTACTCTGGCTTTTACCTTTTTCATCGTCACCTTTACTTTCACCAGAGTCCGATTTTTCTTGTTTTCCAGCCTCCGATTTTCCGGAATTACTTTTATCATTATTAGTTGAGTTCGAATTTCCTTGAGCTATCTGGTTTGCAAAAAATAGGAATTATTTACCCGTTTTACTTAGCGCAGTTTGAATAGAAGAGGCACTTTTCGCTAAAGTATTGTTTACATCCTCTATGGAAGCTAGTTCTTTTTGTTCCTCTGCTGTTAAAGAGGAATCCGTGGATCCCTCTTGTTCTGAAAGTTCTGTTCTTCCAAGCTTCTGTTCTTTTAAAGCCAATTCTTTTTGCTTTTTCACTACTTCACGTAATTCTTCTTCCGCCGTATTTACTTCTTTCCGTTTTTCTTTTAATTCCTTCAAATCCTTCTTTACAGACTTTACCAGTTCCTTTTTTCATTTCATTGACAACTTGATGATCTTTTTCTAACTTTTGCTTCTAATTGGGTTGCAGCAGGAAATGCATACAAAACAAGTACAACAGCAAAAGCAAGTACACATCCTAAAATCCATTAAGGCTGGAAATAATGTTTTTCACGTTGTTTAAATTTCCTAAATGCTTCTTTGCTTTCTCGCTCTGCCTTTTCTAGCAAACCTTTTTTAAGCTTAGATTTTTCAGGAAAAAAAGATATAGCGGTAATTAATATATTATCTGGAAAAAAGTAATCTAATTTTTGTTAAGCATATTCCTTCGAAGGTCTTATCCAAAATGCATATAAAAAAACGATAAAAAATCAAGAACTCCGACAATTATGGCAGTTCCTATATAGTATGGAAACACAAATAAGCGAGAAACAAATAGAATAGACGCTGCAGAAGAAAATCCAACAAATAATGCTGCTTGAAGCATTACTATATAATGCTCGATAGCAAGTCTAAGTCTCGCTTTTTGAACAAAACGTATAAGTTTATCGTAGCACTTATCTTAGTTTACTCCTCATTTAGCACGTTTCATGTTAACGCGCAGTTTTTTCACAGCAATAAAAATAGTTAATACCGTAACACAAACATAAAAAATCGTATATCCAGCCCAAATTGGAAAGTCAACAAGAGTAGATTGACTAATAAAACTATCCGAACCTTGAGAAATAAGTGTAAGCATTAAAACTATCGGATTAATACTTGCAAAAAAGTGACCAATTGGCGATGAAGTGAGTGTTCCGGTTACCATACTATTCATCCCTGTTATGACTAGATAAATAAAACCGGTAACAGCAGTTAGGAAAATCATTGTTCCATACGTTGCAATCATTGCTACAATCGTTTTACGAATAATCGTGGAATACATAATTCCTATCCCGCCAATAGCAAGCATTGTTAAAAAGAAGAATAAGAAAATGATTCCAAGCTGACTTGGAGATACTCCACCAAAAAGGAAAACTAAACTATAAATAGGTAGGCCAGCCACTAATAACAAAAGAAGAAATGCAATTGACGACGTTAATTTTCCCATAATGATTTGAAACGAAGTTTGAGACGTTGTTAGTAAAATGTTTAATGTTTGTTTCTCACGCTCCGTACTAATTGCACCTGCCGTTAAGCCTGGGGTAATAAAGAGAATAAGCCCTAGTTGAATATACGTCAGCATAGCAAACATAAAAAAGCTTTCTTCTGGCCGGAAATAACCAATACCTGTAAAGGATGTAGTAAGCATAATAAAGCCAAAGACAAAAATACACATCGCAATTAAATAAAAAAGAATCCCAGTAAAGCTTTTAAGCGAACGAAAGCGTAATTTAATCTCTTTTTTTAATACCGGATTTGAAAAGGAAGGTTTCATTTTATTTCGCCCCTTTCGTAATTTCCATAAAGACATCTTCAAGGTTGGTTTCTGCTTCTGAGAAAGAAATAACCCTTAAGTTATGCTCCAAAGCTTTCTTCAATAAGTTAATTTGATCTTCTTCTGTTCCCCGATAATTAAAAATAATACTATTTTTCTCTAGCTGTATTTCTACTTTGGAAGCAAAAGGATCTTCTTCAAAAAATTTAACTGCATTTTCTAATAATCCTTTTATTTTTACGGTAATTTTTCTTTCTCCTGCAAGTTGGGCTTGGATTTCCTCAACCGAACCATGTGCAATTAGTCTCCCGCCGTCGATAACACCAATCTCATCGCACATTTCGGCAAGCTCTGGCAATATATGTGAAGAGATTAAAATTGTTTTCCCCATATCTTTTAATTGCCTTAAAATATCCCTCATTTCCACTCGTGCGCGAGGGTCAAGTCCAGAAGCAGGTTCATCCAGTATTAACACTTTAGGATCATGTATAAGTGCACGTGCCAAACATAAACGTTGTTTCATACCACGTGATAACAGATCAACGTATTCATAGCGCTTATGTGTTAAGTTAACAAGCTCTAATAATTGAGGTATTAACTTCTCTCTTTCAGATTCTGCTATTCCGTAACTTGCACCATAAAAATCTAAATACTCATTTGCTTTTAATTGGTCATAAACACCAAAAAAGTCTGGCATATAACCTATTTGCTTGCGAACTTCATGCGCTTCCGTTTTCACACTTTTTCCATTAACAAAAGCATCTCCTGCAGTTGGCTGCAAAAGCGTTGCAAGTATAGAAAATGTCGTAGACTTGCCTGCTCCATTTGCCCCAACAAACCCGAATACTGTTCCTTCATTTAAAGTGAGGTTCAAATCATTTAAAGCATAAAAGGAACCGTATTTTTTCGTTAATCCTTGAATCTCAATCATTATTGAACCTCTCCTTTTAAACGTATTTCTGGAAGTCTCGTAAATGAATCTCCTTGAACAGATTTTTTATGCAATTTGTAATATATTTCTCCTGCATCGTTAAGATAGTTTTGAATATTTTCAGTTACTGTATATCTACTTTCGTCAATTTCTTCAAAAGCTTGAGTTGCAGTATTCCAAATTTCAATAGTTTGCGAATTACGATCTGTATTTGCTATTTGCAATTGCGTCCATGTTATTTTATCAGTAGGAATTGTATCGGCAATTTTCCAGTATACATTATATTCTCCATTTTCCAAATCCCACTCTAAATTACTATTTTCAACTGGTTGCATATACTTTCCAGAAGTATCTGTATTCACATTTACAGTAAACGTATTTGCAGGAAGTACAAAATCCCCTGCCAAAATAGTTTCTGCTTTAAATGGTTGAATAATTAAATGAAGTGCAGACATTTCTACTTTCTTGTTTTTCAATTCAATTGGAATAATATTGTCTTCTGAAAATGCAGTTACTGCTGGGCTAGTTCCTAGTTGATTAAACATTTGACTAGAAGCGTATAAGGACTGTTTTCTTTGATCAAATAAATCAACTACATTTGGTAATGGCATGCCGTATTTTCGATTAATATACGGGTTCGAAGTAGGTGTTACCATGACTGATCCAAGTTCTTTATTCACTTCTATTTTTTCTCCAGGTTGAAGATCACCTAGTTTAATCAGTTTACTTCCCGACCATATAGATGCATCTTTTAGTGTGAAAGGAAAATCATTTTGAACTGTTCCAATTATTTTACTTGCTTCTACACGAAGATCGACTGCAAATTTCCCAACATTTTGAAGATGTGCATCTCCTAGAAAAGAAGATACGGACCAGTAACCTACGTCTCTAAAAGTCAACTCACTATTTGTCGCATGTTTTTCTAAAATGACTTTTTCATGTAAGTTAGGAGACTGGCCAGTGAACGAATTCGTATTTCTTTGGGCGACCATTGTTGTAGAGGAAGGAGCTTCAAAAGAAAACTCTCCACTTTTGTTGCTTAAAAGAGATTCCACATAATATCCATTTATACTTTTATCTTCATTGACATATAGAAAGGAAGATTGCTGAACTTGTGGACGTGCAATACGATCCTTAGCTCCATATCCAAAGATTGCAGCTGAGGCAACAATAGCTGTTAATGGAATTATGCCCCAGGCAAATCCTCTTTTGTCTATTCTTTTCAATATAATATATAATAGCGGCCCAACTAAGATCATATACACTAAAACAATAACGATCATTAATGGTGTTGATACTTTAAACGAACTGAATAAGGAATTTGTACTTCCTAATTCATATATTAATTGGTTTTTAGTGTTGTAATTGGAGCCATACATATTTGAAGTATTTTGTATTTTAATAGACTGCAAAATAGTAGCCATTAAGTCGCTATATACTGGGTCTTTTGCTAAAGGCTCATCCCCAAGCGAAAATGTTGTTTGGATGATCGTACCACTACCTAATTTTCTTTTTGCAGCTAATATTGTTCCATCAAGATCAAGTAGTTGTGTAGCCCCTTCATTCAGCGAAGCCTTAGTGACTTTTAAATCATCTGACAATAAGTTATTCGCGGTAAATTCACGAACTTTTTCTGCTGCTAACGTTTGAGTGTTTGTTTTTAGTGTTAACGGTAAATATTCTCCAAGCTTTCCTAGTTCTGCTGTTGTATTATCAGAAGCTCCAATTACAATAATTCCCCCGCTACTGACATAATCAATAAGTGCCTGTTGTTGCTTCTCTGCTAAATCAGTCAGAACAAATTCATCGATAATGATGTAATCAGCCATCTGCCATGCTGTTGCTTCCGTTGGTAATGTAAAATTACTCATTTGAGCAACATGAATCACTTCACCACTTATTTGGTTTTGTTGTTTAATTTGACTAAGTACTTTTAATCGATCTGCACTATTTGTTAATGTAAAATAAATAATAGTAGCTGGGTCTACAAAGGTTGCTCTTAAATTCTTTGTGCCTTTATAATCGATTGACTTTCCTTTTTTCCAACCACCTTCGTAAAAATGAATTAACTGAGCATTAGATCCTTGATACATATAATCTTCTGTCAATCCTGATGCAGCTATTTGAATTGTCTTTGTCTCTCCTGCTCCAATCTCAAAAGGGATTGCTTGTGCATTGCCAAGATTATTTGAATCTAAAATATCAAGTACGATATCTCCCGAAAAAGCATCTCCTTTATTTTCCACGGTAATGGTGATTGGCAGACCCTCTCCGTATTTAGCCTTTCCATTAAAGCCAGCCGTTGTTTTTACTTGTAAGTTAGGAGCGGCCAAAACATCAATTGTTGGTAGTAATGTAAAATATATAAATAGTGCTATAATAACCAACGCAAACTTTCGAATAAGCATACATTGTCCCCCTTAGTCTTTATATGTATTAGTACGTTAATTTCAATTGAAAGTTCCTTTCTCTAATGGTTATTGAAACTTTTTTGCGTGTTTATTAACAATTTTAACAAACGCATCTACTTGAGGAAGTTCAAATGCTGCATCGTAACCAATCAACCAAGTATCTCTCGTTAACTCAAATTGCTCTTCTTGATTTGTTAAAGGTATTTTATGTACATCTTCATGACCATTCAGTGTAATGGATGGAAGAATTGCATATCCAATACCATTTAACGCCATTTGTTTGCATGTTTCGATTTGGTCTACAATTATTTGTCTTTTGGGATTTGTAGAAAAGTGCTTTTGCCACCATTGTTGAATTTCTTGATAATAGTTCGAATCACTTTTGAATTGAATAAATGGTTTTTCTGTCGTTAACACATCTTCGACAGAAGTCATCTCTTTATCAACTAAGTAAAGCGTATCCCGAAACAGATGTGTTTTCGTTCCTTTCCAATCCGTTTGTCCACGTACAATTCCAATATGCGCTTCTCCATCATAAAGAGATTTTACAATTTCAGAACTCCATCCGGTAAGGAGAGAAATTTTCGCTTCCGGATATGTTTGTACAAAATCCTTTAATACTTTCGGTAGCCAATTTTGTCCAACTATTGAGGCACAGGCAATTTTTAGTGTTCCATGCACTTTGGATGTTAACGATTGAATACTTTCCAATACCTCTTCTTTTTGCAAAATCAAGTTATTTGCAAACTCGATAACAAGCTCCCCGGCTGGCGTAGGCGTTAACCCTTTTTGTGAACGCAAAAAAAGTTTCGCGTTCCAATCTTTTTCAATCGTTTGTAAGCGTAATGAAAGAGCTGGCTGAGATAAAAAAAGTCGCTCCGCCGCTTTTCTCATATTTTGTTCTTCCGCCAATATTTTAATTATTAAGAAATCCGAAGTCATATTTATGCTCCCATCTTTTTAGGTATTTCATATACAAAAGTCATTTAATATTTGTTGACTGACCTGTTGATTAGCCAAAAATGACCAGTAAATTACCGCTTAACTTTATACATGCAGCATCTATATAAACTAGCATCGCTCTTAGGAACGCAGTGTTTATATAGTGCACACTAGTTGGTTTTCGCTTTGATTTCCGCTTCAGGCCGGACGCTTTCCGCCGGCATGGCTTCAGCCGCTTCCCTCGCTTGCGCTCAGTCCAGGGTCTTCAGCTCATGCTCCTGCCGCTTCGCTTTCGTCGCAAAATATATTTGCTATTCCGGCAGGAGTCGCCGCCTTACGCTACAATCAACGTGAGTTGCCGGCTATTTAGTGAGTGCTGTCATGTAAATTATGAGCAATTAGGATTCGTTACCACAGGATAGGTGCTTTCGCTTATAAGATGCATGCTTATTTTTCGCTAATTGCAAGATTGAAGCCGCAAATCGCAAAGTAAAGTATGCTAATGGCAAGATCATACACCTAACTCGCAAGATAGCTTCCGTTATGCAGAAATATATGGATATTGTACATTAATAGGTGTCATCCCATGCCAAATTAAACCTATAAATAAAGACGTTTGTCTTATAACAAAGCTTTTACTTGACATGAGATTATTAGTATTGGTACAAGCAATCAATATATTGCGCAAATGTCCAAGAATGTTGCGAGTACCACGTCCTATATTGTGCATATGCCTCTTAATGTTGCGAAAAAAGCATCCAATGTTGCTCATAATTTATCGGACAATTGTATTTGGTGTTATTGAATAGTTAGCAAGGTCCTATGGGATTGTAGCGAAAGGGCGGCGACTCCAGCCGGATGAGTGAGACAGATGAGCAATCGCAGGCGAACGCGTAGCGTCGGCGATGGCTCATCGCTCACCCGGCGGAAAGCGTCCTCCCTGTAGCGAAAATCCTAGCGGTCACATAATAGAGCCTCTTTAGTGCGCACTATATAAAAAATCCGTTCTATATTATGCGTAATAAAAAAAACACTGTGTGCCCGAAATTGTACCTTCGTCCAAACCGAAACGAAAACAAACAAATTCTAACGAAGATTTTAATGCTTTCCTTACAAGTATTTTATGTAAGAAAGTGGTTAATCAAAAGACGTGATCTGTTACTGTCGTTTTGTTGCTTTACTATTCAAAAAAATCCTCTTTTCAAAAAAAAGAAAGCCTTTGGTGCTAGGCCTTCTTCTATTCCCCATATTCCTTATTATTCGTGTTGATATAAATATTTTTTCATTTGTTTTAAAATAACTCTTCTTGTTAAAATTCCTATAAAAGTTCGTTCATCATCTACAACACACACATAAGGGTTATTTACTAATAAATCTAGCCCTTTTTGAAATTTTTCATTAACATGAATTACTGGTAGATCTGTTTTCATTATGTCATCTACTTTTAATAAAGGTAGTCTTTCATATTCAATATGCTCTAATCCTAAAATTTCATCTGTTATTTGTTGGGTACTTATTAATCCTTGAAGTCGGTATTTCACATCCAAAACAGGAATAGAAGAGTAACCTGTTTTTGTTAATACTAACAACGCGTGCTCCGCGTTATTACCTAATTGGACATGAGCTACTTTCTCCGCAGAGATGATGTAATCCTCAATAGGAATTTGTAAAAAGTCTTTGTTGCTTACAGAAATCATTCGCATTCTACTCCTTTGTTTGTTCTCATTATATGAAAACATAACCTATATAACTATGATAGCATATGCGAGGAATAAAAAACTATGGAATCGCTTACAAACTATTGATAATTTTTTAGAATGGAAATTGGTTCAACCACTGACCACCATCTAACGTTACAATTTCACCGTTCATATAGGAAGCCTTCTCGGACAACATAAACGTTGCAAGTTCAGCGATTTCTTCCGGTTTACCAAGGCGTCCAAGAGGAACAGATTTAATTGTTCTTTTCGCAGCCTCTTCTGATTCCCAAAGCCTATCTGCTCCACCAGTTCGCTCAATTGGACCTGGTGCAATACCATTCACTCGTATTCCATATTTAGAACCCCATTCTACTGCAAGAGTTCGTGTAAGAGACATCACTCCAGCTTTTGCAGCTGCAGAATGAGCAATACCTGCTCCTGCTCCCCACGCATAAGTTGCAAGCATATTTAATATAGAACCTTTGCCCCCTTTTTCAATCCAATAGTTTCCGACAGCATTTGAACAGTAAAATGTTCCATTTAATACAATATCAATAACTGTTTTCCAACCATTCGGAGAAAGTTTTTCCGTTTTCACAATAAAATTTCCCGCTGCATTATTTACTAAACCATCAATTTGACCATAGGTTTTATCTGTAAACTCAATCATTGCTGCGACATGTTCTGGATTACGCACATCCATTTGAAAAACAGAAATAGAATTACCGTTAACTTCAATTTCTTTCTTAGTATGTTCTAGTTTTTCTAAATCTCGCCCAGTTATGACAACATTTGCTCCTTCAGCTACAAATTTCATTGCCATATACTTTCCCATTCCATTTGATCCGCCAGTAACAATGATTGTCTTTCCCTTTAACATCCATCTACACCCCTTTTATAAGTTGAATGAATATTCACTCATTATTTTATCATAACAATAAAATAAAAACCGTAAATCTCTAAAAAGAAATTTACAGTTTTGTAATCTGCATATATGCCTCATTAATATCAGCAATCGGTATAGGTCTACTAAAAAAATAGCCTTGCGCTTTTTGACAATTCGCTGCTTTTAATATTTCTACTTGCATACCCTTTTCTACACCTTCTGCTATAACCTCCATTCCTAAACTATGAGCAAGACGAATAATTGTTGTTGCAATTGCTGCATTTTTTTCATCTGATTCAATATTCTTAATAAAGGATTGATCAATTTTAATAATATCAATAGGGTATTTCTTCAAGTAACTTAAAGATGAATAGCCTGTACCAAAGTCATCAATAGAAATGATTACTCCAATGTCCTTCAATTCTTTTAGCATCGCAAACGTATCATGCATATCTGTCATTGCACTTTCAGTAATTTCAATTTCTAAAGAACAAGGACTTATTTGGTATTTATTAATTTTTTCTAGTATTTTTATAGCAAAGTTTTCTTGCTTGAATTGTTTTGGTGAAATATTTACGGCAATTCTAACAGGACGATGACCTTTTTCTTGCCAATTCTTTAATTGCCTACAAACTTCTTCTAATACCCAATCACCTATTTGCATAATCATACCTGATTCCTCAGCTAACGGAATAAATTGCATAGGTGTCACATAGCCAAACTTTCGATTATTCCAACGAATCAAAGCCTCAAAAGAATTAACCTCGTCTGTTACTAAATTTACTTGCGGTTGAAAATGAATAGAAAGTTCTTCTTTTTCAATTGCTCTCCTTAAATGAGATTCCATTAATGCTTCGTTTGGAAAAGACAAAATCATTTGCTGTTGATAGTAACGATAATGTGCTCTACCTCTGTCTTTCGCTACATATAAAGCCTGGTCTGCTTTAATGAGCAGCTCGTCCATCTTTTTGCCATCATAAGGGTACATAGAAATTCCGATAGATGCAGTAACAAAATATTCTTGATAATCTAAGAAAATTGGCTTCGACAGTTCTTTTAAAATATTTTCTGCAAATAAACTCGTCTCTTCTCTCGATTTCCCTTTCAATATATAAACGAATTCATCTCCACTTTGCCTGTATAGATTACATGATTTATCTAAAAAAAGAATAAGTCGATTTGCAATTTTCTTCAACAACTCATCACCATAATTATAGCCTAGCGATTCATTAATAAGTTTGAATCGATCTAAGTCAATTCGCAAAATGGCCATTTCATTTGTTGATCCATCTGCTGCCTTGATTAAATTTTCTCGTAAATGCTCTTTTAAAGCTCGTCGATTCCATAAACCGGTTAATTGGTCGTGATAAGCTAAATAATATAATTTGTCCTTTTCTTCTGTATTGATCGTTGTATCTCGTATAACTAAATGAAATTCATTTACATGGTCTTGGGTTTTGACTGGAATTGCTTTCATGTATAAATGCAAATAATGACCATTAGCATGTTGAATGAGACAATTTTGCATTTCAGTAGCGAAGCCACTTAAAGTTTGCTTCATCATAATTTTAAAATTTCTCAATGAGTTCTCTTCTATAAATTGCTCAATTGGATGATTTAAGAGTTTTTCCAAATCGTAACCTAAAGTTTTTAATGTAACCGTATTTGAATAACAAATAACCCCATTTTCATCAATTAATAAAAAGGCATCTGTGTTATTATCAACTAGTGAATAGTATTTCTCTTTTATCTTTGTTAATGTAATATTTTCCTGTTCACTTTCCGTTTTATTGATCATCGTAATTCCAAACACCTTGCTCGTGTCATCTTGTAAGTAAACAATTGAAATATCAAATAGATATAAATTACCTTGAAAAGTAAGCGGAAAATTATGAAACACCTTTTGCTTTTCATCTAAGAAAGCATTTATTAATAAACGAAACTCGTCCCAGACTTCCTGTGAAAAAAACTGTTGTGGATTTTGAAAAGTATTGGTAAAAAAACTTGCTGCTGCATTATTAGCGTATTTAATGGAAAACTCACTTTTTTTATTTTTTTCAATTAAAAAAGTAAATGTTAGCGGGTTTTCGTGAATTACATCAACTAAATGATTATTAATAGCAAGTTTTATTTCTTCTGAATTGTTCATGTAGCCCTCCAATACGTATCACAACTTAACAAATAGGATACAAATTTCAAATATTACTTCACTCTTTTTTATCGACATTATTCTTATTATCTTTAGTTTAGCGATTTTTGATATAGTTATAATAGTTTAGTTCTTTGATTTTTGTATACAATTTAACAGAAAATTGGTATGATTATGTAAATAACAAATTTATTAGGTGGGGATTTCATGATAAGAACAATAGATGAGGGACGTATTGCTACTGCTATTTATACCGTTAATCGTCATGCAAAAACAGCAATTGATAACAAACAACTTTACGAATTAAAGAAATTAGCTCTATTCAAAATGTTAGCTGAAAACAAAGCAAAAAAAATAGGCCTTCATTTTGTCCGTAATCCTAAGCTTAGTCAACAGCAATCCTCTGTATTAATCCAATGTGCAGACTATTTTTTTCATATAATTCCAGTAAAAGAAGATTTCAAAAATTTGCCCCATCTTGGCCATTTAGATGACACCTATAGAAATCCCATCCGTAAAATGAATTTACGAATGGCAAAGGAATTACTTTCTGATTATATAGGACCTCAACCGATTATTCGGAGATCCCCAAAACAATCTCCTGTCTACTCTAAAAACTATGCGAGAACTTACACTAAAACAAGCAAGTCATATTTAGATAGATGAGTGAAGGAATAGCCCTTCCTTTAGTTTGTTCTAAGGCAGCACTTAGAATAGTATTGGTTTGTATGAATAAGAAAAGTGCTAGCGCCCTTTAAGTGCATCTTTTCTTTACTATTTCCCGAGTGCGTTGGACGAAACATCCACTACACTTTTTTCGGTAATCTTGTGGCAGATGTTTGTCCGTCGCCCCCTTGAAATAGGAAGAGACAAGGTAAATAAGGTTTGGAAAATGAGAGAATAAATCCTTGCCTATTCTTTTAATAGCGGACGAAGATGCAATTTCGTCCGCTCAGCGCTTTTTTATTAATGGATACTATCTATTTTTTCAGGTTCCACTTGCCCTATTGATAACCAATGGAAAGTACTAGTTCATTATTTCTACGATGCATATTGTCCTTCTTAATTGCACTGTTGATTGGAGCGGAAGGCGGCGACTCATAGGGGATTAGAAAGCAAATCAAGACCCTGGACGGAGCGCAGCGAAATTAATTTTTGCGACGAGCTTTCGCAGGAGTTAGGGAAGCGGCTTAATGCTTACCCCCAGGAAATCGCCCGCCTTCAGCAAAAATCAACCTGTTCAATGCATGAAAATTTATATATATTCTTATTCTTTTTAAAAAACTAGCGTGAAATGAAATAATTTCACGCTAGTTTTTTATAAAATAAATTTATCTATTTTTAAAACTAATTCCGCAATTTCTGGTTTACTTATCTGATCTTCTGCACCGACTTGATCTCCCTTATGTCTAAGATCATCCGTTATTAAACTAGAAAAGATTAGAACAGGCAATTTGGATAAATTACTGCTTTCTTTAATCCTTCTTGTTAAAGCATGACCATCCATTTGAGGCATTTCAATATCTGTAACTACCATTTGCACATGTTCCGAAACATCTGGCGACACTTTCTCTAAGCTTTCTAGGTAATCTAGTGCATCTTTCCCGTTTTCAAAGAAATCTAAGTTAACATAACCCGCTTCGTTTAATGTATCATGCAATAGTTTTCGAAGTAGCGGTGAATCTTCCGCAATGACTATCTTCTTATTTGAACGCTCACGATTTCCCAGTTTTTTTACGGATTCCACATTAATACCTGATTCTGGATTAATATCTACAATAATCCGCTCGAAGTCTAGTAGTAGAATCATTTCCTCATCACGTTTAATAACACCAATTACATGTGAAGCACTTCCTTGATAAATATCAGAAGGCTTTTCAATTTGATCCCAGGAGATACGATGAATTTGTGTCACATTATCCACATGAAAAACGACTCTTTGCTTATTAAATTCTGCAACAATATATTTTTCCTGTTCATTTTTAACTACCTCTGGTAAACCTAAAACCCTTGCCATATTTACTACAGGAAGAACCTCTCCTCGGAGCTGAACGATCCCCTCCACATGCTGATGTGCATGTGGAATAAATGTAACAGGGATAGGCTGGATTATTTCTTTTACTTTAATTACATTTATACCGAATTTATTAGAACCTACTTGAAATTCTACAATTTCTAATTCATTTGTTCCACTTTCAAGTAAAATGCCTTTATGATCATTCAAACGAATCTCCCTTTCCTTCTACATTCTTTTATATCTATTGTATCATATAGTAGTAATTACTTCCTATACGATTCGTATGATTTTATTAATGACTGCGTCCCGTTATCTTCATATCCTTGCGCAACTAATTCATCGTACATCGATTTCGTAAGTTCTAATCCAGGAAGCTTCAAGTTCATCTTTTCTGCTTCTTCTAAAGCAATCTTCATATCTTTCACGAAGTGTTTAATGTAAAACCCAGGTTCAAAGTCGCCTCCTATCATACGTGGAGCTAAATTACTGAGTGACCAAGATCCTGCTGCTCCTGTTGAGATAGAACGTAACACTTGTTCTAAATCTAATCCTGCTTTTTTTCCGTATGCAAGTGCTTCGCAAACCCCGATCATCCCAGTCGCTATCGTAATTTGGTTACACATTTTTGTATGCTGACCTGCACCGGCTGGTCCTTGGTATAAAATTGTTTCACCAAAAAGGTTCAAAACGGGCAACACTTGATTAAATGTTTCCATTTCTCCACCACACATAATAGATAGTTTTCCTAATTGTGCTCCGATATCTCCACCGGAAACTGGTGCATCGAGAGAAAGCATCTCTTTTTCTTTTGCAGCTTGTTCAATTTTTTGGGCAAGTGTCGGTGTAGAAGTGGTCATATCAATTAGAACTAACCCTTTATTATTAGCTTTCAATATTCCTTGCTCTCCAAAATATATTTCCTCTACATCATGTGGATATCCAACCATTGTAAACACAATTTGCGCATTGCTCGCTGCTTCACTTGGAGTTTCTGCCCACGTAGCCCCCATTGAAATTAGTTCTTCTGCTTTTTCTCTTGTTCTTGTATAAACTACTACTTCATTTCCTGCTTTTAATAAATGCTTAACTAGACTTTTGCCCATAACTCCTGTACCGATAAAGCCTGTTTTTAATTTCTCTGACATGTTTATTCCCCCACAAGTATATTTTATATGTATAGTGTACCAAAAAAAGAGGATCACCCAAATACTTTTGGATGATCCTTAAAAAGGGGGAAATGAGAATGTTGCTGTGTTCTTTATTAATATGCCCGTTCTACCATATTTTTAAACATCTTTTTCAACAAAATAATATTTTCTTATTTCTTCTAAACTTTTTAGAAATAATTCCGCTTTATCGGAACTAATCAAATGGCTTCCGTATCTCACTTCTTCATATAATTGAAAAAACACACTTTCTACATGCCAGTTCATGCTTTTAAACCATTCTCTTACTGTTTCACTTTTATTTCTTTCAAACTCGAATGATTTAGCTTCCATTTCAAACTCTACATACTTTTCACGCAAAAGAGATGTTTCTACTTTGTATAAGGAATTTGATTGGCTCTTTTGTTTTTCTTCTTCATTTATTTCATCGTTCTCATACTCAATTTCCATTTGCTCTATTTTTAATTTATCTGGTTTATTTTTTAACAAATATCGTATAAAAAATATAATTACAATTGCAGCTAGTCCAAAAAGGATCCATTCGATTGGGAAATTTGAATTAGTTCCAGCAATAATTTCTTTTTTCTCTATTTCGGCTTGTTCTCCTACTGGTACTTGTGCGCTCTCTTCGAACTGTCTCATTTGTAATTTACTAACCAGATCTTCCAAATAGCTCATTAAAGGTCCAAAAGGGATAAGTACTACACGAAGTATACCTCCAAATAGAACATCAACCATTTTACGAATAATAGGTGCGAGGAAATAAATAAACGCAGATAAACTTGCCACAGTAGCAATACTAACTATATAAATACCTAATATGTTGGTTCTTTTCAAAGAATTGTGACTGGATGAGTTCATAGAAACTGAAAATAAACGTATTCCAACAAATAGCGCTATACCTGTTATAAACACTGTATAGAGAAGCAAACGATATGCTTCATAACTTAATAGAAAACAAGTAACATGTACGAATAGAAAT
The DNA here is from genome assembly GCF_042945595.1 of Psychrobacillus sp. L3. Lineage (GTDB taxonomy): Bacteria > Bacillota > Bacilli > Bacillales_A > Planococcaceae > Psychrobacillus. The sequence continues at coordinate 1,112,494 of NZ_CP168493.1, read as the reverse complement.
GTAGCTAAAAATAATAGGGAAAAGCTACTATCTGTAGTCTGCTCGTTTTGAATCGTATTAAATCTTGCTTGAATTCGCCATATTGAAATCACGACACCTAATATAAATAACCAAAAAGGAGCTCCAAAAAGGAAAAGGAATAACAGAATAATCGTAGGGACAATAAATGGGATGACCATGTTAGGTCCTGTTTTTCTGAAACTGAAAAGGCATGCAATTGCAACGACTAATTGTAGTCCTATCCAAACAAAGGGTAAGGCTATAGTTGTTTCATTTGGAATAAAAACAAAAATCAAAACAATAAACCACATATCTTTTAAATAGTTTCCAAACGACTGTATTTGAATATTAATAGTGCGGGTCGAATTATGCATTATAATACTCCCCCTTTACTTAAATCTAGTGGATACCAAACGTTTGTACGTTGCTCCCAAGGGATTAGAGAAGGTAAAAACTGATTTAAGTCATGTGTCATAATATATACAGCAACAGGTAGCTCTTCATGGGAATCTATGAACGCAATAATCTTTTCAAATGGAATTAAAATATCACTCACAGACAATATGGAGAGAATCTCTAATGCTTGTATCCGATGTGTATCTCCGCTCCCTATTGGTAAATAAACAAAAGGAAATTTCCCATATGCTCGTATATTTATTGCAAAAGAATAAGGGATATCTTTTTTATAGCAAGCATCTATATGAGAAGCGAGCCACTCGATTTTTTCTTCAAAATCTGCAACTACACTATGCTTATCCTTAAGATTTACAACAAATAAGACGGAAACATCCGCTACTTTTGTAAATACTTTCGTTTGCAACTCTTGTGTTTTAGCACTAGCTTTCCAGTGAATATGATGAAATTGATCTCCTACCTCATACTGTCTTGTTCCTACTGGAAAAAAAGGATCATCAAATAAAGAAGAATTTAATTCTAAATTGCCTTGCTTAAATTTAGATGGTATGAGCTCCTCATTAACGGGATAGATTTGCGGAAAGACGATCGCATCCATTAATATAAATGGCTTATACTCAAGCAAAACGGAACCATCCGTTAAAGGATGTGGAATTTGTATTTCAATTTGTTTGATCCTTGCTAGCCCTCTGTGAACACCTTTTATAGGAATTTTCAATATTACTTTCTTTTTATACCCAATAGAGAAATGGACTCTTACTTCGTGAAAACCTGCAATTGTTGCATTCGCAATCCCATTTGGTTCTATAGAAGTTTGAAAAGATATTAATAGGGTTCCATTCCAAATAGGCATCCCTTTATTTTGGAAGGTTAGTACAATATGAGATGTTGTATCTTTCATTAAACGGACTCTCTTTTTTCCATTCAGCAGCTCTAATTTTTCACCTACTTTTCGATAATAGTAGACTTGAACAAGCGCAATCATTAGTAAAAAAGAAAAAAGAGATAAAAAGGCATATTGCTTAAAAATAAAACTAAAGAAACATATTATAATCAATATATTTACATATATGCTCGTATTCTTCATACCTAAATCTTGACGATTCCAATTCATCGAATAGCGGCCTCTACAGGAACTTCAATTTCGCTAACTAGTTCTCTCATAACGTCTGCTAGATTATGAATGAGCATTCCTTGATAGGAAAGTTTTATTCGGTGAAGACACACAGGTTCAATAATTTTTTTCACATCATCTGGTGTAACGTACATTCTACCGTTTATAAATGCATGCGCCTTAGCAGCTTGCAGTAGCGCTAGCGATGCCCGACTACTTAACCCTAATTCAATATATGGGTGGTTTCTAGTACTATGTATGATTTGAATGATATATGTCATGATGTCATCATGCACTACTACATCCTTTACTTTCTCAGACCAATTTCCAATTTGTTCTAATGTCACTATTTTTTTTGATTTTACCTCTCCCGGAGTACGTCCAAATTGTTGTAATATAACTCTTTCTTCTTCAACGGAAGGATAATCAATCGTTAATTTAAATAAAAATCGATCTAATTGTGCAGCAGGAAGTGGGAATGTTCCTTGTTGAGACTCGACTGGATTTTGCGTAGCAATTACCATAAAAGGAGTTAGTAACTTAATGGTTTCCCCATCAATTGTTACTTGTTTTTCTTCCATTGCTTCTAATAAGCTCGACTGTGTTCTTGGTGTGGCACGGTTTATCTCGTCCGCAAGTAATATATTACTCATTACCGGTCCTACTCTAAGGATAAAATCTTGTTTTTTTGGATGAAAAAAACTAATACCAGTTACATCGGATGGTAAAACGTCCGGCGTAAATTGTAACCGCTTAAACTCTCCTTGAATTGCTTCTGCAAATGACTTAGCCATCATTGTTTTTCCTGAGCCTGGTACACTTTCTAAAAGCACATGACCTTGTACAATTAGTCCGATTAGCATTAGTTCAATTTCTTTTTCCCTTCCAATCACCGCTTTGTTCAATTCTTCTTGAAGTAAGGAAATACTATTCATATATAATTCTCCCCCTATAAGCTAATCTACTTTTGCTACATTCAATACACTATTCTCTAAATATTGGAACTCATTTAAAAGCTGATCTAACTCTTCACTTAAACGAATAGTTTCTAGATTGGATACACCCTTTTCAGTAGCAGACTGTATCATTTTCTCTCTCGTATATTCTACTCGCTTCAAAATAGATTCAAACATATAGAATCACCCCTTTAACAATATATACATTCTTCACAGTATACCTTTTGTTTGAAGTTTTAAAACCGAGAACTTCTCGACAATTAATGACAGATTAACTTCTTGGAACTTTTAAATATGTAAATACAACTTGAGCACCTTGCATGGCATTACCAGAAAAATGCTTAAAATCCTCTCTTTTGATCAGGACTTCTCGAAAAGCAAGAAAATCTTCTTTCGAAATTTCTAAAGTTTGGATATCCCCATTTTTAAGGAGATTCAGCATCTCTTCAAATTTATTCATTTGTATCATTCCTTTCTTTTTCCGAATGATGTATAATTTTTAAACTTTTGACTAAAATACTTTACGTATACCTCTTTTTAGGGCAAACTGTAATTTAATAAGTTCTAAAAAGGGGAGGGACAGTCTGTGAAAGTTGCAGAAGTTGGTAATATTATAGAGTTTAGAGACGGTCTTCAAGGTATTGTTGAGAAAGTTAACGAGAACTCTGTTATAGTTAACTTAACATTTATGGAGAACTTTGATGAACTCGAAATAGAAGAAAAGACCGTTGTAAACCATAAACGTTATAAAATATTATATAGTAATGAAGATTAAACGTCTTACCGTTCCTCTTTCAAAGAAGAACGGTATTTTAAATAACTGTTAGGATGTGCTTTTTTATGAATCGTCAAATACCATTAATAAGATTATTACTTTCTTTGATTATTGCTTATTCACTCACATGGATATCATTTTCAAATGAGAAAGAATTTTGGTATTTCTACACTTTTACGATCCTTTTTCTCATGTCAATTGCTTATTTTTACACTAAAATAAAAGATGAGGTCAAAACAATACGTTATATTTTGTTGGGTATAAGCTTTGGAATGCTTTTATATGCAATTATAGCATTCGGTTACAAAATAATCCATATATTGCCTATACTTTCAACAACAAGTATTGATCACTTTATCACGAAGTTTGCTCCCTCTACTATTTCGGAGTATTTACTCTTATTAATTCTTATTGCACCTGGAGAAGAATTATTTTGGAGAGGCTATATCCAACAGCAATTAAAGCGCTGGTTTAAACCTTCTTATTCGGTTGTTATTAGTGCGGCATTGTTTAGCCTATCCTTAGTTTTTAGTGGTTTTTGGTTAGGGGTACTTGGCTCTTTCGTGGTGGGAATTATTTTAGGCTATTTGTACGAATGGAAAAAAAGTATGCAACTTATCATATTGGCACATATCACCATGTTAGTACTACTATTTTTAGTTTTCCCACTTTAATGAAACATTTATCCACATTTCACGTCTATTAAGAAAAGCGCAAGCGCCTATGTCTGCATTAATTGGACGAAGTATATTCATTTCCGTATTAGGACTCTTGATATTGGAGCAGAAGGCGGCGGATTGAAGCTTGCCCCCAGGAAAGTATCAGCCTGCAAAGGAAATCAATCTGTTCCTGGCATGAAATTTAAGTAAAAAAGAATATACTTTCTTATCCATTTTAGAAAAGTGCAAGCGCTAGACAAACACTATTTAGAAAAGTTATACTTTTATATCAATAAAAAGGAGCTGAATGATTTTGAAAAAAATAAACTCATTACTTTCCATTCTATTACTTACTATGTTACTCGCTGCTTGTGGTACGACAGATGGAATTGAAAAAGCCGATCAACCTGATACTGAAACGAAGAGTGCTGAACAAACAGAAGCTGCAGGAAGTACTACTAAACTCGAACAAGAACTTGAAGGGACAATTACAAAAAGTGAAAGCCAAAACTATTCCATTACAGTGATAGATGGTTTTGAATTAACTGGAGAAGAGCCAAGCAAAGATATACTTTTTAATATCAAAAACGACTCACAATCTATGAGAATAGAAACATTCGACGCTAGTGAGGTCGATTTAAATGATATTACTAATAATTTAGAAGAAACACTCAAAGCTTCCAATGAAAATGAAAAATTAGTAGAAATTACAGATGAAAATCAACTTCCTACTAATGATTCCATTAAAGAAACAAAAGGTTTTCAAATTGATACACCTGAAGGCAAGGTTTCGGGTTATACATTTGAAAGAGATGGATTAATCGTAAAGCTAACTATTTTTGATACAGAAGATAATCCTGCATTCGAAAAGTTTGTTGAAATGGCTGAAACGATTAAGAAAAGCGCAAACGGCCTTTAAGAGCATCTTGTCTTCACTATTTCCAGAGCGCTTTGGACGAAACATTGGCTACACTATTAACGTTAGAATTATGGATTGTGAAGTGACTAGGTCACTTCACGATCCATTTTTTTTTGGTAATCTTTTGGCGGGTGTTTGTCCGTCGCCCTCTTGGTATAATACATAATGCATTTGGTTTGGATAATGAGAGATAAAATGCTTTCCTATTTTTTAAAAGCGGACGAAGATACAATTTCGTCCGCTCAGCACTTCTTTATTAATGAATGCTACCTATTTTTCTCAAGTTCCTCCTAATCTAATCATCTACCCAGTGAATTATATGCACTTTGGACATTGGGTATAAAAGGAAAACCAAGTAAAGATTAAGACTTCGCGATTTGAAAGGTTTTACGCATCAGCGTCTGAGTCTACCCTATGCATCTCTGTCTAAACACTCATTATAAGCACCAGTTCATTATGTCGACAAAGCATATTTTCTTTCTTAGCTGCACTGTTGATTGGAGCAGAAGGCGGCGACTCCAGCGGGAAAAGCGTGTCCAGGTAGAGACCCCACAGCGAAGCGAGGAGGCTCACGGACCGCCCGCAGAAATCAACCTGTTCAGTCACAATTTAGAAAAAAGAATCAAAAAAAGCTTATAACACATGTGCGTTAGAAGCTTGCTTTTATTAACTAGAAAGATTTTTAATGGATAACCCGAGTTTCTTCACTAGTTCAATTACTATTTGCTTGTCTTCATTGGTCAATTCCCTCATTAGCTCTATCAATTGCGCTTCATGTCTTGGGAAAAGTTCATCCATAAAAGCGTTACCTGCTGGAGTGATTTCTGCAAAAGTGACACGCCGATCGGTGTCGCTTGAAACTCTACTAATATAACCTCTACCCTCTAACTTGTCTACAACATAAGTAATAGAGCCACTCGCCAATAAGATTTTATTGCCAATTTGTTGCAGCGGTTGTTTTCCTTTATGATATAAAAGTTCTAAAACTGCAAATTCTGTAGGATTTAGTCCGTTTTCTTGAAAAAAATAATTTGTACTCTCATGAATTACTTTATGAGCACGTGATAATACAACAAATAACTTTAACGCACTGTTCGATTGATCATTTGACATTATGGTCATCCTCACCTATATATAATACATTAACCACTATTATAAAGGTCTAACATTCATATTGTCAAAATAGACTTATTTTCCACTTTACTCGGTAGTATTAATTTGAATATGGTTCCTTTTCCAACTGAACTATCCACAACGATTGTTCCACCATGCAATTCAATTACTTTATAAATATGTGGTAAACCAAGACCTGTCCCACCTTTTTTTGTGGAAAAGAAAGGATCGAATATCTTTTCTAAATTCTTTTCTTCTATTCCATGGCCTTGATCTTCTATTGAAATACATATGAACTTATTATCTCTATGTTCTATATCCTCCATAACATTTACACTAATATTTCCACCCATTGGCATTGATTCAATAGCATTTTTTATCGCATTTATAAAAACTTGTTTCAATAAGTTTCGATCACCTAAAATTTTGCGATTTTCATCTACCCTAAAATTAACCACTTGATTAATGTTGTTCATTATTGCCTGGGGAGTCATGAAATTTACAACTTCTTCAATCAAACCCTTCACTTCAAAATAATAAAATTTATTATTAGTGGGCTTTGAGACTTCTAAAAATTCCGTTAATATTTCTTCCATTCTTTTTATTTCATCATTAATAACCGTTAAGTATCTTTTACCATCTTCATTAGCTGTTTTGTAAAGCAACTGGGTAAAACCTTTTAAGGAAGTCATAGGATTTCGAATTTCATGCGCAATACTCGCTGCTAATTGCCCTAATGTGCTAAGGGATTCTGAATGATCTAATCGCCTTTTCATTCTCATCTTTTCAGATTCATCGTGTATTTCAATTAGGTATAGTTTAGTTTCTTTCTGTTTTGATACCCTGATTCGTATATACTTTAGTTCGCCTAAGCTATTTTGTAACTCACTAAATAGTTCGGCATTTCCATCTAGTAGTACAGCTTGTATAAAAGCTTTTTTATTCTCAAAACTTTCGTCTAAACTTTCTAGAAGTTGCAATACATTCATACTACATAGTTCATTTCGTTTAGTTTGAAAAATTTCTTCTATTTTTGAATTAACTTCTAAAATTTCCCCTCTTTCATTGATGAAAATTAGCCCAGATGAATAAAACTGAAAAATATGTTCAAACTTTTTCTTATACTTGTACTCAGCTAGCACAACAACACCCAACCTCTCCTTGCATTTGAAAAACCATTTCCATAAAAATACATAAAATAAATAGAGTTCACTAAATTAACAAATAAAAGAGAAAAAAGTCCGATAACTAATTAAAATGTTTATTAATTCTGATTATTCCATATCCTTTTTGATATTGAAATGATTCTTTCTTACTATATTGTCGACACCTCTTTTCCTTGATACAATATATATACGAAAAAAAGGAGTTTAAAAAATGAATATAATATTAGCAACACTAAATGCAAAGTTCATTCATACAAATTTAGCCCTACGCTGTCTAAAGGCATATGCTGAACCAGAATATTCCCCCCTTATCGCTGAATATACAATAAAAGACCCCACTTTCAATATTGTTGCAGACCTCTATCAGAAAAAACCTGAAATAGTAGGGTTTAGTTGTTACATTTGGAATATCGAAGAAACAATAAAGGTTATTAAAATATTAAAGACCGTAGATCCTTCGATCACAATTATTTTGGGAGGACCCGAAGTCTCTTATGATACAAATGTCTGGTTAAGACAAGTGAAAGAAATAGATTATATTGTCGTAGGAGAAGGAGAACATTCTTTTAAGGAGTTATTGAACTTCTTACATAATAAGCAATCCTTAAAAGATGTTCCTGGAGTAGCATATGTACAAGACGACAAATTTATTCTAAATACGCTACCTCCAAAATTAGATTTGAGAGAATCACCAACACCTTACCGCTTTGAAGAGGATATTCCAAATCTCTCTAAGCGTATTGCTTACATCGAAACTAGCCGTGGCTGCCCATTCTCCTGTCAATTTTGTCTATCTTCTATTGAAGTAGGTGTAAGATATTTCAATAGAGATAAAGTAAAAGAAGATATTCGCTTTTTAATGACTAATGGTGCGAAAACGATAAAGTTTGTCGATCGAACGTTTAATATTAGTAGAAGTTATGCAATGGAAATGTTTCAATTTTTAATTGATGAACATCTACCAGGAGTTGTTTTTCAATTTGAAATAACGGCTGATATTATGCGTCCAGAAGTAATTCAGTTTTTGAATGATAATGCTCCTGCAGGGCTTTTTCGTTTTGAAATCGGTGTACAATCTACGAATGATTTGACGAATGAACTTGTAAAACGCAGACAAAACTTTGAGAAATTAAAACGTACTGTGACGATGGTCAAAAGCGGTGGAAAAATAGATCAGCATCTTGATTTGATAGCTGGTTTACCGGAAGAAGACTATCATTCGTTTAGAAGGACATTTAACGAAGTATTTGAAATGCGTCCAGAAGAATTACAACTGGGTTTTTTGAAACTTCTAAGAGGAACTGGGTTGCGTGTTGAAGCAGAAAAGTATGGTTATGTCTATGTCGATCAAGCTCCATACGAAATATTTTCTAATAATGTCTTAACTTTTGATGATATTCTTCGTATCAAACAAGTGGAAGACGTATTAGAAAAGTACTGGAATGCACACCGAATGGATCGTACGCTTGAGTATTTATTCGATCAAATATTCGAAACACCTTTCGACTTTTTTCAACAATATGGAACGTTCTGGGAAGAAAGAAATTGGTCGAAAATTGGACATCAATTAGAAGATTTATATACAAGATTGAATGCTTTCTTAGAGAGTGTGGAAAAGCTCTCGTTACCAATCATTCAAAGTGTTATGAAACTCGATTATTTATCCAAACAAAAATTCCAACCTCGTAAGCCTTGGTGGGAAAATGATATGACCAAAGAAGAGCAATCGAAACTTTATAAACAGCTCGTTATGAATCCCTCCATTGCGGGTGCGGAATTTGTTGAATTACAATTGAACGAACGTGAATTATATAAGCAAACATTTATTACCCCAATTTCACTTTGCTTAGATTCTTATAAGCAAGGAGTGATTAAAGAAAAAGAGGGCTATTTGCTATCCACTTTCGGTATAAATAATGCTCCTCATTTTTCTTTTATTGAGAAATAAGTGTAGAGTGCTTTCGCGTAAATTGCACTTTCTTGGGATTAAGTCAAAACTGATTCTTAATATTAAAACCGAGCATAAGGTCCAGTAATGGACCTTATGCTCGGTTTCTTTTAACCTATAATAACCCGTTCTTTAGGATAGTGGAATTTTGTTTTATTACTCTTTCCACCTATTGAATATAAGAATGAAATCAAGCCTACACGCCCAATAAACATTAGAATCATAATAATCACTTTCCCTAAGTCGGACAGTTCCCCTGTTATTCCAAGAGACATCCCACATGTTCCAAAAGCGGATGTAATTTCAAAGATTAAGGAAGTAATTGGTACATTAGTTTCGGTAACTGATAATAAAATGGTAGCAATAAATACCATGGCAAAAGCTAAAATAATTACTGCAAAGGCACGAAATATGTCGATTAAATGCACTTCACGATGGAAAATTTGTACACTATCTTTTCCTCTCGAAAAGTTTATGAGAAATAAGACAGCAATAGCAAATGTCGTCGTCCTAATTCCTCCACCAACTGAGCTTGGGGATGCACCGATGAACATAAGCACACTCATTAAAAAGTTTGTACCTTCATGAAACTGCGTAACGTCTATCGTAGTTAATCCTGCTGAACGTGTAGAAACAGAATGGAATAAAGCAGTAAAGAATTTTTCATGCCAAGGCATTCCTTTGAATGCATGGAACATTTCAAGTAAATATATCATGATGGTGCCAAAAACTAAAAGAATAGCATAGGTAATTGTCGTAAGTCTTGTAAAAAGAGAAAAACGAAAACTTTTATTCTTATTCGACAGAAATTCTTTTACTTCAATTAGGACAGGAAACCCGATTGCTCCAAAAATAATGAGGAAAATAGTAATAATTTGAACAAAATAATCATGATGATAAGGAATTAAGGAGTTTCCTGTAATATCAAATCCCGCATTCGTCGTAGCAGATACAGAAGTAAAAATACCATGGGTCAATGCTTCTTTAAACGAATCGTAATATTGGGTAAAGTACAAGGTTAATAATAATGCCCCTATTGCCTGTATCAACAATAATAATTTCACGATTTCTTTAATTAAGTTAACTACTCCGGATAAATTTGATTGGTTATAATCGACCATGATCAGTTGACGTTCACGAAGTCCAATTTTTTTACCAGAAATTAACCAAACAAAAGTTCCTAAAGCCATAATTCCAATACCACCTAATTGCAGTACAAGTATGATCATAAAATATCCAAATACACTATATGTTTCGGATATATTAACCGATGATAATCCTGTGACACTTACAGCACTTACCGCAGTAAATAAACTGTCGATAAAATTAACGTGAACTCCAGGCTTATGAACACCCGGTAAACGAAGTAGTATCACAGAAATTGCGATTGCAATAAAATAATAGGTTACAATCGCTTGGGCTGGGGTATTATTTAGTTTTGTTTTTAGTCGTTTTTTTATCATGGTGATAATTTCCTTTCAGAAAACGTATAGACTGTTCCCTCATTGTAAGAAAAAAAAGCATAAAAAGATAGCTAAAACCAACTATCTTTTATGCTTTTCCACTTAAATACTATTTGTAAACTTTTTTGTTTGATATTACACCAAAAATATAACCAAAAAGGGCAATGGCTAATAGAACCGTCCAAAACGTGATTTCCCAAGGAGCTGAGTGTGGAAAATGTTCATCTAGTATACCAACTTTTGGATGTGAAAGTGTCAATACAGCTAGTTTTACTCCTACCCAGCCTACTATTAAGAATGCAGCTGTTTCTAATGAAGGATATTTTTCAAGCAATTGAACAAATTTATGGGCTGCAAAACGCATAATGACAAGTCCAATTACTCCTCCCAAGAACATTACTGCGAATTGCCCTCCGTTTATGCCCCCTATATGTAATTCACCAAGTTCTGGCAAAGTAACTGCTATAGCCACAGCAGCAAGCATCGAGTCAATTGCAAAAGCGATATCCGCTACCTCTACTTTTAATACAGTAAACCAAAAACTTGATCCTTTTGATGTGTTTAAGTCAAAATCAGGATGATCTTCTGGTTTAATTTTCGATTTATCATAAATATGTTTAATCGAAATGAATAATAAGTATGCAGCACCCAAAGCCTGAACTTGCCATACATTTACTAGAAATGTAATCATAAAAAGTGCCAAAAATCTAAATACAAAAGCTCCAACTAATCCGTAAAATAATGCTTTTTTCTGTCTCTCCTTCGGTAAATGCTTTACCATTACCGCCATCACGACTGCATTATCCGCTGCAAGTAATCCTTCCAATCCAACTAAAACAAGTAATACCCATCCATACTGAAATAATATTGCTTCCATTAAATTAATATCCTCCTTTTTGCAAATAAAAAGACCCTTGCCTAATTAAAGGCAAAGGTCTTGCTAAGTAATTGTAAAATTACTATCATAACCGATGGCAAAAGCCATGTAATGACGACTATGAAATAGGTTTCCCTATAGCTACTCCCCTTTGACATATGTCAAAAGTCTATTTAATTATGTTATTCATTATATCATACTGTTTCAACTTATAGAAGTAGAACTCTTTATTTCCAATATAAAAGACTTATTCTAAAGGTAATCATGGATGTAATTTTAAATACCTTTTGACTTTTTAGACACTGCTTTTGTTCTTGTTTCTTTATCAAACAAACTATAAATAACAGGTACAACATATAAAGTTAAGAATGTGGAACTAATTAATCCTCCTACTACGGTAATTCCCATGGGCTGATTTATCTCCGTTCCCTCTCCTAAACCTAAGGCAAGGGGAACTAGTCCTAAAATAGTAGTTAAAGCAGTCATTAAAATCGGACGAACGCGATCCCTTACGGACGTTATTATTGCTTCATAAGAATCCAAACCACTCGCTTTTCGTTGATTGATATAATCCACCAAGACAATTCCATTGTTTACAACAATACCCACTAAGATAAGAATTCCAATTACTACTGAAATACTTATAGATGTGTTTGTCGTGAAGAGACCAATGAAAATTCCAATAGTAATGAGAGGAACAGTGAACATAATCACGAACGGATATTTATACGACTCAAATTGTGCAGCCATTACGATGTATACTAAGACAACTGCCAATAAAATAGCTAAAATCATATCATTTTTTGCATTGTCCAATAACTCTCTATCTCCTCCAAAGGAAATGAGCACATTGTTTGGCAAATTAGCTTTATCAATGGCAGCATCCACGAAACTGGACATTTCACCTAAAGAATAGTGCGATGCATATTTTAAGGTGAATGTAACAGCGCTCGCTTGATTTACTCTTCGAATGGTTAAAGGTCCTTCTGCAATTTCAATATTCGCTACTTCTTGTAAAGTAATATACTGGCCAGAAGGAGTTCTTAATTTCAGTTGTTTTAATTGTTCCACACTGTTTCGATATGCTTCATCGTATTTCACATAGACGCCGTAAACATCTTCTTGCTCGGAAATAATTTGAGTAGCAAACACACCTCTCGTTACATTATTAACCGTTTGAGCAATTTGGACTGGGGCAAGCCCATATTCTGTTGCCGCATCTTTTTTTACCGTCAATTGCACTTCATCAATTTTTTCAGTTAAATCATTTCTCATACTAGTTATACCATTTATTTTTTCCAGTTGTTTCGAAACGGAATTTACCGCTTTATTCAAATTATCTTTACTCGCAGATGATAGTGTGAACGATAGTGAGTTAGGAGCTGAACCAGCGGCCGTCTGCATATTAAAGTTTACTTCCACATTTTTTCCTGCAGCTTTTATTACTTTCGGTTGAACTTCATCTACAAACATGAAGGTAGATCGCTTGCGTTCATCTAAAGGTACTAGCTTGACGGATATTTCTGCAATATTAGATTTAGATGTCCCTCTCGATTGCCCTTCTTGATTTCCTCCTACAAAACTTACGAACACTTCTACATCATTTTCTTTTTGCAATTGCTGCTCAATTTTCTTCACAACTTCATTTGTCGCACCAAAAGACGCTCCGTTTTCAAGTCTTACTGCTATCGTAACAAAGCCCTCGTCTGTAGCAGGTAAAAATTCCGTCCCCGTACGGAATAAACCAAACGTTGAAATGGCCAATAAAACAATAGTAATAGTAAGAACGATGGCGCGATGAGATAATGACCATCTAATGGATCGTTCAAAATTATTGTACGTTTTCGAACGACGTCTTTTCGCTTCCAGATCACCTTTTGGCTTCTTCAGCATTCTACTAGCCATCATTGGTATAACTGTTATGGCCACTACTAATGAAGCAAATAAACTAAACGAAATCGTTAGTGCAAATTCCGTGAATATCTGTCCAATTAGTCCAGAAAGAAATATAACAGGCACAAACACAGCAACCGTAGTTAAAGTAGATGCGGTAATAGCTCCCACAACTTCTTTTGTTCCGATAAAAGCGGCTTCTCGCGGATTCTTCCCTAATCCTAAATGCCTTTCAATATTCTCAATGACAACAATGGAATTATCGACGAGCATTCCTATTCCTAACGCTAATGCTCCCAGCGTCATAATATTTAAAGAGAATCCAGCAAAGAACATTAATACAAATGTCACAATGACAGAATACGGAATGGCAATACCTATAATTATTGGACTCTTTATCCCTTTTAAAAAGACAAATAATATGAGCATCGCTAAAATACCGCCTGTTATAAGCGTGGAGCCAATATTATTAATTGCTAGTCGTACATAGTCTCCTTGGTCAAATAATATATCTGCTTTTACACCAGAAAACTCCTCTTTTGCCAGTTGCTTGTCTAATGCTTCCTTAAATGCTTTGGATACATTTGCCGTATTTGCATTTGATTCTTGAAGAACAGATAGTAAAACAGCAGGTTCGCTATTTGCCCTAGTTTCTGAATTTTGTTCTGGTTCCGTAAGTTGGACCGTTGCAATATCTGCAATCGTCACTTTTTTACCGTCGAGCGGATTTACAGTGACCACAAGGTCTTTAATATCGTCTACCGTAGTAAGAGTGCTAATAATTCTAGTGGTGAGCGTTTTTTTATCTTCTGTTTCAATGGGACTTCCTGGAAGGGAGATATTGTTTGCTTGAATGAGTTGTACAATGTCGCTCTGTGTTAATCCTTTTTCCTCTAACTTATTTTGATTGAGCAGGATTTGCACTTCTTCTACGATTGCACCGGATACATTTAAACTTGCGACACCTTCCGTACTAATTAGTTCTTTTTCTAGCTTTTCCGCGATTAATCGAATATCTCCATTCGCTTTTTTACCACTTAACGATAACTGAATAACCGGAAATTGAGCTGGATCAAACTTTAGAAACTTAGGTTTTATAGCTCCTTCAGGCATAGGCGTAATGTCGATTCGCTGCATGACGTCTGATTCTACATCATCCATATTTGTGGACCACTCAAATTCCAATAATATAAAATTTGCTCCTTCTTGGGATGTACTATTAATGGATTTAATACCAGGTAATGTACTTAAGGAATTTTCGAGTGGTTTGGTAATTTTTTCATTTACTTCAACTGGGCTTGCGCCAGGATAACTTGAAACGACTACCGCAATTGGAGGATTTAAGTCCGGTATTAAGGTAATGGGTATTTTAAAAAATGAAACACCACCGAGGATGATGATTAAAAACATGATGACGGTTGTGAATACCGGCCTTTTTATGGAGAAATCACTTATTTTCATTTTCGGGGACCACCTTTATATTTGCTACTACTATCATATGCCCAAAAAAGGAAGAGTTCAAATTATTAAATAATGTTATTGCGATTCGGACGTGCTATCTTGCGATTTGAAGTAATATTTCACTATTTGGAGTTGTCTTACCATAAGAAAAGACCACCTTAATCAAAAGGAGGTCTCCCATATTATAGAAGATTGTATAATTTAATATGCTCATACTTATCTTGGAACCATCTTGTTGCAAACTCATTCTCAAATAAGAAAACATAATTATCGTAACGATCTCGCACTAACATACTTCTTGGACCAGTCATCGATTCTTTTACCTCTTCTTCATTTTCAATCCATCGAGCTACTTTCGAACCGATTGGCTCCATTCGTACATCCACATTGTATTCATTTTTCATACGGTGCTCAAACACTTCAAATTGAAGTTGACCAACTGCTCCTAAAATGACTTCTTCTGTATGAAGTGTTTTATAATATTGGATCGCACCTTCTTGTACTAATTGCAAGATACCTTTATGGAAATGCTTTGATTTCAATACGTTTTTAGCAGTTACTTTCACAAATAGTTCTGGAGTAAATTGAGGTAACTTCTCATAATTAAATGCTTTCTTTCCTCCAACTACTGTATCGCCAATTTGATAATTCCCCACATCATAGAGACCAATAATATCGCCTGCAACTGCCTCATCAACCGTTTCGCGGTCATCTGCTAAAAACTGTGTGGACTGTGTAACTTTGAAATTTTTGCCAGTACGAGCGAGTGTGATATTCATACCTCTTTCAAATTTACCAGATACGATACGGACAAATGCAATACGATCGCGGTGAGCAGGATTCATATTCGCTTGAATTTTAAAGATAAAGCCAGAGAATTCTTCATTCAATGGACTTACTTCCTCTCCAATATCCGTGTTACGAGGTTGTGGTGTAGGTGCAAATTGTAAATAGGTTTCTAAAAAAGTTTGTACACCGAAATTTGTTAACGCACTACCAAAGAAGACAGGAGTTAAATCTCCTGAAAGTACCTTTTCTTTATCGAAATTATTTCCAGCTTCATTTAAAAGTAGGATGTCTTCCATTGCTTGTGTATAGTAAGAAGTTTGTTTCATTGAATGATCCACTGCAAGTTCTCCATTTTCATCAATAGGAAGATATTTATCGGATTCTTCTACACGGAATTGTTCGATTCGCTTATTAAAGCGATCATAAATTCCTAAGAATTCTTTCCCCATACCGATTGGCCAGTTCATCGCATAAGATTGAATCCCTAGGACTTCTTCTAATTCTTCCATTAGTTCCAATGGTTCTTTCCCTTGTCGGTCAAGTTTGTTTATAAACGTGAAAATAGGAATTCCTCTCATACGACAAACTTTAAATAGTTTTAATGTTTGGGCTTCAATCCCTTTTGCTGCATCAACAATCATAACCGCGCTATCTACAGCCATTAATGTTCGATACGTATCTTCACTGAAATCCTGATGCCCAGGAGTATCTAAAATGTTAATACGACAATCGTTAAAATCAAATTGCATGACAGAAGAGGTAACCGAAATACCACGTTGTTTTTCTATTTCCATCCAGTCTGATGTTGCAAATTTCCCGGATTTTTTTCCTTTTACTGTTCCTGCATCACGAATTGCCCCACCAAAATATAAAAGCTTTTCTGTAATAGTTGTTTTACCAGCATCGGGATGGGAAATGATTGCAAAGGTTCTTCTTTTTAATATTTTATCTGTTAAATTTAAGTCCATATATTTTGTATCTCCTTCTTATTTACTTTTTTATCATATGGATTTGTGCACGAAAATACAAGTAAAAAAGAACCAGCTTACCGTTTTCTAACAAAATAAATCACAGAAACGGCTGCTGATTCTACTAGTTTTATTAAAGTTTGTTTATACCATTTTTGAGTTTACATAAGCATATAAAAGTTTAGCTGTTTGTTCCAATGAATCAATATGCGTCCGTTCATATGCATGGGAAGCTTCAATTCCAGGTCCAAATAATGCATGTTTTACATCATAACCTGCGCGAATAGCAGCTGATGCATCTGAACCATAGAACGGATATATGTCTAATTTGTAATCGATATTTTCTTTTTTCGCAAGTTCTACTAATTGACGAGTAAGTTCGTAATGGTAAGGCCCCGAAGAATCTTTTGCACAAATAGATACGGTATATTCGTCAGAAGTTTGTCCGTCTCCTATAGCGCCCATATCTACTGCAATATATTCCTCTACTTGTTCTGGAATATTTGAATTTCCTCCATAGCCGATTTCTTCATTATTCGAAATATAGAAATGAGTTGTATTTGGAAGTACAATATTATTTTCTTTAATTGACTTAATTAATTGAAGCAATAAAGTTGTACTTGCTTTGTCATCTAAATGGCGAGACTTTATGAAACCAGTATCCGTTTCTTCAAAACGTGGATCAAAAGATACAAAATCACCCACTTCAATACCTAGCCTACGTGTCCCTTCAGCATTCGTTACTTTTTCATCCACGCGAACTTCGATATTTTGCTCATCTCTTGCCAGTCCACTTGCATTTTTGTAGACATGAACAGTTGTTTGATGCATAAGAATAGTGCCACGGATTTTTTCCCCTTCAGCAGTATGAATAGTACAGTACTCCCCTTCAACCGCATTCCAATTAAATCCGCCAACCATAGCAAGTTTTAATCTTCCGCTTGTTTTCACTTCTTTTACCATTGCACCAAGCGTATCTGTGTGAGCTGTAAGTAAACGATGTTGTACATCATTTTCCCCTTTAATAGTAGCTATTAATGCCCCTTTGTTCGTACGTTTAAAAGCTACTTGTAAATCGAGTAATATATTCTCCATAAAATCCATAATTTCTTTTGTGTAACCAGATGGACTAGGTATTTCAACTAATTGCTTTAACAATGAAACAGTTTCTTCTTTATTAAAAGTAAATGACACTTTACTTCCTCCTTTTATTTACCTCTTTATCTTACCAAAATTTTTTATTTTCTTATAGAACTAAATGAGATAGTATAAGACACATATAAGTTAGACATGAGGTGGATAATGGAACCCAAGAGTTTTATAAGAAAAAGGAATCAATTGTTTATCGGTATCTCTGTAATATTTGCCTGTATCCATTTAATAACTTCTATTTTTGTGCCAGATAGTAAGGTAGAAACTTTTCTCTTTTACCAGATTATTTACATACTCCTTTTGATCATATTATATGTATGTAATTCTCGCATTCATTCTGTTCAATATATTATATTGACGTTTTTGAATTTATATAGTTTGTTTATTAATTTGACTAACTCAAACATAGTGTTCCTTGTTTTTCTTATTTATCCTATATACGTTGCGATTTTATATAAAAATATTTTACCAAGAGTAATTTTGCTCATCATAACTATTTTGGAAGTTGCATTGTTAACATTTTATAAAAAAGAAGTTTATTATCATAACTTGACTATAAATGATCTCATTTTTATTATCCTATTTTTAGTTCTCATTGTTCAAACTTCTATTGCAAACTCTTTCATTGAAAATAAAAGATGGAAAAAGCTTTCTGAACAAAATAAATCTATGCGTAAAGAATTAAATTCTAGAGAAGGATATTTACAGTTATTTTTTGATCACGCAAAAGATGCTATTGCTGTATTTGATCTAAATAATCATATTATTGAAGTGAATCATGCGTTTGAAGAAATGTATGGCTGGAAAAGAGAAGAAATTATTGGAAAATGCATTTCTTTTGTTCCGCAAGAAAACAGAGAAGATGCAGAATTACGCTACAGAGAAGTTCTAAAAGGTGTAAGTTTTCATTCTATAGAAACACAAGATATGAAAAAAGATGGATCTTATTTTGATGTTCAAATAACACTTTCTCCTATTTATGATTATGATGGGGAACTAGTTGCACTTTCTGCTATTAGTAGAGATATTAGCTATAAGAAAGTGGCCGAAAAGCTACTTGTACAATCGGAGAAATTAAAAATTGCAGGAGAAATGGCTGCAGGTGTTGCTCATGAAATACGCAATCCGATGACAGTTGTTTCTGGATTCATCCAAATGATGAATGAAGATAAAGATCAGCCATATTATGAATATACGAAACTAATTCAATCAGAAATTGAGCGAATCAATTATATAATGAGTGAATTTTTAATTTTAGCTAAACCGCATATTACAAAACGAATACGATATAATTTTAAACATACACTTGAGAATATTATCATACTTTTTGAACCCCAATTGAACTTAAAAGGAATCGTTCTATCTAAGCAATCATTGTCTAATGATGTCTACTTATTTGGGGAAGAAAATCAGATGAAACAAGTGCTTATAAACATCATGAAAAATGCGATAGAGGCCATTTTAGATGATGGATACATTGATATAGCTTTTGATGATCTTCAAACAGGAGTAATGAATTTAATAATTACCGATAATGGAGTTGGAATGGATACTTCTGTTTTAGAAAAACTATTTGACCCGTTCTTTACTACAAAAGAAAAAGGGACAGGTTTAGGTATGATGATATCCGAAAAAATTATAACAGAATACGGGGGGCATATTTTCATTGAAAGTGAACTAGGGAAAGGCACTACTGTTACCATTCAAATTCCATATGAAGAAGAATAGGACTGCTAGTCTAGCAGTCCTTCCATACTTTTCATTTACTTAAGAAGGCTTCTAATAAGCTTCACTTTGTTTTTATATGGTGGAAAAATTATATTAATCGATAGCTTCGTACTCTTTTTCATAATAGATTTTTGATGTGTAAATAAAGTGAAGCTTGCTTCCCCATGATAAGCTTGAGTTCCGGAATTTCCAATTCCACCAAAAGGTAAAAAAGAACTTCCCACATGTGAAATTGTATCGTTTATACATCCCCCACCAAATGAAAACTCTTGTAAGAAATAATTTTGAGCTCTTTCATTCTCACTAAACATATAGGCAGCAAGAGGTTTTGGCAATTTACGAATTTGACGAATAATAGTTGGTAAATCAGTATACGATATGATTGGTAATATAGGTCCAAAAATTTCATCTTCCATAGATGGGCTTGAGAAACTTACACCATCCAATATGGTTGGTTCAATATATAAATCACTTCTATCTGTACGTCCTCCAAAAACAATATGATCTTTTTCTAAATCTAGAATTCTTTTCAAACGATCGAACTGATTTTCACTTACAATCCTTCCTAGATCTCCACTATCTTGCATTGTTTTTCCAAAAAACGTATGGATCGTCTTTATCAATAGCTCGACAAATTCCTCTTTTATCGTTTCTTCTACTAATACATAATCAGGGGCAACACAAGTCTGACCTGCATTCATTAGTTTCCCCCATGCAATCCGTTTTGCGGCTACATCTAAGTTGGCTGTATGATCTACAATAGCCGGGCTTTTCCCGCCAAGTTCTAGTGCTATCGGAGTTAATCGTTCAGATGCAGCTCTCATCACAATTTTACCTACTTTTACACTTCCAGTGAAAAAGATAAAATCAAATGGTGCATGGATTAAAAGCGATGTTACTTCCTTTTCACCCTCTATTACGCGAATATATCTTGAATCAAATGTTTCGTCGATTATTTTCTTCACAATATTAGAAGTATGTGGCGTTGCTTCAGAAGGTTTAATAACCGCACAATTTCCTCCTATGATGGCTCCTAGAAGTGGTTCCATCACTAGTTGAAAAGGATAGTTGAATGGACCTACGATTAAAACAGTACCATATGAATCGTTTACGATAAAACTTTTGGAGGGCATTAAAGCAAGAGGAGTCTTAACTTGTTTTGGCTCCATCCATTTTTCTAGATTTTTTGCCATAAAAGATATATTGTCATATACAAGACCAATTTCCGTTGTATACGCTTCAAATTCACTTTTTCGTAAATCATCAGAAAGTGCTTGAATAACTTCTTTTTCATATTTCTTAATAGTGCTCTTTAACTTGTTTAGCTGATCTATTCGAAACTTAGCTGTTTTAGTTGTTCCAGAATAAAAAAATGCCTGAAGTTCCTCTATAATACACTCGATTTGTTGTAATGTGGCATTCAAAAAAACATCTCCTTTTTATTATTCAAGTTTAAAAAAAGAATCAACCTTATTTAAAGAATCATACTATTTTTTTCTAATGTAGAAAAGGTTCTTACATTCTTAATCAGCATGAATTTTTTTAATAATACATGAAAGATAGAAAATGTGGAAATACTCTTTATGTAGAGAGAAAATCATTTCTTACACTTCCAATACATTAGTCTATAAGTCTTGCATACAACATGTGATATTCGATTCATTTTTCTGAGTATAAGTTTATGATCGAAACTTGGCAGGGTATATATTGGTCAAATGGACAAAGATATTTTAAAGGAGGAAATGAAGATGACAGAAACAGCAACATGGTGGGAAACAATTTTTACGGGTGCATTTGCAATGGGAATAAACAAAGAACGATTATCAGAATTGGAAGAGGAATCCTTTTTATACTTTAAAGAAGTTCAAGATGAAATGGAGAGTAATAATTGAATAATTTTTCTACATAAAATCAGCTTTTCCCTAGCATATAAAGGAAAAGCTGATTTTTTCATTCGATATTTCTCCATAAGTACAATGCTGCATAACTTAGAAATGGAGACCAAGCTTCGAAATGGATTTCGATTTCTTCTTTCGTTGGCTTTTTCTCCAATTTCCAAAGTTGTTTTAAAGAGTTTTGGAGTCCCACATCTGCAACTGGAAATAAATTATTTCTACCAAGTCCAAAAAGTAAAAAACTTTCCGCTGTCCAAGGACCAATGCCTCTATATGTAGTTAATTTTTTTATAATATTTTTATCCGTTTCATGACTCAATGCTTCTAAATTTAACTCTCCACACGCTATTGCTTTCGACACCCCTATAATATACTCGGCTTTTCTGGAACTAAATTGCATACTTCGAAGGGTTTCGACATCTATCTCTGCTATTTTCTCTGCTGTAGGATAAAACCATACATCATCCACTTTTTCGCCAAATGTTTGAACAAACCTTGTAGTTAAAGTTCTTGCAAAAGATAAATTCAATTGTTGATGAATGATACTTTTAATTAAATTCGCATATAAAGAATAATCTGTAATGATAGGTGTTCCCTCAAATTTGCTAAATAAATTCTTTAAGTTTGTTTTGGAAAAGTGATCATTGACTGATTCTAAACTACGATCAAAGTGAAAAATGGATGAAATGCGTTGAATCTGTTCATTCGACATGATTCCCGAAAGTTGGAATTTAGGTTCAAGAAATGATCCAACACTATGAATAGTTACTATCGAATCCTCTAAAGGGATTTTTACTAATTGTTTGTTTATATCTACGGTATTTAAAGGATCTAAAGCTAATCTTGTAATTACTTCTTCAAAACGATAAGCAAAAGGTAATTCAATTGTATGCATCCTCATTTTCTCACCTTTCTACTTAATACAAATTTTCTAGGTAACTTACAATTTTTTAAATAAGTTTCGACATAGTCTTTGATATGATAAATTTCTTCACTTTCAATCAGTGAGCATTAAGGTCAACCTTAAATTCAAGTTTATATTTTTGGGGAAGTTACAAAAATTTTATAGTGGATATTTCCTTTATTTTTCTATGGTGTGTAAAACATAAATTTAAAAAACCCCAAGCATTCATAATAAACCTTAGGGTTTCTCTTATTTACTTCTACTTATGTTCGAACACCTTTAATATTTGTTTCTGGTGCAGTTTCTTCTGGAGCAATGTCTTCAAATGTTTCATTTGCTTCTTCTAGATCTCTTGTACGATGAGCAAGTCTAGAAGCAGCGCAAGCGGCAATGCTTCCTACTAAATCATCTAGAAAAGTATGAACTCCACCACCGGATTTTGTATCTAATTTTGAAATGATACCTATTTTATTTTTATCCAGGTGACCAAATGTAGTTACGGCAATACTTCCATACGTATAAACGGAACCTAGAGCGATTGTTTCATCTACACCAAACAATCCTTCATCTGCTTCTACGATTTGTTGCAGTGGTTCAGATAATAATTTTTTTTCTGCAAGCTCATCTAATTCTACCCCAACGAGAATCGCATGCTGCATCTCTCTTTTTTTCAATACACTTTTAATCGATTCGATGCAATGTTCCATGGTTAGCCCTTTATTGTACGGTATTTGCATTTCATAGACGATTTTAGCAATTTCGTCTAAAGTAACCCCTCTCCGAAGTAATGCATCATTCGCAGCTCTCTCTACCGTTCTAGAGTGGACTCTTGAAGTTTGTCTATCCATTAATTAATCCCCTTTATCTCACTATTTGTTTACAAGGACCTTATTCGTACGAAAGAATATCGAGATAACAGACACTTTTGAATTTTTGTTTGTTGTTCATTATACCTCTGATCATGTATATGTTACAATTTCTATACAACATGATTACTTTTTAGGAGGAACTATATGAACCGAGGAATTGTACAAGATATGACGCTTTTTAGCGATGCACTTCAAGAAGAAATGCAACTACTTATTTACTTACCATCAAATTATTCACCACTATATAAATACGCAGTACTTATCGCAAATGATGGAAAAGATTATTTTCAATTAGGGAGAATTTCTCGTGTTGCTGATGAGTTATATGATCAAAAGGAAATAGAAAACGTAATAATTGTTGGAGTTCCATATAAAAATGTAAAAGATCGAAGAGAAAAGTATCATCCAGATGGCCCAAAACATCAAGCATATATAAGGTTCTTGGCACAAGAACTTGTTCCATACATAGATGCCAATTATCCAACCTATCAAATCGGTATGGGAAGAGCATTAATTGGGGACTCCCTTGCTGCGACAGTATCCTTATTAACCGCACTCCAATATCCTAATACATTTGGAAAAATAATTTTACATTCTCCACTTGTGAATGAATACGTTTTGTCTGAAGTGGAAAATCATAAAGATGTACATGCATTCTCTATATATCATGTTATAGGTAAAGAAGAGACCTCCGTTTTAACTGGAGATGGATTAGTAACTGACTTTATCACTCCGAATAGAGCCTTGCATAATTTGATATTAAATAAAGGGTTTACGACCTTTTATGACGAATTAAATGGGGACCATACATGGAAGCTTTGGCAACCAGACATGAAAAGATCACTTAAAAACAATTTCGGCATATAAATGATATAATGTTCCTGTGATCTGTTATAAAAATACGAGGAGGTAATAAAAATGAAATACGGTATTGTTGCTTTCCCATCTAAAAAAGTACAGGATTTTGCTAATTCCTACAGAAAGCGTTATGACCCACACTACTCATTGATTACACCCCATATGACTGTTAAAGGTGTATTTGAAGCAGATGAAAATGAAATCAAAACAATTGCGGAAAAAATTGCAGAAGTTGTGAAGGGGCATAGACCATTTATATTAAAAACTGCTAAAGTTAGTTCGTTTGCTCCTGTAACAAATGCAATTTATTTTAAAGTAGAACCAACAGAAGAATTGTTAGCTTTACGTGGTGACTTAAATGCAATAGAGATTAATGATACAGAAGACTATGCATTTGTACCGCATATAACAATTGCCCAAAAAATGAATTCTAGTGAACATGATGATATTTATCCACAGTTAAAAATGATTGGTGCAGAATTTGAAGAAGAAATTGATCGCCTTCATATGCTTTATCAATTAGAAGACGGTTCTTGGACTGTTTATGAAACTTTTAGATTGTCTGGAGCTGAGTAATAATTGGTTAATGCAAAAATCGTGGAAACAGATAATGAGTATCAAGACGCTATACTTATTAGAAGAAAAGTTTTTGTAGAAGAACAAGATGTGCCGATTCATCTAGAATTGGATGAACACGACCAAAAAGCTATTCATTTTGTTGCTTATGATGAAGAAATTCCTTTTGGTGCAGGAAGAATTCGAACATCAGAACCAAATGTAGGGAAAATAGAACGTGTATGTATTCTTCCCGAATACCGAGGTAAAAAGTTAGGCAACTTAATCATGCAGTGTATGGAAGAATATGCTCAATCAAACGGCTACTATAAACTCAAATTAAATTCACAAAGTCATGCTATTCCATTTTATGAGAAGAGAAGTTATTCCATTACATCTCCCGAGTTTTTAGAAGCTGGTATTCCACATCGAGCAATGGAAAAGTTATTCAATTAAATGAAACAAAAGATGATTTAGTTATCATCATTTCTCTTTAAACTGTAGGCAAATTTCGATAATAATCGAGGTTGTCTACAGTCTTTTTTCTTTACTGAAAAAGTGCTCGCTTCCGCGGATGACACAAGGTCACTGGAGGTACGATGGTCCTCGAGGGAAAATTTTCAGATCATTTGTGTTTCTTATAAATTTCTACAAAAATGACTGCTAAAAAATAACATTGTATCATTTCGCATTAGAAAAACATATACATAGAGGGAACGATTTAAACAGGATGGCTTTAGATATTTCTATGTATCAAGTTGGCAAACCTTTGACAAATAATAATCGAGTTTAATTAATAGATTTTTTGTTTATATATTATCCACATAACCATTAGTGGATGAATTTTGATAAAATTTTTCCTTAATCTATAGAGATGCAGGAAATCAACTTGTTCGATAGATTCCCTGCTATTCTAAATCTCATACTTAACCTTATTCATTATAACTATTTGAGTTAAATTCATAAGTAGCATTTTATTGTTAAAACACGAACAATACTTAATTTGTTGATTGGAGCGACAGGCAACGACTCCAGCGGGATGAGTGGGACAGATGAGCCATTACAAACGACGCGAATGCGGCGGTGATGGCTCATCGCTCACCCCGCAGAAAGCGTCAGCCTATAGCGGAAATCATGCCAATTTATGAAGAGTATATTATACATATTCTTACATTCACTTTAATATTGTTCGTGTTTTATGCTCTAAATTTGAATTATGAAATTGATTCATTTCTTATTTTAATTGGCAAAAACTAATTGTACCCAAAAGTATAACAATGTCAGTGTTACTATTGTTGCTATTGGTATGACGATTATAGTTACGCTTAAATAATCTTTCCAAGTAATTTTTATCTTATTTTTTCTTAGAATATGCATCCAAATAAGGGATGCAAGTGTACCAATAGGTAGTAGCAATGACCCCATATCGCTCCCTATAATATTTGCAAGATAGATGGTTTTTAATGTGATTGGATCTAACCCCATTTTCGTTAAAGTGATCGTCCCTATCATTAATGCAGGATGGTTATTAAATAAGTTAGAAAGAAGCGATACTAATCCTCCCATGATAAAACTAGCTTGAAATAAACCTTGATTTACAATTGGTTCACACAATTGAACTAGCAATGCGGTAAGTCCTACATTATGCAATCCATAAATAATGACATACATAGAGAATGCAAAAATTAGAATGTGCCAAGGAGTCTTCTTCAGTATATCTACTGGGTTAGTCCGTAAATGATACCATCTCCAAAATAGCAGTACAACCGACCCGAAAACTGCAACTATTTCAATTGGAATGTTTACATATGATGCGACAAAAAGTAGACTTCGTATGACAAAGACGAAAAGCAGTATCTTTAACATAAATTTAGTTCGTTTCCGTTTTGTTTCAACGGAGATTTTCGTTTTTAATGGATGAAAATTTTTTATGAAAAAAGACTCTTCTATATCGAGAACGGAATCTGGCAGTGTTTTGGGTAGTTTTTTCTGTACGACGATATACATCAAGAACGACATAAACATTAATCCTAGCGTTGCGGGAACGAACATCATTGCCGTATGCATCCAAAGTGACATATCAACAATCTTTAAAGCTATCAAGTTAACTAAATTACTGACACCAATTGGTGCACTAGAGGCGGTTGCAATTAGTGCGCCACTTAGCAAATAGGGGATTTGTTCATGGGGTTTTATTCGCATATTTTTAAGAAGCATTATTAAAATTGGAGTCGTTATTAATATACTACCATCGTTATTAAAAAGTAATGTCATCGAAAAGCATAACAACTGAATATACCAATAAAGACGGTGACCAGAACCCTTTGACAAAATCACTATTCTTGCAGCTGCCCAGTTGAAAAAGCCAAAACTCTCTAATATTACAGCCATTACAACAGTTGCCATAATGGTGATAGATGCCCCACCAATTTTACTTATGATATCCACTACATCGTTTATTGATACAATCCCTACTAGTAAGATAATTACTGCACCTATTGAAGCTGGCCAAGCCTCATTTATTCCTCTTGGTCTCCAAAATATTACTAACATAGACGTTAGGAACACCAAACTGGCGACCCCAATTTGAAAACTCATACATATACCATTTCCTCTCCTTTTTATGTTTGTCCGTTTCTCTGTATGTATATTCACTTCTCTTTACATGAATCGAGGTTTATGTCCATATACATAAATTTTTTCATTATTTTCTAATCTTAAATGTTAAGAAAAACGCAAGCGTACTTTAAGTGAACCTTGTCTTTTCTATTTCTCGAATGCTTTGGACTAAACCTCGGCTACACTATTACCGTAGTAATTTGGCTCGTGAAGTGACTGCATCACTTCTCGAACCATTTTTTCGGTAATCTTGTGGCTGTTGTTTGTCCGTCGCCCTCTTGAAATATGTAGAGACAAGGTACATAAAGTTTGGATAAAGAGAGATTAGTACTTTCCTATTCTTTTAAAAGCGGACGAAGATGCTAATTTCGTCCGCTCAGTGCTTCTTTATCAATAGATGCTAACTATTTTTTCAGGTTCCACTTGCCCTATAGATAAACAATGGAAAGTACCAGCTCATTATATCGCTTAAGCATATTGTCATTTTTAATTGCACAGTTGATTGGAGCGTAAATCAACCTTTTACTGGCATAAAAATTTGTATACTTTCTTATTCGAAAATAGTATGTCGCCTTGAGAATTTAAAAGGATCGCGATGTGACTAAGTCACTTCACGATCCTTTTTCGAATCTTGTGGTGGTTGTTTACCTGTCGCTCTCATACAATGTGCAGAGACAAGATCATTTCATACTACGATATATCCATACCATAATGGAAAGGAAATTTTATGTATTGGTTATTAAGCCCGTTTCAAGAAGCATGAAGTGTTTCATGCTTCCACTATTAAAATATCAATTTATACTTGATGAAGCGTTTGAATATGATCTAAGTTTACATAAATTGAATGTGTTCTTGCTGGTTGAATCTCAACAATTTGTTCATGCACATCTTTTATTTTCCCTATTTTACTATTATTACTTCCAATATTTAATACCACAATTTTATCTATTAGATTTTCAACTTGGGCTTCAAATGTGCTAGATAACGAGTCATTACTTATTTGTAACAACTTTTTGTCGCCTATTCCATAAGGACTTTCATTTTGGCTATAGGGAATTAGCCACTTCAAGTGATTCATAGAAATATACATCGTCTTATAAATAGGAGAAAAGAATTCAAAATAGTTACTCATTGTCTGCTTTATATATCCATGAAGTGGTTTATCATTTGTTACGAATAGTTCAACATAATTTCCTTTAGCTTGATTAAGAACTTCTTTTATGGATAATTCCTGACTATTGTCATCTGCAATAATACTTGGAAACTCTGTGGGATCTTGAATATCGTATTCATTATTACGACCTACTCTAAAGCTTTGCACATGATTTATAGGGATGTACATAAAATCTTGACCATTAAAAAGTACCATTATATCGCTTCCTAAATCAATGACGGTTCCATTAATTTGTTTCTTCCCCGAAACTTCTATTTGGACTATTTCCTTCATAAGATTTTGTATAATTTTATTCAAGGTCACATCTCCTTACATTTCTATTGATGTTCTCTTACTTGATGATACATCTTTGCCGCATGCTTCATTAAAGAATAGTACTGTTTTTCCATCAATTCATCTTCTACTTTTGGGTTTGTTGAATGACGCATTGTGTTTGCTTCTAGTGAATTAGATTGCTCACTAAGTTCTCTATTATTTTTGATTTTATTTAACTCCGGATAACTGAAAGAACTACTAAGTTCAGGTAGCGGCTCCAACCTAATTGATTTTTGAATTTTTTTTGCAGCATAATTCATTAATGCAAAATATTGCTTCTCTAACATTGCTTTTTCTTCTTTTGGACTTAATGGTTTTACATGTTCAGGAAAGTTTTTTTTTTCAAACTGAATGTTTTTTTCATCCAATGCCTCAAATTCTTCCTTATTAATTTGTTTATCAGTTATGCTACTTTTAGTAGATAATGTATGAACATATTCAGATTGAATTTCTAGTTTATTTGACATTCGTTTGCTATTTAGATGTTTGGATTTGGTTTTGGATTTTTTGGGAATAGTAATGGTTGATTGGTCACTATTTAAAGCACTCCATGCGGTTAATAGTGTTTTTTTGTTGCTCTTCTTTAAGGGGGATTTCGGCAGTTTTATGTGCTTCTCATTAAGAACCTTCAAATTTTCTTCATCATTAATTTTAGGAAAACTTATTTCAGCTTTCTCTAAATAGTTTTGTTGCAATAAATTAGATTTCATTTTAATTCTGGAATTTGGATGGAGCTTTAAACGCTTATATCTACCATTTCCACCTTCCTGGATATTGTCATTCGTACCTTCCAAAATTACAATTGGAACAATATTCTCCTCTTCATTGCTGTTTCCTGTTTCTATCTCCTGAGAGAAGTTTTGTTGTTCAGTTGCTTCTTCATTTTTATCCAATATGGCGAGGTCTTTTATCTTATTGGGGTTTTGATTTAACTCTAAGGGCATCCCAGTAATTTGTGAACTTTTATCTGATTCCATGTTATTTCTTGTTTCTATATAATCATCTTCAACAACCTTTTCTACCAGATGAGCTTGTATTTCCACCATCTGACTAGAGTTGGACTGTTCGGTTAACTCCTCATTCTCAAGAATAGCGTATTCTTGTATCGCTCTTTCTTGATTGCTTTCAATATTGAGTTCTTTTATTTCTAATAATCCATTGTATATGTTTGATTTATATAATTCTTGAAGATTTCGTTGCTCCTTGTTATTTAAAAATGTCATATCTGCTCTAGATAACTCACTGTAGATGTTGGATATATATGGTTTTGGAATGTAGAGTAGTTCTTTTTTATTAATTAATACAATGTGATCTTGTAATACGTTGGTAAGAACACCATTAAGTGCAAATTTACTTAAACTATTAATGGTGACCCAATTGTACCTTAAGGCTATTAGTACATCTGTTAAGTCATTTTTGTTAAGATAAGTAAAAAGCTTGTTAGCCTTACAAAACTCTTTAGCGTTTATTGAAAAAGAGTGAATAGAATGCATTGCAAAATATACTATTTTCTTGTTCACTTCAATTACAAGGTGGTCTTGTTTAACATCCAACAAAATTCCTTCTGTAAATTGGTTGTCATTTAAATACATACCAATTTTCATTTTTTTATGGTCATATAATACTTTCCTTAAGTTTTCATTTAGCAATATTCGTTCCCTCCTTCCTAAAATATTCGTCGCTCCGTTTAATAAAAGCGACGAATGCTTCTTTCAGCTATTCAGTTTGTTATAAGCATTTTTTCTTTTACTATTTGTTTTCTTTTTCTTTATTTCCTTTGTCATCGGATTTCTTGTTTTCTTTTTCTTTATTTCCTTTGTCATCAGATTTTTTATTTTCAGTTTCTTTCGTTTTTTCAAGTTTTACACCATAGCTAATGTTTCGAATGTGAAACAAAGCAACTCGAATTATTTCCTCATTTGCTACAATTGTCACAAAATCATCTGTAACAACATCCATTACTCCCTCTAATGTTTCTGGTCCACCTCGGTTAATTTTTACCCAACGTAGTGTTAATTTTTCTAAAATTCCTTTAAAGTCATCCGCTTGTATGAATTCAAAGCCTTCTGGAATTTTAATTCCAAATTCCACTTGATTTTTTGTATTATACGTCAGACTCTTGATATGCTCTGTATTATAAAAAACAATTCCATCGTCTTCTGTTAGCAATGTAAAGTGGTCATCCGCTGCTGATAAAAGCATCCCAACACGGGACTCAGGACCACCTCTATCTACTTTAATAACTCTATCTACTAGAGAAAGTATCATCTTCTTATTCACTTTTCTAACCCCCTTTTATAGTATCTTAATATTTATATGTATCCTGGATTGGTAAAGCATTGGTTAAACGCCCATTTCAGGATAATTGTTCAAGCTCTCCGAGGTTCTACCTTACTTAAATAAATTTTTCAGAGCGCTACAAAATATCCAGATGATTTCGAAAGAAAATAATATAATTGCGAACAGAATAACACTATTTCACATAGTCTGTAATAGTGACATTACATTATAGAAAGTAGTGAAAGATTTTGACAGAAGATAAAAAGAATGAAATGGATCAAACTTTGACGGAAGGAACATCAAAAGAAAAAAAGCGACACGGACCAAAAGATTTAGAAAAAAAACCGACCAATCTTACTTCCTCAACTGATCAAGAAGTTGAACTCAAACAAGACATTGGTGACAAAAAAGAACCCCCACATAAAAGTGGAACGGATGGTAGTGAAAAAAAAGAAGCCGGTCGCAAAATAGAGAATGAGAAAGTGGATGATGCAAAAAAGGGTGATCATAAAAAAGATGCAGACAGCAACGACGATAAAAAAGAAACTAAGGATAAAAAAGTAGAGGATGATACAAAAAAGGACGCCGACAGTCATAAAAAAAACAAAGAGGACAAAAAAAAGATTGGACATAAAAAAGATTCTTCTGAAAAGAAAAAAGGTCGTAGCTAATGTTTTGGTTAACAATGGTCCAACAAGCATATAACAAATGCTATTGGACCTTTATTTACTTTTTCGACCTTTTATTTTATTTTTACAATAAAAAATACCGATGTAACCATCGGCATTTTTTGTATAATATTTAAAGTATAAACTTTTATCATAAATCAAAATTCCTTATCTAAATATAAAAATTTACACGATTTCCTTTACCATTAATTTCCGCTATTTTTGGCGATAAATTTACTGGGTTAGGTTGGATAAAGCCTTTATACAGTGGTAGGGTCGATGGGATTTCATAATCTAATTGTTGTTGTTTTTCTTTCTCTTCAAGTTTCCGACCTTGCTCCTCAAGTCGCTCATCAAATATTGATTTCATTCGAATACCATTAATATTACTAATAAAAGCAAAATTATAATGATCCATTAACAAACGATTCGCGTAAATCTGTGACTGTATTGGTTGAATTGGTAAAATGTATCCCATCTTTTCCACCTCCTATTACTTTTTACCCTATCCTTTATCACATTAAACCTATCATTATTTTAAATATTCAAACTACAGCATTTTTTCAATGTCAGATAGGCTTAACTTTCCACCACTTTGTAAAATGGATTTTGTAAGTTGATCTTCTAACTCTTGAGATACAGGTTTCTTTGCTAAATTGCCAACTTTGCGTACGACTTTACGAACTTGATCTTCATCTGTAAAATCAGCATATGAGATGGCATTGGCTAGCGTGAATAGTTCTTCCATTGACACACCTGTTTTATTTTCGATTGCTTTAAAAAATGAATTTTGCACTTATTTTCCCCCTCACATTTTGATTAACTTTGGATTAAGGGAGAAAGCTTCTACCAACAATGATTAATAGAATGAATAGTACGACAATCAATACAAAGCTTCGATTTCCTCCGTGGCCACAACCACAGCCTCCACCGTAACTTGGATATCCTCCACCACAGTAGCCATACATAATTCTTCCCTCCTCTCCTCTTCGACTTATAGTATGCGAAGTGGAAAAAGAAAAAAGGGCGTTTCAACTAGTAAGTAGTATTCCGTTTCTGAAAAATAAATGCTCCAATTACACCAAACAATATAGCTGAACTAATACCCGAGCTTGTGACTTCGAACATTCCCGTTAAAACTCCTATAAGACCATGTTTTTCAGCTTCCACTAATGCTCCTTGCGTTAATGAATTTCCAAATGATGTAATAGGGATCGTTGCACCTGCACCTGCAAAATCGATTAAACGCTCATATAATCCTACCCCAGCTAAAATGGAACCACTAACAACTAATATACATAATGTATGCGCTGGTGTGAGCTTGAATGCATCCATCAATATTTGCCCTACAACACAGATAAGACCACCTACAATAAATGAAGTAATTAATGAAGAAATCATATTATCCTCTCTTTTCCATACGGCATTCAATGGCATGAGCAATACAAGGAATTGTTTCTCCTTGTTGAAAAGTCAATGGTGATAATAGTGCGCCAGTTGCTACGAGTAATACGCGGTTATATACACCATTTTTTAATTGTTTATACATATGACTAAAAAAAACTGCAGCGGAACATCCTGCACCACTTGCTCCAGAATTAAAAAAAGTGTTTTCTCCATAAAATTGTGCACCAGCATCTTGCAAAATTACTCCACTATTTTCATCCTGAAACATTTCCCTTAAAATGGACAA
This sequence comes from Psychrobacillus sp. L3, assembly GCF_042945595.1. Taxonomy (GTDB): domain Bacteria; phylum Bacillota; class Bacilli; order Bacillales_A; family Planococcaceae; genus Psychrobacillus. Next base: position 1,079,269 of record NZ_CP168493.1, on the reverse strand, counting down.
GCCAATTTTTCCTAAATCACCTGTCATAATTACATCATAATCTGCCATCCTACTGTCAGTGCACATTAGATGTCTTTCAATAGTGTCCCTAGCAGCAGATGCCATTGCAGCTCCCATATGTAGAGGATCTGTTTGACCGCCGTCTACTACACGTCCAATTGTTGCATGTGTAATAATTGGTGCATTTTTTGCTTGTTTTTGCAATAATGCAAATCCTGCAGCGGTGACCGTCCATTGGGCAGTACCTGGTTTTTGAGATCCATATTCAAGAGGATACCTAAACTGTCTTTCTACTGATGGGTGATGACTGGAAGCTCCAGCTAGAATAGATTTTGCATTGCCAGACTCTAATAACAGACTCCCAAGAATAACGGATTCCATTGAACTTGCACAAGCAGAAAATACTCCTAAAAAAGGAATAGCCAATTGACGTGCGGCAAAATTAGTAGGAGAAAGTTGATTAATCAAATCTCCTCCAATAAAAACATCAATATTTTCCATATTTTCGTGTCCTTTACGTACGGTAATTGCGCACGCTTTTTCGATAAAACGAGTGTTTGCTTGTTCAAATGACTCATCTTTTTCATTCTCTAAAAGACAAATCTCATCAAACGAATCCGCAAAAGGACTTTCTTTCTCCATCGGTCCAACAACAACACCAGTGCTTGCGATACTTGGATTCTCCTTAAAGTGTATGGTTCCTGCTGTATTTACCAAGATATCACTCCCATTTTCACTAAAATTGTTTTTATTAAGGCAACAAAAAAAGCAGAAAGTACGCCAAAAACTATAACGGAACCTGCTAGCTTGAACATATTTCCTCCAATACCTAATACGTAGCCTTCCGATTTATGCTCGATGGAAGCAGAGATGACCGCATTTCCAAATCCAGTGACAGGTACGGCTGAACCAGCACCGCCAAATTGAGAAATTTTCTTATATATTCCAGTACCAGTTAATATCATCGCAATGAATACCATTGTCGCAACAGTAGGATTTGCAGCTGTACGTTCGGTAAATGGAAAAAAACGTATATAAAATAAAGTAATTAGTTGTCCAATTGTACAAATTATTCCTCCCACAAGAAAAGCTTTCAATATGTTTACAAACAGTGGAGCTTTGGGTGTTTGGTTATCGACAATTTTCTCGAATTGTTTTTGATCCATTAAGTCGCTTCCTTTGATAATGATTTTATTTGATCGATTGATTTTTTTAGTTTATCTGTTTGCATACGCTCTTTTATGATTTTTTCAATTTCCCATTTAATTTTTAAATCACCTGTAACAAGAACATCTTTATCTGGAAATTTTTCTTCTAGTTGCTTCTTTATTTTTTTTTCAATTTTTTCTGTCTTAAATCTACTCATTCTTCGTATATCGATTGCAACTATGACGTTATTTTTATCCGTAACACTTTTGTACCCAATAATAGACTTATTCCCCTTTAAAACTTGTTCAATTTCTGGTACGTCTTTTTGGGGATATATTTCTTGTTTGACATTATTTGAACAGGCAGTTAATAGAAGAACCGAGATGAAGAATAATACAATTTTTCTCATCGGATAATTGCTCCTTTTCGAGTTAGTATGAGCAATCGAAATTGAAATATACGAGAACAATTGAGATATTTGCCCTTACCTTAATGAAGAAGCTACATAAAGTAGAAAGAGAGAAAGAGGAGGTGAAATTTAATGGGATGTGGAAGAATTGAAGACGTAACAGAAGTAAAAGGAGATCGTCGCTGTGTTTGCGATGTAGTCCGTGCAATTAAAGATATTCAAGACCAAGCAGTGTCAAATGATTGTGATTTTTGTCCAACAAATTGTTTTTTAGAACCTCTTGGAGGTCTTGTTAGCCCAGCTCGTCGTCACCAAGCGGACACCCGTGTTTTTATGCTTCTAACTGAAGATGGTACTCCTTTTAAAGCGTTTTTCCGCGACAGAGATATTTGTGATCACGATTGTATTTCAGTCTTTTTCCGAGTAGAGGATATTTTTGATAGCTGCTGCGCAACTCTACGTGTTCTAGAGCCACTGAATAATGAAAGACGTGAAGTCGATTTATTGAATGTCGATGGAACTAAACTTAATTTAAGAAAACTTTGTGAAGTACGAAATTTTGCATTAACAGGTAGCTGTATCACTGTCGACCTTAACTGTTTCTGTGCAATTGAATGTGTAGCAGACGTATTTTTAGATGTATGTGACTAATCGTTTTCCCTGCAGTGTCTACTCCGTTCGGGAATGTCCCGGACGGTTTTACTGTGCATTTATATAAAAGAAGCGCGAGTGCCCCAAATATTGCTGACGTAGGAATGTGTGTTAAAAAATGATTACAAGCTGGACAGTCACTGAGTAAAAAATTCTATACTAATGATAATAAAAAAACTATCCTTCTCAGGATAGTTTTTTTGATTCACTTCATTTCGGTTCCACGCCAAACTATTTTTTCAACTTGATCTACCCGATAGGTAATAGTTTCTTCAGATCCAACCAAAAAAGTGACAAACTCATCATCCACTTTCTCTACTTCTCCTTGAAGATACACGCCACCTGCCACATGAAAAACAAGTGGACGATATGCTCTTCGTTGAAATGGTTTTGCTAGAAACGTCAACTTTTCTAAAATTGCAAGAGTTTTCTTAGACATACTGGTACGTATTTCATATATCGAGGTACTTTCGTCTTGCACTTTCTTTGGTACATCCATCGGTACTTCCATTTCCATCTCTGTTTCCATCTGTATGATGGAGGTTATCGGATATAAATGAAAAACAGGTGGGCCTTTTATATAAAGTAAAGGATCATTGAAAGAATTCACAGACACATCCTTTTTCCTTTACTTTATGCACCTAAAGTTGAAAGTGTGAAAAACGTCTATTCATGATATAGAAGAGATAAATAATGTCGCAAGTCCAAGATAGATTAAAATACTAATTACATCATTAATAGTCGTAATAAAAGGACCTGATGCGACAGCTGGATCAATTTTCATACGGTGTATTAATAATGGAATAAAGGAGCCTCCAATTGTTGCAACAAAAATTGAACCAAGTAGTGCTGCTCCAACTAACAAACCAATTACCAAGTTATGTTGCCAAAAGAAAACGATTCCTACGACTAGTATTGCACATAATAGGCCAGTTATTAGTCCTGTTCCTGCTTCACGTAATAATAATTTCAACTTACTTTCCTCTTCAATATCACCAGTTGCAATTCCTCTAATAGCTACAGCTAATGACTGCGTTCCACTATTACCAGCTGTCCCTGATATTAAAGGAATAAAAACGGCAAGCAATGCTACTTTCGATAATGTTTCTGTAAAAATACTCATTAGATTTGCAGTCATCATTCCTAAAAACAATAGAATTACAAGCCAAGGTAGTCTCTTCTTAGCTGCTTGAAAAGGACTTTTATCAAATGTATCCATGTCAGAAACCCCAGCAAGTTTAGAGTAATCATCTGATGCTTCTTCATCTAAAACGTCGATAATATCATCTACAGTTACAATGCCGAGAAGATGCTGTTCAAAATCAACAACTGGTACTGCAAGGAAATTGTAATCTTTTATCGTACGAGCTACTTCTTCTTGGTCTTCACTAACTAAAATACTTACTACACGTTCATTCATAATCTCTTTAATAAGCGTATCTTCATCTGCAATGATTAAATCACGTAATGAAATGACACCTGTTAGCTGATGGGATTCATTTACAACAAATAAATAATAAATTGTCTCTGCATTCGGCGCTTCATTTCGCAAAATAGTCATTGCAGAACGACAAGTAGACGTTTCGGGAATTGCTACATATTCTGTCGTCATGATAGAACCAGCAGTGTATTCTTCATAATGTAGAAGGTCTTTTATTTCCTGCGCAGACTCCTCATCCATTATACTTAAATAACTAGCTACTTGGTCTTTCCCTAATTCATTTAGCACGTCCACTGCATTATCAGCATACATATAAGAAAGCATATCAGCAGCGTATGTTGTATCCATCTCTTTTAAATAATACTCATAATGCTCTTCATCAAACTTTGTCGCTTCAAAAATTTCCGCCATTTCCTTGGGTGAGAGGTAGTGAAAGATTTTCTTTCGTATTTCAGGCTCCACCTTTTCAAAAAATAACGATTGATCATATGGGTGAAGCTGCATAAACTCAGCTCTAAATTCTTCCATTACATCATTGGTTAAAAGCTCTATTAAGTGCGACTCTTCTAATTGGAGTTGGTTCATCTCTTCTTTCACATTTCTCACTCCTTTCCGCGGTTATTCTTATATATTGTATGGGGTGTAAAGCGATTAAGCAACCTAAAGAAAAACAAAAATACTAATTTTACCAGCTATAGTTATATCTAACTCAAAACTTTTCCCTAATTATTCCCTGGCAAATTCAAATAAAAAAACCTACTAATATTCCCTGTATTCAGGTTCTATTAGTAAGAGATTATACTAGTATTTCAACCATATCTTGTGGAAATGGTGCTTGAATCTGAATAACTTCATTTGTAAAGGGATGAATAAAACCTAATTCCTTCGCATGAAGAGCTTGTCTATTAATCAACAAACGAGATCCTCCGTACAAATCGTCTCCTATTAATGGGTGTCCAATTGACATCATATGCACACGTATTTGATGTGTCCTTCCAGTATGTAGCTCTAATCTTACATGTGATATGTTCTCTCCATGAACAGAAAATCGCTTTAATACTTGAACAGTTGTTTTTGCATTTTTTCCATCAGGTGAAATCACTCGTTCAATGATACTACCGTCTTTACGACCAATAGGTGCATCTATTATCATCTGATCTTCTTTCACATGACCATGAACAATAGCTTCATATGTTCGAAAAATAGCACGTTTTTTTTGCATCTCACTTAATAAATGATGTGCATGACGATGTTTAGCAATGCAAATAATCCCAGAAGTATCTTTGTCTAATCTCGTAACTATATGAACGGTAGAAGTTAATCCACTTTCCTCCAAATAACCAGCTACGTAATTTGCAATTGTACCTTGTGGATGCTCCCTGGAAGGGATTGTACTCATCCCAGTTTTTTTCACAAGTATTAGTAAATGGTCATCTTCAAATAGAATGGGGAATTCTCCTTGCTCTGCGATCAATCCTTCACTTTTCTTCTCATTTGGAAAAACAATTGTTACGACGTCCCCTATTTCTAGCATATGTCGAACTGTTTTTTCTTCACCGTTAACTAGAATTTTACCGCCATCAAATTTAATACTCGTCAATGCTTTTTTTGATATACCATATTCTTTGATAGCATCTCTTAATACAAGTCTTTTTTCTTTCACTTCAAAAGCTAAACTTATTTGATTTTTTTTCATCTTTCAAGATCACTATCGATAAATGAATCATGTACTCTTGTCCAAAATGGAAATGCTCTAAAACGAGCGAAACGTATTTTTTCATTTGAAACTCTGTACATAATGGACTGAACGTCTTTATGCAATAATTGCAAATGGTCCACCGTAACCATGAAATCGGGACCTTTTACTGGTTTCAATAAACAAGAATGATGCTTAGGTAAAACGAGAGGAGACCCAACTGTACGGAACACCCGATTATTTATGGAAGCAATTTCGGCTAGTTGCATTGCTTCTAGTGATGGATGAACAATAGCACCGCCCAATGCTTTATTATACGCAGTACTTCCAGATGGTGTGGACATGCATAGTCCATCTCCCCTGAAACGTTCGAAATGACTACCGTTCAGTTCTACATCCATCACTAAAGTGACATCCGGAGACTTAACTGTAGACTCATTTACTGCAAGATAAACGGAACTGTCTTCCCCATGACGGTAATTAATCGTCACCTCAAGTAGTGGATATTCAATCACTTCAAATTCTTTTTTTGCAAGACTAATGACTAGTTTCTCTATCTCCGCTGGTTTCCAGTCCGCATAAAAGCCTAAATGACCAGTATGAATACCAACAAATGCAACAGATGATGTTAAATGCTTATATTTATGAAAAGCATGTAACAATGTTCCGTCTCCACCAATGGATAAAACGATATCCGGATTTTCCTCATCTAAAACGAGACCAAAATCCACTAAATATGCTTTGGCATTTTGCATTAAATTATTCGATAGATCATCATTTCGAGACTGTATGAAAAATTTCAAAGTTTGCGCCTCTCTTCCGTTTTACTTTCATGTATCCTTGGAGTGGATAATTCTTTGTTTGCACTAAAGTATTTTTGGGCTTCTTGTATTTCTCCTCGTATTAACGACATTTCTTCGTCTAAACGAAATGCTGCTTCTGCCGCAAATTGCAATCTTTTTTTAATTTCTTCTGGGAAAAGACCTTTATATTTATAGTTCAATGAATGCTCGATTGAGGCCCAAAAATTCATAGCAAGCGTCCGAATTTGTATTTCAGCTAATATATTTATCTCACCATGTATTGTTTGAACCGGATATTCAATAATCATGTGATAAGATCTATACCCACTTTGCTTTTTATTGGAAATATAATCTCGCTCTTCAACGACTGTTAAATCTTTTCTCCCACGTAGCATTTCCACGACTGTTTCGATATCATCGACGAATTGACACATCATTCGTAGGCCTGCAATATCTGGAATTTCATTCGCCAATGAATCAGAAGGTTCGAATACAATTCCTTTTCCAAGTGATTTGTCATAAATACTCGCTAATGGTTTTACTCTCCCTGTAACAAATTCAATTGGAGAATTGGTATTTTCAATTTCGAATTGTGTGCGCATTCCTTTAAGCTTTATTTTCAACTCAGAAACTGCTTGCTTGTACGGCTCTAAAAAACGTTCCCATTGCCCCATAAGCGACACCTCTCTTTCACACGTCTTTTCTATGCTTTTAGAATCTCTTCAAATGCATTTTCTACTGCTTGTGAAAATTCAGCACCGTAGTTATCATTTCCTTCAATATTGAAAATAAGCATTTCAAGTTCTTCTCTAAACTTATGCAAAGTCAACACTGCCTCTCCAAATTGAAGCGTTGGATCATCCGTTGCTTTTAGTGTACTTACTAGCATTGGCCACACATCTTGTCCGAACTTTAAATAATGATAACCTGTTTCATCTTCTAATAGGTAGATAAAAGTTAAAGTATCCGAATCTGTTATCATTTGTCCTCCAGCTAGTATATTTTCTATCTTTGGGTTTTCATCAAGTGTAAATCGAATATCATTCTCTAATTGCACGCCACTGTGCACATTATATGTAATAGGCAAATATATCTTTCCTTTCTGTCCATTCTCCCACTATTTTAACATATTGAATCCCATTGCAAACGGTCTATAATAGAAATAATATGAAAGGTCGTGAATTAATGCATACCGAAAAAGAGATTGAATTTAAGAATTTGCTGACAAAGGACGAATTTCAACAGCTCGTAACCTATTTTGAAATAAAACCTTCTGACTTTCAAACACAAACAAACTATTATTTTGATACACCCGGTCACTACTTTAAAGAAAAGAAAATGGGCTTTCGATTACGTGTATTACCATCCCGAAACGAATTAACGCTGAAAGTTCCGGAACAAGAGCATATTATGATTGAAACAACACAATTATTATCCAATGTAGAGAAGGATGCCATTCTAACTAACTTACAATTTCCAACTGTAACGTTTCTCGAGCAAATAAAAAATGAAGAACCACTTGAATGTTTTGGGAGCATCCAAACACATCGCGCACAATTAAATTATGAAAATGGCATCTTATTCTTTGACCATTCCATTTATAGCCAAACGGAGGATTTTGAAGTAGAATATGAGAGTAAAGATGTCGAAAATGGGCAAAAAGTGTTTATTCATTTATTAAAAACGCTTCATATTCCTATTCGACAAGCCGATAAAAAGATTGCACGACTCGTAAACTATAAAAATTCGTTGAAAGGTTGATACCTTGTGGATATTCAATCATTAAAAACATTAATGGAGATAAATGCAATGCAATCTTTAGGAGCAGTTCAAAGTTCCCAAAGTTCAAACGGTTCTTCCTTGTTTTCAGAGTTACTTGGAGAGGTTCTTCAAGATAGTGACAGTGATACCTCTTCCAATAAGGAATCCTCTCTCTATTACAACGGAAACAGTTCCGTATTTATTCCACCTAATAGCTCATTTCAAAATGATAGTTTAATAAGCGCTCTTTCATCTTATACATCAACTAGTTCTTCACCCTCTAATTATGATGATATAATACAACGAGCAGCAGCAAAGTTTAATATCCCTGAAAAACTTATTTCATCGGTTATAAAGCAAGAATCTGACTTTGATGCTTCTGCTGTTAGTACAGCTGGTGCCTCCGGATTGATGCAATTAATGCCTGGAACAGCAAAATATTTAGGGGTTAATAATCTGTTTGATCCGGAAGAAAATATTATGGGCGGCGCAAAATATTTAAGCCAAATGCTCAACCAATTTAATGGAAATGTTGAAACAGCACTTGCTGCATACAACGCTGGACCTGGAGCCGTAAAAAAGCATGACGGCATTCCGCCTTATAAAGAAACCCAAAACTATGTGAATAAAGTCATGAACTATTTTAACGCATAGCGAGAAAACGACCATTACCAATGGTCGTTTTTTTTGACTCTAAAATTGAATACAGTCTAATTGTTTGAGATATTTGTAGCTGATTGATAGAATGTAAATAGAGCAAAGCAAAGGAGTAACGAAAATGACAGAAAACCCAAAACTTCCTTACGATGAAATCGGTGCAGATAAATTATCACAGTTAGTCGATACATTTTATGGAAATGTAGCAAACCACCCTAAGCTTAAGCCAATCTTTCCAGATGATTTAACGGAAACAGCACGAAAGCAAAAACAATTTTTAACTCAATATTTAGGGGGACCTAATTTATATACAGAAGAACACGGACATCCAATGATGAAGATGCGCCATAATCCATTTCCAATCACTCCACAACGCGCCGAAGCATGGCTTGCTTGCATGAGTGATGCGATGGATAAAGTAGGTCTTGAAGGCAAATTCCGTCGTGATTTTTATAGAAGACTTGAACTTACTGCCAACCACATGGTCAATGAAATGAATCATGAGGAGGAAAAAATGTGACAAGAATTCAAATTCCGTCTGAAACGATTGCTCCTTCCTTCTTGAACAAGCCAATTGAAATGTATATTTTTCTTGATCCTCTTTGTTCAGCCTGCTGGGATTTGCAACCAATCATTCGGAAATTGCAAGTGGAGTATGGACAGTATTTTACCATTCGCACTGTACTTAGTACGAAACTAAATAAGTTGAATTCCGTTTGCAATAAGCAAAATGAACAAATTTTAAAAAGTAAGTGTGACTTTTCCGATTTAGAACACCCTGTACTGCCTTCTATTGCAGTAAAAGCTGCAGAGTTTCAGGGAAAAAGAGCTGCTCTTCGTTTTTTCAATAAAATACAAGAACATCTTTTTTTGAAAACAAAAAATGTAACCTCTTTTTCTATACTTATAGATCTTGCGAAAGAAGTCAATATTGATGTTGATGAATTCACGATTGACTTCCAATCGAAGGAATGTGCGCGTTCTTTCCAAAATGATTTATCCATAACTAGCGAAATGCAAGTAACTTCTTTTCCAAGTATCGTTTTTTTTAACGAAAATATTGAAGACGAAGGTATTAAAGTATCCGGCATTTATCCATATGAAATATATGTTCAAATTTTACAAGAAATGCTTTATGAAGAACCACAAAAACAACAACCTCCAACTCTAGAAAAATTATTTTACCGTTTTCATTCATTAACTACTAGTGAAATAGCTTGCTATTATAATATTTCAGAACAACAAGCAGAACGTGAATTGAAAAAACGTCTTTTACTTCAAGAAGTAGAAAAAATCGTTTTACAAGATACCATTTTATGGCGATTAAAATAAATAAAAGCAGCCTAATTCTCGAAATTAGGCTGCTTTTCTGTTACTAGATTAAAAAACAAATATTTTTCCCATTAAATGTCTGTTCGAGACCGGATAACCCATAACCGAGACCCTCTACATCTAGAACTTACCTTGCAGCTTATTTCCTCTACTTTTGTATCTCTTAAGGAAACTATTAGATGATTCTTTTCTATACAAACTAGGATTTAGTTCGGCGGTATGAGACTCCTGCAGGATCAGCGAGAGGGCACTGAAAAACCAAAACTCGGAAAACAAAGTCACCACTTGAGAAGTATATTTACCTCATAATTGGTCTTACATCTCCACAAACACCCTGAAAATTGATGTAAATATGGGATTTCATTTTAATTTTTTGAATAATAGTGACTTTTTCAGTGTCCTCATCAGCGAGACAGATGAGACCCCGCAGAAAGTGAATACCAGAGCTCTATATCCGGGTATGAATTTATTTATATGGGAGATCCTGCATAAGAGACTTGCTATAAGACAGGACTTCAAGTCGTTGTGAATACTGGATTTCTAGTATATCAATTTCATATACATTCTTATTCCTAAAAAAAAGAAACTGCCCCTTCCTCCGATTGAGGAAAGGGTAGTTTCTATTTACAAAGGGGATGGGAGAAATGTTCACGTTCAAACAAAGGGGTGTATGTTATCTTGTGATTTATTTCACACTCTTACTTTAACATGTCAAATTAAGAAATACAATATATTAGATACTCATTTCACAAAATCGTCATACATAAGACGTCTAACTTTTACTAAATACATTCGTTCCAACAATACAAAAAGTCTGGCAAATGCCAGACCTTCGTTATTATTCTCCTAACAGTAATTGTTCTAGCTCATTTAGTTTTTCTTCAAAGACACGACATGCTTCTTCTATTGGAGCAGCAGTGTTCATATCAACACCAGCTTTTTTCAGTACCTCAATTGGATAATCTGAGCATCCGGCCTTTAAGAATTCATTAATATAACGATCTACTGCTGGTTTACCCTCTGTTAGGATTTGATTGCTAAGTGCTGTTGCAGCACTTAAGCCAGTTGCGTATTGATAAACATAGTAATTGTAATAGAAATGCGGAATTCGCGTCCATTCTAATCCAATTTGCTCATCAATGACAATTTCATCACCGAAGTATTTTTTATTTAACTTATAATATTCCTCTGTTAGCTTATCTGAAGTCAGGGCTTCCCCATCTTGATCAAGCTGATGAATGATATGCTCGAACTCTGCAAACATAGTTTGGCGGAAAACAGTTCCACGGAAACCTTCTAACCAGTAATTTAATAAGTAAATGCGTTTTTTTGGATCTTCAATCGTTTTTAATAAGTAATCATTTAACAAAGCTTCGTTACAAGTTGAAGCGACTTCTGCTACGAAAATGGAATAGTCCCCATATACATAAGGTTGGTTTGCACGAGTATAGTAACTATGCATACTATGCCCAAATTCATGTGCAAGTGTGAAAAGATTATTCACGTTATTTTGCCAGTTCATTAAAATATAAGGGTTTGTTCCATAAGTACCTGATGAGTATGCCCCTGAACGCTTCCCTTTTGTTTCCACAACATCTACCCAACGATCTTGCAAGCCTTTTTTCACAATAGCTACATACTCTTCACCAAGTGGTTCAAAGCTTTTCAGCATTGTTTCACAAGCTTCTTCATAAGTAAATTCCATTTTTACTTCTTTTACAAGTGGTGTATATAAATCCCACATATGAAGTTCCTCAAGACCTAACACTTTTTTACGTAATCCTACGTATTTATGAAGTAAATGAACGTTTTTATTGATAGTTCCTACTAAATTATCATAGACACTTTCTGGAATATGATTTTGTGACATCGCCGCTTCCCGAGCAGATGAATAGTTACGAATTCTGGCATTTACATTATCCCCTTTTACGTTTCCTGTTAAAGTGGATGCAAATGTATTACGGAACTTTCCATACGTATCATACACTGCTTTAAATGCATCTGCGCGAACTCGTCCATCTTCACTTTCTAAAAAGCGAGAATATCTTCCGTGAGTCAGTTGCACTTCATTTCCTTCTTCGTCTTTGATAGATGGAAATTCTAAGTCTGCGTTATTTAACTTACCGAACGTATCCGAAGATGCCCCTGCAATTTCCGAAAACTGTGCAAGTAATGCTTCTTGTTCTTGAGAAAGCACATGAGGACGTTCTTTATTGATCTCTTCAAGTAGTTGACTGTATACTTTTAAATCGTCATTCTTCGTTAAATACTCAATAATGATAACCTCATCAATGGAAAGTATTTCTGGTACAAGAAAAGATAACTCCGTTGAAACCTTTACATAAAGGGATTTAATACGACTCTCCATAGCTTGATACACGCTGTTAGCAGTATCTTGGTCATGGCGCATATGTGCATATGAATATAACTTACGTAAGCGTCCAGTTAGTTCATCCCGATATGTTAAAACTGCTAATAAAGCATCCGCACCATTTCCAATTGTTCCTTGGAAAGAAGCAGCTTTTTGAGATAATGCTGATACTTCTTTAAATTCATTTTCCCATACATCATTTGAAGCGAAAATATCTTCTAATTTCCATGTTAAATGTTGCCCTACTTCTTCTCTTGTTAATATTTTGTTCTTAGTGTCGGTTGTCAAAGTAAACTCCCCTTCCATTTGTTTCGAAATTCGAATCACTTTCTATTTTCTCAATTTTCTAATCAATTTGCAAGAAAATCTCTATATAACAACTCATTCATTTTAGAAAAGTTCATTTTCGACAAATATACTACCGAATCTGACTTAATAACACAAGATTGCAAAAGATGAATATAGGCTTGTACCGCTTTTAATTTTTGACCTTTCGCTGTTGGCCCAATTGAGCGAACATAAAGAAAAGACTCGCAGTGAGCGTCTGTAACTTGATGGATGGAAACATTGATGAAATTCAAATAATCGATCAACTGGATTTGCCATTCGACTGCATGCACATGAAATGCCTCGGCGTATGCTGTTGGAATCCCGATAAACAACGGAAGCTTTTTGGGATATAATTGCCATCTATAACATACACGTAAAAAGGATGATTGTATCCCTTTTTTATTATGGAAATACATATTTTCTAAATGCCTAAAACGCTGATAACGATAGATTTTTAAGTATGTTTCATATTCAATTTTTGAAAGACGTTTAACAAGGGCAAATGGCCATGTTTGATCGTCTACTGGAAGTTTTTTGCTCTTTACAATGAAGGTGTTTGAACGTATATGAAGGATGTTAGATATATAGTGAAAATACTTTGTTTGTGGACAATAAGTGATTATTGTTTTACCATATGTGGGATTTGAGGTGAAAAATTGTTGCCTAAATGCTGATAATTTCATAATTCCTATTTCATGATGGGGAAACTCATGACTTGGTGGAGTTCTTAATATCCATATTGGGAGTATGGAATGATTTTGATATCCTTTAGAGCGCTCATTTATGACAAGAGCTGAAATTGGGCTACATTGAAATTCAATAGCAAACATGGTTTCTTTCCAACTTATTAATATGTCTGGTCGCTGTTTAATGGATGGTAGGAATGGCTCTAATTGTGTTTGGACATGAAGACGCTTAAAAAAATCGTACAACTGAAGTTTTCCATTAAGATGATCTTCCGTTTCTCCTTCTGAAAATGAATAGGAACATTCCGATTTTCTTTTATGAGCAAAATGCGGAATATTAATCATCCCATTTTTTAAAATGACCTTTTCCTGGCATTGTATACATAGAAAAGTAGTAGTATTTTTTATTTCCGATAGTCGTTCTGTGGAATACCTCGCAGGGATAAAAAGATGACCATGCTTCGTAACCGCTGTTAAGATTGTTAACACCTCCTCCCTATAAATGTACGAATTTTCTGTCTAAAAAGCAAGTGCAATTAGTTGAAAAGATAAAAAGAAATAATATGTATTTTTTCAAAATAAAAAAACCTTCTTTTTAAGGAAGGTTTAAAAATGTTTGTTGAGTTCGTTAAATACATCGTTTGCTATAATTTCTTTCCCGTATTCTTGAATAACATGAATTGTCTTGTTAGTACGGCTAGCAAATTCTGATATTATGCTTAAAGTATCTAAGATAGTAACAATTTCATTCATATCAAAGTTGAAATAGATATTTAAATAATATTTATTCTCATAATGATAGAGCGATGACTGTATACTCTTTTTATCTAATTTTTTTGCCAATGGAAGGATATCATCAAAGTTGTCAAAAACAAATGTATAATCCGATGGCAACTCGTCTAAATCATCCATATAATTAGGGAAATCTTCAAACTCATGAGGATCTATAGAATTTGTACCATTTTTGAAAATTTTCCCTGTAATGTCTTCCACTTCAAAACTTGATTCCGATTGATCGTTCCCTTTGGACATTTCCGTTCGGGTGACAATCACTTCCAACCCTTTTTCCATCGCATGAACTTGTATCCATAATGGACCATCTAACTCTTCAAAATGATCATCATCATGAACTTCATCCATCATCTCCCAAAAAAGCTGCTCGCTCTTATCTTTGTTAAACCAAATTTCATCTCGGCTGAAGCCTCTTTCTTCAATGTCGATGTATGAAATGTATACTTTGAAAGTGTTATCATTGATACGCTCGATATCCATTTAACACATCTCCTTTCGCTTCTTACCGTCTCACCTTTTGCAATGTCTACTACTATTGTATGTTGTTTAACAAAAAAAGAAAAGGAATCCTGCTCACCTTTTTATAATAATAACGCGATTATATGAATTGTAAGAAAGTTCGTATGATAAAGCAAGTAAAAATTAAAAAAAACACAAGATATAATCTAGGCTTTGCCTTTGACCATCATGCGTTTCACATAAAAAAGATACACATTTTAACGCCTTTAAAAGAGCTGATTGTTTTTCAAATTTCATTGAAAAACAATCAGCTTAGTTTGCATTTAGTTAACAAGACGTTGTGCTTCCAGTAGTTGGTAAGCACGAACTTTTCTTGGTAAAAATCTACGTATTTCATCTTCGTTATACCCAACTTGTAGGCGTTTTTCATCTAAAATAATTGGTCGACGTAATAACCCTGGATACTCTTGGATTAACTCATATAGTCGTTGAAGTGGAAGACTTTCCACATCGACGTTTAATTTTTGGAATATTTTAGAACGAGTAGATATGATTTCATCTGTCCCGTCTTCAGTCATTCTTAAAATTTCCTTTATTTCACTTATACTAAGTGGTTCAGAAAAAATGTTACGCTCTGTATATGGAATATCATGCTCTTCCAACCACGCTTTTGCTTTTCTACATGAAGTACAACTAGGTGAAGTAAATAATGTTACCATCAATAAAAACACTTCCTTTCAATTAGTCATTGTGTTATATAAAGTAGATTATAATTAGTTTAATGTAATGTTTTACTTTTAAAGTATACACCAATTTTTAGTTATTTAAAATATGTTTAGAAGAAAAAATTTACTATTTAAGAACCCTGTCACAATTCTGAAGAAAATATAAGCTACTCTTGAACTTAAAAGCTAAATAATTCATCTATTCATCTTATACCCATCTCGTTTCTGCTTTAAACATCTTATAACAAATAAATTAGTAACATTCTCAATTAAAAATACAAATTGAAAATGACTGTTCTATTAAATAATACGTTTTCCATGAAATAAAGTTTCATAAAAATAAAAAAAAGACATAAAATTTTTATTTTTATGTCTTTTTTCCTTTAGTTCAAGGTGTATAGTCAACACCAGGTGTATACCTATTTCCAGCATTCCACAGTAAGTATTCGTTTATTCCCGCTTCTTTCAGAGCTTTAATTTGTGCGTCTACTTGCGCTTTGCCATATGTTTGATAATTCCCAGCACCCAAGTAAGAAGCGGTAAAGTCTTGAATCCACGGACGTGAAACAGGTGGATTTTTTAACTCTGCTAATTTAGCATTTTCTACTTTTGCATATTCTTGAACTAAACGGTATGGTTCTAAATCTGGTTTTTTAATACCAAAATAGGATGTCCAGTGACTTGGATAAATCATCGATGAAATGAC
This sequence comes from Psychrobacillus sp. L3, assembly GCF_042945595.1. Taxonomy (GTDB): domain Bacteria; phylum Bacillota; class Bacilli; order Bacillales_A; family Planococcaceae; genus Psychrobacillus. The sequence goes on along the minus strand of NZ_CP168493.1, from coordinate 1,063,301 downwards.
ATCCACATTTTCCGAGATTTTAGAAAAGTTTTGTCCAATGCCTGGTGCCTCTGGAAGTGTTGCAGAATATCCAAATATATCAACTGAAATTTGTGCTCCATACGGTTTCAATTTTTCTCTTGCATAAGCGACAAAATCTGTTACAGCTTGCACACGTCGTTGTACTGGATCAAGCTCAGATGATTCATACTTCCCAAACGAGTACTTAAGAGTATTTTCTCTTTTTTCAAATCCTTCAGGGAAACGAACATAGTCAAATTGTATTTCTTTGAAGCCCATTTTTGCTGCCTCAATGGCTATTTCTACGTTATGATCCCATACCTCTTGTAAAAACGGGTTAACAAAGGCCTCTCCTCGTCTATTTTTCCAAACCGCATCTCCATCGATGAATGACAATTCCGGTTTACTTTCTGCCAGTTCTGTATCTTTAAAAACAACGATCCGCGCAACGGGATAGATTTTCTTTTCCTCCATCACTTTAAGCATTGCACGAGGATCTTTTATGTATGGTTTTCCAATATTATACTTTGCTAAGGAAGATTCCTCATTTGGGACATATGTTAAGTTTCCAAAATCATCTTTAATATCAATTACCATTGCATTTAATTCTGTAGTGTCCATCAATTTCAATAAATCGTTAAACCTGGAACCCCCTGCCGAATGTCCAGTTACATATACTCCTCTTACAGCATCGGGATATTCAAAAGTAAGTCCGGAGTCGTAAACAAATAATTTAGATGAAGAAACGATGGACTCATCTATTGCCACAAAACTGAATTCTTTCGTCGAGAAATTATTGGAAAACAAATTCACCTCAGCAAAAACAGAAATTGGAATTAATAAAGTTGCAAATATACTCAATGAAGCTAACCATTTAATCGAATTCATCTATTAATAATCCTCCCTTTCCCCTACACTTCATCATTTTATCAATTATACCAATTAAAAGAAAGGATAATTCTACTAAGACTTCGAGGTTTAGGAAGTGCACTAAAGAAAAATGCTAGCGTTCTTTATGTGCACCTGGTCTTTTCTATTTCTCGAGTGCTTTGGACTAAACCTCAGCTACACTATCACAGTAGTAATTTGGCTCGTGAGAGTTTAGCTTTCCTATTCTTTTAAAAGCGGACGAAGGTGCAATATCATCCGCTCAGCGCTTCTTTATCAATGGATACTATCTATTTTTTCAGCTTTCACTTGCCCTATTGATAAACAATGGAAAGTACCTGTTGATTATTTCGCAGAAGTATACTTTCTTTCTTTATAGGAAGCTGTTTAATTCTTGCCCCCTGGTAAGCGTCCATCTATAGCGGAAAATAACCTGTTCGCGGAAATTTATATAGTTTCTTTTTCTTCAAAAAAAAACGGTCATTCAATTAAGAATGACCGTTTTTTTCTTACTTTTTGTTAAAGACGAGACTGTGAAATAGCCTTCATCGTTTCAAATTCTTTTTCTGAGCAATAAACAAAATGCCCTGGTGTTACTTCACGCATTGCTATTTCTTCACCTGTTTGATAATTATGAGAAGCCGGATCGTAAGATTTACGAACACGAGTACGTTCATAATTTGGATCAGGAAGCGGAATTGCAGATAATAGTGACTGCGTATAAGGATGTAGCGGATTATTGTATAAATCATCTGCAGGTGCAAGCTCTACCAATTTCCCAAAATACATAACTCCAATACGGTCAGAGATATATTTTACCATCGATAAATCATGCGCAATGAATAAATACGTTAATCCTTTTTCCTTTTGTAATTCTTTTAATAAGTTTACAACCTGTGCTTGAATCGAAACGTCCAATGCAGAAATTGGCTCATCCGCAATAATAAATTCAGGATTTACCGCAAGTGCTCTTGCAATACCTAAACGTTGACGTTGCCCCCCTGAAAACTCATGTGCATATCGATCCGCATGTTCACGATTTAAACCAACTGTTTCTAATAGCTCAACCACGCGTTCTTTTCGTTCTTTCGGATTTTTTACAAGTCCATGAATATCTAGTCCTTCTGCAATGATATCCAATACTTTCATACGTGGATTCAAAGAAGCATACGGATCTTGGAATATCATTTGCATTTTACGATTGAAAATTTTTAAATCTTTTTTAGATTTTTTGTCATGTACGTTGACACCATCATATATTACTTCGCCATCTGTAGCATCGTAAAGTCGAATGATTGAACGGCCTGTTGTTGATTTACCACAACCTGATTCACCAACGATACCTAATGTCTCACCTCTATAAATATCAAAGCTTACATCATCTACGGCGCGAACTTCATTTGGCTTACCTTGATTGAAATATTGTTTTAAATTTTTAATTTCTAGTAATTTTTCAGCCATTAGTAAGCACCTCCTTCCGGTCCATCATAATAACGACTTCCTGGAAATTTTTTCATTCGTTCGATTACAGAAACTGGAGGCTCTACTTGAGGAGCGTCCGGATGTAATAACCAAGTTGCTGCATAATGAGTATCACTAACTTTAAAGAAAGGTGGAGCCTCTTCTAAATCTATTTTAAGTGCATATTCACTACGTAATGCAAAAGCATCCCCTTTTGGTGGAGACAATAAATCTGGTGGTGTACCTGGAATTGCATACAACTTTTCTTCTTCCACATCTAGTGAAGGCATTGAACTTAATAAACCCCAAGTATATGGATGTTGTGGATTATAGAAAATTTCATCTACTGTACCAATTTCCACAATTCGTCCACCATACATGACGGCTACTCGGTCTGCTACGTTTGCTACAACACCAAGATCATGTGTAATAAAGATAATCGACGTATCGATTTTCTTCTGGAGATCCTTCATTAATTCTAAAATTTGTGCTTGAATTGTCACGTCAAGTGCTGTTGTTGGCTCATCTGCAATAAGAATTTGCGGATTACACGCAAGTGCAATTGCAATTACAATACGTTGGCGTTGGCCACCAGAGAATTGATGTGGATATTGCTTAATACGTGCTTCCGGTTTTGGCATACCAACTAAACGTAGTAAATCGACAGCTACTTTTCGAGCTTCTGCTTTACTAACTTTTCGGTGTTTCAAAATAGGCTCCATAATTTGCTTGCCTATTGTCATGGTTGGATTTAAAGATGTCATTGGATCTTGGAAGATCATCGAAATATCTTTCCCGCGGATCTTCTGCATTTCTTTATCAGTTAGCTTTGTTAAATCTTTTCCATTAAATAAAATTTGACCGCTTTTAAACTCTGAGCTATGTTCAGGTAACAATCGCATAATTGACTTCGACGTAACTGACTTACCAGAACCAGACTCTCCAACAATTGCAAGGGTTTCTCCTTTTAATAAGTCGAAATTTACCCCACGAATAGCTTTAACTTCTCCTGCAAAAGTATGGAAGGAAAGCTCTAGGTCTTTAACTTCTAATATTTTTTCCATTTGGCTTTCCCCCTTTAGTCTTTCATCTTAGGATCAAATGCATCACGTAATCCATCACCTAATAAGTTAAATGCAATCATTAGTAAACTTAAAATAATCGAAGGAAACAATAAAACATGTGGTTGGAATTGAATGAGACTGTATCCGTCATTAATAAGTGTACCTAATGATGCAGTTGGTGGCTGTAGGCCTAATCCAATAAAACTTAGAAAGGCTTCAAAGAAAATTGCACTTGGTATGGTGAACATCGTGTTAATAATAATAATCCCAATAATATTAGGTAAAATATGTTTTGAAATGATTCGTCCATTACTTGCACCTAAAGTTCGAGATGCTAGAACAAATTCCTGATTTTTAAATTTTAATACTTGACCACGTACAACCCGTGACATACCAATCCATCCAGTAATCGTAATTGCAATAATAATCGCCGTAAGTCCTGGTTCCATGAAAAGAATCATCAGGATTACAATTACTAGAGTCGGGATACCGTAAAGAATTTCAACAATACGTTGCATAATATCATCCACACGACCACCGTAAAATCCAGATATTCCTCCGTAAGCAACACCAATAAGCATATCGATTAAAGCTGCCACAAATGCAATAAATAATGAAATTTGAGTACCTTTCCAAACACGTGAGAACATATCACGCCCTAGACCATCTGTACCAAACCAATAATACGTATCTACTTTTTTCATTTTATATAAATCGACTTCTTTTCCACCTAATTTTCCAACACCATCAAATATTCCAAGTTTTTCAAGTCCCGGAACTTTTGGAGGCAAGTTAGCATGGGTAATTGTTTGGGTTTCAGCATCATGTGGACCTATCATTGGTCCGACAAAAGCCATGATGATGATAAATGCCAAAATGAACACACTTACGATTGCAGCTTTATTTTTACGAATACGCAACCAAGCATCTTGCCAAAAACTCATGCTAGGTTTAGAAATTCGCTCTGCATGGGTACTATCAATGTGAATTCTTTCAAATGAATCAGTAGGTAAATTTTTTGTATCTTTACTCATTAATTACTACCTCCTGACAAACGTATACGTGGATCGATTATTCCATAAAGAATATCTACTACGAATATTATAACAATTAAGAACGCAGAGAAGAACAAAGTTGTACCCATGATAATAGAGAAGTCATTAGAGACGATCGATTTAACAAATTGCTCACCAATACCTGGGATTGCAAATATTTTTTCAATTACAAGCGATCCTGTAACTAATCCGGCTGCTAAAGGCCCTAAAACTGTTACAAGAGGTATTAGAGCATTACGGAAAGCATGCTTAAATGCCACTTCAAATCCACTTGCCCCTTTAGATTTTGCTAGTGTAATGTAATCTGAGCTTAACACGTCTATCATTTCTGTTCGAATAAAACGAGATGCTGTAGCGAGTGGACCCATTGCTAATGCTATGGAAGGGAGCACGCTGGACATCCAACCGTCTTTCCATAACGCTACAGGGAATAAATCCAATTTTACTGCAAGCCAATATTGAAGCATTGTTGCAAAAACAAAAGATGGAATAGAGATACCAATGATAGCTATAAGTGTACTACCATAATCCCAAATCGTATTTTGCCTTAAGGCAGCAATCATCCCTAACAAGATACCAATCGCAACACCTAATATTAATCCTTGAGATCCAATTAGAAAAGAAGGTCCCATACGTTTTACAATTAAGTCTGTCACACTCGCATTCTTGAATTGGAATGAGTTACCTAAATCACCTTTTGCTAAGTTAATCATGTATTTACCATATTGAACTGCTACCGGCTGATCTAATCCATATTTCGCTTCCACCATCGCAAGTTGGGAAGGGGATAGTTTTGGAGCTGAGCTAATCGGGGACCCTGGAAGCGCCTTCATTAAGAAAAATGTTGCTGTTGCAATCAGGAAAAAGGTTATAAACATATAAATGACACGTCGAATAATATATTTCGCCATCTTTGCACCTCCTAAATAAAATATGTTCTATCAAATTATTTTAATCTATCTATATCTAAACAGAAAAGCTTAGTAATTGTCAAAACCAAAAATTATAAATAAAATATTTAGTAAATTCTGCTTCATTTAAAAAGAGAGTATATGGCCCCAGTGGATACCATATACTCTCTACCTATGAGATTTTTAGGACTTGATACGCTTATTTTTTACCTTCGATGTAAGCCCATTTGAAGCTATAGTCTCCACCGAATGGGTGTGCAATAATACCTTTTACATATGGTTTTACAAGAAGTAATTTACCACGTTGATAAATAGGTGCAATAGCATGATCTTGTTCAACGATGATTTTTTCTGCTTTAGCCATTGCTTCCCAACGTTTTTCAGGATCAAGTGCTAATGAACCATTGATATCTTTTAATAATTGATCATATTCAGGATTTGAATATGACATTTGGTTATTTCCACCTTTAGTTTCCCATAAGCTTAAGAATGAGAATGGATCTTGATAGTCAGGACCCCATCCAGCAACTTGAATATCATAATCTTGTTTTGTATCAAGATCAAGACGAACTGAGAAAGGTACTTCTTTAAGTGAAACTTTTAATCCAGGCAAGTTAGTTTCTAATTGATTTTTTAAATACTCATCCATCTTTTTAGCAGTTTCAGTGTCTCCACCAAGAACTTCTAAAGAAAGATCTTTCACACCTAATTCAGCTAAACCTTTTTCCCATGCTGCTTGTGCTTCTTCTACATTGAATGTAGACATATCTCCGTTTACATCACGGAAGTCATTACCGTCTGCATCAAATGAGAAATCCTTTGGAATCATGAAATTAGCTGGAAAAGAACCATTAGCTAAAACAACTGATGTTAAATCCTCTTTGTTAAAAGCCTTTGAAATAGCTTCACGAATGTTAATGTTTGCTAATGGCGATTTTTTGCCAAGACGCTCTTGGTTAAATTTGAACCAATAAACAGCTGTGTCTGCTTCAACTTGTGTTTCTGGATCATCAGCATATTGCAGTGCAAAATCCCCAGAAAGGGCAACTTTATCTATATCGCCTTGAGTATAAAGGTTAACTGCAGTAGCAACTTCTTTTATTACGTCATAATTAACTTCTGTAAGTTTCACAGTATCTTTATCCCAGTACTGATCATTTTTAACAAGCTTCCAAGTTAAACCAGTTCCATCCCAATTAGTAAGTGTAAATGGACCGTTGTAAAGTAATGATTCTGAATTTTTCGCATAGTTATCACCTTGTGCTTTAACAAATTCTTCTTTAAGTGGATAGTATGTTCCAAATGACATTAATGATAAGAAGTAAGGAATTGGTTTTTCAAGTGTTACTTCTAAAGTCTTTTCATCAAGAGCTTTTACACCAAGTTCATTGAAATCAACTTTTCCTTCAGAAATATCAGTAGCATTTTTAAGAACACCATTCATCATGTATGGACCATATTCAGATGCTGTATCTGGGTTCATAGCACGTTTCCAAGCATATTCAAAATCATTCGCTGTAATAGGAGAACCATCAGACCAGTTCGCATCACGGATTTTAAATGTGTAAACTAATCCGTCTTCTGAAATAGTAGGTTCACCATCAGAAATTGCAGGAATTGCAACGTTTTCTTCATTCAAACGATATAATCCTTCGCCGATGTTGTTAAGAACTTCAAAACCAACAGCGTCAGTTACTAAAGATGTATCCAGAGTTGGAATTTCTGCAGTCTGAATTATATTAAGAACTTGGTCTTCATCAGGAGCCGCTACCTCTTCTGTTGTTTTTGGATCTTCTTTTTCTTTTTCTTTTTCTGTAGTTTTAGTACCTTCTTCTTTACCGCCACATGCAGCAAGGAAAAGACTAAGAACTAACATAAAGCTAAAAAGCCATAAAAATTTGCTTTTTTTCAAAATAATTACCCCCTTTAAATTTTCAGACAAATTCATTACAATACTTATTATACATTTTCCTCATAACTTGTACAGGTTTTTTACTATAATTTTTACAATGTTATAACAAAATCATTACATTGTCCTAACAATTGTGAATCTTTGGAAAGGGTTTTTTATTCTTTTTACAATTATTAACTAAAATTTTGATTATTTATTTCCTATCTTTTATAATCTATTCTTGTAGAGGTGAAATATGAAAACAAAAATTATTTATTTTTTAAGTTTACAACTCATCATTTTCGTACTAATGTTTTTATTTTATGGAAAAATAAACCTAATTTCATATGCTAATATGTCGTTCTATGCAGGAGGATTAATTACGTTCTTCGGTTTAATGTCTTATGTTGTTGCTGGAGGTTTTTTTGACTTTTTCACAGAAAGTTCTAGAAAGGTTTTTACGCCTAAGCGTATGAGAAAAGAAGCGAGTAAAATGCGATTGCCTTCCGAAGTCTTTTCTTTTTCATATAAGCCGATTATTGCTTTAGGATTATCTAGTTTGCTTTGTATGTGTATAGCATTGTTTGTTTATTATAGTTAAGTTTTCAGCTTGATTTTTGAGTTTCTTCTATACTATAATGTTCAAAACAATACAAAATGCTTTGACGGAGAGAAGTATATTTGAATTTGTATGTGTAGAGAGTCTGTGGTTGGTGCAAACAGATCATACAGTCAAATAGAATGGACTTTTGAGCAGTATATGTGAACCTGAAGTAGCATATACCGTCCCCTTCACGTTACGAAGAAGAGTGGCTAAATTACTTTTAGCAAACTGGGTGGTACCACGGATTATACATCATTCGTCCCTTTTTATAGGGATGTATGATGTTTTTTTATTTTTAAGGAGGAAAAAAGATGAAGAAAATATTTTCAGGTGTCCAACCAACAGGAACTATCACGCTCGGGAATTATATTGGTGCTTTTAGACAGTTTATAACTCTGCAAAATAACTATAATTGTATATTTTGTATTGTCGATCAGCATGCCATTACAGTTCCACAAGATCCACAGGAGCTAAGTAAACATATTCGTTCACTTGCTGCTTTATATCTTGCAGTAGGTATTGATCCAGAAAAATCTACTCTATTTATTCAATCAGAAGTACCCGCACACGCACAGGCTGGTTGGATTATGCAAAGTGTGTCTTATATTGGCGAACTAGAAAGAATGACACAGTTTAAAGACAAATCTGACGGAAAAGATGCAGTTTCGGCTGCTTTACTAACATACCCTCCATTAATGGCTGCTGATATTCTTTTGTACCAAACTGATATCGTTCCAGTTGGAGACGACCAAAAACAACATGTTGAGTTAACACGCGATTTAGCAGAAAGATTTAATAAGCGCTACGGAGAAGTCCTTACTATTCCTGAAATCCAACTTCCTAAAAGTGGAGCTCGAATTAAATCACTTCAAGATCCTCTAAAGAAGATGAGTAAATCCGATCCGAACTTAAAAGCAACCATCCGTATTCTAGACACACCAAAAGAAATTGAGAAGAAGATTAAAAGCTCTGTAACGGATTCTGAAGGCGTTGTTGCTTATGATCCGGAAAAAAAACCTGGAGTTTCCAATTTACTAACGATCGAAGCAGCATTAACCAACGTATCGATCGAATCGCTTGTACAAAAGTACGAAGGAAAAGGATACGGTGATTTTAAAGCATCAGTAGCTCAAGTGATAAATGATCACTTTGCACCAATCCAAGCTCGTTATGAACAATTATTCCATTCTACAGAGTTGGATGACATTTTAGATCGAGGGGCAGAAAAAGCGAATGTGCTCGCACAACAAACCTTGTCTAAGATGGAAGCCGCAATGGGCCTCGGAAGAAGACGATAACCGATAAAGAAAAAAGTGATAAACAGAACAAAACAAATTCATTTGAACTTAGTATAAACAGAGCTAAAGCGCTCCAAGAGTGTCCTAATGCTAAATAGTTTAAATATAGTACTAAATGAGAACAACTGATTACCGCTAATCCATAACTGATTAAAAAGAGTAAAAGTCTAATATGTATCACATCCTTCTTAAACCATATGAAAAACCGTTCCTAAACTTTCGTCTAGGAACGGTTTTTTATTTTTAAATTATTTTGAAGATTTAACTGCAGAATCAGATACTAATTCAACGTCTTGTAAGTTAGAGTAAGATTCATTTGAATAGTCTATATTCCAGTTTTTAACTCGTTTATTAACTGGAACCAATTCGTAACGATACATAGTTGGAATTACAGGAGCTTCTTCAGCCATGTATTCTTGCCACGCACGGAATTGTCCAGCACGGTAATCAGCATCAAATGCATCCGGAGAGTCAATATTTGCTAATGTTTTCTCTAAGAAATCTGATGAGAAACGGCTAAAGTTGTATTGTGCCGATTTAGAGTATAAGCCCATTGGTGATGGATCTGTACCTGTTCCCCATGCAGCCATGAAAATATCAATTTCTGGGTCATCCGCTTGTACTTTATCGTAGAAGCTGTTGAACTCAATTGTACGACCTGTTGTTAACGTTACATTTAAACCAACGTCTTTCCAGTTTTGTAAATAGAATTGCGTAATATCTTCAGCGATATCGTCACCCGCCATTGTAGCGAATTTAATTTCGAAAGGTTTTCCTTCTTTATCTTCACGAATTCCATCGCCATTAGTATCCTTATAGCCAGCTTCATCTAGTAATGCCTTCGCTTTGTCAGGATCAAACGTATATCCTTCTATAGATGAATCATAGAAAGATGCGAAAACTGGTGGGATTAAAGAGTTAGCACGTTCACGTAATCCATTATAGAATACTTCTGCCACTTGCTCTACATCAATTGCATAGCCCATTGCTTGACGTAATTTCACGTCACCCATTTTGGAACCTGCAAGATCTGTAATTACTTCGCCTTTATCGTTATCATATTTACCTAATTTGAATCCAAGGTAAGCATAGTAAAGTTCTTGACGCCCTAGAATGTCAATATTGTCAAAGTCTTTTACTTCTTCCATTTTAGAAGCGCTAAAGCTTGATGCAATATCATATTCGCCTTGTCCAATTGCAACTGAAATTGAGCTTGTTGGTACAACTTTCACTAAAACACCATCAAGTTTTGGTTTACCTTTCCAGTAGTTTTCGTTTGCTACGAATTGTACTGATTCACCTGGTACGATTTTGTCAAATTTAAACGCGCCTAAAGTTACAGGGTTTTTACGAACCGCATCCGATTCTACTAAATCTGCCATTTTAATATCTTTTAGAATATGACTCGGTGCAGCATAAGTCCAAATTCCATCTCCACCACTAAAGATTGCTGGTGAAATTTGTTTTAATGACATTTCTAAAGTTGTTTCATCAACTTTTACTAAACCAGAGATTGAATCTGCTTTACCATCATGGTACTCTTCAGCACCAACAATGTTTTGGAAATTGGCGTCATAACGAACACCTGTATATTCTTTGCTTCCAATGATTAAATAAGGATAAATAACGTCTTCAATCTTCAATGGTTCACCGTCAGACCATTTAACACCATCGCGGATTTTGATTGTAACTTTGTTATTAGCTTGATCTACAGTCATACTTGCAATTCCTGAATCATCTAATAAAAAGTCTCCATCTGTTCCAAAAAGAGAGTTACTTGAAAAAGCCATAATATCAGAATCATAAGCATCTTCATATAATTCTGCTGAGAAAATACCTTGGAATGGCTCATCCTTTGCCATTGCCACTTTTAAAATACCGCCTGAAATTGCATCACCATCATTCGTTACTTCTAATGGGAATAATGCTGAATCATCTGCTACTTCCTCCGCAGGTTCTTCTTTATTACCTTCTTCTTTATTACCTTCTTCTTTTTTGACTTCATCAGTACCTTTTGCCGGCTCATCAGTATCCTTGTTACATGCACCAAGTACCAGCATGAAAGCTATAAGTACTGCAAATAATGTCCAAAGCTTTTTATTCATTTCTATTTCCTCCTTTTTATTCTCTATTGTTTCTATATCAAACGATAAACGTTTAATACCAAATTCGTACTGGTTTTAGCCAAGACGTTGTTTTGCATCTGCCGAACGGCGTAATGCCTGCCCTACATAATTGATCCCTAACATCATTAGTAATATAAAGATAGATGCAGGTAACCATACCCACCACTTTTCCTGTAATACAAGTGGGTTATTCGCATAACTAATTAATGTTCCTAAACTTGGGGTTGATGGTGGCAGCCCGAATCCTAGAAAAGATAAACCTGTTTCGATACCGACGTTTCCTGCAAAGTTTAATGTCATCTCAACTATTAAGATAGAACTTAAATTCGGCATTATTTCTTTAAAAATTATTACGAATCCCTTAGTTCCTAACGTTTTAGACGCATTCACATAATCACGTCTACTTTCAGACAAAGCCTTACTTCGTATAAGACGTGCAGTAGGAGGCCAAATGAAAATACTCAAAATTAGGATGAACATCGTAATTGAATATTTAGGAATAATCGTAACGAATACGATTATTAACATTAATGAAGGTATAGTAATGAAAAAGTCAATAATTCGCATAAAAATATTATCGATCCATCCACCGAAATAACCACAAATTAAACCAACAACAATACCGAATACACCAGTAATAATTGTAATAAAAATGGCGATTGTAATTGAATTTTTAGCTCCAATTATAAGCTGCCCAAGAATATCTTTCCCTCCTTGGTCTGCTCCTAAAAAGAATTTATCTCCCGGAGGAGCATATTTATCACGTAAACTAACTCGCATCAAAGTTTGTTCATCGATCCGCCAAGCCCATAAAAAAACCCCAATAATAACAACTACTAATGCTATAAGTGAAAACATTGCCAATTTATCTTTTTTAAACTCTCGAAAAATAACTTGCATCCCAGTTGCAGGTGCACTTACTTCTACAATTTCTTTTTTGTTCTCTTTATTTGCCATTCTTATTCACCTCTCCTTAACATATAATTCGTCTACTCTATCCTTATTCTTGGGTCAACAATACTCATGATAATATCGGACAGTAGACTACCTAATAACGTTAAGAATCCAAATAACATAACAAGTGCAGTAATTACACTGTAGTCACGTGATGCAATAGATGAAATAAATAACTGTCCCATCCCTGGATAACCGAAAATTGTTTCAATAAAGATAGAACCACCTAACAGACCGGTTATTGTAAATCCAAAAAAAGCTGCTATTGGTAGCAAGGAATTTCTTAGAATATGTTTGGAATATACCTTACTAATTGGAATACCTTTACTTCGTGCAGTTCTAACATAATCTTGGCTTTTAGAATCAATAATTTCAGAACGTAAATACTGAATAACGCCAGTAGTAGCTAATACCGCATAAGTTATAGCTGGTAACAACATATGGTAAATTTTGCTCCATATGTATCCAAAAGTACCTGGATCATATTGAATATCTACACTACCGACAGTTGGGAACCAGTGTAATTTATATCCGAAAAGAAATAAGAAAATCAAAGACAAAACGAACGTCGGAATTGCATAAACGATGAAACTATACAATACGATTAACTTATCTGCTAATGTATCTTGATAACGGCCAGCTATAATCCCAAGTGGAATAGCTATTAGATATAACAAAATAGCACTTACTAAAGATAACCAAAAAGTATTTATAGCTCTTTCACCAATCAAAGTTGAAACACCTATTTTATACGTATAACTTTTACCAAAATCCCCTTGCACTGCGTTTAACATCCAGTGGGCGTACTGTTCATACCACGGATCATTTAAACCGGCCAACTCACGTAGTTCTTCTATACGATTAGGATCCGTCTCTGGTGTAATCTTTCCCGTAAAAGGATCTCCTGGCATAAATTTAGCCATCATGAAAATTAATAAGCTTAGAACGATTAGTTGTGGAATCATGATTAATGTTCGTCTTACAATTGTTTTCCACATATTACATGCCCCCCTTTTCGTGAGCACTCATCGCTACAAAATGTGTATCTGTCAATTTTTTTAAGTCAAATACTCTTCCGTTTGGATCATAATAATTTTTATGCTCGATTACATAATCAGATTCCACTTTAATACGTTCTCTTTTTCGAACATCCCGACCTATTGGATTAACATCAGGAATTGCAGATAATAATCGCTTCGTATAAATATGTTGTGGATTCGTATAAATGTCTTCTCGATTTCCAGACTCAACGAATCTACCTTTATACATGATAGAAATATGCTCACACATATGTTTAACGACTCCTAAATCATGGGAGATAAACAAGTAGCTTAAACCAAATTCCTCTTGAATATCTTTCATAAAGTTCAGCACTTGCGCTTGAACGGAAAGATCTAATGCTGATACTGGTTCGTCCGCAATAATCAGCTTTGGATTACAGGCAATCGCTCGTGCAATTCCAATTCGCTGCTTTTGACCACCTGAAAATTCATGTGGATATTTTACTTTCGCATCTTCATTCATTCCGACGATTGCTAATAATTCATTGATTTTTCGTTTTTCCTCATCAGGCGTTAACTTCAAAAAGTTTCGTATTGGCTCTGCAATAATATCTTGTACACGTTTACGAGGATTAAGGCTGGAATTCGCATCTTGGAAAATCATTTGTATATCACGATTAAACGTTGAATTAGGGTTGCGACGTTTGTTTGTAACATCTTCCCCTTCATAAATAATGGTTCCAGAAGTAATTTTTTCAAGCCCAATGATTGATTTTCCAGTGGTTGATTTTCCACAACCTGATTCCCCAACTAAACCATATGCCTTCCCTTTTTCGAATTCTAAATTGATTCCATCGACTGCATGAACATTATCAATAACTGTATTAAAAAAGCCTCCACGAATTGGATAGTGGACACGTAAATCATTAATTTGCATAAAACTCATCGTGAATTTCCTCCTTCTTCACTTTCAAAATGAAAGTGCTTCCAGCAAGTACATCTAACTAAATGACCTGGAGAAACTTCATGAAGTGTTGGATTTTCTTCATGTGCGATACTTGGAATCCATGGAATCCTCGCTGAGAATCGGCATCCACTTCTTGGTAGATTCATCAGAGAAGGTACCATTCCTTGTATTACTTGAAGTTTTTCATTTTCACTATTCATTTGGGGTATAGAGTTAAATAATGATCGTGTATAAGGATGCTTTGGATTCGAAAATAAGTCTTCTACTGAAGCTTCTTCAATTATCTCTCCAGCATACATAACTGCAACCCGATCTGCTACTTCCGCTACAACTCCTAAATCATGAGTGATCAAAATTATTCCCGCTCCTGTTTCTGCTTGTAGATCTTTTAGCAAATCCAGTATTTGAGCTTGTATTGTAACGTCTAAAGCAGTTGTCGGTTCGTCAGCGATAATTACCTTAGGCTTACAGGAAATTGCAATTGCTATAATAACACGCTGTCTCATACCACCAGATAGCTGATGTGGAAATTGCTTTGCAGTTCTCCTAGGATTAGGAATACCTACCTGCGCTAACAACTCTAATACACGTTTTTCCCTATCATTTTTAGACATCTTCGTATGGTATATTAATCCTTCTTCTATTTGATCACCAATATGCATAAGTGGATTTAAAGCAGATAAAGGATCTTGGAATATCATTCCAATCTCTTCACCTCTTACTTTATTAAACTTTTCTTCATCAAGGCTTGCTAGGTTTTCTCCGTTGTAATTAATCTCACCTTGTACTCTTGTTTTATTATGATCATGAAGTCCGATTATAGATGTTGCTAAAGTACTCTTTCCACAACCTGACTCTCCAACAATTGCAAGAATTTCATTTTGCTTTAATGTGATCGATACGCCATCGACTGCATCATAATATGTATCTTTAATGCGAAAACCAGTGTGTAAATCTTTAATTTCCAATAGTTTATTTGTCATGTCTAAAATAAAACTCCCTTCCTGCATCAAACTTCCAACGATTCTCATCCGTTTCTTCTCTTGACGTTAAATCACTCGAATGTATGGTATTTTCTGTAAGGTAAATTTTTTATCTCTATACACAACCCTAAATTTCAATTTTTCTGTTAATTCATCTCTCGTGTAAATTCTATTACAGTATCATTACAATCGCAATACATTTTTTTATTATTCCCTTAATTTACTCTTTTTTGAAAATGAAAAATTCTTTTTAAACCTTCTCATATCAACACTTTCGTTAAAATTCACTAATTTAATAAATTATTTTAATAAGATAATTAATTCTCCCAATTCCGACAATATAAAACACAGAAATGGAATTTTTCAAATGTATACTTTAGCGAACCACCCCTTTAAATTATTGAAGTATTCACGTATTATTTTTATAATATAAAAAAAGTATTTCCCAATTATTTTGGGAAATACTTTTTTGTTTTACTTTATTTTCTAATATTAATATTTACATATTTTTTGTACGTTTTGTATCTTATTTTTTGAATAAAATACTAGCATTATGTCCACCAAAACCGAGTGAATTGCTCATTGCGTACTCAATTTCCGCATTTCTAGCGGCATTTGGTACATAATCCAAGTCGCATTCTGGATCTGGTGTTTCTAAATTCATCGTTGGTGGCAATATTCCTTCTTTTAAAGCTAATACAGTGAAAATCGCTTCTACTCCACCTGCAGCTCCTAGTAAGTGCCCTGTCATTGATTTTGTAGAACTCATTGCTAAATTATATGCATGTTCCCCAAAAACAGATTTAACAGCCATTGTTTCAAACTGATCATTATAAGGCGTGCTTGTTCCATGAGCGTTAATATAATCGATTTGTTCTGGTTTAATACCTGCATCTGCAATTGCTTGTTTCATGGCACGAGCTGCTCCTTCTCCTCCAGGTGCAGGAGCAGTAATATGATGTGCATCACCTGTTGAGCCATATCCAATAATCTCTGCATAAATTTTCGCACCACGTGCTACTGCATGTTCATACTCTTCTAAAATGATTATCCCTGCACCTTCTCCGATTACAAATCCATCACGGTTTGCATCAAATGGTCTTGAGGCAGTTTGCGGATCTGTATTTAACGTAAGTGCGGTGTTTGAACAAAACCCAGCAACAGACATATGTGTAATCGGAGATTCAGCACCACCTGTAATCATTACATCCGCGTCCCCACGCTCAATTACTTTAAATGCATCACCAATGGAGTTTGTTCCTGATGCACAAGCTGTTACACTACATGAATTAATCGCTTTTGCTCCAAAATGAATCGACACTTGACCTGCCGCCATATCTGGAATCATCATCGGAACAAAAAATGGACTTACACGACGAGCACCTTTTTCTAAAAATACACGGAACTGTGCTTCGTATGTCTCCATCCCACCAATTCCCGAACCAATCCATACACCAGTTCGTAGACCAATCTCTTCTGTAATCGTTAAATTAGCGTCTTCTACCGCCATGATAGAAGCCGCAAGTGCATAATGAGTAAAACGATCCATCTTACGAGCATCTTTTTTCTCAATATATTTCTCAATATCGAAATCTTTTACTTCAGCTGCAACTTTTGCGGAAAACTGACTTGCATCCAATCGTGTAAGCATACCCACGCCTGATTTTCCTTCTTTAATAGCCGACCAAGTTGTTTCTATATCATTTCCTAGTGGTGTAACAGCACCGACTCCTGTTACGACAACCCTACGTTTTGTCATATATATTCTTCCTCCCAATGTTCCCCAGTTATTTTCCCCATTTTAATGTAATGGCACCCCAAGTTAAGCCACCACCAAATCCGACCATAACAATAATGTCATCATCTTTCACTTTCCCATTCACTACTTCTTCTTTTAATGAAAGTGGAATGGATGCAGACGAAGTATTACCATACTTATGGATCGTTTTCGACATTTTTTCGACAGGTAATCCTAATCTTTCTCGCGATGCATCCATTATACGAATATTGGCTTGATGCGGGATTAGCATATCAATATCTTCTTTCGAAAGACCAGCTTTCTCTATAACATTAACTGCTGATTCACCCATTTGTCGAACTGCAAACTTAAATACTTCTCTACCATTCATTGCAAGATGAGGCCCATCTTGGTATAGATGTTTGCCGCCGCTTCCATCAGCACCAAGTTCGAATGATAAAATTCCGCGTCCTTCTGATACTTTACTTACAACAGCGGCACCTGCTCCGTCTCCAAATAGTACTGCCGTGTTGCGGTCTTCCCAATTTGTAATTTTAGAAAGTTTTTCAACTCCTACAACAAGTACATGAGAATACGTATCTGATTCTACAAATTGTTTTGCAGTTACTAAACCATACATAAACCCTGCACATGCTGCAGAGATGTCCATTGCCGCAGCGTTTTTAGCACCAAGTTGATCTTGAAGCATTGTAGAAACACTTGGAAACGGACGATCTGGTGTAACCGTTGCAACAAGTATCAGCCCAATTTGTTCTGGTGAAATTCCTGCATCTTTTATTGCTTCTTTTGCTGCTTCAAAAGCTAAATGTGATGTATCTTGTTCGGGTCCAGCAATTCTTCTTTCTTCTATTCCAGTTCTAGTTCGAATCCATTCGTCGGATGTATCTACTTTTTTCTCAAGGTCTGCATTTGTTAAAATCTGCTCTGGTGAATAAGTTCCTAAACCAATTATTCCTGCATTCACAAAAGTTCCTCTTTTCTTATAATCTATTATTAGTACCTGGTAACAATAATAACGAATAAGTGAACATTTTTCAACAACATAGTTTGAATCTGCAAATTTTCTTTTGAATTAGCTAGTGGTATGATATGATATACATAGTAAAAATAGCTTGAGGTGAAACAAATGAAATATATTATGACACTTATTTGGTCTGTAATACTAGTTTCTATGTTGAATTACGTAGTAAGCTCTGTACAAGATCAACCCTTTGTATTTATGCATGGTTTAATTATGTCTATTCCTGTTGCTATTATGATTTTTATCATCACAGCAATTATTCCAAACGAACCAGCTCCATCAGAACAACACTAAAAAACAGCTCCCGCAAACAAAGTGCGGGAGCTGTTTTTTAGTGCATCGGCAAATTAAAACAGGATAACGCAAGATCAACCTTGCTTATCGCAAATTCAAAGTGTTGACCTAGCGTGTGGACTGCGAATATCCGCTATTTTGCGATTCTGAGTATTAATCTTGCGATTTGACAGAGTTATCTTGTAATTGTTACGACCAAGCACTCGAATACTGTAATTATCCTATTTAATAACTAATTGGCCTTCTTCAATAGTTGCTTCTATTGTACTTCCTGGAAGAATCGTTCCTCCGATTAGTAGTTTTGCTACTGCAGTTTCTAAATGTCGTTGAATAAAACGTTTTAATGGTCTTGCACCAAATGCAGCGTCAGTGCCTTCTGACACAATCCATTTAAGCACTGCTCCATCCACTTGCAAAATTAATTCTTGTTCGTGAACACGATCTTGCAGTTGTTTGACATATTTCTCCACAATTTTTTCAAAATGTTGTGTCGTTAATGAGTGGAACATAATAATTTCATCTAAACGATTTAATAACTCTGGTTTAAAATGTTCCCGTAAAGAAGCCATTACAAGGCTTTCTTCCTCTTCGCTAATGATCCCCGTAGTGTTTCCAAGAAATTGAGAACCAATATTAGAAGTTAATATGACGACTGTGTTTGTAAAATTGACTATTCTTCCTTGGCTATCGGTGATACGGCCATCATCCATTAGTTGCAATAATATATTTGCAACATCTGGGTGTGCTTTTTCTATTTCGTCTAATAACACAACAGAATATGGATTTCTACGTACCGCTTCGGTTAATTGACCGCCTTCTTCATAACCAATATAGCCTGGAGGCGCACCAACTAAACGGGAGACACTATGCTTCTCCATATATTCAGACATATCAATGCGGATAAAATGCTCTTCCGAATCAAATAAATTTGCTGCTAGTGACTTGGCAAGTTCTGTCTTCCCTACACCTGTTGGTCCTAAAAACAGGAATGATCCAATTGGTTTCCTCGGATCTTTAATACCAGCTCGTGCACGCCATACCGCTTCCGTTACTAATTGCACGGCTTGGTCTTGACCAACTACTCGCTCAGCAAGTGTTTCTTTTAAACGAAGAAGCTTTTCTCGTTCACCTTCTACCAATTTTGTAACTGGAATACCAGTCCATCTTGAAACGATGGATGCAATTTCTTCTGCGGTTACTTCTTCTCGTAACAAGCGTGATTCCGTTTCTTCGTTTACTTGTTGTTCATATACTTGAAGCTCTTTTTCTAAGGTTGGAATTTTCCCATGGCGAAGTTCGGCAGCTTTATTCAAATCATACTTATTTTCTGCATCTTCCAATTCTCGACGATATCGGTCAAGTTCTTCTCTTTTTTGTTGAATAACTTGAATTGCTTCTTTTTCCTTTTCCCACTTGTTACGCATTTCACTTGTAGATTGCTCTATTTCTTTCAAGTCATGACGTATTTGTTCTAATCTTTTTTTACTGGCCGCGTCTTTTTCCTTCATTAATGCTTGTTCTTCAATTTGAAGCTGCATTATTTTTCGTGTTACTTCATCTAGTTCTTGCGGCATCGAGTCAATTTCTGTTCGAATCATGGCACATGCTTCGTCTACTAGATCGATTGCTTTGTCTGGTAAAAAACGTTCGGTAATATAACGATTAGATAATTCTGATGCGGCAATAATTGCTCGGTCATGAATGCGAACACCGTGATGCAATTCAAAGCGCTCTTTTAATCCACGTAAAATGGAAACCGTATCTTCAACGGAAGGCTCTCTTACAAGAACTTGTTGGAATCTTCTTTCAAGTGCAGGATCTTTTTCAATATACATCCGATATTCATCCAAAGTAGTTGCCCCTATACAATGCAATTCTCCTCGGGCTAGCATTGGTTTCAACATATTCCCTGCATCCATTGCACCGTCTGATTTCCCCGCTCCAACAATTGTATGAATTTCATCTATAAATAAAATAATTTGTCCTTCGCTATCTTTTACTTGCTTTAAAACAGCTTGTAATCGTTCTTCGAATTCACCACGATATTTCGCACCAGCGATTAAAGAACTCATATCCAGTTCAAAAATTTCTTTTTCTTTTAATCCTTCTGGAACATCTTTTCGCACAATTCTTTGCGCTAATCCTTCTACAATTGCTGTTTTACCAACACCAGGTTCCCCTATTAACACGGGATTATTTTTTGTTTTTCTAGATAATATACGAATTACGTCCCGTATTTCTTGGTCACGACCAATAACAGGATCCATTTTTCCTTCTTTTACAGCAGTAACTAGATTACGTCCATATGTTTCTAATGGACTTTTTTCATCTGTTTGTTTCATTTGCATCACCAAACATCTCCTCTAAAAAAAGTTTGACCTTTTTTGACTAATTAAATTATAATATTCTTTCCTCTAATTTGTAAAGAGAAGTGATTCTTTCTTATTTGAACGATAAGGATAAGTTATTGTAACTTTATTTTTATAATAATGGAAAGGTTAAGAATGTATATGAAGGGAACGTTCGGATGAAGTGTATTTTGTTTTAGAAGGTTCGGGAAGAATTACGAAAAATACGAACAGCGGCAGGCTATTTACACTTAAAATTACTGGGTCACTAAGTATTATTGGGGAAACTACTGCTTTTTGTGAAACTGTTTATCATTCTGTATTTGCTCATGCTATAGAGTCGACAAAAATAGTTGTGTTATCTCGATCCTAAAATGTAATTGCTTCTATTTAAAGACATAAAAATTAGGGAAACTCCTAGTATGAGAGTTTCCCTAATTTGTTCAACATAAACAGGATGTTTTTATCGAATGCCCAATGCAATTTTCGCATAACGAGACATATTATCTCTTGACCATGGTGGATTGAAAACGACATTTACTTCTGTTTCCTTCACTTCTGGTAATTCACCAAGCGCCGTTTTAACTTGATCTACAATCATTGGCCCCATTGGACAACCAATAGAAGTAAGCGTCATCGTAACAGTTGCGGTACCTTCTTCCGTCAACTCTACATCATAAACTAAACCTAAATTAACAATATCTACCCCTAGTTCTGGGTCAATTACATTTTCGAGCGCACTCATCATACTATCTTTCATATCTTGATCCATTATAAATCCCCCTTACTACTTTTGTTCATCATAACAAAGTCCACTCATTATGCCAAATTGTCTGCAAGCCATTTAGTTGCTGCTAATAATCCTTTACGGTTAACTGCATGACCTGCTGTTTTTTCTTTCATAAAAACTAATTGTTTATTCCCATACCGTTTTTCATATTCCTCAATAAAATGAGCGGTTGGCGCAAAAGGAACAATAGCATCTTTTTCTCCATGCCAAAAAAACAATGACTTATTTGCAAGTCTATCCATATGAATCGAAGCATCAAAAGTAGATAAGGTGTGGAAAATATTGTCCTTTTCCTCCAAATACAAAGGTATTGGAGATCCCTTTTTCTCAAGTTGTTCGATTTGAGCTTTCGCAATTTGAACATAACTTGGAGTTCCCATCATTATAGCGGCAGCGTCTATCCATGGGTAGACAGTTAAGCAACCAAGTGTCGTGATACCCCCCATTGATGTTCCACCAATACCAATTTTTTGATCGGTCCAATAACCTCTTGTTCTTAGTTCTTCTTTTATTTTTCCGACTTCCTCAATGGAAGTTAGTACCGTTTCCCAAAAACGAAGACTTATTTCGACTTGATCTAATTTTTCGTCTCTGTCACCGTGTAAATGCGCATCCGGTAAGATTACCCGGCATCCTTTATTTGCTAGTTGATAGGCATAATGCAGATTGTGCTCTTTCGCACTTTCAAAACCATGTAGAAAGATGACAATAGGAGAATGATTATTTGTTTGATTCGTATAAATATGTAGTAAAGGTATATTACTCCATGATTCTAATTGTACGATCATTCATAGCCCACCTTTCCTCTTTAATATTATTTTAACAAAGTAATTGGATATGTCCAAAAGACTGGTTCCTATCATTTTGACGTTTAAACTGGAAAACGATACACTTTAATAGAAGGAAAGGAGAATTTAATATGCAACGACACTTAATTGTTTTAGATTTAGATGGAACTTTATTAACAGATAAGAAGGTAATTTCACATAAAACGAAGAATATACTATTACAGGCGAAAAGCGAAGGTCATGAAGTAATGATCGCAACTGGTAGGCCTTATAGATCCAGTGAGATGTATTATAAGGAGCTTGGATTACATACGCCAATCGTCAACTTTAATGGGGCATTTGTCCATCATCCAACGAATTCTTCCTGGAATACAATTCATAAACCGATAGAACTCCATGTTGTAAAAGAAGTTGTAGAAGCGGTTCAAAGCTATTCTATTAAAAATATGCTCGCAGAAGTGTTAGATGACGTGTACTTACATCATCATGATGAACAAATGATTTCTGCATTTGCACTGGGAAATCCACATATTACTACTGGCGATTTACGTACTTTCTTGAAAACGGATCCGACAAGCTTACTCATTCATGCAGAGGAAGGTTCGGTAGAATTGGTTCGTAATCATTTACGAGATGTACATGCCGAAGTAATTGACCATCGTCGTTGGGGAGCACCTTGGGATATAATTGAAGTAGTACGACACGGCTTAAACAAGGCAGTTGGTTTAGCGCATGTCTCCGAGTATTTAGACATTCCAAAAGAACGAATTATCGCTTTTGGCGATGAAGACAATGATTTAGAAATGATTGACTATGCCGGAATTGGTGTTGCAATGGGAAATGCAATTGCACCTCTTCAAAACATTGCAAATGAAGTTACTTTATCTAATAATGAAGACGGAATTGCAGAATTTTTAATAGACCGATTGATGTTAAAGAAATTATGATAATTTAGGAGGATGGAAATGAAATTATTCGCTGATAGTGCTTGTGATTTACCTAAATCTTTTTATGAATTACATAATGTAGAATTGATCCCGCTAAGAGTGCATATAGACAAGGATGAATATGAAGATATTATTGGAATTGATTCCAAAGAAGTGTACGCAGCAATTCGTGCTGGTAAACAACCAAAAACTTCTCAAGCTTCACCAGAACTTTTTTTATCACGGTTTGAAGAGCTTGCAAAGTCTGGAGAAGATGGTTTCTACATTTCACTCTCATCCGCACTCTCCGGAACTTATAGCACTGCCGTGATGATGAAAGAACAGTTAATGGAAACGTACCCAGATTTAAAGTTAACCATTATCGATTCAAAATGTGCATCCCTTGGAATTGGACTTCTAATAAAAGAAGCAGTTCGTTTAAGAGATGAAGGAATGAGCTTGTCAATGATGGAAGAGAAAATTAGATTTTCTGCTCTGCATATGGAGCATCTTTTCACAGTAGAAGATTTAGACTATATGGCAAGGGGTGGAAGAGTTTCTAAAACAAGTGCATTTATTGGAGGACTACTCAACATTAAACCGCTTCTTCATGTCGAAGAAGGTAAACTTGTCCCAATCGAAAAAATACGCGGACGCAAAAAAGTGATTAAAAGAATGATAGATGTTATGGGAGAACGTGCCGATCGTTTAGAAGAACAAAATATCGCGATTAGTCACGGGGATGACGAAGCAACAGCACTTGAACTAAAACAATTAATAGAAGAACGATTTCATCCAAAAAGCATTGAAATTCATCTGATTGGCTCTACTGTTGGAGCACATGCCGGACCAGACACATTGGCCTTATTCTTTTTAAATAAATTACCTTAAAATAGGTCATATATTAAAAAGAGCTGATTAATCGAATAATCAGCTCTTTTTTATTATTGTTTTTCTAGTTTTCGTTGTTTTCCTTTTTTCCATACGGTAACTAAAAATAGGATAAACAAAAGATATGCTACACACATTGCAACTATATAAGATGTATTTAAACCTTTGCGGTCGGTTACTTGATAAATTTCGACGAGTTCACGATCTAGTACTAATCTATATTTCCCATCATCGTTTGGACGAACTATATCTGATTCAAATATTCCTCGAAGTTCTTTATTTTCTCCCACAACATCGCTTGATAAGTCAATTCGTTGTGTACCACTTGTATTGTTCACAACTACAATGAACGTTTCTTTATCTGAATAACGTTTAAATACAATATAACCGTTCTCATTTTTCAACAGTTCTGTTTTACCTGTACGAAGTGTTTCTGATTTATTGCGAATGGAATTGATATCTTTTAAATAATTTGTAATATCTTCATCCACTCGAAAGTTCATCACTTGATGGCTTTCTTGAGGGATTTGTCCATTCATTGCAATTTCTGTTCCATAACTCATATATGGCACTCCAGGCATTGCAAGAATTGCACCCATCGCTATTTTAATGCGCGTTGGAGGGAACACATTCTCAAGCGCACTAAAATAAGTAAATCTCTCTGTATTTAAATGATCGATCATTAATAAATCATTATCATTTGTAGAAGCAATCTCTTTAGAAGGTAAATCCGTATTTTTAAATGCTTCTCTAAAATCAACCAGTAACTGATTGGAATAATTCGTATCAAAGTTTGCATCTGAATCTTCTAAAGCAATAGCATACATGGGATTGCGCACTTCTTTTAGACTAGCAATCATTTCATTAATAAATGAAGTTGGCGCTCCGTCTAATTCGGAAAATTTTACGCCATCGATTTCATACTTTTTAGCGAAATCCATAATGTCTTTCTCTAATTCCTGCTGTACTTCTGGATTAGCAAGGTCCACTTGCATTACACCATTTTCAGTTTTGACAATCCACTCTTTTTTCTTAGTATCCATATTCCAAATATGGTTTTCACTAAAATTATTCAACGGGAATCCTACGACGATTTTCATTCCTTTTTTATGCGCTACTTTTATAAGCTCTTGAAACTCTTCTGGCGTTCCAAATCTTTTTTCAATCTCATTAAAATCTAGAACACGTTTTCCATCATATGTGTCAGTAGCAAAAACTGGTCCAATTGAAATGATTGTAAATCCCATATCTTTTATATGATCCATTTTCTCCACAATTCCAAGAAAATCTCCCCCAGCAAATGCATTTGGGTCCTGGGCATTGACGTTAATATCATTCGAAACTACCTTATTAAAATAACGGTCCACATATAAATCATAAATACTTTCGTTATGTATAGAAGCATTTGCCTCAGCATTCGTCTCTTTAGTCGTTGTTAACCAAAGTCCACTTATTAATAACGCGGCCACAAACCACTTTTTAACATTCACGTAAAACCCTCCTCTATTTAGAAAAGCGACACACACATTTAAAGTTCCGAGATTCCCCGGGACAGCTTGTATCTGAAGCTAGACACACAATTAGAACATATCAAAGTTATTTTATCAAAGCTACATTTTAATCGCTATTGTTTAAGCACGAAAGTCCAAAATATTACTTCTATTTCGTCCAAACTGTGTCATCTTGCAAGTATAACTCAACGTTGTTTTACATTAAATGGCTATTCAATACCATATTGATTGAACCCGAGACCATTTTTGCCCTAACCGATACCAAATCCACAAAGTCGAAACCAATTGGCATGTACTCGAGACCAATTCAGTATTCTCATTCAGCATTGGAAAAGCCACCAATTATTTTGGTGGCTTTTCCTCATTATCATGCTGTTGAATGATATCTTTATGTAAATCATCCAGTTCATCTCTGATAGGAGAATTTGCTGTTTGTTGCTTCGAGAGGAATAATGAAGCAATAACAAATACAATCATCAATATTAGGACGAATATGAGTAAGGATACACCTAACATTTGCACACTCCCTGCTTTTTTTCATTCATTATTTTTGCTAAAAAAATGAAAAGGAGCTTTCCCAAATCGGTGAAAGCCCCTCCTTATTTATGGTGCTCCTGCGCAAAGCTCGTCGAATATTAATAAAAAGCGGACGGAGCCAAGAACGTGTGCTCCTGCGCAAGCTCGTCGCATAAAAATAAAAAGCGGACGGAGCCGCTTTTTATTTTTACGCTAAGAAATGAATGCCCATTGGTAATTTGAATCCTAGGAATAGAGCGATTAAGAAGAAAACAAAAAACAGTACAACAAACAATGTAAAAGGTTTTCCTTTTTTCTTTTTCACTAATGACATTTCCATCATACCTATAACAAGGATTCCAGCTAAAAGCTTAAAGCCGTAAAGCATTCCTTGGCCAAAGTCCATCCCTTTAATGAATAATGCAACACCTGTAACAATTACCAAAATATAAAATACGCGTAGAATCATGTGAATTACTTTTGGATTAGCCATTGCTAAAGCTACAAAAAACAAAATGATTGCGATTACCCATGTTGTAATGTGTAAATCTGTCCTTGCTAAAAAGTCCATTTATTTCACCTCAATCGTTTACTTTACATATCTATCTTACCATTTCAGCTAGTATTTTACTCGAATTTGTTCACTAGAGTACCAATTCCTTCAATTGAAATCTTCACAATATCGCCTGATTTCAAGAATCTAGGAGGATTAAATCCTTTTCCAACCCCTGCTGGAGATCCGGTTAAAATGACGTCACCTGGCTCTAATGTAACTATTTTAGAAATGTTAGAAATAATTTGCTCAACTGAAAAGGTCATATCCGAAGTTTTCCCATTTTGACGAATTTCACCGTTCACTTTTGTCACAATTGTCAACTCTTGTGGATTTGGAATTTCTTCCTTTGTTACTACATACGGTCCTAGTGGACATGAGCCATCTAAGCTTTTTCCTAGGAAATACTGTTGATGTTTATCTTGTATATCACGAGCTGATAAATCATTGGCGATTGTATATCCAAATATATAATCATATGCAAGTTTAGTTGGAATATCTTTTCCTTTTTTACCTATTACGATGGCAAGCTCACCTTCATAATCATAAGAAGAGGTTTTATTGGCATGCACGGAAAGCGTTTGTTCGTCTGCAGCAATAGCTGTTGATGCCTTTGTGAAAACAACAAAAGCATTAGAATCTCCACCCATTTCTTTCGCATGTTCAGCATAATTTTTACCAACGGCCATAATATTTTTAGGAGTCCGTGGAATTGGTGATAACCATTCGATTTCCGTAAATAAATGTTTAAAACTATTTGGATTTTCAGTTTTTAAAGCTGCTTCGACAAGTTTTCGAATTTGTTCTATGAAGTCAATATCTAAACTAACACCTTCGATAATTGTCTTTGGAAAACTCGGCAACACTTGAAGGGTCTCTTGAATACTTAGTACATCCCAAACTGCTTCTTCTTTTTTTACTTTTGGTCCGAAGTACATTCCATCATTTAATCGGTATGATAATAATTTCATCGTGTCGACACTCCTTCAAATTGTTTTGACTCCTATTCTTAGTGTATTACAAATTGACTTTCTTTTCACCTATTTTCGACAAACTATTTGGATAAGTCAGTTTTCTCCACAATGCCTCGACAGGGCCTTGCTTGAATTTCATAAACCATATTTCTGCAAATACAAGCTGGAATACATATATACCGACGGCCATCCAAGTTCCTGTTTGAATATCTACCTTCCCATATAAACCAAATCCGTATGAATAGAAAATGGTAGTAGCGATAATCGATTGCATCAGATAGATAGTCATCGACATACGTCCTGCTTTCGCAAAAGGAGAAAGTAGTTTTTGCATAACAGGTATAGTACAAATCAGGGCAATGATTCCCGCGTAGGCGATTGCTTGTAAAGGTCCACCAAAAGTATCCTGGACTGAAACGGTGAACATATTTGCTTCGGTTAAGTAAGGAATCCATTTAATAGCAGTTCCACCGATTAGCGTAATGATAGTCGTGACAATCCAAAATACTTTTAATTCGCGTGTTCGTTCGATTAACTTTAGCTTTGCAGCTGCTGCTCCTAATAATAAAAACGGAACAATTGTAAATAACATGACGATAATAACTGCTCCATTTTGGGTCATTGTTAACCAATCTTCTAAGCGTTGCCAAAAAATGTCGACCCATGAACCTTCAGAAAAAGCCATAACGGAAGATTCAATTTCTTGGATACCAGTATAAATGATGACACTATTTGGATTGGCTCTTGCTATCAAGTACATTAATCCATGAAATACTCCATTCGGAAGTAAAAATAAAACCGCACTGATAAAAAACAACCAAATTGGCTTTAAACGAATCAGGACTAACAGAACAAAACCTGCAAGTGCATACGTGATTAGAATATCCCCCGACCAAATTAGAAACGCATGAATGCATCCAATTAAAAGAAGTACTGACAATCTTCGTACCGCTAACTTCGCAAAGGAAGTACCTCTCTCCTTTGTTTTCATAAACTGCATGGAAAGTCCGTATCCAAATAACATCGCAAATAACGGATATACACTGCCTTGTATGAAGATATCAATCAACATAAACGTTTCATGATCACCTGGAAAGTGAAACCATGTATACGGATTAAAATAAATATACGGAGAATGAAAAAACAGCATATTGACGATAAAAATACCTAAAAGCGCAAAGCCTCTCATCACATCAATCGAAATTACTCGTTCTTTCACCTCTGTTGGACGAATCAACAATTTTTTTCCTCCTAGAATGTAACCGTTTTGTCTATATCAAATAAATAAAGTACTTTCTCTTTTATCTCGACTTTCATAATAGCTTCGATTGCTTGTGCATAAAGCGATAGTTGGATATTGTATCGTTTTTTCATCTCTTCTATTAAATGAGTTTCATTTGCTACTAAATGTTGCACACGGTCGGTCTTATAATCAAGTAATACCCATCGCCCGTCCTCTTCTAAAAACAAGCAGTCCACTACCCCTTGAATTATTTGGCTATCACCATCTTCATCTTTTAAAGAGTAAGTGAACGGAAACTCTCGCATTAGTTGTGGCGCTTTTTTTAGTCGCTCTGCTATTTCAGAATGAAAGAATGGAACCATTTTCTTCGGATCAATTGCCTTTTGTTCTGCTTTTGTTAATATTTCTCGTTGGACAAGCGTTTCCGCAAAATTTTCTACTTGCTCGACCGTTTTTATTTCACTTAGATCAACATTTTGCATAAATGCATGAACTGCTGTTCCAGCCTCTGCTCCTGTTAGTTTTACTTGTTGAAGGAAAAAAGGCCGCGTTGCAATTGAAGGCATTTTCTTCGCGGTATTACCCATTTGGAAATAATCTTGATCTTCACTAGCCTCTAATTGCTGTATTTTCTTTATTTCACTAACGGCTTGTTTCGAGCGTTTATGTGTCGAAAGTTCAAAAGGATATGGAGTATCAAAACGAGCTTTTATGGTTGGTAAAGAAGGAAAGGTATCTCTCACTAATAATGCATCCAATGGTCTTTTTTCTGTTACTTCTACTTCCTTACGCAGTTTCAACTCGTCTATACATGTTGCAACAATTTTCCACTTAGACTCACTTTCCACGACATTCGCTTCTATTACATTTGCTATTTGTTTGTAGTCCGCATGTCTCGCGATTGCCGGACCAATCCAATCTAAATAACTTTTTGCTTTTGCACGCATATATCCAGGTAACATTTCATCTGCTAAAACAGATTGAGCATCTTCCCATTTCGTGAGTGTCTTAGCTAAATCTTTTATAGAAGCGGTAAGGATTAAATGCTCTTTCGCTCTAGTCATCGCAACATATAAAACACGCATTTCTTCAGCTTTTAGCTCCATTTGCTTCTTTTCTTTCATCGCCAAGAATGGCAAGGAAGTAAAGGAAATGCGTTTGTCCGGGTCGATTGCTTTTACTGCAAGTCCGAACGACTGATCAAATAAATATGCTTCGTTAAAGTCCATTTGGTTAAATGGTCGTCCCATTCCTCCAAGAAAAACGATAGGAAATTCCAATCCTTTCGAAGAGTGAATCGTCATCAAACGCACAACATTTTCTTTTTCACTAATGGCGCGTGCGGCTCCCAAATCATCTCCACGTTTTCGCATACGATCGATGAAACGTAAAAAGCGAAATAGCCCTCTAAAAGAAGTCTTCTCATAATCTACTGCACGGTCATGTAAAATACGTAAGTTAGCTTGGCGCTGCTTCCCGTTAGGCATAGATCCTACCATTTCATAATAATTCGTATCCAAATAAATTCGCCAAATCAAATCCGCAAGTGAACCTCTTCTACTTAGATTTCGCCAATCTTCAAACTGCAGGACAAAACGTTGCAGTTTTTCTTCCGTTTCCGCTGACATCCCGCCTCTTCCAGTAGCAATATATAATTTTAATGCGTCATAAAATGGATCTTTCGGAGCAGCTAAACGAATAAGTGCCAATTCCGACTCTGTTAATCCAACGAAAGGCGAACGCAGAACAGCAGCTAACGAAATATCTTGGTAAGGGTTATCAATTGTCCGAAGAGTATGGAGCATAATAAGTACTTCAATTGCTTCAAAATAACCTTTCGATAACTCGGCATATAATGGAATTCCCGCTTCTTTAAATTGATCAGTTACTTCTTGAGACCAAGTCATGGAGCGCATTAAGATGACAATATCACTATATTGAATAGGACGTGTTGTTTTTTTCCACGGATCGTAAACAGTTGCTCCTGTCTCCATCATTTCTTTAATTTTCGAAATGATATAACGAGCTTCTGCTTGCGATTTTTTTAACTCTTCTTCTGCGATTACAACTTCATCTTCCGAATCTTCCGCACTACCGTCCTCTACTTCATATAAAAGTGCTAGTTCAACAGTTGCTTCACTTTCGTCATAGGGTGCTTGGGGTTTTAACGAGGCAGCATCATCGTAATTTATTTCCCCTACACTTTCTCCCATGATTTGCTGGAAAATATAATTCGTAGCATGTAACACTTCTTTACGACTTCTAAAGTTTGCGTTTAAATCAATTTTCACACCCGAGTCAATGGGCATTTCGTTAAATAGAAGATACTTTCCTAAAAATAGCATCGGTTCTGCTAAACGAAAACGATAAATGGATTGTTTCACATCACCAACCATGAACATATTGCCCGTCTGCTCGTCCCCACTTTTAACGAATTGCAAAATAGTTTCTTGCAGTCTATTTGTATCTTGGTATTCATCTACTAATACTTCTTTGAAACGAGCTTGATACTCTTTTGCGATTTCAGAGGGACTTAATTCTCCATTTTCTTCACTGACACTTAGTATTTCCAGTGCATAATGCTCTAAATCGGAAAAGTCGACCAGTCCTTTATCGTTTTTAGCAGCAGAATATCTCTCTCCATACGTAATGGCTAAATCGACTAATGTTTTGAGTTGCGGGGCCATCAGTCTCATTTCCTCTAATAATCGTTCGGGCGTTCTCGTGAAAAAGTTCTCTTTTAACTCGTTGATAATTTTTTTTACTTTCGTTCGTTTGTCTGTCGCTTGTTTTTTCAGTGTTTCGTCACAGGAATCTTTTTTGATGGTCGCAGCTTTTCCCCATGACAAGCTTTGAAAAAAATGAAACACATCTCGCCAAGATTCATTTTTCATCAACGAAACCGCTTCTTGCATCATGAGTTGGTCCTTCATCGCTGTTTCTGCTAGGGGGGATGGTCCATTCGGAAGATTCGTTATCTTACGAATTTCTTCCGTCACCGCAATCGCTTCTTCTAACTGATGAACAATCGACAGCTTCAATGGACCAATAAATGAAAGACTATCAATCGAAGCATCTTCGCTTAAATTATATGCTTCTGGAATTGCAAGTAACCATTTCTTTGGTTCTGGATGCACCCGTGCATACGTATATAATTTTTCAATCATCGTCTCAATCGACTGGTCATCACGGTCAGATGTAAAACTATCCGAAAGTCGATACATTGGTTCTGGGTTTTCTACATGATAAGCTTCTTCTAATACTTCTGCTAAAATATCATCTCGCATTAATGCAGCTTCGGTTTCATTTGCGATTCGGAATCCCGGATCTATCGTCAACATATAAGCGTACTGGCGGACGATATTTAAACAAAATGAATGGAGCGTAGAAATTTGAGCTTTATTTAACAGACTTAACTGCTTACGTAGATGAGCAGATGAGGGATCCATCGCAATTGCTTTCTCCAGTGCTTCTCCCATTCGGTGACGCATTTCAGCAGCCGACGCATTTGTAAACGTTACAACGAGTAGTTCGTCGACGTTTATCGGATTATCTTTTGCAATTACTTTTTGAATCAATCGATCGATTAAAACGGCTG
The DNA here is from genome assembly GCF_042945595.1 of Psychrobacillus sp. L3. Lineage (GTDB taxonomy): Bacteria > Bacillota > Bacilli > Bacillales_A > Planococcaceae > Psychrobacillus. The sequence continues at coordinate 1,030,886 of NZ_CP168493.1, read as the reverse complement.
TTTTACCAGAGCCAGCTGCTGCAGAAACAAGCACATCTGAACCACTAGCCCAAATAGCCTTCCACTGTGCAGGAGTCCATGTTAAATCTTCTGGCATATTAGGAATGTTCACTTGTACCCATCTCCCCTCGAATTTTTTCCGTCACTATTTCTGGTTGTTCTGCTTTCAATTGACGTATTGGTTGGTCAGGATTTTGTGGATCAAACTGACATACACTGCGATACGAACAATACGTACAAGGCATTTTGTCTTTTAAACGATATGGATAAACACGAGTGTCTCCTGCATTCATCCCATTTCCAGCCTGTTCATGTTTTTTTCGTACGAATGATTGGAGCAGTTTCATATCTCCTTGGTCCACTACTTTCGATGAGGATTTAGATAGATTTCCATCTTTATTCATTCGTACAGGAATTACTTTGGAAAAACCTTCTATTTGTTCATCCATTTCCATAATGACTTCTGGTTCATCGAGTAACAATCCGTTCATTTTGTACGATTTATAAATAGCATCTTCTAACTCTGCTTCTGCCATTTCTTTTTTCGATTGAATAAAAGGATTATGCAAATGTACATATAAAACACCTGCAGGCTGTGCTTCTTCCTGTAACCAAATTGGCGCATTTTCTATCGCGACATCTAAATATGTTAACATTTGCAGGGATAAACCGTGATACACTTCGTTCAAATCAATGCCTTTTTTAGAAGATTTATAATCCACGATTCGTACAAACATATTTCCGTTCACATTTGCAGCATCTACTCGGTCAATTCTTCCACGCAACTGCATTATTCTGTGATGCTTAAGGCCAATTTCTAAAGCGGGTAAAGCTTCACCAGGACCAAATCCTGCTTCCACTGCAATTGGAATGAAACCAGAGACATTGGAATGTTTACTTAATGCAATGAGTGTAGAAGCGACAATTTGTTCTAGTTTTCGTTGGATATAACGATAGCGATTCGTACTTAACAATAACTGGTGGACAAAGATTGGCACAATATGATCGACTGCTTGTTTTGCAAGCTGCATACACTGCGCTTTCGAAAGCTCGCCCCATATTAGATTTAATCGATTGGTTTCATCCGAAATCCATTTTAATGCAGCATGAAATAAATCACCCATTGCAGGTGCTTCCAAACGATATTCTGAACGTTCCTCTAACTTTAAACCGTAGGCGGCAAAATGAGCAAAGGGACAACTATAATATTTTTCTACGCGTGATACGCTAGAGATCATCGTTTCACCGTAAAGAGCAGATGTCATATTCTGCGTAAGTCTTTCGGTTTTATTGCCATGAATAAGTGGCTTTACAATCCTATTCAATAATTTTGACCAATAAGGATCATCCATATAATAGCGATAAACGGATTGCCAAACTTCCGAAAGTTCTCCTGTCTCCAGCGCTTCCCTTAGTTGCATAACGACATAGGGTAATGTAGTTCTGGGGTGACTAATGGTGGATAAATCAAAAACAGTCTCTGTGGAATCGCTCGGATCCATTACTGCAATATTGACTTGGACATTTCCTACCATTTGCTGAAGTTTTTTTATATACATCGAAGGAAGCATTGCTTTCCCTTCACTATCTGCAATTGGATAAGACACATATAAATATTCGGATGCAGCAGTGAATGCTTTATATACTAAATAGTTTTCATCAAGCAAACGCATTTTGGAGGTAGGAGCTAACTCAAAGCCAATTTGAGCGAACCATTCGCGTTCTGTGTCCGAGAGTAGCCCTTCATGATCCATTCTTTTTGGATATACACCGTCATTTACCCCAAGAACAAAAACAGCCTTTATATCCGAAATTCTTGCGATATCTAAATTTGCGACAACTACTTGATCGACTGTCGGTGGAATTCGAGAAAAGGTTAACTGGTCATATCCTTCTTCTAAAATTTTCGAAGCTTCTTCGAGTGTCATATCTTTTTCCCCAAACATTAAAACGAATTGATCTAGTACATTGATCCATTCATTCCATGCTTGCTCATGTTCAGTTGCAAGTAATAATTGCCCTTCTTCCTCTTCTGTTTCCTTTAAGACTTGCAACTTATCGTAAACTTGCAATGTGTCCATAAATGTAAATAAGGCTGTAGCAATTTCAATTCCCGTCTTACTTCCTTCTAGCTTTTCTGCCAGCGTTTTTAAGGGAGTCACTACTAAATCTCTAACTGTATGAATATCCGCTTGAATACTTAACTCTTCATCCGTTTGAACTTTCGAATAAAATTCAAGGCCACGGTATTTTTTATATATCCAGCGACGGTCATCGAACCATCTGTCTCCGTATATACCGAAGGACAGAACAAAATTTTCTAATCGATCCGCCCTTTCTCTCCAGGCCCTCTTGGAAGCATTTAGTGGGAAAAACAAATCCGTTTTAATTGCCCGGAAAGTCGGCTCATACTTCCAATCAGTGCGAATGATTTCCAATACAGAACGACTTAACTCGATTAGCGGATGATGTAACATCGTTTTTTTCTGGCTAATAAACACCGGAATCTCATATTGCGCAAAAATAGTTTCGATTAGTCCTTCGTAAGCTTCCGCTTCTCGATGTAAAATCGCCATTTCTTTATAACGAACATCCTTTTGTTGCATAAGCGATCGTATATTCCGTGCAACTGCGTGAACTTCCGCACGTCTATTTGCTGCTTCTGTTAATTGAAGCTTACCTTCTGTCCCAATCTCACGCGATGGAACCTGATCAAAGTCTGCTTCCATATGCGCTAATTCTTTCGAAACAAATCGTCTTTGCTTTGTTTGATGCACGGTCGCTTCTACTTCTACTTTTTCCTCGTTTGCAATATCTAGTAGCCTATTACATGTAGATGCAGGTTGATAAAATAAGGACTGCTCATCCAGTGCATCCGCAAGCGATTCCATTGGAAGTGCTATCGTAATACGTTTTACTTTTTTCATTAATGCTTGAATTATTTCCAACTCTCTAGTTGTAAAAGAAGTGAATCCATCTATATAAATTTCCGTCGTTTCGAGCAGCGAGGAGTCTTTAATTTTTTGTGCGAGTAATGTTAAATACCCTTCTCCGTCTATATAGCTCGTTCCCAACTTTTGCTCCATCAAATCGAGCATCATGACTAAATCAGCAGATTTATCCTTTAATGTTTTTGGGGCTTGCACATTTTCTAAATCATTTAGTATATTGGACATCGTTTCATAATCTAAACAGTATCGGTTAAATTCCTTCAAAAGTACTTCAATTTGATCTGTGAATCCTCGTTTTGTTGCTGCTCTTTTAAATAATTTGAATTGATCTTTATTATCTTCTAGTAAGCTTCGGATTAGCATCCGATAACCAAATCCGCTAATTTCCTCTTTGGCAATGCCTCCTGTTTCCTGCAATACCCGCCAAGCTAATCGTTTAAATGTCGTTACTTGTGCCCGTATTAAACCCGCAAGTCCTGAATCTGCTGCAAGTGTATACTCACTAGAGAATGACATTTGGTCAGGGACAATATAAAATAGCGGATCGCCAATAGGTGCCGCCTGTAAAGTATCAATTATCTCCTGTTGCATAAACTTTGTTTTACCCGTTCCCGATCGTCCGCTTACAATTCTTAATGACAAATTCGCACCTACTTTCTTAAAATAAAAAACGAATAATTCCTTCTCTCTATTGTACAAAACATCCAGTAGAGTTGGAAATTATTCGAAATTTAAATTTAGTGTCGCCATATTAATAGAGCAATATTTATTATTTTTCATAAGAAAAACGCAGGATTACTTTGAGCCCATGCTGTCTTTACTATTTTCAAAGTGCTTTGGACGAAGCATCGGCTACACTTTTTCCGGTAATCTTGTGGCGGATGTTTGTCCGTCACCTTCTTGAAATATGTAGAAACATGGTGCGTAAGGTTTGGTTAATGAGAGATTAGATACTTTCTATTCTTTTAAAAGCGGACGAAGATGCAATGAAGTTCGCACAGCGCTTCTTTATTAATGGATTTTATCTATTTTTTTCAATTACAACCAATTCTAATCATCTGCCCACTGATTCATGTATACTGTAAACGATAAAAGTAAAAAATAGTCCAGATCAAACCCTTGCAAGATTAGAGCAACCCTTAACTAACCAGAATCCATCTGTATCTAGGACTTACCTAGCAAACAATTCCATATACATTCTTTTTTAAAAATTCCACTAATTTCACTTTTTAGTTCGTCTCTCCGCAGGAATGGATATAAAGTCTGCTTCTACTTTATTATTTATTCTTTTTTCCACACTCTTTCCTACAAACCAAAGAATAACTATAATGAGGGCTACTATTATCGTTCTTATTGGCTGGGTTACAAGTGCTTTTATGTCTGACCCGATGAAACTTACGACTAAGATCATGATTAATTTACCTAATGTGACCGTCCATAAGTACGTTTTCTTTTTTATATTTGACAATCCAGCAACTATGTTAATAAGAGCGGATGGAGTAAAAGGAAAGCATATAAGTAAAAACAATGGACCAAAACCATTTCTCTCTACCCATAATATTAACTTTTGAATTCTTTCATGCCTAGTAATAAAACCTAAAGCTCTTGCTCGTCCATATTTTCGGATCACTAAAAATACCGTGTATGCACCCGCAGCAGAACCTATCCAAGACAATAAAAATCCCAATAAAATTCCGTATGCATTGACATTCGCTATAATAAAAACGACTAATGGTAAAAAAGGTAAAAAAGCTTCTAAGAAAGGTAGAAGAAGGCCAGTCAACGGTCCAAGTGCTCGGTAATCTTGTGTCAAATTAGTCAATGTTTCAAATGAAAACCAGCTAGGCATGATGACTCTCCTCTATGATATTAATAAGTATTTTTTTCATTATGTGGAAATGAAACTTGTTTAATAATGCTTTTCGTTCACATGTATGTATATTTATACTATTCCCAATTTTCATATGTATAAAACTATAGATATATAGTATAATTTGTTCATTCGTATTTTAAAAGGGGTTTAAAGCTTATTATGAATAATAATTCATTTGTAAAAGGTTTAAGAGCAGGGATTAGTATTGCAATTGGCTACTTCCCTGTTGCATTAACATTTGGTTTATTAGCAAAAACGACTGGACTTTCTATTGTGGAAGCAACTGCAATGAGCATTTTTGTATTTGCCGGTGCATCTCAATATATGTCATTAACGCTTATTTCAAATGGCGTGGATCCTATTTTAATAGTTTTAAATACATTTGTCGTCAACATTCGTCACTTCTTAATGACGGCTGCGCTGAATGAAAAGATGCATAGTGAAAAGAGATGGGTTAAAGGAATTTATGCTTTTGGGATAACGGATGAATCTTTTTCCGTATTAGCAACACAGAAAGAAGAGAAAGTACAAACTTCTTTTGCCTTTGGTGTTGCCTTAATTGGCTATAGCAGTTGGGTTTTATTTACCGCTATTGGACATATCATAGGAGCTAACCTACCTGCCTTTTTACAAGCAGCTATGTCAATTGCTTTATACGCCATGTTCGTTGGGTTACTAGTCCCTTCTATGCGCGGCAATCGAAAAGTAGTGATGCTAGCGCTGTTTGCTGCTATTATAAACGGATTTTTTTATTGGACAGGTTTATTATCAACAGGTTGGGCTATTTTAGTCGCTACGCTTGCGTCTTCTATTTTTGTCGAAATTATTTATGCAAGACAAAGCCTAAACTTGCCGGAAGGAGCCTAAACTTATGGGTGCTTGGTATTGGTGGACGATATTTGGAATGGCTCTTGTCACATATATCCCTAGGGTTTTCCCGCTTACTTTTTTAGAAGGTAAAAAATTACCCCCTGTTATCTCAGGTGTATTAAGCAATATACCATTTGCAGTCCTAGGAGCATTAATTTTCCCAGCTATTTTATATGTGCAACAAGGGAATTTATTATTTGGACTTATTGGTGCAGTTGTCGCATTCACACTAGCCATTATCTCTACAAATGTAATGGTAGTTGTGCTAGGAACAATTGGAGTTTTAGCAGTTTATAGTTTATTGTTTTGAAAAATATTTGAGTATTATAGATACATAGTGGATTATTGCAATTATAGTTTTCTATTAGAAGAAGGGCAGTGCATTTGCGATTTGAAAGAACAATCTTGCGTTATAGCTACTTGAACTTCGGTTATTCACTTCCTTATCATGACTGTTGATTATCATATTTTTTCCAACTAATACATTTAGGTCGATCTACGATTAGTCTTCCGTCTTACTGTAGATATAGTGTGTCGTAAGAAAGTTACCGTTGGGATTTCCGCTGCAGGGCGGACGCTTTCCGCCGGGTGAGCGATGTGCCATCACCGACGCATGCGCGCCGCTTGTGATGGCACATCTGTCTCCCTCATCCGGCAGGAGTCGCCGCCCTTCCGCTACAATCCACCATATTTGCTAACTAGTCAGTATCACTACTCGCCATTAAATGTTATGAAGTATTGTCTAAAATAAAATTCAATAAATGGATGAACTTGACAAACTAGCTACTGAACGCGACCATCCCCTCAATATAATGGGTTTACTTGGAATGAGATGACACTTATTAATTGGACACACGATCAATAATGCGTACTAACAAATAACCACTTTGCTTGTGGCACCTTTTAATATTTAGTTGGAATTTTAGAGCATTTAGTTGGAAAAAAGGGAAGTTTAGTTGGAAAAGCATTTATTCTTCACCTTTTTATACGTAATTACCCGACTTTGAATAACTAGCAAGCTCTATTGGATTGTAGCGAAAGGGCGGCGACTCCAGCGGGAATAGCATGAGCTGAAGACCCTGGACTGAGCGCCAGCGAAGGAAGCGGCTGAAGCCATGCCCGCGGAAAGCGTCCGCCCTGAAGTGGAAATCCTAGCGGTATATTATTAGTTCGCACTATTTCTAAAAAGCTAACTGAAACATAAAACTGTAAGCCAGTATCTCGTTTCATTAAATAGAAGAAGATGGATAATCAACAGACTCGCTTCCTTATATTTCTCTCCTATAAAAAATCCGCACTCTTATTTTTTAAGAGGCGGATTCTTTTTTATTTCTCATATGGGTGACGTACCAAAATCCAATGGTTAAAGATGCAGCATCTATCATATAGATCCACCATCTATGCGTGTAGCCAGCATAGACCGATGCTGCAAATAGTGCAACCGTCAAGATTAATGCGACATAATGATTAAATGTAATTCGTGTAAATAATAGGACGAGAAGTGCTGGAGAAAAAATGGCTAATATTATTTGTGTTGATACCGATAATGATTCCATAACTCCTCCTACCTAACTAATATTAAGCCTAGTCGATAATGATCATGTTTGAACAATATATGTTGCCGTAAACGGAGTTCTCCACCCACATCTACTATTTCTAAGCGACAGTGAGCTGCATTAATTTGAACGGCTTCATAAAGTTCGTTCTCGTTCGTCACTTTGTGTCCGTTTACTTTAACAATACACTCACCGATGAGAAGTCCCATTTTCTCTGCTGGTGAATCTTCTAAAACACCTGCAATCATAACACCTTTAGACTGAGGAGAAACAGCAAAAGTTCCGGACGTTTCTTTTTTATAGGCAATATATGAAAGCAATAATCTAGCAATAACCCCGATGATTAAAGCAACTCCACTAATAAGCGGCATGATATACCCTACTGCTGCTATAACTAGGATTGCTATCCCTAATTGCCAAACTTGTTTCCCATAGCGAGGGAAAAACTCCACTGCCAATGTTCTTCTGCTTTTTTGCTGGAATCCAATGACAAATGGAAATAAAATTAGTGAAAATGTTGATTCTCCTAATCTAAATTGCGGCCAATATGGGAGATAGGTAGAAATGACTTCTCCTGGTACAACTAATAAAACAGGTAATAACCATAAGCGTTTCGTTACATATTCAATTGCTTTGCTACCTCTTGCTGTTTTCACTAGTTTCGGAGAGGCATTTGTTGCGCCATGCTTTTGTATAAGAATACCTTCCACAATTAACAACAAGCCAGCTAAAATTGCTATTGGAACAACTGCTTCTTGCATAATATTAAATCCAGTAAAATTAGGAAAAGTCCAATCGTACCTATTCATCACATACAACGTAACAACTCCAAGTGCCATCGCATAAATGGCAGAGCCAAGTTGGTACACAAATAGTAATATAAATAAAATCATCCATGCACTATAACTAAATAACCAAGAAGATGGAACGACAAGACCTATTGCTATGCTAAGAACAGAAAGGATTATTGCCCAGACATACCCATCCAGTAAGTGCTTGAACTCTGTCCAACCCCATAATATTCTAGCGCGGAAATGTTTTCTTTCTCTCTTCACACGAAAATAACCAATTAATATAGAAAAAAGAAGCGTAATATATACTGCAGGATGTAGAAAAAATACTCCTATTCCTTTAGCCAAATCGATCAAAATATCTTCCACTTTACGCACCCCCATCTCTTACAGACTATCCATTCTATTATTGTAACAAAAGGGAGAGGCTTTGCGTATAGGATTTTAGAATAATCTTATTTTTTCAAGTCATGAATTAAATAACTTATCCCCATTTGCAATTGCTTATCGTTTTCTTTTAGACTCTTATAATCACTAATATTTTTAGAAAGTGACTGGAAGAATACATCATCTATTTCATTATTAGATTCTAATTTATTTTCTTCACGGTATTTTTCTACTGCCTTCATGGTATCTTCATCAAAATAACCATCTTTTCGAACAATATTGTATCCTAAAGCAGCAAGTATATTTTGAGCGTACTTTATTTCTTCTCCATAATCTCCCACTCTAAATTCTCCATGTGGATATTTAACATCCATTGTGTACAATTCATTTGGCTCTACTTTCAAATCTGCTTGAATTCCTTTGTGATGAATCCATTCTTGCTTTGGTGTAAGCCATTTATGTGTGGAAATTTTTAGTTTACCCCCATTTGAAAGAGGATGTGTTTCTTGGACAGTGCCTTTTCCATAGCTTGTTTCTCCAACGATCATCGCACGTTTATTATCTTTTAATGCTCCAGCTAAAACTTCACTAGCAGAGGCACTGGTACCATTTTGCAATAAGACGACTGGAATTTTATTCAAATAAGGCTTTTCCTTACTTTCCGTGTTTAGCATCTCAAGCACTCCATTTGGATCTTGCATATAAGCAAACGTCTTCCCATTTTCAAGTAGCGTACTAACAATAGCAGACACGCTATACAAATAACCGCCTGGATTTCCTCTCACATCAATAAGTAGACCCTCAATTCCTCTATCCACTAATGATTTTGTTTGTGTTTTCCATTCCTCACCAGTTTTTTCTCCGAATATAGAAATGGCAACAATTCCAATCGAATATCCATCCACTTCATATACTTCACTCGAAACTGAATGCATGGCAATCGTTTCCCGTTTCATATGTAGTTCCACATGCCGTTCCTCGCTTGAACGATAAACGGTCATTTTGAGACTCGTTCCTTTTTCTCCACTTAACATTTTCACAAGATCCGATAAAGTTTTTCCATTGAGTCTCTCGCCGTTCACTCGAACAATTTCATCTTGTGGTTTCAAACCTGCTTTAAATGCGGGAGAGTCTTTCAGTGGCGCAACTACGATAAATTTTCCATCTGAAATTGCTATTTCTGCTCCAATCCCAACACGCTCTTCTGCAAGAGATGCATCATGTGCAGTTGCTTCTTCTTCAGTTAAATAAGTACTATGTGGATCATCTAGTGCCTGTGCCATTCCACGAATTGCACCTTCTACTATTTGCTTATCATTTTTGGAAAATACCGCTTCTTTTTTAATTAATTGAAATGCCTCATCAATTACTTGACTATTACTAATAGTCACTTGTTGTTTCGTTGAAGATTTCCCGACCCAAAAATACACTACACCTATCAAAATAATAAACAAAAAAACATATAAAAAAATCCGACTTTTGCGCAAGCTATACCTCCTACTTTTCCACTAATATATGTGAAAAGATTGGAGTTTAATACTTGCACAAAAATCGGCTATTCATTAAGACTTTTAACTAAATCCGTCAGCATTTGTTCATCCATCGGGCCAACTATTTTATTTTGAATCGTTCCATTTGTATCGATTATATATGTAGTAGGAATCGTAATAGCTTGATAGATTTTCCCTACTTTACCTTCTTCATCTAAAAGAATAGGGAAACTTAATGCATAATCTTCTTGAAATGCTTTTACATTATCCATTCCCGAATCCAAATTAACCGCTAAGATTTCTACATTTTCTTTCACTGCCATATCTTCGTAATAGTTTTGCATATGAGGCATTTCCGCTTTACAAGGAGGACACCAAGTTGCCCAAAAGTTTAAGACGACTTTTTTTCCTTTATAATCTGCTAAAGATACTTCTTTTCCTTCCAGCGTAGTAAGTTTAAAGTTTGGGGCACTATCTCCTTTTCCAACGCCTTCATTTGCAGGATCAGTAGCTAAATCAGTTCCTAGCTGTTCATTTGCTAATGCTTCGGTCTTATCTACATTATTTTTTACAAACGAAATGGTCGCAATTGCAACTAAACATGCAACGGCTACTAAACCGATTATTTTTTTCTTCACAGCTTTTCCCCCTCCAATTAGTTTGCAGCAGCTATTTGAATTTAAGAATATTCTACCGCTCCTATTATATGCATAATCGCATGGAGAATACTAATTTGTTGTTTTAACATTATATATTTCGAAAAATCACTTATTGAGCTGAATAAAAGTGCAATCTTTTCTGAGAAGACTTTTGTTCGGATAAATGAAGTTACGGATAAGGGTATTAATGGCAAAGAATGACCGTTATTAGATGAAAGTAACCAGCCTCACTGTGAAAGCGACCAAATGTTTGCCTACTCTCTAACGGAAGTACGGACCAGCTAGACCCCGCACGAAGCGGAGACAAGGAGGAGGCTGGGAGCTTCGTCCTCGGAAAACGAGTATCTTTTTCCGACCTCCATTTTTCCTGTTTTCTATTTTAAAAGAAAAAAACTGTAGACAAACTCGATTTTTATCGAGTTTGTCTACAGCTTGAAGCGATATTAGCCGCTTATTATAGTGAAATATATCTTAGAGGATTGACGGCATTTTTCGCCATACCTTCCCAGTATCCAATATGAATTTCAAAATGTAAATGAGGTCCAGTAGAGTTACCAGTCGTTCCGATCGCTCCAATAATTTGGCCTTTTGAAACAACTTGTCCAACAGTTACTTTTATACTGCTCAAATGTGCATACAATGAAGTGAAAACTTCACCATCAATCGAGTGTGTTACCATAATAACATTTCCGTAGGTACTTAGTGGAGAAGCGTATGAAACTACACCATCAGCAGCTGAGACAACTGGCGTACCGATACTATTTGCGAAATCAGTTCCGTAATGCATTTTTTCTGCACCATAAATTGGATGTATTCTAGAGCCAAAACCTGAAGTTATTCGCCCATTTGCGGGTTTCGTCCATGATCCTGGAGAAACATCTGGAATTGCTACGGAAGAACCACTAGCAGCTTGCTGACGCTTACGTTCTTCAGCTGCTTTACGTTTTTTCTCTTCGGCTGCTTTTCTAGCAACTTCTGCTAAACGTTTTTGCTCCGCAACAATTTGATGTTGAACATCTTCACTTAATTCCAATATATCATCATATTCAGTTTCCAACTCTTGCTTCTGCGTATTTAACTTAGCTTGTTCAGCCTCTAATTGATCGATAAGCGTTCCTTTTGAATCTTTTTGTTTATCTAAAGAAGCTTTTAAGTTACCTAAATTTTTTTTTCTTTCTTCTTGGTCATTTAACTTTTTCTCTAAGCTTACTTTTTGTTCTTCTAATTGTTTTTTATCATCTGCTTGTTCTTTTAGAATTGCCCGATCCGCTTCCATTAGGGTACTAACAGCTGAAAAACGGTCAATAAAATCGATGAAGCTATTTGCTCCAAGTAATACATCTAAGTAGCTGACGGATCCACCACTTACTTGGACTGCACGAATGCGCTCTTTTAAAAGTTCATCACGCTCTTCAATTTTACGTTCCAATTCGGTAATGGACGCATGTAATTTTTCAATCTCATTGGTTGTTAATTTGATTTCATTCAAAACAGTAGAGATTTTGTTCTCAGTTTCTATTATTTCAGAATCTAACGCTTTTATTTGCGCCATGATTTGGTCGATTTTCGACATATTTTGACCGATTTTATTTTCTGTTTCTTTAATATTCGAATGAATCGAATCTTTTTTTTGTTCTAATTGTTTCTTTTCATTTTTTAAATCATTTAAAGAATTAGCTAGTGCACTTGGTCCTGTGAATAAAAGTGCTGCTGATGTAGCTACGATTAATATACGTAGCTTCCATTTAGACTGTTTTCTCAAAACGTATTGCTCCTCTCATCCTCTTAAACGCGTAAAAATTTACGAACTGACATGAAACTACCCCAGACTCCTATTAATACACCCATTAATAATATCAAAGCATCTACTTGATAAATAAAAGGAGAATAATCGAGCAGTTTGAATAGATTTCCTTGCGCCAGTTTTGGCTCTAACATCTTATAGATATTGTAGTAGAGTACGGAAACTAAAGTGATTGGAATAATAGATCCTAGAATACCGAGCCACATTCCTTCTAAAATAAATGGAATTCGTATAAACCAGTTTGTTGCACCTACAAGTTTCATAATTTCAATATCTCTTCTTCTTGCCACGATAGTAATACGAATAGTATTAGAAATTAGAAACATTGCGGTGAACAATAAAGCTAATATTAATACTAACCCTACATTTCTACTTGTGTTCAAGAAAGAAAATAGTCTTTCTATTTTTCCTTCACCGTATTTCACTTCGAATGTGTTATCTAACCGGTCAATTTTTTTCGCTACTACTTCTGTTTCTTGCGGATTTTTAGCTTTCACAACAAACACATTATGTAAAGGGTTCTGTTGTTCAAATAAAAGTAGGTCATCTCCAAAATCCAAGACTAATTTATTCAACTCATCTTCTTTTGGCGAATATAAAACTTCTGCTACGCCTGTTGTGTGCTTTATTTCTTCTTTTAATTTCGAAATGGAAGCATCATCTGCTGTCAATTCAACAATTACTTTAATTTCGACATCTTTTTCAAGATCGTCCGCAACTTTACTTAAATTCATCATTATCATGACGAATACACCTACAAGCAATAACGTAACCGTCACTGCACTTACCGAAGCAAAGGTCATCCATCCATTACGACTAATACTCTTAAGGCTATCCCTGAAGTGCCTTCCTGCTGTTCTAGCTTTCATAACCGTAATCTCCTCCGTATTCATCCCGAGTGATTAATCCACCCTCTACAGCGATAACACGGTGTCTTATTGTATTAACAATTTCCCTATTATGAGTTGCCATAATAATGGTAGTTCCTCGTGAATTAATTTCTTCGAAAATATTCATAATTTCCCATGAAGTATCAGGATCTAAATTTCCAGTTGGCTCATCTGCAATAACTAATTTTGGTGTATTTACAATAGATCGAGCAATAGACACTCTTTGCTGCTCCCCACCAGAAAGCTCCGTTGGAAACATCCTTGCTTTATGCTTGAGACCGACAAGTTCTAGTACGTCCATTACGCGTTTGCGAATTACTTTAGGAGTTTCTTCAATTACTTCCAAAGCAAAGGCAATGTTCTCATATACATTCAAACGAGGAAGTAATTTAAAGTCTTGAAAAACAACCCCAATTTGTCTTCTTAAATATGGTACTTTTGAAGGCTTCAAAGTTGCTAAATTAACCCCGTTAATAAAAATATCGCCAGAAGTTGGACGCTCTTCTCGATACATCATTTTAATGAATGTCGATTTTCCTGCACCACTTGGTCCAACAACATAGACGAATTCACCTTGTTTAATTTCTACGTCAATACCATTCGCAGCAACAATTCCATTTGGGTATTTTTTGTAAACGTTTAACATTTCTATCATTTTTAAACCACCTATTTATTTCACTTGATAAATTTCGACATGCTTATTATAACATTAGAACTCGCTTCTTTTGTTACAATTACATTTCAATTAGTAGGTAATATTAGGTGACACACCCATCTTCTTTTGGTTAATCTTTAGGAAATAGGATAATTTATTTACATACAAATTCCCTATTTATCCTTATATTCTACATATAACGTCTAATTTCCTCCCTTATTAACAAAAAAATCAGCTGCTACGAATGAGCAACTGATTTATTATTAGGAAGAATATGCTTGCTTTTATTGTCGAAACTAGTACATACGAATGCGTTATTTATTATTCGATAACCATGTAGCTACTGCTTCCGCTTCATCTCCGGAAACAAGTCCACCTGGCATTCCACCTCGACCATTTTTAAGTACATTCAAAATTTCATCTTTAGATAGTCGAGATCCTACAGTCATTAGATTTGGGGTGCCTCCTTGACCTTGTAAGTTTCCTCCGTGACAAGTAGTACATTTTGCTTGTACAATTTTTTCTGGATCTACTTTGGCAGTTTCAGTTGTTGTCGTCCCCGTAGTAGTTTCTGTTGCGGTTTTGTCCGTTTTTGCTCCACCACATGCCGCTAACAATAATACTGTTCCAAAAATTACAGCTAATAGTTTCTTGTTCATAATAAATCCTCCCTCAACTATAGTTGTCTTACCTTCTTATTGTACCAACTTTAATACTTTTTAAAACCTTCTCCTAGAACTTCGTATGCATCTGATACTATGACAAATGCAGTAGGATCAAGCGTTTTGACTAATTGTTTCAACTTTGTGAATTCTGATTGATATGCCACCACCATTAATATCGGCCGCTCTTCATCGGTGTACCCACCAATTGCTGGAAGTTTCGTCACCCCTCTATCTATTTCTTTATATATAGCATTCCTTATTTCTTCTTGTTTATTCGTAATAATATAAATCATTTTTGATTGACTAAATCCAAGTTGGATAATATCAATTGTTTTTGTTGTGACAAATAGCGCAATCAATGCATAAAGTGCTTTTTCAATGTCAAAAACAAAAGCAGCACTAAGTACAATTAATCCATCGATTAGTAATACACTTTTGCCTAGAGAAAAACCTGTATACTTCGTAATAATTTGTGCAGCTAAGTCTGTACCACCTGTGGATGCTCCGCCGCGGAAAACGATACCTAAACCTAGACCAATCGTAATACCTCCAAACAAAGCACCCAATAGAGGATTCGTAGTCCACGGCTCCCAACTTGAAGTGAATAAAACAACGGCTGGTAATGTAAGTGTGCCTACAAATGATTTAATCCCAAATTTTGCTCCTAAAAAAAACAAACCTGCGATAAATAAGGGGATATTAAAAGCATATTGAACAAGTCCTGGTTCCCACCCAAGAACTCCTTTTAATATCGTACTAATTCCACTTACACCACCTGAAGCAACTTGATTTGGCAATAAAAATACATTAAAACCAATCGCAATTATTGCAGCTCCAATAATGATATATAAATAGTCTCTTCCTTGCTCCAGTAATGGAGGAAGTTCTTTGTGTTTTCTGTTATTCGTGGTCATTTTTATCCTCTTTCTAATAAAGTTTCTGATTGATGCCCGAACTAGTATAACAACAGAAGGGAAGTTTGTGAACTTCAGTAAAGCGGCGTATTAAAGAGATAGAACATTAAATTCGTATTTTTCCGACCGATTGTTGGCTACATTCGACCGATTGTTGGCTACATTCGACCGATTATCGGACATATCCGACCGATTCCTCCATTTTAATAAAACGAGATGCCCTGTCTTTCTGGGCATCTCGTTTATAATTCCTGTCTATTAATTTATTCTTGAACGTAAATATGCGTGTATAAATTGGTCCAACTCACCGTCAACTACAGCGTGCACATTGCCGCTTTCTTCACTTGTACGATGATCTTTTACCATCGAATATGGATGGAAAACATAAGAGCGGATTTGACTTCCCCATCCGATTTCTTTTTGTTCACCACGAATTTCAGCAAGTTGTGCTTCTTGCTCTTCAATTTTTAATTGGTACAATTTTGATTTTAATAGTTTCATTGCGTGTTCACGATTTTTAATCTGTGAACGTTCAGATTGACAAGTAACAACCGAGTTCGTTGGTAAATGAGTAATACGCACCGCAGAATCGGTTGTATTAATATGCTGCCCACCAGCGCCTGTTGCGCGGTAAGTGTCGATTTTCAAATCTTCCGTGCGAATTTCAATTTCGATTTCGTCGGTGAATTCTGGCATAACTTCACAAGAGACGAAAGACGTATGACGACGGCCAGAAGAGTCAAATGGTGAAATACGAACTAGACGATGAACACCTTTCTCCGCTTTTAAATAACCATAAGCATTATGTCCTTTTATAAGTAGCGTGACGGATTTAATACCAGCCTCATCACCTGGTAAATAATCGATTGTCTCCACTTTAAAACCACGTTTATCTGCCCAACGTTGATACATACGAAGTAGTATGGAACCCCAGTCTTGTGATTCTGTACCACCAGCTCCTGGATGCAATTCTAAAATCGCATTATGCTTATCATATTCTTCACTTAAAAGTAATTGCAATTCGAAGGTAGCTAGTTTGCTACTGAATTCTTTTAATTCATTGCCAAGCTCTTCTTGCAATTCTTCGTCTGGCTCTTCTTTGATTAACTCAAGTGTCATTTCTAAGTTTTCCTGGGTGGAAACAAGGTCATTATATTGTTCGACAATTGTCTTTAATCCATTTAACTCATTAATTACTTTTTGAGCACCTTGAGAATCGTCCCAAAAGTCTGGGAAAGTCATTAATTCTTCTAGTTCTTGGATGCGAATTTCTTTGTTTTCTAAGTCAAAGAGACCCCCTGAAGTCTTCCAATTTTCCTGCTGTTCGATCTAATTCATTTCGTACTACTGCTATTTCAACCATATTATTTGTTCCTCCGACTTTCTCGATTACTGTACGGCACCGTGACAGTTTTTATACTTTTTACCACTACCACAAGGACATAAGACATTTCGACCAACTGCAGCTTCATTGCGAGCTGGCTTTTTCTTAATCGTTTCACCATCTTCTTTTGGATTCACTGCTTGCCCTTTAGCAACTTCTTCTCGTTCTAGATTATTGCGTATTTCTGCCTTCATTGCGTATTTTGATACGTCTTCTTGGATGGATTCGACCATTGCTTCAAACATAACAAAACCTTCACTTTGATACTCACGAAGAGGGTCATTTTGTCCATATGCACGCAAATGAATCCCTTGACGAAGCTGATCCATCGCATCTATATGATCAATCCATTTAGAGTCTATTGAACGAAGTAATACGACCTTTTCGAATTCACGCATACGCTCGCTCGTTAAGTCTTCTTCTTTCGCATCGTAAAAACGGATTACTTCCTCTTTAATGTTTGCTTCTATCTCTTCTGAAGTTAAGCCTTCTAGATTTTGTTGCGTAATAATTCCTTCTGGCAATAAATTTGCATGCATATAATCTTCAATCCCTTTTAAGCTCCACTCCGCTTTATTGTCGGAGCCTGTATGGGATGCTACTAAACGCTCGATTGCACCAAATATCATTGATTCCACTAAGGAACGCATATTTTCTGTTTCTAGAACTTCATTACGTTCTTTATAAATAATTTCGCGCTGTTGACGTAACACATCGTCATATTGCAATAGACGCTTACGTGAATCAAAGTTGTTTCCTTCGACACGTTTTTGCGCTGATTCTACTGCACGAGAAACCATTTTAGATTGAATTGGTTGAGAATCATCCATGCCAAGTTTCGACATCATACTGCGCATATTGTCCGAACCAAAACGACGCATTAGTTCATCTTCCATAGAAAGATAGAACTGTGTGATCCCAGGATCTCCTTGACGACCTGAACGTCCACGTAACTGATTATCAATACGTCTAGATTCATGACGTTCCGTACCAATTACCGCAAGACCACCAACTTCGATTACACCTTCACCAAGCTTAATATCCGTACCACGACCAGCCATATTGGTTGCAATCGTAACGGAACCCTTATGCCCAGCAGTAGCAATAATTTCCGCTTCATGCTCATGGTTCTTCGCATTTAATACATTATGCTTAATACCGTGTTTAGTTAACAAACTAGATATAATTTCAGAAGTTTCAATGGCAACTGTACCAATCAAAACAGGTTGCCCTATTTTATGTCTCTCTGCAATATCTGCAGCAACCGCTTCATACTTGCCATTCATAGATGCATAAATTAAATCTGCACGGTCATCCCTTGTAATCGGACGGTTCGTTGGAATTGCAATAACATTCATATTATAAATATTACGGAATTCCTCTTCTTCTGTTTTCGCTGTACCAGTCATTCCTGACAACTTATCGTACATACGGAAAAAGTTTTGGAACGTAATCGTCGCCATTGTCATCGATTCATTTTGAATTTCTAATCCTTCTTTTGCCTCAATCGCTTGATGCAGTCCATCACTATAGCGACGACCTTTCATTAGACGTCCTGTAAATGAATCTACAATGACAACCTCTTCGTCTTGCACAACATAATCCACATCTAAATGCATGGACACATGTGCTTTTAATGATTGATTGACTGCATGGTTAAGACGAACATGTGTTAAATCAAATAAGTTTTCAATTCCAAATGCATTCTCCACTTTTTCAACACCAGCGTCGGTTAGTGTAACACCTTTAGTTGACTCTTCATACGAATAATCAACTTCTTTTGTCAATGTACGTACGAATGCATTTGCTTGTTTATAAAGGAGTGCGGCTTTATTTGCTTGTCCTGAAATAATTAAAGGCGTTCTCGCTTCATCGATTAAAATGGAGTCAACTTCATCAATAACTGCATAGTGAAGTGGACGTTGTACTTTGTCTTCTTTGTACAACACCATATTATCCCGAAGGTAGTCAAATCCTAATTCATTGTTCGTAGAATACGTAATATCCGCCGCATAAGCTTCCCGTTTTTCCTCTTTAGTTAATGAATTCAAGTTTAAACCCACGGACATTCCTAAAAATTCATATAGTTGTCCCATTTCCGTAGCATCACGACTGGATAAATATTCGTTCACTGTTACCACATGTGACCCAAGCCCTGGAATTGCATTCAAATAAACGGACATAGTAGAAGTAAGTGTTTTACCTTCCCCAGTTTTCATCTCTGCAATATTACCTTCATGAAGTGCGACAGATCCCATAACTTGAACATGGAAAGGATACATATCAAGTACACGTTTGGCACCTTCACGAACAACCGCAAATGCTTCTGGCAATAATTGATCTAATGTCTCTCCATTTGCGTAACGAGTACGAAACTCATCTGTTTTGGCACGTAGTTCTTCATCTGACTTGGCATTCATTTCACTCGCAAATGATTCTACTTTATCAGCAACTTTTTCTAATCGTTTTAAGTCACGTTTATTTAAATCGAATACTTTATTTAATACTCCAAGCATCTATTTTTCACTTCCCATTTAGTCTTACTCTCCATTTTACCATTGGATACAAAGCCGTGCAAACAACATGTCCCTTGCACTACTAGTTGTTTGAACGCTAGAAAAGAAAAACAGCTGCTTTGCAACGATAGCGTTCTACTTCGATGAAGTGTATCGGACAAATATTAATTGAAATTCGACCCAAAATAGCAATTTTCAACTGAATTCAGCAAGTATATGACAGATTTGATTCTCACTCTACAAAATAAAAACTCTCCTCTTGCATGGAGGAGAGAGTTGTTTTTTGCTATATTGACTGAATGAATGCCTAGTCAACCATCATATTAGTTTGTTTCTATTAATCCGTATTTACCATCTTTTCGTTTGTAAACGATATGTGTGCCGTTCGAATCTGCATCTGTATAAATGTAGAAATTATGGCCTAACATATTCATTTGTAAAACTGCTTCTTCCTGATCCATTGGTTTTAAATCAAATTGCTTCGTACGAACAATGTTGTCTTCTTCTTCCGAGTGACCACCAGATGCATCTGGTGTATCCACAGTAGCAAAATATGCTGCTACCCCTTCACGTTCACGGAATTTACGATTTACTTTTGTTTTGTACTTACGTATTTGACGTTCTAACTTGTCAACGATTAGATCAACCGCTGCGTACATATCCGCATTTCGCTCTTCTGCACGTAAAGTTAAATTTTTCATAGGAATTGTAACTTCAACTTTTGTCTGTCTGTCATTATACACTTTAAGGTTTACATTGGCTGTCGCTTGGATTTCCTCGTTGAAATAACGAGCAACCTTTTCAACTTTTCCCTCAACGTGATCTCTAATTGCAGGAGTCACCTCAATATTTTCTCCACGAATGTTAAAGTTTAACATGAAAACTCCTCCTTTAATATAACTCTATAGTATATTTCTACATCCCCTTTAAAATATCCTTCTTTATTAAAAGAATTTTTTTATTTTTTGTCGAACATTGTAGAAGAATCATTTCTTGGATTCCATTTCTTTTTTTCGTCTATTCTTCAGTTCGCTTATTATTAAGCTTTCCCTTTTCTCTCCATCGATAAACCTTACACCGTATTCATATCCTACATTTTTACGGTGTGACCAAACAAACTCACCGATTAATGAAATTGGCATTTCGTCTAATGTTACTTGCAGTTCTACATGATTTAATTTCTCAATGGCAATAAAAAGCTCCGTATACATTTTTACTCCATTTGGGCTTATATCGATAATCAAACACTTGCCCTTTTTGGAGATTTCTTCTGGTGAGGACTCACTTGCATCCTTTATTAATCGAAAAGTTGCTTCATTCGGTTCATCGAAAGTATATCTAAAATATTCGTTTCGTTTATAGAGCATTGATATTTCTCCTTTCCCCATAAACAGGTTTACTAGTCAAACTTTCCTCCATTATGACGAAGGTTACCAAAACTTTCAATATATTTGTACGATTTGATTGAATAATGCAACAAAAAAGCTCTATCGTTATTAATACGATAGAGCTTGCATCTATATGTTTTATTTATTGGACGCTACAGAAATGTTTGTTACTCTTTTTGCTCCAACATAGTGCTTTGCCCAATAATATGGATCACTTAATTTATCAATTTTCACACCTTGTGAAGTAGAAGAATGAATAAATTTTCCGTCCCCTATGTATATACCAACATGCGAAACGCCACTACCAGTCGTATTAAAGAAAACTAAATCACCTGTTGATAAGTCATCTCTATCTACTTTAGAGCCTGTACTATGCATACCTGCAGAAGTTCTCGGAAGATCAATACCTACATCATCAAATACATAATTTACAAATCCGGAACAATCAAATCCAGCGGGAGTTGTTCCGCCACTACGATATTTTGTACCTACTAAATTTTTAGCAGTCGCTACTA
Source organism: Psychrobacillus sp. L3 (assembly GCF_042945595.1). GTDB lineage: Bacteria > Bacillota > Bacilli > Bacillales_A > Planococcaceae > Psychrobacillus. The sequence continues at coordinate 1,009,578 of NZ_CP168493.1, read as the reverse complement.
ATTCATTTGAATTTACTGTGCCTGATGCTTCAGTATATCCAGCGAATGGTGCTGTGACTAAAAAAATTGTAAATAATAATATAGTAATAAGTTTTTGTGTCGTAAGTTTTAGGCTCATAGTGTTCCTCCAAAGGACTACAGTTTTCTGAAATATTCGTTAAAAACATCTTACCACGTAATATTCCTTTTTAATTTTACAGTTGTGTTACGATTGTGTTACAAAATTCATTTCTATTAAATAGATTATATATATAAATATGCTTTAATCCCTTATGAAACAAGGCTTTTGAAATAAAATAATCCCCAAAAGTACACCGAGTGACTTTTGGGGCTGTTGTTACATTATAAAACGAGATGCAGACCCTTCTAAAATAGTAGCCTGTTCGCTAACTTCAGTAATAAGTTCTGATAGAGCTTCAATCGTTTGAACGTTCGATAATAGTAATCGCACTGTTTCTTCCATATGAATAGTATTTTCTTCAATAGATTCTGTCAACGCGAAAATAAGCTTTTCGGAGGAATTTTTTTCTTGTTCAATTGAAACAATAGAATCCGCCATATGTTCATTTTGACTTTTAGATTCACGGATATATGTTACGATATCATCCATTTTGTCATGTAATAATTGAAATGTAGTTGCATTACTTTTCGATGTAGATAATCCTTCCGCAAACACTTTTTCCATTTCATTTCCTTGCAATATAATCGAATTAGAAACTTCGTGAATCGTTTCTGCAGTAGTAGCTACTTCATCTGCAAGCTTTTTCACCTCTTCAGCAACAACCGCAAACCCTTTTCCGTGAACACCGGAACGTGCTGCTTCAATGCCAGCATTTAATGCAAGTAAGTTTGTTTGTTTTGAAATGGCTTGCACAATGGAAGTCATTCGAGCAATTTCTTCTGTTCGCTTTTGTAATAATAGTCGTTCTTTATCGGCCTCTTTAAATAATACACGTAATCTCTTCGTTTCGATTTCGGCCGTCTTCATTGCTTTGGCACTGTCATCTGCTATTTGCACCGCAATAGTTGCGTGATTATTTAATTGTACCGCTCTTTCCGTAACTTCTTGAAAAGTACGTGAAAACTCCTCTAGGAATGCCCTAATTCCAATAGATGCTTCTTTTTGCTCGATCATATTATGACTTGTTTCGTTGATCGCAACTTGAACAATATTCGTGCTTACAACTGTTTCTTGAGAATAATCCTTTAGAGTACAGCTATCCTTATTCAACTTTTCCGCGGTCTGCTTGATTGTATATACCATACTAATTAGATTCATTTGCATTTCATTCATTGCACTCGAAACTTCTCCAATTTCATCTTTTGTCGAAATAGAAAGAGGTTTAATCAGTAAATTTCCTGTCGCAATCTCTTTCGCAGACGATGCTACTTCAGCTAATTGATTTTTTATTTGTCGATTCGTTAGCAACAATAAAACAAGTGATAATAATGCAGCTATGAAGAAAGATGCAATCACTACTACAATTGTATTTTGCTGGCTTTTATTCATTTTTTCTATTATTAACTCGCGAGTGCTCGATTCTTGCTGCCTTGCCTCATCGAGCATCTGTGTTAGTTGAATTTGCTTTTTATTAATTGCTTGCAATTGTCTTCGCTTCGCTACATTCTCTTTAATTGCTACAGATTCTTTTAATTTTTTTTCGAATGTCGTATACATTCCATTTAACGATTGGTTATAAACATCCCAGTCTAAATACACTATTTTTCCACGTGCAATGTCTAATAACTTATTTAGGTTACCTTTTCTAACTTCATAATCTTTTTCAAACTCTGGCAATGGGTCCCCAGCATATTGGGAAATAGCAATGTACAAACTTGCTACTTCTGCCCTCATAATATCTACTCTTTCGACATTGCGAGAAGAAATCTCTAATTTGTCAGATAGTCTTTGATTGTAGTTAACCTGAATAATTAACAGCATTGTCATTATTCCAAATAAGATAAAAGAACTAAAAATAGCAATTGAATACTTCTTTCGTAGTGGGATATTAGACCATTTTTTCATAGATATTAAGACCTACTACTTGGAAATATAGCATGTTTTTTTTATAAATGTGCGTGTTTCCCTACACTTAACATTTACTTTACAAAATCTTAATAAAGACAAATCTGAAAATTCAATGTAGGATTAAATTAATACGTAACGAGAGGAAGATCGACAATGAATTTAGGACTTACCAACAAACGTGTCATCGTAATGGCATCTAGCAAAGGACTAGGAAAAGCAACCGCATTGCAATTTGCAAAAGAAGGCGCAAAACTACTCATTTCTAGTCGAAACTTAGAAGAATTGAAAAAAACTGCTGAGGAAATAAAGACAGTGAGTAACAATCTAGAAGTCTATTTCCAAGTTTGTGACGTGACAAAAGAAGACGACATTAACCGATTATTTCAGACAGCAATTGCACAGCTTGGTGGGGTCGACATTCTAGTAAATAATGTTGGTGGCCCTACTCCAGGAGGCTTCTGGCAAGTAACAGATGAAGATTGGAATGCCGCATTCGAAAAAAATTTACTAAGTTATATTCGCACAATTCGCTTAGCTCTCCCATACATGAAAGAACAAAACTTCGGCCGAATCGTCAATATCTCCTCCTCTTCTACTAAGGAAGTATTGGACGGTCTAATTTTGTCGAATACCTTCCGTTTAGGGATGGTCGGACTTTCGAAAAGTATCTCTCGCGAATATGCAGGCAACAATATATTAATCAACACAGTCGGACCAGGTCGAATTCAAACGGATCGTGTCACCAAGCTTGACCAAATGGCCGCTGAAATGAAAAACATGTCACTAAATGAAATTAGAGAAGGATTTAAGCAAGTAATACCAGCTGGCAGATACGGCGAACCCGAAGAATTTGCAAATATTATCGTATTTTTATGTTCTGAAGCAAATACATATATGACTGGACAAAACATAGTAGTAGATGGCGGCATGCTGAAGGCACTGTGAGAGGGAGAAGACCTGAAACATTATCTTTAGGATTTTTTTTGGATTGAATTGTGGAATTGGTCTTGAGTTTGGATGAGTTGGTCTCGAGTACGAGTGAATTAGTCTCGGACTGGAGTAGTTTGGTCTCGACTTCGAGGGAATTGGTCTCGTTGTTCCATTAAATGGGTTTCTGTAGCTAAAAATGGAGCGACTTCATGAATTGCAAGTCGCTCTGTAGCAGTTATTTTACGATTAATTTGATTTTATTTTGTGACGGATCTTTTGTGATGTAGATACCGTTTTCTTCGACGACAGATACATTGTTTGTTTTCAAGTTTTCTAGTGCATCGTTCAGTTCTTCATTGCTTGGATATACTAATGTAAATGCTTCGAGGCCAATAGCATTTTCTGGAGCAGGCGGTGCACCTACTCCAGCCCAAGTGTTCAATCCGATGTGATGATGGTATTTTCCCGTAGCCATGAACAAAGCCCCTGGATAATTTGGAGTAACAACTGCGAATCCTAGGTTTTTATAAAATGTTTCTGATTTAGCTAAATCAGAAACTTGTAGATGAATATGCCCCATTACAGTTCCTTCAGGTAAGCCTTTCCATTTTGTATTTGCACCTTCTGCCAAAATACTTTGCGCATCGATTTGAAGAGTAGCCATTTCAACATACTCACCATTCCAAGTCCACTCGGATTCTGGTCGGTCCGTATAAATTTCAATGCCATTTCCATCAGGATCATTTAAATATAATGCTTCACTTACTAAATGATCTCCAGCACCAATGCGCATATTAATTTCGATGAAATGCTGCAATACTGCTCCTAAATCTGCTCGATTTGGTAACAACAGTGCAAAGTGGTACAAGCCTGTTGTATTTTCTTGTTTTGGAACAACGTTTTCTGGTTGTTCGATAGCTAGAAGCGCAACTTTTCCATCTGCAGTAAGAAGAACTTTATTGCCTTTCTTTTCAAGTACTTTAAATCCAACGACTTCTTCATAAAATTTAAGTGACCTTTCTAAGTCAGTTACTTTTAATTCTACTAATTCCACAAATGTATATGGTTTATTTTGATATTTCATTTATTATTCCCCCAACTACTAATTAGTTACTTATAGTAAGTTATTATATTTTAGTTACCTTATAAAGTCAAGAACGAAGGAGTAGATGATAGAATAAATTAAACTTTGTGTGTGGCAAATTAAAGTCGACAAATCGTAAGATCACACTCTGTAATCAAAAATTCAGCCTTACTCGCAATATTCTTCACATATTCGCAATATTTCAATCAGTACTCACAATATTCAAGAGCTTTTTTGCACCATTTTTGAGAATCGCAAAATGTGGTGTAGTCGCAACTTTATACTAAGTGTTTCGTATAAAGTTTTTCACTCGTAGTTATAACTTTCACTACATATGCACTGTATTTCGCTCTGGACTGATGCGAAAAAACCACTAGCCGGCTTTTTGACTAGTGGTTTCTACATCTATTATTTTGCTAATGGTACTTGGATGGACATTTGCTGGCATTCTGCGAGTTTGCTGATGTCGAAGTTTCCACCGCTTACGATGATGCCTATATTACTGGTGGGGGATGGAATATGTTGATTCAACACTGCGGCAACTGCGGCGGCACCTTCGATAAGTGATTTTTCACGTTCGAGCATGAAGAGAATGGCCGATGCGATTTCTTGCTCGGTCACGGTGACCATGTCGTCGACGTGGGAATGGATAATGTTCATCGTCAGCTTTCCAGGCGTTTTCACGTTAATTCCTTCAGCGATTGTTTTTCCTTGAAATGGGATGAATCCACCTGACATCCCTTTATAGGCAATCGCAATGGCTGCAGCATTTTGGGACTGAACGCCAATAACGCGGATATCTGGACGAATGGATTTTACTGCAAGTAATGTTCCTGCGAGTAACCCACCTCCACCGGCTGGCACCACAATCGTATCAATCTCTGGACGTTGCTGAAGCATTTCCATGGCAACAGTCGCTTGGCCTTCAATTACGGCTAGATCATCAAAAGGATGAATGAAGTTTGCACCTGTTCGAAGTTGTTCTTCTCTTGCTGCCACATACGTTTCATCAAAGTTTTGTCCGACGAGTTTGACGGTTGCGCCGTGTCCTTTTGTAGCATTCACTTTCGCAACCGGTGTTCCAATTGGCATGAAAATGGTGACTGGTACGTTGCGCACTTTTCCGGCGTAAGCAACCCCTTGTGCGTGATTACCTGCGGAAGCCGCGATTAGCCCTCTTTCACATTCTCTATCCGTTAGCTGAGATACTTTATTCATTGCTCCCCTAATTTTAAATGAACCCGTTTTTTGCAAGTTTTCCATTTTGAGAAATACTTGCTTTCCAGTGATTTCATTCAATGTTGATGACTTTTTACACGGTGTACGATGGATAAACTCCGCTACTTTTTCTGATGCTCGGTATAAACCTACAGTGTCATATAAATTCCCAACAAAACCATCTCCTAATTCGTTTTTTCAATCAAGTAAATGCCCAAACTCCAAGCACCTTACGCATTTCTTAATTCATAAGCTTTAATATGCTCTTCATACTGGAATGTCAATGAAATTTCATCCCATCCATTTAGAAGCATCTTCTTTTGGTAAGGATCTATGGCAAATGAATAAACCACACCGTCTGCTCCAATTACTTTTTGTTCCTCTAAATTAACTTCCACGTTATACACTTCTTTACTCAGAAGTGCTTCTACTTCGTCTACGGATAACTTAATAGGAAGAATTCCATTTTTCAAGCAGTTGTTATAGAAAATATCGGCAAAACTTGGAGCAATAACTACCCTGAATCCATAGTCTAAAATCGACCAAGGGGCATGTTCACGTGAAGATCCACAACCGAAATTATCATGCGCAACTAATATAGTAGAATCTTTATAGCGTTCATCATTTAATACGAAATCTGTATTTGGATTTCCTTCTGCATCGAAACGCCAGTGATAAAATAAGTATTTACCGAATCCTGTACGTTCGATTCTTTTCAGAAATTCTTTGGATATTATTTGATCGGTATCGACGTTTTTTTGATTCAACGGTGTAATAACACTTTTGATTTCATTAATAGGCTCCACGGTTTTTCCTCCTTACGCATTCACTAGTTGAAATGTGCGAATATCTACAATGTGACCTTTTATTGCTGCAGCTGCTGCCATCGCGGGACTCATCAAATGTGTTCTGGACCCTGCACCTTGGCGACCTTCGAAGTTACGGTTGGATGTAGATGCACAATGTTCGCCTGCTGGGACAATATCATCATTCATCGCAAGGCACATACTGCATCCAGATTCGCGCCATTCAAATCCAGCTTCAAGGAATACTTGGTCGATGCCTTCTTGTTCTGCTTGTTTTTTCACGGTTTGTGATCCTGGTACGACAATCGCAGTTACATTTGGATTTACTTTTCGACCCTCTACCACTTTGGCCGCTGCACGTAAATCGCTTAACCGGGCATTTGTACAAGAACCGATAAATACATTGCTAATTTGAATATCTGTTAAAGGCATTCCCTCTTCAAGCCCCATATAAGCAAGTGCTTTTTCATGCGCTTGTTGATCGCTTGATTCTGCAAAGTCTTTTGTATATGGAATAGAATTCGATACACCTGAACCCATCGAAGGATTTGTACCCCATGTAACAAAAGGCTCGATTTCATCGGCGGAAATCTCTACTGTTTTATCGTAAGTTGCTCCTTCATCAGTAGCTAAAGCTATCCAACGATCTGCTTCTTGTTCAAACGCTTTTCCAGTCGGAACATGCTCTCGTCCTCTTAGGAATTCAACTGTCGTCACGTCAGGACTAATCAAACCAGCACGGGCACCTGCCTCGATCGACATATTACAAATAGTCATACGTTCTTCCATCGTCAATTTTCGAATCGCTTCACCTGTGTATTCCGCGATATAACCTGTACCCATATCGATACCAAACTTTGCAATAATAGCTAAAATAATATCTTTTGCAGCTACTCCGTAACCAAGTTCACCAGTTACTTTAATTTCCATCGTTTTCGGTTTAGCTTGCCAAAGTGTTTGAGTAGAAAGGACATGTTCCACTTCACTTGTACCGATACCAAAAGCGATAGCTCCAAACGCACCATGAGTGGATGTGTGGCTATCTCCACAAACAATCGTTTTCCCTGGTTGTGTCAGTCCTAGTTCTGGTCCGATAATATGTACAATCCCTTGATCTGGATGGTCCATATTCGCTAGTGGAACTCCAAATTCTTCACAGTTTTCCTGAAGTGTATGGATTTGTTTACGGGCAATTACATCTTTAATCTGTTCTCTATTACGAGTCGGTACATTGTGATCCATTGTGGCATAACAAAGATCTGGACGACGAACCTTTCGATTGTTTAGTCGTAATCCTTCAAATGCCTGCGGAGATGTAACTTCATGGAGCAAATGTAAATCGATATAGAGAAGGTCTGGTTTACCTTCTTCCTCGTATACAATATGTTCATCCCAAATTTTCTCAATAATCGTTTTTGCCATTTAGTCCCTCTCCTTTTAGTTAGACATACGAAAACATAATGCTATCTGATACAAATTCAGCGTCTAACTCTTCTAAAACTTTTGCTGTCCATTCTGTTGTAGAAAGTGCACGTTTTCCTTTTACTTGCAAATCACTTGTGAAATTACCATCATTTAAGACATTAAATACAGCTTCTTCCACCGCTGCCGCTTCCGTCTCCATTTGGAAAGCTTCGCGAAGCATCATGGCGACGGAAAGAATGGTTGCTGCTGGATTCGCTTTGTTCTGTCCTGCAATATCCGGAGCAGAACCATGGACTGGTTCGTATAAACCAAAGCCATCTTCCCGTGTACTTGCAGATGGTAACATCCCTAGAGAACCAGTAATAACAGATGCTTCATCACTTAAAATATCACCAAACATATTTTCCGTTACAATCACATCAAAATCAGCAGGTTTTGTAATCAATTTCATCGCAGTCGAATCAACCAACATATGCTCCACTTTTACATCTGGATAACCTTGTTTTTTCTCTTCTACGATTTCTCGCCATAATTTACTCGTGTCTAAAACATTTGCTTTATCAACGGAAGCAAGTTTTCCTCTACGGCTTCTTGCAATTTGGAAGGCTGTATCCACAATCCGCTCAATTTCAGCTCTCGTGTAAACAAGTGTATCTAACGCACTATCCTTTGTTTTCTTACGTGGCTCGCTGAAATACAAACCACCTGTAAGTTCGCGTACAATGACTAAATCAACATTTTCCGCTACTTCCTTTTTAAGTGGGGAGGCATTAAGTAATGCTGGAATAGCTTTGACCGGACGAATATTTGCATAAAGTCCAAAATGTTTACGGATTGCTAATAATCCTTTTTCCGGGCGTAAATGAGATGGATTTTGATCCCATTTTGGCCCACCAACTGCGCCTAAAAGGATGGCATCACTTTGACTACATTTGTTAATTGTTTCTGCTGGAAGTGGATTTTCACAAGCATCAATTGCAGCTCCACCGATCAGTGCATATTGCAGATGAAACGTATGGTTATAATGTTTTCCAATAGCTTGAAGCACCTTGACTGCTGCTTCCGTTACTTCTGGACCGATTCCATCACCAGGTAATACCGTTATCGATTTTTCCATCCCATTCACTCCCGTTATTTGTCTAGTCTCCAGGCGCCAGCCGCTCGAGGTCAAATGTGAAATTACTGCTCCTGCGCAAGCTCGTCGCAAACAAAAGCGTTTGCGGTGGCTGAAGAGCTGCCTCCTGGGCCAGCACGAAGCGGGTCATGTCTGCTTTGCCACAGGATGTGGCGCACTTTGCAGACCTACCTCATTCCCCATTTGCTTGCTCCTGCGTAAAGCTCGTCGCAGAAGAACTCTGTCGCGGCTAGTCGGGCGCCTTCCGCTTTTCTTAATTTATTGTGCTACCGCTTCTCGTTGCTCTTGATAATGTGCTTTTACTATTTGACGATTAATCGCGTTCAAATATGCTTTGGCAGAAGCTTCTAATACGTCTTGTGAAGCATTGCGTCCCGTGGAAATAACATCATTAAAACTTAAGTTAATAACTGCCTCGCCCAGTGCATCTCTTCCTTTAGATACAGAAGATACACGATAATCAATAATATGAACTTTTCCGTTCACAAGTTTTTCTAGCGTATTGAAAATGGCTTCTACAGAACCTGCGCCTGTAGAAGAGACAACTTCTACTTCACCAGATGGTGTTTTCGCTTGAACCGTTGCAGTAGGAATATTAGATGTACCATATTGCACTTGCACGCTTTCTAATTCATATACTTCCGCTTCAGAAGTTTGTACTTGTTGATCTGTTAATAAAACAAATAAATCTTCTTCGGTAATCTCTTTCTTACGATCTGCTAGCTTTTTAAAAGCTACAAAAGCTGCATTTAGCTTTTCATTACTTAAAACGAATCCCATTTGTTCTGCTCGATCAAAGAATGCATGGCGACCAGAATGTTTTCCAAGTACTAACTCTGTTGTTACATCGCCGATTAAATCAGGTGTAATAATTTCGTACGTTTCAGGGTTTTTTAACATACCATCTTGGTGAATACCAGATTCGTGTGCGAATGCATTCTTCCCAACCACTGCTTTGTTTGGTTGAATAACAACCCCTGTTAACTTACTTACGAGCTGACTTGTGCGCTTCGTTTCTTTTAACACAATGCCAGATTCGGCTTGGTAATAATCGTTTCGTATATGTAGTGCTACTGCAATTTCTTCTAATGCCACATTTCCGGCACGTTCACCGATTCCGTTAATCGTTCCTTCTACTTGTGTTGCACCATTTTCAATTGCTGCAAGTGTGTTTGCTGTTGCTAATCCTAAATCATCATGACAGTGCGCAGATAGCTTCACTTTTTCAATACCCATTACATTTTCACTTAAGTATCTGAATAAAGAGCCGTACTCAATTGGAGAAGCATATCCTACTGTATCCGGGATATTAATCGTCGTTGCTCCGGCTTTAATTACTTCATTCATAATACGAACTAGAAAGTCACGATCCGAGCGGGTTGCATCTTCTGCTGACCACTGGACAAGTGGGAAATATTTTCTTGCTAATTTCACCGATTCCACTGCAATTTCAATGACTTGCTCCGGTGTTTTATTCAGCTTATATTGCATGTGGATAGGAGATGTGGCGATAAACGTATGAAGATGCGGCTGTACCCCACCTTTTAACGCTTCCCAAGAAGTTTCTATATCACTTTTAATCGAACGAGCCAAACCTGTCACAATCGAGTTTTTCACTGTCCCAGCAATTTGCTTAACAGCCTCAAAGTCTCCAGGAGAAGAAGCAGGAAATCCTGCCTCTATTATGGAAACACCGTACTTTTCAAGCTGGCGAGCAATTTCTAACTTTTCTTGCGTGTTTAGATTAATCCCTGCGGATTGTTCTCCATCACGCAGCGTTGTGTCGAAAATATCAATTTTGCGCACTGGTCACCACTTCTTTCTTGACTTGTTTTTTCCCTTCATTGATAAATGGCATCATTTCGCGAAGTTTTGCCCCAACTACTTCGATTTGATGTTCCGATTCCGCTTTTTTTATGGCATTGTATTTTGGACGATCTGTTTCGTTTTCTTTGATCCATTCTCTTGCAAATGTGCCATCTTGAATGTCCGTTAACACGTCTTTCATGCGATCTTTAACGGAAGCATCAATGATACGAGGACCTGATACGAAATCTCCCCACTCTGCAGTATCCGAGATAGAAGAACGCATGGTAGCCATTCCTCCTTCGTACATTAAGTCAACGATTAGTTTTAACTCGTGCAACGTTTCGAAATATGCAAGCTCTGGTTGATATCCAGCTTCTACTAACGTTTCAAAACCAGCCTTTACGATTGCAGTCGTACTACCACAAAGTACTGCTTGTTCTCCGAATAGATCCGTTTCTGTTTCTTCTTTGAATGTTGTTTCCAGAACACCTGCACGAGCTGCTCCGATACCTTTTGCGTATGCTAAAGCTACATCTTTTGCTTGGCCAGTTGCATCTTGATAGACTGCGAATAAACCTGGTACCCCAGCTCCTGCTTCAAATGTTCTACGCACTAGATGTCCAGGTCCTTTTGGTGCTACTAAGAATACATCCACATCCGATGGAGGGGTAATTTGACCAAAATGTACATTGAAACCATGAGCGAATACTAAAGATTTTCCTGCAGTTAACGCGGGTTCGATTTCCGCTTCATATACTGCTTTTTGTCTTTCATCTGGCAATAAAATCATGATAACTTCTGCTTTTTCAGCCGCTTCTTTTACGGAATAAACGTCCAATCCATCTTCTTTTGCTTGATCGAATGATTTTCCGGCACGAATACCTACTACTACGTTAAAGCCTGAATCCTTCAAGTTTTGTGCATGTGCATGACCTTGTGATCCGTAACCGATGATTGCGATTGTTTTGTCCTTTAAAAGTCCTTCGTTGATATCTCCGTTGTAATACATTTTAGCCATTGTAATTTCCTCCTCTAATTTGGGTTTTATATGTTATTGTAAAATGGATAATTGGGTTGTTTGTACTTTTTGCGTTTCGCGTACAAATGCGGTTACGCCAGTTCTTGTTAGCTCTTTAATGCCATAAGGCTTGAGCAAATCTATAAATGCATCAATCTTTTCGGGATGACCTGTCACCTGGAATGTTACGACATTTTTTCCTGTGTCGATGGTAGCAGCTCGGAATGGTTCAACAATACTATTAATCTCCGCTCTCACTGCTGGTGGCGACACGACTTTCACGAGCGCCAGCTCCCGCACAACAATTGACTTCTCTGAGATATCATTTACTTTTAACACATCTACTTGTTTTTGAAGCTGTTTTAACAATTGTTCTAGCTTTTGTTCGTCTTCCACATTTACGACAAACGTCATTTTCGAAATTTGCGGTTGTTCCGTATGCCCTACTGTAATGCTTTCAATATTGAACTGACGCTTCATGAGTAGGCCAGTTACTCGATTTAAAACACCGCTTTGATTTAACACGGTTACCGTAATAATTCGTTTCATTCGGCCTTCACTCCAATCATTTCATGTAGTCCTTTACCTGGAGCAACCATTGGAAAGACACTTTCTTTTTGAACAACTCGACAATCGATTAATACTGGCTCATCTGATGCAAGCGCTTCTTTTAACTGCACTTTTGCTTCTTCATATGTTTCGATTTTGTATCCTTTAATATCATAAGCTTCTGCAAGTTTTACAAAGTCTGGTTGGATTGGCATCAAAGATTGCGAATAACGCTCTTCATGGAAAGTTTCTTGCCACTGGCGAACCATTCCAAGTGCTTGATTGTTTAAAATGATTACTTTTACGGGAATACGCATTTCCTGAAGCAGCGATAATTCTTGAAGTGTCATTTGGAATCCTGCATCTCCAACTATCGACACAACTTTTGCATCCGGTTTAGCTATCTGTGCTCCAATCGCTGCTGGGAAACCGAATCCCATCGTACCAAGTCCACCAGAAGTAACCCAGTTATGCGGCTGATTGAATTTATAATACTGTGCCGTCCACATTTGATGTTGCCCAACGTCAGTCGTCACAACTGCATCTCCATTTGTGTATTCGTGCACCAGTTCCAACACTTGCTGTGGAAGTAAACCTCTTTCTTCACTTGCTTCATAAAATAAAGGATACTGGGCTTGATTCACATGTAAACTTTCTAACCATGCTGCTGTATTCCCATTTGGAGCATTTTGTTCTAATAGTGCAGTTAATGCTTCTTTCGCATCTGCTACAATCGGAATTTCTGTGTGTACATTTTTGCCAATTTCAGCAGGATCTATATCGATATGAATCACTTTTGCATTCGGTGCAAAGTAAGCTAAGTTACCAGTTAAACGGTCATCAAATCGTGCTCCGACATTGATCAGTAAATCACATGTTTGAATGGCCATATTTGCTGTATACGTTCCGTGCATTCCTGCCATCCCTAAAAATAGTGGATGATTTCCTCCGATGCCTCCAAGTCCCAAAAGCGTATTTGTAATCGGAATTTGATATTTCTCCGCAAATTCTGCTAGTTGGTCAGATGCTTTTGCAAACAATACTCCTGCACCTGCAAGGATAAGTGGTTGGTTTGCTTTTGAAATAGCTTTCGCTGCTTTTTGTATTTGTAAAAAGTTTGGTGTTGTCGTCGGTTGATAACCAGGAAGATTTACTTCATTCGTGTTATCTTCATTCGTAACAAATATGCTTGTTGCCATGTTTTTTGGAATATCTACGACGACTGGTCCTGGACGACCTGTGGAAGCAATATGAAAAGCTTCGTTAATAATTCTAGGAAAATCAGCTACATCTTTTACTTGGTAATTATGTTTCGTTATTGGTTGCGTGATGCCGATTATATCCGCTTCCTGAAAAGCATCTGTCCCGATAACGGTAGTTGCAACTTGCCCAGTAAACACTACGAGTGGAATCGAATCCATCATCGCATCAGCAATTCCAGTTACAACATTTGTAGCTCCGGGACCAGACGTCGCAATCACGACCCCTACCTTCCCCGAAACACGTGCATAGCCCTCTGCCGCGTGGATTGCTCCTTGTTCATGACGAGCTAAAATATGTCGAATTGGATTTTTATGTAGCGCATCGTAAATCGGTAATACAGCACCACCCGGATACCCAAAAACTACTTCAACCTGATGCTGTTTCAATGTTTTGATAAAAACATCTGCCCCGTTCAATTGTTTAGGAACTTCCGCCGTTTCGGGCTCTTCATACATTTCAACTGTTTCTTCAACGGTTACCTTCATCATCATTTCCTCCTTTTTATTCAAGTCGTCCAGTTACACTATTTAGAAACAAAGAAAAGAATTTCTCCCCACACAAAGAAACCTTCGTTCTTTTGTATAGGGATGAAATTCTTTTCATGGTACCACCCTAGTTCGCAGCGCAACCGCTACCTCGCAGACAACCAGCAAATGCCAGCCAGCCATTTATAACGAGAGTAGCTCTTTACTACACCCGGAAGTATCTAAAAGGTTTCCCGTTCAATACTTCACTCCGAGGGGATGTCGCTAAAGGTTGTATTGCCGGTTCCCAGCTTCACCGGCTCTCTGTAAATACAAGTTTCCTCTAACTTTTGCCTCATCAATGATTTGGTTTATTAGATTTTCATTACTCCACCTGTGCTTGCAGATGTGACGAGCTTCGAATATCTTGCTAAATAGCCTTTTTTAATTTTTGGTTCGAATGGTTGTAAGTTTTCTTTTCTTTTAGCTAATTCTTCTTCGCTAACTAGTAACTCTATCGTTCTATTTGTTAGATCAATAGAGATAATGTCATCGTTCTCTACTAATGCAATTGGTCCACCATCTGCCGCTTCCGGAGAAATATGTCCAATGGAAATTCCTCGAGATGCTCCGGAGAAACGACCGTCTGTGATGAGTGCCACTTTCGTTCCTAATCCGCGACCTTGAATCGCTGATGTTGGAGCAAGCATTTCCGGCATCCCCGGCCCACCTTTCGGACCTTCATAACGAATGACTACTACATGACCAGCTTGCACATTCCCGTTATCAATTGCTTCTTGGGATGCTTCTTGTGACTCAAACACAATTGCTTTACCCGTAAATTCTTTAATGGAAGGATCTACAGCCCCTACTTTAATTACCCCACCTTCAGGAGCAATATTTCCGAAAAGGACGGATAAGCCACCTACAGGACTATATGGATTTTCTTTTCTGCGTATGACTTGATCATTCGTAATCTCGGAATCTTTCACATTTTCGTAGAGTGTCTTACCAGTAATCGTTAATCGATCAGGGTGAACCGCTCCTGGAATCTCACAAAGTTCTTTTATAATGGCACTAACCCCTCCTGCAAGATGTACATCGTGCATGGAGTAATCAGAAGCTGGCATTATTTTGGATAAATAAGGAATACGCTTTGCTACTTCATTTATTTCTTTCACGTCGTATTCGATTTCCGCTTCATGCGCAATTGCTAGTGTGTGGAGAACCGTATTTGTCGAACCACCCATTGCCATATCAAGCGCAAATGCATCATCAATTGTTTCTTTTGTAATCAAATCTCTTGGCTTCACATCTTCTTTAATCATTCGTACTAAATGATGTGCAGCTTCTTTTATAAGTCGATGACGTTCATCTGACGTTGCAACAATCGTACCGTTACCCGGTAATGCGACACCGAGCATTTCCATTAAAGAGTTCATCGAGTTCGCTGTGAACATCCCCGAACACGAACCACATGTTGGACATGCATTTTGTTCGATATCGAGCAGTTGTTCCGCTGACATAGATCCGTTCTTATACGAACCGACCCCTTCAAAAACAGATGTTAAGGAAAGTTGTTTTCCGTCAGCTGACGTTCCAGCTTCCATCGGACCACCCGAAACAAATACAGAAGGGACATTCGTTCTTACTGCCGCCATCAACATACCAGGTGTGATTTTGTCACAGTTCGGAATGTAAAACACCCCATCAAACCAGTGTGCATTAATAACCGTTTCCGCAGAATCAGCAATCAATTCACGACTCGGAAGTGAATACCTCATCCCGATATGCCCCATTGCAATCCCATCATCTACACCAATCGTGTTGAACTCAAATGGAATTCCACCAGCTTCACGAATAGCCTCTTTCACGACCTCTGCAAACTTATTCAAATGCATATGACCTGGAATAATATCAATATAAGAGTTACAAACACCAATAAATGGCTTATCTAAATCTTTCGTCTTCACTCCAGTCGCATAAAGTAAACTACGATGAGGAGCACGATCAACGCCCTTTTTAATCATGTCACTTCTCAATTTCAATCGCCCCTATACTTACCGTTTATGTAGTGTTTCACTTTGTATTTTTTTATTTTTCGATTGTGAATTTTCTCACAATCTTTTATATATTGTTGCTATCATATCGCCTTTAAAATGGGGAGTCAATACCCTTTTTAAAAATAATCAGTTAGTTTTGAATATTCTTTTATTATGTAATCGCTTACATCTGCGATATATCGCATTTTGTATGCAGAAAAATAATTATGAACATTTTGTTAAAGTAAATAGGAATAGAGAGTTAAGGGGGAGCATATGGGAGCGAAACTGAAGAAGCCCATATAAATCTACTTAGCTAGAAAGAGCAGTCCAATAAGTAAGAAAATCGTTGAAACGGCTCCCTTTCCGCTGGCGTTGCTTCAGCCTCCTCGCTGCGCTGCGGGGTCTTCAGCTAACACTATTCCCGCAGGAGTGTCGTCTTTTTCAACGATTTTCTAGAAATTAATAACTAGAGTAGAGGTTAGAAGTACTTTTTCAGTGCCTCCGCAAATTCAATGCGTGCTAACACCTCGTCTACCGCACTTCACAAGTTCAGGGATCCAAATCGCAAGGACATATCCAAGTAACGCAAATTCACCTATCCAACTACCACAATTAATAAAAAAAAGACCCTCTCTCATTTACGAGAAAGAGTCCACTACCAAATATTTGGTTTTGCAACCATCAACCAAAGCATAATTAATAACAAGAAAATGTATTGCCAAACAGAAAAACGTAATCTCTGAATAAGTACGTTTGAATCTATTATCCCTGCATTGAATTGTCGAATTTTCGGCTTAAATGCCCTTGCAAGAAAAACAATTGAACTAATCATCACAACAAGCGTCATGACTACCCAAGATGTGGACCATGGCCAATTCCCCTGCCAAACTAGTAGAATTCCGGATACGACTAGTACATGTCCAGCATGCTTCACAATTCGGATTGCAGTTTGAAAAACTTCTATTTGCGAAACAAGCACTTCTCCATTTTTCCCTTTCATTTGATTTAATACAACAAATAGAACAAAGAAAGGGCCGATAGAAAGAATTGAACTTAATATATGAATGAAAACAATTGATTTGTACATAGAATTTATCACCTACGCTTATTATACGTTATTCCATAGACTCTTATTGTGTCGAATAGAGGAAAATATCTACTTTGAGATTTACTTTTGCAAGTTTAATAGTGCAATGCGCAATACTTTACTTATTCGCAACATTATCTCTCTCATGCGCAATATACGAATAAGCAATACCTATTTTCGCGTAAAAACGCCCCCAATTCACAAGAATTGAAGGCGTTTATTATTAAATAGATTAGATTTTAAAGTGACTTACATTGTTTTGAAGAGTTTCTGCAAGATCTGTTAATGACTGTGCACTTGCAGTAATTTCTTCATTCGCGGCAAGTTGCTCTTCGGTAGCTGCACTTGTATCATTTGCGCCGTCTGCTGCAATAGCCGCAAGACGTTGAACTTCGAGTGACCCTTCTGAAACGGATTCTGCCATTGCTTGAATTTGCTCGATCGCGGCGGAAACAGATTCCACTCTGATACCAACCTCTCCAACTGCCGTTTCGATTTCTTTAAATACATCCATGGATTCCGTTGTTTTCGAAAGTCCTTCGTCTACTTTAACTTCACCCTCTGTGATCGCTTTTACCGCGTCATTGGAAGCAGATTGAATGACTTGAACCATTGAAGCGATTTCCGTTGCAGAGTTTTTAGATTGTTCGGCAAGTTTACGAACTTCCTCGGCCACAACTGCAAAACCTTTCCCATACTCTCCAGCCCGTGCCGCTTCAATAGCCGCATTTAAAGCAAGCAAATTGGTTTGTTCGGAAATATCTGTAATGAGCGAAGTAATGCTTTGAATATCATTCGAATGCTTCGCCATGTTATTCATGATAATTGTCGTGTCTACAAATGTTGTATGAATTGTATTCATTTGGGCAGCTACTTCTTGCACTACTCCGGAACCTTTTTTCACTAATTTTTGGACGTCATCTGCAGCATGTAACATTTCTTCATTGCTTATTGAAATTTGTCCAACACCTTGGGTCAATTCAGTCATCGATTGTACAGAAGAATCCATATAACGCACTTGTTGTTCACTTGTTACCATTTGTTCTTCGGCAGATTTCGCTACCATTTGAGAAGAAGCAAGACTTTCTTCTGAACTCGCAGATAACTCCTCGGCGTTCGATGCAAGCTGCATAGAAGAATCTCTAACACTTGCCACGATCTCACGAAGATCATTCGACATCGTGTTAAATGCAGTTGCCATCTCTCCCACTTCATCTTTATTTTTAATGATAATCGGTTCTATCAATAAATTGCCATTCGCAATCTCTGCCATTCCAGCAGTAACGCTTTTAACTGGACGTGAAATACTTCTACTAATAAAATAAGCTAAAATAATGCCTAATAGCACTCCTACGATAGACAACGCAATGACAAATCTAGTAGAGGCTGCTTCAAATATATTTAAATCTGCTCTCGTTTTGTTCATATCATCTTGCATAAATTGTTCCAACTCTTTTAAAATTTTGAGCATATTGGCACTAACCGTTTTCGCCTCGGATGTGAGTTTATTAATTTTCAAACCGTTATTATCCATTTTGGCAGCAATAAGGTCATCATTTATTTTTGAAAACATATTCATTTTCTTATCGAAATCATCCATCATTGCAATTGTTTCAGGAGAAAACAAATTACTTCTTAACTCTTGTGCTAATTCTTTTGTTAATGTTTCATTTTCTTTAATGCCTTTTTTCGCTGCATCTGTTGTAAATAACAAATAATCCATTAACTCTCTCGTTGCATCCTTTTGAGCTATTCCAATTTCTTTGGCAACATTAATTTTCATTACTCGATCATCCAATAAAAATCGGTATCTACTACTAACATCGATCATTGTCCAAATCGTTACAACGGAAGTAATAATTAATAATAGTAAAATAGCAGAAAAACCAAGCCACATCTTTTTGCCGATGGTCCACTTCATAAGAATCCCTACTTTCTAATTCACACTTACTGCGTGAAATCTTTTAAATGAAACAAAATGTTCCTTCCAATAAGGTAAATCTAAAGTTGCCTTTTCTACACCCTTTGTTCCTGCATGAATAAATTCATTATTTCCTATGTAGATTCCCATATGGGAAATCCCTACACCGTATGTATTCTCAAAAAAAACTAAATCTCCGACAAGTGGATTGGAAACACTAGCACTACTATTAAAATAACTTTCGCTACTTTGGCGACTAATCTTCAACCCCGCTTGTGTATAAACAAAATAAATAAATCCACTACAATCAAAACCAGCCATTGTAATTCCTGCATTCAAATACGGGATACCTTCCATGCGTCCTGCAAATTCTACTGCTAAATTATAAATGGCTTGTCCATTTGAAGATAGTTGCTTCGCTTCATCAAGTAGAGGAGCAGGACTCGTAATTAGTTGTTCGGCTTTTACTTGAACCGGTTGCACAATCGGTTCAGTTTTAATAGGAGCCACAGGTTTAGCAGCTGCTACCGTTTGCGGTGCTTTAATCGTTGTCTTACCAATGATAGGCTTTTGGACGATTAACTTTTGCTTCACGAAAATACTATCTTTCGTCAGCTTATTCCATATAAGCAAGTCGTTCACAGTTTTCTTATATGTTTTGGCAATACTTGTTAAAGAATCCCCTTTTTTTACTTCATACAAAGTGTCAGCACTTGCTGTCGCTTCGAACGAAAACATCAGTACTGCTACTAAAAGCACTTTTTTAAACATATCGAACCTCCTTCTATTTTACTAGTAAGTTAATGATAACATTAACTTACTAATATCTCACTACTATTTTGTAAAGATATTGCCCAGGAAATATCAATATAGTTCTTCTATTTTTTTGATGTTTAAAGGCTTCGAAAAATAAAAACCTTGCAATTCGTGACATCCTAACATCTTAAGTTTTTCCCATTGCTCGATTGATTCCACACCTTCACTAACCACTCTTAACGAAAGTTGCTTCGCAAGATTAATAATTGTCTTTGTAATGCTTAAACTTTTTTCATTACTTGCAATTTCTTTAATAAACTGACGATCAATTTTAATTTCTGATATAGGGAAATGCTGTAAATAAACAAAAGCAGAAAACCCTGTACCAAAGTCGTCAATGCTAACAGAAAACCCTAACTCATTTAAATAATGGATTCGTTCCTTTACTGTTTCAAATTCCATCATAGCAACGCTTTCCGTAATCTCAATAACTAATTGGTCTGGAGAAACTTTGTAATAATCTATTTGACTCAACAAGTACTTAGGAAAGTCATTATGCAAAAAATGTCGAGATGAAATATTAATAGAAATTGTATAATGTTTGCGGTGTCCTTCATTCCACAAAGACAATTGTTTCACTGCCTGGGTAATAACCCATTCACCGAGCGGTATTATTAAACCAGTCGATTCTGCAATTGGAATAAACTCTATTGGTCTTCTAATACCAAGTTTTGGATGATTCCACCTTATAAGCGCTTCAAAACCAGCGACTAATCCGTCCTCACAGTTCACTTTTGGTTGATAGTATAGTTCGAACTCATTAGATTCTATACCTTTTCGAAGATTCATCTCGGTATGCAAATCGTTAGACATCGATGTATACATTTCAGGTCGGTAAAAAGTTTGTGCATTTCTTGAAAATTTCTTTCTCCCATTATTTAAAGCTATTTGTGCTGCATTTAAACAAGTTTTCGCGTTTTTTCCATGCTGTGGGAATTGGCTGAAACCAATAGAATAGGTTAAATATACTTCTTGATCACCCACCATTATTTGCCGAGCAAGTGCCTCGTCAACTTTATCATAATATCCCTTACCCATTCGTGGTTCATTAGCTGTATCAAAATAAACAGCAAAATGATCAAAACCAATCCTTGCAGTTAAATAAGGTGCAGGAAATAGCGTTTGAATTCGCAATGCTACCACTTTTAAAACTTCATCCGCTCCATCAATACCAAGTACATCTTGAATATCTTGAAAATGGTCGATTTTAAGGTAAATAAAGTAGGTTTCCATTGTTTCGACAACTTTTGTCATTCTTTCCGTTGTTTCTTCTAAAAAGGAAGTTAAATTTCTAAGGCCTGTCAATGAGTCTATCGTTACAAGCTTTTTATATGAATCTCTTTCCACTAGTAGCATGATAGAGTGAACAATCGATGGAAGTACATATAATTCATCTTTCGACCATTCTCTTCGAGTCGAGCATCGAATACTAAATACTCCATGAAAGTCATTCAGATTAGTAAGCTTTAACTCTAAACGATTAGGAAGTATAGATGTTTGAAGAATACGCTCGTCCATTTGCTCTTCTGACCAAAAATGCTCTTCTTTTATTAAATCGAAATAACGTGGATAATCTTTTTGGCACAGCTGTAAAACACCATTATGAATAGAAGAGGCGATACTAGTAAGCGTAGAGCAATCACTAGAAAGCTTCCAAATAGACACTTGATCCACTCCTAAGAGCATCGACGATTTATGACAAATTTCTTCTAAAGCCTCATATAGAGATAAATTATACAATTGCCCCATATCCAACATTTGATCAAGCATCTTCCGATTCCGATTCTTTCCGCTATCTACTTTTAAGTTTACTAAAGTATTCATATTGCAAAATACCCCCTTCCTTTTGAGGAAAATATTACTACAATTGTATTATGTATTTATTAGAATAGTAAGTCTTTTTGTATGAATTTGTAGAATGTTGAGTAATTATGTAAATTATATAGAAGTGTTGATTTAAAATAGAGTACTACAACTATTCACATAATAATAAGCAAAAAACACCGACTTCCAATAAAGCAAGTCGGTGTTTATTTCATTTCTTATTATCAAAATACATGCCATCTATTGTTTGAGTTGCTGCATATGGGTTAGAGTATGAACTCTCATGCCGTTTCTTTTGTTGGAGATCTTTTATATCCCCTTTTACTGCATCCATTACTTTTTCCAATCGCTTGTTAATGTCTTGATCTAACTCAATTAATCGATCATAAAGGGCATGGGAGGAAAATGATGACATATCTAATGCCTCAATAGCCTTCTCCCGTTCATCTAACAAAAAGTTGATTTGTTCGATAAACTCTGTACGTTCATCATCAGTTGGAATAGAAGTAAGGTGAGAATAAAGCTTTTCAGATGCTTCTAAAAATTGCTCCACTTCAACCATTATGCCTGGTCTCCAGAAAATTGCTTTTGGCGATTTACCTGAATAACTTGTTTCCAAGTATCTCGAAATTCAAGCGCATATCCCTCTACTTCTTCAATGATGTTTACATCATTTTTTATATTTGCATCGATTAAACGGTGGTTCATATATTCATACATTTGCATCATAGACTTTGATATTTCAATATTCATATTCAATGTCACCATCAGCTCTTGTATAATTTTTTGAGCCTTTTGCAGGTTAATGTTTTTTTCTTGGACATTTTTTTCAGTAATAGCGAGTTTCGCTTTCCCTAAAAACTTTAAGCACCCATTATAAAGCATTAACGTTAATTCTCCAGGTGATGCAGTGCTCACACTATTATTTTTATAAGCTTGGTGAACCGATTGTGCTGACAATTTGATACATCTCCTTTATCGTAAATCTTAAAACTATTCAATTATTGGTTATTACCAAATTGTGAAAGGTATGAAGATTGATTATTAGCTTTGCTAATTGCTTTCTCCATAGCAGTGAATTGTTTCCAATAACGAGCTTCCATATCTTCTAATCGGCGTTGGAAGCTTGTGATACGAGTATTCATGTCGATTAAGCTTTTACCGATTGTGTATTGTTGGTCTGTAACAGTGGCCTTACCTGCCTTTGTTTCGATCTTTATTGTAAATTGTTTCATGGAATCACGAAGTCGTTTAACAATACCACGAGTGTCTCCATCTGGAGTTTTTCCTCCTGGTTGAGTCAACGTTTTTACAACTTGATCTGGGTTTTCTGTTAAAGCTTTTCGCAATTTATCTTCATCAACTACTAGTTTCCCACCATCTGAATAATTGCTAGAAGTAGTAATTCCCATCTGAGCAAGTGTATTGATTACACCTTTTTCATCGCCAAGACGACCATAAATTGCATCACGCATTCCTGATAATCCACTACTTACAATAGAATCACTACGTAAAAGACCACTTTTTGCTTTTTCATCCCATAGTTTTTGTTCGTTTTCCGACATATCTTTACGTTGTTCATCAGTTAAAGGAGGAAAATCGCGATATACCTTTTCTTTTAATGAATCATTCATTCCAGAAATAAGTTCATTATACTTGTCCACGAACTCTTTTACTTTGTCGACCATGGAGTCAATGTCCGTTTCAGACTTTAATTGAACTGCTGCAACAGTTGGAGGTTTTGGATTCACTGGATCTACAACATTAAACGTCGATTTAAGCGTTACATTATATCCCGATATCGTAAAAGTATTAGAAGAACGCTCCGTTTCAAGACCATTTACTTGAAACTTAGCATTTGTACCAGCTTTTAATTTTGTTGAAAGGTCTAAACCTAATTTACCAAAAACACCAGCACTATCTGTAACTTGAATTGCATCTTTACCAGCAATATCACCAGTATTTTTAGCAGTGATAGAAAGCTTACCATCTTCAAATAGTGCGGTAACACCAGCGTTACTGCTATTAATTTTAGAAACAACTTGATCAATTGTATCAGTAGGATTTATAGTAACATTTGTTACACCAGCAGCCATAGTACCATCTGATTGAATGGCTTTTAAAGATATTATAGTTGAAGGACCAGCAATCCCAAGGTCGCTCATTTTAGTGGTATTAGTATAGGTTGTCTTATCACCAACTGCTCTTGCAGCCGTTGCTAATTGGGATACACTTTCAATAGATAGAGTCCCAGAAGCACTTGAATTTGCAGTTGCACTTACTAAATCAGAGTTGGAATTCGTTACCTTCTTTTTATTAAAACTACTAGATAATAAAAAGTTATCCGACAAGTACGCATCAAATGTTTTTAATTTTGTATTAATCGTACGGTATGAATCTCGCTGCCATTCAAATGTAATTTTCTTTTGTAATAATTTATCAAGTGGAATACGTTGTGCTTTCATCAAATCCTTAACGATTTGATCGATATCCATTCCTGATGCTAATCCGCCTATTCTCATTGGGCTTGCCATTATAAAAACCTCCTAAATTTTCTCGTCTACTATCATACCTACAAATTTTTGCATCGAGTAGAATGCATCTAACAATTTACGAGGAGGTACTTCTCTTATAACCTCGTCCGTATCCGCATCCACAACTTCTACATAATAACGTTCTAAGCCATCATGTAAAACGAATTTGGAATTGTGATTTTGAATTGTCATAAATTCATTTAATGCATCCACTGCTTTTTGCACTTTATCTTTCGGTATACCGTCTTTTTCGTTCGCTTTTTGTTCTGCTTGCATGATTTGTTTCAGAGAATCTTCCACTACATTTGTTTTTGTTGTTTCCACTACCACCTCTTGCTTTGGCAGTGAAACAACAGCAACATCCTTTGTTTGTACCTGTGCTGATATACGCATCTTTGGCCTTCCCCCTATGCTCACAATGTTCTTACTAACACTATCGGCATTTTTTTAGAAATTTTCACTTTCTAGCAAAATTTTCATATAATCTGTCGATAATAAGTATGTAAAGAAAATAAATTCACATGGAGGTGAATGAATTGCAAATACAAAACCAGGCATGGATATCCTTCTCTACTAATAGGTATCAGAAAAATGATAGTGCAATAACTAGAACTCTTGAAAAGCTTTCCGGTGGGGATAAGTTAACTCGTGCAGCTGATAACGCATCCGGTTTGTCCATTTCAGAAACGATGCGAGGCCAGATTAAAGGACTTGCACGCGCTCAACAGAACATGCAAGATGGAATATCTGTTTTAGAAGTAACGGACTCCGGTCTGCAACATGTAAGTAATGTTCTTCAACGAGTTCGAGAACTAGCAGTCCAAAGTTCATCAGATACTGTTACTGATGAAGATCGTGTAACAACACAAAAAGAATTAGATCAACTACTCCAGTCAATTGATGACACCGCAGATAAAATGGAGTTTAATACTCAAAATATTCTTGGTAATGTCCGACCACTGTACATACATGTCGGTGCGAACTCTGGGCAAACCTTGCGAATCGATACTGTAAACGTCAGCACATCCCAACTTGGTCTTGCGATCGCTGAACTAACTACTCAAGAAAAAGCCAATGATCTAATTACAAAAGTAGATAAAGCTCAGACAATCATTTCTAATCATTTGGCAAACACTGGATCAGATTACGAGTCACTTTCTCATCATAAAGATAACGTTTCAAACACAGAAATAAGCTTGCAAAAAACAGAATCCCTCATTCGAGATCCAGATATGGCACTTGAAATGATGGAGTTTGTGAAACAAGGAATCCGCCAAAAAGGCGATGAATTGCTGATAAAACAAACAAATCAGAATGTAAGTGATGTACTGCGGTTATTTCAGTAATCAAAAATACCAAACTTCGAGCAACTTCTCGACAGTTTGGTATTTTTGTTTTTTTGAACGAATAAATGTCTTTCATTGGATAATTACTTTAATATTTGCAAAATTAATTGAGACATCTGATTTGCTTGTACAGACATTGCCTGTGATGCTTGCAAAATGATTTGATTCTTTTTTAATTTTGTAATCTCATTTGATAAATCTAGGTCCCTTAATTGCGATTCAGCAGCTGTTAAATTAGCTTTATAATTAGTAACAATCTTCCCGATATGTTCCAAAGCGTTTTGATAAGAGCCATATTTCGTTCTTTCTGATGATATAAGATTCATAGCCTCATCAGTTTTCATTATTGCAAGATTAGCATTGTTATTGGATAGGACATTAATATTATTTATTCCCAGTTTATAATAATTCATCAACTCACATAAGAAACTTCTTTCAACATTCAAGGTACATAGAACTAATTAAATTATAGGTAATAAAGCCTATTAATACAACAAAATATTGTTAGCTATTCTATAGTGTATTTAGAAAAAATAAGCGTTAAATACTCCCTATCTATAAATCAGATGGGAGTATGCATCAAATAACTTTTTATATAATATTCTCCGTTATTTGCGACAACACCCGCACCTTCTCGATTGTCACAGGTTTAACAGAATGGAAGCTGAACATCGTCATCTCTTTGAAATACCTATATTATACCTTAATTTCCACTATGTGTATTCGCCACTAATAACCTTGCCTACGTTTGAAAAAATTCTTTCAAAGGAATTACTTAGAAAAAAACAAAGCCTTGAAAACAGTCAATTAACTACTGTTTTCAAGGCTTTCACTACATCTGCTACATCATTATCCGTCATCCCCGGAAATATCGGCAAGGTCAAAGCTTGCTCGTACCATTCTTCTGCTTTTGGACAAATACCTTTTTCATATCCCAATTCTTGATAATACGGATGCCAATACACTGGAATATAGTGGACATGAACACCAATATTTAAAGCGCGCATTTCTTCAAATATTTCTTTTCGTGACTTACTTAGTTCATCGCTGTCTAACTGAATTGAATACAAATGCCATCCGGATTTCGTATTTTCTAACTGAAATGGTATGCCGACGCCAGATACATCATTTAATAATTCATCATAAAGTGCTGCAATCTCACGACGGCGCTCAATAAAGGATTCTAGCTTATGCATTTGCGAAACGCCAAGTGCCGCTTGTAAATCCGTCATCCGGTAATTATAGCCTAAATCTACCATTTCGTAATACCATGCGCCCTGTTCCTCTGCATAAGCTGTCTGTGTGATACCATGACTTCGGAATAATTTTAGTTTTTCATAATATTCTTCATTATTTGTGACAATAACGCCACCTTCAGCTGTTGTCACAGGTTTTACAGGATGGAAACTGAACATCGTCATGTCTGCTAGAGTTCCAACCTTTTTACCTTTGTAGTCAGCACCTAAAGAGTGCGCACTATCCTCGATGACAACCAAATTATGCTTCTTCGCAATCTCCATAATCGCATCCATATCCGCAGGCTGCCCTGTAAAATCGACTGGAATAATTGCTTTTGTTTTAGTGGTAATTTTGCGCTCAATATCAATGGGATCAATATTGTAAGTCTTATTGTCAATATCTGCAAACACTGCAGTTCCACCCATGTAACGGATGCAATTCGCACTTGCTGCAAACGTAAGTGGTGTAGTAATAGCCTCATCACTTTCGCCAATCCCAGCTGCATAACAAGCACCATGCAATGCGGCTGTACCGTTTGAAAATGCAACACCATACTTCGCACCAACATAATCAGCAACAGCTTTTTCAAATTCTGCAATAGTTGGACCAGTCGTTAAAAAAGGAGAGCGTAGCGTGCTTACTACTGCTTGAATATCTTCGTCATCAATGAATTGATGACCGTATGGCAAGAAATCATTTCTTTTTTCCATGTTTCTACTCTCCTTTGCTAAACGCAGAAATAAGTGTTGGTTCAATTTTTTTTAGCTTACCATCTAAAAATTGATCAACGATATCATTGTTATAGGTGTTATAGACGAATCTTAAATGCTGAGGCATCCAATCCGTTCCTATCCATAGCTTTCCGTTTCCTTTTTGAGGTGTATATCTTATATTTTCTAATTCAATTGTTGTTACGATTTGTGCTAAATCTTTAGCTGCTTGAATTACAGCCTTACATGCAACATCATGTAAACCATCACCGTGTGCTAACTCTGGTACAGAATGGTGTACAATGTCACCAGCATCTAGTCGAGATGATAATCGGTGTATCGTCATACCAGCCCAATTTGGTTTTAACAGAAAGAATGGCCAAAACAAAGTTGTATTTCCTTTATACCAAGGCGATAATCCCCCATGTGTATTCCACGCGTTTTCAGGTAACGCTTCTAGAAGATCATCACCTAGTTTATGAACCCCATAACTAATCGCCAAATCAAAATGTTGATTTTTTACCCATTCAATTGTTTTTTCACTATTTAATTGTTGCATCGTTACTTCTAATGTAGGCAAACTAACTGAAACCTTGTCATTTCCTTTAAAATGTCTATGCTCTGCTTCATCACGCTCTTTAAAATGACGTATAAAATTTGTTCGATCAACTTCTTCTAAACTAGAAGGCGGTTGTGGAACAAACTCCTCTCTCTTTTCCATCACATGTGCCGTTACGAAGCCTGTTTTCACTAGTTCATTTACTAAATATAAATGTCTTGGATGGGAACCAGTTAATAATAATATTTTCATGATAGAATTTCTCCTTTTTCAAAAAACGGCCCTTCAATTAAATTATGCTCTTTTAAAGCATCAATCGAAATTGCATAATCCTCTAGAGGATAACCTAGAGTTTTTGCTAAATCGATTAATTGATGTTCTCCATCCGAGTAATTAAGTAAAGTTAATATTTGGTTTAACTGCTGGCGACTATCGAGGACTTTATTACTTGATCGACCTCTTAATGCTGGTGCATTTATATCTGGATACAGATCATATTTATCAAGCTTTGGCTCTCCAAAAGGCTTTTGATTTATATAATAGCCATTTAACTCTTGAAGCTTTAATATATATTCAATTTCATTTAAGCTATCTACTAATGCTTCAATGGTCATTACTTCTTTCGTATCTAACGAATTATGATAGCCGGAATATGCTCCATAAATCATTTTAGAAAATTGACCGACTGGTAAATTAAAACCTGGTGAACAATACTGCCTCTCGTCAGATCCATAAAGAGGTGTGAATGGACGAATTTGGAATTCTTTTTTTTCCTTATTCACAAGGTATTCCATTAAATCATTTAATGGTGCACCTTCGTTACGTGATTTTTTATAACTAAGCGGCATATCTTTGCCACCGAGGCAAGTTAACACAACACCTGAATGTAACTGTTCTTGTAATTCTCTACCGTGCTGATGAAGATATGTAATAGCTCCAATTGTTTCAGGAATAAAGACAAAACGATAAGAAAATTCACGATTCTCCCACTTTTTTAATCGATTGTATAAAAAAGATGCAACAATTGGTCCACTCAATTCATTGTTCGCCATGGATGGATGACAGATATATGTACTAATTAGGATTTCTTTCTTCGATTTCCCTGGCAAAATTGCATGAGCATAATTCAATTCACCATCAATCTTTTCACTATCAATATAAATTTGATAATTCCCATCTTTTAAACTGTCTAGTTGATTTTGCGACATACAAAATCCCCATCTTTCTTTGTAATAGGAAATTACATAAGGGACAGCTTCTGGTAAATGAGGCATCGTATGAATATTTTTCTTCAATTCCTCTAATGACAATACAGCATAAATCGGCTCGCTATAATTTACAACATGCAAATTGGAGTTTTTCATATTAATGATTTCGTTACCCTGCTCATCTTTAATCCAAGCCTCGCGAATGACCCACTCTTTCGGTATTTTCCAGTCAAAAACTTTTGTCCCAGTCTGTACCCCATGCATAGTTAATGGTATATATTCCTGCAAAATCTCAATGGTTTCGCGCACGCCTGCACCTGTAATGCTTCGGCATATCGGAAAGAGTCGATCAAATAATTCATTCATTTCTTTTAACTCGGTCACATTAATAACTCCCAACTCAATGGTGTTCCTTTTTTCACGTCTTGTTTTATCGTTTTTCCAAGTACTATATCGAAATACTTTGTCGATAATCCAAGACCTGGTCGCACATTGCGAAGATTTTCAAAGGTTAATAGATCTCCTGCTTTCATATCTTCACCAATATAAAGCGAACGTCGATATTCAAGGGACGGCTTTTCCGTCTCAGTTGGTCCATATTGTATATGGCCTAAGCTTTGCCAAGCACGCTCTGTTTCCTCTACAAGCATTTTCAGCTCATGAGGCTCCAGTGAAAAAGAAGAATCTACACCGCCTTCAGCACGGGAAGTAGTGAAATGTTTTTCAATAACCGTTGCACCCAGCGTCACGGCCGCAACAGATACGCCAACCCCCATCGTATGATCAGACAACCCAATTTCCGTATTAAAAAGCTCACGCATATGCGAAATTGTCGCTAAATTGGAGTTTGCTGGTGTTGCAGGATATGTGCTTGTGCATTTTAATAATACGATTTGGTCATTTCCTTCATTTCGAGCAGCACGAACTGCTTCGTCTAGTTCAGCTGCAGATGCCATTCCAGTTGAAATAATTAACGGCTTACCTGTACGCGCTACTTTTTTGATAAGCGGAATATCTACATTTTCAAACGATGCAATCTTATACGCTGGTACGTCCAAAGTTTCTAAAAAATCAACAGCAGTCTCATCAAACGGAGAGCTAAATGCTAATAAACCAAGCTCTTTTGCGCGATTAAAAATCGCCTCATGCCATTCCCAAGGCGTATACGCTTCTTTATATAAATTATAAAGCGACTGCCCCTTCCACAAATTTGTATCGGATGAGATAAAA
Source organism: Psychrobacillus sp. L3 (assembly GCF_042945595.1). Lineage (GTDB taxonomy): Bacteria > Bacillota > Bacilli > Bacillales_A > Planococcaceae > Psychrobacillus. The sequence continues at coordinate 979,329 of NZ_CP168493.1, read as the reverse complement.
AACTCATCTGTATGTACATCGAGCGTAATTGTGTCTGGAGTATATGTTTGCAATTTTAATGCATCAACACCTGCTTCACCAGCAAGCTCAACTAAATGCAAAGCACGCTCTAGCGACTGATTATGATTCCCAGACATTTCAGCTATAATGAAAGGCTTTGTGTGACGGCCAATTTCTTTGTTTCCAATTTGTATCATTTTATCATCTCCAATATTTCTTGTAGCCATGGGTTTGGCTGCCCTTTACTCGCTGTTAACTGTAATCCCCTATCACTCATCTGCATTAAATCAGTAAATTCTTTCGAAAGCCTATTGAATAAATCGACATAAGATGAAATGGCAACATCTTCATGCCAGCCAATATTCCAAACGGCACCTAATTCAGCGGCATATTCCGTTGCAATTCGTTGATTTTCCGCAACAATTGTACTTGATGAAGGAAGCCCTACATAGCAACGTTCCCAAGTAGTACTTCCCCCGGCACCTATCGAAAAATCTACTTGTAGCATAAGCTCAGCCATATAATCGATTTGGATGTGGCAATGAAAACCTAGCTCAGCGCAAATTGTTTGAATACGATCCTTATAGATATTTCCACTTCCTACAACAATGTGTACATTTTCAAAGGTCACTTTTGTTTCTTGAAGTGCAGTTAAAATTTTTAATGTTTCATTCGTGGGATCTGTTCCACCCATAAAAACGAGTAAGCTTTTTACTTTACCCGTTCGATTAGGCATGTCTTGACGAGCTGTTATAAATTCATCACGCATGATTAAATACTCGGGACCTAATAGTTGTACACAATGTGCTGGCACAAGTTCCTCATAACGCTTTTCAAATTGTGGCACTACATTTTGATCAAGTAGTAAATCACTGTTATGACGGCGGTTTGCTAAATCGTCAATGACCATTATTTTATTTGTATATGTACGTAATTTTTGTTCCCAAACCTCGTCAATATCATAATGATCAATGATATATAAATCCGCTAGTTCAAATGTAGTAATATTTCCAAATCCCTGTTCTCCCACAAAATCAATTAAATTTCCTTGTACCTCATGCATCATAAAACGCACATTAGCACCATGCTTTGTCAATTGATGCGCAATCGTCAAACAGCGCATTACATGTCCACTGCCGATTTCTGTTGAAGCGTCTGTACGAATAATAACCTTCTTCATTCTAAATCACCGACTTTTGTTCAATATGTGCATTCAACTTTGCTAGTTCTGGTGTATTTTTTAAATAATCAATGACAGATGCACTTGAAATGAGCGGGTCATTAAAATGCTCCGCCACCGCCTTAATTAATGCATAATCATCCTCTGTATCAAGTGTGATTCGTAACTCAGAAGCTTTTCGATTTTCTGGTACTTTATATGTAATTCCTTCAAATTGTTCTGCAAATTCATACGCATAATACGTCACATGCTCACGATGACGAGATTCATGTCCTGCTTCATCTATTTTTAGTAGCGATGCATACGAAATTAACTCAACTGCTAATCCTCGTGGTAATTCACCATCTAATAACACGATGTCTTTACGTTCTTTCTCCATGAAAGCAACAATCTCAGAAGCCATTTCATAATCGACAAATGGGCAGTCTGAAGTGACACGCATCACATAATCGGGCTTGTATTTCTTCGCGCAATCTACATAACGAGAAAGTACATCATCTTCCGATCCTCGGAAACAAGGAATATCATGCTCCTGACACCATGCTTCAATCGCATCATCTTGTGTCAATGTAGATGTTGCAACAATTACTTTCCCTACACCTATTATTTGACTACAGCGACTAGTTACGTAAGTTAGCACATCTAAATCACCAAGCTGCTTCAAAATTTTCTCAGGAAGGCGAGTGGAACCCATTCTTGCTTGAATAATAGCGATAGTTTTCAAGTAATCACAACCTATCTTGACACAATTTTATATTGTTCCGTTATCTACATGCACGACAGTTCCAGTTATAGACTTCGCTTTATCTGAAAGTAAAAAAAGTACAGTACTAGCAACACTAGAAATATCCGTTTCCTTTTTCAATGAAGTTCTTTGGTAAATACGTGCTTTTTGATCTTCCGACAAAGTTGTGCTCATAGATGTTTCCATAAAACCTGGTACAACACAGTTTGAACGAATTCCCTTACTTCCCCATTCTCTTGCAGTATTTTTAGAGAATGCTTCCATCGCTCCCTTAGTAGCAGCGTACATACTCAAACCTTTATATCCCGTATGAGCACTTACGGATGAAATATGAACAATGGATCCTTGCGTCTTATTCAATAACATATCTCTAATAGCATACTTGGATAAATGCATAGCTGAAAAGACATTCACCTGAAACATTGTCTGCAATTGATCCACATTTAAATTAGAAATGATATCATCATATGCCATCGCAGAGTTATTCACAAGTCCGTAGATTGGTCCTATTTTACGAATTTTTTCCTTGTATAACTGCTTCACACCATCTACATCCGTTAAATCATAAGATATTGCCTTAAAACGATCTGGGTATTTTACAAGAAGCTCATCTGCCGACTCTTCACTTGATCGACTAATTCCAATAACGCCGAAATCCGTTTCATCTAGTATTTGATGAACAATTTCTCTCCCGACTCCTCTTGAATCCCCGGTGACAATAATCCACTTCATTTTCTGACCTTCTTTCCAGTTCTTGTACTAGGAAGTACATCTACAAATTTAATAATGCGAGGAACTTTCCACTCTTGTAGATGAGCAGCTGCAAATTTTTTTATCGCTATCTTTAATTCTTTTTCGTCTATCTCACTATCTTTCACAACATCAGCTATAAGAAGTTCACCAGTAACGCTATTCTTTTTAGATTTTACAAGAATATCAATAACACCTGTCACTTGAATTAGCAAGTCCTCCACTTCAAGTGGATTCACTTTATATCCTCCAACATTAATCATATCTGATTGTCGTGACAAAAATTTAAAATAATTTTGATCTACCATTTCAACTATATCTCCTGTATGAAACCATTCATTCTCTCGTTGTACATGAAGTGAATCTCCAAGCAATGAATGATGAATACATAATTCATTCTCGGCAGAAATTTTGATCAGTTGATGATATTCCTCTTTAATCTCAAATACATCGCCATTACCTGCGAATAAACTCCCAGCCTCCGTCGATGCATACACATTTGTCATTTTTGCATTAGGAAAAATATTTTTCATTTTTCTATCTAAATCAGCATCAAATTTTTCTCCGCCAAATGTTACTCTTTTAATTGCGGGATAAATATCCTCTTGTAAATAAGGAAGAATATTTCTATACAACGTCGATGTTGCTGAAATATTTGTGACCCCGTATTTATCTATCAGTTCAGATATCCTTTTCATTGGCTCACCAAAAATATAAATCAACGTATTTTGGTTAAGTAATGCTTGAAAGAACACTTGCAAACCAGCCATATGAGTAGGGTTATACGCAAAAGCCCAGACATCATTTTCAAGATTACTATGTTTTTTTACGTTTCTTGTAAACGATTTAAAAGTGTGGCTCACTTTTTTAGGCCGCCCTGTTGTACCTGATGTATAAAGTGTTACATGCCATTTTTCAATTGCTTGTATCCGTTGCATAACCTCATCAAAATGCAAAAAATGACGGCGTTCTGCTATCTTACTAGTCGTTAATACATCCTCAACATGGAGACCTAATTCATTTATCTCTATTTCAGAAAAATCTCCGTCTAATACTTCGACTGGATAATCATATAGTAAACTATGAATAATCAATAAAAAGATTTCATATGGATTGTTATCTTGGACATATATATAAGAGGAATAGTTTTCCTTATTCCCTAAATCCCCTAGTAATCTTTCATAAGTATAAACAATACCATTATGTACTAAAAAATTTTTTTCCATATTATTTACCATTAATTTTAATCAGAATATCGCCTATCGATTGAATGATGCCATCCTCAAAAATATCAATGTCGAACTCATCTTCTATACGAACTGTTAGTTCTGCTAACATAAGCGAATCTAATTCTAAATCATCTCTCAAGTCCATAGAAGATTCCAACTTATCAATAGTCGTTTTTCCTGCTTCTTCTCTCATTTCATTTATTATAGCTAACAACTCTTGCATTACTATCTCTCCAATCTTATTCTTCAAATTCGCATATATTTTTCTTAAACTTCCCTGCTTTTAACCAATCATCTTTCAAAAGCTCTAACAGATTCATATCGAAAAAAGAACCATTCTTAAAAATATGGTCTTTGTACACTCCTACTAGTCTGTATCCATGCATTAAATTCAGCTTTACCACATTATCATTTCCGCCCATTACCTCAGCAGTTATTTTATGAAAATAATATTTAGAAAAAATATAATTATAAAAATAAGTTGGTATGATACCACCATATAATCTATATTTTTCTTCACCAATATAATAGCCCCAGCTAGCTCTCTTATTTACAGTATCTATTTCATTTAAGCTGATTAAGCCTACTAAAAATCCTTTTATTTCAATGATCCAGTATTTATCTGTCTCGGAAATCGATATTCTGTTAAACCACTCTTTCTGTTTGACCAAGTCCTTTTCAATATCTGTGTTCATGAACCTTGTCACATCCGCTTGTGTTCTCCATTCAAGAACTTGAGTGAGATGTTCTTCTCTAAGTTTAATAAAGCGAATCAATTTAGAACCTCCGTAACTAGTTATTTCCTAATTCGATTATTCATATATATTTATACTGTTTTTATCGGTTAAAGAATCGCTTTTTCTATCTCTTTTGCAACAATGGAGAATGACTTTAAATCAATGAATGACAGTCGTTTTCTTTCGAATTTAAAATTTGGAATATTGATGTGGATAATATAATCATTTTTATTTTATCGTTCATTGAAAGAAAAGACATCATAAGAATCGTTTGAAAAATTTAATATTTAATTAAAATCACTAACATTGAACTAATTTTTTACTTAATATTAAAAAGAATCGAACCCTATCATCTATTTTTGAAAGTATACCTAAGTTGAATTGATTTATTAAATATTTTTTTCATATCTTTGTACAGACAAATAACTTTTCATTATTTATTTGTCTGTATACTTTTAAAGTATACCTGAATTATTCAATTACCTTAACAGAAATGTGTTCTTTTTTTCATCTTTTAAGTGAAAAAGAGAATCCCACGAAAAAGTCGACAAGTCCGCTTTCCCGTGGGATTTTGTATTGGTTTGTGAATAATCTAGGTTTAAATTAATTTCTTTATGTATTAAACGTTTAATAATCGAATCAATTGTTAGAGGCTACAGACTATGATTCCAAATACGTAAAACCATTCGTAGGAATTCTTTCATATTCTTTATACTTCTTTGTGTAAAACTAAATTTTCAGGTTCATTATATGTAGTCGTATTATTTTCATACGTTACATCTTTTTTTACAACTTTCCAATCCCGATATACATAAGTCAAATATTCTTCTACTGGTGATGGTCCAAATAGTTCAATATTTCCTAATTGAAGTTTCTGTTGTTTTTTAAAATATTTCTTAGGCACAATATCTATCGGTAAACAATAGTGTTCCCCATCTTCAATTAACAAGTCTACTGAAATAGTGAATGAATATGTATTGGGCGAACTTACTAAAATGTCTAACCCTACCAAGCCGAGTTCAGGCTTATTTTTGATTAAATACTCAACTTCAATTCCTGATTGTTTGCATACTTCCTTTAAGTTTACCAAGAACTGCTCTTCATCAAAATCTTTTATAACAGCTAAATCTATATCATCGTCCCAAGGTATTAAATCGCCATCTCTTACGATTCCAAGTAATGTACCAAAATTTAAAAAACATTTATATTCATTTTTTTGGAAAAACTCACCTAATAGTTCTAAATATCGATGTGCTAACTTTTTAGTTTCAAAATGCCCAAAGATTTCACGATCCTCAATTTTTAAAAGCCTTTTGGGAACATAAACTATTTTCTCTTTATCTATTGATAAATCTTCTAATAATTGTTTTGTTATACCTTCAATAAACATACTTGCAATTATAATATATTCATACTGATAATTACTCATTTGATTTGGTGAAATAATAGGTATATTATCTAAGTAATTGTTATGTTTATTTGAATCATTATCTGCAATTGCTAAAACATGATATTCATCTTGATTTTTCAAAAAATTTTGTCCGGCCTTGCTTGCTCCAAAAACAATTACATTTGGCTTTTTCATTTTTAGAAAATCTCCTCATATATTAAACTTCATTAAATGTTTTCCTAACTTCTTATTTTTAGTTTCCTCTTCAAAAATCATATAATAGTCATTGATATTATATATAATATTTTCAGATAGCTGTAGTTTTTTTATTGAATCGATAAATTGTTTATCGTTTAATAACGCTTGAGCCTTTTCAAAGTCTTCTTTTTGACTTCTAGTAGTCCCAGTTATGGAAATACCCTTTTCTAAAATCTTTCGCGTATTAATAGGTACTAATTCTTCAGTAACACCTGCAAGTATTAAACTTCCACCAACTTTTATATAATCAATTGATTGATTAATAGCATTAGAAGAAGCTCTTCCCCCTACACATTCGAACACAAAATCAAATTTTTCATTTATTTTTTCGTGAATCAAATAAGATTTATCCGCTCTAAATTGATCTAACTTTTCTTTATGCTTGCCAACTGCTATAACAATAGCATCAGGATGTAGTGTTTTTATTGTGGAAGCTAAAATATAGCCGAGTATGCCATCGCCCCATATCCCAATATTTCCGAAAAGATTTTCTTTGCGTCTGATAGCTGCGCAGGCTACCGAAATCATTTCGGAAAATACCGCTATATTTGAAGGTATTTGCTCATCTATCTGAATTATCTGCTTTGATGATATTTTAACAAATCCTTTTGAAAAGCCATCCGTATTACTTGAAGCAAAATTAGCATTAGGACAATAGTTTTCACCTAATTGCTTATCTTGACACACACAATTCATGTCGCATTTTTTTTTAATTTCGTTTGGGATTAAAACTACCCTAGTTCCAATTTCAAAAACATTGGAATTATCCTTAACAACAATTCCTGTTGCCTCATGTATTAAGCTAATTGGATATTTTAAAGCTAACGTTTTTTCATCTCTATTCCCATCATAATACCTTAAATCAGCTTTACAAATACTCATATAATCCACTTTAACTAACACTTCATCATCAGTAATATTTAAGTCTTCAAGGTATAAATCAAATCTTTTCGGTTCTACTACTTTAAATGCTTTACTCAACATTTAAACCACCTCAATATTCCCTAGTTTTAGAAGCGCTTTAAATAAAGTAAGATCCTCAAATGTAGTAATTTTAAAATTTAGCTTATCTCCTAACGTTAACACTACTGGATGTCCTATATGTAATACTAGTTTACAATCATCTGTTGTTTCAATTTGCCCATTCTGTATAAAGTTCTCATGCGCAGATTTTAAAATGGAATATTGAAAACTTTGAGGAGTTTGTCCTAAGAAGTATTGCTCCCTTTCAGGAATATTTTCGATTTTCTTCTTATCTAAGCTACGAACAATGGTATCTGCACTTGGAACAACAGTATCAACTGCCCCATATTGCTTGGCTAATGAAATATTTTCTCCAATTATTTTTTGACTTATTAACGGTCTAACAGCATCATGCACTAAAATAATATCTTTATCATCTGACCCATTTTCTAAATATTGAACGGCAGCATAAACTGATTGTTGTCTTGTTTCTCCACCCTCAACAATCGCAATAACTTTATTAAGTTCAAATTTTCGAACTAGTGCTTTTACGTCATCATACCATTCATTTAAAGTGACAATAATAATTTTATCGATTTCTGGATGAAGAGAAAATGTTTCTAAAGTATAGGCAATAATTGGTTTACCATAAACATCTATAAATTGTTTTGGTTTATTAACATTCCCCATACGGCTACCTGTTCCGCCTGCTAAAATAACAGCATAGTTACTCAACTCTATCTCTCCTTTTATAAAAGTACAACAAAGTCTTCAAACTCTTTTAGCTCCATTTTTTCAAGTTGTTTAACAATTTCAAATTTCCCTACTGAAGATACAATTAATATACCACTATTCTTATAGTCAATTTCTTTATAATCCTCAACAAATTGACCTTCTAAACACTCTCCAAATATCTTCTCATTATTATCCAAAAAGCCTGTGACCTTCACATTCATTTCTTTTAATAAATGAGCAACATCAATACCTCCTTTACCAGTGCCCCAAATATAGAAATTGTCGTTATTCTCGACTAGTGACATAATTTCTTCGTATTTAATAATAATAAAATTTTTCATTAATTCTTGATTTTGTGCTAGCGTCGTTGAATTTGATGTAATTCGAACATCCACTAAAACTTCTAGTACCTTACCAAACTTTACACCAGATTTATTCATTTTATAAAAAACTTCATAATCCTCAATTACAGTTAAATCACTATAATTAAACGGTTCAATCAGTTTTTTATAAAACATAGATGCAGAATGAACTACGCTACAAAACCAGTATAAACTTCTTTGATAATCTTCTGGTGTCACAATACAATCAATATGTTTTTGTCTAAACTTTGTGATATAAGAATATCTTGATGAACTTTTGATTTCTTCATTATCAGCAAAATACCTCACGAAGCAATCGACTACTCCAACATTCCTATTTTCCTTCAAATAAGATAACTGTTTATAAATTCTATCTGGGCAATGAATATCATCTGCATCAGCTATTGCAATAAATTCACCTTTAGCTTGTTCTATAGCAAAAGCATGTGCGGCACCAACTCCACGGTTTTCAGAAAAAGCGAAGAATTGAATTCTTTTATCTTGATATTTTTTAATAATCTCTGGCGTTGAATCTGATGAACCATCATCAACAATAATTAACTCAAATTCTTTATAAGTTTGGGCTAATATACTATCGATTGCTTGACCAATATACTTTTCTTCATTAAAAGCAGTCATTATAATACTTACAAAATTATTTGCCATTTAACTTCTCCCAAATTACTTTTTTAAATTTCATATCCAATTAGTAGGCATTCAATACACTATTTTAAAGTTTTAAGATCAATTCTCTCCAACTAATAATTAGTTTCCTATTTAACTCCACATATTCACTCAATTGTTTTTTTACTACCTCATCATGATCCCCTTCAAACCCTAAAATAATTGCATCAATTTTTGATGCATTCTCCTTTATCCAATCGGGACCTACAACAGGAATATCATTCAAGATCAACCCATGACGTTTCTCATCGTTATCAATAAAACAATTAATTTGAATAGAATTGATTGAAAAGTCTTTCATTAATATGTAAGCCCATTCTCCACTTCCGAATATAGCAATATTTTCAATATTTAAATTCGTTAAAGTTGTACCCAATGATTGCTTGCTAAAAATCATTTGCTTTAACAACATTTTATAGTAATCTTCATTTTTTGAAAGAAAAATAGTTTCATTCGATTGATTGAAGTTTAATTTAAGAATTTCATTAACTTCTTCATTTAATTTTTTTTTATGAAAAGGGTTACTTGATATTCCTCCTAATCGAAACATTGCTACTAATTCTTGAGAATATTTCACATCGTTAGGGTGCTTTGAATACACTTTTGCCACTAGATCGTAATCCGCAGCAATTTTATAATTGGTATCGAATTGGATTTGCTTAATAATTTCACTTTTCATAAAAGTTGCGGGATGCGGAAGCATTTTCCCTTTTTTAAACATATCAAAAGAAATATCTGCATTAGAAGTCCTTATATATCCTGTTGTTTCATCTATTACTAAAATACCACCATATAAAGCAACTGGATAATTGTACTTTATAATTTCATTACTCATTTTACTAATCACATCATCATTTAATAAGTAATCATCGGAATTCAAATATTGAATATACTCCCCTGTTGCGGCGTTAGCACCTTTATTAAATGCATCATATATGCCTTTATCCTGTTCAGAAATAATTATATCAATCTGATCGCTGTATTTTTCCACGATACGCATAGTATGATCAGTTGATGCACCATCAACAATGATATATTCAATATTGTCATATTTTTGGGTAATTACACTTTGAATTGTTTGTTCTATCGTTTTTTCAGAATTATAACATGCTGTAATTATTGTTATTTTCGGTCCATTAGTCATAGTTCGCTACATTTTCAAGATACCATTTATATGTATCTTGAACTCCTCTCTGCAATTCAATCTTATGGTGCCATCCTAATTGATGTAGTTTGGTTACATCTGTTAGTTTTCGAGGTGTTCCGTCTGGCTTAGTCGCATCAAATTCTAGCTTTCCTTCAAAACCGATTACTTTACATAACGTTTGTGCAAGCTCAAATATTGACAACTCTTTTCCAGTTCCAATATTTACAAACTCATCAATTTGCTCAGCATTACAATTTTCCATTAAATAGACGCAGGCGTCTGCCATATCGTCAACATGTAAGAATTCTCTTAAAGGACTTCCGCTTCCCCAAACGACAAAAGATTCGTCTTGATTCACCTTTGCCTTATGAATTTTTCTCATTAAAGCTGGTAACACATGCGAGGTTTCTAAGTCAAAATTGTCATATGGACCATATAAATTAGTAGGCATGACACTGATAAATTCAGTGCCATACTGCTTGTTATATGCATTGCACATTTTTATACCAGCAATTTTTGCAATTGCGTAGGCTTCATTTGTCGGCTCTAACTCACCTGTTAGCAAATACTCTTCTTTGAGAGGTTGTGGAGCCAATTTAGGGTAGATACAAGTACTACCTAAAAAAATAAGCTTCTTTACTTTGTTTTGTTTTGCTGCTTCAATGACATTCGATTGAATCATTAAGTTTTCGTATAAAAATTGTGCGGGATAAGTAGCGTTAGCTAAGATACCCCCTACTTTAGCAGCAGCCAAAAATACATAATCCGGTCGTTCCTTTTCAAAAAATTGTTGTACTGCATTCTGATTACGCAAATCCAATTCTTTACTTGTTCTCAATATAAGTTGTTCGTAACCTTTTGACTTTAAATTACGTACAATGGCAGAACCAACTAAACCTCGATGTCCTGCAATATATACTTTAGAATTTTTATCCATTTGATAGCACCTTTTTCTAAAATTCTCTTTCTTAATATCGACCAAAGAGAAAAGAACTGAATAGATTCAGTCCTTTAGTTCATTAGATTAAATATTAGTTTTTATCTCTTCCCACTTATATTCCAAACGAACGATATCTTCTTCAATTACAGCATCCCCCATTTGAACCTCAATAATCTCTGTATCTTCGATGCCAAAAAGAGAGTGTTTACTTCCCACTGGAATTTGTAATACCTCGCCTGGAGACACTGATCTTGTTTCACCGTCCTGCATAAACAAAGCGTTCCCAGAAATCACGGTCCAAATTTCCGAGCGATGATTATGATACTGGTAGCTTAAATTTTTTCCCTTTTTAATACAAAGTCTTTTCGTTAGGATCTCTTGATTTTCTTTTTTCGTGTAATCCAAAACACGGTACCAGCCCCATCTACGCTCCTCAAACATAGGTCTTGAAAATAATCCTACATGAAGCATATCTTTCATTCGTGAGCTAGCTGGTTTATCCGTTACTAAAATACCATCTGCACTTACTGCAATAACCGCATTCGAAATACCTAGCACTTTTACCGGCAAGTCCAACTCATTTACAATATGAGTGTCTATGCTATCTTCGCTTAACCCACCATTACCAATTACTCGCTCAGACATTTCCTCTGTCAACGTATTCCATGTACCTAAGTCTTTCCAGTAGCCTTCATACGTTAATGCAACAATATGATCCAAATGCTCTACCACTTCATAATCGAAACTATTTTTTGGTAGTCTTGAAAATTCGGTACGCAATATTTCATAATCAATTGAAAATTGCATTTCTACTAGTCTACTTAAAATTAAGCCAAGTGGAAATGCAAACACTCCACTATTCCAGTATGCTTCGTTTGCAATTAGTTCCTCTGCAGTATCTTCTGTTGGTTTTTCGACAAAACTCTCTACTCTCATATATTCCGAATAATCTTTCGGAATTAAATAACCATATTTAGAGGACGGATACGTCGGCTTTATACCAAGCAAGCCTATTTCTGCATTTGTCTCTATAACAAGTTGTTCTAATTCCTTCACTTTTTGATAAAATGCAACATCAACAAAGGCGTCAACAGAGACTACCCCAACGACTTCATTTTCTTTCATACCTAATTTAGATGAAAGATAAGCACAGGCCAGTGCAATAGCTGGAAAAGTATCACGTCTCTCTGGTTCTACAACAATTGATACATCACCAAGTTGATTACGTAACATATCCACCTGCGAAGTATTTGTTGCAATAATCATATCTTCAGCTGCAACTACCTCAGAAAGCTGTCGATAAACGCGTTGCACCATCGATTCTAATTGACCTGTATTTTCGTTTCGAAGAACTTTTAGAAATTGCTTTGCTCTAGAATCATTAGAAAGCGGCCAAAGTCTCGTTCCTGATCCCCCCGAAAGTAAAATAAGTTTCACACGTATCCACTCTTTCATTAAACCAGATTAAAAGACGATATGAAATTTTCTATCAAATTCATATCGCCTTTTATTATAGTTAGAATTTTTTAAATCCTCACGAACCAGCGTTTGTAAATCAGCGAAAAAGATAATAAAATAAAAATTTCATATACCAGCTTTACTATTTAATCTTCCTTAGCCAAATACTTCCTCCAAAATCATTGTTAACATTTTCAATACATGTTGAAGGCATTCTATCCTTAAATTCACTATACATATAGTTATTCCAAAATAGTACTTCAAATGAGTGATTAAATTGTAAGAATGATCTCAATAAATAGGATTCATTCCAAAACCTTCCTTGGTAAGTCCAGTCTTCAGGATACTCAAACCCTTTAAAAATATCATGAATATGAATAATCGTACCCTCATTTAAATTAGGTAGCACTTCAAAAAACAAATAATTTACATCACTTTCTATTTTACTGACATGTGAACTATCTATAAATAATATGTCATTCTCACCTAACTGGTCAAAAAAATTAATAGATACGGTTTGAACTCTTTCATTGATAATATTTGTTTTTATATAATCACTATCTTCTAATAGTTTATTTAAACGTTTAGGATATGGTTCAATAAATGTTAACTTAGTTTTATATTTCAAATACTCTACTGTGTCTAAAAATAATGCTGATGTAAATCCAGATCCTATTTCAATTACATTATTAGGCTTGTACTCCTTTAGAAAACTATATAAAGTTATTGCATCAAGATATTCAAAGTTATCATTTTTTAGATAAAATCTCTTATCTTTTAACAAAAAGTCACTAAATTCATTGACTAAGTTAAATGCTTTATCAAGATGCCTTAATTGCACATCAATATTCAAATCTATTCCAAGCATTTCTCGATTTCTTTCATATGGAACATAACTATCAGAAAAAATTTCTTTATTACTAGGTATAGGTGAATAAAAGTGACCATTTTCAATAGTTAAGCTTAAATCAAATGAATTAGCTATATCTAAGTAAGTACAAAAATTCTCAATTTGAACTAATCCATAACTTTCAAGCTGTGCTGATATTTCTTCATAATAAGAGCTAAGTATTATTATGAATACGTCCTTTTGACCAACCACTTCTTTTGGATTAAAAACGTTCTTATTATTAAATTGACTGCCCCAAAGCTTTTCATTATTGTCTAGATATCCAACAATATTTTTTCTTGAAAGAAAGTGTTCGTATTTCGAATATAGACTTCCCGTACCAAATATAAATAATTCTTTGTTTTCTATATTATTTATTATTTGATCAAAATTCATCTTAATACAGCTCCCCTATCTGTTTAGATCCTCACGAACCATCATCTTTACTAATTCGTTAAAACTCGTTTTGGGTTCCCAGCCTAAGATTTTTTTTGATTTAGCTGGGTTTCCTAATAGCAGATTTACTTCTGTTGGACGGAAAAATTGAGGATCTACTGCAACAATGACTTTGCCTGTTACTTTATCAATTCCTTTTTCATCAATACCATTACCTCGCCATTCAATTTCAATATTAGCTTCTGCAAACGCACGTTCAACAAATTCACGTACTGTGTGTGTTTGCCCCGTAGCAATTACAAAATCGTCTGGCTTTTCTTGTTGTAAGATCAACCACATTGCTTCAACATAGTCCCCTGCAAATCCCCAATCTCGTTGAGCATCGAGATTTCCTAAATATAAACACTCTTGCTTTCCATTTTTTATATTAGCAACAGCAATCGTAATTTTTCTCGTTACAAACGTTTCTCCACGTAATGGAGACTCATGATTAAAGAGAATGCCATTCGAAGCAAAAATATTATAAGCCTCACGATAATTGACCGTAATCCAATAGGCATAAATTTTTGCCGCTGCATACGGACTACGAGGATAGAATGGTGTTGTTTCAGATTGTGGTGTTTCTTGAACTTTTCCGTACAATTCACTTGTGGATGCTTGGTAAATTTTCGTCTTCTTTTCCAAACTTAATATTCGAATCGCTTCTAGTAAACGTAGAGTTCCCAGTCCATCTGCATTTGCAGTATATTCTGGTATTTCAAATGAAACTTTCACATGGCTCATAGCAGCTAAATTATAAATTTCATCTGGTTGAATTTCTGAAATAATACGTATTAAATTCGTAGAGTCAGTCATATCCCCATAGTGAAGGTGCACAAGTTCGTTTTCTAAATATTCTTCAATTCGATCATATCGCTCAATCGAATTTCGACGAACTAAACCATGTACCTCATATCCTTTTCTCAAAAGAAGTTCAGTAAGATAAGCACCATCTTGACCCGTTATACCAGTGATAAGAGCACTCTTCATTGTTTCACCCTATTTCTTTTTAAAAATTCTAAAGGCTTTTTAAAAAATTCTGCATTCTTCTTAATCTTTTCAAGTTCCCAATTCCACCACTTTATTTTTAATAACTCATTAATTTCTTGATCATTAAATCTATATTTAATTACTTTCGCAGGTACACCTACAACAATGGAATAGGGTGGGACATCCTTAGTAACAATTGCCCCAGCACCTATAACTGCTCCATCACCAATTGTAACACCAGGCAATACTACCACATTAGCCCCTATCCACACATCATTTCCAATAATAATCTCTTCATTACTTGAAATATCATAAACATCAATTGTATCTTTCTTATCTAAAATACCAGGTACACCTTCATAACCTAGAATCTTATCCTTTGGGGTATACAGAAATGGATGAGTAGAAATAAAATTTAATGGATGGTTTACTTCGCCTATTCGAGCAGACTCGTTAATTGAAGTAAATGCTCCAATTTCTTTTAAAGTACTATTTGGAAAGCAGTGTTTTTCGTAACCATATGTAAACTTTCCAATCTTAACGCCTCTCACAATTCTATTTTCTAATGTTTCTAAATTAGTCTCTTGGGTATATACCTGTGTATAATGTTCGTTCACTTTTAAGTCAATACTATTCAGTTGGGTGTAAATTTCTTTATAATAAGAACTTGCAACTACGATAAAATATGCTTCTATACCTATTTGTTTAAAATCATTGTATTTAATTACTTTTTTCCCTAAAAAAAATTCTCCTTTAGGTATGTTATCCATAAAAAAATCTATGTACTGATATATCCAAACATTTTCTGTAACCAGTTTTTGTGCTAAAGAACCTGTGCCAAAAACAATTAACTTTTTATTTTGAACAACAAGTTCATTAAATAATTTATTATTATCAACAATCACTTATCATTCACCTTCTCTAAATAAATCTTCAAATATTATTCTATCGAATATCTCTAGATAACCACCTGGTGTGGCATTCAATATTTTAATATCTTTGCTTTGAGCTATAAGCTTCAACTGATAATACTCTTGTTTTTGCCTTTCGATTGTTTTTCTAATTCCTTCATAGCCGTAATCTTTAAATATATTCTTACTTGTTTTTTTATCCAGATCATTTTTTGTGTAATAATGTGGAGGGATTACACCATTCTCAATCTCTTCTTTACTATAATTCCACCAAGTATGATCGCAACCTATTAATACTATTTCTTCATATTTTAAAAATAAGGCAAGCATTAAAGAAGTAGAAATTACATTTTGCGCAAATAGGGGCACTATATTCGTAAAATCTATCTCAGAAACCGAACTAATATCCGAATTACAATTGTCCATATGATAATAATAAATATTTTCTTCGTCAATTATGTCTCTTTTTACTGTACCTAATGCCTCATCACTTATAAATAACTTTGTATTTGATAATTTACCATTTAAAATATCAAGAATCGGGTCAAGAAACAACTGGTCCTTTTTCCAAAATAACGGATCTGCTAACATCCAATATGTGGGGTTTAAATTAA
Organism: Psychrobacillus sp. L3; assembly: GCF_042945595.1. Taxonomy (GTDB): domain Bacteria; phylum Bacillota; class Bacilli; order Bacillales_A; family Planococcaceae; genus Psychrobacillus. Next base: position 962,912 of record NZ_CP168493.1, on the reverse strand, counting down.
TTAAACTAGGGTTTTTATAAAAATTATTTACCATGATTTTATCATCATTTATAATCTTATCCAAATCTAGTTCCCCTAAAGATGGGGCATTACCAATCACAAAACAGCGCTTAGATTTACTACTATTTAAAAGGTGTTCATTCTTTTTCAAAATGTTTGATGAAACTTCAAGATCTTTAGCTTTATAATCTATAATTTTAGAAGTAATATTTAATTCACTTAATTGTTTTTTTACTTCATCAACAAATGATGTCGTTATTATAATCTCATGCTCTTGTATTAAATATTTTTGAATATTGCTTACTGAATCAATTGCTACTCCATTTATTAATTTACCTACTTTGCTAGGGTCATTATCTAAAATTATAAAAGGTGAATAATCTTTATGAACTTTTCTCCATTTATTTAAAAGTTTTACCGCTAAACTAGAAGCACCTATCCAAATATGGTTCATTTGTTGCCCCTCCGTTTTATTCGCATATTATAAATGCATTGTTAAGCAGAATTTTTTTGAATTTATAAAACTCCCACTATTATTAATCACAGTTTTAAGTTATTCTATTTGTTTTTTATATAGAATAGGTATTATTATCACTATCCATAAGTTTAGAATCTTATTCTACTATGAGACACTCTATTAATAAGGTATCACACTTTCCAATAGCTGCTAGCGTATCTTCATATTCTTGATTCAATAGTACATTGTCTAGTAACCCCAAATAATTATGCCCACCTGGCTTTCCTTGACTTAGCCAATATAGATGATTACTTAACGGATATCTTTGAATTTGCTTCACTAATTTCACCTGATAGTCTGCTTGCTCTACTAATTTTTTCAATGTATGACTATTGTATAAATATACGTGACAACTCCAATACGTAAAATCCGCAAATTCTTTACTGTTATAAAGCGTTAAAAGTGCATCATCGGCATTTGGTACTTCTATGATAATTACGCCATTAGGATTTAAATATTTCTTTAGATTATTTAGTATTTCTTTTGGATTTACTAAATGTTCTACGACATGAAAAAGGGTAATAACATCATAAGTACCCTCGATATTTTCTATATTAGGAAAACACTTTACGCCTTCATCATTAATAGTCCTATTAATCTGTTTATCTAACTCTACTCCTACTGCAATGTCAGCATAGTCTTGTATTAAGTGAAGAAACCCTCCTGCACCGCAACCAAAATCTAATACTTTCTTTCCAATTAGCTTATCTCTTAAACTATTTGCTCGGCGCTGATCATCTTTATATGATTGCTGACGATATTTTTTTAAATCAACAGTTCCTTTCAACATTCCAGACTCTTCATAAAATGCATCTGTAACATGTTCAAATGAAGATAAAAACACTAATCCACAATCTTCACATTCTAAAACTTGTAATTCCTTCGAGTCTCTAACATAGGGATAGCGTATTTTAATATTTTTCGATTGACAAAGCGAACAATTCTGCATTTTCATTCTCCTCATATACTAATAATGAGAGCTAATTCATTAAAAACTTGACAGGTTACTCTCGACCATAGTCATCTTCGATTCGGATAATATCATCCTCACCAAAATAATCACCTAATTGCACTTCAGAAATAACAAGTGAATCAAGTCCTGAAGTATTTTTAATTCTATGTAGGCATCCTTTTGGAATAAAAATATATGAGCCAGCAGATAGACTGCGTTTGCTCTCACCTATCGTCATTTCTCCTTGCCCTTTTACTACAACCCAATGTTCTTCTCTTTTCCTATGATACTGAAGACTCAATTGTTGAAGTGGCTCAACATGTATAACTTTAGCTTGCACATATTCACTTAAAAATACAGTTTTATAGTATCCCCATGGTCGATTATAAATTTCATGTGACAACGTATGTCCATCAAATTGGCTAAAATCCATTTTTAAATCTAATTTTTTTCCTTCTAAAAGAACTACATGTAATTGTTCTTTTGTTAAAATATTAATTAGCTTATTAGCTTCATCAACAATAGGTAAATATTGAATTTTATTTGTTTTAAATTTGGCAACAATCGTATCGAAAGAATCTGTTACTTTAAGGAATTCAAAATTTGGTTGAATAATCTTATCTATATTATCAGACAACTTATGCAAATTGATCAATGCTCGTCTTACGTCACCATCTGTTAGCGTGCCTTTTAATTTTTTTTCTTCTACCACTAGAACAAATCCGGCTTTATTTTCTTCAATCTGTTGGATTACTTCTAAAATAGTAGAATTTAGCGTAACTATATATTTTTCTATTATCATTCAGTCAAACCTCATCTTTCAAAAGAAAATCAATTGCTTCTCGAACGGCACCTTCTCCGCCTTTTCGATTTGTTGTATATTTGGTTATATTTTTCACTGGCGCAACTGCATCTGCTACGGAAAAGCTAAAACCCACTTTTTCTAATAAAGAAATATCATTTACGTCATCACCGATATAGGCTACTTCATCAAATGAAATATTATATTTTAATAGCAATTCTTCCATCGCAGCCACTTTATCCTTACATCCTAAATAAACATCATTAATATTTAACTTTTCTGCTCTTTTAGAAACAATTGGAGAATTTTCTCCTGTAAGTATTGCTGTTTTAATCCCATGCTCCCGAAGAATTGCAAATCCCATACCATCTTTTGTATTAAACTTTTTAAGTGTATCTCCATCTTTTGAATAATACATACCTGCATCTGTAAGTACCCCATCACAATCTGTTGCAAATAATTTAATTTTTCTTTTTTCTAGTTTCTTTGTTTTTTTCCTCAGTAAGCTTTCAACGATTATCCAGTCTTCTGGCTCATCAATTTCAAAGTAAGTGTCCTCCGGCATCTCATACAGACCGATTTCTCCAGAAACGCGTACTTCTGTTTTCTTTAAAAGTTCTGTTTTTGTAATATAAAAAGCTCCATTTTCAACTAAGTATCCATCAAAGTCCTGTCGACGTGGCCTATTATTGGGAGAGTAATTCAATGGCTTGCCCAATCCATTTTCATTAGACTTTTCCCAAATGAATCGCTTTTGTGGAACGACAGACAATAAACTATCAAACCTTTCAGTAAAATATTTTTCAAAGGCTTCGTCCAACTGATAGGCTTCTGTCAATGGACTAGTTGCTTGTAATAACACTACATAGTCTGAATCTACTTTACTAACAAAATCTAAGAGCGCTGATTCTGTTGAAGCAAAATCAGTTGCAGTTGCCTGATCACGATCAATACAAAACAATCTACTATTATGTTGTCGATCATATGCAGTTACACATTTTTTTATTTCATCGCAATCAGTGGAAACGTACACTTCATCAATCCATTTACATTGAAGGGCTGCGTCAATTGTCCAAAAAACAAGAGGACGCCCATTCAACTTTCTTATATTTTTTAATGGTATTGATTTACTTCCTCCACGAACAGGAATAATGGCAACAGTTTTCATACTTTTGAAAATCCCTTAAATTTTAATTTTTCCTTTTGTATCTTTTCAATAGCCAAAATTTCAGTTTCCTTATATTGAAGGGAAAGCTCTACATCTTTTAAATCTTGAACTAATCTAGATAATTCAACTGGTTCAAGTGAGGCACTATGATCTGTACCTTTCCACTGCTTATTTAATGTAAAATGACGTTCAATCCACTCAGCGCCTAATGTATAGGCAGCAATATCTACTGCTGTTCCTAAATGATGCCCTGAAAAGCCAATTAATTTTACATTATCCGCATATTTTTCTTTCAAACGCAGTATTTCTTTTAAACAGATATCTTGGTAGGGAACAGGGTATCCAGATGTGCAATTATAGACTACTAAATCTTTGTTTCTTCCTTTATTAACAAAGAAACTAATTAGATTTTCGATTTCTGTATAATCAGTCATTCCAGTTGATACATGAATTTCACCTACATAATTTTCACATAACCATCCTAATAATTCGAAGTGATTATTAATTGCAGATGGAATCTTAATTAGTTTTGGCTTTAAAGACGCAATTTCTTTTGCAGATGATAAATCCCAAACTGAAGTACTATAAATAATCCCTATTGACTCACAGTATTCCATTAATTCACGATGTTGTTCTGCAGTAAATTCCAAAAATTCACGGTGTTCACCATATGTAGCTCCATATGAATTTATAGGATTTGGATGTGGTGTGTTATATTGTTCTTCTGATAATAATTCTTTATTGTTTCGTTTTTGAAACTTTGCAACATCTGCTCCACATTTTTTCGCCTCTTCAATTAATTGTTTTGCAATTTTCATCTCACCCTTATGATTGCAACCAATTTCCGCTATAATCTTAAATGACATAGTTTTGCCTCACTTTTATAATTTTTTTTATCATCATATAATACGTTTTATTATTTTTGCAGGTACTCCAGCAACAATAGTATAATCTGGAACATTCTTATTCACTACACTTCCAGCGGCTACTACTGAATTTTTTCCAATAGTAATACCCGCAAGGATTACTGCATTTGCACCAACCCATGCACCAGATTTGATTAAAATATCTTTCCCTTCCTGGTGCCCTTGGTCAAATATTGGTCGATTAACATCCTTATACTCATGATTAGTTACATGCATTTGAACACCTGATGCAATAAGTGCTTTATTTTCAATTGTTATTTTCGCTAAACTAGCTACTAAAATAGTATTTGGCCGAATATATACATAATCTCCTAAGCTAATATTAGAACATCCTATTACAACTGCACCATGTCTTACTTCCGCACCTTTACCAAAATATAAGAATTTTTTCTCACATATTCTTCTGCCCAAAGTAGGAGAATACATCAATAAATAAGTTGGCAGAATATCTGGACCAAGACGATCCGCATTATATGCCCATCGCATACGTTGACCAAACTCTTTAATAATCTTTAATAAGCACATTGTCAACACCTACATTTTTTTTGAATCCTCAATTCAATTTGTTCTTTTTAATATGAATTCAGGATAAACTAGTTTGAGTTTCGGAACTATATCAAATAACTCACATATTAATTTCTATGCGACAGCTTGTTCTCTTTCATTGCAACCAGCTGAATATCCTTTTTCTAACAACAAGATAAAAGGAATAGCGTCTTCTACCTGCCACTAAAATTCATTTCTATTTGTGAATCCACTTTTTTACATTCCGATTTCATGCAATTTAAATGATCTTTCTAAATAAAATTGTGGTTTAGGTTAATTTAGTCAGCAACAGCAATTAATGTAATCACTAATTCCCCTCCGCCAAATCCTTCAACTGTTCCACCGTTAACCAGTCCGTATTATTATCACTCGTATAAGCGAAACTCTCTGTTAGTGGCTTACCACCTTCTGCAAACTTCTTAGACCACCAAGGAAATTCTGGTTGAATCACATAATAATTATCAAATTCCACCGTATGACGAGAATCATCTTCCATAATCATTGCTTCATGCAGCTTCTCGCCTGGTCGAATACCGATAATTTCAATCTCACATTCAGGTGCAATTGCCTTTGCAAGGTCCATCACTTTCATGCTCGGAATTTTCGGCACAAAAATCTCGCCGCCGTGCATACGCTCTAGATTATCTAATACGAATTGGACCCCTTGATCTAACGTAATCCAAAAGCGAGTCATACGTTCATCTGTCACTGGGACAGTGCCTGTTTCTTTAATCTTTTGAAAAAACGGCACAACACTTCCGCGACTACCAACTACATTTCCATAACGAACAACGGAGAAACTCGTTTTCTTCGCACCTACGTATGAGTTTGCAGCAACAAACAACTTGTCCGAAGCTAGCTTGGTCGCACCGTATAAATTCACAGGGCTACATGCTTTATCTGTACTAAGCGCTATAACCTTCTCAACTCCACGATCAATGGCTGCTTCTACTACGTTTTGTGCACCATTAATATTCGTCTTGATAGCTTCAAATGGATTATATTCACATGCATCTACATGCTTCATAGCAGCCGCATGAATAACAATATCAACTCCATCGAAAGCACGATTCAAACGTTCCTTATCGCGCACATCACCAATAAAGAAACGAATTCGTGAATCCGTAAATTCTTGCTTCATTTCATATTGCTTTAACTCATCACGACTAAAAACTATTACTTTCTTCACATCTTGTTCTAGTGCTTTTTTGATAAATTTCTTACCGAACGAGCCTGTTCCACCAGTAACAAGTACTGTTTTATTCGTTAATATATTCATACTGTTTACTTTCTCCATTCCGAATTTAACATTATGTATAAAAGACTATATTTTATCATACTAAGTTTACTCTATATCTTCCCTATATATATCGACCAAATTTCATAAAAATAAAGAAAAACCCGCTACTCAATTGAGAACGGGAATACTTTATTTTTTATAAAGCATTAAATTTTATGTTACGCAACAATCCGTGAAAACTTTTAGCACTAATATATGGTACCCCTTCTATCTTGGCACCTTCCCATGACGTATTATAATAAGTAACATTCGTTTGTTTTACTTTTCTTTCTAACCAACGATGGTATGTATTTAGATTTGAAGTGGTATGAATATATTCTCCATTGTTCGCCAAAACCTTTCTGAATAACATATCTTTCACAACTTTTTTTCCTGAGGTAGAGGAAGTTGAATGAGTGTTATCGTCTTTAAACCCTAAATCTTGTCCAAATAATATAACCGTTTTAAATTCCATATATTCAAGTAAAGAAAATGAAGTAGTTGCCACTGAACCACCTGTCTCTAATACATCCTCATTCCTTTTCTCCGCCTCAATCTCTGACAGAGGAAAACCCTCTTGAAATATAATTACTCTTTTCCCTTTATGAACTAATGTCATCTCATGATTTGCTGTAGCCAAATAAAATAATAAACCGTGATACTCTTTATTCTCTAACTGTTTCACTACATTTATTTGAGTATCTGTAATAATCACAGCATCTGGTTCAATTTTGTTATTTAATAACGTATTTAAAGATGACCCAACCGCCAAAATAAAGAACTTATCTTTTGCAACCTTCAATAATTCAATTGTAGAATCGAGTGAAGGTCCAGCTGATACAAGACATGCCGACTTGCCTTTAAATGTTTCTTTAACATTACTAATTGAAGGATCGTCATTTTTCAAATTCTCATTAAAATTTTTCTCTAATACGCCACTTAATGTTTCATAGCTCATTTGTCTGATTTTAATATCTTCAAGTACATCATGAAGTCTATGCTCATGTCCAATTGCTTTCATCCAAGAAAGCGGAATAATAATTTGGTATTGGCTCAAATTTATATTTGGCCCTAATTCTAAAATTATTTCGACATTTTTAGACTTTCTTATATGAGTATTCGATGAATATATTTTAAACTCTTGTTCATCCAAAGCGAGAACGATAATCGGCTTATTTTTATCAATCTTAAGTAAAGCCTCTAAATGATAACCTAGTCCTAATCCTACTAGAAAATAGCCTTTTGCATCATTATCGTACCCTTTTTTAATAAATTTTTCAGCGTCATTTCGCGGGTTATATTTACTGTAAATATAAATATCATTTAACTTCAATGTACTTTCCCCGTTTTTTGCTATTTCTACTTTATAATTCATTTAACCTCACTAATCTCATAGAAAGTACAATCCTCGAAAAATGGTTTAATTTCATATTCAAACATATCCGCAACAATTATATAATCTTGAATTTCTAATCCGCTGTTTACTTCTTCTAGAAACTCATGAATTTTCTCAGGCTGAAGTAGAACTGATTGTCCATTCTCTTCTAGAAGCCTATTTGCATCTACAATCCAACCCATTCCTTCGCTAAATTGAAGAATATTTCTAACACCTTCTTGAATTCTATCTTCTCGAATTAAATCAGCAATTGCCTGACATCCACTAGGCAAACTTGATATATATTGATTGTAGCTTTCCATTGTTTCTATCATTAAGTTATTCATCATTTGCTCAACTCCGACTTTTCTTTTATTTGTTCTATTAAGTTACTAGTATATTGTTGGGAAGTATATGTTACTTCTAATAGTCGTTCATATAATGTTTTATTTTGCTCAAAGACTCTTTCATATTTTTCTTTTTCTGTTTCATTAGCTTTTGGAGAGAATTTTTTCATCACATCCATTGTAATAGGGGTAAGTATGCTAGACATTGGAACTTGTTCGAATAGATTTTCAATCTTTTTATCATTTTTATCTAGTCTTTTTAGTACACTTGGTGAAAAGGTTGAATTATTTTTATTTTGCTTAATGGTGCTCAGTGAATCAATTAATACTAGATTTATTTTATTATATATTTCATCTTCATGCTTCATTTGTAGAATAAATGTCTCATATGAAGTTTCTGATTGTGCAACAGGATTTACTGCATTTATATTTTTCTTATACTGATAGTCCACATACTCCTCACAAAATTCAACAAAAGGTACTTGTTTAAAACCCTCTAGGAAAATACCGCCTTCAGTACTGTTATGAATTAATCGTTGCTCACCTATTGATTTTACCATTTCCTCAAAATGTTCTTTCATTGTGTAAAAAGCATAATCTGTCGGAACATCCTCACCATAGTATCCTTTCGTAAGGAAAATTCCTCTTTTTTTCATATAAGCTTCATCGATAATTGAGAAGGATCTATTGTGTTCTGCATGGCTTTTATTATCCGTGTACGCTAAGTCTTGTCCTATTAATGTAACAGGTCCACTGGAAATATACATTGCAATAGACAAAGCATAATTCGCAACTGATCCTCCTCCGATTATGATTGGAAATTGCGTATTTAATACTTTCTCCATATGCCCACTCAAATGTGCAGCATCGGATGACAAAAAGTAATAGGAGGGATTGTTAAAACTTTCTCTAATTAAAAAGTGGTTATACATACTATATATAAGCTTCGTCTTTTGAAAAGTAAGCTGTTTAAAGTGATGATAATTAGCTTTCCCACCATCTATAGACACCACGTAATCCGGATTAATGTCATTTTTTAATAAAGTATTGATTGTTGATCCAGCTGCGATAAGAATTATTTTATCTTTTACTTTTTTTAATTGTTCAATTTGTTTTGTTAATGAAGGACCTCCAGAGGCTATGACAACAGGACAAGTATGCTTTTGGAATAAATTTTCCAAACTTTGGTCCATAAAGGCATTTCCTAAATTATGTAGATAATTTTCCTGCCAATCATTTGCATATCTTCGAACTGTATTTTCCACAATTTTATTTACACTTACTCTATCTTTAATAATAGATAGAATATCAACATAAAGCTCTGGAAACAGATGATTATAGTTTGGAGAACAAATAATATGTAAATTACTGTACATATCTAGCTCATTCATAAAAAGGGATTTAATCACGTCTTGACTGGTAGCTTGAATAATAAAAGCCTCAATCTGTTTGTCAATATTTTCATCAGGGACTATTAAAGGTTCTATAATGATTAGTTTTTCTTCTTTATTTTTTTTGTTCAGAAGAGCTTTTGCGTAATAACCCATTCCACATCCAAATAATATTGTTGTATGGTTAGGTTTATAGTTTTTTTCAATAAATTGCTCTGCCTCTTTTTCAGGGTCGTACTTACTATGTAAAAAGTATCCGTTCACTTTTAATGTGTAATTATGTCGTTTAGTTTCTATTTTTTCTATTTCTAATTCATTATTCATTATTTCACCTCTCCCTTATTATCGGCATTACTTTCTAAAAATAAAGAAATCCCCTTCTCTAAAAGGAGAAGGGGATTTCAATGTTTCAATTATTGTAATAATTGAAGAACGCCTTGTGGTTGTTGGTTAGCTTGAGCTAACATAGATTGTGCAGCTTGAGTTAAGATATTGTTCTTAGTGAACGCCATCATTTCTTTCGCCATATCTACGTCACGAATACGTGATTCAGCAGCAGTTAAGTTTTCTGAAGTCGCACCAAGATTATTGATAGTGTGCTCTAAACGGTTTTGAACAGCACCTAATTTAGAACGTTCAGTTGAAACGGTTGCAATCGCTGTGTTAATAGTAGTGATAGCAGTATTAGCTGAACCTTGAGAACTAATTGAAATACCTTTAGATGCATTGTTAACAGCTAAGCTCGTAGCAGTCATTGAAGCGATTGTTAATGAGATTGATTGACCAGCATTTGCACCAATGTGGAATGTTTTACCAGAGAATCCACCACTTAAAAGTTTTTGAGTATTGAACTCTGTATTGTTAGCGATACGAGTAATTTCTTCAGATAAAGCATTTACTTCGTCTTGAAGTGCTGTACGGTCTGAAGTTACGTTTGTATCATTTGAAGATTGTACTGCTAATTCACGCATACGTTGAAGAATTGAGTGTGTTTCGTTAAGAGCACCCTCAGCAGTTTGGATTAAAGAAATTGAATCTTGAGCGTTTTTAGAAGCCATATCTAAACCGCGGATTTGTCCACGCATTTTTTCAGAAATTGCAAGACCAGCAGCGTCGTCTCCAGCGCGGTTGATTTTGAAACCTGAAGATAATTTTTCTAGATTTTTAGCAGATTCACCTTGGTTAGCTGTTAAGTTTCTGTGTGTGTTTAAAGCTGAAATATTGTGTTGAATTCTCATTGTGAGATTCCTCCTTGAATTTTGGTTTATTTAGTTCCACATCCATGTGGAATTTGTTTGGCATGATAAGGTCGGCCGCCCCATTTTTGCCTTACATAAATAGTATCGTACTAATTTGAAAATCTTTAATAGTTTTTAAATATTTTTTTTCGAAAGTTGTTCAATTAATGATTTGGAAATATTTAAAGCTTCTTTATTTTGTTGCTGGATGCTTTCGTATACTTCAGATCGATAGACTTTTACGTTTTTCGGAGCAATAATTCCTATTTTTACTTGATCCCCATCAACACTTAAGATTTTTAGCTCAATTTGATCGCCAATCATGATCGATTCATCTTTTTTTCGTGAGAGTACGAGCATTAGGCGTTGCTCCCTTCGATAGGGAATCTTAAAGGATATGTGTTTGCGTCTTGTAAGACAAGTTGTTTCGCAATCATTTGTTTGTGGTTGATGATAATAGGTGCTTGCAAGTTTAAAGTTGAACTATTAAAAGGTTCTTTTAAAGTTACTATAGTGTACGTAATTAAATCGGCAGGTGTTTGAATTTGGAGTTCTTCTTTGTCTTCTTCTCCTAAATCAAATGTATAGTCTTGTTTAAATATAAATGGAAGTGCAATTACAAAACCAATTTCTTGTTGTTTGATAGATTGTAAAATGGCAAAGGGTGAGTCTTTTTCTAATGGTAGAATGATAAATTCTGTTATTTGCTCAAAGCCTGGAATTCCATTTGGAAATTGAATAATTTCTTTTTTTTCTATTGTAACTTCGCCTAAAAATTTTGTTTCGATATTCATAATATGCTCCTTTTAGACAATTACGTCTATTTCTATCGAGGGGTTTTGTAGCATAAAACCAGACACTTTACCTGGTGTATATTCGTGAACTGGTTTATTTACTTGTGCGCTAATTTTCGCTTTTTGTGTTTGAACATTAATATCTAACTTTGCAGGAGTATAATCAAGTTTAACGGATCCTACAGATGGGATAAAATCGATTCCTATTTTCGCTGGAACAGGGAAAGTATTTTTCTTCGCAATCGCAGGAATTGCTTTTTTGTTATGTGCAATATCCATCATTTGATTACCTTCGCTTACGCGTCTCGCAATCCCTTGCATTACTTTTTGGCGTCCCGCTTGTGCATATTTTGCAGAAGATTCTAACGGTCCAATCATCCCTACATCTCTACGTGCCTGTGAAGAATCTATCCTCATAAATCCTCGTGTAGTTTTGATATCCATAATCGCTGCTGGCTGTTCAATGTGCTGAGTTGCTTTTGGTTGGCGAATAATTTGATTTGGTTTTTCAATATTCAAGCCAAGTTTGGCATCTGTTGTATGAATTTGTAATTGCGGAAAGTTCACTTTTTTTCACCTCTTTAAGAAAAGCGTCTGAACGGATTGAACTGAACCCCGAATAGTGGACACTTTAAAAAAAGTGACCCTATTCGGGGTTTTTCTGTTTAAAAACCCGTTATACTAGAAAATAACAACTTGGAACGGGAGATTTTTTAATGAGTAAAATACTTTTCAATGAACATCAAAGAAGACAACTAGAATCAAACCCAAATATCGTATCCGTATCAGATCGCGCCATTCAATATAAATCTGAATTTAAAATTCGTGCCGTTCAAGAAAATTTGGCTGGTAAAGGACCTTCTCAAATCTTTATCGAAAATGGATTTGATTTAGAAACTATTGGAGTCAAAAAAGCCAAATGGTCATTAAGCCGATGGAGAAATACGTATAACACCTACGGTGAACAAGGCTTTTTAGAAGAACGTCGCGGAAAAGGTAGCACAGGTCGCCCTTCTACAAAGGATGTATCAGCTGAGAAAAAATTAGAAAAGGCAGAAGCACGTATTAAGTATTTAGAAGCTGAATTAGAATTACTAAAAAAGCTAGAGGAACTCGAGAGGCAGGCGAAGAAACAGTTCTGGCACCCCATGAAAAATACGCAGTGATCAACGAAGTCATTCGAAAATATCAACTAAAGAACATGACACGTTATCTTTGTGAATTAACTGATGTGAGTCGAAGTGGCTACTACGCCTGGCTTCAAAATTCAGAGAAGCATTCGATTCGTGAAGAACAAGACTATCAAGACTATGTATTATTAAAATGCATTTACGATGCTTTTAAAGGGAAAATTGGTTATCGAGGACTTTACATGGCATCAGAAGAATTATTAGTGACACCAATGAATCACAAAAAGATTCTTCGCCTAATGAGGAAGTTTAATTTCTTTGCGAAAGTACGTCGTGCGAATCCATATAAACATATTGCGAAAGCGACGCAAGCGCACCGTATGGTCCCTAATCACTTAAATCGAGCATTTGATCAAGATGAACCGGGCAAAGTATTTTTAACAGATATCACTTATTTACAATACCGTAATAGTCAAACGGCGTACTTATCTTGCGTAAAAGATGTTGCAACACGTGAAATCGTCGCCTATGAACTATCGACAAGCTTAAAAATGAGAATTGTTTATCGGACATTAGAAAAATTAGAAGAAGCATTAGAAGGAAACCTTCATCCAGAAGTCATGATTCATTCCGATCAAGGTGTCCATTACACGCACCCGGAGTATCAAAAACGTGTAAAGAAAATGGGTTTACTTCAATCTATGTCACGGAGAGGAAACTGCTTAGATAACGCCCCAATGGAATCTTTCTTTGGGCATTTTAAAGATGAAGTGGATTATCAGGAAGCGCACAACTTATTTGAATTAAAGCAAATGGTAGATGAGTACATGGAGCATTACAATACAACACGCAAACAATGGAATTTAAAAAAGATGACTCCGGCTCAATACCGAAGTCATCTAATCGCCGCCTAGACTGCAAAGTCGTTTTTATTAATCTGTCCATTAATTAGGGCTCAGTTCAGATTGTCCAAACGCTTTATATTATCTTATAAAATCTACTAATGTTGCTTGAATGATTTTAGCACCTACGGATAGAGCCGCTTGGTGAATAGATTGTTGCGTTATCATTTCTGTAATTGCTTTTTCATATTCCACGCTTTCATTTTCAGACAATTGTTTTGTAACCATTACTTCTTGGACACCTAAACGATTTTCTACCATATCTATACGGTTTTGTTTCGCCCCTACATCCGCACGCTCTTCTAGAACTGCTGCTTGATTGGTAGAAATTTTACTTAAGAAGTTCCCAATATCAGTACCAGTGATAACGGTAGGAGCCCCATTTACATCAAAACCCTCTAAAGCATTACTTAATTCGTCCATCATCGCATCAATGTCTCCAAATATCTTGCTACCTTTAGTTGTGTTCACTGTAAGTTGTACTCCGTCGGATATTTCAATATTGACGTTTTTTTCTAAACCTGGATATGTACCTATATTCGCAATATCACCAATAACTGGAGGTACTGAATTTGTGAATAGGGGTTTCGATGTATTTGTCCCTGAGAATATATATTTATCTCCGACTTTAGTGTTACCTAAATCACGAAGCTGTAATCGAATTTGATCGATTTCAGCTTTCATTTTTTCACGATCATCATCTGTAATTGTTGCATCATTTGCAGCAGAGGTTACAAGTTCTTGCACTCTCTTTAGGGCATTCCCGACACCGTCAAACGATTCATCTGTATTGTCTAGCCAGCTATTTACTTCTCCAATATTACGTGTATATTGCTCTACTTTACCCAAAGTCGTTCTATAACCCATTCCTTTAATCGCAGCAACTGGATCGTCTGACGGACGATTAACTCTTGAACCAGAAGTAATTTGTTCTTGTAGCTTCCCCATTTTTGAGTAACTATTCGACAAGTTACGAAGCATATTGCTTGAAAGCATTGATTGTGTAACGCGCATTCAAATTAGCCCCTTTCTTATAAACCTACACGGCCCATGCCGTTAATAATTTTATCTAATGTTTCATCGATTACTGTAATCATACGCGCATTTGCGTTATATGCTTGTTGAAATGTAATCATATTCGTCATTTCTTCATCAAGTGATACGGCACTTACTGATGCACGATTGTTTTCAACTGTTAACTGTATTGTTGATGAGTTATAAGCTAAACGAACTGCTTGTTCACCGTCAACACCTAGTTTACCGATTACACCTTGGTAGAATGATTGAATATTTGCTCCGCCTAAGCGAATAATCGGTGGAGGACCAGGATCGTCGTTTATAGCTAAAAATTTCACATTTGCCAATTCAATAGCCCATTTACCATTACCTTCTTCTCCAGTACCATCAGATGCAGCAATGTAACTAGGATTCTTGATAATTTCATCACTTACTTTAATACCTGCCGCTCCATTTCCTACAAAGAAATCATTTCCTGCTACTGGTTTTGTAGCTGGTGGTAATACTTCCCCCATATTATGCATTTCATTAAATGCTTCCATAAAAGCATTTGCCAATTTATCTAAATTAGCTAGCATATCTGGGTAAGTACCACTTAGTTTAGTTGGATCTAAAGGATCTATATGACCAAATGAATCAATTAACGAGATCAATTTCCCTTTAGATTTTTCAAGATCTCCATACTCAATTGGGAATGTCATCGGTGTAAGAGGCGGTTTGTTATTCCCAGTTCCTGTTACATTTCCCCTAGGTACAATTGTAATTTGACCAAATCCTACTGCCGGATTCGTTCCATCTAACATTTTAGGAGGCGTGTCTGAATCCATCGTTTCAAGCGTCGCATAGTCTTTTCCATTTACTAAGTCAATTGTATCCCCGTTTAACTTAATTCTTACCGTCAAACTTCCCTCAGCAATAGAAAGTGCATTTCCTCCTGATGGAACACGTTCCACTTCAATAGGGAAATACTGTGATAATTCATCTATTAATACATCACGTGCATCATACAAATCATTTGGCATATAGCCATTTGGCTCTACTGCTTTTATTTGTGCATTTAGGTCTGCAATTTGTTTTAATTTGGAATTAATTGCTTCAGTCGATATTTTAATTTCATTACCCAAGTTCCCTCGGATGTCTGATAATTGTTTATGCATATAGTTAAATGAATCCGCAACGTGCTGTCCACGTTGAATAACTACTTTACGTGCACCTGCGTTATCTGGGTTTGTACTTAAATCATGAAGCGATTTCCAAAACAAATCAAGAGACTTGTTTAAACCGAATTCAGATGGCTCTGCCATGATATCTTCCATTTGGCTAATAGCTGTTGCCTTTGAGTCCCAGTAGCCAAGTTTTGTTGACTCTTGTCGGAATTGGCGATCGATAAATGCATCTCTAATACGTTGAACAGATTGCGCTTGAACTCCTGTACCAATGTGACCGGCAGTTTTTGGTGCGTTTAGTCCTGAACCCGGATAACCAAGAGTGGCTTCCATGTTGACGCGTTGACGTGAGAAACCTAATGTATTGGCGTTTGAAATATTGTGACCTGTTGTATATAGAGCAGATTGTTGAGTGAATAATCCTCGTTTACTTGCTTCTAGTCCCATAAAAGTAGAGCCCATGGGTTCGCCTCCTTAAGCTTGTGAATCGAAGTAGGTTTTGTCTTTTGAGGGACCTTTTACTTCGGTATTTGAGTAGTTTATTTGGTCTGGTTTTGGTCGTAACATGTCGAGTGTTAAATTGACGAATTGAAGTGATTGTAGTGTCAACTTTTGGTTTAAATCATTTTGATGTTTGAGCGTTTCTAGTGTTAAAAGCAACTTGTTGCGTGCAGCTTCTAACTGCTCTTTTTCTTCATTTGTGTTGGTATTTTCTAAGACAAGTGCAACAGTTGGGTTGTCAGTAGGAGCAATTCCTTTTGCTCGAAGGTAATCCGTTACCTCTAATTGACGCTGTTGTTCTAACTGAGAAATGCCTGCTACATGTGCCTGCTCTTCCTTGAGCAGTTGGTTTAGACTGTCCATGTCCCCAATTTTGATGGTTTCTGTTTTTTTGTATGCAATTTCTAGTAAACTTTTGTGTAACATTTCTAGTCTAGTTAGAGCTTGCAAAATGTTTTCAATGGACATGTTTATGGGCTCCTTCTATAAACGGTTTAACAGGCTGTAATATCCAAGAATTGGGGATAAAATAGCCTGTAAATCCCCGATTGGTTCAACTAACCATCAATGGGAAAAAATAATCCCATTGATGGAAGTTTCACTTTACATACGATAATAATTCAGGATGTTCGATGCTAATTGTTTTGCATCTACTTTGTATGTTCCTGCATCGATATCTGCTTTGATGGCAGCAACTCGTTCTGCTTGTTCTACCTCTAATGGAGATTTTATTTGCATGCTTTTTGCTGCGGATGATATTTCTAGTTGATCGGTTGTTGTTTTTTGAGTGTTTTGTGCTTTTTCCATTTGTTGTTGGTTGCGCTTATATGGGTTCACTTGGTTTAAAGCTATGTTTGAAATTTTCATGTTTCTATGTCTCCCTTCTTCTCAAAAAGTATCTATAGGTTATTTCGGTTCAAATTTTGAAGTGTTTAGAATAAATTAGATGAAATATATGGAATGTGTTTGGGAACGCAAAAACTCCTACAATTGGTAGGAGTTATTTTTCTTTATGATAAGTATTTTCGTTTTTATTCACCTTTTCTCGGAATTCTAATGCTGCGTCTAATTGACGAAGGCCGGATTTAAAATCTTCCGTGCATCCTTTGCATAGTTTTCCTTGTGTTGTTAGTTTTCCACAGTTGTCGCATGGGTAACCTAGATTTGGGAACATAGCTGGTTGTAGTCTACCTTTTCGAACCCATTTGTATAGAAGGGATTCATCTACTCCTATTACTTCAACGATTCTTTCGATCGTTGCAGCACGATTTTCACGTTTACGAAGGAAACGGAACACTTCTTCATATTGTTTTTCTTCGTTCATGGCGCATTTGTTACATACTTCTCTTATCCCTGTATAATTAAAAAATTCGTCGCAGGACGGGCAATTTTTCAGTTCTCCCATGATAGATCCCTCCAAGTACAATTCTCTTTCCATTTATATCGGCATCCTATCCTTTTATTAAAGTGATCACATCGACTCCTTTAGCTCCTGCTTCCTTCAGCACTATTGCAGCATGGTGAATGGTAGTACCGGTTGTATAAATATCATCGAATAAAAGATAGTTTTGTGATTCGACTTTACTTTTCACTTCAAATAGGGGGTTTGCTTCTAAACGCTCCTTTTTCGATTTTCTTCCTTGCTCACTTGACACTTTTTTAGCGAGTAGGTGTTTGAAAGGGATTCCCGCACAATTTAGTAGTTCATCGACTTGAGCAAATGTTCTTTGCAGTAGCTTTTCTGGATGCATTGGGATTGGGACGACTATCCCCACTTTCCCTTCAAATACTTTACGCAGTTCTTCTGAAAATATTTGCGCGAGTGCTACATCTTGCAGGAATTTATATTGGTGTAAATAACTCTTCATCGCTTCGTTGTACGTGTAAAGAGTTGTGACAGAATCGACTGAACCCTCGTAGTGGGTTCCTTGAAAATCAGAGAAATCAATTTCTGTTGTGGACTTTTCAAATTTACTTAGGCACTGGCTGCAGGCGGTAGGCTCTATTTCATATAAAAATAGCTTTCTCCAAGTAGGTGGCGATTGAAAGATGCTTCCACATATTAAGCAGTTCATTCTTTATTCCACCCTTCAATTGCGGCTTTTGCTTTGTCCATTTCATGGGTAAGACCGTGATGGAAGAAAACGATATCACCGTCTGGGTATTTGAATGAGCGTCCTACTCGTCCACTAATTTGGATGAGTGCGCTTGACGTGAAGATTTTCTGTTCTGCTCCTACTACCGCTACATGGACATTCTCTATCGTAATGCCTCTTTCTAAAATAGTTGTTGTGAGTAGACCTGGTATTTTCTTTTCACGAAGCTGCATCACGATTTCTTTACGCTCCGGATGTTCTGCATGAACTCTTGGTAAATCTCCTGGAAAGTTTTCGAGCATTTCAATAGTTGGTAAGAAAACGAGAAATGGAATGTTGTTCTTTGTTTTTTCTTCGATCCATTGCTGAAGTTTTGTTGGTGTTTTTCCTTTTTTCAATTTCCGAGTGTATCCCCATAGTGCGCTATATCTAGGCACCGGTAGGTCATGTCCGTGATATCTACGCGAAAGGACAGATTGGTTGGCTGTTTTCAATGACTTGGTAGGAGTTGCTGTTACGTAATGAATAGCGGCATCTTTTTTCGAAGCTTTTGTGACAGCTTTTCTCAATGTTTCGTCCGCGAAATAAGGGAAGGCATCTGCTTCGTCTACAAATACGACATCAAATGCGTTTTCGAAACGGTAGAGTTGGTGGGTTGTTGCGAGCACCAGATCGGCAAACCCTTCTTGGTCTGGGGAACCGCCGTATAGTGCGTGTATGTTCGTTTTGGGAAATACTTTTTGAAAACGTGGGAAGAGTTCTAGAATTACATCGGTTCTGGGAGCTGCAACGCATACTCGCTTTCCATCTTGGAGGCAGTTGAAAATGGATGGAAAAAGGAGTTCTGTTTTGCCTGCTCCACAAACTGCGTGCAATAAGTGGGATATGTTTTGTTGAACGCTTGCTAGAAGCTCTTCACTTGCTTTTTGCTGAAGCAGTGATAGTTGGCCGCTCCAGTCAAAGATGTGTGCGTTCGCGCCGCGAGCAGGATGCTTGTCCCAAAGGAGTAACTCGGAGCAACTACTTACCCGACCCATCCGAATGCAATGGCGGCAATATGTACATTTTTGGTTACAACGTGTACAGGCAAATGTATGAAATAAGCTTTGGTTTGTGTTGTGGCATCGGTTACAGACGTTCTTCTTTAATTTCCAAAATAGGAAATTGTTTGTGTTTGTGGTGATGCCGGGTTTGAGGTGGATGTGGCCGCTGTCGATGTGGGTGTCGATGACTTCACGCGGGAATGGGGTGTGTTCGCGAAGCCAGATGCGTCCAGTGAGAAATTGTTGTAGGTTTTTATCCATAGGCATTCTCCTGACTGTTTTTGTATTATTCTATTTTACTGAATTTTCAGGTGGAATAAAATAGTAATAAAGCCCCCGACAGGATCGAGGGCTGTGTTGTTATTTGGATGTTTCCATCATAAAGTAAACGCTTGTGACGAGCCATTTGCCGTCTTCTTTGACGAATACAGTGACTTGACGGCCATTGCGTTCGAGTTTTGCACCAGTCGATGGTTGTACGAGATTGGTTTTTAGATTGGCAAATACTTGTGCGTTATTTTCATCGTATTGAATGATGGTCGTATTTTCTGCGGTACGTGTAATGTCATATTCCTTGAATGCAGCTTGGACGTCCGTTTTTTCCGTTTCGTAGTTGAAGCCTTCTGGTTTTTTGGAAATTATTTTCATGTAGCGGTCGATATTTTCTTCATTGAATGCATCCATGTATTCGTTGAAAGCCGCAATGATCGCTGTTTTTGCTTTTTTTGGGACATTTGTCGCTTCTTCAATATTGCCACCAGCCATTTCGAAGCCTACTTGAGATTTATCTTTTGCTCCATGGTCTGTCACCGATTGGGCATTGGAAGGCGCATTGTCGTTAGCGGATCCTGCGTTTGTTGCTTTATCTTCATTGCTATTGCAAGCAGCAAGTGCTAATACGGTTGCTGCAAGTATTAATAGGTGTATAAGTTTCATCTAGTTCTCCTCCTGCTGAGGTTATTTTGTCATAACTAAGACGAAAACTCAATTATTTGGTTCCATTTTAAATAGGTAGAATTTTCTATCAAACGATTGTTTGATGTAGGTAGATTGGAGGTCAAATTTTGAGGAAAGAACATCATGCATTATTGAAGAGATTATCTGATGTGCAAACCATTGAATTTATACAAGATGAGATTAGAAAAATGGAGGCTGGCGAGCACGGTGAGAATCGACATGTTCGGAAGCTTGGCGAGTTTCGGTTAGCGGGACTTGTGAAGATTTTCCCGAATGTGAGTTTGTGTAAGGGAGAGTGGAAAGTGCAAATAGATTGTCTTGTTGTGAAGGATCGTTGTTTTATAGTGCTAGAGTCCAAGAATTATAGTGATGAGTTATTTGTCGATTTAGAGACGGAGGAATTTTATAAAATCGGGAGGGATGGAAAAGAGATTTCGTTGCCCAATCCTTATTTTCAGTTTATGAGGCATATTCGGTTTATCAAGGATTATTTTGGGACAGATTTCCCGAACATGCAAGTGACAGAGGCAGTTATTCTGACCGCCAAGTCGTGTAGAATCCGGCAAAAGTGTTCGCACTACCCGTTTTATAAACTAGAAAGTATGAATGAAAAAGTGATTCAGATGTACAACCATTCCAATTCTCTACCGCTATCTACTGAGCAATTGCAAACGATTGAGCAAGTTATTCAAACGGAGCAAACCCCGTTCACTTATCCCCATTATGGGAACATTATCATATCCCACCTAAAGTTTTAATTCCTGGAGTTGAATGCCCATTTTGTGGGGTGTTGGGGATGAAACGCCTTCAGCGAACCTGGATTTGCCCATCATGTAAGAAAAATGCACGAAATGCACATCGTTAATCAGTACAGGAATATTTTTGGCTATTTAGTAATGAAATTTCAAACAAAGGGTTTCTCCATTTTTGTAAATTAGATTCCGTTTACTCGGCATCTCGCATGCTTAAAAGTTTGGATTTAACTGTTCGTAAAGGCGGTACGTGGAGATACTACTCTCCTAAAAGAATTGCTGAGGACTCCTAGCGCATAGAGTGAGGATGAGTATCGCAAATTCATGCAGGCTTAGCGCAAATTAAAAGGGAATTAGCGCAAGTTCAACCTCGTGTAAAGCAAACTCAACTTGGCTTAGCACAAATTAAATGCACGATAACGCAAGTTCAACCTCTCTTATCTCACATTCAAGACGATTTTCCATTGAGAAGTGGCTTCTTCGCAAATTATAACTCTCTCTCAACAACAAAAAACCCTCTTGCACATTCGCGCAAGAGGGTTTCACTATTATCTTACTTCGACCCAGCCGTTTTTGATGCCGGTAACGACGGCTTGGGTGCGGTCGTTTACGTTCATTTTTTGAAGAATGCTGGATACGTGATTTTTTACGGTTTTTTCAGAGATGAATAGGGTTTCGCCAATTGTGCGGTTACTTTGTCCATCGGTTAAAAGTTGCAGTACTTCGCATTCGCGCTTTGTTAGTAAATGGAATGGGCGTCGAATTTCGGTTTGATGGAAGTTTCCTTTATTTTCACGTTCGCTTAGGCGACGGAATTCTGAAACTAAGTTGCGTGTTACTTTTGGATGTAAGTAGGATCCACCTTTTGCTACTACTTTAATAGCTGCGACGATTGCGTTTGCATCCATTTCTTTTAACATGTATCCTAGTGCACCTGTTTTTAATGCATGCGTTACATAGGATTCATCGTCGTGGATGGAAAGCATAATTACTTTAGCTTCTGGGTATTTTTCCATTAGTTCAGCTGTTGCATCCACACCATTTTTGGTAGGCATATTGATATCCATTAGTACTACATCTGGAAAATGTGCGTCGTATAAACGAAGTACATCGTTTCCATCGCTTCCTTCTGCGATTACTTCAAATGAATCTTCAAAGTCTAAAATTCGTTTAACCCCTTCTCTAAAAAGTTGGTGGTCATCTATAATAATTATTTTGGTCATTGTCATTTCCTCCTATTAAAACTGCTGTATTTATTATTCCTCATTTATTGGGATACTAAACAAAAGGGTTGTCCCATTGCCAGGAGATGAAATAATTTTCATCGTCCCTTCTAGTAGATCCACTCGCTCACGCATACCGATTAAACCAAATGATTTGTCTTTTGCCACCTTTGGATCAAAACCTACTCCATTATCTTTGACGATTATATTCAATTTTTGTTTCAACCATTCAATTTTAACCCATGCTTCTTTAAATTTCCCGTGTTTTAAACCGTTTGTTAAAGATTCTTGTATTAGACGGAAAATAGCAATCTCAATATTAGTATGCAGTCTTTGTTCTACACCATACGATTGAAAGTTTATGGAACTTGTTGGATTGTATTCTTCTATAGTTGATAAATACTTTTTAAGTGTGGGCACAAGCCCTAGATCATCGAGTGCCATTGGGCGAAGATCGTAAATAATTCGACGAACTTCTGAAAGTGCATTTCGAACCATATCTTTTAGTTCGATAATTTCTTTCATGGCTTCCTCCCCACCGCGCTGCTCATAAGTAAGATTGATTAAATCTGTTCTTAGTAACACATTTGCAAGCATTTGGGCAGGTCCATCATGTATTTCACGAGAAAGTCTTTTGCGTTCTTCCTCTTGTGCTTCGATAATTTTCAAAGTAAAATCTTGTTTAATTTTTGCGTTTTCAAGCGCTTCCCCAACTTCTTTTAAATCGGAAGTTAAATAATTGATCACAATGTTCACTTGGTTAACGAGATGATCCGCTCGCTCAATCATTTCGAGTAGTCCTTGTAATCTACGTTCTAATTCGTCTCTTCGATGTCTAAGTTGTCTTTCTTCTGTTCGTTTAATGAGTAGATTAATTTGAATTTCATTCGCAGTTTCGTAAGCATTCCGAATTTGAGGTTCATCGTACGTCTCAAAGTTTTTAGATACTTCGGCTAAACGATTTCTAGATAACTTCGATTGTGATTCTAACAAATCACCTTCAATAATGACGGCTTCAATGTCTCCTCGAATTATTTCTAGTTCGACTTTCATTTCATCGAAGTTTTCTCGGCTTTGTTCGCTTATAATGAATATATCCTTTTTCGAATGATCCATCACTTCAACCATTCGATCGAAAATAACATCTAACGATTGTGCTTCAAAGATCTTTTTCGTCATCTGTTTTTTCTCCTTTTTTTGGATAGATGAGACTACATTCATTCTTACTGACAAACCCTATTATAGCACTTATTTACTAAAAATAAATTAAAATTAGTTTACAACTATATTTCAATTAATTCTAGGAGGACAATTAAAATATGAGAAATAACTATCTAACTGTCAAAGGCTCTGGTGAAAGCGAGATTATTATCCAAAAATCACGCTTTTTGACCTACGTGGAGCGTGCCGAAACCGAGGAGGATGCACTTGATTTTATTCATCTTATCAAACAAAAGCATAAGGATGCCAATCATAACTGTTCGGCATACATAATTGGTGAGCATGATCATATCCAAAAAGCGAACGATGATGGTGAGCCTAGTGGCACTGCAGGATTTCCAATGTTAGAAGTTCTAAAAAAACAAGGGCTCAAAGATACGGTTGTCGTAGTAACTCGATATTTTGGGGGCATAAAACTTGGCGGTGGTGGCCTCATTCGAGCTTATGGGAAAGCAACAACTGAAGGCATTGATGCAGCACAGGTTGTCGAACGTCAGCTTCATCACTTAATGAAATTATCCATTGACTACACTTGGTTAGGAAAAGTTGAAAATGAAGTCCGAAGCTCGGAATATCCTCTCAAAGAAATAAACTATGCAGATTTTGTCGAAGTGTATGTCTACACAAAAGTAAAAGATGAGGAGAAATTTGTAGATTGGATAGCTGAAATAACAAATGGACAAGCAAAAATTAGAATTGTCGAAAAAGAGTTTTTGGAATTTGAAGTAAATTGATTTATACTTTTTACAAGGGGTGGAAAATACATGAAAAAAAATTTCGTAATATTAATGTTCCTTGTAAGTATAAGTATAAGTCCTACTATTTCTTCTGCAGCGGGAGATTGTCCAAGTATCGTTTCTTGGGATGGTGTAGAACTAAAATCGGGCCAAATCGGTCGAGTGATCATTCAAAAACCGACGACCATTTATAAAAATGTGAATGGAAACTTCGAAGTTTCTAGAAAGGTAATAGCCGGTGAAAGTTTTCGCGTCTATGTTAATAAAGGAGCTCACTTTCATTTAGGTGGCGGTTTGGTAATAAAAAATGATTCATCCATTTTATACCAAACACCATCCAAAGAAAAACTAAGCCTACTCAATTGTGTAAGAACTTCTCAGGCTTCCTTTACTATCGGTGACTCTATCACTTCTGTATTATCAGAGTTAGGAACGTCAAAAAGGACCGTCACAAATGAATTTAATGCATCAACTTCTATTTATCATCAAAATTATACTAACTTTTACGCAATTAGTTATTTAAACAATAAAATCGCTTCGCTTTATACAAAAGATAAAAACTATCAATTTAATGGCATTTCTATTACTAACACTGTCAGCCAATTAGAAAGTAAATTAGGAAACCAATACGAAACAACTGGTAACACATATCCTATTGAAATTATTACGTATAATTTCCCGACCTATGACGCTAACTTTTTTATCGATGTACATAATGATAATAAAGTCTCTGCAATATTATTAATAGATCACGAATTAATTAATAGAAATTCAAATCTATACCCACCAAAATCAAGCACCTTAGAATCAAGTTACGAATCACTTTTATTTGAATTAACAAACGCTGAAAGAAAAGCACAAGGAGTTCCCATCTTACAGTATTCTACTAGCATCTCAAATGTTGCTCGCAAACATAGCTTGGACATGGGCGAAAATGATTATTTCAATCACGATAATCTGCGTGGTGAATCACCTTTTGACCGATTGGAAAATGGAGGAATACTTTTCCGAAATGCCGGAGAGAATATCGCCATGGGCTATACGAACCCATATTTTGCCCACGAAGCATTAATGAATTCTCTAGGTCACCGTAAAAATATTATTAGCACAAATTATACTCAACTAGGGGTTGGAGTACATTTCGCCAAATGGACATACGGATCAATCCCTTATTATACGGAAATTTTTATAAAGCCTTGACTTGAAAGCCGTCTCTTAAGTTGCATTTAGACTAGGAGACGGTTTATTGTCGCTATGATGCAACTGTTTGTCCCGTTCAGCCATTTATCGTTATTTTGTTACATTTAATTCCTTGATTTTGATGCAAAATTTGAATTGATCTCGACTTTTTATGAATTAGTATCGGGCCCTGGCTATTTGTTCTCGGCTTGTGGTGAATTGGTCTCGATTCCCTATTATTCGGTCTCGTTCAACCATATATCGTTATTTAGTTACAATTAATTCCACCACCTCGAAGCTGAAATCCCTTGAATTTGCCCAATTGAAGGATTTTAGAGTAATTTGGTTGCTACCTACACTAATTTGGTCCCCCTTAGCCTTTTAATTTTAATTCCATACCATAGAAAAAGGTGACCAAGTTGGTCACCTTTTTGTTAGTACTTTTCGATTGTAACGCCTTGGTAATAGTGTTGTAGAATGCGGTCATATGTCCAGCCGGCATCAGCACGGGCTTTTGCGCCATATTGACTCATTCCGATTCGATGGCCGTAGCCTTTTCCGTTTACGGTAATCGATTGAATGCTAGGAGCTGATGCATTTGTGGAGACAATTCCTTCGTTCGTTTGAATTCCGACAGACCCACTTGTGATCGTCTCGGTTCCAGTTGCAGTTTGAACTTGCATATTTGTTATAGAATTAACGGTGGTTGAGCCTTTTACATTCTGTATAGCAAGGTTTGTTGCACCAGATGGTTTTGTGAAAGTGATATCAAACCAGTTTGATTTTAAAGATGCATTGTTGGCATCTAAAAATACACCGCGCATGACTGTTTCATTGCCTTTGATCGTTTTTTCGCCAGCAGAAGTAACGATTGACACGGCAGTAACTTCCCCGTTTGATCCACCTTTAGTAATCTTCACATCTAGTAATTGATCGGTAGATGCATTAAATCCAAACTTCGTTAAAATATTTGAAGCTGGAATGCTGACGGACCAATTACTATATGGAGACTTTTCGATGGAATCATCTACAGAGACAAATTGTGGCACTTGGGCTGTATCCCAAGCTTCACCAATATTCGCAGTTCTGCCACCACTTGTAGAGTAATAATATGCTTGTACTAGCTTTCCAGCAGATTTAATTACTAAACCAGTTGTTGCATCTACTGCTGTATTTGTACTTTTTTGTTCAGAAGAATACCCCTTATACATTTGATCTTTTGTTGTACTACTTAATATTCCAGATTTACTTAGTGTGTAGCTTCGTGCAGCAACTGCTTGCGCTTTTAATGCTTCAATATGCCAAGAAGCAGGTGATTCGTTAGGAATAACACCTTTTAAATAGTTTTCTAAATCTAATCTGTTGGCAATCTGTACATTTGCACCTGATTTTACAACACTAAAGCTGCCTCGGTACTGTGTCCCAGATGGTGTTTTACCAAGTGGCTGAGCTACAACGGATCCAATAGTAGCACTTGTAGCAGGTACCCAAGAAGAAACGCCCTGTTCATCCGTAATGGAGTACCAAAGTTCCCCAACTGCATTCGTAAATTCATTTACAAAGTATGCACCTTGAAATGCTTTATATGTTTTTACTACTTCATAATCTGCAGTAGCACCTTTTTTTCCTTCTACATCAGCGGTGAATACGACCATTTTTTCATTACCAGTTAAAGCATGTAAAGCATATCCATTTGAAGAATACATCGTAGCGCCTATTTGATAGATAGATACTTCCCCATTCACTTGCGAGAACGTAATCGGTGTATTTGGTAGCACATAGAACATTTCTTTCGTTGTTAAGTTTTCTAATTTGTACAAGCCATTTAAATTGAGCGAAGTGGAAGATGCAGAATGTACTTCCACTGATACTTGTTTTGGGTAGCTTTCTTGTGAATATGCAAATGCAGTATTTGCTGTTAATAAACTAAGTATCGCTACCGATAAAACGGTCAGTCCTTTTTTGAACATTTATTTCACCTCAGTCAGCGTACTTAGCACCCAACCCTTTGTTCCTTTTGCGGTTTGCACATTGTACCATGTTTCGCCACTCGCATTTTTGAATGACCCTAAATATTTTAAGGTGGACCCTTTCGCTACCAATTCAAGGGATTGATAGTTTGTTGTTGCACCTTTTCTTACGTTGACAGCTTGTTTAGCTATTACATTTGTGGGTATATAGCTAGTAGGTTTAGTTGTTGTAATATCTCCTGAAAATACCCAACCTTTAACCGTAGCGGAAACCTCTACACGATACCAAACACCTGTAGATGCTTTAAATTGGTCGACAACAGTTAGGGCTTTATCAGCTCCAAAAGTGGCTAAAACCTTATAATCACTTGATGCACCACTATGCACTTTTACACTACTACCAGTTGTATAAACTACTGATGTAGTACCAGTTGATATGTCAGGTACAGTAGGAGTTGGTGGTGTTACAACCACATTACCGCCTTCCGCAACTGCTTTTTGTAATTGTTTAATCATTGCCTCTTGGTCAGCAAGTTGTTTTTCTAGGGTATTTACTTTCGTTTGTAATGGATTTAATTGTGCTTGTACCCATTCAACAGACGCCAAAAGTAAATTGGAGTCCGCTTTTGTAGATGTAGGAATAAACATAGAAACTATTAAACTAAGACCTAGAATAGTAGCAATTGCACTTATAAATTTTTTCTTCATCTTTTACCTTCCTCTCTTTCATTGATTGAAATAGTTTTCTAAACCTTTTCGAATTCCTGCGGCTGCATTCTTTTGGAACGCTACTGAAGCTAATTGTGCTTCTTCCGTAGGATTGGATATATACGCTAGCTCTACTAAAACAGAAGGAAGCTCATTCATACGATTGACATAAAAAAGTTGTTCTTTAACGCCTTTATTGTAAGTACCGATCGTTTTCACTAAGTCTGATTGAATACTCTTTGCAAGTGTTAAACTCTTCGGACCATTAAAGTTCACGGTCGCATTGTAATAGGTAGTAGTCCCCTTGGAAGTTGCATTAAATGAGTCTGCATGAATGCTGATAAATGCATCGTAATCTGATTTATTGGCAATATCTGTACGTTCTTTTAATTCTAAAAATACATCAGTGCTTCTCGTTAGGACAACTATTGCTCCGGCAGCCTCTAATTCCGCTTTCAATGCCTTAGCTGTCGCAAGTGTTACATCTTTTTCTTTTACCTTATTCGGACCAATAGCCCCAGGATCCTTTGCACCGTGACCTGCGTCCACTATAATTTTCTTCCCGACTAAGCCTTTTGGAACTACTTTAATCGTAAGTTCTTTATCAGAATCTCGAATTGTGTACGTATAGTTGGAATTGAATGTTATTAATAAAACAGATGTACCACCAGCTACTTGTTCGACTTTCATACTGTCGACACCAATAACTTTAGATTTAATCTCGTTAATTTGAGATAGATTACCATAAACTCTTAAAACATTAGTAGATGGCATCGTATAGGTCAATTTAAATTTAGATGGTTTAGACCATACTAGGTAGTCTTGTCCATTTCTCACTTCTGTTTTACCATTTGTTAATTGGATTGGTGATCCGTCAGATAATAGAGATGCTTGAATCCAACCTCTTTTTTCATTTTGAGTTTCAATATTTACCCAACCATTTAATGTTCGTAGTACCCTTACAGGTGTATTTAAGTTTATTGTATCTACTTTTTTCGACGTATCACTTGCTCCACTAAAAACAGTGGAAGTTTTCGTACCATACTTTGTTGGAATATCTTCATTTACTTCAAAATCTGGAATCCATCCTTCGACACCTTGAGATGTGAGAATCTTAA
Source organism: Psychrobacillus sp. L3 (assembly GCF_042945595.1). Lineage (GTDB taxonomy): Bacteria > Bacillota > Bacilli > Bacillales_A > Planococcaceae > Psychrobacillus. Next base: position 933,857 of record NZ_CP168493.1, on the reverse strand, counting down.
TCCAAGCAGTTCCGTCAGAGATTAATTCATTTAAAATCGTAAAGGCAGTATTTCTTGGCAGTCCTACTATAATCTTAGAATTAAAGGAACTATCCGTATACATTAATGCATTAAAACGTTGAATTATGCCCGATTCCTCATCAATGTCTGGTGTTTCATCCGATTTTTCTACGATTGAAATAACAGATTGATGTATCCATGCGTCTCCATTGCTCGTGCTCACTTTATACCATTTTTCTTGATTTGCATCTGCTGCATATTCGGATGATATAAATTCGTCATTTTGTTTGGATTGTGTCACGACATCAAAATCAATTCCTGGGCCCGAACGCATATTGGCAACTGGTACCGAGACTTTTATATTCGTATCTATTACCACATGATCAATTTCATTTACAGGTGGTATTTCGTTTGATGGAGGTTCAGGAACTGCTGAAACACTTTCAAATGAATCTGCAGGAACCCAGCCTTTTTTCCCAACCGCATAAGTTACTTGATACCATTTTTCTTTTGAAGCATTTGTAAACTCTTGGTGAATCGAAAGTTTGGTACCTACAGCTAAAGTTGCAACCGTTTTATAACTCTTCGTAGCTCCTGAGTATACGGAAGTTTGTTTAATTACCACTTTGTTTGCGATAGATTCTTCTTCAAAGGCTGACGCAAGCATCCAACCTTTTTTTCCTGTAGCATAGGTTACCTGAACCCATTTTTCGTTCAATGCATTCGTAAACTCTTGATGGATTACAAGCGTTGTTCCAGGTTTTGCAGTGGAAACGATGTCATAATTTTTAGTAGCTCCTTTATGAATCGTTGTTTGGTTGACTACTTTCATCGATGTCGCTGTTTCTCCAGCTGTTGCATTCAACACGAATAAGTCAGATGTCACCCAACCTTTTTTACCCTTGTAATCTACGTTAAACCATACTTCATTTTGGGCATTTGTAAATGCACTTAATATTTTCAATGAAGTGCCTACTGGAATTGTAGCTACTACTTTATAAGAGGTTGTTGCACCACTTCTCATATTTGCAGCATTTTTCCCTATTTTTTGAGTTGTTCCTACATAAGTAGTGCCAGAAGTTGTATTGCTACCTTTTATCGCAGTAGTTGCTTTCAAAAAGTCGCTAATAATCCACCCCTCTGTAGAATTATAGGAAACTTTGTACCAAATCTCGCCTTTACTATTTTTTTCACTAGCAAGAACAGAGACGATTTGACCTGTATGTACTTTAGAAATACTATTAAACTCAGTTCCAGCTCCTTTTCTCACATTGACGTTTGCAGCTGTAAGTAAAGCTTTTTTCCCGACAAGTTGATCTATTACAACCGTTTGACTTGAGGCTGCGTAAGTAGATATTGGAGTGCTCCCTAGAACATTAATTGGCAAAAGGACAGAAGTTGCTAAAACAGAAGATGCTATTACTTTTTTCATTTGTTCCTCCTTGAATCGTGTATTTCTTCCATTTTAATAGACAAAATTAGATAAAACAATCCAACGAATGTAATTAAAACCAATGTTACAACAATGTAATATAAATATTTGTAATAAATATTACCTAAATAGTGGTTTTTAAAGATTAAATATACAACATTATAAATTGTAACCGAGATAAATGTAGTTTTTGGTATTGCCCTTATGTCAGTAAATGGGCTTTTTTGGCACTTCGAGACTAAACTCGAAGTAGGCGAGACCAGTTTGCACCTACCCGAGACCAATTCGAATCAAGTCGAGACCAGCTCCCTCAAACCCGAGACTAATTTCCCTAGCACAGTGATCAAACCAGAAAACTGCACAAAAAAAAAAAGAGTAAAACGAGTGGTCATTGCGACCTAATCGTTTTACTCACCGATTGTTAAATCAGTTACTGATTTACTTGTGTTTATTTCGCTTTGTGCATTTTGCCCGAAATCATCTAGATTTAGTTTCAGTTGTCGTTTAACTTCTTCTAGTGAATCATCTTTTGGAATGTAGTAATAGATACCTTTTCGTGTATCATCATTTCCTTCGAGTTGTAATTGTTCGATAGGGGATGACTTTATTTTTTGATACATTTTGATCAAGCTAAAGTATTCCGATGAAGGAATGTTCGTTTTCACGTTGTTTCCAACATCTTTAATCATATCGTCGATTTTCGTAACATTACTTAAACTTGTAGCTTTATTAATAATTTCTTGAATAACCTTTCTTTGTCGCTCATTGCGTCCCAAGTCTCCTAGAGGATCTTTTTTACGCATTCGGACATAAGCAAGTGCTTCATTTCCATTTAAGAACATGGATCCTTTTGTATAGGTCATCCATTTTAAACTACCAGTAAGTTGGGCTTTAAACGTAAATGGTACGTCTACATCTACCCCGCCTACCGTGTTAACAATATCTTCAAATCCTTGGAAGTCCGTTGAAACATAATAATCTATTGGAATATCTAGAAGCTTTTCCAGAGTATTAATCGTATAATTTATGCCCCCAAATGCATAAGCATGATTGATTTTATCCTCATATCTTAAATCAGGTATATAAACTCTCGTGTCACGTGGAATACTTACCATCGATATTTTTTCCGTTTTCGGATTAACAGTAGCTACCATTAAAACATCCGAACGACCATACTTTGCCTTTTCTTGATTGTCAATTCCGGCTATTAGCATTGTAAAAGCTGAATCTTCCGCTTTAGCACTATTAAACTTTTTAGTAGAATTATTATTTTTATCTGTATCACGATCTAGCGGTTCATACATTTTTGTTATTGCATTTTTCGTCTGCAAAGACAAATTAGTTGCAAAAACAATAACACCTGAAAGCATAACCATTAAAACAATGAGTACCGTATATAAAATTTTTCTTCTCGTCTTGGATTTGCGTTTTATACGACGCGAAGTAGCCATATTAATTACCTACTTTACTTATAAAATATAATCTCACCAATTATACATAAAATTCTTCTACATGTATATCGAAATGACTATTACTATTTCGTAAGGTTATCCAATAGATCTTTTACAATGGATGACCAACTATATTCGTTTATCGCTAAATTTCTTCCATTCGCTTGCATTTCTTTCCGATCTTCTTCATGCATCTCGACAAATTTATACATGGTATGTGCAATGGAATCCACGTTTTCAGGTGTCGCAACTAGACCAATTCCATTTTTAGAAATAATTTCAGCACTTTCTCCTTTTCCACAATAAAGCACTGGAACACCAGATGATGCTGCAGGAAAAATCTTCGACGGTCGTGCACCTTCAAATAATTTCAAATCACGTAAAGGTACAATGCTAACATCTGTTACAGAAAACAATTTTGGCATTTCTTTTAAAGGAAGATGACCTAAAAATGAAACATTCATAAGTCCCAATTCTTCCGTCAACTGATGAAGCTTTTCTTCTTCTGGACCTGCTCCGGCAATCAAAAAATGCACTTGTGGCAAGGTTTCCTGCATTTTTTTAGCTGCATATAAGATAAACTCTAAGCCTTGTGCATATCCTAGATTCCCACCATAAGAAAAAACAAACTTATTTTGTAAACCAAACTTTTCTACGTATTCTTCGTCTCTTTCGGCTGGTTGGAAAAATGTCGTATTTACACCGTTTGGTAACACAAAAACTTTATCCTCAGGCTGAGAATGATTCATAATATAGGATTTTATACCATCTGTAGCAGTTGCTATTTTCCATGAATGCTTATAAAGGAAAGACTCTAAAATTTCCGCAAGCTTAATAAAAAACTTATTTTTTACAAGCCCTAGTTTTACTGCCGATTCGGGCCAAACATCCGCTACGTTGAATACAAATTTAGCACCCTTAAGTTTAGCACTTAATAAGCCAGTTAACCCCAAAAATATGGGAGGTGAATTCACGATAATCACATCTACTTTACCAGCTTTCAATAGCCCATAAAATGAACTAAATGTAAATGAAAAATAAGACACTAAACGTTTATAGAAAGTCCCTTTTTTCGAAGGGTAAATCCATGTGCGATGGACTGGAATACCATCCCACATTTCAAATTCATATTTCTTTCCTTTATATTCATCCGGAATAACACCATGTGGATGATGAGGAAAAGCAGTGACTACTTGAATATCATGACCTTGTGCCAATAGTTCTTTGCTAACCTCATATACACGGATTTGTGGAGCTCCAGTTTCAGGTGGAAAATGTTGACATAAATAAACAATACGCATAGCTATCACCGCTTTATTCTCTCAATTTGTTCTTCAAGTATGCAAGTAACGGTTCTCTTAAATCATCCCGCTTTAATGCAAAGTCAAAAGTTGCTTGTAAAAACCCAAATTTATCTCCAACGTCATATCTTTTACCTTTAAATATGTAAGAGTAAATAGATTCTTTCTTTAATAATGAATCAATTGCGTCTGTTAACTGTATTTCACCTTTTGCATCTGGTTGAACTTTTTCCAACTCCTCGAAAATGGCTGGAGTTAATATATAACGTCCAACAATTGCTTGGTTGGATGGAGCATTCTCAATAGAAGGTTTTTCCACTAATCTTTTCACTGAAAACAAGTTGTTTTCCGCTTCACTATAGTCGACAATGCCATATTTATGGACGTCTTCTATCGGAACTTCATTTACCCCTAAAATACTACTGTGGACTTCCTCATACTTTTCAATCATCTGTTGTAAAGCGGGAACTTCTGCATCAATAATGTCATCTGGAAGTAGGACTGCAAATGGTTCATTTCCAATAAACTTTTTCGTACATAGTATAGCATGTCCTAAACCAAGCGGTTCTTTTTGACGCATGTAATGAATGTCCACAAGGTTAGAAATATTTTCGACCGTTTCTAGCAATTCTAGTTTACCCGTTTTTTTCAAAAGAAGTTCTAATTCGATTGACTTATCAAAATGATCTTCCATTGATTTTTTGTTACGTCCTGTCACAATGATAATGTCTTCAATTCCAGAAGCAATTGCTTCTTCGATAATGTATTGTAAATTTGGTTTATCTACAATTGGTAACATTTCTTTTGGTAATGCTTTGGTTGCAGGAAGAAAACGTGTCCCAAAACCTGCTGCAGGAATTACCGCTTTTTTTATCATGTCCATTCACCTTTTCATTTATATTTTTTATACAATGAAAGCATATAATGAGCATTATCAATCCAGCTGTAATGCTCTTTTACATGAGCTACTCCAGCTTTACCCATCGAAGCTCTTAGGTCACTATTTCTAGCCAATTTTTTAAATGCATTAGCTAGTTGTTCTGGGCTATTTTTGTCGGTTACGATTCCAGTCACATCTTGTACGACTACTTCTGGTAAGCCTCCTACATTTGATACTACAACAGGAACGCCGCAAGCCATTGCTTCTACTGCTGCAACCCCAAAGCTTTCACTATCTTCAGTAGATGGTACAGCAAAAATGGACATTTTACGAATTATATTTGGTACTTCTGTATTCGGTACTTTCCCTGTAAACGTAGTAACGTGCTCAATTCCCATATTTTTTGCAAGTTCTTCGTATTCCGCTCTTTGTGGACCTTCTCCTGTAATGAGAAGCTCTGAGTTTGGAAATTCTTTATGAAATAAAGCAAATCCTTTTACTAAGTCAGCGATACCGTATTTATCTTCTAAACCTTTTACTGTTCCTACAATGATTTTTTCATCCGCTTCTGCAATTGTTGACGATGGATAAAATTGTTCGATATCTACACCAAATGGAGTTACTTCTACCGGACGTTTTGTATACAGATTCGTTTCTTTCGCCATAACATGACTGGTTGAACAAATAGCAGTTGCTTTATTTAACGTAAATTCGATTAACTTTTTGTTGAGTCTACTTTTTTTAGGAAACACAAAAATATCTTTTCCCCATACCGAAACAAAATACTTTTTATAATTTACCATGGCACCTAATAAACCATAGCTTGATACAAAATGAGAATGTAATACATCTGGATTCCATTCTTTGAGCATCTTTTTCAAGGCTGGAGCAGCTGCTAAATAGGAAGCTTTCCCTGGCAACACTTTTGGTAAAATTTCCGTCGGTATTTGCTTTGCATTGTCTTCGGAATAATGATCTTTAAATGTATACACTTTAATATCGATTCCTTGAGATTGATAAAACAATGCCCATTTATGCGTATGGATCGATTTACTTGGAGCTAATAATGCAATTTTCATTGTTTACCTCCTAATAGCGCATGCGCCGCTTGTTCGGCACGTTCATTCCAAGCATGCTTTTGTAAGAATGATTGTTGAATATTGCGCTTAAATTCTGTAAAATGGGGCTCAATCGATTTCATCCCTAGGACAAGACTTGCTGCATCATCACCTGTAATAACACCGTATGGACCTGACTTTATAAAATCCTCTTGAGCCGAACAGTTCGTAGCAATAATCGGAAGTCCAGCTGTTAAGTATTCCACTAACTTAATCGGCACAGCAAAATCATTATATACCGACCTTTTTCTTGGAATAAAAGCAAAATCTACTTCCTCATATACTTGTTGTAGATCTGCTCCACTCACATGCTTTAATGTAATATACGTTTTACTTAGTTTTTCCTTATCCGAACTGCTTAACTCAGTAAACTCTTCTTCACGACAAACAATGATTAATTCGCCAATTACGCTGTCTTTATTTAACAATTCGTATGATTCTACTAATGTAGGGAGTCCGTAATCATCATTATTAATGCCACCAACATAAATTCCTTTGAAAGGTTGCTGAATAACTTTACTATCCGTATGGATTTCCGTAAATCGACCGCCAGGAGGAAGTGCCATTTTATCAGTGTTTATATTTACATATTTCCCCATCGCATCGCTTGGTAAAAATACTGTATGCATATATTTTCCGTAAAACTTTTCTTCCATCTTATAAATAGATTGCATGACGAACTTTTTTAGTCCTTTTAATGAATATAGTTCATCAAACTTCCAATATACATCTCGGTAAAAAATTCCTATTGGCACATGATGATTCTTTAGAGTTTTAAAAACATCTTTATCGATTTTCCAGTCTTTTGGTATATGCCCTGGATCGGTTAGCCACAAAGGAATTGTCTGATTTTCGGAATAACAAAACAACGTATGCTCGTATTTTTTCTCCGCTACTACCTTATTCCAAAGCATTCGTCGCTCCTTAGTAGTTCCAGAAATGACGATGATCTCAAGTCCATGTTTGTCTGCATACACTTCAAATGCCTTTAGCATTTCCACTGGACGTATGGCAGAGCCACTTTTAGGATTGGTAGCAATTGTAAAAGGATAATAAATGAGTATATTCTTCATACTTTCACTCTTTTCTTCTTCACTTTACTAATAAGAAAATTCCAAATTACCATAAAGTATTGTTCTAGAATAAATAATCCAGATAATACAACAGTCATTATCACCCAAATTGGGTTAAAGTAGAAATCTGAAACTCCCCCGACAAGCGTCCTTGGAATATTAATCGTGAAATACACAAATAGTGCAATAACAACTGGTGTTTTTCGTAAACGGATCAAGAGAATATAAAGGAGCTGAATGATAGTGGCAATGTAAACAATTGCCGCCATTACACCCATATATCCAAAGGTAGCAAAAGCTTCACCTAAGAAAATTGTATTTAATACACCACCAGTACCTTTATCCACATTCTCTGGGAAAACATTTTCCATTACCATTCGAGCAGAACGAACTTGTTCCAAGTCAAAAAAGCCAATGATAAAAGAAGGTAAACCTTTTGCCTCTAGTAGAGGAAGTGAGTGAGAAAAAGTATCCAAATGCAAGAAAAAAGGTGCAATTTGCGCTAAAATAATTCTTCCAATCGGCCCCGTATTATAAGATAAGAAGCTTCCGACTTCCTTCACACCTTGAATAGCAATATACATGATGACTAAAAGGATAATTCCAGCTACTAAATAGCCACTTATTTTCTTCCAATTAAGCTTTAAGTTATTTGAATAAACCATTGCAAGTATTAACATGATGAAATAAAAGAAAATAGGAGATTTCGCTAAATCATATGTAGAAATTAAAACAGACGATATAAATAATACAAAGAAAAGGGCCTTCCAAAACAACTCTTTCGTTTTGGCAGCATAAACATACGCAATAATCGATAATATTGGTGTTAAAGCAATTCCAAATATATTCCGTATATATACAGCAATTCCGCTAATTCCTCTCGATGCATCTATCCGCATCTTCGCTAGTTCTGATGTATTCCCTTTTAACAGTTCTAAAATTGGAAGGTTAGAGGTTTTCAGAAAAGTGTAGGCAATAGCCAAAACTGAAATACCTGAAAGAGCAAGAAATGCTAGCTGAAAAACGGTTTTATTCTTATCTACACTTGTACGAACAGGTTCATGTAGGTATCGATCATATTCTAATTGCGCATTAAAACCAAAAAGTCTTCCTACAACTAATTGCGTAAGTGGGAACAAAATCATTAATATTGTCAATAAAATAAATCCAATAATTCGATATTCTTCATGATCCATTCTTTTGATCATATAATAATCATCTATTCCTAATGCGATTAATAATCCGCCAATATAACTGGAGATAAGGAAAGAATAATAATATATTATAGAAATCATATTTGGCTTTACAAGGGAAAGGCTTCCAGAAACCTTATGGAAAAGGTATGTGGAAGCCACCACAGTAAAGAGCCATATGCTAAAAATTAACAATGCTCACACCTACTTTATTTTCATCAATTACGCCAAGATTTTTATCAAGCTAGCTCGATAAAAATCTGTTGCATCTGCCTGGGGCAGCAGCTTCATTAAGCTGAATATTCCTTCAGTAAAGCTAATACTTTTTCTGCAGTTTTTCCGTCTCCAAATACAGGCGTATAAGACGGAGAGACTTGCTTTTGTACAGCTTCCACTATTTTAGTCGTATCCGTTCCAGTTAGAATATTTGCATCCTCTATTAGCGTTTCCACCCATTCTGTTTGATCGCGAACCGTTATACAAGGCACTTCTGCAAAATAAGCTTCTTTTTGAACTCCGCCAGAATCCGTAACAATTTTCTTTGCATTCATTTCTAATGACAACATATCTAAATAACCTACTGGATCAATTACTTTTAAATTAGGAATTTGATCCAACTGGAACCCATAGTCCTCTAATATCTTCTTCGTACGTGGATGAATTGGCCACACTTTATTGTCAGGTATTTGACTAAATGCATCAAGAATTGATTTCATACGATCGACATCATCCGTATTTTCTGCACGATGAATCGTAATTAGTAAATAGTCTTTTGATAGTAATGCTTCGCGTTCCAAAATAGTAGAAGTAGATTCAGCAAGTGTTTTATTATACAGAACTGCATCATACATAACATCTCCAATATTATAAACGCCATTCGTAATGTTCTCGTTTGTTAAGTTTTGGATAGCTGTATTTGTTGGACAAAGAAGCAAACTTGAAACGTGATCCGTTAAAATACGATTTACTTCTTCAGGCATTTTCATATTAAAGCTTCTAAGACCTGCTTCGATATGTACAATTGGAATATGCAGTTTCGCAGCAGCAAGGGCACCTGCAAGCGTAGAATTAGTGTCCCCGTATACTAGCACAAAATCCGGAGTCTCTTTTAAAATAATTTCTTCAATCTTAGCTAACATTTCACCAGTCTGTTTTCCATGATTTCCAGAACCAATTCCTAAATGATAGTCTGGTTTTGGAATATTCAACTCATCAAAGAAGATATCAGACATATTTGCATCATAATGTTGTCCAGTGTGAACAATGAGTTCAGTTACTTCTTCTTCACGTATAACCCGTGAAACTGCAGCTGCTTTGATAAACTGAGGTCTTGCTCCTAATATTGTTAGAACTTTCATTTTGTTATCTCCTTCATCATCTCTATCGTATCTTTTACAATAAACGAATTTATATTATACGGATCACTATATTTTTGACCATCTTTTTTAAAAGTTAGCGATTCTACATATTGTTTATACGTAGGATAAATTCCAAACCATTCCATTGGCTCATCAAAATATTTGCGATAAAGATTTTTCTTTCGATATATTTTGCGCAATAAAGGATAGAGTAATCCATATTTGTTTCTCAATGAATTTTCTGGTCCTGGCTTTTGAGGGTATGGATAAAAATCAGGATACATTTTATGCAATGTATAATCATATAAATACTTTTTATATTTTAAATCCACTGGAATTTTACTAAAAAAGTAAATTAATCGATCATCCCATAACGGCATAGACCAATCCTGATCAAAATATTCATACACGCGAACAGAGTTAATGATAAACTTTGCTTGTCTTTCCTTCCAGTTCCATTCATCAATAATCGAAGTTACTCGTTCATTTGTAAGGTTTGTGTAATTTGATACTTCTTTCGTAACTGAATTATAGATATCACTATCTGTATAACCTAACCCACCTGTTTTTTGCCATAATCGGAAATGCTTAAGAACTATAAAATCTACTACTTCCTTCGTTGTAAACTCTTTATCAATAATCGCTTCATATGGCAAATGGCTTCCACCTAAAAAATCTAGTGAATGACCTGGGATAAAAACAGCATTTTGTAAGGACTCTTCTTCCACCAGTAACTTAGTACTAGGGAAATCTTGTAAATGTGCAGCCGATGTTCCATTACTTGCGTATAAAACATAATCTTGCCAAAGTTTTGATTTATAAAGGTCTTCCCACATTGCTTTGTCATAGGCAAAGTATTTCCACTTTAATCCTAAGCGGTCAGCAATTTCTTTACTTACCGTAGCTTCTCCATTACCAGGTCTGCCATACGTAAAAGTAACAATAGAATCAGAGAGTCCTCTATCTTTTAATAATAAAGCAATAATACGAGAATCAAATCCACCGCTTAAAGGAAGGACAATTCTACGTCCTGCTAGTCTTATTACTAAGTCATCAAATAATTCGTTTAAAATATGAGCAAGCTCTTCAGCAAAAGCGTCGATTGAGTCATGTTCTTTTTCTATTACATACGAATAATATAAATGCTTGGATGCCCGCTCATTTAAATGAACAATAGAAGCAACTTCCAACTGGTACCAATTTTGAAATAATGTTTTTTCACCAGCTACAAAGCCAGCTAATAAAAGTTCCTCTTCTGCAACTTTCTGAATGGACATAGTAGAATTTGGTTCAAGGTGATCTTGTACAATCCAGGCATTTGATTCATTTAACGTATAAAACAATGGAATAGATCTCTTTTTATCTGTAACTAAAACGATATCATTGCTAGTTTGTAAAATGAGTGCAAATTCTCCATTCCAAGCCGCGGGATCTGGAGTTGCCCCATCATCATATAGATCTGCAAAATTTTCATGGGTGACATATTGATTTTTATAGTAAAAATAACCTCTAAAAAAACCTTCATACCCCACACCTTTTATAGGATAAAATTCTTTATGTCTGAGGTTAGTTATACATTTTTTCTCCATGTCTTATCACCATTACTTTCTTTTCACAAAATATTTATCCATTCGAATAAGAAGAATTAGGACAATAAATCCAATCCAAACTCCTGCAATTAACCAACTATTTAAATCCTTTACTTGAATATAAACAATACTTACAGTTGCTGCGATTAACCAAAAGATTGTCCACGCCATTTTAAATCCCGAAAAAGGAACATAGTACAACTTTTGACTTTTGCGGAATACTAAAAACAATGCCACACAGTATGGCACAACATAAGCGATAACTGCTCCCCATATATCATACATAGGAATAACTACTATTCCTAAAACTATTGAAATAATTGCAGCAATCCCAAAAGCTATTGATACGTGTTTTGTTTGTTTGGAATAGAAAATTCCTGTTGATACAATCAAATAATAGAAATTTAAAAATGTTGCAATGGAAATTGGCGCTACATATGCATATGCACTTTGATAATTTTCAGATAACATTAAAACAACGAACGGCATAATAGTAGCCAGCGTCAATACTCCAAAACATCCTGCCAGCAAAATAATTGCATAAAAACTTGAAAATAACTTTGGACTAGATTCTTTATCTTTCATAGACATAGAAAAAGGTCTCCAAGCAAGTTGTATTCCTGTAGTCAACAATGTAATAAATGTTGCAAATTTAGTGGCAGATTCATATATACCGACATTGATTTTGGTAGAGTATTCGTTCAATAAGAATATATTGGCATTACTAATCACATAAAAAGCCAAAGATGCAGGAACAAGTGGAGTCGCGTATATTAAAATCTTCTTTAAAATTTCCCAATCAAACAAAGGACGTATGTATACGCTGACCGGTTTTATAATCACTAGCATTATAATCGCTACACTTATTAACCGCCCAATTAGAACACCTTCAAGCGATGTCCAGATAAAAGCTATTATAAGCATAGAAAATATTGCTGTTAGGAGCATTTTAGCTACTGTAGTTAACACTACTCTTTTGGTTTTAAATTCATACCGTAGTATGGTAAGCACGAGAGAAATAATAGTATCTAAAAAGAGCGTCCCAAATGCAATATAGAACAAAAATGTATATTTAGTTGAATTAAACAATAATGTGGACAACCAGTCTCCACCTGCAAAGAATACAAGCAATAATATTAAAACTATTGTTAAACGAAACGTCATGACTGAACGTACATATTTTTCTCTTGTTTCTTTATCCTTATATTCAAAATAGTAAAAAGCTAATGCAGAGTCTGTTCCGAATATGACGAGAAAAGTTAACAGGTTAAAATTGCGATCTATTAATCCTAGTACACCCATCTCTGCTGGATCCGGAAAGTAATGCGTATAGAATGGAAACAATGCAAAGGCAATCAACTTCGTTCCTACATTCATAAATGCGTAAAGGAGCGAATCCGCTCCTAAACGTTTTAGCTGAGAAAACACTTAGAGTAGTTCCTCCTCAGGTACATTTTTCAAGAATCTAGCCGGAAACCCTTTAATCACTGTTTTTTCTTCTGTATCTTTTGTAACGATTGCTCCCGCTGCTACAAAAGTTTCTTCTGCAATTGTAATGCCAGGAAGAATAATAGAAGCACCACCAACACGAGCTCCTCTTTTTACGATCGCACCTTTGATCTTATCAAAACGAGCTTCTGTTCTACCCATGAAGTTATCATTTGTCGTTGTCACACAAGGTGCGATGAATACATGATCTTCTAATGTAGAATGAGCTGTAATGTAAGAGTTAGATTGAATTTTCGTTCGGTTACCAATTGTTACAAAGTTTTCAACAGTAACATTGCGTCCAATGATAACAAAAGAACCAATCTCCACATCTTCACGAACTGTTGCCAGGTCTGCTATTAATGTACTTTCACCAATAATTGCGCCTCTATAAACAATCGTATTTGCACCAATTGTACATTCTTTTCCTAGCTGAAGAGGTGGAATTTCTTTCGTAATTTGCATCGTACTTGTTTTTGCAGGTTTTGGTTGTTTACCGACTACTGCTCCATCATCAATCGTTGTACCATCACCGATAATAGAATCTGCATGAATGGTTACACGATTTCCGACGCGAACATTGTTACCAATCTTCGCACCTTCTTCAATTACTGAGAAATGACCAACTGTCGTATTTTCACCTAGTTCAGCAGTTTCATGTATAAAGTTCATTTTCGTAGCCCCCTTATAGCTTGATATAACGATTTGGAGTTTCGATTCCTTTGAATGCATTACGCGTATCAAAAATTACTTTTGATTTTTTCGCGATATTTGCATAGTCAAATGAACTATGATCTGTTGCTAAAATGACAATATCAGCTGCTTCAAGCATTTTATCTGTTAACTCAGAAGTTTCTAAAGTCTCACCATTTACTCTGAATTGTCCTACATGAGGGTCGATTGATTTGAAATCAGCACCTTGCTGAATAAGTAATTCGATCAATTTTAATGATGGAGATTCACGCATATCATCGATGTCTTTTTTATAAGCAACGCCGAGTAAAAGAACTTTCGCATTACGAAGTGCTTTACCTTCGTCGTTTAATATTTGCATTGCACGTGTAATAACATAATCCGGCATCGAGTTATTAATTTCACCAGCTAATTCGATTAGTTTTGTATGGTAGTTATATTCTCTAGCTTTCCAAGTTAAATAGAATGGATCGATTGGAATACAGTGTCCACCTAAACCTGGACCTGGATAAAACGCCATAAAGCCATATGGTTTCGTTTTTGCTGCATCAATTACTTCCCAAACGTCGATTCCCATTTTTTCACAAAGAATAGCCATCTCATTTGCAAGTGCAATATTAATATGACGGAACGTATTTTCAAAAATCTTTTCCATTTCAGCAATTGCTGGACTTGAAACCTTATGCACATCACTATCTAGTACACTGCTATAAAGCGCTGCTGCTACATTCGTACATTTTTCCGTAATACCACCAACTACTTTTGGTGTGTTTTTTGTATTAAAGCTCTTGTTACCAGGATCTATTCTCTCAGGAGAATACGCGATGAAAATATCTTCTCCTACTATAAATCCTTGATCTTCTAATGCTTTGCGGATAATTTCTTCTGTAGTACCTGGGTATGTTGTTGATTCAAGAACTACTAAAGTTCCTTTTTTTGCATATTTTGCGATTTCATGCACAGAACTTTCTACGTATGATGTATCTGGTTGTTGATAAATATCTAATGGAGTTGGTACACAAATAGCTACTGCATCCACTGCAGTAATAGAACCGTAATCGGAAGAAGCTCTTAAGTGACCTGACTCCACCATATCTTTCAAATCATGATCTACGACGTCACCAATGTAGTTAATGCCTTTATTTACTTGTTCTACTTTAGATTCTTGTACGTCAAAACCAATAACTGTGTATCCAGCTTTTGCTTTTTCAACCGAAAGTGGTAATCCAACATAGCCTAACCCAACTACACCAATTACCGCGGTACGATTTTCAATTTTTGCTAATAATTCCTCATAATATGTAGACATCATTGTCTCTCCTTTAATTGTCAATCAGATTGTATAAATTTTACATAGCAATTGCCTAATCATCGCCACTTTTCATGTTATGAAAATGTGATACGTTTCCCTGTTTCAGATGACTCAATAATTGCTTCGATTAAACGAACTGGGTTATAACCGTCTAACCCAGTCACTGCAGGCTCTCTATTTTCTTTTATAGCAGCTACCATATCTTCGATAATACAGTCATGACCTTTTTTGCCCCAAGGCTCATTTTGTATATTCGCTTTAAGTGCTTCGACTTCCTCTTCTTTAACTCCTTCAACATCCCATGTTTCGATGAATAAAGCATTTCTCCCACTAACTTTCACGCTAGCTGTTTCACCAAAAATGGAAAGAGATTCTTCTAAATTTTGAGGATAAATCGTCGTTGCTGCTTCTACAACACCAAGTGCTCCGCTTTCAAATTCGATTAGCCCTGTTGCAACATCTTCTGTTTCTATATCGCGGAACCTCGTCGCTACCATACCTTGAACAGATTTCACTGGACCCATAAACCAAAGAAGTAAGTCTAAATTATGTATTGCCTGATTCATCAACACGCCACCATCAAACTTCTTCGTACCTCTCCATGGAGCTTGGTCGTAATATTCTTGACCTCTATTCCATCGAACCGTTGCATTTGCGTGACTTAACTTACCGAATTTTTCTGCATCCATTAATTTACGAACTTCCATAATTGCCGGACGATAACGATTTGGATGTACGATAGCAAGCTTTACGCCTTCTTTTTCAGCTAATTCCATCATTTCTTTCGCATCCGCAGAATTTAGTGCCATTGGTTTTTCCGTAATAATATGTTTCTTATATTTCGCAACAATCTTCGTCAAACTTGCGTGAAGACCGGATGGTACACAAATATTCACAACATCAATTTCGGGATTGTCCGATAGCATTTTTTCTAAGTCCGTATACTTTAATACATTATCATCGTCTACTGTTAAACGATCAGGGTTGTTATCACAAATGGCAAATAGGTTTGCACCTTCTGTATTGCGAATAGCAGCTATATGTTTATCTGCGATGAAACCCATACCTACAATTGCAAATTGAATCATGCTCTTTTACTCCCTCTTGCTTCTAAAATATATTTCCATAAAGATAAAATAAATAGGGTTAATAAAATCCCGAAGATAAATCCAGCAATTGTGCCTTCTAAGCCATATGATTTTGTTTTTACAACGTAAACATTCGCAAGAGCAGGATGCTCAAATACAAGAATATCATTTCTTACTCGTTGTTCCGTTGCCAATGCATTCGTTAAATCCATTTCAGCTGAACTTAACAACATAGAATAATTAATGTTTATCGTTACATTATCGGTGTTTGCCAAAGCCATTTTATAAGCTTCAATTGTAGTTTTTAACGTTTCTATTCGCTCCGCCTGAGCTTTCGCATATTTTTCAGTACCTTCAATAATTCTGTTGTTTTGTGCCATTAATGCACCCAATAATTGATCATTGAATTGAGTAAGTTCTTTTGTTACTTCTTCTTTATTATTCCCATAAGTTTCTGTTTTAATATAACTTCTAGTTGGAACAAATACTTCTGTTTTTCCCGTAAAATGCTTTCCGTACATAGTCATAATATGTTCAGGATTTGTTAGTGCCTCTAATTTCACAGATCCCGTAAATACGGTGCTTTTTCCTACATAGTCACCGTCCTTAGGAATTAACATAGAACCTAGAAATCCTAGTATAGCCACAATTATTGGAATAATAATAAACCAAATCTTCTTTTTCCAAAAGAATTCTAATGAATCATATAATTTGTAACTCTTATTCTCTGTCATTACACTTCTCCTTCAATACAGGCAGGTAGAGGGAAACGTATACACGTCCCCCTCTACCGATTCACCATTTCATTATTTTTTAGCAAAAAACTCAGCAATTTTTTCAACCACATAAGTTTGTTGTTCTTCTTTTAACTCTGGGAACATCGGTAAAGATAGAGCTTCATTTGCAGCTTTTTCCGCTTTAGGGAAGTCTCCTTTTTTATACCCTAAGTTTTCAAAAACAGGCTGAAGGTGCAATGGTAGTGGATAATAAATCATTGTAGATACACCGTTTTCATTCAAATAAGCTTGTAATTCATCACGACGATCTGTCAATATCGTGTATTGATGGAACACATGATAGAATCCTTTTACTTTTACAGGTGGTTGCACAAACTCAGACACTTTTTCATTTAGTAAACTTGTGTAAAAGTCTGCATGTTTTCTACGTTGTTCACCCCATTTGTCTAAATGAGGAAACTTAACATTTAATATTGCCGCCTGCATTTCATCTAAACGACTGTTGTAGCCAAGGACATGATGGTAGTATTTTGGTTTACTACCGTGTACTCGAATAACTTTACTCTTTTCAGCAATATCGTCATTGTTTGTAATAACCATTCCAGCGTCACCATAAGCACCAAGGTTTTTAGTTGGGAAGAAACTATATGTTGCTGCATCCCCTAATTCACCTACTGTAAACTCTCCTTGTCTTGCACCGATCGCTTGAGCTGCGTCTTCGATAACTATTAAGTTATGTTTATCAGCAATTTCACGAATGCTTACCATATCTGACATTTGTCCATATAAATGAACCGGAATAATCGCTTTCGTTTTATCTGTAATATGTTTTTCAATTTCGTTAGGATCTAGATTAAAGGAAACTGGGTCAATATCCGCATAAACTGGAGTTGCTCCAGCTCTTACAATTGCTCCACCTGTTGCAAAAAATGTAAATGGTGTCGTAATTACTTGATCTCCAGCACCAATACCCGCTGCTTGTAGGGCAATATGAATTGCATCACTACCATTTCCACAACCAATACCATGAGAAACATGACTATACTTAGCTATATCAGCTTCCAGTTTCTTCACGTTATTACCTAAAATAAATTGGGAACTACTCATAACACTATCTAGCGCTTCTAATACTTCACTTTTTAAATATGAATATTGCTCGGATAAATCTAACATTGGGACTTTCATCTCGTTTACACCAACCATTCAATGAATTATTTAATAAATATTATTATGTGAAAAGCACAAAATCCCTAAGTTCTAGAATGCTCTAAAATAATTAGTGGACATCTCTGACTGACTTGAAAACACTTGTCTTCAGTCAAAAGCTAGTTGCGCTTATACCCAACAACCTTACGGAAAACAGCTATTATTGGTCGATACTCGTCATTTACGAGGCCAATTTTTTCTGCAACAATTTCAAATGCTATTAAAATAAAAACAACAATGAAAATTGCCCATCTTAACGTTAATGTTTCAAATGTAATCGCTGAGATACTAAATATCAAACCAAAACCATATATTACTAACACAGTATCTCGATGTGTTAATCCGAGCGCTAACAATCGATGATGTAAATGCGATTTATCCGCAACGGATATGGGCTTTCTATTTACAAGCCTACGAATAATCGCAAACGAGGTATCAAATATCGGTACACCTAAAATCATAACTGGTACAACAAAGCTAAACAATGTTACACTCTTAAACAATCCTAGTAAGGATAATATGGCAATAGAGTATCCTAAAAACATGGATCCAGTATCTCCCATAAAAATCTTTGCCGGATAAAAGTTATGGAATAAAAACCCAAGTGTACTTCCTAATAAAACTAAAGAGAGTGTTAATATCAACATTTTATCTCCAGAAAATGCTAGAAAAGCAATACTTGCAAATACAATGGAAGAAATACCAGCAGATAATCCATCTAAACCATCAATTAAGTTAATCGCATTTGTTATAGCTAAAATCCATAGTAAAGTAACTACATATGAAAAAATACCTAGATCAAATACACCTAAAAATGGAATATTTAATACTTGAATTGTCAAACCACTACCCATTACTGCACAGGCAGCAAGTATTTGGCCTGCTAATTTAACTTTCGCAGAAATTTCATACTTATCATCTATTATTCCCAAAACAACGATGATCAATGCACCCACAATTATTCCATTAATTTTTGCTTCATATAATCCTGCCACAAAATATCCTACAGTTACCGCAATAAATATTGCAAGACCACCTAATCTAGGCATCACATTTTGATGAACTTTTCGTTCCGAAGGTTTATCTACAGCTCCTATTTTATGTGCCAGTTTTATAACAAGTGGTGTAACAGCAATTGCGGTTACCAGTGATACGATAAAAGCAAGAAGTAATTTTATATCCAAAAATATCATCCTTGTCTTTTTATTTAATATTAGTAATTAGTATGTTCTTCATTAATAGACGTGTTAGCAATATTAAAGTTTCTTCAATTAATGATTATACTATAAAAAGAGAGTTGTAACCAAGTTTAATATAAAGAAAGAAAAGACTGACTTTTCGCTTCATTATTAGCGAAAATCAGTCTTTTCTATACCAAAATAAACAGCGCATTTCTTTTGATGTTAATTACTTAGTAAACTACGGGTTTTCACGAAAAGTCTGGCCAGTTAACTTGATACTTATCGCCGTCAATTTGACCCAGTGTTCGATATTTGAATGGAAGCAATTCATTCATTTGTAATTCTTCTAAAGCTCTTTCTAGAGGTAATAACTGAAAACTATCGTCTTCTTCTATGATTAAATAAGCTCCAACCACTTTGCCTTCTTCTTTTGTATTTATACGCATGAAAGCAGGAAAATACAAATTGTTTGTGGATTGGATAATAGAAGAAGCAAGTATTACATTAGTACCATCCGCAACTACATTGTCTTGATCGATTTTATCAAATACTTTTAATGCCCAAGCTTGACGTTTATAATAGCCAATAACCTTTGGGGCTTGTTCTTCTGTTAAAGAATTAGGCGAATTAATTTTCCCCTTATTTTTTTCTTCCGAAGTCATGTATTTCCCTCCACAGTTAGCTCTAAATCCTTACCAATTACGTTAGCACATATCCAAAGTCACTGCAATAAATAGACCTTTTTACTTACAATTAATCTTTATAAATTGCTTGGATATCGTCGATAATTATTTCTCCTTTTGTTTTATTGACGTCTTCAGTTTGCATATAACGAATTGGTAGATCCATCTTAAGTGGGTATGATAATCCAGTTGGTACCGTCGCCTCAACAAACTTCCAGCCCGTCCAATTTAAATTTTTATCAAAATCAAGCAGTATTACTTTTCCTGTCGCATCTACTAACTGTGCTCTTAACCAATTTCCATTTCCATCACCTTTTACCCACATTCCAATCTTTTTCGGAGGGGTACTGATAGTTAAATTCGTCTTGGCACTTACGTATGCCCCAGATGTCCCTGCTGTATTCGTAAAGTCGTACACGAGTTTAATCGCTTTTGTTCCATCACGCTCATTCGTCACTTCTTGAATCGATACTGATTTTACTCGATCACCTTTTGCTTCATAATTAAAAATACCTTTATTAAAAGATTCTAATATTATAGGAGCCATTTCTCCAACAATTACTGGGATAGTGAGCGAGTTCGAACCGTAATTCACCGTGATTACTCCACTACCATCTTTATTTTGTGCTGTAAATTTACCGTTCCCTTGAACTGTACCTGCATTAGAAGTCCAATTAAATGCAGATGCTTCTTCCAAGACAGCTTGTCCATTTTTCATCCCTTTTGCAGAAAGTTGGATCGTTTGCCCTTTTTGTACTTGCAAATAGGTCTCTGAAGGTACAATACTATCTAAAGTATTTGTAACTTTTATTTGGATATTCGTTGTTTTTCCACTATACGTTACCACTCCTGTATATGCTCCTGGAGCAGCGGAAACAACTTGTTTGCCTCCATTTGTCGTTAATGCGGAAGAAGTTACAGTTCCGTTCCCTGACACAGCTACTGGATTCATATAGGAATCGATCCCTTTAACAGGAACGGATAAATTTGTGTAAGTAGCTCCTTGGAATAGTTCTAAGACAGCAGATTTTGGTGCGATTGTAGCTAACGCACTAGTTTTATAAGTACTGATGAATAATAGTGAGTTAGAAACCGATCGTTCAAATCCATCAGAAGGGGTGTTTTGCACAGTAACTTTACTATCACCTAGTTCTCTAGTAACAACCGTTGAAGAACCCCCTCCGTCGAATGTCATCGCATAGTTTGCCCCTAAATCTTTCATTAGTTTAGCAGTATTTTGTAAAGTTAATCCTTTACTATCGTTTGATCTTCCGTCGATAACTGCAGTAAAGATGCTTCCATCTTTTTTAACACCTACCGCTGTCCGAGGCGCAACCCCTGCAACATTAATCGTTTGTATTGCACCATTTTTCACCAAGTGATAACGTCCACTTACTGCTTCACGCACATCATTCCATTCCGCTGGCGAAAAGCTAGTTTGTATTTCTATTTTGTCGCCAACTTGTACACTTTGTAAAAACTGACTTGCTAAGTTATGCCCAGATAAAATGATTTCACTTTTGTTTAAGGTAGCATTTCCTGAACCTGTGACATTTCCAATGACAGTTCCCACTAAAGTTTCTTTTCCATTCAACTTGCCAGATTCCACTTTTACCCTTACTTCTGTACCAAGTTCATTTGTATTTGTGGATGCTGCATAATCTCTTGTATAAACGACTAAATTATTTGCCAATCTTTTTCTATTAACAGAATTAATAGCATAAGATTGTTGCCCGTTGACAGTAATATTCATCGTTACTTGAGGAGCTCCAATGATTGCTTTACCATCTGCTTTAATACCTAAAACCGCTAATTCATTCACAGCTGTTTGTGGTGTTGACACAATGAATCCGTCCATCATCATTAAATCGATAGGCTGCCCCTGGCTATCGAAATAATCAGCGTTCACTCCAGCAACAACATGATATGACTCACTTTGTTCCACGCTATTCGCTTGAGAAGATGTTGTTTCTAATCCAATTAATTGATCTTTTGCAAGTTCTGTTTTTAGTTCGATATTAGCAGTTTTACCATCATATTCAATTACAAATAGATTTTGAGCACCAATTGCCCCATCTATATCGAAGTATTTCTTCCGAACTCCCGGAGCGAGTTGAGTAATTGTTTGACTCAAAACTTTACCACCTGTAAGAATTGGAGTAGTTTCAGTAGGGAATAACTGAGATGAGTTATTTGTTCCTGGCAAAGTGGTTCCTTGTGCATTTGCAAGCTCGTTTAATTTCGCTTTGGACGGCGTCTTATATTCTACATAACCAGCAATTTTAGTAATATACATATTACCGCCAAGTCCATATTGACCACCGTATAGGTCATCATAGCGATACACTCTATATTGTTCGCCTACTTTTAAAACTCTTTCAAAAACTAATCCGTTCGAAGTGCGTTTCCATAGATTAATCGGCTTTATTACTTTAATTTTACCTACTTGACCAGGCACCATTAAAATACCGTCCCAATAAACATTCGTTGTTTGCGCCTCCGCTTGATTTGGTTGAAATAGCGCACCAGTGACAATTGCAAAAAGAATTAAAAAGTAAAGCAGTTTTTGTTTCATTAAATTAATATTCTCCTTTATCTCCATGAGCCACTTTTATTGCCCAGCTTGTTTTTTCTCTCTGTTTTGTTCAATTGTATACTTCCATAAATTACTTCCATCATAATAGTAAAGGTTTCCGTTGATGTCTTTTACAAGCCCATAAACCCCTTTATCTTTTAACCATTCTACTTCAAGATTATCTTTCGCTACTCTAAAGAACTTCCCTTCTACACTTCCGTAAATATAACCATCTTCACCTTCAACAATTTGTGCATTACGGAATCTGCCAGAGATTAGAGGTAATAACTCAACATATCTAACATCTGTCCATTCATCTGTATAAACGAATAGTTTTCCATCTGCCATTCCCCATACCTTTGTACCTTTATCTACTATTAAACTTGTAATCATACTTGAATCAAATGGTAGATGAATATATTTTTTTTCTTCCGGGTTTCTTCTATCAAAATAGAATAGTCTAGCTCCTCTTGGATTCACTTGCTGATTTGCATGAATCGATGTTCCGCCAAATACTTCAGATCCTCTACTTACTAACGAAACAATACTTTGGTTATAAATATAATTTTCGTATATTTCCATTTCCTCAGTTTCTGTACTGTAGAAGGCTAAAGCGCCACCACCAACGCTTGCATCCGGTAATGTTCCAAAAACAATTTCTTTCCCATTGTTAAAAGGTGTAACTGCTGTTGTTCTCTCTTGACCAAATTGGCTCATTCGGATAGCTTCTTTTGGATTCAGTAGATCCCATGGTTTTGAACGATCATAAACTAGAAGTCTAGCAAGTGGATATGCACCTATGTAGAGTTTGTTATTAATATCAAACATCGACTCTATCTGACTAATATTTCGATATAATTCTTTACTTCCAGTTTCAACATCATAAACACCAAGCCCACCTGACATATAACCATTGGCAAAGATTTTTGTACCATCTGAGCTAGATGCTAATGTATACAATTCAACTGGCTGTTCAGGTAAATCAAATTGAAGATATTTTATTTCTTCCGTTTGTGGATTGTACTCGAATAATTGACCTAAATTATCGACCATCCCAGAAAGTACCCATTCCATTGGTTTCTCTTCAATAATTGGTTCTTCTAGAGTAGGTTGCTTTAACACAAATTCCCCATCAGTAGAAGCATTCTTCACTAAAGATTTGACTTTATTCTCAGTTTTCGCCGTTTCTCCCACTGTTTTTGTACCTTTTAAGATGAAGTCCAAATTAATTGCTTCCGTACCTTTTGGTAAAAATACTCCAAGTTCAGTATGCTCTTTTGTTTCAAAATCGTATCTTACTAATTGTTGTGCTTTTGTGTAATAAAAAGATTTTCCATCAGGAGATAATGTAGATACTGTTTTTGAATTCAACTCTAATTCATCAACTATTTTTAATGTCTTCCTATCGAATATTACTGCGACGTTTGATGGATATAATCTTGCCACCAAATAATTATCTGTTAACATTAAACCTTGTGCGTATTTCTCAGACATATATTTTGCTGGCAAAAAGGAAGTGAAATTTTTCGTACCGCGTTTTTTTACTAATAAATCCATCGATGATCCGATTGATACAAATATCTCATCTGTTTTTTCATCCGCTACGATAGCTTTTACAAATTCTTTTCTTTTACGAATTTGTCCAAAGTCTTCAATTTCATTTGTTTTTGGATTATAAGCTACTAGTGATCCTCCATAAGCTGATCCTGCATATACTTTTTTACCCGAAACGATTAAATTCTGAATCGACGTATCACTCTTATTGGAAAAGATACTCCCATGCTTTTCAAAAACCTCTGTGTTCGGGTCGAAGCTGTAAAGCACACTAGAAACGGACCCTCCAACCCAAAGCTTTCCATTCTCATCTACATCTAATCCCCAAGCACTTTTAGAATCTTCTAACGTAAAAGTATGTACTATTTCTTTCGTTTGATAATTTACTACAACTAAAGCAGCTGGAGAGCCATGCATGATGTAATAAATAAAATAGTCCCCTTTTTTATTTGCTGCTATTTTTGAAGAAATTGCAGAGGCTTTAAAAATTAATGACCCTAGATTTTCATAACCTTCTAATTTTACTTCTTCTTCAGGCTCTGCTTCTACTACATCTTCTAACCATTCTTCGACATTTCCTTCTACTTCTACTACTTCTTCTGCATTTTGGGCGCCATCTTGTAATTTTGCTACTTCTTCCGCATTTGCAACACTTCCTATTGGTGTTGCAAGCATTGCTACAATCATTGGAATATAAATTTTCTTCAAAACTAAAACCCCTTTCAAATCTATTTTAACATTAACATCTATTGGTAACATTTAAAACTTATTGTTGTAATATAATTGAAATATTAGCAATAAATCTAGAAAATGCTTGGTAGATTATTTCATGCTATAATAGAAATTGGAATTTAAAAGTAGGGAGAATGAATATGCTACATTCTATAAAGAAAATGATTTCTGGCGAAGTTATTGAACTAAAACAACTAAAAAAAATAGTTTCCAAAATAAATGCAATAGAAGATTCATTTATAAATAAAACAGATAAAGAGCTTAAAGCTTATTCCAATAATTTTCGCGAACAATTAAACAATGGGATTTCACAAGAAGAACTGATTGTGGAAGCATTCGCGGTTGTGCGTGAAGCATCTAAACGAATATTAGGAAAGCGTCATTATGACTCACAGTTAATGGGTGGTGCAGTATTAACACAATCACAAATTGCACAAATGCAAACTGGAGAAGGAAAAACGTTAGTAGCAACACTTCCCGCCTATATAATGGCTTTATTTGGAAAGGGAACACATATTATTACCGCTAATGAATATTTGGCAAGTAGAGATTTTGAAGAAATGAAGCCTCTATTCGAATACTTGGGATTAACAGTAGGTTTAAATATTTCTGGAATGGAAAGCGCTGAAAAACAAGAAGCATATAATTGCGATATTACTTATGGTACAGGAACTGAATTTGGATTTGATTATTTAAGAGACCATATGGTACAAAATGAAGACCAACTTGTTCAAAGACCACTTTTTTACGCTTTAATCGATGAAGTTGATAGTATATTAATAGACGAAGCAAGAACTCCTTTAATCATTGCAGGAAAATCGAATGCAAGTTTAAATCTATTTCCTATCATGCATATGGTAGTTGATTCTTTCCAAGATAATGAAGACTATAACTATTATCCGGAGACAAAACAAATTGTGTTATTGGATCATGGTGCCGATCGTCTAGAAGCTGCTTTTGGCATCGATAATGTATACGATACTGAACACCGTGAATTTATGCATATCGCGATGCAAACACTTCGAGCTAAAGTAGTGATGCGTAAAGATGTAGATTATATCGTAAAAGAAGATAAGATCATGATTGTGGATCCATATACAGGTCGTATTATGGAAGGACGCACATTTAGTGATGGGCTTCACCAAGCAATAGAAGCAAAAGAAAAGGTTTCGATTAAAGAAGAAAACAATACACAAGCATCAGTTATGATCCAACATTATTTTAGACTGTATAAACATGTATCTGGAATGACTGGTAGTGCCATTCCTTCTCGTGAAGAATTTTGGGAAACATATAATCTAAGAGTAACCGAAATTCCAACGAATAAACCAAATAAACGTGTAGATATGGAAACACTTGTTTACTTAACTGCTGAAGAAAAAATGAAAAAAATCGTGGAAGAAATTCAAAAATATCACGAGATTGGCCGTCCCGTATTAATAGGAACTACTTCTATTGAACAGTCCGAAAAATATTCATCTCATTTACTTGAACTCGGGATTGAACATTCCATACTAAATGCAAAAACAGTGGAAGATGAGGCTGAAGTAATTTCAAATGCAGGTCAATTGAATAGTATTATGCTTGCTACTAATATGGCAGGACGTGGAACAGATATTATTTTAGGAGAAGGCGTTGCAGAGCTTGGCGGCTTACATATTATTGGTACTGAACTTCATAGTAGTGCTCGTATTGATATGCAACTTCGCGGTCGCGGAGGTCGTCAAGGAGATCCAGGTAGTTCACATTTCATCATTTCATTGGAAGATGAGCTTTTCTATTACTATGATGAAGACGAATTCGCTAAATATAAAGGCAAAACCAAAGCAGATGAAACTGGTTTAATTGTTTCTCCAAATCCGACGAAGTTTGTATACAATGTACAAAATGTAATTGAAGGTATGCATTTCTCTAGTCGCTCTCATTTATTGAAACTGGACGACATTAATAATGATCAACAAAAAGTCATGTACAATTACCGTGAAAAAGCATTAAAAGTGGAAAATATGCAATCACTATTAGAAAATGCAGTACAAGAAAGATTCAATAGATTAGTAGAAGATATTCCGGAGTTGAACCTAGATGAGAATGATAGTTCGGCGACTTTGAAAGAACTTATTGATGAGAGGAAAATAATAACTACTTTAACTTCTGAAGATCAAAGTCAATTTTCATCTTTAAATATAGATAATAAAGAACAATTAACGAAATCTCTAGAAGAGGTTTATAATATTGTATTAGATATTTTACACAATACAAGCACGGAAGATGAAGTGTGGGATAATATTCAAGCCATTTACTTGGAAACACTAGATAGATCTTGGATTACACAATTAGGTAATCTTCATCATTTAAGAGAAGGTATAAGTATTCGCGGATACGGACAAGAAGATCCATATCGCCTATATTCTTTCGATGCACTACATTTATTCAACGAGATGCTTCATTCCTTCTTTAGAGATGTCATTCGATACTACCTACAACTAAATGCGGCGAAAGATCAATAAAAAAAGGTCGGTACAAAGGATATTATCCTATGTACCGGCCTTTTGTCTATGATTAACCACGTTTGTTGATTAACTATTTTATTGCAGAAAAAAATAAGAAAAGTATTATTATCTCCATTTAGACTTGTTCGTTTCCAGTTTGCTTTGGACAAGGACGCAGCATCGGACACTCCGCTGTTTTTATTAAGCGATATATAAAACGGTTTATGTGTAGTATTTATAAAGTGTGCTTTAACCATTTACCGCTAGGATTTAGCGCTCTCTTACATTCGCTTTCCGCTGGCGAGCGTCGAGCCGCCGCGCTAAATTCAACTTTATGTAGCATTTTCTTGAAAATAGTACCCATAAAATGACTGAACGAGACAAATCACATGGTGAACGCTACAAACGTCTTAATATAAAGGTCTTACTTGTCATGAGATGACTCTTATAAATGCATCCTATCAATATATTGCACAAATACATCATTATGTTGCGAGTAATGCTTACTATATTTCGCACACGCCTTGTAATGTTGCGCAAAATTGGGGTGGCGATTCTCACATTACATCTTGCGATTAGTAGCACCTTTAAAGCGATTTTTATACTCTAATTTGCGATTTAAGGGTTCTATCTTGCGATCGGCAAAAAATCGGCATGCATCTTATGATTGAAAGCATCAATCCCTTGTTGCGGATACTTTTGCTGTAGCTACGTTTTTTAACTAGCAAGCTATGTTGATTGGAGCGAAAGGCGGCGACTCCTAGGGGATTTGCAAGCAAATCAAGACCCTGCACGAAGCGTAGCGAAGGAAGCGGCTTGATGCTTGACCCCTGGAAAGCGTCCGCCTGAAGCGGAAACCCTAGCGTTAACTGATTAAGGGGCATTCTATAATATTGCGCTGACGAGCCAAAATAGCTTTTATAATATAAACAATGCATTTCTTGCTTATATTAGCAAAAAGAATGCTAGTAATATAGGGCCCGTTCAGTCCAAATCATTTCGAAAGTGCCTATTACTTTTTACATTACTTTCTATATCGCCAAATGTCGCCACCAGTTGTGAAATAGATATTCCCATCCGTACCTAATGCTACTCCATTTGCAGGCTGACTCCCTAACATTTCTAATTTATATGATGTCATATGAATACGAAATAATTTATTCTCGATCGTTCCATATATATATCCATCTTTTCCATCCACAAGTGAGCCGTTTCGAATTTGTCCACTAGTTCTACTTATGACTAAAATAGATTGAGATTTTTTTGTAATTGTATTGTAAACGAATACGGTACCATCAGCTACTCCCCAAATAGTAGAAGCAGGGCCTGTTATCATTGCTGAAATCAGTCTTGGCTTTGCAATTGGCGAAGATAATTCTTCAGGTTGAGCATTAATATTTTTAGCTGATATTCTAAAGAATTTCGCCGTCCCTATACCTTCTGACTTACTATTTGCGAATGTAGAAGTCCCTCCATAAAAGTATCCATTAGAATAAGTTAATGAAACAACACTTTGATTTGGAAATAACGCTTTCCGATGTGACACTTTTTTCGTATCCAAATTATAATAACTTAAGCTCCCCGATACAGTTCCTTGTTTTGGATGCGACCCGACTGCGAGTACCTTTTCATTGAGTGCAACTGCTAATGAAATTGGTCTATGTTGTCCCATTTGAGCAACCGAAAATATAGAAGTTCCGTATGGATTAGTCACCGGATGATAATACATTACTTCTCCTGCAGGATATACTCCTAAAAACATTCCTCCATTATAAGGTGTCATTCCCTCTACTTGTCCAATACCTGTAATTTGTATTTTATCTGTAGTTATTGGGTTAAATATAGATATCTGTCCCGAAACATAACCACTCGTGAATATATTCCCAGTATTGTCTGCACTAATTGTATGAATAGGAACACTTTGTTCAGGCAAATTCAATTTTGCAATTTCTACATTATTGTTGGATACATTATATAAAAGATGTGTACCCGTATTACCTAATAATCCAGTTAATATTGTTTCTCCTGAAGTTAATTTAACAAAATCTAAGGAAACTGCCTCTGTTCCTGCTAAATTAACTTTCATATCTTCTGCAACTCTCGTTTTTGGATTAAAACGATACAAACTAGTTGATGAATTTTTCATGTAAGAATAATAAACACTTCCATCCAATGGAAAGGCAGAAGAAACCCCTCGAGACCCAGCTGGTAATTCTTTAATAAATTTATTCGTATTAGCTTCAAATACTAATATTTTTTTACTCGGACTAAGCTTTGCGAAAATAAGCCCTTGTGCAAAATCTAAATCATACACATCACTTTCATTTTTATAAGCTGCTGGTAAAATTTCTGTTTTTTTATTTGTTTTTAAATCCCAAACAATTAAAGAAGCTTTGGAACCTGATCCAACAAATAATCGGTTACTTCCATTCTGAAAAGCCAGACTCCGTGCATTTTTTTGAATCCCAGTAACTTCTCCAAGCGTTGTAAATTTTCCGTTTTGAAATTTAAACACTTTGCCATTTGGAGCAGTGCTTCCGTAAATCGCATTACCTACTACTTCTAAGTCTAAAATGGATGTATGACTATTATCAGGTGTTCCATGGTTTGTTAATTTTTTCGTAGCAGGATTATAACTATATAAAGCTGCGGTTGGCGTTCCACCAATCCAAGCTTGACCACTTGAATCCGCTATAATTGCCCAAACAGCAGTTGAATTTGGTAATTTAACTTTATCAACCAATTCTTTTGAGGGTAGCTTATAGACAGCAAGAACCGCTGGATCTCCTTGAAGTATTACATATTGATAAGGCACACCATTTACATTAGCCGCTATCCCACTCATCGCGACGGTCCGAACAAATGGGGTTTCAACTTTTTCAATATCCCCTTTTGTTGCTGCTGATACATGCGAACTAGCAAATAAAAATATAAATAGTAGTCCTATACGTGAAATATATTGTCCAATCGTCTTCATAACTTCCTCCATTTTCCATCATTATATGTATACCTTATCCAATCTTATCAAATGTATAGAGAATTAATAGAGCTTGCAATAAATAATAAAATGCATTTAAAGAACAATGGCTCTGAAATAATGCAACTGCGTAAAACCTCTTTTTCATTTCCAAATGCATGTTTAATAAATTACACGAAAATGCATACTTGCAATACTGTCTAATAATAATTACATCTTTTATTTCATACTAATAACAATACATTGTCCACAAAAGAAACGAGGTTCCTCATGTCGAAGAAAATAGTCTGGATTACGCTTATTTCCTGTTTTTTTATTGGTGGAATCGCTGTCATTGCAAACACCTTTTATAACGATGTTTCCAATACTATTCAAACAATTCATGAACCTGAAGTACGAAAAGTATCCGAACTTCGGACTACAGAGGTAGAATTAGTCAAAAAAGAACCTTTTTCCTTACTTCTCCTTGGCGTCGACGAAAGAGAAGATGACAAGGGGCGGTCGGATACAATTATTGTTTTAACCGTTAATTCTTCTACCAACTCTACGAAAATGATAAGTATTCCACGAGACACATACACCGAAATAATTGGGAAAGACACGAAAGATAAAATTAATCACGCATATGCTTTTGGGGGAATTGATATGGCTTTACTGTCCGTCGAAAATCTACTGCAAATCCCAATTGACTATGTCATTCAAGTAAATATGGAAAGTTTTTTAGAGATCGTCGATATCATGGGAGGAGTGACAGTAGAAAATGCTTTTACCTTTCAAGAAGGGGGTTATACGTTTAACGAAGGAAGCATTCATTTAGACGGCGAACAAGCATTAACCTACGTCCGGATGAGAATGGAAGATCCACTTGGAGATTTCGGTAGACAGTCTAGACAAAAACAAGTACTACAAGCCATTTTACAAGAAGGAGCTTCTATTAATAATTTATTAAAATATAAAGATTTTTTATCATCCATCGAACAAAATATCCGAACTAATATGACTTTTGAACAAATAATGGATATACAAAAAGGCTATAAAAGTTCATTAAATGAAATAGAATCATTATCTTTTGAAAAAGGGGAAGGTAAGCGTATAGATCGTATTTGGTATTACTTGATGGATGAAGAAGAATTGGAGAATGTGAGTAGAAAAATGAAGGAACATTTGGAGTTAGAGTGAATGGGAAGCTCTGAGCGTAACCCTTTCTATCTTGTGTGTAAATCAAATATTGCATAAAATGGAGGCTATTTTGCGATTCTCACATTACATCTTGCGATTTGGGGCACCTTTGTTGCGGATTGAATACTCTAACTTGCGATTGGAGAGTCCGATCTTGCGGTTCGTGGTAAAATCGGCATGCATATTATGATTGAAAGCACCTATCTTGTGGTAACTAATCTTATGGTACGCATAATTTATAAATCCTTTTTATAACAGGAGAAGGCTACTCAACAAGTCTAATTTTCGACTTATTGGGTAGCCTCTGCTTTTATATTTATATTTCTTTAAACATTATCTTTCCGCCATTTCTTAATTGGGCTATTTTCCACAAATCCTTATCAGCAACTTTGCCTATCGTTGCATAGCCTCCTACTGTTTGGGCATCTGCCATTAATATGACTGGTTGACCATTTGAAGGAACTTGAATTGTTCCAAACTGAGTAGCCTCAGATAGAATGTCACTCTTATTCATAAAATGAAGTTCCGGTCCATTAAAATAGTAGCCCATTCTGTCTCCACCTTTGTATGTATACTCCGAATTAAAAAAAGTGCGGATGCTTTTTTCTTCGAATAGGGATAGATGTGGACTTTGCCAAACTTCAACTTCCACTTCTTGATTATATGTAGGAATTTCTGATGCAACTAACCCTCGATGTAACTTTGGTAGTGGTAAGTTAGGTACCGACAAAACAGATCCTTTTTTTAAAGAGACACCAATACCTGCTTTAGGATATGCTGATTTACTTCCCATCGTTGTTGCAGAATCGAATCCACCTAAAGCGAAAATATATGCTATACTTCCTTGTAGTGGTCTGATGAAGGAAAGTATCTGACCTTTAGTAACAATAATAGACTTCCATAAAGGAGCTTTCATACCGTCTATTTCTGCATGGAGATCTGCTCCACCAATTGCAATTGTATGTGTCGTTAATACTACTAGAGAAAGCCCTCCTAAAAACAATTCAATCGCTGCAGCATCTGATAAATTCCCGATGATTTTATTTCCTAAACGGAAAGCTTGAGCATCCATAGGACCTGCTGTAGGCATTCCAAATGCACGATATCCTATTCTACCTTCATCTTGCAAAGAAGCATAAACAGCTTCTTTACACACGCGAAATAATTCCTTCATTAAACCATCTCCAAAGGAGCAACCTTAACATTTTTTGCTTCTAGTATTTTTCGTGTTTTTTGGACGATTTCCACTACATTTTTTCCATCACCATGAAAGCAAAGTGTATCCGCTTCTATTTCAATCATTTTTCCACTACTAGTCTCTACTTGTTTGTTCATCACGATGTTTTCCACTTGCTTCTCAATGTCATCAAAATGAGTAAGTACTGCATTTGGATGACTTCGATGAACTAGACGACCTGTATCATCATATTTTCGGTCAGCAAATGCCTCTCCAGCAGTTTTTAGACCGATATTATTTCCTGCCTCTATCAATTGACTATTACAAAGTCCGAACAGAATTGCGTTCGGAGCAATATCAATTACTGCCTGCGCAATTGCTCTTGCAATAGTTGCATCATCAGCAGATATATTATACAGAGCGCCATGTGGTTTTACATGTGAAAGTGCCACTTGGTGAATATGACAAAATGCTTGCAATGCACCTATTTGATATACAACCATTTCATACACTTCAGCTTCGCTCATACTTATATTTCTTCTACCGAATCCTTGTATATCGGGAAAGCCAGGATGAGCACCTACAGAAAGGTGATTCTCTTTTGCAGCCTTTACTGTTTTATTCATTACTGTAAAATCACCTGCATGAAATCCACAAGCGATATTTGCTGAAGTAATTACTTTAAAAAGCGCTTGATCTTCTCCAAGAATATAGTGACCAAAGCTTTCTCCAACATCTGCATTTAAATCAATTCTCATATACCCACTTCCTCTATGAATCGATGAATTGCTTTCGCATCATTTTTCATTTCCCACTCAATGTCTGAATATTCCTCATTACTGATTGGCGAAAATTTCAACTGATCACCAACTTTTAAGAAAAAGGGATTCTCCCGTTCTAATGAAAATATTTCTAAAGGGGTTCTCCCGATAATATTCCATCCACCGGGTGATTCAATTGGATAAATACCAGTTTGACTTCCACCAATACCAACCGCACTCTTTGGAACTTTTACTCTCGGTTTATCAAGTCTAGGGACAAACAAGGTAGGATTTAAATCACCTAAGTACGGAAATCCAGGTAAAAAACCAATCATATAGATAGTATATATTTTCTCTGAATGTAAATGGATGATTTCCTCTTTTGATCGACCGATTAATTGCTCGATTCTTTCCATGTCTTCACTATATGGCTCCTTATAACACACTGGAATAGTAATCTTTCTAGTTAGGGAATGAGTACTATCTCTTTTATAACTTTTCCATTTTTCAAGAACCTCTTCGATTCTTATTGTATCAAAGATGGATGACTTTTTAAAAAATGCTGTAACAGTATGATAGCTAGGGACTACTTCTTCCAAGTAATGATTCCACTCGGAAATTAAAAAATCAGAGAATGAGTGAACAGATTGGTAAACTTCCGAACTAATCACTTCTCCAAAACTAAATCGAAGTGTTCTCTCACCTGTTCTCCACACTTCAGGCATATTATTTTTCATATTCTTCTAATACTTCAATACACGTTATAATACTTTTCTTCAAGTCCTCGTGCGACCAGCTTGGAATTTTATCATGTTGAATAGCAAGCTCATGAGAAGCAGGAATATGAATAAAACCAGAAAGCATTTTGCTATTTGTTATTTTTGCGTAGTGCAGACCTTCATACATCACATTGTTGCATAAATAAGTACCAGCACTATTGGAAATCTCTGCAGGTAGTCCGTTGTCAATAAGCTTATTCACCATTTTACGAATTGGTAATGTAGATAAATATCCTGGTTCACCAGCTTCTTGTATTAATTCATCTACTGGTTTATTTCCCTCATTATCTACATCTCCATCTTTAAAATTAATCGCAATACGTTCCGGTGTTATTTTATATCTTCCTGCAGCTAATCCTAGCGAAATATGTACATCTGGTTGTATTTCTTCCAAGTATTTTAATAATTGTTTTCCAGAGGCTTTAAAATCTACCGACATTATTTTTCCAATAATTTGATAATCTCCAATAATCAAACCATCTAATTCCTCGACAATTTTCATTGTAGGATTTACAGTGTAATGTAAAAAAGGTTCAAATCCTGTTAACAACAGTTTTTTCATCATTTCTCCTCCGTTTGTAAAATTATTGGACGTATTCGATATTTTTTAATAATTCTCCATTTAGTTTAGTACTTCTGGATAAATTGTTCTAATCTTTTTAACCCCTCTTCTAATACTTCCATTGAATAAGCATACGAAATTCTAATATATCCTTCTCCAAAAGGTGTAAATACACTACCAGGAACTACTGCAACCCCACCTTCATGCAAAAGCCTTGTTGCAAAATCAAACGAGTTAATGCCAAACCTTTGAATAGAAGGAAAAATGTAAAATGCCCCATTCGGCTTTTCCGCGGTTAGTCCCATTGCAGTCAAACGATTGAAAACATAGTCACGTCTTTTTATATACTCTACATTCATTTCGCTAGGTGTATCTTTTGAGTTTATTAGCGCCTCAATCGCTGCATATTGGCCGGGTACAGAAGCACAAATGGTATTAAATGCATGTACTTTAACGACTTGCTCCATGACTTCTGATGGTCCCATTAAAAACCCTATGCGCCATCCAGTCATCGAATGTGATTTGGATAGGCCATGGATATAAAATAATTTATTTCTTAATGCTGGATAAGCTGCAAATGAAGTATGTGTCCCTGAAAAAGTATTTTCACTATAAATTTCATCTGTTAAAATATATACATCTTTCTCTATTAATACATTTACAAGTTGATCCACAGTTTCTTGCGTCAAAACGACTCCTGTTGGGTTGGATGGATAATTAAAGAATACTGCCTTTGTTTTTTCAGTAATAAGCTCTGCCAGTTTTTCCGCTGATGGTTGAAAATTTGTTTCCGTCGTATCTAAATAGATAATCTTAGCCCCGCAAAAGTGAATGATAGGTTCATATCCTGAATAGCAAGGAGCAGGTAATATGACCTCGTCACCTTCTTCTAATATTGTGCGAAAGACAGTATCAATTGCTTCACTTGCCCCATTTGTAATGATAATTTCGTTCTGTGGATCATAGGAAAAGCCATATTTTTTCGTGAAAAAGGTGTTAACAGCTTCTCTTAGTTCAAGCAATCCAGCATTGTGTGAGTACCCTGTTAAGTTTTGTTCTATTGCTCGTATTCCAGCATTTTTCACTACTTGAGGTGTCGGAAAATCCGGTTGTCCAATTGTTAAATTGATCGCATCCGGAAAATGAACTAACTGATTAGAAAACTGACGAATACCTGGTACTTTTAACACTTTAGCTCTTGGATTCAAATTTAGAGACATTTCAAGCCATCCTTCTTCCTCTATTATATATAACGCTCTCAATTGATAATATACTGCTTACGATTATGATATATAACAGGGAATGGCTTGTAAATGATAATTGTTAGAATAATAAAAAAATAACTAAAAAATGGCTATACAACAAAGTTAAATGTTGTATAGCCATTTTTTATTGTTACATTTGGTCAGTTTCTACAGTTACTTGCCATTCAATACCAAATCTATCTTTAAGATTTCCATAACATTTGCTAAAAAATGTTTCTTGTAGATCCGCTCCTACTTTACCGCCTACTCTTAGCGCTTCAAAAATAGATCTAATTTCATTTTCATCTGCACTAACGAATGCTAGGGTAACATTATTACCTTCAATAAAAGGTGATCCTGGAAAAACATCTGAAAACATTATGTTGCTTCCACCAATGTTAAGTCGAGTGTGCATTACTAAATCTTTCGCTTCCTCTGGTAATACGTAATCTGGACTTGGTGGCGCTTCACCGAAAGTCATAATTTGTGGTTTTTCGATCTTAAAAACCTCTGCATAAAACTCTGCAGCATCGCGACAATTCCCATTAAAATTAAGATATACATTAACTGCCATTTGAAACACTCCTCTTTTTATCGCATTATTCATTCAATAATGAATGTCAACAATATTGTACCATTTAACACGCTAAACATAACTCATTTTTAGGCATTTCTGTTCAATTATTTTATAACTACTTACAATTAATGGCACTTTGAGACCAAATTCACGAAGTCGAGACCAATTTGGCCCAGGTCACAACCAAGTTTCGCAAAACCGAGACCAAGTTCTTCAAACCCGCAACCAAAATCAGAAAACCGAGACCGATTTAATTTTCTACAAAAAAATGGAGCTATCCCATAAGTCAACTTGATGGGAAAGCTCCATTTTTTTTAGTATACTTTATCGCCATTAAAGATTGAATTCTTCACGACTACATAATCTACATTTCGGATTGCTTCTAATTTATTGCCACCTGCATAAGAAATAGACGATTGAAGATCTTGTTCCATCTCTCTTAATGTATCTTCTAGCGGTCCTTTGTACTCAACAAACATTTTTTTGCCTTCTACATTCTTCTTTTCACCTTTTTGGAATTCTGAAGCGGAACCGAAGTATTCTTTAAATAGTTTACCATCTTTTTCAACAGTCATTCCTGGTGATTCTTCGTGACCTGCAAATAAAGAACCGATCATGACCATCGATGCTCCAAATCGCACAGATTTAGCTATATCACCATGCGTACGAATTCCTCCGTCAGCGATTATCGGCTTACTTGCTGCTTTTGCGCACCAACGTAATGCAGCTAATTGCCAACCACCCGTACCAAATCCAGTTTTAATCTTTGTTATACATACTTTACCGGGTCCAATACCAACTTTTGTCGCATCCGCTCCAGCATTTTCTAATTCTCTCACTGCTTCTGGCGTTCCAACATTTCCAGCAATAACAAAACTTTTCGGTAAGTGATTCTTAATATGCTTAATCATTTCGATTACTGCATTTGAATGACCATGTGCTATATCAATCGTAATGAATTCAGGTATAAGTTGTTCTACTGCTAATTGCTGTATAAATGTATATTCCTCATCTTTGACACCTACACTAATGGATGCGATTAATCCACGAGATTGCATATCTTTAATAAAAGTTACTCGCTTCTCTGGTTCAAAACGATGCATAATATAGAAATAACCATTTTCTGCTAAGTAGTTTGCAATTTTATCATCTATAATTGTTTGCATATTTGCTGGTACTACTGGCAACTTAAACGTATGCCCACCTAAAGTTGTAGTTGTATCACATTCTGATCGGCTATTTACAATACACTTTGCCGGAATTAATTGAATATCTTCATAATCAAATGCATTTTCCATCACTAACACTCCTAAATACGAATAATAAAACTAAAGTTAAACTAAATGTTCGTCCTTGGATAATTTACATCATTTCCATGCGAATGTCAAAGGTTTTAGATAAGATTATTATGATTTCATACCGTTTTATCATTCATATTATGTGGTAAAGTCATCGTAAAAAAGCATTAAACGAAGGAAGGTGTACTAATGACAGCAAATAGATTAATCCATGAGAAATCACCATACTTACTTCAACACGCACTCTATCCTGTCGACTGGTATCCATGGGGGGTCGAAGCATTTGAAAAAGCGAGAAGTGAAAACAAGCCAGTGTTCGTTAGTATCGGTTATAGCACTTGCCATTAGTGTCATGTAATGGAGAAAGAATCGTTTGAGGATAAAGAAGTAGCGAACTTGCTAAATGAACACTTTGTGTCGATTAAAGTGGACCGTGAAGAACGTCCTGATATCGATTCCATATATATGAATGTATGTAAAATGCTCACTGCTGAAGGCGGATTGCCGCTCCATGTATTTTTAACTGCGAAACAAAAGCCATTTCATGCAGGTGCTTATTTTCCGAAAGAAAGCAAATACGGCCGTCCTGGAATGCTTGATCTGTTGCCACATTTAGCAGATGTCTTCCTAAAAGAACCGGAGCTGATTGAAGGGATTAGTGAAAAGCTTTCTAATGCATTAAAAGAGAGCTATAGTCTACAAGAAAAATCCATTCCCTTGAATACGATTAATGAAGCATACCAACAATTAGCAGATAGTTTTGATATCCAGTACAGTGGATTTGGGGTTGCTCCTAAATTCCCCTCTCGGACAGCTTTTATTTTTACTTCGCTACTCTTATGCTAATAAAGATCAAAATGTATTGAATATTGTCGAAACAACGCTTGATGGGATAGCATTAGGTGGAATATATGATCATATCGGATTTGGTTTTGCTCGGTATTCTACAGATGAAATATGGCTTGTCCCTCATTTTGAAAAAATGTTATATGACCAAGCACTTCTATTACTTGTATATACGGAAACCTATCAAATTACAGAAATTAAACAATATAAGGAAATCGTCTATAATACAATCGAATTTATTGAACGGGAAATGACACAACCTGATGGTGGGTTTTATTCTGCTATTGATGCGGATAGTGAAGGGGCGGAAGGTACTTATTATATTTGGTCTTACCTTGAAATCATGGACATACTTGGTGAAAAAGAAGGTTCCCTTTATGCAAAAGCATATGATATTACAGTAGCGGGTAATCTTGAAGGGAAGAATATACCGAATTTAATTTATTCCGACGCAAAAGCATTAGTAGATGAATACGATATTACACTGGATGAATTACAAGATAAGTTAGAAGCTTCCCGTCTGCTTTTATTTTTCCAACGTCAAAACCGAGTGTATCCCCATCTAGATGACAAGATTCTTACTTCTTGGAACGGATTACTTATTGCAGCCTTGCAAAAGCAGGTGCAACATTTTCAGAACCTAGATTTATTCAACTTGCAATAAACGGAATGCAATTTATCAAAAAAACGTAATCCAAGAAAAAATTCTTTATGCACGATATAGAGATGCTAAAGCGAAGCATCTCGCTTATTTAGATGATTACGCAAACGTTATATGGGCATTGATTGAGTTACATCAAGCTACTGGGAACAACGATTATATAGGAAAAGCGAAAAAACTTGTCACTACTCTATTTTCACAATATGAAGATACAGTTCAATGAGGATTTTTCTTTACAAATAATGATGCAGAAAAATTATTTATTTGCGAAAAATCCGCTTTAGATAACATAATGCCTTCTGGTAATGGAATAGCGGCAATGCAACTTTGGCGATTAGCGAAAATAACGGAAGACATAGAGTTGTTCAATAAAATTGAAAATATCTTTGCGGCGTTTGCAGAAGATGCTATTCAGTTTCCATCCTCTGTTCCCTCGATGTTAATCGCACGTTTAGCATTTTCTATAGAAGATCGTGAAATAAAAATTAGGGGAGATTTAGAAAATGAAATTTCCACCTATCTACACCAAACATTTCGACCATATGATGTGTGGACGTTTGAAAATGAAATATCTTCTCCCCTTTCTGTCCAAATTTGTCAAAATAATATTTGTTATGCACCTTTAACAGAACAAGCTCAAATTATGAAAGAGTTATCTTAATATGAAGCATTGCATATACTATTTTGATGTCATTATTTCCACTTGAAAGGCACTTACTAGTGCCTATTCCCCATGTATGCTTCAATCCATTTTATTCGCTCACTTAATTCGAGTAATGCTTGCATGATTTGATGTTGCTCCGTTTTGGTCACAATCGTATGCATCTCCATATGTTCTACAGATTCCTCTACTTTTTGTAAACTTTGACCCATTACTTCTACAAAATACTTTAGTTTCATACTACATTCCTCCAT
The DNA here is from genome assembly GCF_042945595.1 of Psychrobacillus sp. L3. Taxonomy (GTDB): domain Bacteria; phylum Bacillota; class Bacilli; order Bacillales_A; family Planococcaceae; genus Psychrobacillus. The sequence goes on along the minus strand of NZ_CP168493.1, from coordinate 893,748 downwards.
TCATTTATAAATACTATTGTAAATAGTTCCTAAGTTAACTCAACTGTCAGAATTCAGCGTAAATTAAAGCAATAGAATTTTGTAAGCCATTTGTTGTCTAAAATTCACTTTTAGAGCTCTTTATGCACCCAAAATTTTATTTCTGCATTCCAGTGCTTCCAAAAAAAATTTTCAGTATGCGAATAGTTAAGGAGATGATTTTGTGCATCCAAATCCTGTCGACCCAGAAGAAATGGCCATGAGGAAAAATTTAGATTTAATTGCTTCCCTCAATATGATTGGTGAAGGTGGTCCTGCTCCCAGTCAGGAAGAGGAAGAGAATATAAAGGAAGTATCTACTGAACACAAAAATATCCCCCCTACTTCTCAGTAACCCCACTTTTTGTGGGTTTTTTTATGCAATAAAAAACTTTAGTTTCCAACCCAATCATTGTATTCTGCCGAATATTATGATAAATTAAGTTGTTCGTTTATTCCTTGATTAAACTTGTAACAAACAGCGACTTTAAAAAAAGTTACCATTATATAGAAATATTCCACATAATTATCAATTGGAGGAGGAAGAAGAAAGAACATGAAAGATGTATTATCAGAAATAAAACCGATTGTAGAAGCAGTTTTTGAGCATCTTCATAGTCATCCCGAAATAAGTTGGGAAGAAATAGAAACAACAAAGTACTTGAAAGAATTGTTAGCTAGTGAAGGGTTTGGTGTACAAACTTTCGATGATTCTACTGGATTAGTCGTTACAATCGGAAGTGGGAAGCCTTGCGTTGGACTTCGAACGGATATGGATGCACTTTGGCAAGAAGTTGATGGTGAATTCAAAGCAAATCACTCTTGCGGACATGATGCACATATGACAATGGCAATAGGCACCCTTCTTTTATTGAAGAAACTGGGTGTTCCTCAAAAAGGAACTTTAAAAGTATTATTTCAACCCGCGGAGGAAAAGGGACAAGGAGCACTTTCTTACGTGGATAAAGGGTTAGTAGATGATATAGACTATCTATATGGCGTTCATCTCCGTCCGATTCAAGAGTTAAGAAATGGCTATTGCTCCCCTGCTATTATTCACGGAGCAGGAAAACTAGTGAGCGGTAAGATTCACGGGGTCGAGGCACATGGTGCAAGGCCACATCTTGGCGTAAATGCTATAGAGGTTGGTGCACAAATAGTGCAAGCAATTCAAGCAATTTATTTGGATCCAATGATGTCTTATTCGGCAAAACTGACAAGATTTCTTGCTGGTGGAGAATCCGCAAATATTATACCTGGAAATGCGGAGTTTAGTATCGATATTCGAGCGCAGTCCAATGCTGCGATGAATGAGTTGATAGGTAAAGTAGAGCATGCCATTCGATCTGTGGCAATCCTTAATAATATCTCCATTGATTTTCACACGGATACTGAAATTGTAGCTGCGCAGGTCCATCCAGAAGCAGTTAAATTAATGAAAGAGGCAATAATCGAGACAATCGGAAAAGATTATTACATCCCTCCTATTATTACTCCTGGTGGAGAAGATTTCCATTTTTACACATTAAAAAGACCTGCTATTAAAGCAACCATGCTTGGACTAGGCTGCGATTTAACTCCGGGATTACATCACCCTAATATGACGTTTAAACATGAAAGAATATTAACTGGTATTGAAATTCTTGCCCGTACCGTAATGGATACTTTTCAAAGAAGTGAAACCAATTTGTTAAAGGAGTAATCGCATGTTAATCAAAGAAATGAATATACGCAAAATGAACATGACTATGAAATCTCCTTTCTCTACTAGCTTCGGTACTTTCCAATTGAAAGAATTTCTATTATTAGAAGCAACAGATGAATTAGGAAATACAGGGTGGGGCGAATCAACTGCATTCCAATCCCCATGGTACAGCGAAGAAACACTAGAAACGAACTTACATATGATTAGAGACTTCTTAATTCCACTCGTATTGGATAAAGATATTAACCACCCTGATGAAGTGAGCGAACTATTTACTCCTCTTCGCAAAAATAATATGGCAAAAGCAGCAGTAGAAGGTGCTATTTGGGACTTGTATGCGAAACGAAATAAGCTAACACTAGCAGAAGCACTTGGTGGCACAGCCGAAAAAATTGAGGTTGGTGTTAGTATAGGTATCCAAAAGAGTGCTACTGAGTTAATAGAATTAGTCGGTGGATATTTAGCAGAGGGCTATAAACGAATGAAAGTAAAAATTAAACCTGGACATGATGTGGAAGTACTTCGTTCACTTCGTAAGGCTTTTCCAGATGTTCCGCTTATGGCAGATGCGAATTCTGCGTATACATTAGATGATATGGAATTGTTAAAACAGTTGGATGCGTTTAATTTGACAATGATTGAGCAGCCGCTTGCTTCAGACGATATTATCGATCATGCAAAACTGCAAAAAGAATTGAAAACACCAATTTGCTTAGATGAAAGTATTCATTCATTAGAAGATACCCGCAAAGCATTTGAACTTGGTAGCGCCAAAATTATTAATATTAAAATTGGCCGTGTTGGGGGCTTAACAGAATCGAAAAAAATTCATGACTTCTGTCTGGCAAATGGCATGCCTGTTTGGTGTGGAGGAATGCTGGAATCTGGAATCGGACGCGCCCATAATGTAGCACTTACAACTTTGCCTAATTTTATTCTACCTGGAGATACTTCAAGCTCTTCACGTTATTGGGAAGAAGATGTGATTACACCAGAAGTAGTTGCGGAAGATGGTTATATTACCGTCCCAAAAGCATATGGCATTGGATATGAACCAAATATGGAAGCAATAGATCGCTATACGGTGGAGCAATTCCATTTTAAATCAGAATAACTGCTTGTTACCTCCCTTTTTTTGGAATTAGGGGAGGTTTTTTTTATCACTATACTTTTCTGAAACTTAAGTGTTTTTGTCAGGGTTTTTGGTGTGAATAGTATCCGGGTAGGTGCTCATCAGGTTGACATTCGCTCTATTATAAAAATAACTTAATAGAAATAGGCCCTTCCACTACTAAAATAGTGAAAGGGCACATGTTAATTTACTTTTTTACGTCGACAATTCGACCTTCTATTTCATTCTTAACTGTTTTCATAGATTGAAGTTGTTCTTGAAGGTTTTCCCAATCAGAAAGTCCAAGATCTGTTACACGGCCTTCTGCATAAGCTTTTGCGAATACATCGTAGCCATCTCCACCTTTTGCTGTGAATGCATTGGTTGCTACAACATATTGAACAGCATCTTTAATATCTACATACGTTCCATCTGCTGCTTTAATCTTAATGGAAACTACTCGTTGCCCTTCTGGTTTAGAGGAATCAAATTCTACTTTGGCTCCAGATACGTGTAAGAAACCACCATTTTCTTTTGGATATGATTTAAAGCTAATTTCAAATGCAGCTTTTAGTTCTGCACCAGTTACTTCCATCGTTGCTAATGTATTACCGAAAGGAAGAACTGTAATAACTTCTCCTACAGTAATTGGACCAGCATTAATTTCAGAACGGATTCCTCCACCGTTTTGAAGAGCCATTACTACTTTATTGTTAAACGTTTTTGCTTTTGCTAACATGCCGTCCGTAATGATATTACCTAATGCTGTTTCATTTTTACGTACGCTTGGATCTGTATCGACCTTGACACGAGGATTTGTAAGTTCTTGCTCTGCTGTAACTCCAATTTCTTTTCCTTTGATCTCTTTAATTTTGTCTGAGTATTTCTTTAGTAATTCAGCTGCAGCTGGATCATCTTTTTGATCTTTGATCGGAATTAACTTCCCGTCATGACCTATGACTTTACCATGTCTATCAAAATTTACATCCAAAGTTCCTAAGAAGTCACTATATTGATATGCTTGAACAATAACTGTAGGATCTTTCTTTACTCCATTTTTATCTTTATCTACTACAACTGGCTTATCCAATTGAGTATGACTGTGCCCACCCACGATTACATCTATTCCAGTTACGGCAGCAGCTAATAATAAATCATTATCATATTCTGCGCTATCATCAAAACCGATATGGGTAACCGCTATTACTTTATTAACACCTTGCTTTTCAAATTCATCTACCATTTTTTGAGCTGCTTTAATATAATCCGTAAATGTAACGTCTTTCGGACTAGAAATATCTACAGTTTCAGCAGTAGTCAGTCCGAATAAACCAATTTTTTGTCCATCCACTTCTTTAATAATACCACTATAGATTTGACCGTCTTTAGGATCTGAAGAAACATTAACATTAAATAATCCTTTAAGATTTATATCTTTCGAGAAGTTAACATTTGAGCTAACAAATGGAAACTTGGATTTTTTAATAAATTCGCTGAGTGCTAAATGACCTTCAGGACTTGAACCTAAATCAAATTCATGGTTACCAAATGTCATTACATCGTAATCCATTAAGTTCATTAACTCTACATCGGCTTGTCCCTTGAATTCGTTAAAGTATAAAGTGCCAGAGAATACGTCACCAGCATCAATTAATAAAGCAGATGGTTTTACAGCTCGTACATCTTTAATAGCCGTTATACGTTTTGGAGCTTGCTCCGTGTGTGCATGAGTATCATTTAGATGCATCATAGATAAAGTAAAGCCTGTATCTACTTTATCTGCAATTGCTTCAACCTGTAGTAAAAGTTCTTTCACTGCAGGTAGAGTTTTTTCGCTTGGAAGTCTATCTAATAATGATTGTATAGAATCTACTACTTTAATAGCATCTTCTTTTTTCCCAGCTTTTACTAATGCCTCTGCTTGATTAACTTTCATATAAACAGTAACTGGAACCATTAGAGCATCTCTTTTTTGATTTGCAGGGTCTTTATATTGTTTTAATAGTAAATCGCGGGCATCTTTACCAGTAAAACGATATAATATAGCTGTTCTTGTTTTTAATTGAACTGATAGTTTATGATACGCTTTTTCTAGTTTTGCCCAGTCTTTATCAAACTCTGCTTTTTGAATATCTTTCATGATAGGATCTAAATATTTATCTGCATAGTTGTATGCATCAATGTAAGGAACTAGTCCTTTTGTAACTCTTTCGTAGTACAACTCATCTAAATTTTTGATTAATGTATCTTTGTTTTTGGCATCTGATTTTACAATAGCATCTTTTGCTTTTTGGTAATTTGCTTTCGCTTTATTCAACGATGCATATAAATTCCCACTTGCAACAAGCTTTCCTGATTGAGCCGGAACTACATAAGCATATGATGCATTTTTGATATCTTTACTTGCCTCATCTACTACATTTTGTAGAGAACTATTTGCGAAAGAAATACTTGACGCTGAAAACAATGTTGTCGCTATCACTGCCGCTGCTGCCGACTTCTTCAGATTACTATTTTTCATATCCTACCTCCTAGATAATGGTGATAGATAATTAATTCTATTAACATATTCATAATTATCCACAATTCCTAAACTACCCTAATTCCCGATATATCGCAAGTCAAAATTCAGATAATTAGGAGTTAATAGAATGAAAATATGTATAGTAATTATAGCCTTTTTATTTGATTTTAAGACAAATTTAGATAGGAACGTTTCTTTTCATTTATAAGCCACTTTTATATGACATTTTCAATAGTAACAAATGAATATCACGGTATTTTTATGATATAATAAGGTATCAAAAAAGAGATGGGAGCATCACAATGTTAAAAGATATTTTTATGACTTTATCCGAAAACCAACTATTAAATAGTGCAGCAAAAAAATATGGTTTAAAAATGGGTGCACAACATGTAGTAGCTGGAACTGATATTAAAGAAACAATCGAAAGTATTAAAAAATTAAATGCTGTAGGTATATCTTGTACAGTAGATAATTTAGGGGAATTTGTTTTCGAAAAAGAAGAAGCTTTAGAAGCAAAAGATCAAATCATTGCTGTAATCCAAGCAATTGAAGAAAATAAAGTAGATGCTCATATTTCATTGAAGCCATCTCAACTTGGACTAGATATTGACTATGGTTTTGCTTTAGAAAACTTAAAAGAAATCGTAGCAATTGCACATAAATACGGCACATTTATCAATATTGATATGGAATCAAACAAACACTTACAACCTTCTTTCGACATCTTGGACGAGCTTTCCAAAGAATATGACAATGTTGGAACAGTAATCCAAGCTTACTTTTATCGTGCGGAAGAAGATATTCAAAAGTATAAAAACTTCCGACTACGTATCGTAAAAGGTGCTTATAAAGAACCATTAGAATACGCGTATCAAACGAAAGAGGAAATTGATAAAAACTATGTGGAATTAATCGAATGGCATTTACTAAACGGTAAATTCACATCCATCGCAACACATGATCATAATGTGATTAACCATATAAAACAATTTATCAAAGAAAACAATATTCCAAACGACAAATTTGAATTCCAAATGCTTTACGGATTCCGTACAGATATGCAATTACAACTTGCAAAAGAAGGCTACAACTTCTGCACGTATGTCCCATTTGGTAAAGACTGGTATGGGTATTTCATGCGTCGTCTAGCGGAGCGTCCACAAAATTTGAATCTAGTTGTTAAACAAGTATTCAACAAAAACACAAACACTCTTCTTGGAATCGCTGCTGGTGCATTCGCACTAGGAAGAATAACAAAAAGAAGTAAAAATAAACGATAAAACAACAACACTGCACTGCCATTAATCACTATGGCAGCGTAGTGTTTTTTATTATTACAAATTCATTACAGGTGCCAGGCACCCGTAATGAATTTGTAATAATCCGTTCAATAAAAAAAACACCTTATTCTACGGGGAATGGTAGAATAAGGTGTTTTATACTTCCTTGTTATCGCTCAAGGGTGTGTGTTTTTAAAGCGCCGTAATCTTTTTTCTTCTTCTTCACTTTGTTATTATCGCTTTAATCGCCGTTGATTAATTCCCCTATTATAATTCGGAAGTTTTCTGAACTTGCTTCCTTCTAAGCTCGCTCATCAACTTTACATACTATTTACTTGTTAATCTAATAGTAAACCACTTAAATGAGAATACAGATAGAGGTTTATTAGAATTTGATGAGAGTTTTTTATTCCCATGTAACAGAAAGTATTTTACCTGAAATAGCATGTACTTGGATCGTCGCTTTGCTTTGTTTTGTTTTGGAACCTTCTTTTGAATCAGTATCTGATAAGGATGCTTTCATCACAATTAAATAGTAGCCACCTTCATTTGTTTTAACAAATGAATTACTTTCGACTGTACCTTTTATCTGTTGTTGAGCAGTTTTAATTGCTTGTTCTTCTGAGATTAGGACGGTTGGTGCTTTATCGGTCTTCGAATCAGCATCTGGTTTCTTTGCATCTGATTGAATCGCTAAAGGTTTGATAGGTGTAGTTTGTTGTTCTTCTGCCTTTGTGTCCTCTAGTTTGGAAGTTTCTGATAGTGGGGATTCTTCCTTCACGATTTCCGTTTTAGCAACTTCTGTTTTTGTTTGTTCTACCTTTGACACGTCTTCTTTATCTTTATCTTTTTCTACTTTTGCTTCTTCTGTCTTGGATGATTCTGACTTTAAAACATCTTTAATTACTTCTTTAATCGTTTTTTCTTCTTTAATCTGCTTTTCTTCTGGTAGTTTCTCTTCCACTTTTGTCTGTGTAGATTTTAAACCTTTTGGAGAGATGGCTACAGTAGATTTGCGTGATTGAGTTGTTGCTGATTTTGTATTTGCATTTTTGGGCTTTTCGGTAATAACAATTTTCGTTGGAGGTTTTACTATTTCTACCTTTGCTGTGAAGTTGGTTTCATCACTACTCTGCAGTAATGGTTGTTCCTGAATTTCCAGCGTATTTCCCTTCACATCCTTTGCTGAATCTTCACTTACAACGATTTGTTTATCCAGGTCAAATTCATCGGTCTGTTCAAGGGAATATACATCACCAGTGACTGCATTCATTTCAACCAAATAAAAAGTCCCACTTTTTGTAATTACAGCCTTGTAAACATCTTGTTTCATCGTAACACCGGCAACTTCTGCATCATACATTTGCTCGAGTTGGGAGCGGACTTCATTTTCAGATATCGACTGTGTCTTATGTGTGATATTCAGTAGAATTCCTACCCCAAAAGCGGCAAATATCGCAATAAAAACGGATAGAAATCCTTTTCTTTTGAAAAATTTCATTCACGCTTTCCCTCCTCCAACACATCATACTTCACCAACATTAAAAATTGCTGAGAATTTGATCTTTTGGAATAAAAATGTGAATAGTTGTACCAAAACCTACTACACTTTCAATGGTGAGTTCTACAGAAATCCGAGTTGCTATGTCTTTAGCAATTGCCATACCAAGGCCCGTCCCGCCAGTTTTCCTATTTCTGTCTTCATCTACTCGGTAAAAACGGTTATAAATATATTCCAAATCTTTTTTTGGAATGCCATTTCCATAATCCATAATAGAAATTTTCGTACCCAGCTCATTTTCTAATATAGTCGTTTTAATTTCTTTTTCACTATACTTTCGAGCATTATCTAATAGAATGAAAAGCAATTGTCTTAATTGTTCCAAATCCGTGCTCGCATAAATGGGACCTTCACCTTTTAATAAAAACTTTCTATTATACGCAGTGCGCATAGATTGTAAAGTAGTATCAACGAGTTCATACACATTGACCACTTCAGTAGAACGAACAAATTGTTCATTACTTTTAGCTAATAAAAGCATTTGAGAAATCATTTCTTTCATCCTACTTGTTTCACTAATAATTGCTTGAACAGATTCTTTTGCTATTTCCGTATGACGAAAGCCGTGTCGAGAAAGTAATTTTGCATAGCTTTCGATGACAGTTAATGGCGTTTTTAATTCGTGGGAAGCATCCGAAACAAACTGTTCTTGTTTGTTATAATTTTGTTCCAATTGTTCCATCATTTCATTAAAAGCAATACCCATTTGCGCCATTTCATCTTTTCCATTTGCAGGAACAGAGATTTTTTTATACTTCCCGGACACTCTACTTTGAGACATCGTGTTTATTAATTTTTTAATGGGTCTAGTTATAATTTTACCAAGCATAATACTGGAAATTGCCATAATGAGTATACCTGCTAATGTAACGCCTATTAATATGAGTTGCAGAAAATCTAGATTTTTATTTACTTCTACTAAAAGTTTCATTGTCTGAACTTCGTTAACTTCCCCGTCTGCCCATATAACCGGCTTGCTAATAGATAAAATCGGTATTCCTTGAAAAATACCAATTGAATATTGCTCGCCGATTTCAAACTTCGGTTGATAATTATTTACATCATCCACCGTTTGAACAAACAATTTCATTTCTCCTTTCCTATCATTCACACGAATAGCACCTTTAGAAGGAATGAAAGTTCGCAAAATGGTAGCAGCATCGTCCTCCACTTCCATTTTACTTAATGCCTTAATCAACTCATCAGCATCCGCGTTAAGCTGGTTATATTCTGTATCATAAGCCATTTTTTCAAAAATAAAATAAACACCTATATTCATCATACTTAAAATAATTAGCGTAAGAAATGTGGAAAATAGGTGTATTTTCGTTTTAAGCCTCATTCTTTTGCTCCTTCAATACATAACCAACTCCACGGACAGTTTGAATAAGGGAAGATTTCTGATTTTCTTCAATTTTTTTTCGAACATATCGTATGTAAACATCCACTACATTTGTATCTCCGTAATAATCAAAACCCCATACTGCATCTAAAAGCTGTTCTCTAGTTAATACCTGATGAGGGTGTTTCATCAAATAAAGCAATAAATCATATTCGCGTGGTGTCAAATTAATCGATTGTCCATCTCTACAAATTTCACGGGTTTGCTCGTTTAACATGAGCGATTCAAATATATGCACATTCTCGTCCTTTATGAAAGGGATTGCAGCGGATTTTGAAAATCGAATAGAGGAACGAACACGCGCAAGAAGCTCTTCAATTTCAAATGGCTTCGTTACATAATCATTTGCTCCAAGATCGAGACCAGCCACCTTATCCTCTATATCACTTTTAGCTGTCAATAAAATCACTGGCGTATCAGATTCCGTCGCTCTTATTCTTCTCAGCACATCCAGGCCGTTCAAACCAGGCAGCATCAAATCCAACAGTATTAAATCCCACATCTTCTCTCGATATTTAATCAGACCATCTGTACCGGTGTACGCAATTTCGACCTCGTATCCTTCGAACTCCAGCTCCAATTGCAAAACACGTGCAATATTCTCCTCATCCTCAATAATTAAAACCTGCTCCTTCATCCGAATCCCCCTCTTTTCCCCTTATTCTATCACACAACGTAAAAGCCTGGTTTGATTCATTACAAGCGTGTTACTGGTGCCTGGCACCAGTAACACGCTTGTAATGATAGTCCCATTTAATGGGTAGTCGACAGGGGGTGAAAGAAATTTTCTCGACATATTAGGACAAATGGTGAAATGTCAGAAATTTTATTTTGAACGCTTTTTAGTGAGTAAAATTATATTTCGGCCTGTTTTTATGTATCAAAAGAAAATTGTCGCAGGAAAGCGCAAATTATGACAATTGTGGTATTTATCATTTTGTTATATGGTGAATGAAATACGTTGGAGGTGCAGTTTGAATGGGAAGAATGAGAAGGATTTGGCAACCAGAAATTTATTATCATGTAACGATGAGGGGAAATAATCGGCAAAATATATTTTTAAATGATGGGGACTTTGCATTGTTTTTTCGAGCACTTTATAAAACGAATTTAAAATATCCTTTTACCATTATTGCATATTGCGTAATGAATAATCATTATCATCTGCTGATCCGTTCTCCAGAAGTACCATTATCGAATATAATGGCAATTGTGAATAAAAGGTATTCGGAGTATTTTAAAAGAAAATATAATTATTATGGACAACTTTATGAAACTCGCTACTTTGCTAGCATGGTGTCAGACCCAATTAGTCTATTGAATGTAAGCAGCTATATTCACCAAAATCCACTTAATACGAAAGGTTTCATAACTGATAAAATGGAAAATTATACTTATAGTTCATATAAATATTATGTTTCGGAAATAGAATCACCGTATCCATATTTGAACACGAAATTACTTCCTTCTTTTATAGAAACTTATCCTGAAATTAAAGATAGCGATTACCGTAGCTATTGTGAAAACTTCCGTATACCTTTGGAAGAAGAAAAGTCCCCTCAGCGTCAAGGAGTTTTGACATAAAAGAGGACCCTAATATTAAGCAATAATTTCAGTATTATCTACTAAAGTGTGAATTTGATTAGCTGCTGCTTTACATTCTTCCACAAAAGCATTGAAAATTGGACGAATTGTTGCCAAAGGGCCTTCCATCATTTCTGGATGCCATTGTACGGCTACAACAAAGCGATCTTGATCCCATTCAATTGCTTCCACGATTCCGTCTGGAGCAGTCATAGAAGTTTTAAATCCTTTACCCAATTCTTTCACTGCTTGATGGTGAAAGCTGTTTACCCCTATTTCCTCGGTTTCGTAAATAGTGTGGAGGGCAGACCCTTTCTCAATTTTCACTGGATGAAATGGGTGATGCCTTAACGCTTTAGATACAGAATGATTAATACCATCTGGCTTTTGTGACTCTAAATCTTGATACAGCGTTCCACCTGTTGCGACGTTTAACAGCTGCATGCCTCGACAAATTCCAAGGACAGGTAATGCTGTTTCAAATAAAATCTTTTGAGCCAGCTTCACTTCATGATCGTCACGTCTTGGCTCAATTAATCCTAAACCAAATCGAGGATATTCCCCGTAATAATTTGGATCGATATCCGATCCTCCTGAGAATAAAATACCGTCTAACTTTTGCAAAAGTGGTGTTAGCGTCTCCAAATCCTCTGTTATCGGGAGGATTACTGGCACCCCTCCAGCACGTTCTATTGCAACTATATAATCATCTGCAAGTAATTGCCATTCTTGTTGCGCAGCTCCAATCCCTACTTCCATACCAATTGCATCATCTGATAAGTAGTTTGCGCATATACCAATAAGTGGTTTCATTTTCCATTCCCCCAAAATCAACAAGTTGTAAACATCCTAAGTTTTTGATATCTCATTGTTTTTAATGCATAACCAACTATTCTATAAGCTAAGCCCTAATCTAGTTCAACTACCCAACCAAATGGATCTTGTACAGTTCCCTTTTGAATACCAGTTAATGTATCATAAAGCTTCTTAGAAAGCTCTCCTGTTTCCCCATTATTCACGTAAAATAATTCACCTTTCCAGCGAAGTTCTCCTATTGGAGATATTACCGCTGCAGTGCCAGTTCCAAAAGCTTCATCTAACTTACCAGTTCGGTAGGCTTCACGAATTTCCTCCATTGAAACTTTACGCTCCGTTACCGGAACATCCCAATGTTTTAACAATTGGATAATCGATTTTCGAGTAATCCCATCTAAAATACTACCATTTAAAGCAGGAGTTACAACTTCGCCACCAATTTTGAAGAACACATTCATGCTTCCTACTTCTTCTATATATTTGCGTTCAATACCATCTAACCAAAGAACTTGTGCATACCCTCCAAGATCAGCTACTTCCTGAGCTTTTAAGCTTGAAGCATAATTTCCCGCGGTTTTCGCAGTACCAGTTCCGCCTGCAACAGCCCGAACATACTCGCTTTCCACTAGAATTTTCACAGGGTGAATCCCCTCTTTATAATAAGAACCAACAGGAGACATTATTATAATGAAACTATAAGTAAGAGCAGCTGAAACCCCTAAATGTGCCTCAGTTGCAATCATAAATGGACGAATGTATAAGGATGTCCCTGGTTCAGAAGGAATCCATTCTTTATCAACCTCTATTAATTGCTTCAATGCTTCAAGTGCCTGTTCTTCATCTATTTTTGCCATACTCATTCGGTCACATGAATTATTCATCCGCTTCATATTTTCTTCAGGACGGAATAAACGAACAACACCGTCATCTGATAAATATGCTTTCATCCCTTCAAAAACAGTTTGTCCATAGTGAAAAATAGTTGAAGATGGATCTAAAGTAATCGGTTGATAAGGGACAATTCTGTGATCATGCCAGCCTATACCTTCCGTATAATCTGCGATAAACATATGATCCGTAAAGGTTCTACCGAAAATCAGCTGATCAGCTGGTACTTTTTCTTTTTTGTTTTCACTTCTAGTAATTTGAATTTTTAGACTACTCATGACGTACTTTTCCCCTATCAATAAAAGTTATTATTGCAATTATATTTATGTGCAATATATTATATGCAATTATACTACTTTATTAAAAATTAGAAATACCTTTTCAAAATTAATTTTCGAAAAGCGATAAGTTGATGACCAACTAAGCATTAAATAATAGTTATTCTCTTTAATTTCTTCATTCTATAATTACAAGGGAATTCTCCTATTTATCTAACAATTAGCGTTTTTCTTCCGATATATCATGTATATAGAAAAATACAATTAGATAGGAGGCATTTTATTTGTTTAAGTTTTTAACATACATACTCACATTGATTGTTTTATTGTTCACAACCTTCTCTATCCCCTTTTCTGCGAATGCATCTACGCTAGTAGATGGAATGTTCGTCGATGCTACTTATGAAGAAGTTGTGCTAAGTGACAAAACAACAGAAAAAAAATTAACAAAAATTACATTGATTAATGATAACGGTAAAACCATAACATTGAAAATTGATAAATATACGCCACTTTTTATTAATTCGACTTCTACAACTATAGATGCATTTAAAGAAGGAATGTGGATTCAGGCATCTGTAGATTTAGCAAAGGTAACAGAACTTCGTGGCTTCGCGGATATTCCTCAAGGAAATTCCAAAGCAATAGGAGAATATTTAACTGGCACAGTGAATGAAATTGATAGAAACGGTAAATTTATCGCCATTAATTTAAAGAATAAACAATCGAAAAGATTTTATTTGGATCAATATACGCAAGTTTTTAAAGATTCGAAACTAGTAGATTTAAGCGTATTGTTTGAGGGAGACCGCGTTAAACTAAACCTTTCAGATTATGACTTAGATACACTTTCTACTATTGAAATAATCGTGGAAGGTATCCAGGTGGAACATTTATACAAAGGAACAATTCAACAAATTGATGCAAATCAAAAGAAGCTCCTAGTTAAAGATGAGAAAGTTTTTCAAAACTGGGATTGGCAATCAATATCACCAAATTCTCTTACATCTAGACCATTTACAACTAAGACTCCTATATATGTTGGGAATAAAAAAATTGACCCTACTCAACTTCGTTACTATGTAAATAACGAGGTTTATTATGTAACTATTAACCAATTAGGTAAAGAAGTGGTCCAAAAAATAATTATTAAGCAATCCAATGAACGAACGATTCATGAGAGTTTAAATGCGGTTGATACTACTTCACAAAAAATCAAACTATCCAATGTAGGAAATATTTCTTATCATCAAGGAACGATCATTATTCGTAACGGCCGATTAGTCGATGCAAGTACTCTTTCTCAAAGAGGGGATGCCTATGTAATTACTAGTGGCGGTGCATCCAGTCAATACGCAAATATTATTCAAATTACAAATGACGGGTTCCAAAGTGCTAGCTTGTCAAACTATGAAATTTACTTTGGACAAATTAGTAACGTTGGTTCTAATCAAATACTGATTACAAATGCAAACAGGTTGATTAACAATTATTGGTATTCTACTTCAAGTACTAGTTTGAATATTAGTAATGATACTGATGTCGTGGACGATTATAATAGCTCAACGAAAGACTTTACGTATAGCACTAGCAAATATGCATATTTCTATGTAAAGGATAATCATGTAGTTGCCGCTCATATTATTGGAAGTGGAAATCTAGCTTCGTATGTTTCTGTTGGACGATTACAACTTAATTCAAGTTATTATATTGACTTGAACGATGCAAGTATATGGAACGGTGGAAGTTGGTCTAAATCTGTGCCATTAACTTATATAGATATTTCCCAAACGACTTTCATTAAAGACGGTAATGTCATTTCGATTAACCTTCTTAAAGAGAACGATCGATTGTACATTATTCACGATTACTACTCAAAAGCTCGTATTATTTTAGTTGATTAATTGAGAATTGGGCATGTAAATACTATTATTTACATGCCTTACCTTCTCGAAATATTAATAGGAAAGAGGTACAGAAAATACAAATGAATAATCAAATGAAAAGAATCACAGTTTACATCGCGACCATTTTATTAATGCTAATTATGTTTACTCCTGCTGCAAGTGCGAAAGTAATTGATTATAACGGTGGGGTTCAAGATGAATATATGTACGAAGAATTTTTTTTCTTATCAGGTTCTCCAATCAAATTTACAGGTAAAGCTACTGTTACTGAAAAAGAAACTAAAAACCAATTAACTTCTACTTATAAATTTACGTTAACAAGTAATGCTGGAGATAAATTAACTCGTAGCGTCGTTTACGTTTCGGATTTAAAAAACTATGATACAAAAAATCAAACAACTTCTAAAAAAACTGTAAAAAGTTATTCAGAGAAAGTAACATTGACCGACAAAAGTACATATACACTAGATGACTACCAATTTTCTGACGGAGCTATCATTGATAATAACCCTGCAACAGATTATTATTCTGGAAATGTGATTGCTCGCAAAATCTATTTAAAAACTTCTCCAGCAGCAGGTAAACAAACTATTACCGTTCATATGACAGGAAGAGACGTTGGATATGAAAATTTCTGGGGTTCAACGGATACACAAATTATTGATTATGAAATCATTACTCCTGTAGGGACTTCATTTGTAAAAAGTAAAGTTTCTGATAGCAAATCTAAAGTATTGGAATATGAAGTACATACACCAACTCTCTCAAGTTTTGAAGGTGGACATGCCGTAATTAGCTCTTCAAGCATGGTTGCTGAATATACGTATAATATTCCATATGGAGCTGGTTCAGGTAACCTTTATTTATATAAAGAAAAAACACCGAAAATAGAGCGTCTCATTGTTCCAAAATTCCGCGATATAGCGAATCATTGGTCAAAACCTAATATCGAAAAACTATATTCACTTGGCATTTTCGATGAATCTAGCAACTTCTTTTCACCTGATGCCGCAATGAAAAAAGATCAATTTACGATAAGTGTTGCGAAAGCAGTTGATTTACGTGTTCTAGAAGAAAAAACAACAAAGAAGAATACCGTGAAAAAAGCGTTATTTGAAGACCTAGATCCAAAAGATCCTAACTATGTTTATATTGAAAGTGCATTAAATAAAGGCATTGTCAGCCCAGTTAATGCAAATAAATTTGGTGCAAAGGACTCTATCACAAGAGCGCAGGCAGCAACCATTATCGTTCGCTCATTAGGACTGGAAGGTCGTGCTCCAAGCCCTGGATACAAAACAAAGTTTATCGATGATAACAAAATTCCGAAAGAAGCAAAAGACAGTATCTACGTTGCAAGTGCGCTTGGACTTATTGAACCGGACAAAAAGAATCGCATTAATGCAAATGAAGTATTAACTAGAGGAAAAGCTTCACAACTTCTTGTACGTTACTTAAACTTCTTAGAATCTGACTTAAAACAAAACTACCGAGATGACATGCTATACTTTAACTAACAAACAAAATCACCTCCGATACTCTAAGCGTATCGGAGGTGATTTTTATATTACAAATGTGTTACAGGTGCCTGGCACCTGTAACAATTCCTTGCACCTTATACGAATATTAACCAAAGGATCATGGTTACTACGATTGTTGTGATACCTTGGAGTAAGGTTGCCATTGTTTGTGCTTTGTATGCATCGGTTACTTTCATTCCGCTGAACTGTGTAACGACCCAGAAGTAGCTGTCGTTCACGTGGCTCACTGTCATCGCACCGGCTCCAATTGCCATAACAACTAGTGCAAGTGGCATTGCTCCTTCAATACCTAAAGTAGGTAACATTGGTGCAATTAATGACGACGTTATTACAAGTGCCGCTGTGGATGAACCTTGTGCAGTTTTTAGTGCTGCTGCAATTAGGAATGGAACGAGTAAGAATAACGCACCGTTTGCAAGTGCTCCTAAGTCCATTTGTTGCAATTGATCTGCAACCCCAGAATTTTTAATCACTGTACCGAATGATCCACCCGCACCTGTGATTAATAGAATAGGAGCTGCTTCTTTCAAGCTTTCCCCAATCCATCCTGACAAAGTTTTTTCACTGATTTCAGGTAATAATAAAAATGCTGCTAACACTCCAAATAACAAGGCTACAGTTGGTGCTCCAAGGAATCTCAAGAAATTGGTAAACCCTGAGTCACCGCCTGTTAGTGCAGCTACGGAACCAATTCCGATTAACAAAATTGGCAATATAATTGGAAGAAACGATTTAAAAGTAGAAGGCATTTTACCGAAAGATTTAATTACTTCGTCATAATCCAGTGCTTCCTCGTGATCCGCTTCCACATCAATTTTCGTTCCTACTTTTATTGCCCAAAGATAACCAACAATAACTGCGGGGATTGCTACAAATAATCCTACTAAAATAACTGTTCCTAAATAATCAGAAGCTCCGATATTTCCCGCAGCCGCAATCGGACCTGGTGTTGGAGGAACAAGCGTATGTGTTGCAAATAAACCTGTTGATAATGCAATCGTCATAGATGCTACTTTCACTTTTGCACGTTTTGCTAATGATTTTTTCAAGCTTGATAGAATAATAAAACCTGAATCACAAAATACTGGTATCGAAACGATATATCCGATAATAGACATCGCAAGCTGTGGTCGCTTCTCCCCTAGAACACGAAGCACCACTTCTGCCATACGATAAGCAGCACCAGATTTCTCCAATATAACCCCAATAATTGTTCCAGCAACAATAACTAGACCGATATTCGTCATGAGTCCGCCGAATCCGGTATTTACATTTTCTACAACAGTCAGTAATGGCATTCCAGAAGCAATACCAACAAAAAACGCACTAATTAATAAAGCTAAAAATGGATGAAGCTTGAACACAGCTGTTGCCACGACAACTAAAACTACACCAAGAAAAATCACTAAAAATAACATTTGTCACACCCCTTTTTATTTTTCTAAAATAGATTTCATTATTTCCTTCGTTCTCAATCGTAAATAATGTGCAGCATTTGCCATCGACTCTTCTTGCGAAATAGTACCATCCGCTACGCTCGCGAGCTTATAAAAATAAGGATATAATTGCGTAATACTCTCTTGTTCAATAAAACCTGCTATTAAAACAACTGGTATGCCATGCTCTTTTGCGGCGTTAGCAATTCCGATAGGCGCCTTGCCAGAAAGTGTTTGGAAATCTGATTTCCCTTCCCCTGTAAAGATGAAATCTGCATCTTCTATTTTTCGGTGAAAGTCAATTGCCTCCATGACTACTTCTATGCCTGGTTTTAATTCGACTGGGAAAAATGCTAGAAAAGCACCGCCTAGCCCCCCTGCTGCACCTGCTCCAGGTTGATCATGTAGTGTAATTCCTGTGAGGCTTTCCACTTTATTTGCCAAATTTAATAGATTTCGATCTAACTTTTCTACTAAATTTGGAGTGACTCCTTTTTGGGGACCGAAAATCGCAGTAGCTCCAGTTGGTCCGATGAATGGATTGTCCACATCACAAGCAATGATAAAGTGTGATTTCTGTATTCGATGATCAAAATTCAGGACGTCAATTTCAACAAGATCTTTTAATGAGCCTGCCCCTTGTGCAATTTCCTCCCCTAATTCATTTCGAAATCTCATTCCCAACGCTTGAAGCATACCTGTTCCACCATCATTGGTTGCACTGCCTCCGATACCAACGACAAACTTTCGATATCCGTTATCCAATGCATGGCGGATTAATTCACCTGTTCCAAACGTAGATGCAATGAGCGGATTTTTTTCGTGCTCCTTTAGTAATGTTAAACCAGATGCTTTTGCCATCTCAATAACACATGTTTCTCCATCTCCTAAGACACCATATTCGACATAAATTTGGCGACCAATCGGATCATGTACATCGACATAAACGGTTTGTCCATTCGTAGCATTGATAAGTGGCTCAAGGGTACCCTCTCCACCATCTGCTATAGGTAGTAGGACAGTTTCAATCTTGGGGTCAATCTCTTTTATGCCCGCTGAAATTTCTTGAGCAGCCTCTATTGCTGTTAAGGAACCTTTGAAAGAATCAGGACTAACAATGATTTTCACGTAAACACCTCCTTTAGTTAAGCGCTTACATTGAAGTATAGTGATTATTCAGACGATTTACATTATACTTAAAGTATAAAATCATTGGATTATTATCACGCTATTTTATACTTTCGGGAGGTTATATGATTACAAAACAGATTGCCAATCAAATTGTCGACCAAACAATGCTGCGACTGCACCGGAATATTAATGTTATTCAAACAAATGGAATGATACTTGCCTCCGGAGATGAATTGCGAGTAGATAGTATACATGAAGGAGCCGTTGTCGTTGCAGAAACGAAAAAGCCTTTATGGATTACGGAAGAAAATAGACACTTATTTCCACGAACGAAAACTGGTATTAATTTACCTATATTTTTTCAAAATGAATTAGTCGGTATAATAGGCATTACAGGAAATCCCGAAGAAATGGAAGAAATAGCTACATTAGTTCAACTCACAACCGAAATGATGGTACACCAAGCATTGATCGTATCGGAAAGAGAATGGAAACGTAAAATGCAAGAAATGGTATTTGAAGAATTAATGAGTGGTCAACCTCTTCAAAAAGTCATCTATGAGCGAATAAATAAAATAGGATTTTTAAATAAAGCACCCTTTTATGCCATTATGCTAGAAATGAATCCCGAGTCAAAATCATATCAATCCATCTTGCAAGGAATCGAATACTTTTTTCAAAGCGACTCCATCTTAGTAGGGCATTATCAATTACACGAGCATTTTATTCTTATTGCTGGTCTAGATGAAAAATCATTTCAGAATAAAATTTCCTTATTGGTTTCCAATTTAAAGAAGTATAGCGCCCTACCGATTGGAGTTGGTCTAGTCGTCCACTCACTTGAAGAAGTTCATTATGCTTATCAAACGGCAAAAATTGCTTTGAGAGAGGGATCTTCTAATAAAAGCATCACCTATTTCGAAGAGGTAGAACTGTATGCTTTATTTAAGAAGCGCGATTCAAAAGAAGCACAACACTTTGCAAATCGGGTTTTAAATGAATTAAACGAAAAGTTGCTTCAAACTTTACAAGAATTTTTTAATTGCAACCAACAACTTGCAATATGTGCAGCTACTTTGGATATCCATCGGCATACACTCACGTATCGACTGAAGAAAATTTGCGAGCAAACCGGCTACAATCCATCTGTTTTCCAAGATGCCCTTGTCTTACAAATTGCCTTGTGGTGCTATGCTTCAAAACTAAAATGAATTAAAAAACCGTTTCAGCATATTAGCCGAAACGGTTTTATCTTTTTTATTATTATCTTCTCGCAACTGCTACCTTCGCTACTTTTTTAGCTCCAACGTATTTTGAACCCCAGTAATATGGGTCATTTAATTTATCCACTCGAACACCTTTTGATGTCGAAGCATGAATAAATTTTCCACTACCTATGTACATACCAACATGAGATACACCTTTTCCTGTTGTGTTAAAGAAAACTAGGTCTCCCACTGCTAAATTCGATTTTTTCACGGAAGTTCCTGTGCTGTACATTCCTGCTGCTGTTCTTGGTAAATAAACTCCGTGTTGTTTGTAAACATACCCGACGTATCCGGAGCAATCAAATCCGGCCTTCGTTGTTCCACCAGTACGATATTTAATTCCTACTAGATTTTTCGCACTCGATACGATTTGAGTTGATGCTACAGAGCTTGCTGCCTCTGTATTTCCTGCAAATGTTCCCGCGGCTAAAACTACAGTTAAACTAAAGATGGTAATGATTTTTTTAAACAAAGAAGTCAAATCTCATATTCCTCCAAAAGCTGTTTTTTCGAAAAACGTTCTAACAAATTGTGCTTGAAAATTTCTCTATACCCATACTAACATGAACCGAAACACAGTGGCTTTACAGTTGTGTAACAAAACGATTACATAAAACGTCTAATACTTTTCGAAAATTTGTTTGATCCAAAATGCATACTTGTGCAGAAGTTGGATAATTACTATGTAAAATGCAAATACTTTCAAAAAAAATCGTCCCTAGTCAACAATTGACAGTCGGAACGATCCTACCTTATTAATGTATTCCGTGCGAAACCATGGCATCTGCCACTTTTATAAAACCCGCTATATTCGCACCCACCACTAGATTGCCTGGATACCCAAAACTCTTTGCTGCATCATGGCAACTTGTATAAATATTCTTCATAATAATTTTCAACTTGTCATCTACTTCTTCTACCGTCCAAGATAGACGCATGCTATTCTGTGACATTTCCATTGCTGAAACCGCCACCCCGCCAGCATTTGCTGCCTTTGCTGGTCCAAATAATACACCATTTGCTTGAAATGCAAGAATTGCTTTCTCTGTACAAGGCATATTAGCTCCTTCTCCGACAGCCTTTACCCCATTTTTGATGAGTAATGAAGCATCTATCTCTTCTAGTTCATTCTGCGTTGCACAAGGTAAAGCAATATCACATGGAATCGACCAAATGCCAGTGCAGCCTTCATGATATGTCGCTAGTTTATGAAAATTAGTGTACTCCTGTATTCTTTTATTATCCAATTCTTTCAGTTGAATAACGGTACCTACATCAATTCCGTTAGGATCATAAATATAGCCGTTCGAATCACTACAAGCAAGCACTTTCGCTCCAAGCTCAATCGCTTTTTCCATTGCATATGTCGCCACATTCCCAGAACCGGATACAATAACATTTTTCCCTCCAATACTATCTCCTGTTTCCTTCAACATTTCCTCTACAAAATAAACACAACCATAACCAGTCGCTTCTTTTCGGCCTAAGCTTCCTCCATGATTGGGATCTTTTCCTGTGAATACCCCCGCCTCATAACCGCCTTTTAAACGATTGTACTGCCCAAACATATACCCAATTTCTCTTTTTCCAACACCTATATCTCCCGCTGGAACATCCATATCAGCGCCTATATATTTACTCAGTTCTGTTATAAAACTTTGTGTGAAACGCATAATCTCGCGCTCCGACTTACCTTTAGGATCGAAATCAGAGCCACCCTTGCCCCCACCAATCGGTTGACCAGTCAGTGCATTCTTAAAGGTCTGTTCAAAAGCAAGAAACTTCATAATACTGCTGTTCACAGTAGGATGAAAACGAATCCCGCCTTTATATGGCCCCATACTATTGTTAAATTGCACACGGAAACCGCGATTTACTTGCACTTTACCAGTATCATCTTCCCAAGATACACGAAAAGTAATAACCCGATCAGGTTCCGTAATACGTTCTAAAATCCCATTATGAATAAACTTAGGATGCTTTAAAAATACTGGGCGAAGGGAATCAAAAATTTCACGAGTCGCTTGCAAGAACTCTTTCTCCCCTGGATTTCGTCTCTTCACCAATTCATATACTCCATGTACATAATCATTTGCCCTATTTCTTTGTTCTATATCCACATCTCTTTTCAATTCCATCGTTATTCTCCCCCTCACCTTCCTTATGGTTATATCCATTATCTCGAAAATTCAGAAAATTTTCAATGATATTACGTGTTTTTTATAAATATGCATTTAGAACTATAAATACGCATTTGTAAAAGCGTTACAGAATTGTTACGGGTGCCTGGCACCCGTAACAATTCTGTAATATACAAAAAAGTGACTCCAGTTAGAAACTGCGAAGTCACTTTTTCTTTTAGTATAAGCTTTTTATGAGTGTTTCTAGCATGACAGGCAATTCGACGAATGCACTGTCCACGTGTAGACGTTCTGTTTTTTGGTGTGCATCTTTTCCGAATGGTCCTACATTTAATACTGGACCTTTTAGTTGAGACATATCCTCAAATGGAATGCTGTATGTGTCGCCCCATACCGGTGTGTTACTTTCGAAAGCAGTCCAGCCATTGCCATCGTCCTCGTAATTTACATAACTTAAATCACAAATACCATTGAAATAGTGGATTTGCTTGACTGTATTGTTAAACGTTTGCGCCGATCGTTTCATTAATTCTACCGCTTCTATTACAAGCGGATGATTGGATGTATTCACCGCTGGATAGTAAGGTGGTGCGAATAGGATAACGGTTGCAGGAGCCAACTCTTGGCACTGAATCATTAAATCATCCACGATGCGTAGTGATTTTTCACGATCGTCCCAATCTTCCTGCTGAAGTGAAGCTTTCTTCAATCGTTCCACTTCTTCCATACCTAATTTTTTATTGGCATATGCAAGTAGTTCTTCATAGCGAAGAACCTTCACTTGTCCTACCCCTTTTACTTGCTCACGTTCGCAAATCACTTGATAATTCTTGTTTAGCTCATCCATTGCCTCTGTTGCTACTTGGTCGAAAAGATCCATCACTTCATTTGCTGTACGTTTCAATAAAAACACGTTATACAACGCCACTGCACGGTAAGGAGTTTGCGTTGAATACGACATTTTTAAATCTTTTTGCTGCAATGAAACCGGAAGTGGCGTACTTTCACCAAGATCCGTCTCGCAGAATAATGGATTCCATTCCATCCGCTGTGTCAAATAAGAGGCAATATAGTTCGCCGTCATTCCTTTCATCGGCTCCCCAACATGCGTTTCTTTTCCATAAAATAAAGCAGCAGGCATAATCTTCCCAATTGTTCCTGAATAAATATATTCATCAATATCAGTTGGACTTTGAGAAAAACAAGGTTCGCTATTTAAGAATAATTTATAGGTTAAACCGAATTCATTGCGAATATGAACTAGCTGTGTCACTGCTGCACGCATACCAGCAGAGTTCACTTCCTCATCTGGAACAGTGGTTAAAATAAGATTGATCGGCCATTCTTCCATACTCGCTCTTTCAATAAGCTGCATATGAAGCGCTAATCCCATTTTCATATCCATCGTGCCTCGGCCAAATAAATACTTTCCTGTTTCCAAATCGATACGAGCTGACTCTGGTAAATCAGATGGATTTTCCATTAGCTTTTTCGTTAATTCCTCTGGAAAATAGGCAAGCGGTTCTAAAACTCCGTACTCTTCCGTCTGAACGGTATCAAAATGACTAATAAGCACAACTGTCTCTGTCGCTTCTGGGTGTTTATACAAAGCAGTGACCGTATGCCTTCCAAGTCCTGCATCATGCATCTGCAAATGGCTTGGATACGCTTGAAAATACTTTAGCTCTTTCAACTTATCTATCACTTTTGGAGCGAACTTTGTTTCGCCTTCCGTAAGCGTAATACTATTCCAACTAACGAGTTCACATAACAATGCTCGAAGTTTTTCTGGTGTTTCCCAAAATAATTGATTCATCTCGAATTTCTCCCTTACATAGTTATAGTGCCAGACACTGACACTATTCTGAATGCTTGGAGTTGCGTCCCATTTGTGTCGTGACTGGCACCTATTTATTTCTTAAACTGACTTTTTATTCTTTTTTTCTAATCTCAGTTTATAGAATAGCATACAAGCTATGAAAAAACCTACTCCGTAGTATAGACCAATTCTTTGTTCTGGATCGAATGAGAGAAATACTAGAATCATAAGGCAAAATCCGATACAAACTAACGGTATTAAAGGATAAAAAGGTACTTTATATTTTAATTCGGCTAATTGTCCGCCATCTTTTAAATATTTTCGACGGAACATTAACTGAGAAGTCGCTATACCCATCCATGAAATAGTAACGGCAATACCTGCGATGGACATTAATAAGACGAACACCGCATCCGCTTCCATTACACTAGTTAATAATGAGAATAAAGAGAAAACCATCGTGAAAATTAATGCATTTAAAGGCACTTTGCGCTTAGAAAGACGACCAAACATTTTTGGTGCCATTCCTTCTTTAGCCATTGACCATAGTAATCGAGTAGATGCATACAAACATGAATTCCCAACGGACAAAATTGCCGTTAAAATTACAAAGTTCATAATACTACCTGCATATGGAATACCAGCTAAATTCATTAATGTAACAAATGGACTTTCCAGCAAACCAAGTTCTGAAGCAGGAAAAATTGCAGACAAAACGATAATGGATGCAATATAAAACACAATGATTCTTATTAAAATTGTACGTATTGCTTTTGGAATATTTTTTTGAGGATCTTCCGTTTCCCCTGCAGCAATCCCAACCATCTCTGAACCTTGATAAGAGAAAATAACGTTCATCATCGTCACAAAAACAATAGCGATTCCTGCTGGAAATAATCCAGAAGGTGCCAAGTTAGTAAGCGCTGGAGTCACTCTATCTTCCAGTGGAATAAGACCGAAAATTGCTCCAACCCCAATGACAATAAACAAAATGACCGCAACCACTTTAATACCTGCTAACCAAAACTCTGTTTCCGCAAACGCTTTTGTTGATAAGGCATTTAACGCAAATAATAAAACCATAAATAGAGCACACCATATCCAAACTGGAACATCAGGGAACCAATGCTTCATGAGGATTCCTGCTGCTGTAAACTCCACCCCTGCTGTAGCAGCGGAACCTACAAAATACATCCATCCAAGCGAAAATCCTGCAGACGGACTAATAAAACGAGTTGCATACGTTTGAAAAGAACCAGTTACTGGCATGTAAACCGCAAGTTCTCCTAAACAGATCATCACCATATATAAGATCAAACCGCCTAATAAGTATCCAAGGATGGCACCACCTGGACCAGCTTGATTAATCGTATAACCTGCATTTAAAAATAGGCCCGTCCCAATTACTCCCCCAAGTGAAAGCATAAATAAATGACGGCTCTTCATCGAACGGTTCAATAAATCACCTTGTACTGCTTGATCCCCAACTTTTGACATAACACTTTCCCCCCATTTAACCCCTAGGAATTGTTACGGGTGCCTGGCACCTGTAATATACCTGTAATATATTAGAATCTTAGTGATAAGCAGCTAAGTCCGCCGTCTTGTTTTCGAACTTCAGACATATCTAATTCGATTGTTTCGAAACCTGCTTCATTAATTTTGCGTTTCGTTTCGCTATATCCTTGTGGAATAATGACATAGTCGTTCACACGAATACAGTTTGCAGAGTACTCATCTTCTTTTCCGATCACGATTTTTTCATATGAATCAAATGCTGGATGGTCAACAAATTCACCTGCTACGACCATTTTGTTGTTACCTAAATAAGCTATACCAGTTTTCAGGTGGAAGAATTTTTCAAGTGGAATGATTGTTGCTTCGAAACCTTCTCCTTCTAGAATTTCTTTTAATTGGCGAGCGCCTTCTTCATTTGTGCGTTCCGAAATCCCAATAAAGAAACAATCCTCTGCTTGAAGAATATCTCCTCCGTCAAGTGTTCCAGGTCCTTTAATATAATGAAATTTTTTATAAAAAGACTTTAAAGCGCTTTCAATTTCGATAATTTCACCGTTACGAGAATCTGCACCGGGATTTGTAACGACAGCAAAATCAGTTGTAAGAACTGCCGCATCCTCTACAAACGTAGAATCTGGAAATTCTTCACTTGGTGAAAGAAGCGTTACTTCTACTCCACATTTTTTCAACGCTTCAATATAAGCCTCATGTTGCGCTAATAATTTATCGTAATCCGGTGTCCCTAAATCTGATGTAGTTAATCCTCCTACATAGCTCTTACCTGGTGTTTTTGCGATCACATTTTTAAATATACTCATTTTATTTTCCTCCTTTAGTTTCTTACAACTGGACTTGTCAAACATGTTGGTCCACCTGTACCTAATACACTTATTTCTTGCCCTTTGTACTCATAGACTGTTGCACCAGCATCTAACAGTTGTTGTTTTGTAGATTCATTTCCTTCTACAATCACACAAACTCGTGGTGCAAGAGCCAATACATTACATCCAAGCGTGTCGTATTCTGCTTTTGGTACTTCTACTAATTGAATTCCACGTTCGATTAATAGTTGACGGAAGAACACTGGCATTAATGGTGAATGCACTACTGCCAAATCTTTATCAACCATACTAATGAAAGACATAAGATGTAGACATTCTGCTTCACCTTGATCATGTGGAAGTTGCACAACGATGAACTCATCTACGTATGTAGCAGTCATTTCTTTTAATTGAAGAATTGCTTCGTCATTTGTACGGTAACCGCGACCTACTACAAGTGTTTTATCATCTAACCAAACAATATCTCCGCCGTCTGATACTGCATCCCCTGTTAACTCGCCAATAATAGGAATCTCTTTTTCTTGTAAAAACTTTTTATAAACAATTGCTTCTGGTTGTCTTAATTTTTTTCCAGATTTTAGAATGATGGCTCCGGCTGGTGTGAATTTAACTGGATCATGTGCGTAGATAGAATCTAAGCCGACCGTGTCTGCTGCTGGAAGATAATCGATTTGAGGTACATGCTTTTCTAATATTTCAATGAATCCTTTATACTCACGAACCGCTTCTTCAAAATTTGGTTCCTGTAAGTAATTAAACACTGTCCATTGATCAGCCAAATGTGCTTGACTAATGAACGCTTCAGTTGGATGTTTGACAATTACACGGTCTAACTTTCTAAACATAGATGAATTATAGGTCATTTTAATTCCCCTTTTTCCGTTGAGTGGAAAACGTTTCCGAATATCGGAAAAGTTTATATTTAAAATATAATTGCAATATGTTACAATGTCAATATATTTAGAATCTTTTTTATTTACTATATTGAAATAGTAAATTTATTTTTTTACTATTTAGGAGGTGCATTCCATGCAATCGATCATCCGAGCGATGACAGTGGCAAAAGTATTAGCAGCACATGCAACAGAAAAAGGAATAACGATTTCTGATCTTTCCAAACTTTGCGAACTTCCTCTCAGCACTATGCACAGACTACTTCAAGCAATGATAAAACAGGGAATGGTTGAGCAGGATGAACGACTGAAAACATACAAACTTGGCTTCATTTGGTTGGAATATGGTCTTCAAGTGTATGATTCAATGGATTATATTAGCAAGATTAGACCGGAGATTGAGCAGTTGTCTAAAGAAGTAGAGGAAAGCGTCTATTTAAGTAAGCCGCTTGGGACAGAAGCGATTATTGTAGAAAGAATTGATAGTCCGAACAATCCAATTCGAATTTATGATCAAATGGGTTTGCGCATACCAATGAATATTGGTGCTGCCAATAAATCGATGCTAGCAGCTATGCCATCACCCAAAGCAGAAAGTATATTGTCCCAACTCATATCTGCAGACCAAATGACTGAAATGAAAAAAACATTCGATCAAATAAAAAAACAAGGATACGCAACCAGCCACTCTGAAAGAACAGAAGGCACATCCTCAATTGCAGTATCCATAAAAGACAGCTTTGGACAAGTTATTGGAGCTATTAGCATAGGATTCGTCAGCTTCAACCTCACAGATGAACGACTTGAATTTCTAGCAACAAAAGCAATCGAAACAGGCAATCGAATCTCACAAAAACTAGTATCGAGCCATTAAAAAAGTGTTACAAGTATGTTACAGGTGCCAGGCACCTGTAACATACTTGTAACACATATTCACAATATCCATATTTTACTTGTTATTTCCGATGTTAGTCCATTCGTTTTCTAACCATTCAAGGCCTCTTTCGCCTTCATATGCATCATATACATCGATTCGCATTCTTTTTAATTTTGTAGCGAATTCTTCAAATGTATGGTCTTTCGGCAAACTTTTCTTCACTCGTAAGAATACTTTATTTGCCCCTTTGACGATTTCAAATTTTTTACGAGCAGGTAATTGAACATCTTGTCCAAACTCAATTAGTATACGATAAGCTTCTTCTTGAATTTTATAAACAGGATCATTTGCTAATCTCGTGTTCATAATATCAATAACTTGGCTCGTATTATATCTCCCTAATTCCTCAACTGCATCGTAGCGTGCTCTCCAGCTAGCGGTACGATTGACTGCTTTTTTTAGTTCCTCATAATTCTCTGGCAACTCATCTTTAATTATTTTTTTACTCAAATACTCCAAACTCCTTCAATTTCAATTTATATGAGATGATCGATTTATCAATTTTATTCGTTTATCTGTAGAAATCATTTCTTCTCTTTCTACATTATATACTACAAAACGCATATCTCCTATTTTGTTAAGGGCAATATTCTCCCAATTTTATTAAATTTAATACTTTTGGATTTGCTCATCATTGCAGAACACTATTTGATTAATAAAAAAAGAAAAAAATACGAGAATCCTTACTGCACAAGAACGGATCAACAAGTCACAGCATGATGCGAAGGAAAAGGACTTGCCATTGTTGGTTGGGGCAACACCCCAAAATAACAATGCGGTGATTTAGTAATTCATTTTAATTTCATTTTCTTCGTTACATTTATACATAATCCAACAGAAAGTCTGCATTAAGTGAACCTACATTTTCGTCTCTCGCATTTTTAATGGATGGTAAATGATACTCTTTTAGTTCGTTCAATTCTTCTCCCGTCAACATACCCAATTGTTTCATCACTTCAACTGCAACGGGTGAAGTAGCTCTGCTGTTACCGTCTTCTATTTTAATCGCGATTCCTATTCCGCTTCTTAAATCTCCAAAACAGTAGACTCCTTCAGCTCCTACTTTTCCGAACATTTTTCCTTTTACTACTTTCATAAAATCAGTGCAAAAGCGATTTGTTCCTCCTACCATTTCTGGTACTTGCATCATTGCATGAACTACTTGGCTTACGGATTTTTTTCTACTATTCGGTAGATTATCTGGTTTAGCCATTTTTGCATAGGCTAAAGCAATTTTCTCTAATGCTATTCCATGAACCGGAACTCCACATCCGTCCACTCCAATTTGAATATCTTCTTTAGGAGTTTCTGCTAACTCACTGATAACTTGTAAAATTCTTTGTTGAACGGGGTGCTCCATATTGTAATAGGAATCTATTGGTTCATTTAAGTGTTTTGCCGTTATTAACATCCCACTATGTTTTCCCGAACAATTGTTGTAGACAGGAGTGACTTTTCGATTTTCCATTATTATTTTCTTGTAAGCTTCTTCCCATCTAGGAATATGCGTACCACATTGTAGACTACTCTCCACTAAATCCGCTTTCTCTAATATAGAAATAACTCGATCAGTATGCTGTTCCTCCCCGTTATGGGAAGCACAACATAAGGATAGATCGGCAGGTTCCAATTGGTATGATTCATATGCTCCTGTTTCAATAATAGGAATGGCTTGTAAAGGCTTCATAGAGGAACGTGCAAATATGATGGAATTTATGTTTCCTTTTGAAGCAATTAACTTCCCTGTATAATCTACTATAGCAATATGACCAAGATGCTTACTTTCTATAAGATTTCCTCGCATGACATTAACTAAGTTTGCAGCATTCATCTTTTCACGTCCTATAATTAATTTGAAGAAAACCTTTAAAGTTTTGACAACCTTAAAGGTCTTCATATATAAAGATTCCATATAATTGAAAAGCAATCTAAAGGAGGTAAAGACTACTTTTCTGGATTCAATTACGCTTATTTGAAAAATACTTATTCCAAGACTTCCACTAAAATTTCCCTAATACTGTCTATTTCTCGAATCACTTTCTTCAACTCGTAATTCAAAAAATTCACCTGTCGACGAATCGCAGTTTGTAACAAATAATAATCCTCATCTTTAAGACCAATTGTATAAAGATGGATCAATGCTAATGATGGAACCGGTACAGTTGTTGATGCTAAATCATGCTCAAAC
This sequence comes from Psychrobacillus sp. L3, assembly GCF_042945595.1. Classification (GTDB taxonomy): domain Bacteria; phylum Bacillota; class Bacilli; order Bacillales_A; family Planococcaceae; genus Psychrobacillus. The sequence goes on along the minus strand of NZ_CP168493.1, from coordinate 862,957 downwards.
ATACTGCCACCAACATAATTGATGGGTACGAGAAGTTTAGATATATTAAGTAGAAAATCATTGAATAATCTAGTATGCTCTGAATCTGACTCCAATCGGTCTTTTATTTCCAACACTTTTCTTAGCTTATGTTTAATCTCATCTACCCTATTTATCGAGAGTGATAAATCAGCAATGTCTTTCCCTTTTTCTTTATAATCACATAGATGCTTATGAATTTCTTCTACTGCTTTAAGAGGATTGATTGGAATAATGTTGTCTGTTAACACTTTATAAAGAGATAATAAGTAGATTTCACAATCTTTTCTTAATACATCAGGATCTATCTTATCTATCGTATCTTCCACTGTATGCCACCACCAGCCGAATCCCCCACCCTTTGTACCTGCAAATAGTTTTTGGACATTTTTATAAGCAGGATCATGGGATAGTTCATGTTCTGCCATCCCCATATATAAGGAAGGAATTCCTGTGCCCCAAAATGATTGATCAGCAGAACGGGAATATCGTTTACCTACAAATGATTGATCTGTAAGGCGACCAATCACATCGATTGCGATATCTTCTGTTTCGGCCATTGCATTACTATCTACAAAAATGTTTGCTCCTTTACCTCCAACAGAATCCACATAAAAATGCATGACACCATTTTCGCTCAAGTCCTCCCAGTTTTTATCACAATAAGCAGCCGAACCCGCATATCTTCCATGAGAATGTCCTGACCAAAAAGCAATACGTACATTACGTTTCCATTTTGTTTTATTTTGAGCGAGAATTTTTACCACTTGTAACATTAAAGCATTTGCAGATCCGTTATCCATCGCGCCATAATGCCAAGAATCTACATGCCCACACAACAAAACAAAGTGATCCGTTTCATAATCTCCCCGAATATCAGCAATAAGTCTTGGTATCTTCATCCATCTAGAACAAACTTCAGTAGAAATGATTGCTTTGAAACTCGCTATTTTCAATAAATCAAGCAATTTTTCACCATTCTTATTATTGATCGAAATGACAGGTATTTTAGGCAATAAATCTTTGTCCTGAACAGATGGACTTCCCCATATTCTTGAAACAATCATCTCATGAGTATTGGGGCCGTTAATGAAAATAACCCCAGCTACTCCTGAGTCTTCGAATTGCTTTACGATATCAGGAATAGCGATACTGTCATAAATCGCAATTTTATTTTTAACTAATCTAAGAGAATCTTCATTTAAATTTTGGAGATAAACACACTCTGCACTTAGCTCTTCATTATTCAAATCTTTGGCCATAGAATGGGTGATAGAATCTATTATCTCCCCGTTAACTTCTAATTTCGATTGAATAGGAATACTTATATAAGCATCATCGAACTCAATTTCCGCTTTTAAACCAAATGACTCAAGTCTTTTTTGAATGAATTGAAAAGCTCTTAACTCTTCTATGGAACCAGATAATCTAACTTCTTTCGCAATTTCACTATTATCTGATAAGAGTTCCTCATTGGATATTTGATTTACTATTAACTTCTCTTCTATTGTTAAATTTCGTTTCAATTCAATCACCTCATTTATTTTTGGTTAAATGTGTTGAACGAATCAAATTCTTTGTTATGCAACTGAGAGATTGCTTTCACAAATGTCTCTGTCGTATGAGGTGTATCATACAAGATTTTATAATATTCATTTCGTAAGGTTTTCGGCGTTTGCGCATAAGCGTTTCCAATCATCCAGCGCCCATAATAATAGCTTGGATAATATGTTTTTTGGACTGGATGGGAGAAAAAACGAAAACAATTATTAGCCTCTATTTCAGTTATTCCACCTTCATTTATCATATAACGAATGACTTCTTCTTTCGTCATAGCATGAAGATTATAAAGATAGCAAGCATTCGTCATATACATACGCTGATAATCTAGGAAATGTCGTGCCGCTCGATATTGCATTTTTTTCTCATCGCTAATACCTTCTGTTTCTTCCTCAACATCATCCCAACCTAAAAATGATAATGCTGTTTCTGGTCCACCTTCAAAAAGTGCATTAGTAGGGCTATTTATCATATAATAAGAAGCTTCTAACGGTAAATTTCCATTTTTAAATTCATAATCCCATCGGCAGTAGAAAGCTTGATGCCCTGGATATGCTTCATGGGTCATTATTTGTGCAAGAATTGGCTCTGTCCATGGGCGATCGATATTAAAAGTTAAGTTACCACGATAATCTCCCGTATATTTTGAATAACCACTCCAAAAAACACCACGAATTGGTTTGATCCAATCAACACCATCTTCAGGAGGTAATTCTATTACTCGATTTAGAGTACCTTTTTTACTAAGTTCTCTAAAATTCTCCGCAACATTCACCACTTCCTCTGGTGCAATCATCGTGTCACTTTTCCACGCTGAAATTTTGTCAGCAAATGATCCCGAATATCCAATATTCGTTAAGCTTTCCTCCACCAACTCTTTCGCATGTGCAAGCTGCTCATCTGAAATTAACGTCGAAGGTAACTGTTGAATATTTAAAATAAGCTCATCATATGGAATTTTGTCACCTTGCATACTTCTTGCAAAATAGTTAAATCCATTAATCATGCCTCGCAGATATTCTCCAGGATGACCTTCCAAAGTCCGTACTGCCTTTTCAACCTCTTCTATGGCAGAACCAATTTCATCAAAGGTTTTCAAAGTAGCTTTCACGTCACTATAACTTGCGGTTGTTACTTCGGTTTCAAACAGATGCATAGCCTGTTCATTTAAACTTAATGTAATATCAACAATCTTTTCTCCTGTTTCCTGTTCAGTCCAAAGCTTCATTAAGATTCTCCCTTGCTCAATAATTTACTAGCAGACAAGTCCCATAAATCTTTCACATCTTCTAAAATAAGATTTGTCAAAAGTTCATATAATGCAACTCCTTTTTCCGCTGTTGCGCTCGCTGCATCACCCATATATCCATCTTTATACAGCACTTTTCCCATATCCTTATATTTTAACTTTCGATTATATTCAATAGAAAAATCGCCTGCTAGGGACAAGTCAGCTAGTTTTTCATCAATCGCTAGAACTAATGAAGTCTCATCTTCTCCACCATGACCAGGTTTAGATGTAATCGTCAGAATATCCTCTCGGTAATCCATCCACCAATTTATTGTTAGCGTGTTAACTCCTATATCTGCTAATTTTTCAGTAACAATTGCTAAGCTTGGAATATTGCCTCCATGACCGTTAAATAATATTAAATTGTTAAACCCATTTCGATAAAACTCCTTGCCTATTTCGTACACATAATTCGAGAAAGCCTCACTTGAAATATCAAATGTTCCAGAATGAGGCGCAAGTGCCCAAGAATGACCATATGCAACTTCAGGCGCCATGATCACTTTTTCACCGATTATTTTATCAAGTCTTCTTACAAATTCTCTTGGAATCCATACATCTGTACCTAAAGTGGCATGGGGTCCATGCGTCTCCATCATTCCAATTGGTAATAGAATAGTATTTACTGTTTGTTTCACTTCATTAAATTTGCTTGCATTTAAGTCCATTAAGTACATGAAAATCCTCCTTCATTGCAAATGTTTTGCGATCATTTCAGCCAATAAAGCCGCTCTTTCTGGTAAATTAGACAAAATAATATGTTCATGGTCTGAATGTGCACCACCACCAATTGGACCTAAACCGTCAATTGTAGGTATACCTTCACCTGCAGTGAAATTTCCATCGCTTGCTCCACCTGAAGATCCTTCCTCTAATTCATATCCATGCAGTAAAGCTATTTCCTTTAAATCATGATAGAGAGAGACTACTTTTTCGTTTCTTTCTAGTGGAAAACGCTCGATTTCTCCTGTTACTACAGTACTCGTTCCTTCAACAAAAACAGGACGATTCATAATTTGTTGAGTAATCAGCTCTGCTTGTTCTCTTTTCGTAATCCGAACATCTATTTCTGCATATGCATCTTTTGCTATAACATTGGATCTGGAACCTCCAGATATTATCCCTACATTAATGGATATGCCTTCTTCCCGATTTGCTAACTTCTTCAAGTCGATAATTTGATAAGCAAGTTCCTCGATAGCACTTGCTCCATCCCATGCATTAATTCCAGCATGAGCTGCAACTCCTTTTACTTCCAAATAGAAGTTACCCGCTCCTTTTCTTTCTGTTTTGACAGCTCCGTTAGGTTCAATACTAGATTCAGGAATCAATACCAAAGAACTTTTTCGAGCTTCTTGAATAATAATTTCCTTTGAATGGATACTTCCAATTTCTTCATCAGATGTAATAAGCAGTACAACTTTCTTATCTCCAAATATATTAAATGCTTTTAATGCTTTCATAGCCCAAAGAGAAATCGTTAAACCGCCTTTCATGTCAAATACTCCAGGACCATAAAGAGTATCTTCTTCTATTTTTAAAGGCAAAGCATCTTTATCCCAAACAGTATCTAGATGACCAATGATGAGAATTTGGTCTTTACAATCTTGCGCACCGTAAGTTAATAAATACTGATTTCCCACAGTCGACTTCTCCAAAATTTGTATATCTCCATCAATAAGCTTTGTAAATTCCTCCATTAATACTTCTCCACATAGATCAACGAGTTTCTTATCCAGTGAAGGAGACTCAGCTTTCACAAGACGTATTAGTGTTTTTTCTATACTTTTTTGGTATTCTTTTAAATAATCAAGCATTCTTGTCATCTATTAATCTCCTATCGCTAATAATGGATCGTCTACATTAATAGCTAATGAAGTGACTAAAAATAAAACTAAGCCATCAACCTGTGCATAAATTTCAATTTCTGTCTCACCAAACACATTTTTTATATAACCGAGTATCTCCCCTTTTTTCACTTCTGCACCAATTTCCACCGTTGGGTACCAAAGTCCTTGAATAGTTGCTCGGTACCATTCAAATGTTTCTAAGTTTTTTACTGGCTCCTCTACGAACTCCCCATTAAGCAGACCAATATATTTCAATACATTTTTTGTGCCATCTTGTAATAGTTTAGAAGAAGATTCATCTAATATCCCTTGTTGACCCGCCTCGGCAATTACCCCTATTTTCCCTAACGAAGTAACTGCGGAATAAGTTGATCCCTTCACTTGAGATTCCGATTTTACAACATATGGAATACCAAATAACGATGCAATTTTTTGGGCTTCGTTCATAAGCTGTAGATTTTCAGACATTTGATAAATAGTAAAAGGCACTAAAGCTTCTATCATGTCGCCACCATGTAAATCTAATACAAAATCAACTTGAGAAAAGATCTCTTTGTGTAACCAAAATGCTAACCTTTCACTTTCCGTTCCATTTTCTTTCCCAGGAAATACTCGATTTAAATTTTTTTCATCTTTTGGGTGAACATAAATGGATCGTTTATAAAAGGAGGCTATATTGACAATAGGTAAAATGATTAATTTCCCTACAATATCATTTGGAGTTAATTCTTTCGCTAGCTTTAAGGCTGCATCAATGGAAGTGTATTCGCATCCATGCACTCCAGCCATTATTAAAACTGAAGGACCCTCTTCTTTTCCATTTATCATAAACGCGGGAATGTTATGTTCCAAAGTTGGAAAATGTAAAAAACCACTTATTTTATCATCTCTATTTACGACTAAGTTATTAATCATCCACAACCAAATCCACTCCTATATAATATTTAGAAAAAGCGATCGTAAAACTACTTCTTTACGACCGCTTTCACATGTTATTCTTTCGTCATTTTTTGGAACGGTACATACCATGTATTCATAGGGTTAATTTCATATCCTTTCACCCAATTTTTCATAGGTGCCTCAACAGAGCGCTGAGCCGGAAATATATAAGGAACATCTTCGCTCATTACTTCTTGAATCTTCTGATAATTTTTATCACGAACAGACTCATCCACTGTGGAACGGCCTTCTTCTAACAATTTATCTACTTCTGGATTATCATAGAATGCTAAGTTAAATCCAGGTCCTTTACTAGATGAGTGTGCAAAATACCACAAATTGTAATCCGGATCTGGATAATCAGGAGTCCATGCGGCTAATGCTAATTGATGCTGACCGCTTGTAACTAAATCCAAAAATGTTGGCCATGCTAAGGCTCTAATTTGCAGGTCAATTCCTATCTTTTTAAAATCAGACTGCATCATTACCGCAATGTTCTTTCTAACTTCATTATTTTCTGATATTGCAATTTCTAATGGAAAACCTTTTTCATAACCGGCCTCATTCAGTAAAGCCTTAGCTTTTTCTAAATCAAAGTCATATAATTCAATATTAGGATTATACCCAAACATTCCTTTTGGAATTATTCCACCAATACGTTCTGCTCCACCAAGTAGAACATCATTAATAATAGAATCATAATTTACTGCATGTGCAAGAGCTTGCCTTACTTTTGGATCTTTTAGATATTCTTTTTCAGTGTTAATAGCAATGTCATCAATTGCGTAACCAGGAGATTTTAGAACAGTAATATCGTTATTTCCATCCATTTGTTTTAAAACATCTGGAGAGATCATGGAGTAGTCAATTAAATCAACTTCCCCTTTTTCCATCATTAATCGAGCTGTAGAAGGTTCATTTATGATTAATATATTTACTGTTTTTAACGTTGGTACTGTGCCCCAATAATCCTCGTTAGCTTTCATTACTAGTTTCTGTCCTCTATCCCAACTTTCCAAAATAAAAGGACCAGAACCCATTTCTTTATCTGCCAAGTAAGTTTCCCCTAAATCACTGCCATTATGCTCTGCAAGTTTTGGGTTCACAATGTTTCCAAAAACTGTACCTAATGTTTTTAAGAATGGAGCAAAAGGTCTTTCAAGCGTTATGTTTATCGTGTGTTCATCTACAATTTCAAAACTATCTTTATTAATAACATCTTTAAATTGACCAGCAGCGGATTTCCCTACATCCATTGCACGGGTGTAAGAATATTTTACAGCTTCAGACGTAACAGGTGTTCCATCATGGAATTTGGCTTCTTTATTGAGATGGAATGTGTAAGTTAAACCATCCGGTGAGATATCCCATTTTTCTGCAAGTTGTGGAATAACATCTGTCGTTGTCCCATCATAAGTAACTAAGCGATCGTATAACATATAGGTTACACGGAATGACGTGTTCGCTGATGTACCATGAGGGTCTATATGTGGTATATCTTGGTTTGTTGCAAAATTAAATACTTCTGTTGATCCGGAACCTTTTTCTTCTACCGGTGTTTCCGTTTTAGGTTCTTTTGCTTCTGGATCATCTTTCGAATCAGTCCCACTCTCTTTCTTACCGCTATCACTACATGCCCCTAATACTAAAAGTAATGCAAACACGAGCGCAAACATGAATAACCATTTTCTGTTTCTCTCCAAATGCTTCCCCTCTTTTTCTAATTAGATTTTTATATAGCTAATGAAAACTTTGGAATCACCCCTTTCATTCCATTCTATTAGCGGTTTTTCGGATCCAAAATATCTCGTAAACCATCGCCAAGTAAATTGAATCCTAAAACCGTCCAAAGTATTGCTAAACCTGGAAAAGTAGCTGCCCACCAAGCATCCCTTAAAACTTCTCTACTAGATGCAAGCATTGCACCCCATTCTGGTGAAGGTGGTTGAGCACCCAATCCGATAAAACTTAAACCAGCAGCTGATAATATGACAAAGCCTAGATCTAAAGAGGCCTGAATACTTGCCGGTGCAATGGCGTTTGGAAGAACTTCTTTAAAAAGTATTTTCACAGGGTTAATACCAACTGCTCTAGCAGACTCTACAAATTCTGCATTTTTTATTTGAAGAACGGATGATCGAACGATTCTTGTATACCATGGCCACCAAGTGATAGCGAGTGCAAGTAGTACGTTTTCAATGGAAGGACCAAGTGCAGCTGCGATAGACATTGCCAATATAATTCCAGGAAATGAAATGAAAATATCCGTTGTTCGCATAATAATTTGATCGACTATGCCTCCAACAAAACCAGCAATAGCCCCTAAAACTGTACCGACTGGAAATGCGATTAAAACAACTAGTAAACCAATCTTCAATGAAATTCTGGAACCATATATAATTCTACTAAAAATATCTCGCCCAACTTCATCTGTGCCGAACCAATGATCTACACTTGGGGATAAAAGCTTTTGACTAATATTAATTTCTAATGGATCTTGTGGAGCTATAATTGGTGCAAATAATGCCATAATTAGTAGCATTCCAACTAAAAAAATTCCCAACATTGTAAGTGGACTGGAACCTATTCTTTTTAACATACGACACCCCCTATTCGTACTTTAATCTCGGATCAATTACTACATATAAAACATCAATTACTAGATTTACAGTAATAAATAATACCGCGATTAACGTTGTAACACCCATAACTGCAGGAAAATCCAAGTATGTAATTGCATTTACCGCATACTTACCTACTCCTGGCCAAGAAAATACGGACTCTACGAGGACACTACCTCCTAATGAATGGCCAAAAGTCATACCAAGCAAAGTTAAAACAGGCATCATACCATTTCTAAGAGCGTGGCCATATAATACTCGATTCTCTGTTCCACCTTTTGCATAGGCTGTTCGAATATAATCACTGCCTAATACTTCTAACATACTAGATCGTGTCATTCTTGTGATCATTCCAATTGTTACTGCTGCCTGAGTAAAGGCTGGGAGTATCAGATGCTCCACTGTTGATTTTAGAACAGCCCAATTTCCTGTTAAAAGCGCATCAATTGTATATAAACCGCTAATTTTTTGAGGTGGGGATAAATTAGTGTCAATTCGACCTGCACCAGGAAGTAAATCTAGCTTTAAATAAAATAGTAATAATAAAATAATTCCAAGCCAAAATGCAGGCATCGCTACTCCAATAAGTGCAAATACCCTCGTAAATTGATCGGCGAATTTATCCTTTTTACTGGCACTGACTATACCAAATGGAATTCCTATAAGAACGGTAATAAGCATGGAAACTAAGGTCAATTCTAAGGTGGCGGGGAAAAATTCTTTTAAGTCTTTCGATACTGCTTGATGTGTAAAGTTACTTGTACCAAAATCGCCTTTTACTACATTTGATACATATCGAAAATATTGAACATAAACAGGGTCATTTAATCCCATTGATTCTCTAAGTTCTTCAATTACTTTTGCATCTGCATAAGGGCCAGCAACAAGTCGTGCAGGGTCTCCGGGGATCGTATTGGAAATAAAAAAAGTAAGAATTGTAATTCCAATTAGAATAGGAATAATCAGTAGCAAACGTTTAATAATATACCTTATAGCATCCATCTATTATTCTCCCTTCTTCTTCATAGTTTTAGACAAGAAGCAAAATGCCCTTCTTTAATTTCACGTAATGCCGGAACTGAGTTTTTACACTCTTCTGTTGCAATAGGACATCTTGTATGAAATGTACAACCACTTGGAGGATTTACTGGACTCGGCAAATCTCCTTGAAGAATGATTCTCTCTCTTTTTTTAGTAGGATCTGGTAACGGAACTGCAGAAAGTAGCGCTTTCGTATAAGGATGTAAAGGTGTTTCATACATGGATTCCACTTCGGCAATTTCAACGATTCTTCCTAAATACATAACCGCTACTCGATCTGAAATATGTTTCACTACAGATAAATCATGGGAAATAAACATATAACTTAAGTTAAATTCCTTTTGAAGTTCGACCATAAGATTCAGTACTTGAGATTGTACAGATACATCTAAAGCAGAAACTGGCTCATCTGCTACGATTAACTTTGGATTTAATGTTAAAGCTCTTGCAATTCCAATTCTTTGACGTTGGCCTCCAGAAAATTCATGGGGATAACGATCTAATTGATCTTTTCGAATGCCAATTTTATCTATTAAATTTTCTATTATTTTTGTTCTACTTTCTTTATTTTTGTTCCCATGTGTTATTAGAGGTGTTTCTAAAATAGTTCGAATCGTGCTACGTGGATTAAGTGAGGCATATGGATCTTGAAATACCATTTGAATTTCTTTTCGTATCTTTTTCATTTCTCGTCTAGACATTTTACAAATGTCTTTTCCTTCAAAAAATACTTCTCCAGAGGTAGGTTGTAAAAGTCTAATTACCGATCGACCTAAACTAGATTTTCCACATCCCGATTCTCCAACTATCCCAAGTGTCTCCCCTCGACGAATATGAAAGGATACACCATCTACCGCTTTAACCACACTTTTTTCGCCAAGGATCCCTTTATTGGAGGTGTAGTATTGTTTTAATTCTTTAACTTCCAACAAGTTCATTTTCACGTACCTCCTCTTCATATAACCAACAAGCTGTAGAGTGATTTTCTTTTATTTCAACGGTAGGAGGAGTCTCCAATTTGCATTTTCCCATTGCATACTTGCATCGATCATAGAATCTACAACCTACAGGCATATTCTCAGGAGATGGTACAGTACCTGGTATTGATCCTAACTTCTCTATTTTCCCTTCTAGTTGTGGTATAGAATCTAGAAGCCCCTTTGTATATGGATGCTTGGGGTTTTGAAATAGCTCAATTACATTGGCTTTTTCTACAACTTGTCCGGCATACATTACCATGACATTGTCACATACTTCCGCCACTACTCCTAAATCATGTGTAATCATGATAATACCCATGTCATTCGTTTCTTTTAGATGATTCATTAGTTCTAAAATTTGAGCTTGAACTGTTACATCTAATGCTGTAGTCGGTTCGTCACAAATGAGTAATTTAGGGTTACAAGCCATTGCAATAGCAATCATAATTCGCTGCCTCATTCCACCAGATAATTGATGGGGATACTCGTTGTATAAATCTTCTGCACGTGGAAGTCCTACTTCTTTCAATAAGCTAATGACACGATTTCTTCTTTGACCTTTATTCAAATCAGTATGCAAAACTAATGTTTCCTCAATTTGCTTTCCTACAGTATGAAGAGGGTTTAAAGAAGTAAGAGGGTCTTGAAAAATCATAGACATTTGATCACCACGAATTTTTTCCAAATTCTTTCTTGGCAGCTTCACAAGATCTTCCGAATCTAATAGAACCTCCCCAAACAATTTTGCTTTATCTGGTAGTAGCTTCATCAGCGATAAAGCCGTCATGCTTTTTCCACATCCAGATTCCCCTACTATCCCAAGCGTTTCACCCTTTTGAACGGTGAAGCTAACATTCTCTAATATCTTTGTATAACTACCCTGTCTCATAAGTGATAAGGTAAGATCTTTTACCTCTAACAACACGGCATTCCCCCCTTTCAATTATTTTTAAGTAAATCCAACAAAGTATTATTGTAATGTTCAGAAAATTCTTTTTGTACGTATTCTTCATTTCCAGATTTAAGTGCATCAATTAATTTTTGATGGTTTTCCACTACGTGCTTAGCTCTCACTGGTGCAATACTTGCTACTGTGAAAAACATTGCTCCAACCTGCGTATCTAATTGTTGATGCATATGAATAAGTCTATTATGCTTAGAAGCTCTAACGACCGTTTGATGAAATAAAATATCATATTGTGCTTGTGACTCTAAGTCATTTTCTATAAAGGACTTTTCAAAGCCTTCCATTATCTCTTGTAATCTATCAAAGTCTTGTACCTGAATGTTTTTTAGTGCCAATTGGGCTGCCTTTCCTTCCAACAATCCTCTTAATGTATATATTTCATACGCATCTTCGTTTGAAAGGGTCGTAATATAGGTGCCTTTATTTAATTCATATTTAATAAGTCCTTCATTTTGCAATAATCTTAGAGCTTCTCGTATTGGTCCTCTCGATATTTGGAGCTTTTCCGCTAATTGCGCTTGATTAATTCTTTCTCCTGGTTTTAAAGTTCCGTTTAAAATCATTTTTCTAATTAACGTTACGACATGATCCGATAAATTTTGATTTTCAAACATTTTATATCACACCTAATATATATTTGCCCTGAAGCTCTTGAAGATTCTTTTCGGACATTTTTCTTGTTCCATTTTCTATTTCTTTAATTTGTTTTATTAATTCCTCTGTTAGAGGCATTGCCAATCCATGCTTTTTGGCAATATCAATAAGTGGTACAAGCTGAGCATCTATTTCCGTTTTTCTTTTCCGGATTGCTAAGTCTCTCCATATTCCACTTTTCGTTTTTTTATTTGTTGCCATACTTTGCGCAAGTTTTTCTAATGCTTCATTTAAAACGACATCATTTCTATTTTCTCTAGGATAAATAAGATCCGGCGTCCAACCATCAAAACCTAATGGGGTAATATTTTCTTTATGGGCTAACTCTATAATTTCTGTACATAATTCTAGTAAAGTTTCCCGATATTGTTCATTTCGAACGACCGAAGCCATCGTTTCATCTACTAATGCAGTTGCGAACAGTAATCCAGCATAGGATAATTTCCCCCACAAATAGCCCCAAATATTATCTGTTACCTCTATCGGTCCCCATGATTGTAATATCTCCTGAAGCTTGATCAATCGTGGTGAAAAAGTTCCATCAAGTTCTCCTAAATAAAGGGAGGCGACCCCTCCGTATAAAATTTTCCCAGGTTCTAAGTAATCTGCTGAAAAATTAACAAAACACCCCATAGTCCGTTCTTTTCCAACTAGTTCTGCAATTTTCAGCTCATTTAATCCATTTTGGAGCGAGACGACGATAGAATCTTTTGTTAATAAAGGAGCTAATGGTTTAAGAGCTTCCTCTGTATGTTGTGCTTTCACACATAGAAACAAAATATCTATCTGTCTATTTCCATGCAATAGTTCAGTCGGTGTAACAGCTTTCGCTTTTACTAGGAAGCTATCCAATGGTCCCTCTATTTGCAAGCCATTTTTATTTATTTGGTTTACATGTTCTTCATTGATATCACAGAAAGTAGCTTCTCTACCTTCTTTAATTAGATAAGCTCCAATAACTCCACCAATTGCCCCAGCTCCAATAATCGTAATATTCATCGTTACCCTCCTAAAATAATTGCAAGCCTCCATCCGCAGAAATTGTTTGTCCGCTAATGTAGCTCGCATATTCCGATGCGAAAAACAATACTGGATATGCAATATCCTCTGCTTTACCTAATCTTTTTAATGAAATTTTTTGTATTAATGCATTCTGTTCTACCTCACTCATGGCATCCCATTGCTTTTGTGTTGATGGATTAGATAAGACAAAACCAGGTGCAACATTATTAACAGTAATTCCATATTGCCCAAGCTCTTGTGCCATTTGTCGAGTAAATCCAATTTGCGCTGCTTTTGCACTTGCATAGGCTTGTATGCCAGTTAAACTAGTACTCCTTCCAGCCCCGCTTGAAATATTGATAATTCGTCCACTCTTATTATTTTTCATATTGGACGCAACTGCTTTCGTCATTAAAAATGTAGAGGTTAAATTTATATCAATGACTTTTTCCCACTCATCTTTATGAATTTCTTCGATTGGTTTGTGTATCTGTCCAGCAACGCCACCAGCAGTGTTTACTAGAATATTTATATTTTCATATTCTTTAACTACTTTCAACACTGCATTATTTACTGCATCTTCATCAGTTAAATCCGCCGATATGATGGTGAATTTATTTTTCAAATTATTATCTGCAATAAATGTATCTATGTTTCTTTTGTTTTCCATTAATTTATCCTCTAAAAGATCTAACGCTACTACATTGCAGCCGTGCTTGATAAAGGCTTCACAAATCGCATATCCGATACCATTTGCTGCACCTGTCACAATCGCCAATTTTTCCTCAAATAGTGTCGACTGTAAACTGTTAACACTTTTAAACAAAATACTTCACCACCTATTTTATAATTAAATACATTATATGCTTTGCTACAGGGTAAATGTCAAATGAATATTCAAAAAATTCAATTTTTATTTATTTTATGGGTAAATATTTAGAAAATCGTATGTTCATATAGGTAAAATTCTAAATTACTTACCCCTTTTCCTTTATTTAAGTAGCCCCATAGTATAATTTCTTTGCACAAAATAAGGCCACTAAGAAAAACGCAAGCTCCTATGTTAGTGGAATACAGTCTAAGTTCGCTATATCGTGTAGGAATGAATGTATGACCTGCTTCGTGCATGCCTCAGACAAGCAAGTATGGAAAGTGTAGGTCTTTCCCGTTGTTACGGGTGCCTGGCACCCGTAACAACAATGTAACATTTCTTTCTCGAGAAAAAGTGAAATATTAACAAACAGAGAAGGGAACGTACATTCATAATTTCGGAAATTCAGAAACAAAGAGCAACAACATGTATTAACACAAATACTTATAAACATGGTTAGTGCATTATAAATAAAACACTTCGACTCCTGTCTCTCCCCCTAGGTGACAAATGTTTATGGAAATTTTTTCTGTACAAAATAGAACCGCTCCTTTGTGTGAAAGGAGCGGTTCTATTTTGAATAGTTATTTTCCTATAAGATTCTTTTCTACACTATCAATCGCATATTTAACGCTACCAAATGTATGAAATGAAGTAAAATCTATACCCGCCCGAACAATGACCGTTGAAAGATTTGGACGAATGCCAGTAAACATCACATGAATTCCAAGCAATTCAAGTACATTATGAATAGTAAAAATATGCTGTGCTATTTCCGTATCAATCATAAGTATTCCAGAAAAGTCTATTATTAAATGATCAATTTTCATATCTGGTATTGTAGGGATGATATAATCCAATAAATGCTGTACACGTTCATAATTTATATCCCCAACTAATGGTAGTATTGCAATTCCCTTTTGTATGGGAACAATAGGCGCGGATAATTTGTTAATCTCTCTCTGCCGTTCAAACATTAATTCATCTCTATAAGTCTCGTAAGCAATCATCGTTTCCGTCATACTTATATCCATTAAGTAACAAATTCGATTATTTATTTTTACTACCTCTTCGGTCGAGATCCCAAGTTCTATCGATATTTTGGTTATATATTCCAAATACATCAAGCGATTCTTTGCATAAGGTTTTATTATTTTAGAAAACTGTGTAAAAATAGCTGCTTGCTGTTCCCCATTTTTTTTACTCCATTTAATTAATTCATCAGCTGCTGTATCATTTGTTTCATTGAAAGATTTTGCAAGAAGCTCCAAAAATTCTACATTATATTTCAAGGATTGCTCAAGCATTTTATCCGTGACTTGATAATTTACATGAACAAGTGCCAAATCCATCATTTCCTGGACAATCTTCTCTGCATGTTCAACTAAATAGTGCCCCACTTTAAGTATTCCATCCATTTTTCTACACTTTTCCTTAGATTGATTCCACTGCTTTCGCTAATTCTTTCTTAGTAATTTTCCAATGAGAGGTATTCCAAACGGATTCCCCTTTCGCTATCAAAAATACTTGAGGTGATTCATGTTTTATAGCCAAATCATTTCCAATTTCATTAGACACAGCCCGGCTTTCAATAACTTTCACTAAATAAGTTTTAATAGTCGAATCAAAAGAAGTGAACTCTCCGAATGCATGCGCACTCACTGGGCAAGTGGTACTATGCTTCAACAACAAAACAGGTTGTTTCTTCGACTCCTCTAAAATATCCTTCCATTGATTAACAGATGTAATTTCTTCATACGCCGTCATCGCAAACACCCCTTATAAGTTTTTATCTTAAATCTATATTCCCCATTATACCGCATTTATATCACTCCATTGAATATTACAACTATATTACGGGTGCCTGGCACCCGTAATATAGTTGTAATAAAAAACCTCACAAGCCATGTGACTTATTAGGGATAATTTTTTTTTCTTTTCTTTCGTCATTTTCTATTTTAGCGGAGACTAACCCAATTGCTATCCCTAAAAGTGCTCCTGCACCAACTTCGACCGGTTGATGGCCAAGTAGTTCATCCAATTCCTCTTCACTCTTAACATATTCAAAGCTTGGAAATTCACCAGACAATTTAGTTATTTTGTCTTCTAAGTCATTCACAAGATGAGCAATTTCACCCGTATGCCTTCTAATCCCTTGCGCATCATACATCACGATTGCACCGAATACAACCGCAAGTGCCGTTTCTGTGTGGCCAGCTCCTTTATTTGCAGCTACATAGGAGGCAAGTGCCGCAACTCCTGCTGAATGCGAACTGGGCATCCCACCTGTTGAGAGCGCTTGTTTTACATCCCATTTTCCGGTTAACTTTTTATGCGTTAGTATTTTTAAGCCTTGAGCGATCCCGATTGCAGATAATGCGGTTACGATTCCTCTGTTCATCCTCTTCATTTGCCAACCTCCAGTACATAAAAAATTATGTATTTTCTCCTATACGATGCCCTTTTGGATGAAGATTTAATCGAAAAAGTCGGAAAGAATTTAATTACTTTCGTCCAATAAAACCGGAGCGAAGATATAATCACCTCTTATAAATGGCTTTCCAATTTCAACTGGAATTCTCTCTGTAAAAATAGGACCATCCACAACGACTGTATGAAACTCTCCACTTTCCCCGCACGAATCAATACCTGCCGCTTCGAGCTCCTCAACCAACTCTCTTGTAAAACGTGCACCCACATACTTTGCAGGCATCATCTTCGTATTCACGACAACTATCCAAGCCTCAAACCCAGCATCCAATAACTCTCCTACAATTGCACGGCGAGGCTTCTCCCACAGAGGATGAACGGAGACAATATCCGATTTTTCACAAGTAGTCTTGACCCATTCCAAATGATCCTCTATATCAATATCCCCAAATATCCCATGCGAAATTCCTTCTGCCCGACACTCGTTCATCGCTTCTATAAATCGACCCTCATATGTATTCCAACTTGCCTCTTTTATTAATAATGGCACCCCAAGACGCTTCGCTTGTGCTTCTACAACATTTAAAGGAAGAGCATGCGATTTGGAAACCTCTCCATCTTCTTCAAACATCGTCAACAACTTTTTCGGAACCATCCCCAATTTCAATGCACGATAATAAGCCATCGCAGAATCCTTCCCACCGCTCCAGGAAGAAACGAAAGAACTATTACTCTCCAACATGGCTCCACTCCTTTTATCTTTTGGCTGTATTTGAGTGTCCTTGAATAAAACCCTCAGCGACAACGTATAATTTATTACTTATTTCAACATAATAACACAGTTGAAATATCTTCTGACCATGGAAAGAGGCACAAATCTATGTATACTAAACATGTTTTTAATACTAATAAAACACTATAAAAAGCAGCTACCATTCTACTAGTATTAGCCATATTCGACAGCTTCTTCACCTATTTTGGCATTCGAAACGACCACATTACAGAAGCAAACCCACTCATGCATTTCGTATACGAAACAAACATCCCTGGTTTTTACTTACTAAAAATCTGTCTACCCTTACTCTTAATATATCTCTTGACGAAACTGCAACCAAACAGGCACATACAAATATTACTTTCTATCGCCATTATTCTATATACTTTCGTCTTCCTCCAACATCTCTTTTGGATCTCACTACTAACCTAAATATGACAAAATTATTACGGGTGCCTGGCACCCGTAATAATTTTGTCTTAAATAAGCGATGGATGTTTTTTTACGATTTTCGTTCTTCTTGCTCCCATCGTTTCAATGATGGAAAAGGATCGTAAGCCCATTCGATTCGACCATTAAATTTGTACATACCGTAGTGTAAGTGCGGAGGAAATTTTCCAGCAGTACCTTTTTTTCCATATCCCGAACTACCAACATATCCAATAATAGCTCCCGGCTCCAAAATATCACCTTCTTTTATACCTTTTTGATAACTAGATAAATGGGCGAAATAATGATAGGTATTATGAATATCACGTATTCCAATTCTCCAACCACCATAGTCGTTCCAACCCATCGTTTCAATAATCCCATAAGAGGTTGACTTCACTGGAACACCATAAGATGCAAACAAATCTGTCCCTTCGTGTATCCTTCGCCCTCCCCACCCTCGACTATCGCCCCATGTGCTTCGATAGCTAAACTCATGATGAATATCTAATGGAAAGGCGTGCTTATCTAAATTTGTTGTTTCAAATTTTTTATAGATTTTAGCAATTACGAGAATCTGGTCAACTGCTTGATCGCGCTGGTAGTACTCCTTTAATGTCCTTTTAAAATCTTTTTCAGAAGTGCCGAATTCACTTAAATACGAAGACATCGTAAACATGACGTCATCATCATTTTGGCGATCAGCGATTCCATCTTTATTTCCATCTGCTCCATTTCCTTCAAAAAAATTGACGGAAAATAAATTAGTGTCATCCTTGTTGGGATTCAGCAAGCCCGTCCAATAATCATCCGAAAATTGGATGGCAACCACACCTTCCCTCGTTGGAATGTCCTTTCGAACTTGTTGAATATTACGTTCGTATTGATCAACTGCAGCCAAGTAATACCATGGCAACGAAATACTTGAGTATTTTATATAGTAATCCATTCTATTTTCTAAAACCTGTTCTCTCGAAGGTTCCTCAGCGGCGGAAGCATCGAAGCAAACAAGTAAGAAAAATGCATTTATGGAGCAGATGACTGAAATCAAACGCCGCATTCAAATTGCCTCCTTTTTCATACTTAAAGTAGCTTTCCCATTTAAATTTGTTTCATGAATTAAAAAATTTATTCAATTTTTAACAAAAAATGAATGTTCGAGACCAATTCCAACCCAAGACTAATCTGATCTAACTCAAGACCATTTCTACCATTAGCGAGACCAATTATTTATAAAACGAGACTAAATAAAAAAACGACTGCCACTAAACAGTCGTTTTTACTGAAAAACACTAAATTTTAATTATTTTGAGCAAGCATCTATAAATGCCTTGAAAATAGCAGAGGATACCGAATCATTTTTTAATACTAAATATTCCGGATGCCATTGCAGCCCCAAAACAAATTGATGATTCCTACTCTCAATTGCCTCCACTATTCCATCACTGGATACAGCACTTATTACAAAGCCAGTCGGTACTCTTCTATTCGCCTGATGATGATAACTATTTACTTTGAACCGTTCCGTTCGCGCAATTCCATGTAAAAGAGAGCCCTGCATTACTTGCACAAAATGAGATCCATGCCAACGTGGAGCTTGTTGGTTATGCTGCAACAGTTTTTGCTCGATTTGCGAATAAATATCTTGATACATATCCCCGCCAACCGCAGTATTCAGAATTTGAGCTCCCCGACATAATCCTAAAATCGGTTTATTCATCTCCAACATCTTTTGAATCATAGCAATTTCAAACGCATCTCGTTCAGGAGTGATATCCCCAAGACCTTGCAACGGCTCTTCTCCAAATAAAGTAGGATCAATATCCCCGCCACCAGTTAATAGCAATCCATCCATCATCTCAGCAATTGCATCAATCCCAGCATACACCATATTAGGAAGCACAAGCGGAACTCCACCAAACTTCACGATTGCATGCATATTCTCCGTTGGAACCGTCAGAACATCCTCTTTCAAACTGGAAGAAACACCAATAATCGGTCGCAAACAAATCCCCCTATCCCATCTCAAATATTACATTCATATTACAAGTATATTACAGGTGCCAGGCACCTGTAACATTTAGACATTTCGTTTTTTCCATAATTCCATTGGGTTTTGCATATCTTCTTCAATCTCCATGTGGCACATGTCAAACTTGCGCGCGTCGGCTGGTTTCTGCAATTCTTCGTAAATCAACGCAGACTTTCCTAGACCCACAGCTTTAGCATCATCTAGTGTGGCGCAATAATAAGCTTTTTCGATTCCAGCAAACATCATTGCACTGTAACACATTGCGCAAGGTGCACCGCTCGCATACATCGTAAATCCAGATAAATCATTCGTTTGAAATTGTTCCTGTGCTCGACGTATCGCAAGTAACTCGGCGTGTCCGCTTATATCATGATTCATATGTAGCTCGTTGAAGCCTTCCGAAACCACTTCGTTGTCCTTTACAAGTACTGCTCCAAATGGCTGTCCTCCATTTTGAACATTTTTAACTGCCAATTCAACCGCTCGCTTCATAAACTTATCCATTATCTTCCTCCTCATCTTTGAAAATATTTTACCATATTCGGGTAAATGATTGTTATCTAATAAAACAAGTAGGAACATATTCAAAATATGGACCTCCGAGAGCAATTAGAACGCAACAAACTAAACCCTCCACTTCCAATCAAACAAAAAATTGGTCATTATACTTGTCTTAGTGCAAATTTTTTATCCATAATATAGCAGTTCGAGACCGATTCAGAAAAATCCGCAACCAATTTCCTAGAACCCGAGACCAAATTACAAAGACCCGCAACCTATTTTAATAAACCCGAGACCAAATGCCAAAAAACATTCTCGTACTAAATAAAAATAGCCAAGAACCACCTGGATTCCTTCAAATCCAATTGGTTCTTGGCCATAATTCTTACTTATTCTGCATTACGCATTTCATCTAACACGCGGTTTACACGTTTTTCTAACATTTTCATGCCGCTTCCGCCAGCTTGAAAATGACGAAGTTGACCGTCTTTGTCGAAAACGTAATAAGCTGGGACGTATTGATTTTCGAATACATCTGTTAGCTTCAATTCGCTATCAACAAAGATTGGTTGTGTAATATCGTGTTCTGCCGCTACCTTTTTAATTTCCTCAAGATCTACGTCTTTTTCGGAACGTGGCATATGCACCGCGACAACATTTAATTCGTCTTTATATTGATCACGGAAATCATTCACATTAGGCATCGCTTCTTTACAAAGTCCACAACTGATCGACCAAAAGTGAATCAGCGTTGGCTTTTCACCGACAAGCTCACTAGTTGTAACTTCACCATTCAACCATGCAGTAGAACCAGTCAATTCTGGCATTGGTGTACGTAATTTCATTTGAAATTCCTCCTTTTCCATATGTAAAAAATTCCCCATGAACTTGAAAATCCATGGAGAACTATTTTAAATTCACTTTGATGCTCTGTTAAGTAAACTTAAAGAGTTTTTTGACCTGGACGCCAGTTTGCTGGGCACAGTCCGCCTGTTTGAAGTGCTTGAAGTACGCGAAGAGTTTCATCTACATCACGACCGATGTTATTGTGGAATACTGTTTGGTATTGCATTTCACCTTCAGGATTGATGATGAATAGACCGCGAAGTGCAATTCCTTCTTCTTCGATTAACACACCATATTCACGTGCAACTGCGTGATTTGTGTCAGCAGCTAATGGATATTTTAATTCGCCTAAACCATTGTCTTGACGAGCAGTGTTAATCCAAGCTAAATGCGTATGAATCGTATCCGTAGATACACCAATAACTTCCGCATCTAAATCTTCAAATTCATCATAACGATCAGACATCGCTGTGATTTCAGTTGGACAAACAAAAGTAAAATCCATTGGATAAAAGAATAATACAGTCCATTTATCTTCATTCATAATTGCTTCTAAATTTACTTTACCAAAAGACTTGTCCGCTAAAACTGCATCCATCGTAAATCGTGGTGCTTGTTTTCCTACCATACGTTCTGCCATGTAAAAACCCTCCAAAATGATAATTAATATTATTTACTTACAATTTAAAGGATAGCAAAATCTCCCTTACAAATCAATTTATCCTACTCGAATCTTGTCGGATAAAGAGATTATTTGTCAGTATGTTGACTTGCTAAGCAGTAGAAAAACATAACATTATATGCATATACGTATGTAAAAGAAAATGCTTCTATCGCAAAATCTAATTTGCTCCAGTTTCCAATAAAATCTTTTCTATCTCCTTAAAACCTCTTTTCCTTGCATGTTGTAAAGGAGTGACCTTATCGTGATCAGGAAGATTTACATCTGCTCCGTTGTTTATTAACAACTTTACAATTTGTTGTTGCTTTTCGTTCCCATCATTCAAGATAATTGCTTCCAATAAAGCAGTCCATCCTAGATTGTTCACATGATTTACATTAATTGTAGTATTTGTAAGGAGTTCATTAACGACCTCAACATAACCATGTTCCGAAGCCGGAATCAACGCAACTCCTCCGTATCGATTCGTAATTGTTGGATCTGCTCCTGCTGCAATTGTTAGTTGTAAAATCTCCAAGTAACCTTCCGCGCCTGCATATAGAAACGGACTATTTTTCATTTGATCTCTAATATTCACATCCGCACCAGCGTCAATTAGTACCTTTGCAATTTCAACATCGTTCGCATAAGTAGCGATCATCAATGCAGTTCTACCTTGTGTATCCTGCCCATTGATTGAAACCCCTTCCTTAATTAACTGCCGTACAATATGTATATCCCCTTGTTGCACCCCTATTAATAATTGCTCTTTCATCAGCTCATCATCCTTTCTATTAGTAATAAGTCCTATTTTCTCATCTCCCTCACATCCTTGAAGAAAGCGAAACACCCGATTACTATCCATATTTTTTTAAACATTAATAAAAAACACCCTTTTAAGAAATGCTAATTTCATTAAAAATATCATATCTCCCTTTATTTATAGAAACAACTGAAGAGCTTTTTGAGAATAAAAGAAGACATACTCCTTCAACAGAAATTAGCTGCTGAAGGTACAATTTCAGCAGCATATCCTTCTATATCGAATAATACCTCCTATAAATTCATACAATAGAAAATCGCCTTTATATAGGAGGAATACAAATGGGATACTACGTAAAAGTAGAAAAAGGTGTGAATATTTATGTCGAGGATATTAACCCAACTTCCACTAAAACGATTTTATTCATACACGGTTGGCCGGCGAACCATCAGATGTTCGAGTACCAGTTCGACCATCTCCCTGCAATGGGCTATCGCTGTATTGGGATTGATATTCGAGGTTTTGGGAAATCGAATCGACCTTGGGATGGATATTCATATGACCGGTTAGCAGATGATATACGCGTCATTATTGATACATTAGGATTGGAGAATATTACGCTTGCAGGACATTCCATGGGTGGAGCCATCTCCATCCGATACATGGCCCGTCACGGGGGACGCCAAGTGGCAAAACTTGCGCTAATCGGGGCAGCAGCTCCTGTTTTCACACAACGACCAGATTTCCCATATGGAATAACAATCGAAGAGGTCAACAAATTAATAGAAGCAACCTACACAGATCGCCCTAAAATGATAAGCGACTTTGGAGATATCTTTTTCGCGCGTTACTTATCAAAAAGTTTTATCGACTGGTTCCAAGGACTAGGTTTAGTAGCGTCGGGTAACGCCACTGCGAAGTGTTTAGTTTCCCTTCGTGACGAGGATCTCCGTAATGATTTACATCATATTCATGTTCCGACAGCAATAATGCATGGAAAACAAGATAAAGTATGTCCATTCATTTTAGGTGAACTAATGCATCAAAGTATACAAAACTCCATATTGATTCCCTTTGAATATAGCGGCCATGGATTATTCTATTGCGAACAAGACAAGCTCAACCAAGAACTTGCGAGTTTTATTGGATGAATAGTATTACAAATTTGTTACGGGTGCCTGGCACCTGTAACAAATTTGTAACATAATAATAGCCGCCCATCATACATCGCTAGGGCGACTATTTTTTATACTACGTATCAGCTTAATTTATTTGAATCTTCTTTAAAGCATCTTCAATTAAAACAGACAGATATTCATTCAAATCCCTAAACTCATAACCTAAACTTATTGCCTGTTCATTACTAATCAGCCAAGTCTGGACAATATTATATGGAGAAACATTGTTTTCACTCGGTGTAGTGGAGATGATTGCAGTAGCTTTCGTTTTGTCTTCAATGATGCTGATTAACTCACATAATTTCAGCTTGCCTTCAGAAGTAGCATTAATTGGTCCAGTAAAATCTGAAAGACCAATCCAAGCGAGAAACTGCCCTGCTTCTTCCTCCGAAATGAAATCCATACAAGCATCTGGGTTTATGAGATGTATCTCCTCTTGATTTGCTATTTTCTCAATATGGAAATTAAGTCGCTCTGTGTAATCATTCAAACCTATAACGATCGGGAATCTTACAGCCACAACCGGAAATGGAGCTTTCTGAAAAAATACCGCTTCCGCTTGCCGTTTTCCTTCCATATACGAAAATTCCTCTTTTGGTCCTTCAATAATTGTATAGTCGGTTGGAATAAAGTCATCTTCCACATATCCTACTTCTCCATTTCCTTCGTCGTATACAGACTTGGAAGTAGTAAAAACATATTTCATCGTCTTATCCTTGAACACTTCAATTGCATCTATTGCTTCCTTAGAAGAATAACAGATTTGGTCAAAAATAATATCCCATTTTTCATTTTTAAAACATTCCTTACTTTCCACTAAATTCAATCGATCGCATACGATTCTATTCACTCTAGTTGAAAAAGGATCCACCGTTTTCCCTCTTGTGGCAATCGTTACATCAAATCCTTTATCCAATAATGCTTCTACTAAATGCACACCAAAAAAATCTTGTTCCCCCTAAAACTAAAACTTTTCTCATTTCTTCATCTCCTTTTAATAATCATAAAAGATAAAGCAGTAATACACTATTTTTTCCCAATGTTATTGGTTTAGAACATAATTTTTAGTTCAATAAAAAAGGAACCGCCTACTTAAGACAGCCCCCAACTCCATTAACTTAATAACAAACTCAATCGTTAATTTCTTCTTCAATACCCTTCAATCTGATCTCCTGAATTTATTTTCAATGTTAATCCATATTCATTCGTAACCCCTTCAACTGATTCAATACTCAATGTTCCAGAGAGCTTTCCATCTTTGCCTTTATTAAGCATCATTCCTGCATTTTTGTTCGCATTGATTGAACCAAACCTAATTGTAAAACCGTTTTTCACTGTAGTAAAATAAGTATCATTTTGATTGTTTATGAATTTCACTTTTGTTCCATCGAAATCTTTTAACACAATAGAAGCTTGCTTAGAAATTATTGCTTGATCTTGCGTCAAAATCGCACCATTTTTATATTTTAATGGGGCAATTGTAAATGTAATTTCTTCATTTGATAAATTCTCATCTTTACTCGTTCCGTCACTAATCCAAGCCAGTTCAAATGGTCCTTCAACTACCCTTAGTGTTGTAGCATTGCCATCATTATAAGGGGGCATAGATATACCCGCGATTTGTTGAACGATCGAATAGTCTGTCAATGTATTTGCATCTACGTTTGTCGTAAATGTCCATGTTCCATTCGTATTCACTTTTGTTTTTCCTAGTGAAACTCCTGCATTTTTGAAGAAGAATAGTTCGTAATTTGGTTGCCCTGTTCCGAACAACTCGATTTTACTGCCATTCATTCGATACCCCATAGTTCCCTGTTTATAAGTAAACTTAGAATCCAGGTTAATAGGCGATATATTCTTATTATAGAAGATATTAAAGGAAGAAGTAGAGGTAGGATGGTATGTTCCATTGATGATGCTTCCTGTATTTAGCATATTTTTAAATGAATCATAGGAAATGAGAGTTCCATCATTTCGGTAAACATCTCCGTAACCTTTCAATTTGTATTTCATTCCGTCGGTCGTTACGAAGTAGCCAAAATTTGGGTCTATAAAGCGCACATTTTTATTAGAAAATAAACCTGCATTTGCGGGTACATAGAAATTGAAAGAACTAGAAGTTTGGGTTTCTACTACTTTATTTTTCTCCATTTTGTTAAAGGAAATCAATTTATCAAGTGCAGAGCTATTTAGATCTTTCGCTGTGAATACAATTGTTACCATACCATTCTTGTCAGGTGTCACATTAACAGAGTTTGCTCCTGCTGTATTATTTGCCGCTCCATTCACCGAAACTAACTTTAATCCAGCTGGAATATCAACACGAACTGTAGCAGCAGATGGCTTGCCATTCGACTCATTAAATATAGCCACCAATGTAATTACTTCAGATGTTTCTCTATGTTGAACCGTCTTATCTCCAACATAAATTGGGATAACATTCCCTGGAATAGTAAAAGAGATGGTGCTTGTTTTATACTTCAATGTATAAGTTGTGCCAGGTATTTGAATAGAAGTCGTTAAAGTGATAGTTAATCCATCTTTACTTAACGAAGCATTCGTGACAGATAAACCATTATCAAATGAGAATTCGGAGGCTCGGATTGAAGAAACGGGTTTATTCAGTTTTATCGTCAGTGTCGTGTTATTAACTATAGAACTCGATACAATTTGAAAAGGTAAAGATATATTTACATTATCTATTCTAAATTGAAGTGCCTTCCCCCAAACTAATACATTTGACCGCAGAATCGCCTGTGCTTCGTATACTTTCTTTGCTGCTTCCGAATAATTTCCCCTTCTAACATCTGCCTCTGCATTTTTCGCTAACATATGAACCGTTACATCGTTTTTTAATTCATTTATTAACTTCTCAGCTGGCCCTTTTACAGCATTTCGAATTCTATCACGAGTGGATTGGCCGTACACTCTATCTAATAATATCGTTTGTTTACGAAACTCCGCAGTCATTTCGTGATAAGCCTTTTCCACTTGATCTATGTTATTTGAATAGACTGCCGCAGAAAGCGCATTTGTTTTTGCATGGATTTTTGAACTAGCGGTAATTGCATCCAGATACCCTTGAGCCCTTTGTATTTGAACTTTTGGATCAACTAGTCGTGCCTCGTACTTCAACTTATCTGAGAAATTCACTCCACTTAATGCCGCTTCGACTTTTGCAATTGCCATTTTTGCATCATTAAATTGCTCCCATGGCTGCGTCACCCCGTCCGCTGAACCCTCTACAGAAATTGCCCACTTTAATACGTTACTTGCATTTTGAGCATCGATCATTAATTGCTCCATATTTGCAGCAGCATCACCTTGTTTACTTGGTGAAACAGCTACAAATGCAGATGTCGCAATTATGGATGAAGCTGCTATTTTAATTATTTTAGTTTTAATAAAAATCGCTCCCTTCTTTAATTAGCACACCATTCTCAATATATGCGTATTTAACTCATTTATATGAGCAGTGTTGCCTATTAGTTGAAGCAGCCAAGGTAATTTGGTATTCGTTTTGGCTTAATTGTTTCAGCAGTGCTATCTTCCATAAAATTAAATTACTTCAATTAAGGTATGTTCTCATCCTAAAACGCTCTATTTTGAATATAGTTTCTACTTAGAAAAATTAGTTGTGAGTTCGATCGAATTGGTCCCAACTCCATATTATGTTGTTTCCATTCAATCCACTTCATCAACATCACGCTTCCATTTGTTACAAAAAATGCTCCTATGCATGATTGACATGTCTAGGAGCATTTTTTTGAGAGCTTTATTTTTTTTTGATCAGTACTACATTTGAATCTTGTACAATATATTGTTGATCACTAATTTGGTACATACCTGGAACATAGCGATACACTCTATATTGTTCACCTTTTTTCAAGACTCTTGGTAGTTTCGTTGTTTTATCAATTGATTTTCAAATAACCGTATCTTGTAGAATAGTCACTTTTCCAATTTGACCTGGATGTAACTCAAGACCTTTCCAAATTTGTTTTGGATGGATTTTCTCAGGCAATTGGTTTTTAGCAATCATTTCTTTCGACGGTGTTTCGTAAGAAATTGCTTTTGTTTGTTCCAGCCAGATGTCACCGCCAAGACCAAGCACCGGAGAAATTGATTGGTAAACAGGCGTACTTTGCCCTTTTAACATTTCACTTACTTTTTTCAAGCGATTATTTTCTAATACATATACAGGTGTTGTCTTATTCACTTGAAGACAATTTGTTTTAGCGCCTCATGAAGTTTTTGCAAAATACTTGGCTGCACCTTCCATGTACAGAATCGTAAAGGTCGAGAACTTATTTACCGTAAATTCTACACCTTTTATATTTTTGTCAAACGTTACTAATTTCCCTTGTACCACTTCTTTTGTTCCATCGCTGTGTTCAATGAAAATAACAAGGTTATTTAGAATTTCTTGAGATTGACTTCCTGTGATAGGCAGTGTTAGAGTCACTGGACTCTTTTGCATATTTGTTTCGATTTCCATCGGGCGACCTATTACACTTATTTTATTGTTCCCAACAATTTTTTGAACGATCGATTCTTTTTTAGCTCGTCCAACAATCTCATTTTTCTGTGTTTCCTTTTTAATAGGAACCACGTGGAAGAATAGATCATTTCCGAAATTTTGTATTGAAGTTTGTGGAATATAAATATCCGCATTTTCCGTAAAGATTTCTAGATTTATTTTTCCATTAGCTAATAATCCTACTGATTCTTTTGGAACAGTAACACTTACTTCATCTACTTTGTCTGCCTTATCAGGAATCACTATTCTTGCAGTATCTTGCTTTTGACCTTTTAACTTTTCTATAACTTCTTTTACTTTATCCGACGTAAAAATTACTAAATCTTTTACAATTCCATTTAGTTCTGTAATGCGCTTAATTGGAGTTTTTGTGACAGATTTACCACTTTCTATATCGATATTAATTTCTTCTTCTTTTGGTTTAGTTGAGTCATTACCTGGTTTCTCTGCACCTTTATCTTTCACCGTAACGTTCACAACAACTTCTTTTTGAGCAAAAGTAATCGTAATTTTAGTTGTTCCCTCTGCTTTTGCTTTAACTTCTCCATCTTTAACTGTGGCGATTTTTTCATTTTCTGATACATATACCGCTTTTTTTGTTACGTCTAATTCTGTTGGTTTCCCACTATTTAGAGCAGTTATTTGTTTAACTAGAAGTTGCACTTTATCAGTCTTTGTCATATTAAGTGACTTATAATTAACTTCTAAATTAATAACTGGTTCTCCATTGTCCATTCCTGGTGTTACTTTCAATTCATTCGTATCACGTACACGAATACGTGAACCGCCTGAAAATTCACCAGATAAGCCTACAGCTTCTAACGTGTCGCCAACTTTCAATTGTGGCACTGGAATTCCTTGATTCTCAATATATCCATCTGTAAAGACTAGTAGATTGCCTGAGCCATCGTTGATGAAATAAGAAGTGTCATCATATTTCGAAGTCACTTTTCCTGTAACTTTTACAAGCGAACCTTGATTCACTGTAGAAGTTGCTGTTCCTGTTGTTACAACTTTCGGTTCAACTTTAGGACCAGTACCCGTCTTAATAACATCAATATCAAATTTACTAAACTCAATTTCTTTGTTATTTTCAAATGTTTTAATATGTCCGTAAATACGAACTGTATCGCCTAATTTCAATGAGTCAGCTGGAACTTCATTGAAGGCCATGATACCACCAGTTGCATCTTGTACATAGAACGCATCGAAGAATACACCTGCTGCGGTTGTCACTGTTCCTTCAATAACAACTGGCGTCTCGTCTGCAAGTTTTCGAGCATCTTCAATTTTCGTAGTTTTCGTATCACGATGAGCTAACCAGTTCACTGAATTCAAGATAAACTGCGAATTTCCTTTTGGTTCAAACGATTCATCCATTTGCTTGTCATTGAACATATTCATACCGGAAACAATAATACGTCCTTTAGCACCAATTTCATCGGAAACGATTAATGGAATAGCTGAACCGCCATGATTGTCAGACACATCGTCATAAACATAACTACTATTTTTCAGATTCCCTTGATATGTTGTTTCATTTCCTCGTACAAGGAACTTCACTTTTCCATTTTCAGTCAGTGCACTATTTCCTACACCTTGCAAACTAGATCCACTGTAATAGTCAATAAACGGAACGCGATCCGTCACGTAGTTATCGACAAGTCCTGGGTAAGCACGAACTGCATAAGGACTTACAGTAGGGTCACTCCAAAAGTTCCCTTTTTTACTTAAGTCGAACACGCCGTCATGACTCATTCGAACTTGTGTACCAATTTCCGAAAGTGTTCCATTATGGAGCGTTGAGTCTGTTGATCCGTTGTTACTTTTTCCAGCAAATAAGACAGATCCACCAGCTTTCACAAAATCGCCAACTACTTTTTGCTCATCAGCTGTTAAAGTCGTTTTTGGTTGAGTGATGACAAGGATTGTTACGTCTGACAATACATCAGTTGTAATGACCGCTTTGTTTTGCTCGACTTTATATCCTTCTTTTTGAAGTAATAGTGTAAATGCTTTTAAATTATCTCCGTATGAGGAGGTATCGCCAGTTGAGTTTTCATTGCCATGCTTTGCATCAATCAACACTTTTAAGCCCAGTGGTTGTTTTACTTTTAATGGCAATACAAAGGATACATTTCCTAGATTTGCTCCATCTTTGGATGTAACGACAGCAATTAATTGATGATCCCCTGTTGTCGGCGTTGCCCAGTTCACTGTGGCTACACCCGTTCCTTTAGCGAGAATCGAATTGATAACCGTGGAACCTAGTTTATGTGCATCATCTTGTACATCAACATAAAGGTCGACATTCAAATTGTTCACCGTTTGTGTACCGAAGTTTCCAACTGTAACTTTTGCAGTTGCTGGGTTACCATCGATCACAACATCGCCAACAATATCAATGCTATTCACTTTTACATCGACTGATTCTTCTTTAGACCAAATTGGTGCGGAATAAATGCGTTCGCCATCAGCTTGTGTAACACGTACAACAAACCATTGCTGACCGCTTGCAACTGTGTAAGACGGAGTCCAAGTAAAGTCTTTCGTATTTGGTGCATACGAATCTACCACTTTTCCGCCATTTGAAATGAGCTCCACTTTTGTTACACGATCATCCGATTTGTAAGTGTTGGATAAATAATCATAACCATTTGTTTTAGATTCTGCTACATCGTCAGAACCTTTTATGTTGAAGTTCAATGTTTTACTATCCACAGTAGAACCCATGTAGAAGCCATTTGCTAATACATCTAATTGGAAGTTCGGATCTTCTGACATGTACACACGCATATTCGCCATAGAATGTAATAACGACTCTTGCGTTAAATCATCCGCAACAATGACTGTACGTGCATTCGTTTTACCCCATGTACCATCATGATTATCTTCTCCGTATGTTGGAGATACATGCCAACCTAAATCAAGTGCAGAGAATAATTTTCCTTCTGCATTTGCATAGCCGTAACTACCAGATCCATTTCCTACTTCAAGCATTGTAAATAACTTATCGATGGTTTTATCGTATGGCTTAAAGTTATTGAATGCATCTTTTGACATATCCGGATGGTTAAACTGCGCCACGATATCGTCATATGTCAATACCCATGCGTAATACTTGCTTAAATCTTGGTATTGCTTACCGTTAATATTACGATCGATGAAATTATCTGTTCCAAATACATTTGAGTGACCCCATGTAGTAGATGTCATTTCAAACGCTGGGAATACAACATATTCACCGTCTTTTGTATATTGTTTCGCTAAATCCTTCGTTAACTTCCAATCGTCCCCACCTGTGCGCTCTGGTTGTCCTTTATGATCAACCGTATCTTGACCTAATAATGCAGGGTCAATGTCATGAGAGTGATCAGAGAATGCGAAGTAATCATAGCCGTATTTCTTACCAGCTTTTAATGCATCTTCTGGATTACCTTTAGCATCATGTGAAATGACAGTGTGGTTATGCGTTGTACCACGGTAGTGATGACCACCTGTGAAACGAGGTACGACTTCAAAAGTCCACTGTGTTGAATTACCGTTGCCTTTCGTATCCTCAGCATACACAATCACTGTATGCTCACCTAAGCCCAAGTCGGCAGATGGCACGTATTTCACTTGTGTACTAGAAATATTGGCATTTTTCGTAACATTAATGCCATCTACTGAAATTGTAACAGTTTTAGCATCTACACCACTTGGGTCTTCCATCACAACAGAAATTTCAGGACGTGGACTTTCTACTTTTGCTGTATCTGCAGGTATTTCTGCAGCGAATGTAGGTCCTTCTTTATCGTCTACAAGCGAAACAACGTATGGTGCTGTACTTGAACCTGCATACATCTTGTTTTCCCCTGCTTTTGCTTCGATGTAATATTCGAAATCCGTCGTAGTGAAAATATTAGCATCGATTGCTGCTGTATATCTTCCTTGACCGTCACCAGTCATTAACAATTCAGTATACGTTGCGTCTCCTACATTTCGATAATAAAGCGTAACAGACTCAGCTCCGTCTGCTATTGCTTCAAACGAAATCAACGTTCCTTTATATGCTTCTTTCATTGGAGTGTGTGTTATTCCAAGAATTGACGCAATATCCTTTACATCACGAATGTTTATTTGATAGCCATTTTTTGGATTGACATTTGTTGAATATTGACCAACAATGCCCGCGAAAGCATAGCTTTTATTCACGACAATGTCTTTTTCCATGTCAATCTTCGTCGTGGTCATAACACGTAATAATGTTGTTTTTGCATTTTCATCGGCAACCGTGACATTGTAGCCAGCTGCAGATAAAGATGAGCTCGTCACTTTCCCACTTACAGTAACTAAGCTACCTTCCAAAGGCTCGATTGTTGCGAAATCATTCATCTCTGCAACCGTAATATTTTTCGGTGTAGGAAGTGTTTCGCCTTCTGATAGTTTTTCAACATTAGTCGGTTCAAACTCCGTTAAGCCATTGTACTCAAGGACTCTTCCAGAAACGCGTAACTTATCTCCACGTTTAATGTTTAATTTGTGGTCAAAATTCCCAAAAATATTAATTCCTGCTGTTGCATCTTGAATATTATAGTTATTCTTTTGCGTTCCAAGAATTCCATTTTCAATCGTCACAATACCATCTATCGTAAAATATTTGTTCAGATTGACAGGATGACCATTTGAATCGGATTGACGAACCGTGCTTATATCTGTGATTATATCTGTTGAAGGTTTCGTAACCGAAACCGCCATGCTCTCTAGCATAATTCCTTTTGCCGTATAATTTTGTTGCGTTACGTAAACTGTGTCCGGAGCATTTTTGAAAGTAACCGTAAAGCTCCCATTTGCATCCGCAAATACCGGCTGTCCATCACTTGGTGTTAAACGGTTTCCTAAACTTGCATCGTTACTTGAATAGGCGAAAATACGTGCTTTTGCAAGCGCGGCTTTCGTTCCAATTAACGTCCCAACACCCTTGCCGTCAATATTGTAGCTTAAGCTAGCTTGTGTAGGCTCTGCAGTTGCTTTTGCTACATCAACTGCTGATGCCGCACTTTCTGGCTTACCAGCTTCTGTTGCTCTTATATATAAAGTAGCAAATGATGCTCCTGCATCAAATGTAGCTACAAACGAGCCATCAGCATTTGCTGCAACTGTACTTAATGCAGCTACTCCTGTTGTTGACGTTCCATAAAATGTGACAACTGCATTGTTCGGAACTGTTCCTTCAGTAGCCGTCACTGTAACGCTGGTTCCTGTCTGCTGATAGAAAACTCGATCTACAATCGGTTGTACACTTTCAACCATCTCGAACTTTTCAGTAGGACTTGCTGAGTTGCGTGGATTTGGAGCTGCATTTACAAAATCCTTACTATTATCATCAGAATCCCAACCATTTCCTTTTCCAGGTGTAGGTACCATACCTGCATATGGACGACGTTGCGCACTTAGTATTGTACTAAGATCAGCGCCTGTTGAACCTGTTCCTTCGAATGCATTAGCTGCCTTTCCATATCCAACAAAATCTACAACGTTTGTCGGTTTGCTTCCACTAATTGCACTAGTTGTGTTTACTAATGCTACTTTTCCGGCTGCTGCAGCCATAGCTATACCACCAATGGCGTCACCATCTGGTATAGCCTTGCCATTTGCTCCACCTGCTTCATGAATTAAATAATAACCATGTGCCTTAATCGTTCCAGATAATTCTGTAATAAACGTGCCGAAAGATCCTGTTGAACTCGCATACTGAACAGACCAGTTATCTAAAGAGACATCCACATCTGTCGGGTTGTATAATTCAATAAAATCGTTATTGAATATTGCTCCACTATTTCCTCCAGCACCATACACTTGACTAATTACAACATGTCCAGCAATTTGTGCTTCTGCCTTTTGTATCAAACTAGAAGGTAAAATCGTACTTAAAAGTAGTACGATTATTAATATTATGCTTGTAGAACGTTTTTTCCCCTTCATCCTGGTGAACATAAATCTCCTCTTTTCGATTGAATTATTTGCTTGTAATTCTTCAAGCATTTGCAATATTACTATCCTTTTTGCACTTTGAGAAGTGACTATTGTCGGAAGTCTGATTTTTAATAATCTTTACATAAAGTTAATATTTCAATGGATTTTCACATGATAAAAGACCTGTTAGGATGAAAAAACTTACTTAATTTTTGAATAGCACAAGGAGGAATTATTTTAATAATAAAAGCCTGTATTAGCAGTCGTAAAAAGCTAACATACATACTAAAAAGTATCGTTTGTAAAGGACATTTTAAAAAAGCTCTCGGCAACTTGAACAAGATGATATGTGTATTGTGCAGGCTTCATCTTTTTTAAATTCCATTGACCACGATAATGATTATAATAGGTCATATTACTCTTTATTTCTCGTACTAGATTTTCTATTGTTTCGCATGATTTTATATTCGTTTCATCTTTAAAGTGCCAAAAGAACGATTCTTGCGGGGCGTTATCCCTACAGTTTCCCGTACGTGACATTGACTGACCTATTCCTATTTTCTTTATACGCTTTTGGAATTGAGGATTTGTATAGTGAAAGCTTTTACCTGAGTGGTTGTTTGCACCTTCAACTAGTTTTATTCCATTCTTCTTTAATTTCTATAATGTATTTAGGGCGATATCTAGCGTTATGTTGTCAGATACGTCATGTGCTAAAATTTCATTGGTTTTCGCATCTTTTATCATAGATAAATAGGCACGTGTTCCTTTTCCGTAAACCAAATATGTAATGTCTGTAAATAACATTTTTCCAGTGATTCCTTGTTTAAATTGGCGGTTTAAAAGGTTCGGTAATGTCCGATGTTCCTTTATCGATTTTGCCATTCTTCAATATGGTTTGGCTTTTCGAATTGGACAAACGATTTGAAACTCCTTCATAATGCGACGAATTCGTTTTAAGTTATAGGTAATTTAATATTGATTTTCTAACGTCATATTAATTTGCCAAGAACCTTTCTTTCGACGACGTAATTGATACGCTTTTAGAACATTTCTTTTACTTCTTCATCTGCCCATTCGCGTTCTACACGATTTTGTATCGCCTTTTCTGTGAAATAATTATAGTAGCCTAAGCGAGATACGCCAGTTAATTCACGCAGAAAATGAACCACTTCGCCTCAATTTATATTTTTTAATCGTGTCATGGATCAATTGAAATTTCTGTTACGCTACGAGTTTGATTTCTTCTTCATTAGCTGCCTTTCGAGTAGATCGAGCTTTATTAGTAATTCATTTTTAGCTTGTAATAAACGATTTTGCGCCTCTAATCGAGCATACTTTTCCTCTAAAGTCAGTTCACGTTCGAGTGGACTGACGGAATTGATTTTACGCGTATCTTCAAATCCCAATATACCCTTTTCACGATAAGCTACGCGCCACCGTTTGCCAGCAGAAGCAATCTGCTTTAAACCAATTAGGTCAACATCTAGACCGATTTCATCAAAATTTCATGCGGCGCTTTTCCTTTTTCATTTTCCGAAATAAAGAGAAGCTTTAACTCCTCTGAATAAGTACTAGCATTATCACCAACCGGCGATACATATGAATTACAGGTTAATTATTTTTGTTCTTCTTAGTTAATAATCTTCTTGTCATGATTATCCGTCCTACAATGTTTTTTTCATTATAAACAAAATTACCCTATAGAATAGACTTTTTTAAGTGTCTATTCTATAGGGTACATTTTAGTTGAATTAGTTAGCTTTAATATTAGCATAGAAGTTATTCAACTCGCGTTTGTATTGATTTGCTCGCCTGTATTATTTTATTTGCATAAGCAAAAAAAATCGTTAAAAATTATTCAATTGGCTTCTGCTCTTATTGTAGTAGCAGGTACATACTTCCTATCTACACAATTATTTTTCTAAGTAGTATTTTTTTTATAGAAAATCTCCTTCAGTCTAAAAACACTGAAGGAGATTTTTTCACACTATCAAATTATTATCTAAATATTTTCTAAGTTGTGTGAGTGCCTGGTACCTGTAACATGGTGAGGAGCTGTTTTTTACTAGAAAACTATTTCTATTTTTTAATAAGAACGACATTTGAATCTTGGATGATATATTGTTGGTCACTAATTTGGTACATTCCTGGAACATAGCGATATACTCGATATTGTTCGCCTTTTTTAAAGATTCTTGGGAGCTTCGTTTTTTTGTCAATAGATTCCCAAATGACAGTGTCTTGAAGAATGGTCACTTTCCCAATTTGACCTGGAGTTAGCTCTAGGCCTTTCCAAATTTGTTTTGGACGTTTGTTCGCTGGTAATTGGTTTTTAGCTATCATTTCTTTGGATGGTGTTTCATAAGAAATTGCTGCTGTTCGTTCCAGCCAGATGTTTCCACCTAGTCCAAGCATTGGAGAAATGGCCTGTTTTACAGGCAAGCTTTGTCCTTTTACTACTTCTCCTACTTTTTTCAAACGATTATTTTCTAATACATATACAGGCGTTGTCTTGTTCACTTGGAGACAATCCGTGTTAACTGCACATGAAGTTTTTGCAAAATACTTTGCAGCTCCTTCCATATACATGATGGTAAATGTAGAAAACTTGTTAACAGTAAATTGCATACCTTGTATACCTTTTTCAAACTCTACTAATTTCCCTTGGATAACTTCTTTTGTTCCATCGCTATGTTCGATGAAAATAGCTAAATTGTCCATTTGCTCTTTTGTTGCATTTGTAGGAATTGGTAATGTTAAGACGACTGAACGATTTTGCATATTTGTTTCAATTTCCATCGGGCGTCCTAACACGTTTACTTTTTTATTCCCTACTACTAATTGAACTAACTTTTCTTTTTTAGCTCGTTCTTCTACCTCATTTTTCTGTGCTTGCTCTTTTAGTGGAACTACACGGATAAATAGGTCTTCTCCGAAACTTTGCACGGAAGCTTTCGGAATATAAATATGGGCATTTGCAGTAAAAATTTCTAGGTTTGCTTTTCCATTAGCAAGTGCACCCAAGGATTCTTTTGGAACGGTTACACTTACTTCATTTACTTTGTCTTCCTTGTCAGGAATCACAATTTTTGCAGTATCTTGATTTTGTTGTTTTAACTTTTCTATTGTTTCTTTTACTTTCTCAGTTGTAAAGGTCACTATGTCTTTTACAATTCCATTTAATTCAGTAATACGCTTAACTAAAGTTTGAATGTTGGATGCTCCATTAACTACATCGATATTGATTTCCTCTACTTTTGGTTGAGCTGGATTTGATGGTGTCTTATCCGGTGTTGGATCTGGTTTTGGTATTGATACTGAATTCACCTTTAATACAGAGCTATTTGAGTTAATAGAACCGTTATTATTAGTAATAACAACTCGGTACATGTAGCCATTCATGCTAATTAAAGCACCGTTAATGATTAAAGTTGAAGTATCAACCCCTCTATACAAAGGACTGCTTTGAAGATTCGTAAACCCATTCCCCATATCCACTTGCCATTGATACTTATTTGCATTAGATGCTGCCACCGCAAAGGTTGTACTTCCTCCAGCATTGACTATTGCATTTCTTGGCTGACTAGTGATAGATGGTTTTGTAGATGAATCATCATCTGGATTATCTTTCACCGTTATATTCACTACAACTTCATTTTTACCATGTTTAATTGTAATCGTAGTAGAGCCATTTGCTATCGCAGTAACTAAACCTGCCGTTACTGTAGCAATGTTATTATCCCCTACTTCATACGTTGCTTGGTTTGTTACGTCTTCTTCTGCTGATTCTCCACTTCCTAAAGTGGTTACTTCTTTTACTGTAAGTTGAACAGTATCTCCAATTGATAACGCAAGTGCTGCTTTATCTACGATTAACGTGTCTACATCTCCTACTCCTTCCTCTGACACCACTACTTGAACTATTGCCGTATTACCTTTGTATTCAATTGTGATTATAGTCATTCCTAATGCATTTGCAGTAACTATTCCTTCTGTTACTGTTGCAATACTTTGTTCAGTTACTTCATACTTTGCTTGGTTTGTTACGTCTTCTACTGTCGACTCTCCATTTTGGAGGGTCGTTACTTCTTTAACTGTAAGTGGAACAGATTCTCCAATTTTTAAAGCAAGCACTGCTTTATCTACTTCTAATTTAATTACATCTCCTACTTCTTCCTCATACACCTTAACTTGAACCGTTATCGTTTTGTCTTCATATTTAATAGTGATTGAAGTCGTTCCCGATGCATTTGCAGTAACTACTCCTCCTGTTACTGACGCAATACTTTCGTCCACTACTTCGTATGTTGCTTCATTTGTTACGTCTTTTACTGTTACTTCCCCATTTTCTGGAGTTGTAGTTTGTTTAACCTGTAGTTGAACTGTGTACCCTTTTGTCATTTCAAGTGATTTTTTATCAACTTCTAGTACAACAACTGGATCACCATCGTTCATTCCAGGAGTCACTTCCAATTCTTTCGTATCACGTACACGAATACGTGAGCCACCTGAGAACTCGCCAGATAAACCTACAGCCTCTAAAGTGTCGCCAACTTTCAATTGTGGAACAGGAATTCCTTGATTTTCAATGTATCCATCTGTGAAGACTAATAAATTTCCAGATCCATCATTGATAACATAAGAAGTGTCATCATATTTCGAAGTCACTTTTCCTTTTACTTTTACAAGCAAACCTTGATTCACTGTGGACGTCGCTGTTCCAGTTGTTACCTCTTTTGGAGCAACTGTAGCACCTTTTCCTGTCTTAATCACATCAATATCAAATTTAGTAAACTCAATTTCTTTGTTATTTTCAAATGTTTTTATATGACCGTAAATACGAACGGTATCGCCTAATTTCAATGAGCCCGCTGGTACCTCATTGAAGGCCATAATACCACCAGTTGCATCTTGTACGTAGAACGCATCGAAGAATACTCCCGCTGCAGTAGTTACAGTACCTTGAATAACGACAGGTGTTTCATCTGCTAGCTTACGTGCATCTTCAATATTTGTTATTTTCGTCTCACGATGAGCTAACCAGTTTACTGCATTAAAGATAAACTTCGAATTACCTTTTGGCTCAAATGATTCATCCATTTGCTTATCATTGAACATATTCATACCGGACACAATAATACGTCCTTTAGCACCGATTTCATCGGAAACGATTAATGGAATAGCCGAGCCGCCATGATCGTCGGACACATCGTCGTAAACAAAGCTACTATTTTTCACATTTCCTTGATATGTTGTTTCATTTCCTCGTACAAGGAACTTCACTTTCCCACTTTCATTGAGTGCAGTATTTCCAACCGCTTGCAAACTAGATCCACTGTAATAGTCGATAAACGGAACGCGATCCGTTACGTAGTTATCAACAAGGCCTGGATGGGCGCGAACTGCATACTTACTTACTAAAGGATCACTCCAAAAGTTACCTGTTTTACTGTCATCGAACACACCGTCATGGCTCATTCGAATTTGTGTACCAATTGCTGCCAAAGTTCCGTTATGACGAGTAGAATCTGTCGTACCATTATTACTTTTTCCAGCAAATAAAACAGATCCGCCTGCTTTCACAAAATCGCCGACTGCTTTTTCTTCAGCCGTTGTAAATGCTGTGTATGATTGTGTGATTACTAACACTGTCACATCTTGTAATACCGCAGATGTAATGACAGCTTTGTTTTCTTCTACTTTATATCCTTCTTTTTGTAAAAGAAGTGTGAACGCTTTTAAATTATCTTTGTTAGCTGATGAATCGCCGGTTGAGTTTTCATTGCCATGCTGTGCATCAATCAACACTTTTAAGCCTAGAGGTTGCTTTACGTGTAACGGCAATACAAATGATATATCGCCTAAATTTGCTCCATCATTTGAAGTAACAACTGCAATTAGGTTGTGGTCACCTGCAACTGGGTTGTCCCAAGTGATAGATGCTACTCCTGTTCCTTTTGCAAGGATAGAATTGATCACTTTAGAGCCTAGTTTATGTGCTGGGTCTTGTACATCTACGTATAAGTCTACATTTAAATTGTTCACTGTAGATGTACCGAAGTTTCCAACTGTTACTTTTGCAGTAGCTGGGTTACCATCGATTACAACATCGCCAACAATATCAATACTGTTTACTTTTACATCGACTGATTCTTCTTTAGACCAAATTGGTGCAGAATAAATGCGTTCGCCATCCATTTGTGTAACACGAACTACAAAC
The DNA here is from genome assembly GCF_042945595.1 of Psychrobacillus sp. L3. GTDB lineage: Bacteria > Bacillota > Bacilli > Bacillales_A > Planococcaceae > Psychrobacillus. Next base: position 822,827 of record NZ_CP168493.1, on the reverse strand, counting down.
CATTGTTGACCGCTTGCAACTGTATAAGATGGTTTCCACGTAAAATCTACCGTATTTGGAGAATACGAATCTACTACTTTTCCACCATTTGAAATAAGCTCCACTTTCTTTACACGATCATCCGATTTATATGTGCTAGATAAATAATCGTATCCATTTGCTTTAGATTCTGCTATTGGATCTTGACCATTTATTGTGAAGTTCAATGTTTTACTATCTACAGTTGAACCCATGTAGAAGCCGTTTGCCAATACGTCTAATTGGAAGTTCGGGTCTTCTGACATGTATACACGCATGTTCGACATAGAATGCAATAACGACTCTTGTGTTAAATCGTCTGCAACGATGACTGTTCGTGCATTCGTTTTACCCCATGTACCATCATGATTATCTTCTCCGTATGTTGGAGCTACATGCCAGCCCAGATCAAGCGCAGAGAATAATTTCCCTTCTGCATTTGCATAACCGTAACTACCTGAACCGTTTCCTACTTCAAGCATCGTAAATAACTTATCGACGTTTTTATCGTATGGCTTAAAGTTATTGAATGCGTTAGCTGACATATCTGGGTGGTTAAACTGTGCAACGACATTATCGTATGTTAATACCCATGCGTAATACTTGCTTAAATCTTGGTATTGCTTTCCATTAATATTACGGTCGATGAAATTGTCTGTTCCAAATACATTCGAGTGACCCCATGTAGTAGAAGTCATTTCAAACGCTGGAAATACAACATATTTACCGTCTTTTGTATATTGTTTTGCTAAATCTTTCGTTAACTTCCAATCTGTACCTCCAGCGCCTGTGCGCTCTGGTTGTCCTTTACGGTCGACCGTATCATTGCCTAATAATGCAGGGTCAATGTCATGCGAGTGATCGGAAAAAGCAAAGTAATCATAGCCGTAGTTCTTTCCAGCTAGTAATGCAGCTTCTGGACTACCTTTAGCATCATGTGAAATGACTGTGTGGTTATGCGTTGTACCACGATAGTGATGACCACCTGCGAAACGAGGTACGACTTCAAACGTCCATGTTTTCGTGCTTACGTTCCCTTTTGTGTCGGCTACTGTTACTTTTACCTCGTGATTACCAATAGCTAAGTCAACTGTAGGTGTATATTTCACTTGTGTGAATGATAAAATGGCATTTGCTTTAACATCTATGCCATCTACTAGTATTTCAATAGAATCTTTATCCACACCACTTGGATCTTCCATTACAATGGAAATTTCTGGGCGTGGACTTTCCACTCTAGCTGTATTCCCTGGTATTTCTGCTAAAAATGTAGGACCTTGTTTATCTTTTTCAAAAGAAACAGGATACGGCGTAGCGCTTGAACCTACTGATTTAATGCTTTCCCCTGCTTTTGCTTCCATATAATACTCGAAATTTGTATTGTTTAATGTACTTGACTGGATGGATGTTGTATATCTTCCTTGACCGTCGCCAAGCATTGGCAACGCTGTATACGTTTCATCTCCTGCTTTTCGGTAATAAAGAGTAACGGATTCCGCTCCGTCTGCAAACGCTTCAAACGATACTATAGTATCTTCATACGCCTGTGTTATTGGCGTGTGTGTTATTCCAAGGACGGGTGCAATATCGTTTTTATCACGTAGGAGTAACTGATAGCCACTTTTTGGACTTGCAGCTGTCGAATATTGACCGACTATTCCTGTGAATGTATAGCTTTTATTCAAGACAATGTCTTTTTCCATATCAATTTTCGTTGCAGTCATAACACGTAATAATGTTGATTTTGAGTTTTCATCTAAAACTGTGACATTGTATCCAGCTCCAGATAAAACGGAGCTTGTCACTTTTCCACTGAATGTAACTAAGCTGCCTTCCAAAGGTTCGATTGTAGCGAAAACAGTCATATCTACAACTTTAATATCTTTCGATGTTGGAAGTATTTGATCTTCCGCTATTCTTTCAACATTTGTCGGTTCAAACTCGGTTAAGCCGTTATATTCAATTACTCTTCCTGATATTCGAAGTTTGTCCCCACGCTTAATCGTTAATTTATGGTCAAAACTTCCGAGGATATTAATCCCTGCTGTTGCGTCTTGAATATTGTAGTTGTTTTTTTGTGTTCCTAAAATTCCATTTTCAATTGTCACAACGCCTTCAATCGTAAAAAATTGGTTCAGATTGACAGGGTGACCATTTGAATCGGATAGACGAACTGTGCTAATATCGGTAATTACTTCATTTGATGGCTTTGTAACCGAGGAAGTCGCACCTTCTAGCATAATTCCTTTAGCAGTATAGTTTTGTTGCGCTACATAAACAGTGTCTGGAGCATTATTGATTGCCACTGTAAAGTTTCCTTTTGCGTCTGCAATAACTGGCTGTGCATTCAAACGATTTGTTTTATTGCTATCCGCATAAACGGAAATTCTTGCATTTGGAAATGCCGCTGCTGTTCCATATACTGTTCCAATTTTTTTGTCCACATTGTATCCTAATTTATCTTGTAAAGGAGGATCAGTAGCTCTTGCCACATCAACTGCCACTGAAGCACTTTCCGGCCTACCAGCTTCTGTTGTAGTTATATATAAAATAGGAAGTGTTTTCCCAGCATCAAATGTCGCCATAAACGAGCCATCTGCTGCTGCGGTTGTTGTCGCCAATTCTCCAGAGCCGACTGTTGACGTTCCATAGAATTTGACAACTGCATTGTTTGGAACTGTCGCTGCAGTAGCAGCAACTGTAACTGCTGTTCCTGATTGTTGAAAGAAAACCTGACTTACAGTCGGCGGTATGCTGATCGCTAACGTAAGTTCTTCTTTTGGACTTTTCGTGTTACGTGGATTCGGAGCTTTAGTTACAAAGTCCTTGCTATTATCATCTGTATCCCAACCGTTCCCTTGGCCTGGTTGAACTCCCATGCTAGCATATGAAATTCGATGTGCACTCAATTTCGAAGTAAGCGCCGTGCCTGTAGTAGGACCAGTACCTTCAAACTCGGTAGTTCCTGCCCCATATCCAACAAAATCTACCACTCCCGCCGATTGTTTGTTAGTGATTTGCGCAATGGATTCCTTTACTAATGCTACTTTCCCAGTTGCAATAGTCATCTTTATAATATCTGTAACATCAGCTGTCGGAATTGCAGCTCCAACATTACCGGCAGAATCTTCAGCTATTAAAAAATATCCATGCGCTTCAATCGTTCCTACAAGCGGTGTTACTTCCCAAGGTTTAGTCCCTTTTGAATCTGTATACTGAACAGACCATCCATCTAGACTTACATCTTGATTTGTCGGATTGTACAACTCAATAAAGTCATGCGTAAATAAAGCATTTGCATTTCCTCCCCCACCAAACACTTGACTAATTACAACATGTTCGGAAATTTGTGCTTCTGCCTTTTGAATCATACTATTTGGTAAAATCGTACTTAAAAGGAGTACGATGATTAATAAAATACTTGTAGTGCGTTTTTTCCCCTTCGTTCTCGTGTGCATAAATCTCCTCTTTTCTATTTTTGTTGGATTTATAATGCTTGTACCTTTTAAAGGTAATTTTATTTTACATGTGTTTTTGGCTGTTGAAAAGCATTAATTAGTCAAAATTCAGACTTTAATATTTTTTACAAAAAGTTAATATTTTATGGATTTTCAAATGCGTAAAAAACTGTTAGGATGAAAAAGTCTACTCAATTGTTCAAAAGTATAAGGAGGAATTATTTTGAATATAAAAGTTGGTACAAGCAGTCGAAAAACACTTTCATTTTTTTCTCTCATCACCCTTATATTATTCATGACTGTAGCACCACTTTCTACTTCCGCACATCCGTATAGTGCTAGTTATACAGATTTGAAAATAACAGAAGAAAAAACGGAAATGACTTTTATTATCGATACACAATCCATTATTGAAATGATTGACGGTGTCGATTCAAATAAAGACGGCAAGCTCGAAACAAGTGAGTTGGATGAAAACGGACACCATTTAGACGAACTTGTGGACGAATCGCTTGCACTCGATAAAGGTGCTTTTGAACTGACTCCAACGCTTGAAAAGATGGAGCTCATAGACAAAGACAACAAGCAGTTCCTTAAATTCACGTTTACATTTGAAGGCTTCCTACCAGGGGATACGATTGTGTTAACGGATGGTTTTTATGTGAGTGATGAAAATACAAACTATATTAATCTTGTAACAGCTGCTTATGGCGACCAAACTACGGAAACAGTTTTGCAAGGAAATGAACGAAGTTGGACAATGCTTTTTGCTGAGGAACAAATCCCTCAAGGTGAAGGAGATGTAAGTACTCCTGCACCAGTTCATAAACCTAGTTCTCCTTGGTTTTCCTTTTTAAAATTAGGAATGTTTCACATTTTAACAGGCTACGATCATCTTTTATTTTTAATCGCATTACTGTTAAGAAAACAAACATTAAAGCAATATATTGGAATCGTCACAGCATTTACGATTGCTCATAGTATTACATTAAGTTTGTCGGTTTTAGATATCGTCAATCTCCCATCTTTATTTGTAGAATCGGTAATTGCTTTAAGTATTGTGTATGTAGCGTTAGAAAATATTTTCCGCAAGAAAATTCAACATCGTTGGGGGATTACCTTTGCATTTGGATTAATTCACGGATTAGGATTCGCAGATTTACTGAAAGAAATGGCGTTACCAAAAAGCCACCTTGCTATTGCATTAGTTAGTTTCAATGTTGGCATTGAAGTCATTCAACTTGCAATTGTCATGATTTGCTTGCCTATACTTTTTTATTTGCATAAGCAGAAAAACTCGTTGAAGATGATTCAATTCATTTCTGCGCTTATTGTAATAGCAGGTGCATACTTTTTGACTAATCAATTATTTTTCTAAGTGGTACTTTTTTCTACAAAATACTCTTTTCAAAAGAAAATCTCCTTCAGTCTAAAAACACTGAAGGAGATTTTTTATTACACGATTAAAATATTGTCTGAATAGTGTCTAAGTTGTGCAGATGCCTGGCACCTGTATTAATATTGCTATGGCTGTACGATATATTGTTGATCACTAATTTGATACATGCCCGGAACATAGCGATATACTCTATATTGTTCGCCTTTTTTCAAGATTCTTAGGAGCTTCGTTTTTTTGTCAATGGATTTCCAAATGACAGTATCTTGAAGAATGGTCACTTTCCCAATTTGACCTGGAGTTAACTCTTGGCCTTTCCAAATTTGTTTTGGAAGTTTGTTCGCTGGTAATTGGTTTTTAGCAAGCATTTCTTTCGATGGTGTTTCGTAAGAAATGGCTGCTGTTCTTTCTAACCAAATGTCTCCGCCTAGTCCAAGCATTGGAGAAATAACTTGCTTAACAGGCACGGTTTGTCCTTTTACCAGTTCACTTACTTTTTTAAAACGATTTTTTTCTAATACATATACAGGTGTTGTCTTGTTCACTTGAAGACAATCGGTGTTAGCACCACATGAAGTTTGCGCAAAATACTTTGCAGCTCCTTCCATATACATAATAGTAAATGTAGAAAACTTGTTAACTGTAAATTTTAAACCTTGTGTACCTTTGTCAAACTCTACTAATTTCCCTTGTATAACTTCTTTTGTTCCATCGCTATGTTCGATGAAAATAGCTAGGTTATCCATTTGTTCTTTTGTTGCATTTGTAGGAAGTGGTAATGTTAAGTCGACCGAACGATTTTGCATATTTGTTTCGATTTCCATCGGGCGGCCTAATACGTTTACTTTTTTATTCCCAACTACTAGTTGAACGAATGTTTCTTTTTTCGCCCGCTCTTCTACTTCATTTTTCTGGGTTTCTCCTTTTATCGGAACAACACGGAAATAAAGATCTTCCCCGAAGCCTCGAATGGAAGCTTGCGGAATATAAATATGTGCATTTGCTGTATAGATTTCTAGATTGGCTTTGCCATTTGCTAATGTGCTTATTGATTCTTTTGGAACAGTTACGCTGACTTCACTTACGTTGTCTTCCTTATCTGGAATGACGATTCTTGCGGTATCTTGTTTTTGTTCTTTTAACTTTTCTATTGTTTCTTTTACTTTATCAAGTGCAAAAGTTACTAAATCTTTTACAGTTCCATCTGGTTCTGTAATACGCTTAATTGGCGTTTTGGTGATAGATGTCCCACTTTCTACATCGACATTGATTTCTTCTACTTTTGGTTGAGTTGTTGTTGATGGTGTTCGATTTGGTTTTGGTTCCGTTGTTGGTTGATTGTAAACATTCCATTTTGCGTATAAAGTTGTATTTTGGGTTACCATATTTGTTGCCATGTCCCATACATTCATTAGTTCGCTTTCTGTATACCACCCGCCGAATAAATAACCAGACTTCGTTGGCGATGGTGGCGCTGTGATTTTCGTATGATAGTTCGCTATTTTACTAGCTACTGCACTTCCACCTTGAGAATCAAATGAGACGGTGTAGCTATTCGGTGCTGAATTTACCGTCAATCTAGCGCTAGCTGAATCTATTGAGGAAACCCCATTTCCAATAATAACCTCATAATCATAGCCATTCATACTAATTAAAGCACCTGTGATCGTTAAAGCAGCAGTCTTAGCACCTGAATACAACGAATCATTTTGAATATCTTCCCATCCATCAATACCCATCACTCGCCATTTATACGTAGTAGCGTTAGAAGCTATAACCGTAAAAGATGTACTACCTCCAGCATTTACCGATGCGTTGCTTGGTTGGCTTGTGATAACTGGTTGAAGATTAATATAAGACGGAATTTCAATTTTCAAAAATTCGCTTACATTTCCTGACATATCTTTAACCTTAATATAGATATCTTTTACACCAGATTCCAAATCAGATAGGCTAATGGTTGTTTCGACTGTTGTCAAAGAAGTTCCGTCTCCCTCCGTATTTATCGTAGGAGCTGGATTTCCATTGGCTACAAATGCATAATAGTATTGCCCTGCCACATTCGATGTAAACTTCACCGTAGCGGCTGCATCTGATGTGCGCTTTACTACCCCTGCAGTTAATGTTGGAACAGTCGTATCTGGACTCGATGGCCAAATCAAATAGGGATAGCCTTCCGCTTCATCAATTGCCCATGTGGAAGTAAAATCCCAATCTACAAAAGTATCTTTCTGCTTCATCTCACTAGTCAGCTTACCAAATGAAGAAATACTTCCACCACTAGCAACTTGTCCAGTCGTTTTCTTGTCCCAATATGATAACGAAGTTGGAGCATTGGTACCCGTACCCACAAGACCCCCAGCCCCATAATACGCTCTTACTCTTCCTGCTGCGAAAGATTCCTTGATTGCTCCGGCGCTATCACCCACCAGGCCTCCTATATATTGACTACCATCCACAGTTGCTATGGCATAGGATTTACTGATCTCGCCAAAATTGCTGCCCGCTAGCCCCCCTACAAACCCGTCACCTATCACACTTCCCGTAACGGAGGATTTGCTGATGGTACCGCCACTATCATTTTTGCCAACTAAACCACCTACGATATTCGACCCATTGACATTAACATCCCTTAATTCAATATTACTTATGTTCCCGGTGCTAGAACCAAATAGGCCTGCTAAATTATCAGTTGTATTAATAAAAAGATCATTAATCACTTTTCCATTCCCATCTAGACTACCTGAGAATGAATTACTAAAAGTCCCGATTGGTACCCAACCATCACCTTCATTATAAGGAAAAACGTCTAGGTCAATATCATTTCCAAGCTTATAGTGAGCTCTTAAATCACCTCGTACTTGATTGAGTTGTTCTGGAGTCGTAATGATATAAGGAATTTCCTCCGTTCCTTCCCCTTCCATAGTATTCGATTTCGCATACCCTGTTCCTATTAATCCAACTGGTAATATGTTTGAAATCAACAATACTACCAAAAATATAGATATCACTCTCATCCAATTTATATTTCTCATTCCACTCTCTCCTCCTATAAACTATTAGTTAATCTAAAATAATTATATAGAAAACAAGGCTCACATTTTAGTGACGAAAAGTCATATTCTGTCGAAAATTCAAACTTCGACACAAAAAAGCTGCTCCCATGCATGATTAACATGACTAGGCGCAGCTTGATTTATTTGCAATTTCCCATCACGGAGAAACTGTTTCAAATACAGCATAATTGTTTTTTCCAGCTTTTTTAGCTTGATACATAGCTTTATCCGCATGCTTTATCAATGTTTCGGAGTCTTGTCCATGTTCTGGATAGACTGCAATTCCGATGCTTGGTGTAACCATAATTTGATTGTCCTTGATATCAAATGGTTCCTTTAATTTATGTAATATTGTGCTAGCAATTTCTATTGCACTTACTTTATTCAATAGAGGAAGTGTGATAATAAATTCATCACCTGCTAATCTAACTACGGAATCATTTTCAGGAACACAGCTTGTCAAAATGGACGCCACTTGTTGAAGTAAAAGGTCTCCAACATTATGTCCGAATGTATCATTAATTTCTTTAAAACTGTCTAAATCGATAAAGAGGATACTTAATGTTTCATCACTTTTCGATATTCTATTTAGATTTTCAAGAAGATTTTCCTCAAAGAAACGTCTATTTGGTAATTGTGTTAAAGGGTCTATGTATGCCAATCTTTTAATTTCCAGTTTTTTAATAGCCAGTTCTTTATAAGCAATTTCTAACTTAGTATTCTCTACTTGTAATTTATTCACAAAAAAACAAACAGGGAGAGCCACAAGAATATTCGCAATCATTACTTCCACTTGAATGTAATACTCGAATTCAGTCATCATTACTCTTTCAATAACAACTCTTGTGAAAACATGAAGTAAGGTAGCGAAAAAGATTGAAAATATACCTCCCTTGAACCCCTTATAGTATGAAAAAATGAGAGAAGGTATTAAACAAATAAACCATGCGATGGACACTTGGGATTCAATTAAACTATTATCGGAAATATAAAAATCCAAACAAAAAGGAAGAGCATAACATACCACTATCACTACCCATAGTAATCTAGGAATATTCCGAATACCTAATTTTCTGAACTCTATCAAGAAATATTCTCCCTTTCACTTATGCTTCTCACTTCATTTTATAGTTAAATATAACTATTTTAATATATGTAATTAGATACATATATACATAATCATATTCAGTCGAAATTGAAAAGTCAAATTTACGGACCAAATGACACAGTCCCGAAGCGCTATAATCCTATACTTCCCTATAAAATAATATTTTTTCATCATAAACTACAGCAAACTATCTTTATTGCAATTCCACAAACCAAATCACCGTACATATAAATGAACGGTGATTTTCTATTCTACCTATAAAGTTAGATGCCCACTTGAACGCAATTTATAATTTAAATTGACGGACTAGTTCATCCAGCTCTTCCGCTAACTTTGCAAGATCTTTCGAACTTTTAGCTACTTCCTCCATCGAACTGCTAGTTTGCTGGGTTGATGCAGAAGTCTGTTCTACACCTGCAGCTGCTTCCTCCGTAATGGCAGCAATATCTTCAATGGTGGTACTCATTTTTATACTACTACTATTCATTAACTTTAAATTTTCAGAAGTTGATTGGATGTTTTCCACCATATTTTGAATTGCTCCTTCAATTTCTTGAAAGGTTTCTTGGGTCGTGTTTATTTGACTAGTTCCTTGCTCAACCTCTTTATATCCAATTTGTAAAGAATTCGTTACAATCTCTATCTCTTCTTGAATATTTTGAACAATAGCTGTAATTTCTGTAACTGACATAGCTACTTGTTCGGAAAGCTTACGAACCTCATCCGCTACTACTGCAAAACCTTTCCCATGCTCTCCTGCACGTGCGGCTTCGATTGCAGCATTTAAAGCTAATAAATTCGTCTGATTGGAAATTGCATTAATTACTTCTACTAGATTTGAAATTTCTTTGGATTGGGCATCCAGTCCTTGCACCTTTATGTACGAATCATGGACAATCTGATTTATTTTTTCCATTTGATTGGATGACGATTCCATCAATTCATTGCCTGTCCCAGTTAGGAAAATCACATTTTTGGATGCTTGTTCGATTTGGTAACCGGTTTCATTTGTTTCATGGACTTTAGCTACAAATGAATTCATCGTGTATGATAAGTCACTAGCACTTCTTGCTTGAACCTCTGATCCAACCGATAGTTGCTGCATTGTCACTGCAACTTGTTCAGATCCTTCACTTACTTCCAGTGCAGATTGAGTTAACTCTTCACTTTGACTAGAGACAGAGCTCGAAACTATACTAATCTGCTTAAGTAGGACACCAATCTTTTCATTCATCTGATTCGTAGCAAAAACTAGTTGTCCTACCTCGTCTCGTGATTTAGTGATAACAGGCGTATGACTTAGATCACCAGATGCTATTAAATTCATTCTATTCATCACATTTTTTATCGGATTTGCAATCATCCGAGCAGTATAACTTGCTATAACAATTGATAGCAGTATAACTAAAATAGTGAAAATGATAACAATTACAATCGAGGAGTTTCCTTCTTTCATGACTGTTTTTCCATTAGAAGTAAGAAGTTCCTCTCTATGTGTTGCCATTTCTTCAAAATACGCCATCACTTCTCTCGCAATCGGTTGTGCTTTTTCTTTTAGCGTGTTAAGAGCTGCTTCTCTATTTCCTTTGTCATACTGTGCAAATACTTCCTCTACTACTTTCCGCCATTCCACTGATTTATTTATGATGTCTTCCGTCTGATTAGAAGTACTTTTACTTAATATATAATCTTGTAGTTCCTTACTTTCATCCGTATACTCGTCAAATAAATCTTTAAATGATTGATCCCCATACAATACATAGCCACGAACTAAAGCAAGCCTTTGGGACAAATTGAAGGCTAACTTTTCATCTGCAATTAATAATGGTAGACTTTCCTCTACTATATGTTCCGCACTCATATTCATTTTATTCAAAGACACTATGTTAACAGTAGCCAGTGCAATAACTAATAAAACAACTAACATAAAACCAAATACTATTTTCTGCCCGATACTTTTAAAGTTTAGTAACGATTTCACTACAATATCACTCCTATTTTCATGTTAATGCACGATGCATAAGTTACGTCATTTCATTAATTTTTCCATCGCTTCTTCGATACGTGCTTTTGTAAAAGGTTTTATAAGAAAGTCTTTTGCTCCTGCTTGGATCGCTTCCAAAACCATTCGCTTTTGTCCCATTGCTGAGCACATAATGATCTTTGCTTCAGGATCCTTCTTTTTTATTGCTTTTAAAGCTTCTATCCCATCCATTTCTGGCATAGTTATATCCATCGTCACAAAATCTGGTTGCAATTTTGCATATTTTTCGACAGAAGTTCTTCCATTTTCCGCTTCCCCTATCACTTCATGACCAAGTTCAGTTAATAGGTCCTTCAATTGCATACGCATAAATGCCGTGTCATCCGTTATTAGTATCGTCGCCACTTGTAATCTCTCCTACTATAATTAGGCTTCTTTTGTTTTACTCATTATTCTATTCTATATTTACTTTATTTCTCAAAAACATGATTGACTGCATCTTTATATGAAGGTATCATTCTGTTCTCTCAAAAAACTCTCATAGAAAATAATATTAGATTTAAAACAATTATATAGAAAAGAAACATATCATTTTAGTGACGAAAAGTCATATTCAGTAAATATTTTCACAAAATAAAACCCGTATATCCCATCTTGAGAAATACAGGCTCTACTTCTAAGCTATTCTTTCAAATAAACAGGTAAGGAAAAGGAAAAAGTGCTCCCTTCATCGATTTTGCTTGTTACACTTACATGCCCTTCATGCCGCTCTATTATTTCCTTTACGATTGCAAGTCCTAACCCACTACCACTTACAACTTCTTCTGTTTTACGGTAAAAACGATCAAACACATAAGGCAAATCTTCCTCTGCTACCCCAGGTCCCCGGTCCTTCACTTCAATGACAACTTCATAAGGAGTCACCGCATCAGAATCGCGGTTACACTCTATATAACAGCCTAGAACAATCGTAGAACTTATATCACGACCAAATTTAACCGCATTCCCTATATAGTTTTCAAGCACCTGTTTAATGCGCATTGGTTCAATATTCAACCAAGCCTCTTGACCCTCCAGCAAGGATTCCATTCTTTCCACTTGAAATTGGATATGCTGACTTGCAAGATCCACTTGATACTTTCGGCATACCTCTTCCATAAAAGTTTTCAGTTGAACCCTTCTACACTGGAAGCTGAAATGACCGGACTCTAATGTCGATAATTCAAACAAATCGTCATTTAATCGCTTGACGTAATTTGCTTTATCAAATAACGATTGAACAAACTCTGGTAACTGCTGTGGATTTACAATTCCATCTTTCATTAATTGTATGTTCATTTGAATGCCAGTAAGGGGAGACCCCATATCGTGGGAAATATTCGCTAACATTTCCGTTCTACTTTGATGCATAGTCGCCAGCTCTTCATTTTTACGATGAATATCTGCTGTTCTCTCTGCGATTTTATGCTCCAATGTTTCATTTAATTGAAGCAAATCCGAAGATAATGAAACATTATGTTCAAATAACTTCGAATACCGATAAGATACGATAATTGCTTGTAATAGAACAAATATAAAAATTGCTTCGTACAGAAGTTCAACTGTCTCTATTACTCTTTGATAAAGCAACACATCATTCACACACGCCACTGCAATAATTGCATAACCAATTAAATTTATGAGAGAACCTTCCCTTTTACGATTTGCAGCAAGAATACATACATAACCAATTGTATAGATCGAAAACATTAACATAATCGCAAATTGAACGGTCAATGTTTGTGTATAGACATTTGCTGGTGATACAACAATATACAGACAAAAAAGGACAGTCATTACATTTGATGCAAGTACAGCAAATTGATTCATCTCCGCTGGAAACATCTGTTTCATAAGCATTACGATAAACAGATAAGCCAAGTAGCCTGTTAAATAATCGAATTTCACGACCATTTCCCAACTCAAAGAAGGGGCAATAATATCAACTAAATATGTATTTTTAATCCAGCATCGTATCCCTATATCTATTGCTAATAAAGCAATGTACAAGGTCGCGCCATCTCTCTTTTTCATCATAAATAGTATGAGATGGTACAATCCAATGACAAATAATCCACCCATCGTCAGTACTTGCAAAAGTTGGCTTTTGATCGTATACGCAAGAAGCGAATCCTCATCCCCATACATAACTGATTTGAACGTACCCTCGTTTCGAGAACTAAAGTTTGAAGCTTGAATGACAATTTCTACATCCTGACGCTTCGGTATAAAATAAAATAATTTCACTTTAGACTCAGGTACTTCTTCTCTAATTGTCTGACCTACCGTACCGCTCCCACCAAGCATTTTCCCATCTATCCAAACCTTATAAGCACTAGCAAAATCGCTTATATAGATTGCTCGATGCTGATCCACTTCATCCTGTGAAAGTTTAAGATTCAACCGATAAGTTCCATATTCCATTTTTGGAGTTAACTGCGCTCCTTTATGCTCTGTTCTCCAAACTTCAGGCATAAATACATATTCAGATACGTCCATAGTTTTCGTAATTTGTTCAGGTGTTAATAATTTTTTTCTGTATAGCTCCCATTGTCCTTCAAGTGAAATCTTGTCCCCAAAATGATGTATGGAGGATAAATCTACTCTTCCATTTAGAGCCTCAGGAATACTTTCTGTCTTTGCGTATACATCTGTACTCCCAAATAAAAATATAAAACTGCATATAGAAAGTAATATTCTAAAACAAAATATATCATTCACCTACAATCCTTTTGAACTAATTAATGGTCATTTTCCCTAATTGTTATGATATATTACTATTAATATAGAAACTACTTGTTCAGAGAGAAGGTTAAAGATAATTGACAGTTTTCAAAATATTAATCATAGACGACGAGGTATTGATTAGCAATGCATTGCAACTAGTTATACAAGCAGAATCAGACATGGAAGTTGTAGGTATTGGTTGCAATGGGATTGATGCATTAAACCTCCTAGAAACGGTACAACCTGACCTGATCCTTATGGATGTGCGTATGCCGAAAATGAACGGAATAGAATGCACAAAGAAAATCAAAGAACGTTATCCCGAGATGCTTATTCTTATTTTAACTACCTATAACGAAGAGTCTTTTATTATCGATGGTTTAGCGCACGGAGCGAATGGTTACTTGCTCAAAGGAACAGACTTTTCACAACTAATCGAAACCATTCGTAGTACTTTGAACGGAAAATATATCTTACCTGCAGAAGTCGCAATCAAGCTCTCTCAATTTTTGTTGAATACGAAGACTGCCGCTGCTCGAGACCTTCATAAACTCCCACTCTCTCTGATAGAACTTTATGCTTTAACTAAACGGGAACAAGATATTCTCCTGTTATTAGGAAACCGATTATCCGTTCGCGAGATTGCGAACGAGCTATATATTAGTGAAGGTACCGTCAAAAACTATTTAACTACTGTTTACGGAAAACTCAATGTCTCTAATCGTTATGAAGCAATTACCCTAATTAGTGGAAAATAAATAAGAATTCTTTTGGAATTATATAGCCAATTCCTATCTAGTTTTTTTCATTATAATGCTACTTTCATATGAACTCTAGTGACGAAAAGTCATACTAATAAAAAGCTCCAGGCATATGACTGGAGCGTTTTATATACATTGCAGGAATAAAATCTTTTTATTATCGCTTCATATAAAAATGAGATCCCTCTTTTTTTAACTGCTAATAAAATGTTGAAAAGCCGCCCTAAATGAGGACAGCTCCATTTTATTTCTTAAAAATACCCCGCAAAGGCTTCATATCCAAAATAGACAGAAAGCAGTGACAATGCCGCAAAAACTAAGTTTTCTACTGCTCCTCCTGTTCTCGTCGTTATTGGAAAACGCACTGTTATCTTTAATGGAAAAAGCAGTTTAATACCGTTTTTAGTAGCCATGTCTAGAATGAAATGGCTAACCATTCCTACTAAAATACCAGCAATAATAGAGTCATTCGTCAATAAGGTGTGTAAAAGGGCACCAATCAAAAACAAAAAGACCAAACTATGCGTGAACGATCGATGGCCAAAAACTCCAGTAACTACCTTCGATACAATTGAAAATTTCCGTCCAATTATGCTGCCTCCGTGGCAAATATCCGGAATTAATGCGCCAATGACACCAGCCCCAACTAAGAGGACAGGATTATCATTTGAGATTTGTGCAAAAGCAAGACTTGCTGCAATACCGCCTACGATGTGTGTGTTCCCTGTCATGCTACAATTTCTCCTTTAAGTTGTAATTCACTTTAACACTTTACACTAAGTAAACGATTGAATGAAGCCCTTCCCCGATAATTCACGTGAAAAAATTACTACCTACCCTATATTACAGAATTGTTACTGGTGCCAGGCACCAGTAACAATTCTGTAATATTTCAACTAAAAAGGAGCAGGCGAATAACGAACTAAACAGTTGGTAAAACTAGATTCATCCAAAGACAAGTCAGTTTTGCAAATGGATATGTTTGACTCTCTTCTAATGAGGGTAAACTTTCAGTAATAAACTTTTGGGAGTGATGATGATGCTTAAAGGAAAAAAACGATCTTTCTTAATGGGTGGTATAGCTGCATTCGCTATTATGTATTTCAAAAAAATGGAAAACAGAGAGAAAGCCAAAACGTCATTGAAAAACACAAAAACAAAAGCCAATTCTTATATGGATTCAATGAAACACCAGCCTACTCAAATGACAAAAGCTGGTTTCTCAGATCCACATGATCCAGACGACAATCGTATGGTAGAAGAAGGCGCCATGACAAGTGTGCAGTATTATAATGAAAACGTTCAAGATTGCAACTCAAAAACAGAAGCAAAACAAGCTTTCCCAAAATCACAACAAAAAAAACTGCCGAAATCGAAAGAGTCATTACCAGATGATAACAACGACTCACCTGCAAAACAAGAGAATCACACTGAAATTCCTGCTAACTAAAAAAAAACCTGTAACTAGTCTCCTAAAACTAGTTACAGGCTTTTTTGACCTCTCCGTTTTATCCTTGGGATATGAAACATTGAGTTTGAGTTACGTGGCATTGAATTTGCGTTACGACATTGATCTTGCGTTATGAGGTTTTGATCTTGCGATTTGAGGCACTTAACTTGCGTTACTCAGCATTGATCTTGCGATTCACGGAAAATGGGCATTTGAGGAGAACATAAAATCTAAGAAAACGCAAAACTCACTAAAAGGATATGGTCTACTAGCCTCCTGACACTTCACTCACTGCTTTGATTTCAATCCCATTCAACGCCTGAGTGGCAAGCCTATCCGCCTCACTATTCAACTTTCGAGGTATCAGGTTGTATTCCGGTTGTAAACCAAGCTCCTTCATCTTCTGTTCAATCCGATCTGCCCAGTTGGATAAATCTTTTTCAATCACAGGCCAATCCTCGCGCAAGTGATTAATGACTACTTGCGAATCACCAATAAACTGGACTGGCAAATGATGAACGCCAAATAACTCAAGCTCCTGCAAACACAAATAAAATGCGGCATATTCGGCTTCATTATTGGATGTGAGTGCGGCAGCAGGAGCGTTCCGTCGAAGTCTGTACGATTTCCCACTTTGCTCATAATAAATAACACAGCCCAAACCAGAGCTAAATGTAGCACGATCAAAGCCTCCATCAAAATAAACCTTCACATTATGCGGTTCCGTTTCGATTCCTTTTAAATAACCCTTTAACTCCTTGAGTGTCCACTTACTATCAAATAGATCAATGAACATAATGCTTTTTACACGACCTGTTCTTTCCATGTCTTCAGCAAACAACAAAGCCTGTGCTGCTGGCATCTCCTCGGAATAAAAAAAGGTTTCCGCTCCCTTGGACGTTCTATAAATCCATTCGATCCGAATATTCATCGCCAGTCCTCCTTCCATTCGTAAGTCTGTAAACAAACCGTCCTTTTTAATCACTGTGTTTTTGTTAAGATAATTTTTGACATCTTTGAAAATGAAATACAAATAGAGCAGCCGAAGTGATACACCTTCGACAATTAAGGACTTTTTTTACTTCATTCATACTATCTTCTAACGTTATGACGAATATTTTCTGTGATAAAATCTGCATTAGGTGCCACTTTTTCTACGGTTATTTCGATTATCTTTGTGATCCCCATACTCAGCTCACTCGATTCAGTAGTAGGTTGGTGGGAAAAATAATAAATTATACACATCCACAAGATAACTGCTTACACCGAAAGATATTTACGCATATATGAATATTCCTTTAGTCTCTCAATGTTTTAATAATATTACACCAAATAATATCCAAAATTTCTATTCTGGATACATTAAAAATGCCCTTCAGACGCAAAAGCGAATTTTGAGGGCATTTTAACCTATTTGGCTAAACTTAATTTATCGTTTTGGATTCATTACGAAGGTTTCAAAATGAACTTTAGGTCATTTTCAGTATTGTTGCTTACACAGTTGGACAGATTATGCAGCTTTGTAGGCTGTAGTTGCTTTTTTCCATATAGAGTTTACCCACTCAGGGTGATCTATAAATGGATTGCGGTTTCCTTGCCATTTTTGAATGACATTATTACGATTACGTTCGAATTCATCGACTGGATCTTGCTCATGCCACTTTAAAAGCGTAGAAAGCTTTCCATGATAAGGTGCACTTCCGTTATTAACTTTATCATTTAGTTCTAAATCTACTTTGTCACCTTGTTCATAACGTGTTGCCATATAAAATAAAATTCTTGCGACATCACCTTTTACACGATCAGGTGGTTCAAATGAACTTGCTGATTTAAAACATCCGTTACATCCACTAACAGGGCTACCCCCGTTATCAAAGTCTAAATTTCCTCTAGCGCTATTAACTTGTACATCGGTCGGACGCAGGTTGTGAATATCAGTTCCTGGACCTTTAGATGTACCGAAATCTCCATGTGATTTTGCCCATGTATGTTCTCGGTTCCACTGTCCTACATTTCCACCATTACTGGTTTTAGAACGGGAAATTCCAGAGTAAAACAATATGACATTGTTTTTATTATTTGGGTCTTCATCTGTTTCACGTAATGCTACCCATGCTTCATCGTATGAAAGTTGAATATGGCCATCAATTATTTCATGAAGTGCATCCTTTAATGCTTGGCCTTCTTTACCAAATGCATTTTTATAATAAGCATCTGTAGGGGAACTTGCAGAAGTTACAAGTACACTGAAGCTCGCAGTGACGGTTTTTTCACCATCTGATGCAGTAACCCCTACGATATAGCTTCCTTCGTTAAGTGTTAGTTTTAAAGTAGATCCTTCTATAGTACCTAATGTGGAAGAAAAAGTTAGCACTTTGTTTTCAGGGTCCGCGAAATAGTCTGTTAATAAAATGGAAATGGAATCTCCAGCTTTAACTGATTGATTAGGAATACTTTTCTTGATTACAGGTGCTTGATTATCACCAGGAAAAGAAGGAACCACAATGGGTTCCCCTTTTGAATTTGTAAATTTAATATTTTTGCTATCTGCACCATTAATAAATTCAATTTCTAGAATATTTTCAGCGCCTCTTATTTCTTTTACGTTCGGACCATCAATGATGACTTTTTTCATTATTGTTCCTTTGAAATCAATAATCGCGCCAGTGTTTACTGGTTTAATCGTTACAGAATGTTTTACAAATCCTGCCCCATGGAATTCTGCATAAGCTCCTGTGAATAGTACGCCATCTGTAATTACTGATTGGTCATCCAGTGTAATGGATACGCTCGGTTTACCGATTGTTAATTTTTTCGTTGTAAGTTTTTTGATATTATATATTTTTTCCGCTTCGATTGGTGTTACCACATCTTTAGCTTTGATATCGATTTGTACTAAAACCGGATCATGGTCACTTGCACGACCAGCCATATCTGTAAAGTCTGCATTGATATGAAGAATATCAATTTTAGTTTTGCTTTCTAAATTCTTAGTGACTAAAATATGATCTAATACTTGTGAATTTCCTTGATACAAATAAGTGTAACGATCAGAAGTGTCCACTAAGTTGATCATATTTTTCATCAGACTACCTTCATGAATTTTTAGAGATTCTGAGAATTGATAATCATTAAAATCCCCTAAAGAAACAACATTTGCATTCGGATTTTTTGTTTTTATATCGTTCACAAAGTTATATACGATTTTAGCAATTTCGTGACGTTTTACTTCACTAGTATATTTTGGTGGTTGAATGGATCCAAATAAAGGTGTATCTCCAGATTTTGAATTCCAGTGATTCGCAATTACGATGACACTTTCACCATTAAAATCAAATTGTGCCGCTAAAGGTTTACGACTGCTAGTAAATGCACTATTTGTTGGATCGATACGACCTGGGTTAAGTGTTAGTTTACCATTCTCGTAACCAACCGCAGTAGTAGCATTTCCGCCTGAAATACCCTCTGTTAATTTTACTTTTTTAGGATTGTATAAGAATCCTACTCGGATGTTCGCATTTGGTGCTCCACCGTCTTGATTGTTTACAGGATCAATATTCACATAGCTATATTCGACCCCTCCAGCAGCTTTTATACCTGCAATCAATCTCGCATAGCTTTGGTCTGCCTTTGAATCCCCAGCAGTTTCACCGTTATTATCTTGCACTTCTGTCACACCAACAATATCAGGACTTTTCATATCAGTAGCAATAGCTCTTGCTAATTTACGAGCTTTGTCGTCAGTAGTAGATGTTTTGTTATTAGAAAAGTTTTCCAAATTATAAGATGCTATCGTTAACTTATCTTCCGCTGTAACAATCGTCGTTTTTTCAGGTGTTGCAGTTCCTTTTGTATGAGCAGCTTTCATTTCATTTAAAGAGACATAGATTTTAAAATTTTGGTATGAATAACCAACCACACCAGTAATCGGTCCTTTAAATTTATCTCCAGTTGCTACTTCAAAATCACGACCCGGTCCATTAGGCTCTAAACGGAATTGTATACGATTTGGATTTTTGTTCCCCTCTTCATACAAGACACCACCGTGTAAAGAGTTCGTTGGTGCATTTTCAAGCAATGTAACTAAATCTCCATTTTCTTGTGGTGAGACAGCTTTCACATTACCAACTTGAACGCGCATTCCTTCAATACTTTCCCAGAAGTCTATTGCGTCCACTTTCGGATTGAAAACAGTTAAGTTATCACTATCAATTTTCTCAAAAGTCATTTTTGATTCATCAATGATGATTGGTGCAGGTAAAGCTACGCCACTTTGAACGACTGTCACTTTTCCACCTTGATCATCACGAACATTGATCTGTGTAGTTTTCAAATCTGTTGTTTGACGATCATCATATCCGTCATATGCATATTCACTTACCTTCCCGGTAACTGATACTAAGTCTCCAACTTTAGCTGACAGAGATTTATTGCCACTATAAAGAAGAATTGCTTCAGAAGTGTTAGGGTTATCATCCGCTAAATTATCTGGAGTTTGGATATGATAATAATATGATCCATTTAAGGTAAAAGAATATGTTACTACTCCTTGAATTCCTTCTACATTTTTATTGTCATAAGAAGTGGAGTGTCCTGCTCCTTGGATATCATGAATTTGAAGACTATCTGTAATTACATACTCGAATGTCTTCACTTCACTTGAAGAACCATTTGCAATAAATGCTACTGCTTTAAGTGTTGTATTTTTCTTAATTTCAATTGGTGAAGAATATTTTGTGCTTTGTTTTGAAGGTACTGATCCATCTAATGTGTAATAAATTTCTGCATTTGCTGTAGTTGTAGACAATATTACGGTTGTGCCACCAACGAATGTTCCACTTCCAGGATTCGCTTCAACTGGTTGTAAAATGGAACTGTCTGAAACGATATCTTGTGCAAAACGTGGAATAATTTGATAATCAGCATCGAACTGTTGAACGATACCAGTGATTGATTCATACGTTTTACCTACACTTAAACCTAGTGAGTTGTTTTCATCACGTACAATGAAGTTTGTTGTTCCATCTGTTGCTGTATAATTTCCTGCATTTACTGCGGTTAAAGTAATTTGTTTTGCTTGTACAAGAACAGATTCATTACTTTCATTGACCTGTGCTCCTGTTACAACTTTTGGAGTTGGCGCTCCTACATTTGCCTTCTTTTCAACAATTGTTGCATTGTCCAATTGAAGAAGTCCACGGAACTCTGCTAATTTACCAGTAAGTGTAACTTCATCTCCTAATGTCGCAGGTAAAGTTGCAGGACGCACTGCAATCCCACCTGTAGTATCTTGTACAGAGACAGTATTTTTCAAGTTTGCAGCTACTATTGCTTTAATCGTAACTGTTTCACCAATAGCTGTAGCACGTGCTTCTGCAAGTGTTAGTATTCCAGATTCACTTATTATGGTATAAGTGAATTCTGCAACTGCACTGTCTACTAGTCCTTCTTTTATAGCGATTGCTTTAATTGTCGTGTCTTTGTTAATAACAATCGGAGTCCCATATTTAGTATTTGAATTAGTTGGATTAGATCCGTCTGTCGTAAAATAAATGGATGCTCCATCTGTGATTGTTGATAAACTAATCTCTGTGCCTACTGGTACACTGGAAGATGGTATTGAAGTTGTTACAGCCTCAACTTGACTTTCTCCAGGTGTAGGATCCTCACTATCCATCGTATGGGAACCTAGATATTCAAACGTATCTATCCCATATTTAATCCATTCAGCCGTTTCATCATATGCATTGTTTGGATTTGTATCTCCGGAAGTAATCGATGCTTTTCTAACAAGTGTAACGTTTTCACCCCACATAACTCGTGCTCCTACTTGCCCAAAAGAATCGATGACTTCACTTGATTTTTTTAAGACAATTGCGTCATCTCCGTTAAAAGCCATTACAGTTGAGTTGCTTAAATTTCCCTTAGCCTTTAATTCGGCATTCGCACTTCCATGATAAATAACATACGTCTTCGCTTTATCTAATTGACCCGATAAATTTAATTTTGTAGCTGTTGTTCCTCCATTGGAATATAGCTCGAGTGAATATTTGCTCAAATCAATTGTAGCATCTGTACCATTGTATAGCTCTAGTGCCTTGTTGTTACCACTACCTTCAATATACTCAGATATGATTAAGTCAGATGCTTTTGTAACAGCTGCTACTTTCGATGGCAACACGGGCAATACTAGCCCAGCAATTAAAGTTGCCGATAAGAAGGCATTTAAATACTGCTTCCAATTCCTTTTTCTCATCTATACAATTCTCCTTTAAGATAGGGATTTCTAGTAAATTGATTATGATAATGTTCCACAAAGCCTTCCATCTAGTAATAGAAGGCTTTGCAAATTGTATTATAAAATTGTTTCTCCCTCAACAATGATTCCGTCAAGGTCAAAATTTACTCCATTTAGCCCGGAAATATTCAAGTTTCCTTTTACTGTAATATTGTAAAGTGAAAGATTATTTGAAGGTGTACCTATAAGGGTTAAGTTTCCTTTAATAACTGCATTACCAAGGAGTGTTATATCTGTGACAGAAACTGTCACGTCGCTATTGTATACTTTTGGTGCATTAGGTGTCCCAGAAAAATCTTTTGCAGGAATGTCTCCACCTGGAAATTCCGGTTCTTTTCCAGATACATCAACAATGCGTCCTTCTACTTTTGGATCTACATTACCTAGACGTACAATTTCTTCACGTAGATTTTCCCAATCTGAAATACCTAAATCTTTTACTCTTCCTTGCTCGTATGCTTTTTTCAACACATCGTAACCGTCTCCACCTTTAGCGGTGAATGCATTTGTTGCAATTGCGTATGTTACATTATCTTGAATTTCCGTGTACGTATTATTTTCATTTTTATAAGCAATGGTTACGACACGTTGACCAACTGGTTTGGAAGAATCAAACAATACTTTTGCTCCCGATACATGAAGGAATCCACCGTTTTCACGTGGAAGATCTCTCAAGCTAACTTCAAATGTTGCTTTTATTTCAGCTCCTGTTAGATCCATCGTTGCTAATGTATTTCCGAATGGAAGCACAGTAATTATTTCACCTACTGTAATAGGTCCTTGGTTAATCGCCGATCTAATTCCACCACCATTTTGGAATGCCATGATTACGTTTTTGTTGTACACTTTTGCTTTTCTAAGCATTCCATCTGTAATAAGGTTTCCTAGTGGCGTTTCATTTTTTCGAACGTTGTTAGTATCTGTACGTGGATTTTCTAATGCTTGAACTGCAATTGCACCAGTTTCTTCATTGGACAATTCTGCAATTTTATCAGAATATCTCTTTAGTATCGCTGCTGCTTCAGGGTTATCCACTTTGTCTGCAATTTTTATTAACTTCCCTGCATGACTTACTACTACACCATTTGCATCAAATGTTACATCTAATGTTCCTAAATTATCTGCGTATTGACCTGTTTGAACGATAATGGTCGGCTCATCGTTTACACCAATTAGAACTGGTTTGTCTAGTTGTGTATGACTATGTCCACCTACAATAACATCTATGCCTTTTACTGCTTTTGCTAACTCGATGTCGTTATCTATTGCTGGATCATCATCATAGCCGATATGTGTTATGGCAACGATTTTATTGATACCCATTTTTTCAAATTCTGCAACCATCTTTTTCGCATCTTCAATATAGTTAGAGAATGTGATGCTTCCCGGACTTGAAATATCTTTAGTATCCGCTGTTGTTAAACCGAATATTCCGACTTTTTCTCCGTTTACTACTTTTACAATTCCTGAATAAATGTTTCCATTTGTAGGTGTTTCAGAGATTTTCGTATTGAACAAACCAGTAAATAGGTTGTCTTTTGAGAAATCTACGTTCGCCGATACAAACGGGAAGTTTGCTGCTTTAATGAAATCTGCTAATGCTTTATGACCTTCAGGTGATGAACCTAGATCAAACTCATGGTTACCAAACGTCATCGCATCTACTTTCATTAAATTCATAAACTCTAAGTCCGCTTGTCCCTTGAACTCATTAAAATATAGTGTTCCAGAGAAAACATCCCCTGCATCTAGTAACAATGCATGTGGTTTTGCTGCACGTACTTCGTTAACTGCCGTTACACGTTTTGCAGCGTTATCTAAATGAGCATGTGTGTCGTTGAAATGCATAAGGGAAAGTTCAAACTTTTCTTGAATAGGTTCTTCACCTTTAACATCTACAATTCGCCCTTCTACTTTAGGATCAACATTACCTAGGCTTATGATATGGTCACGTAGATTTTCCCAATCTGAAAGACCTAGATCAGTTGCTCTTCCTTCTTCGTATGCTTTTTTCAGTACGTCATATCCATCTCCGCCTTTAGCTGTGAACGCATTCGTCGCAATTGTGTATTTAACATCTTTTTGAATATCTACATATTTGCCATCCGCATTTTTATATGCGATAGATACTACTCGCTCTCCTACAAGTTTAGAAGAATCGAATGTTACTTTTGCTCCTGAGACATGAAGGAATCCACCATTTTCTTTTGGAGACTCTTTGAAGCTTATTTCAAATGCTGCTTTTAGTTCTTCACCTGTAAGTTCCATTGTTGCTAGTGTATTACCAAATGGAAGCACAGTAATTACTTCTCCCACTGTAATAGGTCCTTTGTCAATAGCCGCTCTTATTCCACCGCCATTTTGGAATGCCATGATGACATCTTTGTTGAATTTTTTTGCTTTATTAAGCATCCCATCCGTAATTAGATTTCCTAATGGTGTTTCATTACTTCGAACACTCACTAGACTATCAGCAGTTGCTCTAGGATTTTCTAAAGCATTTAGAGCAATTGCACCAGTTGGTTCTTCTTTCAAATCTTTAATTTTATTCGAATAAAATTTAAGTAACTCTGCTGCTTCAGGATCTGCGACTTTAGCATTTACACTTACTAACTCTCCAGAATGTTTTACTACTTTACCGGACTTATCAAATTCTACGTCTAAAGTACCTAAAAATTCACTATATTGATAAGCTTGTACAATAATAGTTGGATCCTTTGCTTTACCACTTTCATCCTTGTCTACAACAACAGGTTTGTCTAGTTTAGTATGACTATGACCACCAACAATTACATCAATTCCCTTTACTTTTGCCGCTAATTGTAAGTCATTATCATAAGCAGGATTATCATCATAACCAAGGTGAGTAACAGCAATAACCTTGTTAATGCCTTGCTTTTGGAACTCATCTACCATTGTTTGGGCAGCTTTCACATAATCGTTGAAAGTTACTTCTCCAGGACTTGAAATGTCTTTAGTTTCTGCAGTAGTCAACCCGAACAATCCAACTTTTTGTCCGTTCACTTCTTTTATAATTCCACTATAAATTTGCCCGTTTTTAGGATTACTAGAAACTTTCACATTAAATAATCCTTGTAAATTGACGTCTTTTGAAAAATCTACGTTTGAGCTGACGATTGGGAAATTTGATTTCTTAATAAATTCCGCTAAAGCCTTATGTCCATCAGAACCAGATCCTAGATCAAATTCATGATTTCCTAGTGTCATTACATCATATTTCATTAAATTCATAAACTCTACATCTGCTTGTCCTTTAAATTCGTTAAAATACAAAGATCCAGAGAATACATCTCCTGCATCAATTAACAAAGCGGATGGCTTTACTTTACGTACATCTTTTACTGCAGTAACACGTTTAGCTACATTATCAAGTTGGGCATGTGTATCATTTGTATGCATAATTGATAATTTGTAGGTAGAATCTGTGTTCCCTCCACCGTTTCCTCCACTGCTTCCTCCACCTTTCGAAGGAGGTGGAGTTGTTGTTGTTAGATCGATTCCTGCTTCTTTTCCTACTTCACTAACTTTTTCAAGTAACTCCTTTACCATTGGTAAAGAACTTGTAGACGGCAATTGAGAAATCAAAGTTTTAATCGATTCTAATACTTTAATTGCTTCTTCTTTTTTCCCAGCAGTTAATAAAATATCCGCTTCTTTTACTTTCATATAAATAGTTACAGGAACTATTAACTGATCTCTTTTTATGTTGGCGGGTTCCTTATATTGATCTAACAATAAATCCCTTGCTGCTTTACCAGAAAAACGGTAAAGAATTGCTGTACGACTCTTTAGCTGGACGGATAATTCATGGTATAATTTTTCTACTTTTTCCCAGTTTTTTTCAACCTCTGCTTTTTTAATATCCGACATAATAGGATTTAAGTATTTGTTCGAATAATTATAAGCATCAATATAAGGAATAATTCCTTTTGTAATTCGTTCATTATATAAATCATTTAAATCTTTTAACAAAGTGTTTTTATTTTTTGCATTTGATTTAACAATGGCATTCTTTGCCTTTTCATAATTTGCTTTTGCTGTATTCAACAATGGATACAATGAAGTACTTGTAGCGACTATTCCATTTTGAGACGGCAAAACATATGCAAAGGCCGCCTCTTTCATATCCTTTCTCGCCTGATCTATCAAATCTTGTAATGAGTTGTTAGTGAGACCTAAATTGTTGGAAGTTAACAATGATGTAGCAAGTACTGTTGCTATTACAGACTTTTTCAATTTCTTGTTCATATTTCCCCTCCTATATTAATATAGTAATAAATAAATCATACTACCAATTTTCCCAACTATATGAAATGAAATGATAAATATGACTCTATTTTTAAACATACCATGGAACATTTTGAAGTTCAATTAAGAATTTATTGAATCTTCTTAATCTTCTGTTTTTCGACATTGTCTTACAAATAAAACAACAACTAGATAATTCCGTTTTTTGAATAAAAAATGCTATTTCACTATACATTCCAAGTGAAATAGCATTTATACTCAATTGTCATCCAACTTGTAACTTACATTTCTAACACACGCCGAAAACCAAAAGACTCCCACGGTTGAATATGTTCGAGTAGAAAAAGCTCCTCCGAAATTACTTTAGCTACAACATTTGTACATCCAGCATTCGGCATAGCCTTTAATGTTACTTGCAACTCTCTCTTATATCGAATATCCAAATCGTTATCTATCGTAACATCCCCTCGCTCTATTCCATATGTATCATGTGCTGGGAAGGAGTTCATTTTAAATTTCACTCGAGATTGTGTAGAACGAATAACATATGCAGATACGTCCCCACGATTAAAATGTGGTTCATCAAACAATACTTTTTCTTCCAACTCATTCGTTTGTGGAGAAGTTACTACGGCTAACTCCAGCTTATTTCGATTTAAGCTACCCAATGCTTTTAACTCATCCTCGGAGGCATACATATTGCCAATGATTAAATCATCTATTAAACCTGTATGCCATAAATCTTTCGCTTGAACAGCTATGGGTAGACAACGATGTTCTTCTAATGTAGGTAAACCATGCAGAGTAAGTTCCCATGGTCCAAACTTTCCATTTTGAGAGGAAATCATGGCTGCTGTACGTAGTTGATTGTCTTTAAAGAGCTTGGAAACCTTTAAAAAATGTTGTCGAGAAAGTCCTGTATATTCTCTTGAGTAAAAATTATGGCAACCAATAATGTTTTCTCGATTGGGTTGGTAAGATAAAATATTCTCCACATATTTTGTGCCATTACTAATATTCAATTCTATTTTCATATTAGAAGCGTCCAATGACATGAACGCCTCTTCTTGACCGGAGAATCCCATATCTAAGCGAAGTGCATCTAGATAGTAATAACCCTTTAAATTACCGATATCTCGATAACTTAAGCCTAGTTCCTCTAATACTTCAGGGGCGATGTCGGCGGTAATCTCAAAGCCAAGCTGCTGCGCATATTGATTGATTTGTTGTAGTTACTCTCTTTCCCTATCATTCTTAATGGACAGTAAGCAAGTAAAAATACGGTCAAAGCCATTATCGTGTGCTAGTTGAATATATCCTTTCATTTCATCCATTGAGCCATTTTGAGGATAAATGGATATTTCTAATCTTCTCATTAAAAACCCCCGCGCTTCCGCTTACTTTGCTTCTTTCATTTTTGCGGTATTGTTTGCCATAGCTACAAATGGTAGATAAATACAAACGGAAATAACAATTAAGACCAAGCTTAGCACTGCTCCTTGCCAAGACTGCGTGACTAAGAAACCATTAATAATAGGAGGCGTTGTCTAAGGGGCTGCAATTGTTGCTGCGGAAACCATTCCCCATTTTGTTACAAAATAAACAATGTTTACGTTAATCATAGGGGTTAGAATAAATGGAATAAATAATATCGGATTTAAGACAATTGGTAAGCCGAATAATAATGGTTCTTTAATATTGAAGATTCCAGGTGCCGCAGATAATTTTCCGAAGGTATTATATTGCTTATTTTATCTGGCAACGATGCTCATCCCCGCAACTCAAACTAACATAATATTTTTCATTTTTCATAACCCTCCGTTCATGGAATCGGTCTGTCGTTATACTGGTATAGTACACTTAAAAAAAGATAAAAAACTGTCCATCATGGATGAAAATATATTAATAGATATAATTAAGATATGATTCTTTCCTACTAAACTTTCCTCTATTATGTCCATAATGCCATCTTTATTTATTCAAGAAAGTGTTAACATTCTTCTCCTAATCTTTCCGATTTAATTACTCCTGTTACCTTCTCTATTACCTCCTCCGCATCCGCTCCTTCTGCTGAGATAGTGATAACTGCTCCTGGACCAATTCCTTGTGACATTACCCCCATGATAGACTTCAAATTTACGGATTTTCCATTATAAGAAAGTTGCACATTCGATGCATAGGGTGTGACAGCTACAACCAATAAAGTAGATGGTCTAGCATGTAATCCTTCTGGAGTGATGATTTTAAAACTTTTCTCCACTTATTAATCCTCCTCTATCATTATTCAAAGTTAATACGTCTTTTATGAAAAATTTATACCGATTTTGGCGATCTATCAAACCTGTTCTCCTTTCTAATAGATAACCTTACCAATCGTTATCGAAAACTACATTGCCACGACAAATGGTTTTTTGGACATGTAAAGCTTTGTCTAGAATCACTAAATCTGCATCCACCCCTTCTGCAATATAGCCTTTGTTCGAAAGCTTTAATTGTTTAGCAGCATTAGCTGAAGACATTGAAACAAGCTCCTGATAGGAACACCCAGTAACTCTTTGCATATTTCGTACAGCTTGATCCATCGTTAAAAGACTGCCTGCTAAAGCCCCTGTAGAAAGATGTGCACCATTTTCTGTCACATAAACTGTCTGTCCACCTAAATCATAGTTTCCATATGGCAAGCCCTTTGCTCGCATAGCATCTGTAATTAAAATGATGCGTGAAGCTTTTTTCAAACGATATGCCATTTTTATAGCATCGGGATGGCTGTGAACAAAGTCTGCAATAATTTCAGTTTTAACCCTTTCTTCGAGTAGAACTCCCCCAACAACTCCCAATTCTCGGTGGTGAAAAGGACGCATTTGGTTAAATAAATGAGCACACTGCTTTGCACCAAGTTGTACCGCTCTTTCCACTTCTGTTGCTGTAGCATTTGAGTGACCAATAGATACAAGAACATCCTGTCTATTCAGTTCTTTTATAAAGTCAAATCCATTTGGTACTTCAGGTGCGACAGTTATTTGTTTAATAAGATTGCCACTTAATTGTTGCCATGAGTTGAATTGGTCAATAGAAGGTTCCATAATATGTTCGATTGGTTGTGCACCAGCCCACTTTTTGGATATAAATGGACCTTCAAGGTGTACGCCGAGTAGTTCAGCTTCATCTGCATGATATTCAAAACGTCGAACATTCAATAACGCAGCTTCGATCCGATCAATGTCTTGAGTCATCGTAGTTGCTAAAAAACTTGTAGTTCCTTCTTTTACTAATGAACGAGCCATTCCTCTAAGTGTTTCTTCTGTAGCATCCATCGTATCAAACCCTGCTAATCCGTGCATATGCATATCAATAAAACCAGGAAATACAATCCATTCTTTAAACTTCCCATCAATTTGTCTATCAGATTCCAGCAGTAACTTTTTTCCTATCCTTTCTATCTTTCCATTTTTTATAAATAAATCACCTTTAAATTCTGCTTGATCAAAATTAACAATGGTTACATTTGAAATAAGAATTGTCTTGTCCAATATCATCTGCTCCTTTAAAACCACAAAAATTTTAGTTCTCCTATTTAGAAACAATGGTCTAGTTGTCTATATCATTTGTAAGTATTTTTATAGTAATATGTTTGGCAAGATCTACTTATGAGTTCTATTTATCGAATGGTCTTTTGTAATTTCTATCAAAAAAATAGCAGCCGAATAAGCAATTTCGGCTGCTTGTAACTTATTATTTTTTTCAGAACATCTAAAATTATTAGTTGTACAAAATTACCTGTTTATCATCTAGATATTTATACATAAGGGGGATATCGGCATTATTCTTAAGACTTTCAAAACCGAGTCTATGATAAAAATCTTTTTCCTTGTGGTCATTTGTTATTAGCACAATCAATTCTACATTTAAAATTGCCAATTGCTGCATCATTTTTTCCATAAATGCACGGCATAAGCCTTTTCCACGCCACTCTTCTTTCATATTAATAAAATGAGCAGTCGCTACTAATCCATGCATATTTTCTATTTCATCTATACTTTCTAAGTTTGTCAGTGAATGATATAAATCCGACGAAATAGAAACTGCATCATCACAAACTTCCGAGTACGAACTCTTAATAGGGTTAAATAAATACATAGATGCTTGTCCTATATTAATTCCTCGATCCAATTCTTTTGGATATAGTATGCACGTAGCATGAACATTAAATAAAGAAGTCCCTTCTTCTATATTTATACTAAAATCAATATAAACGTTTATATCTTCCATTTAATATTCCTCCGTTAATAAAAAAAGATAGCTAATACAACAAAATTTTATTATTTATTCCACCACATTCTACTTTTTTGTAGTATTTTCAATACATTTAACAATTGTAGTAGATATAAAGTAATATTAACAGGGACAGAGCTTGACCTTAAACGACATTTGTATTGAGAAATTCTCTCCTATAAAGAAAAGGTTTTTGGAATCTAAAAAGAGAAGGCATTATTTTTCACCTTCTCTTTCGCTTTTCAGATCTTAGAATGGCAAGACGTTCTTATGTTTTTTCATGAACCATGGAACGTTCCATATGGATGATTGTGGAGAGTTAGTTTGTATTTCTGCAGAATACATCTGCATTATTTCGAGAAATACTTTTATTCACCACTGGATCTCTTTTTACCCTTTTTCTACTTATACATCAAATTATTTAAGGATGAATTGAAGCCTTTTATCAGAGTATTACATGATTTTGGAGATACACCATGTATTTTCTGAAATACTCCTTGGATTTTCTGAGATACTCCGAGATTTTCTGAGGTACGCCGCAGATTTTCTGAGTTACTCCGTTGCTGCTCATCCAGAATAGGTTTTATAACGATGATGGTACAAATCGAGTGAGAGCCTGTTACTTACCCTACTTTGTCGAATATAAAATTTATTTCGCTCGTATGATCAACATTACTTTTTTAATAAACCAAAAAGCTGCTCCGGCAAATTAATTGCCGGAACAGCTCATCTGAAATGAGGATAAATTTGGCAGGAACCTACCACTTTCTACTAGCACAAGGACACATTTTCAAGGTTTCGACTTAGGTAACAATATCTCTACACTTGTTCCTACATTCACTTCGCTTTTGATTTGGATTGAACCTTTGTGTGCTTCGATTATGTTAAAGCTTACAGTCATTCCTAAGCCTATACCGTTTTCTTTTAGGCTGTAAAAGGGATCACCCATGTGATGTAAATCCGCTTCTTCCATTCCGCAGCCATTATCCTCAAACTTAATAGCTACATAATCCTCATTCTTCTCATATATCGTGATGTTGACGTCCCCATTTTGAGAGATTGCTTCTAGTGCATTTTTCAGTATATTTATAAATACTTGTTTTAATTTATGTTCATTGCAATATGTATCAAATTGTCCCAGGTCACTCACGTTTAATCGCTTGCTTTGTTGAGTTGCTTCCATCGAAAACAATTGAACGACTTCGCTTACAATGGTATTTACATTTTGGTTAATCAAAACAATATCGGTTGGTTTCGAAATCATCAATAATTCGTTCACTATACTATTAATCCGATCTATTTCATCCACCAACACATCAGTATGCTCTTCAAGGTTTATTGTTTTTGCTTGACTCATTTGCATAAAGCCTCGAATAGTAGCGAGTGGGTTTCGTATTTCATGTACAATACCGGCAGCTAGCTCACCTAATGCAGACATTTTTTCCGATTGTCTTAACTTGCTTTCTGCTTCTTTTAAAGAGGTAATATCTCTTCCAATGACAACCAATCCTTTTCTCGAACCGTCCGTATTAAAAATAGGCACTTTTAATGCGTCGAAAAATTTAGCTGATCCATCTCGTAAAGGGATTGTTTCTTCACAACGGCTTATCTTTCCTGCCTTCCATGCCTCTTCGTCTGTACCGATACAGTATATCAGAGCATCATGATAGAAATCTGTATACTCCGCCATCTCTTTATCTGTCTTCCCTTTATAATCAATACCATCCAGTTCGAATAACTCCGCACCAAACTTATTTATTTGCTGCCACTTTCCTTCTCCATCTTTAAATGAGACAAAGTCGGGCATTGCATCAATTAACAACGAGAGCTTCTCTTTTTCTTCTTCGATTTGTTTGGTGTCCCTTAAATTTTTTATCAAGACAAATAAAAGTACAGCTGTGAGGATTACAAACAACATCCCTTTGCATTTATCCACAAAAAGCTCTTTTTCAGGAGAAAGGTTAGAAATACTTAGTAAATAATCGGTACCAATAATCCAAATTGGTCCTATAACCACATATAAAAACGGTATTATCCGGAAAAAATCTTTATTGGCTTTCATTGCTCTATCCCCTTAGCTTGATTCGTACATCTTTATGATATTTAGTTTTATTGTCACATATTAGCCTTATTTGAGCAACTTCACTTCTGTTGATCATTTGATGGTTGGGACATACAAAGCTTATTAGTGAAGGAAGTAAAAAGAAATGAGGAGATAGCGAACAAGGTGGAAAAAATGCATCTTCATTTTATCATTGAAGTGCTCGAAATTAACGCATCTAGAATGGATAAGGTCTTCGAATTAACAAAGAAGAACTGCTCAATGGCAAAATCTGTTCTTAGTTCAATTGAACTTGTTGGAACGTATGAACTAAAATAGAAAAAATGTTAAAAAGGCGACGTGTCATTTGTTTCCATTTATTGTATAGTATTTTTTTCAATTCAATAATCCTCACTTATAATCAGTTCTGTAATATCCTCATAAGGTTTTTCACGTAACCATACTTTTGTAAGAGTTCTGCAAACGCGATCTCCATAATTGTTTCTAATACAAGGACGTGTCACTTACACTCATTGACCTCGATATAAAACAATCCAGCAAGTGAATAAGCTCCTGGATTGTATTTTTTTCTAGCTATAATTGAAATGGCAGACTAAAGGATGAATTCACAAGGAATTATTTACCTATTAAAAAAGGAATATCCAAATGATATACTTAGCCTGTAATAGTAAATAACTGCTGTTAACATCTTAGAATTTTCAGGGGGATTTTGTTTGTATTGGTATTTGAAAGTATTAAAGAATTATGTAGGATTTCAAGGAAGAGCAAGACGTAAGGAATACTGGATGTTTATTCTATTCGATATAATCATTTCCATCGTTTTTGCAATCGTGGAGTTAATCGTAGGTATATCTTCTTTATTAACAGGACTTTATTCATTAGCAACTTTGCTTCCAGCTATAGCGGTTACCGTTCGAAGATTACATGATACCGGCCGGAGTGGATGGTTGTTTTTACTTAATCTAATCCCACTAGTTGGTCCTATTATTGTAATTGTATTTACGTGTCAAGATGGACAGAATAGTGAGAATAAATACGGACCAAATCCTAAAAGATAGTACAGTTAACCGCTCTTTATAGAGCGGTTATTCTTTTTTCCAAACTTATTTGTCCTGATCAATCGCAAAATAATAATCAATCAGCTCATTCAATATTGTATGTAAATCTGAAAATTGATAGCCTAGTCGATTCGCTTTTTCCGTATTTATTGACCATGAACCTGGAAGTGCATATGGTGATGTGTTTGCTACTGGTGCATCATTTATAATATTAGCCGATTTCCCTACGCGATTTTCTATTTTTCCGACAAGGTCTTTTAGTGAAATAT
Source organism: Psychrobacillus sp. L3 (assembly GCF_042945595.1). Taxonomy (GTDB): domain Bacteria; phylum Bacillota; class Bacilli; order Bacillales_A; family Planococcaceae; genus Psychrobacillus. The sequence continues at coordinate 788,602 of NZ_CP168493.1, read as the reverse complement.
CTTCTGCACAACCGGGATTAATTGTGCCAGAAAAGGAGGAATGGCCAATTTTATATAGAAATTCTGCTGCTTCATCGGAAAGGATAAAGCTATAGCGACATGTTGGATTTGCAATTCCTATCTGGTCATTATTCAACACTTTGTCTACATGAAATTTTAATCTTCCCGTAAAATCATCTTTTCCAATAACAAGCGGAAAACGAACAGCCACCACTTCAAAATCACTTTGCGTGAATAATACCGTTTCAGAAGCCCGTTTTGCTTCTTGATAACCCTCATAACCTACATATTGCTTTCTACTTTTATAGTCAAATGAAAAATGTTCGGGCATAAAATCTTCTTCTCTCCACTGCGTGCCGTACTCGTAAACTGCTTGTGTAGAAGTAAATATATACCGTTTCGCCTTCCCTTTTAAAGCACCTACTGTATCCAATGCTTCCTGTGGGGATTGACAGGATTGATCGTATACGATGTCCCAGTTCCCATTTGCAAAGGCTTCCTCTAGTGATGACTTGTTCTCTCTGTCGATAATTAGACGTTCCACCTTATCCCCAAATGGATCCTTGTTAAGACCACGCGTTGCTATCGTTACGTTCAACCCATTTCCTAAAAGCTTATATACAAGCTTTTTCCCGAAAAATTGAGTACCACCTAATACAAGTATATTCCCCAATGCTTTCCCCTCGTTTCTATTGACTAATAAAGAACCCATTCGTTTGCCCTATTCCACAGAGATTACTTCTAATGGAGCTTCTGTTTCCTTTGGTTTGTCCACAGTACCGCCATTTACTTGTATTAATAGATTTAACTTACTCTTGGAAGGCGTTTCATACTTAACTGCAGCATCTTTTTGAACGAATGCCCCTCCACCAACTCCATACAGTCCATTATTATTGCTTTTATAGCTATATACTCGATACTCTTCCCCTTTTTTCAGATCACGGATTTTTGTCAAAGAATTATCATTTTCTAATTTCCATAAACTTGTGCTTGTATAAATAGTTACTTTCCCAATTTGACCTACCTTTAATTCTGTTTTCCCCCACATCACTTTGGTGCTCGCACTTGCTTGAAATGTATGCATTGTCAAAACTGAAATAAAAAGAATAAATACGAATGCTATTTGTACAATTTTTTTCATCATAATTAATTTCCTCCTTTTGAATATTATTCTATTTTACAATAGAGCGGCCTTCTCTACTACTTTTCAAATCTATTAACTGAGTATGTAGGTGATTAAGCAGATTAAAAAACAACTTTTATATAGATAGGAATTTAATAACCACAAACCCACGCACCATAAAAGCCACCTCTTTAGGTTTTGTCGCTTTTGGCTTCTGTTTTGTCCTGTTTGGCGTGTTGTCACGCTTGCTAGGTACGTTGTCGTGTTCAGCAATATTATGGAAATACTTTTGCGTGTAAAAAGCTCTTCGCGAATGCAAAGAGCTATTTTTACCTTGAATCTAGCTTATCATTTAAGCGAAAATCTACCTTTTTAGGCTTGTCGGTTCCCTATCTATGATCTAAATTACGGTGAATAAGGCGGTAAGTATCGATTGAGGTGTGTAGTCTTTGTTGTTGTTTAAGTAGCACGTTTTTGGAGACATTTACTGGAAAGGACATACCGTTGCTGAATATCACTTGGGACTTTCCTTTTCCTGTTGACTCTATTTCAAAATGGTGATTGAAAATCCAAACACATTCGACGTTTTTATAAGACTTAGTTGGAAATGCTCCTATCTCATTTGGATCAATGAGAATAGGCGTTTTAACGAAGTATTTCATTAGTTTTTTTATTGCTTGTATGCGTCCTTCTAGTGTAGAAGCGAATAGAATGCAAGCATTACTGAGCAATTGTTTCACAGTCATTTTGGAATAATAGATTCCATGGGTTGTAATAATTTTCGATTTAAACGCTCCTGTAAATACGGATTCAAGCATTAAAGTATGTTTGTTTATTAATTTCGAATCACAGTTTTTCAAAAATAAATCCCCCTTTTCATTAACTATGGATATATACTACCAAACTTGCATATATTTGTATAGTCTAAATTTACTGAAAATATGTAATTATGTGAATTATTTTTATGTATTAGTTAACATTCCCAATATTAAACAACTAATTCTACTAGATCGAACAGGATGTTTGTACAAAGAGTAGTCTTTCTTTTGCTTTTGGAAAATGATGTGAAGACCGATTATGCTGAGGCTACCTAGGAATAATTGAATCGTGCACGACTCCAAAGGAAAGAACGGTGTCAATATTCGAAGAGCATTTAGTACAATATGAACCAATGATTTTTGCATGTATCCGAAAATTAAACATCTACAAAAATCATGAATTATATAGACAAGCTGGGAGAATTGCTTTATGGAAAGCTTGGGTAAAATTCGATTCGGGGAGGGGAGAGTTCGCCCCGTATGCATACCGGTGCATTTACGGAGCGATTCTGGACGAATTAAAAAAAGAAAACCATATAGAAGAAACAATTAATCCAGTAGAAGAAGAAAAACTGTCATTTCTAGTAGAGCAAACATTAGTCAGATGCATCCAACATGAAGATTTAGCGTTAGCATTAGAAAAATTAACAACGAACGAGCGAGAACTAATCTTATGGATCTTTGTCGAAGGAATCTCTTTACAACAAGCAGCAACACGTGCAGGAATTACCATTCCAGGCATAAAGAAAAGACGAGAACGCTTGTTGACTAAGTTGCGCGAGAATATGCCTGCGAAGAATTAAGAGGGCCTTTGTCGCTCTCGTACAGGTGGATTCCTCCCGTATTGGGTGTGTGCTTTCGCATTTGCCAAAAGTGCTCTCGTTCAATAATCAAACAAAAACGAAGTAGCCAAGTTGCTGGCTACTTCGTCTTGGATCATATGAACCTTTCGCTACTCTCTACTAGATTGTAGAGTTTTGTCAGTTCTTTATTAAAGGGATTAGAAATTAGTTGACTTCTAACTTTCCTACTATTAAAGGGTTTCCAACGATTACTTCAATTGTCACTTCATTTTTACCGTATTTAACAGTGATTGTTGTAGTTCCTTCTGCTTTTGCTCTTACTAAACCGTTACTTACAGAAGCTACTTTACTATTTGCTACTGTATAATTTGCAGATGTTGTAACATCTCTTTCGGATGTTGTTCCATCTGGCATTGTTGTTACTTCTTTCAAAGTTAGCTGGGATTCTTTTCCTGGTTTCAACTCAAGTTTCGCTTGGTCAGTAACCAATGTTACTTTTGGTGCTGCAACAGTCACGGTTATGGTTACTTCATTTTTACCGTATTTAACAGTAATTGTTGTGCTACCTTCTGCTTTTGCTTTTACTAAGCCATTTGTTACGGAAGCCACTTTAGCATCTGCTACTTTATATGTTGCAGCGGTAGTCACATCTTTTTCTGTTACTTTTCCATCTGCCGTTGTTGTTACTTCTTTCATCGTTAGTTGTACTTCATTTCCTACTTCCAGATCAAGTTGTGTTACGTTTGCATCCAGTGTCATGACTGGTTCTGTTACGTTCACTTTGACTGTTAATTCATTTTTACCGTGTTTAACGGTAATCTCTGTTGTTCCTTCTGCTTTTGCTCTTATTAAACCATCCGTTACAGTTGCCACTTTACCATTTTTAACTGTATAAGTAGCCGCTTTTGTCACATTTTTTTCGGTTATTTTTCCATCCAACAATATCGTTTGTTCTTTAACTGTCAGTTGGAATTCTTTTCCTGGCTCTAAATCAATTTTTGTTTTGTTTACAGATAATGTAACTACTGGTTCTGCAACCTGCACATTGACAGTCAACTCATTTTTACCGTATTTAACAGTGACTGTTGTACCGCCTACTGCTTCTGCTCTTACGATACCAGTACTACTTACGGAAGCCACTTTGCTATCAGCTACTGTATACGTTGCAAAATTTGTAACATCTACTTCTTTTGTTTTTCCATCTGCCGTTGTTGTTACTTGTTTAATCGTTAGTTTTGATTCTTTTTCTGGTTCCAGCACAATGTCGGTTTTGTTTGTAGTTAGTGTTACTTGCGGTTCTATAACCTTCACATTAACAGTTAATTCATTTTTACCGTATTTAACAGTGATTGTTGTACTTCCTGCAGCTTTTGCTATGACTAAACCACTTTTTACAGAAGCCACTTTTTCATCTGCTACTACATACGTTGCAAATTTTGTAACGTCTGTCTGTTTTTCTTTTCCATCTGCTCCTGTTGTTACTTCTTTAATAGTCATTTGGGATTCTTTTCCTGGATCTAGAACAATGTCTGTTTTGTTTGTAGTTAGTTTCACACCTGGTTCGGCCACATTCACATTGACAGTTAACTCATTTTTACCATGTTTAACGGTGATTGTTGTTTTCCCAGCAGCATTTGCAGTTACTAAACCATTCGTTACGGAAACCACTTTACCATCTGCTACTTTATACGTTGCAGCTTTTGTTACGTCTGTTTGTTTTGTTGTTCCATCTGCCGCTGTTATTACTTCTTTAATCGTCAGTTGTGCTTCTTTTCCTGGATCTAAATTAAGTTCTGTTTTGTTTGCAGTCAGTGTCACTACTGGTGCTTTAACTGTCACATTTACAGTTAATTCATTTTTACCATATTTAACGGTAATTGTTGTACTTCCTTCATTTTTTGCTGTTACTAAACCATTTGTAACGGAAGCCACTTTACTATCCACCACTTTATACGTAGCAGCTTTTGTTACGTCTTTTTGCGTTGTTTTTCCATCTGAAGTTGTTGTTACTTCTGTAATCGTTAGTTGCGCTTCTTTTCCAGGTTCCAAACCAATCTGTGTGTTGTTCGCAGTCAGTGTCACACCTGGTACTACAACTACAGAATCTTTTACCGTCACATTTACAGTCACTTTATTGGCACCATGAGAAATAGTAATCGTAGTGGAGCCTTTTGCCACTGCAGTTACAAGTCCGTTCGTAACTTTTGCAACTGATTCGTCTGCTACAACGTACGTAGCTGCTGCTGTTACGTCTTTGTTCGTAGCTCCACCTGTTGCTGGTGTGGAAGTTTCTGTAACTGCAAGTTGGGCTGTTCCACCAGTAGTCAAATCAAGTTTCGTTGGGTTTACAGAAAGTGTTACTACAGGTTCAGAGTAAGCTACTTCAAACGATTGCTCGGCTTTATTTCCAGCTGCATCATTTACATAGATTGTGACTATGTTTTCACCTAGTGTTAAGTTAGTAAGGTCGAGTGAGAACTTACCGTCTTGTTCAAGCGTCACTGGGCCTTCACCGATTTTTTCGCCTTTTGCATTAACTACTTTGAACATCACAGATAGTTTTTCATTTACATCAAATTTATATCCAATTGCTACAAGAGCCTTGATAAAATTAATGTAATCATCCACAACTGTTCCATTAAACTGATACTCAGGTTTAACAGTTTCATGTGATTTCGCTGTATCGATTGTTGCTGGTGTACTCTTCACGAATAATGGCTCTGGATCTGCATCGCCATACCAGGTACTACCACTAGTATTTGATGCATAAATGGCAAGCGAATAAGCTCCGTCAGCCATTTTTACAATATTACCATCACCATTAGTATATGTTCCATTAATCGGGTAAGAGAGTTGCCCACTTGTGAACGAACCTGCTTTATTGTAGATTGTTCCAATTTCATCTCCATGGTTTAGTAAGTCTGATAGTTCCACGGAAATTTCGCCATATCTGGTGGTCCCAGTCCCACCTAATACACCCGATACGGTCGATGATTTTTTTGTACTTTCACTATTAAATGATAAGTCATAGTCTGATACTTTAACGCTAGATACACCAACAGCTTTTACGTTATTTGGCGTGAATTCTGCTGCAAATGGCAATGAAATTTCTTTTCCATTTCCTTTAACATAAATGTAACCAAGAATTTCAGCTGCAGCGGTAACTGTTGTTTTTGGTGCTTTCAATGTTACGTCAATCATTTCTGAGCCATTCAATTTGAATGTCGGTTTATTAACCGTAACTGTCGCCCCAGCGAATGCTTTTGTAATTTGTACATCAACAGTATAGTCCCCACCAAGTTTCGCAAAGTCCTCTACGCGAATTTGTTTTGTTACCGAAATGTCTTCAGTGGAAATTTTACTTTGTTTTCCAAATCTAACTGTACCTTTTTCATGAGCTATTACTTTTCTTTGAATTTCATTGCTATCCAGTGCGTATGCAAGAACGGTAGGGAATGCAGCTTCATAAGGTTGAACACGCCCAGGCCCTTGTGCAAAAACGTCATACGTAGTTGTATTTAACAGTTTTGCAGTATTTGATAAGGATACCTTTACATCGAATGGCGTCCAAGTTGGATTCGCTTGAAGCATTAGCGCACTAATAGCTGCAATATGTGGCGTCGCCATTGAAGTACCTGATTTCCTTCCAAATGCTCCGCTATAATCTGCTCCTGGAACGTCTTTTCCATACATTGGTATTGTGGACATTATATTCGTACCTGGTGCAACTACATCTGGTTTTATATCGAAATCTGGATTTGTAGGTCCTCGTGAGCTAGAACTACTCAACGTGTCTCCACCAGATACTGTATTCTTAAAATTGCTAAATGAAATTTTCCCTGGTTTTGAAGCAAGCGCAGTTCTTAGTAAAGTCCCTTCAGGTAAGGACATATCAAATGTCGTAATAAAGGCAAATCCAGAACCCTGATTAGAATTTATCAATCCAGTACCTGCATTATTATGAATAATAACCGCAACTGCTCCCGCTTTTTTGGCAACATCAATTTTGTCAACGAATGCTGTTTCTCCACGGGAAACGAGTACGACTTTCCCATTAACGTCAAGACCTTCGTAATCTATAGGTGCTCCAACATTTGGAACTGCAACAAGATCGTACTCACCAGTTAGTTGTTCGCCTGGTTTCGCACCAAATTTATATGCCATATAATTTAGATCATATGACTTGCCGTAAGATTCCGCTTTTACGGTTAATGTTGCCCCTGTTTCGGTTATGGCTGGATTTGTCGAGTTTCCAACCGCAATACCTAGTGCTGCAGTTGCAGGACTGCCTATAGATCCGCGAGCAGATCCTGAGTTTCCTGTTGCCACAGCTGCCACAGTACCCGCTAGCATCGCATTGTTAATTGCGAAGGCGTCAGCTGTAACTGAACTCATGGAAGGTCCGCCAAGAGATAAATTAATAACGTCCATTCCTTCTTCAACTGCTGCCTCAATTCCTCTAATAACCCACGAAGTATACCCACTTCCATATGCACCTAAAACGCGGTATACATGTAATTCTACTTCTGGTGAAAGTCCACTAATTCCATATTCATTTGCTCCAATTCCCGCAATTGTTCCTGATACGTGAGTACCGTGAGAAGTGGCAAATGTACTACCAGCTTGTGTGACTGGTGTATTTGGATTATTTGGATCCCGGTCTAATGGAGCTGTTTCATAAGGATCATTGTCATCTCTAGGACGAGAATAATCCCCCCCAACATCATGAGGTACAAAGTTTTTCCCACCTTTATATACTCCAACAAATTCAGGGTGAGTGTAGTCAATTCCTGTGTCGACTACTCCAACTTTAATCCCTTTCCCTTTGAATCCTCTTGCCCATACTTTTTCAATACCTAAATGAGAAATACTTGTATTATTTGCCTCACCAATATTTCCGTTTACTGCATCAACATTTACACTTTCTTCTTCGCTATCGAGTGCATATCTAATTTCGTCAGGCTCAACTAGGGTGACACCTTGGATTGACAGAATCTTTTTTAAATCACTTGCTTTCACTTTCGCCCCAAAACCATTCAGAACAGTATGGAAAGAGTAACCTTCTTTAATGGAAATATTTTTTGCTTTCATTTCTTTCTCAACTAAAATTTGCTGTGTATTTACTTTTCGTTCCGCAGATGATGCATCTGATGCTGTGAATTTTTTTCCACTTAACTCTTTAATTCCTTTTTCAAGCGCTACTGAATTTTCAGATAAATGAATAATTACAGCTACTTCTTCTTCCCCCGTTAATTCTTGTAAATCTTCATGTAACGTGGCTTGTACATTTCTTAAAGCTAATTGTTCATTAATAGCTTTTTCTGCTTGTATTTTGCTTTCATTAGTAGCATTTTGAATATTTAGCTTGTCTCCAGTGTTTGCGAATACGTTCATTGGAGATAGCATCGTGAATACCATAATTAACGTCAAGAAAGCGCTAAAAAACTTATTAAGCTTTTTTTTCTTCAATTAGTTTCCCCCTTTTGGCAATATTAATGACAATCTTTAACGCTAGTGGAGATTTGAGTTTGTATTACATTGATAATTACAGATGCTTTAGATCCCGTCCTTTCTTTACAAATCACTAAGTTGAATGCAACAACACTTTCAATTGGAGATTCCTCAATCAATCGAATGCTGTACTATACAATGTATGTTATATTAAATGCTGATATGATGAATCCTAACTCAAACAATTGTTACAGGAGTGTTACTGGTGCCAGGCACCAGTAACACTCCTGTAACAAAAAGTAACTGAAATACTTTTGTATAAAAAAAAAATCTCCCTTCGTCCTATTTTTAGGAGAAGGGAGATTTTTTTAGTACGAGTTTTATAGGTCATCTAATGCTAGATACCAGTTTCTCAATGAATTCTGGATTGTTTTAGAATCTGGTACCTTTACTCAGTTGTTGAGCTTTGTCAGCACTTTATTAATGGGAATAGAAATCAGTTAACTTCTAATTCTCTTACTACTAAAGGGTTTCCAACAATCACTTCAATTGTCACTTCATTTTTACCGTATTTAACCGTGATTGTTGTAGTTCCTTCTGCTTTTGCTCTTACTAAACCGTTACTTACGGAAGCTACTTTACTATTTGCTACTGTATATTTTGCAGATGTTGAAACATCTCTTCCGGTTGTTGTTCCATCTGGCATTGTTGTTACTTCTTTCAAAGTCAGTTGTACTTCTTTTCCTGGTTTCAACTCAAGTTTCACTTGGTCAGTAACCAATGTTACTTTTGGTGCTGCAACAGTCACGTTTATAGTTAATTCATTTTTACCGTAATTAACAGTGATTGTTGTGCTTCCTTCAGCTTTTGCTTTTATTAAACCATTCGTTACTGAGACCACTTTACTGTCTGCTACTTTATAAGTTGCGGATGTTGTAACATCTTTTTCTGTTACTTTTCCATCAGCCGTTGTGGTTACTTCTTTTAATCTCAGCTGCGCTTCATTTCCTAGTTCCAAGTCAAGTTGTGTTACGTTTGCATTCAACGTCACGACTGGTTCTGTAACGTTCACAGTGACAGTTAATTCATTTTTACCGTGTTTAACGGTAATTTTTGTACTTCCTACTGCTTTTGCTCTTATTAAACCATCCGTTACGGATGCCACTTTACTATTTTCTACTGTATAAGTCGCTGCTTTTGTCACATTTTTTTCGGTTGTTTTTCCATCCACTGATATGGTTAATTCTTTAACCGTCAGTTGTGATTCTTTTCCTGGTTCTAAATCAATTTGTGTTTTGTTTACAGATAATGTCACTACTGGCTCTGCAACCTTCACATTGACAGTCAATTCATTTTTACCGTATTTAACAGTGACTGTTGTGCTGCCTACTGCCTCTGCTCTTACGATACCTGTACTACTTACGGAAGCCACTTTGCTATCTGCTACTGTGTACGTTGCAAAATTTGTGACGTCTGTTTGTTTTTCTTTTCCATCTGCTCCGATAGTTACTTGTTTAATCGTTAGTTTTGATTCTTTTTCTGGTTCAAGAACAATGTCTGTTTTGTTTGAAGTTAGGGTTACTTGCGGTTCTGTAACCTTCACATTAACTGTTAATTCATTTTTACCGTATTTAACAGTGATTGTTGTACTTCCCCCTGCTTTTGCTATAACTAAACCATTTTTTACAGAAGCTACTTTTTCATCTACTACAGTATACGTTGCAAATTTTGTAACGTCTGTCTGTTTTTCTTTTCCATCTGCTCCTGTTGTTACTTCTTTAATCGTCAGTTGGGATTCTTTTCCTGGTTCAAGAACAATGTCTGTTTTGTTTGCAGTGAGTGTCACCCCTGGTTCGGTCACCTTCACATTTACTGTTAACTCATTTTTACCATGTTTAACTGTGATTGTTGTACTTCCCGCCGCTTTTGCTGTTACTACGCCCTCAGATACAGATACCACTTTACCATCTGCTACTTTATACGTAGCAGCTTTTGTTACGTCTGTCTGTTTTGTTGTTCCATCTGCTGCTGTTGTTACTTCTTTAATAACCAGTTTTGCTTCTTTACCTGGATCTAGGTTAATTTGTGTTTTGTTTGCAGTCAGTGTCACCACTGGTGCTTTAACTGTTACATTTACAGTTAATTCATTTTTACCATATTTAACGGTAATTGTTGTACTTCCTTCATTTTTTGCTGTTACTAAACCATTTGTTACAGAAGCCACTTTACCATCCGCAACTTTATACGTAGCAGCTTTTGTTACGTCTTTTTGAGTTGTTTTTCCATCTGAAGTTGTTGTTAGTTCTGTAATCGTCAATTGAGCTTCTTTTCCTGGTTCCAAATAAATTTGTGTGTTGTTCGCAGTCAGTGTCACTCCTGGTACCACTACTACAGGATCTTTTACCGTCACATTTACAGTTACTTTATTGGCACCATGAGAAATAGTAATCGTAGTGGAGCCTTTAGCCACTGCAGTTACAAGTCCGTTCGTAACTTTTGCAACTGATTCGTCTGCTACAACGTACGTAGCTGCTGCAGTTACGTCTTTGTTCGTAGCTTGCCCTGTTGCTGGTGTGGAAGTTTCTGTAACAGCAAGTTGAGCTGTTCCGCCAGTAGTCAAATCAAGTTCCGTTGGGTTTACAGAAAGTGTTACTACTGCTTCTGGCTCTTTCTTTTCATAAATTAATGCTTCTCCAAAATTGCCTGCCTCATCCGTAACTTTAACGGTTACAGCATCTGTCTCAGCAGTTACTGGGAATGTGAATGATCCATCTTGTTGTAGATTGAATTTCACTGCTTCTTTTGCTACCCCATTTACAGTCGCAACATAAGAGGCATGCAGTTTTTTATTCAAATCATAATCCAAACCATACAAATATAATTCTTCATTATATTCGATATATTTGTCCGTTACTTTCCCAGTTGCTTGCATACCTGTAACCGAACCTGTAATTACTGGTTTCGTTGTTTTAACAACAATTGGTCCAACGTAGGCACCAAGAGGTCCAGTAGTTGAATTTGCTGAAAAGTCAATCGTATATAAACCATCTGGAATCGTTGTTGCAGGTGCACTGCCCCATGGTTTGTACTGCCCAGCAACAGGTAGCGTATAGGAACCTTTTGCAAGTGAAGCAGCTGCATGTAGGTAACCGATGTAACCATCTCCGTATTCTCCACCATCAGGATTCATGATATCCCAGATTTCGATATAGTTGGTTGCTACATTGCCAGTCAACGTGAAGGAAAGCACAGCTGAATCCTTCACACCATCTCCGTTAAAGGATAGGTCTGTTTCTGTTATTTTCATATTCGTAATTTCTATTGGAACCACGCTACTTAAGTCAGCTGCAAATGGCAATGAAATTTCGGATCCTCCACCGTTAATACGGATATATCCTAATATTTCTGATCCTTTTGGAGCTGTAGCTTTTGAAGCAGTTAACGTAACATTTAACAGTTGTTCACCAGCCAACGTGAATGTCGGTTTGTCAACAGTCACTTTGGCATCACCAAATGTCTTGGTAACATCCACTGTCACATTATAATTTCCACCGTTACCCTTCAAATCTTTTACACGTACTTGTTTCGTAACCGAAATATTTGCTGATAGTGGCTGTGGACCGAAAGTAACAGTTCCTTTTAGGTTTTCAACTTTTACTCCAGTTCCATCTAAAACAGCCTGGTCGATAGCATATGCAAGTACAGATGGGTGAGCGGCCGCATATGCATCCACACGTCCAGCACCTTGAGCGAATACATCGTATTTTGTTTTATTAAGGATTTTAGCTGTATTAGAAAGCGCTACTTTTACATCGAACGCATTCCAACTTGGATTCGCTTGTTTGACAAGTGCTGCGATTCCTGCGATATGCGGTGTAGCCATCGATGTTCCCGTTTTACGATCATATGCTTCATTATAAACAGCATTCGGGAAATCCGCTTTGTACATTGGAATTGTGGACATAATATTCGTACCAGGTGCACTTACATCTGGTTTGATATCAAAGTTTGGAGTAGTTGGTCCACGTGAACTTGAATCGTTTACATCATCACCAATTGTTTTAGTAGAATTAAAGTTACCAAACTTAACAGTTCCTGCTCCATTTTTTAATGCTGCACGAATTGCATCTCCATCTGTTTGAGACATATCATACGTTGGGATGAATTCAAATGAATCACCTAGGAAAGTTCCGGATGCATTTGGAGCATTCGTACCACCAGCAAAGTTATGGATAATCGTTGCTACTGCTCCGTTTGCTTTTGCATATGCAATTTTATCGACAAATGCAATGCTTCCACGAGAAATTAGCGCAACTTTTCCTTTTACATCGATTCCAACATAATCTTTTGCTTCTCCGTTTCCAGGAACTGCAACTACGTCAAATTCGCCTTGAAGTTGTGTTGCTAAGTCTTTACCAAAAGTAGTTCCCATCAATTGTAGTTGTTTCGTAAGATTATAAGCACCAACCGTAACTTTTACTTCTCCGTTGTACATAGTTTCTGGGTTAGTAGTGTTACCAACTGCAATTCCTAAACGAGATGTAGCTGGAGGTGAAATTGTTCCACGAGTAGGTCCATCGTTACCAGTTGCAAGTACACTAATTGTTCCCGCCATCATTGCGTTGTTGATCGCAAAGGCTCCTGCATCGGTTTCTGTGTTTGATCCTCCACCTAGAGATAAGTTGATAACATCCATCTTGTCTTTTACAGCTGTGTCAATTCCTTTAACGATACCAGAAGAAGACCCACTTCCATATGCTCCAAGTACACGATAAGCATAAAGGTCTACTTTAGGTGCAATCCCTTTAATACCGTATTGGTTTGCGCCAATTGCTGCAATTGTACCTGCAACATGTGTGCCATGAGAAGTATAGAACGCACTTCCTCTTTCATTAATCTCTGGAGTTCCTGCAGGACGCTCTACAGGAGAAGTTTCCGATGCATCATCATCCGCACGAGGTCTTGTATAGGCAGATGAGTTCGGGATAAAGTTCTTTCCACCTTTAAATATTCCCGCAAACTCTGGGTGATTTGCATCGATTCCTGTATCTAGTACTCCAACTTTAATTCCTTGCCCTTGTATTCCTTCATTCCAAAGCTTTTCAATTCCTAAAAACGAAATACTTGTATTCATTTTCGCGTCTACTATAGCATCTTTACTTGGCATAGTAGTTTTAGTTGGTTTCGTTTTTTGTGGTTCTTCCATTGCATAAACGATTGCATCAGGTTCTACTAGCGTAATCCCTGGAATTGTAAGTAGTTTCTCGAGGTCATCCGCTTTTACAACTGCTGCAAAACCATTTAAAACTGTATCGAAAGCATACCCTTGCTTAATAACAATATTATTCATACTTAATTCTTTTTTTACGGATGTCTGTTGTGCTTTTACTTTTGTTCTTACTTGATTCTCTTGTGAGACGGAGAACGCTTTTCCTTTTAATTCATTTATTCCCTTTTCAAGGGCAACTGGTTTTTCAGATAAATGTATGATTACTGCAACTTCTTGATTGCCCGATAAATTTTGTAATTCTTTGTGTAGTTTTGGAGCACCATCCAACAAATCTAGTTGCTCAGCGATTGCTGCCTTTAACTGCATCGTACTTTCGTTCGGAATAGTTTGTTTGAATGGTTTCGTTCCTACATTTGCAGATGCAGTCATCGTCGGACCAATCAACGAGAATACCATAGCTAGTACCATTAAAGTACTAAATAACCGATTAACTAATTTTTTCTTCAATATATTTCCCCCTTAGTACAGATAGTTTTGCATTATGAAACTATGAGTTTTTCCATACTAATTGCTAATATCGTTTTATTGGGACCGCATCCTTCCTATGAAATAGAGTAACTTATGCTTGATATGGTACTTTCCTAATTTATGTGCTGGTCTATATTTCTATGACCTCTTGTAGCTTAAGAAATGATTATTTATTCGTCTATTAATCTTTTTTTAGAAATCTGTAACATCTTTTCTTAATCACTTATTAGACATTCTTTGCCGAAGAAACAATTTGACATGAAGCTTTTAGCGCAACTTAGTTTGGAATTAGGAAGCAAGGATCTAACTAAACAACTGCTATTACTTACTCTTTTAACTTTTTCATTTCATCACTCGCCTCCTATGAAAATAAAATAAATATCAATTTTCTATACTGCAAAAAATTTAAATGGCGATTTACCATGAACCGAGGTAATACCACGTACTCTACGTTAATATTTGGGTCCTTGTTTATCAATGAAATTCGTCCGACAATTTAGACTATTAAAATAATCGTTGTAGAATTATATCTGTTTATCACTTTTTTATACTTGTATATTTGTTTTTTCCCTATCAATCCAGCAAGTTTTTTGGTGTAAGTTTCAAAAAAAAGTCATAAAAAGAAAGAATAAATTGGCGAAAGTTTTTAGTTGTCATATTATGAAACCTTATATATATAGGTGAGATTTGGTGCCTTTTTTTGCACTATCTTTTAAAAATGATAAAGAAAAAATTCATTTCTCTTCTAAAACAGGGATGCGATTAAACAAAAAAGGAGAGCACTCGCATCTGCAAGCTCTCAAAGAATTTCTAAATTGGTTTGGACAAATTATGCGGATGCTTGTTGCTCTATTTTGCCGAATATAAAATTTATTTACCTCATATGATTTTAGTAAAGGAGGAATATTAGGTGCACTGTTCGAATTGTGGGAACGTACAAGATACCGGGAAGTTTTGTAGTACATGCGGATATAAATTAGTGCAATCTCGCATGGATTCGCAAAGCGTGCTTGCTGATGAATTTACTTTAACGAGAAGAGAAGTTGAGTCTAATGTACATATGCAAAATATGAAACAGCGACTCTATGTATACCGTACTTATTTTACGAAACAATTAAAAAAGCCTTCACTTGCGTATGAGCGGGGTGAAACAGAGTTGACAAGTGGCATCGTTAGTATTATTTTATTTATTGCACTTTTTACAATATCTTTATTTTTCCTTACAAAAAGTCTAAGCTTAGAAATTCCATTAAGCTTTTTACCCTTTTTTACGAAAGTATTTTTGCTAACATTATTTTTAATTGGAATCCCTGTAATTTCAATTTTTATTGCCAACTATGTTTTTGGACTGCAGCACACGGTTAAAGAAATTGTCGGCTTTTATGGTGGACAATTATCTCCATTCCTTATTGGTGTAGCTGTTTCCTTATTATTTATTTTTGGGAATTTATATATGTATGGAAATGTCATTTTATCTTTATGCATGATTTTCTCTATTTTTATCCTCCCACCTTATATAATTGTTTTTTTAATCACAAAGAAATCCACTGATGTCGATCCTCTATATGGTTTAATGATATATATCCTCTTTTTTGCAGTTGTATTTTTCATTTTCCTTACCATTATTGCTGATTCACCGATAGTTGAATATTTTCAACTTCTTAATTACTTCTAGTGTTTGGTGACAGGAACCCAAACAATTCCAAGAACTTTTGGACTTGATAATTGAAATATTAGGAGAACAATCCACTTGAGTCTTTTTGGACTTGAGGGGATTTTCTTTTTTTGTATCGTTATTCTCGGTAGTATCGAATCTTAGTAGTATTTGTTAAATGAGAGATAAGTAAAAATTATAATTTATGAACGATTCAATGGACCATAAATAAGTATTACTTCTATTTTTCTTTGAAAATGAAATTGTTGCGTTTCTGAAAGATTTATTACAGTTTACTTCCAAATGATATTACCGTATGGTGGAACGAAAGAGTAATTGTTATGGAGAATCAAGTTGTTATATTTGGATTAGAAGGAATACTTTGGCATCGAGTAATTGTGGAAGCTAGTGTAAGGCTATTTTCTCACCCTTAATAGTAATCACCCATTTCTTCAGCTAAAGCTAATCCCATCGAAATTGCCTACTGGTAATGAAAAAGCATCACCCGCTTATGCAAAGTATTGTATTAATCTTCGGATAGAACAACTAAAACAACAAAGAGCCCTCAAGGAATAACTTGAAGACTCTAAATTTTTCTAAAATAGTCTTTGAGCAATAAATGTTTTATGGGCTAAAATTACCCGAATTGTTTGGGTTCCTGGCACCTAAACTTAATGTTATACTAGTTTATACTATGTTGAAAAGAAAGGAATTTAATTATGACAAATTCACCTAAAACATTTAAAACGGAAATAGACTTTTCTGCTGATTGGGAAATACCGGCGCAAGAGAAATATATTTTCCAATATTTTCATCAACAATTAGAAAACCTGGAGGCTAACCAACTTCATGTTCATGGAGTAAAACTATATACAGTAGCTTCCGGAATCGTTGTAACCGCTATAATCAGACACTCTTTAGCAAAGAAATTACGTCTAGAACAAGTAGTTTTAGTCGTGAAAGATAAAGAAGGGAAAGAACTAGCGAAGAAACAATTTGATATGGAGTTGTTTGGTGAATTAGAAGCATGTACTGCTAGACCTTGGAACTTTTTATTCGAAACAGAAGATTTACTAGTTCCACATGAAGAGATAACAAATGAAATGGATTTTGAAATGGTATTTGAGTATTACGAAAAGGTAGTAAAAGATTTCGAATTGTACTTGGATGAGAATTGGTCAAATGGCCTTACAGATGATCAAAAAGACTATGTTCACAGTTTAGTTTCTACATTAGATCCTTTAAAAGAAAATGAAATCTCTGTAGTCGGATTCCATTTCCATGAATCAGAAGATGCAATCCATATTTATATCATCATCCGTAATGCATTCTCCGAAACATTAACAATCGAAAATCTACCAATACAATTATTTGATGCAGCTGGAGATATGGTATGTAAGCTCGGATTCCCAATTGGAGAATTTGAAATTTCTCCAAAACAAGCGCGTCCGATTAGTTTATCTTTCCCAAAAGAAGTGTTCATGAAAGAAAACCCTGATTTCAGTTCATGGATGATTGAAATGATTCCACAAACATTATAAAACATTAGTAAAGCCGTTATAGGAGAGATCTATAACGGCTTTTACTATATCTATTTAATCAATTAAAAAACTTATTCTTATCGGTGCCGATTGCTAGTTTATTTTAATCCTTTTTTGGTTCAACGGATAGCTCAACTGTACGTTCTATCTTCGTACCATTGGCACTTTTAACTTGAAAATTTACCTGTCCAATAATCGCTTGTTGGCCAGCTTTTGGTTGAGTAATTAGGCCACCTTTAAGCATTCCTTTTGTCGAAGTTAAAATAGTTACTGTATATCCATCTTCGAGAAGAGCTGTTACTCTATCTACCAAATTGTCACCATCGACTAATACACCGATTGCTTCCGCCGTCAATTTTGATGCTTCCACTTCTATGGCTGCGAAATCTGCTAATTCACTCTTCAGTTTTTCGTAATTTGTTACTAGTCCTTGTTGTGCCTCAGTCAAACTTTTATAAGCTGTTTTTGCTGCCTCGAGAGTTTCTTTATACTGACTATTATTTTTTTTGATTGCATCTATTAATTTTATTACCTCTTGAGCTTTTGCCTTATCCGCCACAGCGGTTTCCAGTACTTCAAGGGCTTTCTCAGCATCTGTTAATGCAGTAATATCCACCATCTCTTGTTGATCATCCGACAATCCTTTGTATGCTGCACGGGCTGCTTCGATTTTTGTCTTATGAGAAAGTTTTACATCAGAAGCTGCTGGGAGTGTCGCAATCAAAGATTTTACTGCGTCAATTGCTAGTTTATTTGAATCTATTGGTTCAACGGTTAGTACGACTGTGTATTCTATTTTTGTACCATTGGCGCTTTTAACTTGAAAATTTACCGGTCCACTAATCGCTTCGTCACCAGCTTTTGGTTGAATAATTAGGTTTCCTTTAAGCATTCCAGATTGCGAAGAAGAGATAGTTACCGTGTATCCATTTTCGAGAAGGGCTGCTGCTCTTTTTAACAAATTGTCATCCTTGACTAATACGCCGATTGCCTTTGCGGTTATTTTTGATGCTTCCACTTTTACTTCCGCGAAATCTGCTAGTTCAATTTCTAGTTTTTCGAAGTTTGTTACTAATGCTTTTTGCGTTTTTGTCAAATTTTTATAAGCTGTTTCTGCAGCCTCTAGAGTTTCTTTATACTTAATCGCAGTACTACCTTTTTTGATTCCATCTATTAATTTTATTACCTCTTGAGCTTTTTTCTTATCCTCTGCAGCGGCTTTTACTTTAGCTTCTTCAAGGGCTTTCTCCGCATTTGTTAATGCAGTAGCATCCACCATTGCTTGTTGATCTTCCCCCAATTTCTCGTAAGCTTTTCGAGCTGCTTCGATTTGTGCTTCATCATAAATTTTTACATTAACTGGAAGGGCGGCGATCAATGCCTTTACCAATTCTATTGCTTTTTTGTTAGCTTCTTTTTCCTTTGCGATTAAAAGAGCTTGCTCTGCTTTTTCTAATGCAGTAGCATCCACCATTGCTTGTTGATCTTCCCCCAATTTCTCGTAAGCTTTTCGAGCTGCTTCGATTTGTGCTTCATCATCAACTTTTACATTCACTGGAAGGGCGGCAATCAATGCCTTAACCAATTCTATTGCTTGTTTGTTAGCTTCTTTTTCCTTTACTATTACTAGAGCTTGCTCTGCTTTTTCTAATGCAGTAATATCTCCTACCAACGTTTTTTGAACAACTGTCAATCCGTCGTATGCATCACGTGCCTCTTTTACTTGAGCTTCATCTTCATCTGTTACATCAACTGCCGCTGGAAGGGATTCTATTAAATATTTCACTACATTTGCTGCTTGTACATTTACTGCTTTAACTTTAACTACTTCGAAAGCTTTCTCGGCATCCGTTAACCTAGTAATATCCACCATTGCTTTTTGAACGGTTGTTAACTTTTCAAATGCCGCTCGTGCAGCCTCGATTGCTACTCCATCACTGACATTTACATTTGCTGATAATGGAAGAGCATTTATCAATACAGTCACCGCTCTTGCGGCTGCTTTATTCACAGAAGCTCTTTCTTCGGGATCTGTGTTATTTTTATCACTTTTACTACTTCCAGTTATCGGTGATGGATGGGGAGCTGGGGGAAATATGACTAATCCAGCAGCTTTACCTACAATCTCAAACTCTTTTAGTAGCTCCCCAATCATAGGAAAGGTATTTGCTGAAGGTAACTTCTCTATTAACGGTATTATAGTTTCTAATGTTTTACTCGCATCTTCCGTTTTACCTAAAGCCATTAGGGTTTCGGCTTCTTTTACTTTCATATAAATCGTTACAGGAACAATTAATTGATCTCGTTTTAAGTTTGCTGGTTTTTTATATTGTTCTAATAATAAATCCCTTGAAACTTTTCCAGTAAACCGGTAAAGAATATCCGTGCGAGTATTAAGTTGTACGGATAATTTATGATACGCTTGTTCAAGAGCCGCCCAATCTTGTTCAGATTCAGCTTGTTTTATCTCCACCATAATAGGGTTCAGGTATTTATCTACATAATTGAATGCATCAATATAAGGAATAAGTCCTTTTGTTAATCGTTCATTATACAAAGTATCTAACTCTTTCAGGACTTCAACCTTATTTGACAGATCTGATTTTATTAACAAACTTCTCGCACTTTGGTAGTTTACTTTCGCCAGGTTCAATACTTGATATAGTTCCAGACTTGAAACAAGTCTTCCGTTCTCGGCTGGTTTTACATAGGCATATGCTGCATTTTTCATGTCCATTTTCGCTCTATCAATCGTTTCTTGTATGGAACTATTCGCGAAACTTACATTTGAATTAATTAGTAAAGATGTCGCTATCGCTGTTGCTACAACTGACTTTTTAAACCTTTTCTTTTTCATGACTCGCCTCCAATGAAATTTTGATATTTATTTTATTAATAGGCTCAGTTAAATTATACTGTTGATTTCCGTTGCAGGCGTACGCTTTCCGCGGGCGAGTCCGAACCTCTTCGTTCACTGTGTCTCGCTTTTCCCACTGGAGTCTCCCCCTACCACTACAATCAATTAAATGAGTAAAAATCAACAGTGAAATATAACACAACTTATTAATAAAGTTATTAACATGACTAAAGCATTACCATACCTACCTTACTTTATAACCAATATTATCCTTTATCAATAACATTTGTACGACAATTCACAACATTAAAATTATTAAAGTCAAAACATCTCACATTATATCTTTTTGGGATTAATTAAATTGTAGGTTTACAAACTATCTATTCATTTTTTTGTCGTAAACATTAATAATGCATCAAAAAAAGGCATAAAGATTGACGAAATTTTGTCGTTTAGTTTTCCTGTCGTTCCTCGATAGGGGGGCACATACCTACCTATGAAACTTGAATTTTTCATCAAGGTCCAAAAAGAAAAGCCCTCCAATCGATTGCTCGATCAAGAGACTTTCCTTATCCTCTTAAATCCCCTAGCAACACAATCGAAAAGAACCCCATCAACAAAGACATTCTTTGTCGACGGGGTTCTATAGTATTATATTTCTCATAAATGTTCTAGAGGAATTTATCCGTAAACCACGGAAACTGCTTCCTCCGTATCTAATTAAAGTAGATTGTATGTCATTAGGTGTGATATCAAGCGATTGCATCATCGTCTCTTTTGTTTGCACTGAAACGGTAGAAAAAAGACTTTCCAAATCAATTAATTATTATCAAGTGATATACCCACTTTAAAAGCCAATTCTTCTTGTGTCCATTCTTTATTGAAACGAGAAGTCATCATACCACGAAGATTTTGATTGTTTTGCATAGCTAGTTTTCTAAAGTGTTGAAAGTTAGCCATCTTAAAATACCACTCTTGACTTAAAATGTACTGGTTATTGTGTGGGTGACTGGTTCTGAACACTTATATTCACACACAATTATGCAAACTACTTAATCGGAATATTATCCTTAACAAGGATAGACTTCCCATCACTTTTTGGTAAATTATAAATGATGGGATTGGAACCTTTCCTTGCAATTAGTCCTTTAATAATATTGTCTTTAATAATTATGTTGCTGTAAGTATTAGCGGACAATCTTAACCCATTCTCGTTAATACTTCCACCGGTGATTATATTCGAATTGATAGATACACCATTTATATAAGGAACATTTATATCTACCATGTAACCATTTAAATTGAGCGAATCCTTCGTCCGAGAAAGTGAAGCGAAAGTATTATTACTTATATTTAAATCTGACACTTGAAAGTCCGCTTTTACCCCATCTCTTCTTTTAATACTTATTGGATTATCAGATAAATTGTATGACGTATTATTATTAAAGTTAAAATATCTTAAAGCTGAAGCATTTCCTGCTTTTGCTCCCTCAACTTTTAGTACCTTTCCACCATAATTCTTTTCTACTTTACCTGAAAAAATATTGCCAGAAATATTGGTACCTTCAGCTGCGGTATAGATGGCAATAAAAACTTCTTTTATAAGCTTAAAGTTATTTCCATTTACTGATAAATCGTTAATATTTTCAAGAACTAATGCCTTTGAGGAACCTGATAATTCGTTTCCTACCAGTTCAATCATGCCTACATAAGGTGGTTGATCAGAATTTTTAGTCGGGGTTTCAAAAACTTTTGAATAAAAATTAACAATACCTCCTTTAGCTAGAAAATGATCTTCTATTGTATTCCCGACAATCTGAGCTTGTGAAAACTGAGTATTGAGTTTGTCACACACTACTTGAATTGCACTTTGCGTATTATTATTTATCGAATACCCAATTTCAATGTCGTTACTGTTTATTTGAACGTTATGTACGTCCCCATTTTCGAAAAACAGCGCTACCTTGGCATAAGATATATGATTATTAGAAATAATGCTCTGATGTAAACTTGCGTTATTATAGTGAATTGCATATTCAGCCATATCCCATAAATGATTTTCAGTAATTATTACATTCCTATTTCTGTTAATAATCTCTATGCCTTTTTTTAGATTGTAAAAATGAGATTTGGATATGATTACTCCAAATGTACCATCTAGAACCAATGCTGTTCCTTGATGATTTGCTGAGAACACATGAAGTCCTTCAATAACTGCTGAAAATTCTTGTTCCAAACCTAAATTTGAAGGAGGTTCCGCACCACCTTTTGTTTTGTTTCCCTTTATATAAAATGCAGGAAAGTCGGCATTCAAAAGAATCTTTGCATTATTTGCTTGGATTCCTTTAATATTAGTTAAATCAACTTTTATAGTGCTACTAATCAAGTAAGTTTTACCTGATTCTAGTCTAAGAATTCCTTTTTGTTGTACAGCCTGAAGAAATGCTTTAGTATCATCCGTTTTTCCATCTCCAACGGCTCCAAATTTATTTATATCAATGTAATTCGTTATTTGTACTGATTGTGTTTCATCCGCTGCAAAACTTTTTTCTACATCGATGATAAAAGTTAGTAATAATGCAAAAACTAAAAAAAATGTTATGAGTACAATACTCCAATGGTGTTTTCCAATGATTTTCGTTTCTTCCGCCTCCAAACTAAGATGGTCTACTTACACTTTTAATTATTGCCGGATTACTAGAATTTTAAAAAAGGAATTTAAATAGCATTATTTACACTTTGTAAACCCTTATAGTGCACATTACTATTTACCTAATAATTATTCCATAGTTAAATTATTAGTCAATAAAATTTTTTCTGTTTAAATAATGTCCCCGTGAAGCTAACAATTCAGGCACAATTCTGAAATGTTGCTGCACAGGGACAAATCAATTCAACGAAAAACTTTTTAAAATTGTGTGGATGAATGACACCTGATGCAAAAGTAGAAATGAGCTAAAAAAAGTTAGAACAAGTGTGATAGGCTCTAATATAATACTAGCTCTTTTAGAGATGTCTTTTACTTCCTAAGTTTGATTACGGGCTTTCTTTGAATTTTTTCGTAATAGGAAGTAATTCAATTTGGACAACTCTTATTTCTTCAAGTTCTAAAAAGAAAAGCCCCTCAATCGATTTCTCAATCAAGGTACAATTTTAATTAGAAAATTGATCAAACAAATGTTAAGCATAATTTAGTTCATTTAGTAACGATTCTTTTTCAATAAATTTATCTTCTAAAGCTTCTACTGCTGCCTCTATTTGATCAATGAGTTCTTGGGTAATACCTTCGCATAGTTGTTCATTTGATGGATAGCTATACCGACATTTAGTACAGTACCTTTTTTTCCTTAACAAAAAGCCGTTAAAGGAACTATCCTTAAACGGCTTCTATTCGTTCTATATTAATATCCTGTAATTTTAAGCCCTTTAGGTACTGTCAAGGTTAGACCATACGCATTTGTAACGCCATCAATTGCAATTACATCTAATGCAATTGGTAATGTTTCAACATCGCCTTCATTCGTGTCTGGGTCGGCAGTATTATCGTCTACTTTTGTAGGGAACGTGATTTTAAATCCGTTTGTCACAGCAGTGAAAGTTACTCCGTCTACACCATTTGTAAATTTAATCTCTTTCTTATCGGGACCCATTACAGTGATGAAGGCATTTGGCGATAATACAACTTGATCTTGAACTACTATCGTTCCATTTACACGTTTTATCGGAGCGATTGTGAAAGTCGCTTCTTTTTTCGTTAAGTCTTCGCTAATGGAGGAAAGGGCGAATGGTCCTTCTACTACTCGAAATGCTGTTGCGGTTGATGTGTTAAGTGCAGGAGTGGTTTTGCCTGCTACTTGCTGCATAATGTAGAAAGTTGTAAGTTCGTTTGGGTCTACTTTTGTATTTGTTTTAAATTTCCATTCACCTGTTTTAATATCCATTTTTACTTTTCCAAGATAACCACTACCTGAATTTTTGTAAAAGAATAGTTCTTCACCCGGCTGTCCAATACCTGATAATTCAATTGAATTACCAATCATTCGATAGAAAGTAGTTCCAGGTTTATACGCAAACTTGTGGTCTAGTGCTAAGTTGACAATATAATAATTTATAGCAATATTGAATGATGAACTGGTTGTCGGTTGATAGGTTCCATTGACTGTATCTTCGATATTTAAAGCATATTTGAATGAATCAAAGGAAACTGCTATTCCCTCATTTTTGTACGTATCACTATAACCTTTTAATAGGTACTTCAATCCATCAGCAGTGACGAAATAGTTATTATACAAATCGACATAATATACTTTTTTATTGGATATTGACCCAGCTTTTGCAGGTGCATAAAAGTTTATTAAACCTGAAGTTTGTGTCTCTACTATTTTATTATTCTCTATTCTGTTAAATGTCATAACTTTCTCAATCGCAGCGGTGCTTACATTATTCGCCGTAAAGGTAATCGTGACCATCCCATTTTTATCTGGCAGTACATTTATACTTTTTGCTCCAGCAATTACATTTTCTATCCCATTTACCGTTAATAGCTTTATCCCAGCTGGAATATCGATTCGTATTGTGTTATAACCATACGAGCCTGCAAAAATTGCCGATAATGCAAGTACTTCTGATGTATCTCTATGTTGAGTAGTTGTGCTTCCTATTTGAATAGGAACAATACTTATCGGAACTGCAAAACTAGCCAAACTTCCTTTATACTTCACCGCATATTTCACTCCAGGTGTTTGAGTAGAAGTCGTAAGGGTTACCGTTAATCCATCTTTACTTAATGATGCATTGGTTACGAATAAAGAATTATCAAATGTAAATTCAGAAGCCTGGATAGACGAAACAGCTCTGTTCAATTTTACAGAAACAGTTGTGTTATCTATTCGCGAAATAGATGCAATTTGAATCGGCAATGAATTAGTAGCAGTATTTAAATTCTTCTGTAGAGTACTATGCCATTTCAAAACGTTTGCATTGAGAATTGCTTGCGCTTCATTAATTTTCCAAGTAGCATCTTTACTTCTAGATACCCTTATATCTTCTATCGCTGCTTTTATTAACATATGCACGGTGACATCATTTTTTAATTCATTAATTAGCTTCTCCGCAGGACCTTTTACAGCATTACGAATTTTATCACGAGTGGACTGCCCATATACTCGATCTAGCAATATCGTTTGTTTACGGAATTCAGCCGTCATTTCATGATACGCTTTTTCGACTTTGTCTAAATTTTTTTCACTCACTGCAGTTGATAGCATCTTCGTTTTTTCATTGATCTTTGAACTAGCAGTAATAGCATCCAAATAACCTTGTGCACGTTTCAATTGAGTTTTAGGCTCTGCCAATCGGGTATCATACACCATTTGCTCTGAAAAGCTCAGTTTCTTTATCGCTGCTTCCGCATTCGCAATTGCAGTTTTTACATCGTTGTATTGGTTCCATGGTTGAGTTACCCCATCAGCCGATCCTTCTACCGAAATTGCCCATTTTAATACGTTACTTGCATTTTGTACATTCGCCATCAATTGGTCTATATTTGTTGCAGCATCTACTTGCTTACTTGGTGTCGCGGCGACAAATGCAGATGCTGCGACCGCTGTAGAAACAACTACTTTTATCGTTTTATTCTTCATGGAATTTCTCCCTTCATTTATAACTCACTATTGAATATGTACGTATCATCACCTAAAATGTTTCAGTTTTGGAGGGATGAATAGCTATATAATGATCAATTAGCTCATTCAGCATTTCATGTATATCTGAAAATTGGAATCCAAGTCGAACAGCTTTTTCCGTATTAATAGACCATGAACCTGGAAGTGCATATGGGGATGTATTCGCTTGTGGGGCATCGTCCACCATATTGGCTGATTTCCCGACACGTTTTTCTATTTTTAGCATTAGTTCTTCTAATGAAATATCCTCTGCACATCCAGGGTTAATCGTACCAATAAAAGATGAATCACCCATTTTAAATAAAAATTCCGCCGCCTCATCCGCAAGAATAAAGCTATAACGTGCTTTGGGATTTTTAATCCCAGCTAGTTCATTGTTCAACACTTTATCTACATGAAATTTCAATCTTTCCGTGTAATCATCGACTCCAACAACAAGTGGAAACCGTACTGCCACAACTTCAAAGTCACGTTTAGTGAATAGTACCGTTTCAGCAGCCCGTTTTGCTTCTTGATAACCTTCATATCCAACATACTGTTTTCTATTTTTATATTCAAAAGAAAAATTTTCGGGAATAAAATCTTCTTCTCTCCAGTTAGTGCCATATTCATAAACAGCTTGAGTAGAAGTAAAAATGTAACGCTTAACTTTTCCTTTTAAAGCTGATACTGTATCCAATGCTTCTTATGAAGACTGACAAGATTGTTCGTATACGATATCCCATTTCTTATTAGCGAATGCTTCATTTAATGATGATTTGTTCTCTCGATCTATAAACAGACGTTCCACTTTTTCTCCAAAGGAATCCTTTTGAAGACCACGTGTAGCAATTGTCACGTTTTTCCCATTTTCCAGAAGCTTGTTCACAAGCCTTTTACCAAAAAATTGAGTACCACCTAACACAAGTACATTTTCCAACTTCTCTCCCCGTTTCTATTTACTATAAGAATTTTTTTTACCCTTTTCCATTTATTATATCAGTCAAACGAAAGAAATACTTTCACAATAATCAGAACGTCATTATTAGACAATTATTATAATCAACTCGAAAAATTAATAATTGTGACAATCTGTTTTTCAAACAAATAAAATAACCCCTCAATCGTAAGTGAAGTTCGATTGAGGGGTTATACCATTGATAATACTCACATTATTAATTAGGTTTTACTTCCATTTTCCAGCTTGACCAGTCTGGGTTTACTTTTTTGAATATTTCTTTTGGAATAAACAAGCTCACTGGACGACCATGGTTTGAGATAATAGTAAATTGCTCTAACGAGAATTCATATTGTGCCACTAAACTTCCAGCTGCATCAAACAATTGTACAGGTAAATTATTAAGTGTGACTTCCTTATCGAAAGAATTGCGTATGAATGCATCGATAGTAACACCATTTGCTTGTTCTTCCAAATTATAAGCGGAAATTGACATATCATTAACTGCTATTGGATTTAAAGAATCGAGTGTTTTCGTTAAAGATTCTTTTTGATCATGTGTTAGGTCTTGTGACCACTTTTCATCTAATTGTAAAGTGAAGTGAGATACAGATTTTTGTTGGTATTCGAAGACCACAACAAATTCCATTTGGTCTGTTATTTCATCTTGGGGTACAAATAAAGAATCATTATCAAACTCGAACATCCAAGGGCGAGCTCTTAGTGAAGCTAATTCGCCGTAGTGCTCCATATTAAAATCTTTCTTTGCTATATCTTTGCCTTCCGTATCGCGAACTATTAAACGAATATCACCTAAAGCTAGATTCTTTTTCAAAGATTGACGAATAATTGCTGTAATGATAAATCCGTCACTTGTTTTGTATAGGTTGACCCCGTGAACATTAAGTTGATTTGGTTCTAACCCTTTTAATTTATTATGAGCAGATTGAAAAACATAACGCTCTTGTTCATTAAGATTCCACAGATCACTAAATTCTAAGATAGTTTTTAATCTATTGGATAACTTTGGTTGAGGTGCTTTATTTGGCTTAAACATTGGAACATCCTTTCAAAACTAATACTGTGGCACTATTATATCATTATAAGAATAGCAGTACCATCTTCGAATGAAAACATGAAACATTCACCTTTGCAAATAATATTCGACAAAAAAATCCACTTAATTGTAAAACAATTAAATGGATTTTCTCCTTTATTCATTTAAAACTAAAAAGATATATGTTAATATCCTGTAATCTGAAACCCGTTATTCAATGTCATATTCAAACCATATGCATTCGTAATACCTTCAATGGAAATTACCTTTAAATCGCCAGTTAATAGTCCGTCAGTTCCATTAGCCAAAATGACAGCAGTCCCTTTGCTTGCATCTATAGTGCCAAACTTAATTTTGAAGCCATTGCCCACAGAACTAAAGATTGTGTTGCTTTGGTTGTTTGTGAACTTTACTTTTGTGCCGTCTAAATCCTGTACTGTAATTGTAGCATTTGATCCAACTAATGCCTGATCCTGAGCTAGTACTAAACCATTACTGCTTTTTACTGGTGCGACTGTAAATGTTACTTCCTTATTTTCTAACTCTTCACTTTTATCAGTTCCAGCACTTACAGAAGCAAGTTCAAATTGCCCTTCCACTATTCTAAAAGTTTTCGCGTTCGAGCCACTATACGAAGGTGTAGCTAAACCAACTGCTTGTTGAATAAATGAAAAATCATTAATAGCATTTCGAGTAATGCTTGTCGTATATTTCCATACTCCATTTGAAGCCACTTTTGTTTTTCCAATATAAGCTCCTGAACCATTATAGAATAATAGTTCATAGTTGGGTTGTGCCGTTCCAGACAATTCAATACTGCTACCAATCATACGGTATCCTGCAGTTCCAGATTTATATGCAAACTTAGAATCTAGTAGCAAGTCAACAAAATAGAAATTGAACGTAATATCGAATGTCGACGCAGATGTCGGTTGATACGTTCCAGATATAGTATCCTCCGCATTTAAAGCAGATTTGAACGAATCAAACGAAACTGCAATTCCTTCATTTTTATAAATATCACCGGAAGTTTTCACATTATATTGCATTCCATCCGAAGTAATGAAGTAATTACGAATTGTATCCACATACATAACTTTTTTATTTGTAAAAGAACCTGCTTTTGCAGCAGTATAGAAGTTGAATACACCGGATGTTTGGGTTTCCACTACCGTATTATTTACTAATTTACTAAACGTAAACACTTTGTCCACTGCGGGTGTATTCACACTGTTCGCAGTAAATGTAATTATCACGGTACCGTTTTTATCTGGTGTAACGTTTATACTTTTTGCACCTGGAATAACATTTTCTACTCCATTAATTGTTAATAGTTTCAGTCCTGCTGGCACTTCGATACGTACGCGATCAGAAGACTGACCGTATGCTGTTGGGAAAGTTGCAGTTAGGGCTAATACTTCAGACGTATCTCTATGTTGCGTCGTTTGATTTCCTATTTGAATAGGTGCGATACTGCCCGGAACTGTAAAGCTAGCTGAACTCCCTTTATACTTCATCGTATACTTTATCCCAGGTGTTTGAACAGAAGTAGTTAACGTTACAGTTGTTCCGTCTTTACTTAATGAGGCATTCGTAACTGTTAATGAGTTATCAAATGTAAACTCAGAAAGATTAATCGTAGAAACTGCTTTGTTCAATTTTGCGGTTACAGTTGTGTTATCTACACGAGAAGTGGAAACAAGTTGAACTGGTTGAGATTTAACTAGTTCTTCTATACTTTTTTTCAAAGTGCTACCCCAAATCAATACACTTGAATTCAAAATCGATTGAGCTTCATTTATTTTCTTATCTGCTTCATCAAACTTACCAACTCGGTTTTTTTCTACTGCATCCTTCATAAACATATGTACAGTTACATCGTTCTTTACATAATTGATCAACTGTTCTGCCGGTCCTTTTACGACATTACGTATTTTATCGCGAGTAGATTGACCATATACACGATCCAACAAAATCGTTTGTTTGCGGAATTCTGCGGACATTTGATGATAAGCAGCTTCCACTTGTTCTAAATTGTTTGCAACAACCGCTTCCGAAAGTGCAGTCCTTTTAGCTTCTATCTTCGTACTTGCGGTGATTGCATCCAAATACGCTTGCGCTCGTTGAAGCTGCGTTTTTGGTTCAACTAACTGAGCATCATATTTTAACTTATCCGAATAACTTACCCCATTCAGAGCAGCCTCCACTTTATCAATCGACGTTTTCGCCGCATTAAATTGATTCCAAGGCTGGGTCACCCCATCTGCAGTACCCTCAATTGAAATTGCCCATTTTAAAACAGTACCTGCTTTTTGCACATCACTTATTAATTGCTCAATATTTGTAGCTGCATTAGCCTGCTGACTTGGTGCTACTGCAACAAAAGCAGATGCAGCTACAGCTGAAGATATAATAATTTTAGCTGTTTTGTTGTCCATAGAAAATCTCTCCCTTTATTCACGAATATAATTTGATTCTAATTTTATTATAATATAAAAACATTGACAACTTTCAATTATCTTCTATTTTTTTTATAAACATATTGTAGTTATTCACCATTGAATATTAATATTCCTTTTTGTTAGGTAAATTAGTTGGATTTCACTGTTTCCATTTATACTAAGGACAATAATTATACCAAGCGATAAAATGATATAATTCCACTTGTTGAACTTGGTGTAACTTAAACCAATTAATAAAGGATTAAATTAGACAAAAAACTAATTATTTGTTTTTAAGTCCACTAAATTATTCACTTTTTCATTAAGTGTGCATAATAACCAATTTAATTTAGTGGTTACATCCCTTATGACGCACAACATTTAAAAGGAAAATAAAGCCTAAAAAGTCAAAGTCATACTTCCGGTAAAACGGATGGCACAAACCAAGTGCTTGTTTCTACAGAAAAGGACGTAAATGATTTGAGGCTTACTTCTCAAAACGCAATTGCGACAGACTCCATAGTAGGTTAGTGTTAGAATAATAATGAACCATTCTAAAAAATTACCTACATTCAAAAGATAGAGGAGACAATAATTTGAACATTAAACGAAAAAACATAGAAATATTGCAAGCTTTTAGGGCTATTGCGGCTTTAATGGTGGTCTTTTATCATTCAACTGGGGATTATTTGGAGAAATACAATCAAGAATATATCTTTAAGATATTCGATCAAGGGTTCATAGGTGTGGATTTCTTCTTTATTTTGAGCGGATTTATTATTTTTTATGTTCATCACCCTGATCTAGGTAAAAAGGATAAATTTAATAATTTTATTATAAAAAGATTTATTAGAGTGTATCCCATTCACTGGATTGCTACCTCATTGATGTTTATTGCTTTCGTCTTATCCGGTTATGGTGATAATTTGGTAAGTAACATCAAGGTCATAGTAAGTTCATATTTACTCACACCGAACCCCGTATATTTGAACGGTGTTATTTGGACCCTGAGTCATGAGATATTGTTTTACTCGTTATTAATTGCGTGGCTTACATTGACTATGCTCTCCTTTTTTGGAGTAGCGAAGTTCGAAAGCTTTATCATGAACTTTTTATTTAGTAAATTTAACATTGAATTCGCTTTAGGATCCTTTTCTGCTTATTTAGTACTAAACAATAAACTTATACACCGTAGATTAATTTTATTAAGTGGGATACTACTTTCAGGAATTAGTTGGGGAATTTTGCATCTTGAATTGATTTCATTAGACCGAATTATTGCTTATGGATTACCATTTACACTAGTGATAATCGGTGCTGCTTCGATAGCCTACCAGGAAGATGTAAAAACACCGAAACTCCTGAAGTATTTAGGAGATGCATCTTATTCTATCTATTTAATTCACCTGTTATTTTTAAATGCTTTGATTAAAATATTTGGGATTCTTAAATTACCTGAAACAATCGGTTATTTCCTAACAATGAATTTAATCAATCTTTTAACAATAATAATGTCTTGTGTTTTCTATCAATTAGTAGAAAAACCATTGTTATCTGGAATAAATGTTAGGATGAGCGTGAAGAAAAAAGCAATCTCATTTAATTAACGTTCTTTGTCACTGTTTACTACGCGGTTAGAACTTAAGGTGTCGTAAGAAATATTAATAAATAGAACACGTCTGTTGACTAATCTAAATTATACAGTATACAACTGATTCATTGTAAGTAGCGGATAATCAAAAACCCCAGTTACTTTATCATATGATAAAGTAACTGGGGTTTATCAACATCATTATTATCATCCCAAATTCTTCATTAAAACATCTATCACTCTCTGCTGCTGCTCCACCGTCATCTTCGAATCTGAAGGTAGACAAATTCCTTGTTCAAATAAAATCTCACTAACAGCTTTACCTTCACCTTGAGCATAGAACTTACATCCTTCAAATACCGGTTGCAAGTGAAGTGGTTTCCAAACTGGACGGGCTTCTATATTTTCATCATTCAATGCGTCTATCACATCATATAGAGCTATTGCAATCTTTGCTGGATCCAACTGTATCACACTCAACCAACGATTCGAAAAAGTATCTTCTAACTCCGGCATAAAAGTAACTCCATCAATTGAACCAAGAGTATTTTCATACCTCTCAAAAATCGCACGCTTCTGAGCAATACGCTCATCCAACACTTCAAGTTGACCTCGACCAATCCCAGCAAGCACATTACTCAAACGATAATTATAGCCAATCACACTATGTTGATAATGCTTGGCCGCATCACGAGCTTGAGTTGCTAAGAATCGAGCTTGCTTTAATGCATCTACATCATCTGAAACAAGCATGCCACCACCAGAAGTCGTAATAATTTTATTTCCATTGAATGAATAAATACCGTATTTTCCAAATGTCCCACTTTTCTTACCTTTGTAAGTGGAGCCCAATGATTCTGCGGCATCTTCTACTACAGCAACATCATAGCGATTACAAATTTCCATAAGCTCATCCATCTTCGCACTTTGTCCATATAAATTGACAATAACGACTGCTTTCGGAAGCTTTCCGTCTGCAGCAACATCCATAAATGCTCTCTCCAAAGCTTGTGGAGACATATTCCAAGTATCCCATTCGGAATCAATGAATACTGGTGTTGCACCACGATACATAATAGGATTCGCACTAGCAATAAACGTCAAAGTCGAACAAAAAACAGTATCTCCTGCTCCAACTCCTAGTAGATTAAGTGCCAAGTCAATAGCAGCAGTACCTGCACTAACTGCGGCAGCCCCTTGAATCCCAACGTACTCTGCTAATTCATTCTCAAACCCGTCCACATTCGTTCCTAAAGGAGCGATCCAATTCGTTTCAAATGCTTCATTTATGTACTTTTGCTCATTTCCACCCATATGTGGGGAAGATAATAAGATTCGTTCGCTCATTTATAGTCCTTCTCTCTTTATCACTTTAGCCGGAACTCCAACTGCCGTAACATTAGAATCAATATTTGATATTATCGAAGATCCTGCTCCAATAGTTGTCCATACTCCAATTTCAATACCTGGTATAATTGTGGCCCCAGCTCCAACATGACTACCTTGTCCAACCTTCACGTTCCCAGTTAATATTGCACTTGGAGATATATGCGCGAAATCCTGGATTACGCAGTCATGCTCGACAACACTATTCGTATTAATAATAGTATGACAGCCAATAGAAGCATCTGCATTTACAACTACACCAGGCATGATAACTGTCCCATGACCTATTTTTACAGAATCACTCACTACTGACCTACTATGAATAACAGTTGCATACTTATCATTGAAAACACTTAGTCTTTCCACAATTTGTTTTCTAATAGAATTAGATCCAATAGAAATTACAAGCTTCACACCATCAGTCAATAATGTTTCAACTAATGAAATCGGGCCTTTAATAATCTGATCCTCACAAAATCTTTCAAAATATCGATCATCTAGTTTAGCGATAACTATTCCACCTTGAGAGCGTATACAATCTTCAATTACCTTTGCGTGACCACTATCACCAATTAGGATAATTTTCTCCAAAATGCATACCTTCTCTCCGTTAGTCCTTACTACCTTCAAACTTTGTCATCGTAGCCTGTCCTTCTTGACTAACACCTTCACTTATAAACACTTTTCGCACTGTCATAAACAATATCTTTATATCTAACCAAAATGATTGATTTTCCACATACCAAACGTCTAACTCAAATTTTTCTTCCCAAGAAATTGTATTTCGACCGTTTACTTGGGCCCAACCTGTAATACCAGGACGAACATCATGACGTCGAGCTTGTCTTTCATTATACAAAGGTAAGTACTCCACTAATAACGGACGAGGACCCACAAGACTCATATCCCCTTTTAGCACATTCCATAGCTGTGGTAGCTCATCTAAACTTAATTTTCGAATCACCTTTCCAAATGAAGTTAAACGAACATCATCTGAAAGTAACTCCCCATTTTTATCCCGTTCATCCGTCATTGAGCGAAATTTATATACAAAAAATGATTTTCCATATAAGCCAGGTCTCTCTTGTTTGAATAAAACAGGTGATCCTATTTTTGGGCGAATTAGAATTGTCACAATTCCGAAAACTGGCAATAGTACAACAAGAGCAATTAAACTAATGACACAATCCAACAATCTCTTCAAACTATATCCCTTCTTCACGTTACCATTTTTTGTTATATTTTTAAGTTTTAATACGACTAGAATGCCATTTCCACGCTGTTTCTACGATAGATGATAGATTATATTTTGGTGTCCAACCAAGCATTGTTCTAATCTTTTCTGAAGATGCAACCAGTTTAGCAGGATCTCCTTCTCGACGATTTTCCATCACCACAGTTGCTTTTTTTGATGTAGCTTCTTCACAAGCTTTAATAACTTCTATTACAGAATATCCAGCTCCATTACCTAAGTTAAATATTTCTGATTCAAGCTCATTTTTTAATAATGCATTTAATGAAATTAAATGAGCATTAGCAAGGTCTGTTACATGTATATAATCACGAATACAAGTTCCATCTTCAGTAGGATAGTCATTTCCAAATATAGCTATAGTTTCTCTCTCACCAAGTAGATGTTCCAGAATTATAGGAATTAAATGTGTTTCCGGTGAATGACTCTCACCGATTCTACCATTTTTATGCGCTCCAGCTGCATTAAAATATCTAAGAACAACATAAGA
This sequence comes from Psychrobacillus sp. L3, assembly GCF_042945595.1. Classification (GTDB taxonomy): domain Bacteria; phylum Bacillota; class Bacilli; order Bacillales_A; family Planococcaceae; genus Psychrobacillus. The sequence continues at coordinate 753,759 of NZ_CP168493.1, read as the reverse complement.
TAAGCCATAGCTTTTAGAAAAGTCTTCTAGCATCCACTCCACCATTAGCTTTGACTTACCATATGGATTAATAGGACTCGTGGCTGTACTTTCTATAATAAGATCAGTGTTTGGAATACCGTAAGTTGCTGCTGTCGATGAAAATATAAAGTTTTTAACCCCATGTGCAATCATCGTTTGTAACAAATTAAATGTAGCACTAACATTATTTTCATAGTACTTAATTGGATTGATAACTGATTCTCCAACAAGACTTGAAGCTGCAAAATGAATCACTGCTTCAATTTGATAAGTACTAAAAATTTCATTTAGTAAATCTATATCTCCTAAATTTCCTTCAATGAATTTTACATTTTCATTTAGTAAGTAGCTATGACCAGTTGATAAATTATCTAATACTATTACATCTTGTTCATTTATCAGCTCTTCTACAAAATGACTACCGATATATCCTGCTCCACCAATTACTAAAATCATTGTTTTTCCTCACAATCTTGTTCTTTTGAAAAACTACTCTTTAATAGAAAATAAAACTCAAGCAAGTATTAATTTCAAATCACAATAATATCCCCAGTTTATAAAAACTCTGAATAAACTACATCCATTTCTTTTAATACAGTTTCTATGCTGTAATTTTGAATTTTCCTCTGTCCAGCCTCACCATATACTTTTCTTATCTCTTTATTTTGAACTAATATTGAAAAAGCATTAACAAGATTTTCATTATCTCCAAGATCCACTAATTTTCCAGTTGAATCATGGTCAACTAGATCTCTTGAACCGCGAACGTTGGTAGCAATTATTGACTTTCCGCAGGCCATTGCTTCCATTAAACAGCGTGGTAACCCTTCTTGTTTTGAAACTAGTGTCACAATATCTGATTGTGCGATTATCTCTGGCACATCCCTACGATATCCAAGTAGATGAATATTTGTAAAGTTTTCATTAGAAATAAATTCTTTAATTTCTTCATAGTCTGGTCCGTTACCAATTAAAAGCAAATGGATATTAGGGGTATTTAGAGTTACTTTCCTCCAATTATCTAATAAAAATTTTTGATTCTTTCTTGAACTTAATTCTGCAATACAACTTACCACTACTGCATCTTCATCAATTCTAAGCTCATTCAAAATCCCTGTAGTCTCTTGGTTAATTCTAGTGTCAAACTCTATTAAATCTACTCCAACTCCATGAACATTAAAAATATTTTTATTTTCTTGGTAACCAAGTCTTTTTCCCAGTTCATAATCTTCTTCATTCATTACTATTAGCCCATCTGTCCATCTCACTGCAATTTTTTCAGCAGGGTAAAATAACATCCAATTTTTTTTAGGTGCACCACTAAAAAAATGAAAACCGTGAGCGGTGTATAGTATTTTTCCTTGATTATGTTTATCTGCGACATATCTTGTTAAAAATGCTGCGGTAGGGGTATGTACATGTATCATTTCATAATGCATGCTTCGAAATAATTCTTCGAGCTTCTTTAACGCTTTTAGATTTTTCTTAGAAAAAGGAAGACGATCGAATTCAACATCATGACAAACGATTCCCATTGCTATAAGCTCATCTTTTCTTCCTAAAGAATTGCTTCCGACTGCATGAACTTCATATCCCTTATTTTGAAATAATTTCATAAACGGCTTATGAAATGCGGATAAATGAGTATATACTGAAGCAACGAATAATATTTTTTTCAAATTAGAATTCCCTCGCTTTTTTTCTCTGTTTTCTTAAAAATAAATAACTACTAAAATGCTTTGAAAAAATAATAATTAAAGGTAGCCATCCAACTATTCTTAAACGAGCTGCTGTTCCAATATTATCGTTAGATATACTAATAAGCATAAACCAAATTGTACTTTGCATAATCAAATACATATCTAATTTAGAAAAGGACTTTCTTTGTTTATATAGAAACAGCATTATTACTACAAATATTATACTTTCAGTAAGAAATACAACGAGCGTTGCTGCACTATTTACTTGCCATGGTAGTGGACCTATAGTATTGCTAATAAGGCTATAAAAATAATTGAAATAAAATGATAAAATATTTGCATGATCTAGTGAAATTCCCATTTGACTTCCACCAGCCTCTAATGAGGATTGTCTGTAACTCAAAACGTCTTGGAAGGAAAGACCAACATAGGGCACTTTAAATTTCCTTAAAAATGAATATGCAAAAGTAAATCCAACTAAGCTTGTAAAAAGAATTTTTTTGAAATTTATTCCTCGTTTATTTCTGAAATTAAATAGTATATAGAGAGCTGAAGCTATTAAAAAGCTTAACAATGCATACTTTCGATAGCTTCCTAACATCACTATAAAAAAAAGTAATGATAAAAAGTTTAATAAAATTGGGTATTTACTTTTCACAATGAATATATTAGAAAAAAAATATATAGATCCCAAAAAATATAAAAAAATCCAGACATCTCGATAAATAGACAGGCTAGAGTTCAATATTAGACTTGGATAAAAGAGTAGCAGTGAAACCAAAATTATTGCTGATGTATTATATTTCCCTTTGTATCCTGTACTTTTTTTTAATATTAGAAGGGTTAATAACACGAGTAATACGTTTCCAATGTAATTGAACCCTTTTAGTATAATTACGTTTTCAGTATTGAAAAGTTTGAAAATATAACCAAATATTAATATATGAATGGAAGTAAGAACGGCTGGTTGCTCATTTGCAACATTTACAGCTTGTTCTAAATAGAAAGCCCCATCATCCCCCCCTGCAAACAATGGAAGAGAAATTCCATCATACCCAAAAAACAAACTAAGAATATACAATACCAACGCTAGAACAAAATACAAAAGGCAATAAACAATAGTATAAAAGGGAACGATATATTTAGAAGTATTCACACGTACGTACCTCCCTCCTTGTAGTATTCATAATCACCCAAATAGTATAATCCAAATGAATGTTCTATTCAGTTTCATTTTTATCAACTAAATCACTTGTCCCGAACCATTCTTTCAAATATAACTCTGCAACTTTCATATAATGATGATGATCCTCTACAAACTTTCTAGAGCTTTGACTTAACTCTGCAAGATAATGTCTGTTCTTTATTAGATTTTCTATTTGCTCAACAATTTGAAGTGTATTTGGAATAATATTAATTACGGGTGAACTTGTTAGCTTTAATTCCTTGATACATTCTTCTTCTGATCCACTCATTACAATTTTTCCTTTAGCAAGTGAATATAGTGCATTCATTGCGTATGAATATGATTTACATTGATCGATTACTATATGTGTTCTATTAATGACATTAAGATATTCATCTAAAGGCAAAAACTCTGCATTTATTATTTCAACTTCGTCAGGATATTTTTCTCCAATAATCTTCAAAGCTTCTGTTATATATTTGCTACCTTTAAAAAGTGGCCTGTTTGATGCGTGATAAATAACGATTTTACCACTAAATTCCATTTCAACGAACTTAATCTTATCTACATTCATTGGAAACGGAATAGTTGGAGCCACTTTATGTTTATATTTACTTTTTCTATACGCCTCTGCATATTCAAATGCATTAGGTATTATCTTGTCCATCTTAGATATAATTTTATTTTGAACTTTTCTATGCATAATATTTTCATATGGTAATTTTAAATGATTTGCTAATTCTTCATCAAATGGAGAATATTTTTCCATTCCACCATTTCTAATAAACTCGCTAAATACAACGTCATCACCAGCAGCGAGAAGAAACTTCTTACCATTATTCTTCAACAGTTTATTATAACTCAACAATGTAGTTTTAGGTTTAATATATGGATTGATAAACTGTACTACATCAAAACTTTTTAGTTCAGATATTACCCTTTTATTTTCTCTAATAGATTTAACTTTTTCTAAAATAGTTTGTCCTGTTACAGAAATATCAATATCTCTAGCTATGCCCTTGACTCCATCGCCAGCTGAAACTATATATACCTCATGCCCCATTTTAATTAAGGCTTCCTTTAAATTTTTATGAAGCCCACTAAACTCACCAACTAATAATATTCTTTTCATCGCGTATCCTCTACTAACTATTTTTTGTATAAATAAGTTCTCTAATTTTAATTATTATATAGTTTTTTTAAATACAACTGATTTAAATATAATAAGCATCGTAATAAAATAAATAAAATAATTTATCGCATATGCTTGTGTAACACCTATTAAACCGTAATTTTCAGTCATTACAATAGCAATAAAATAAAAACTCACAGAAAATAAAATTTCAGTTATAATAAATGTTTTTGTCATAGCCTTAGCAATCATTAAAAAAGCTAATGACCAACTTGCCATTTTCAAAAAATCTCCTATAAGCTGAAAAGCGAATAATGTCCTCATTTCAGTAAATTCCGGTGTAAATAATATTGCAATGATGAAATCACGTAGAAAATAGATCATCAATGCAGTAATTAAAGTAAAGGGTAAAATGATTTTATAACCTGAAAATATTTCTTTTCTTATTTCACCCTTTTTTTGTAACTCTGACAACTTAGGTAAATAATAGGTTGAAAAGGCAGTTGTCATCACCATTAAATACATAGTGGAAATCATCCAAACGGACTGCCAATATCCTGCCTCTTCTAGAGAGAATTTTTCAATTAAATGGATTCTAATGGCGATTTGGCTTATGGAGACGGATAATACAGAAACAATAGCCATGAGGGAAAATGCTAGTAGTTTTTTTAATATTTCTTTTTCAATATGGATATTCATTTTAAATTGTAAATCAAGCTTTTTCCTTACTAACGGTAGAGTAATTAACAGCACTATTGATTGAACTATAATCATAGATAGCAAAGCTCCAAAAACGCCAAAGAAAATTGTCAGTAATGATGTGACACTTAAAGACAATAGACTGCTACATATATTAATAGCAATAAAAAGTTTAATCCTCTTAATACCATTAATAATAGAAAGTAATATAATATTAAAACTGATTAAAATCAGCGTTATTCCTAATAACTTAAACACTCCACTATATTCTGTTGTCTTTAAAATCCACTCTGACAAAAATGAACTTCCGATAAATACAAGTGCACCAATTATAACTGAGAAAATAAACGTTATAATGAATGATGCACTAATAAAATCGTTTCTTCTTTTTACATCTGATTCATGGAACTCTGCTACATACTTTGTTACACCTGACCCAATAGCCCCATTACCAAAAGTAGTAATAATGCTCAAAAAGTTTTGAAACTGCCCTATCAAAGCGATCCCTGCTGGACCTATATATACTGCTACTACTTTATTAACAACTAAGCCAGACAATAACTTTATCACTGTGGATAAGCCGGATAAAAGACTTGTTTTTAAAAAGTTCATTTTTGTCCATCCTATCTAAAGTTATTTAACACTCGGATAATTTCAGTTGTTTCTTCGTTTGTTTGTACTGGTGATATCGGTATACTAAGTATTTCTTGATGAATTTGTTCAGAAATTGGGAAGCTCTCTTCCTTCATTTCTATATACGCCTCTTGTTTATGCGGAGGGATTGGATAATGTATAACCGTTTGTATACCATTGTCTAATAAATATGTTTGCAAACGATCTCTTTCTTTTGTACGTATTACAAATACATGCCATACTGATTGCCCTGCATTAGTTGGTTTCTCTGGAAGTACTATAAACGGATTTTCTATTTCTTCTAAGTATTTATTAGCAATTACTCTTCTTTTCTCATTGTCTTCATCTAAATATGGCAATTTGACTTGTAGTAATGCTGCTTGCATTTCATCTAGTCGATGATTGTAACCTTTATATAAATTTTCATATTTTTTATGTGAACCATAATTACGTAATGCTATTAACTTTTCTGCTAGGTTATCGTCATTTGTAGTAATGGCTCCAGCATCACCTAGTGCTCCTAGGTTCTTTCCAGGGTAAAAACTAAAGCCAGCAGCATCCCCTAGATTCCCAGTTTTCTTACCATTATAAATTGCTCCATGTGCTTGAGCAGCATCTTCAATTACTTTTAACTGATGCTTTTTAGCGATTTCTAAAATTGGATTCATTTCAGCTACTGAACCATATAAATGGACAATTAAAATGGCTTTTGTTGATGAAGTAATTTTTGTCTCTATTAAACTAGGTTCTATGTTGTAACTCACCATATTCGGTTCTATTAGAATCGGTGTAGCCCCAACTTCTGAAATAGCTAAAATCGATGCAATATATGTATTAGACGGAACAATTACTTCATCCCCTGGTCCAATCTCATATGCTCTTAATATTAGCTTCAGTGCATCCAGACCATTACTTACTCCGATACAGTGACGTACGCCACAATAAGCGGCAAACTTCTGTTCAAAAGCTGTTACTTCCTCACCGGTAATATACCAACCGCTATCAATAACTCTTGAAACCGCTGCTTTTAACTCTTGAGCATATTGTGCATTAATTTTCTTTAAATTTAAGAAAGGTATCATATCTCATATACTCCTAAATACTTTTTATATTTTTGCATAGTTCACTGATTTTTGCTTTGGAGGTGCTTTTATTTTATTAATTCTAACCTTCATCGGAATTTCATAATATTTATAAATTAAATGACTTGCTATTAAAGATACAGTTAATGTAAATAACAAAAATACAATTGGATTACCGTTTATTATGGGTACATGTGCAGCATATCTAATGACTAGTTGATGAATCATATAGAACGAAAAACTAATTTCACCCAAATATATTAATCCATTGTTAGACAATAGCTTTGAAATGTATCCCTGTTGAAAAGCAAAAATACTAACAATAAAAATCATTATCGGCTGGTAATATCCCCAGTACCTCAAAGTTTGATGCACATTTTCATGAAAATAAAAAGCTAGAATTAAAAGTATAAGAACTATTAATTCCATAAAAGTCATCAACCGAATGGAGTTTGAAACGAACCCTGTTTGCTTAATTCTAATAAACCATAAACCAATGATTATGCCTATTACAAAGTCTAATATTCTAAACGCAGGTAAAACGTAGAATAACCAGTGAGCCAAATCGTTATCTTTCATAAACCATACTAGAATTAATCCACTTACATAAACAAAACATACAATTAGTACCAACCACAGTTTTTTATTTATCTTTATTTTCTTCAACAAGAAATATATTAGAAGTGGGAACAAAATATAAAAAAACATTTCATCTGAAATACTCCAAGAAGGTCCATTATATGAAAAATAGACTCCTGAAACTGGAATGAAACTTTGTAACATTAACAGATTAACTATTGCAACACTAAAATAAATTAGTGGTTCTTTGAATATCATACCTAAAGACAACGGTATCGCTATTACAAACGTAAGTAGATAAACTGGATATATTCTTGCGATACGTGCTTTTAAAAATCCTTTTATTTTTGCTATATTAATTTCATTGAATTTTTCATGATAATTGTACGTCAGTATAAAACCAGAAAGAATAAAGAAAAAAGTAACTCCTAAATATCCCTCATAAAAAATATTTTCAAAAATCCATTTAGTTTCATTGAAATTACCTAAAAAAGATAAGTGGGAAACAAATACAGCTAAAGCTGCGAAAAAACGAAAAGACGTTAATGGCTTGATCAAATAAATACACCCGTTCTATTCAGTTTCATACAAAAACTATCTTGTCTTTCATATCTTTATTACACTTTTCACATATATAATTCGTGTCTAGCTTATTTCCACATTCACACACATGTCCTTTAAATTCCGCTGGATTTCCATACCAAAGTGTATAAGGCGGAACATCTTTTGTAACAACTGAGCCTGCACCAATCATTGCATACTCTCCTATTACATTTCCTGCAACTACTGTTGAGTTGGCACCTATTGATGCAAAATCTCTAATAATTGTTTGAGCGAATTTTTCAGGATATACTTTAGACCGTGGATTTAAATCATTCGTAAAAACGACGCTCGGACCAATAAATACGTTGTTACCAATTTTTACTCCGTCCCAAATATGAACACCAGACTTTACCGTCACATTATTCCCTAATACTACATCATTCTCAATTAGCGTATGATCATTAATATTGCAGTTTTCACCTATTCTAGCTCCTGGAAAGACATGAGTATATGCCCAAATTCTCGTATCTGCTCCAATATTATTAGTTTCTATTATAGATTTTTCGTGCTTAAAATAATTATTTGTATTTGATTTTTTTGTAAGATAACTTTTGAATTCTTCATAATCTCTTAAATAATCTTCTTCATCATAATAATCATTCGCCAAAACCATTAAAACACAATCTTCACTAAAATCATGCATTTCATGCCAAATCATTTTATAAACTAAAAGTCCTTTATCTGGCTTGTCCAATATATACTCAGACTTCACTTTACCATCATCTAAAATTATTTTACAAGATCCACTTACACAAACCAGCACTTGCTGAAGTTCTTTATGAGCATGAAATCCTCTTGGTAAAGTTGGATCAACACTATAGATATAGTAAACCCTTTTAATATTAAACGGTATATTTTTCATCGCTTCTAAAGATATAAGTGAGCCTCTTTCATCTCCTATTACTTGAAATTCCATATTAGACTGTTCCATGCTCACACATCCTTCTTCCAATATTTTTCAATATACCACTCAATCGTCTTCACGATACCTGTTTCAAATGTTTCTTCTGCTATCCAATTTATTTCATTTTCTAGTTTATGCGCATCAATAGCGTATCTAAAATCATGTCCATGTCTGTCTTCTACAAATTGAATTAGTTCTTTATAGCTTGAAGTTTTTGGGATTCTCTTATCTAAATACTCACAAATAGTATAGGCTATTTCTAAATTTGTTCGCTCATTTTTACCTCCTACTAAATAGGTGTCACCTAATTGCCCATTATGAAACACAAGGTCAATTGCTTTACAATGGTCTTCTACATATAACCAGTCGCGAATATTTTTTCCCGAACCATAGATAGGGAGTATATTCCCCTTAATAGCATTGCGTATTAAAGTAGGAATTAATTTTTCATCATGTTGTTTTGGTCCATAGTTATTGGAACAGTTTGTTGTAACTACATTTAATCCGTATGTATGGAAATAGCTCCTCACAATCATATCTGAGGAAGCTTTACTTGCGCTATATGGACTGTTTGGAGCGTATGGTGTATTTTCTGTAAAATATCCTACTTTCCCCAAAGTACCATACACTTCGTCTGTTGAAACATGTAAAAATCTAGATTTTTGATACCCTTCTTTATATTGAAAAGGTGTCGATTGCCAATGGTTTCTCGCAGTTTCAAGTAAATTTAAGGTGCCTAGTACATTCGTTTCTGCAAACAAAGAAGGATTTTTTATCGAATTATCTACATGAGATTCTGCTGCAAAGTGAATCACATGTTGTATATCATATTGTTCAAACAGTTGAGTAATCATTTTAACGTCTCTAATATCACCTTGCACAAATTTGTAGTTCTCTTTGCTCACAACTTCGGTTAAATTTGATAGATTTCCTGCATAAGTTAATGCATCTAAATTTAAAATGAAATAATCACTATATTTATCTACAAAATAAGGAACGAAATTGGATCCAATAAAACCTGCTCCTCCAGTAACTAATACTGTTTTCATAACCTATAACACTCCATCCATATCCTGTGAAAATCGTTTTGGTTCGTTCGCAATATCTACTAAATATTGACCATAGTTAGATTTTATTAAAGGCTCAGCAAGAGTTAACAACTGACTTTTGTTAATATAGCCCATTCTATAAGCAATTTCTTCAATACAAGCAACTTTAAAACCTTGTCTTTTTTCAATTGTTTCTATAAACAATGAAGCTTCCAATAATGAGTCGTGAGTTCCAGTATCTAACCATGCAAAGCCACGTCCTAGTAACTCCACTTTAAGCTTCTCTCTTTTTAGATACTCTTTATTAATATCTGTTATTTCTAATTCATCACGTTCTGATGGCTTTATCTTTTTAGCAATTTCTACTACTTGATTATCATAAAAATATAGCCCTGTTACAGCAAAATCAGATTTAGGTTCTTTTGGTTTTTCTTCAATTGATTTCACATTGAAATGTTTGTCAAACTCCACTACCCCAAAGCGTTCTGGATCCTTCACACGGTATCCAAAAACTGTAGCTCCCTCTGTACTTTTCGCCACTTTTCGAAGAATTGGTGTGAAGCCTTGACCAAAAAATATATTGTCGCCTAATATTAGCGCGACACTATCTTTTCCAATAAATTCCTCTCCGATTAGAAAAGCTTGGGCTAGTCCCTCTGGATTTTCTTGTACATGATAACTAAGAGAAATCCCAAGCTCACTTCCATCCCCTAAGAGCTGTTCAAACATTGGTAAATCAAATGGAGTAGAAATAATTAAAATTTCCTTTATTCCAGATAGCATTAATACTGAAAGTGGATAATAAATCATTGGCTTGTCAAAAACTGGCAATAATTGTTTTGAGACCGAACGGGTAAGTGGATATAATCTAGTTCCACTTCCTCCTGCTAAAATAATTCCTTTCAATAGTAACACCTCATAATCATTAATTTCTCTGTTCTAAACCGTTGTCATATCTTTTTTATTTAAACTAATTCCCTTATTAGCAACTTTGAAAAGCGAATCCTTCAAGTTTTCTTCTGTCATATCCAAAAGACTTTCAAGTATGATATCCATTTCTACTTTGCTAATTGGAGTTGCTTTTCCAATATGGATTTTAGGGAAAACATGACCACTTTGTATTTCATTTTCATTTAGCAACTCTTCAAATAATTTTTCACCAGGTCTAATCCCAGTAAATTCGATTTTTATTTCATTTTCTGTATAACCAGATAAACGTATAATATCTTTTGCCAAATCCACAATTTTAACAGGTTCTCCCATATCAAGCACAAAAATTTCCCCATTATTTGAGAGGGTACCTGCTTGAATAACAAGTCTCGATGCTTCTGGTATTGTCATGAAGTAGCGTGTCATTTCGGGGTTAGTTACCGTGACAGGGCCACCTTGTGTAATTTGTTTCTTAAATAGCGGGATAACTGAACCACGGGAACCAAGAACATTTCCAAACCTTACCGCTGCAAATTTTGTTTTGCTTTCTTTTGCTAAATTTTGCACAATCATCTCTGCAAAACGTTTGGTTGCCCCCATTACGTTTGGTGGATTTACTGCTTTGTCCGTTGAAATCATGACGAAATAACCTACACCAAAGGTATGTGCGGCTTCTGCAACATTTTTTGTTCCGAAAATATTATTTTTCACAGCTTCCATCGGGTTATATTCCATCAAGGGAACATGTTTATGGGCAGCAGCGTGATAGATAACATCTGGTTTATATTCGGAAATAATATCAAATATTCGATTTCGATCTTGTATATCTGCAATGAGCGGAATAATTTCTGTTCTCTCAGAAACACTTTGACGAAGCTCCATATCAATTTGGTATATGGAATTTTCACCATGGCCTAAAAGAAGAATTTTTTTCGGCTTAAATTTCGTCAATTGTCGACAGATTTCTGACCCAATTGACCCGCCAGCACCGGTTACTAAGATTGTTTTCTCTGTTAATTTTTCCGATATGGAATCCATATCTAGTTCAACTTCTTCACGCCCAAGGAGGTCTTCAATGTTGACTTCACGCATCTCACTTACGGAAAGTTTGCCAGTCATAACTGCCTCAATACTCGCCATAATTTTCACTTTTGCCTTTGTTTTGGAGCAATGCTCGAATATGCCTTGTATATCTACCTTCGTTAATGAAGGGATTGCAATGATAATATGATCAATTCCCAGTTTTTCTACAATTTTTGGGATATCTCGCACTGTCCCTTGAACTGTAATGTCTAGTACTTTAAGTTTTTGTTTGTTCAGGTCATCATCAACAAACGCTATAGGAATAAGATCTGAGTTTACCGATTGTCTCATCTGTTTAGCTAAGACAATACCTGCTTGTCCAGCCCCTACAATAAGCGCTCGATATTTTTGTTTATGTGTATTTTGTAATCTCTGTTCACTAAAAACCCTTAGTGCAAATCTAGATCCGCCAATTACGATAATATGTATCATCCAAGTAACTGCCATTACACGGAAAAACACCTGTTTTTGTACAGCATATTGCATTAGGCTCGCTGTACCTACAGAAATTGTTACAGCATTAACAATCGTTAACAATTCACTTACAGATGCAACACTCCAAATACGATTATATAAATGAAAGTAATAAGCGGCAATATGATGAGAAATCAATAAAGTGACTGCACTTAGTATTAAAGTAGGGAGTGTGTATGCCGTAAACGTCGGATATAATAGAAAATAGCTGAAGAAAATAGCAGTTAAAACAATTATAGAATCTAATATTACAAATGTTGTAATTCTAAGTCTATATCCCATTACCATCACTCCTCTCTACTTATTCTCAGGACTTGTTTCTTGCCAATACTTTCTTATAAACACTATTCCTAAACCAATCATTGCTCCGATAATTATACTTATTGCAATGTTTAATAACGCATTTGGTGAACTTGGCTTTTCTGGAATTGTTGGAACGATGATTGTTTTGATTAAAGGTTCCGTTCTGAAACTCTCAATGTTCGTCAGTACAGATTGATATTGTTCTAATACTTTTCTATATTCTGCTGACTTGGACTCAATCCTCATTTGTAATTGCATCAGATTATTTTGAATTTCCCCGTCAACATTTACTAACGATGCTAGTTGCTCTTCAGTCAAATTAACTATAAGTTGAGTTGGTATCATTGATTGAAGAATCAATATTTCTGGTAAATTATTAGAACGAACAGTTCCATTGTATAATTTGATTAAATCTCTAATTTCATCGGAAAGTTTTTTACTTTCTTTTGTATAGGAGTCTGCAAGTAAAGTAAACTCGTTTTGAAGTGAACCTGACATCGTTGCTTTTTGTTCATTTATAAGTGTTGTTAACACTTCACTAGACTTTTCAGGATCAGTACTTGTATAAGAGAGTGAAATCATATCAGTTGCAGGATTTACGTTTACATTTAGGTTTGTGCTGCTCACTTCTTTTGATGTTACATTGAAAATTTGATCAATAAATGTCTGATTTTTAATTCTTTCTGCAAATACTTGACTAGTAAACTCACTATCAATGTATTGTTTCACAATACCATCTGCAGCTGTATTGGTAGTTATTTGAACCATAGCTTTTGATTCATATTTTTTCCCAATTAAAAAGAAACTCAGAAGTCCTGCAATAAGCATAGCAGCTATTATCGATACAATAATAACAACCTTGCCTTTCCATACAATTTCTATCAGTTCTCGTATATCAATCGTTTCTTCGTTCATGATATCTCCTCTTCAAGTTGTCTATTTGATATTGCATATGCAATTGATGTTGCTAATAATGGAACAAAAGTTGCCCCAATGACCGAATCATTGAATAATGCTTGGATTAGAAACGATCCCCACCCCAATGCTAAAGCCCAAATAATTGGTGAGTGCATATCTTTAATTACGTATTTTGATAGATTTAAAGTGTAGATAATCACAAAAGCTATAAAGCATAATAAACCTAACAACCCTGTTCCATATAAAATCCCTATATATAAATTATGTGGTTTATCTACTATCGTATTTTCGTCCCAAAATCCATCTCTTTTATTTATATCATTTTGTGGGAAATGATAAGTGAGAGTATCAAGGCCATAACCAAATAAAGGTCTTTTCTTAATAAGAGGTATCATATTCTCCCAAATATATATTCTACCTGACCCTCCAGATATACTTCTTTCTGGCAATTCTGGAAGTTTGAGTTCATTATCTGATGCAGATGCTTTATTTTGAACAAAAAGATGATGCTGAGCTGCCCCTTCTACTTCGGAAGCAGATGCTTTATTTTGATCAAATAGATAATGCTGAGCTGCCCCTTCTACATGAGCAAATGGATTAGTTTTAACAAAAAATCCAAATGACTCTGTCCATACTGTAGGATTTTGTTTCGCTAGCATTACTGTAGAGAAACTTGCTAATAAAAGAAAACTCATTAACCAAAAGAATGCTTTCTTCCTATTCTGCTTCAGAAAAATAAGTGTTATTAATAGTAACATCATTCCTATGAGACTAACAAAACCACTTGTTGAAATAGACGCAAGAATAGTAGAGAATGCGGCTATCGATGTTAGTAAATTGATTATTCTAACTTTAATTGAACCATAGAATACCACTAATGTTAAAAATATAATTGCCATTACAGCTGAGTATCCACTCATATAGTTCCATTGATTTAGTGTACCAGTTAATACAGACCATTCATTAATATTCGACTCGTCCATCAAGAACACTGTAAATACTTTTTTGAAGGCGGCATTTTGAAGTATATTTATCCCATATAAGTTTAGAAGAGATATAAGTACATTTATCCACACAAAGGGATAGAGTGCGTAAACTAATTTATTTAAAGTATTTTTAGGATAAGTTATATGTAATGCTATAAACATTAATACGGCATAACATATAAATGTTAAAGCCCCATCGTATCGATCATACAAACCCCAGAGTGCAATTGATTTATATTCTGCAAGTAGTACAGAAAGCGTCAGTGCCACTAAAAAAGCAAGTAAAGAAAATGACACTAGGTTCATTTTTATTTTATAATTAAGAAATAAGGTTTTGTAAAGAAATAACATTAGAGAGGACACTGTAAAAATAATTAAGAATACAAATTTAAAATAAGTAAAAAAGTCTAATTGGTAGCCAGAGCTAGTGATACCATTTCCTGATACTAAAGGACTTACAAATAAATTTGCTTTTGCACCTATAACTAACGGAACTAAAGTCAAAGCACCTAAAAACAACCAAAATATCATACGATCAACTTTTTTAATCGATAGCATATCTTCTTTTTCATCTCTTGCTATGTTCATACTTCTAACTTTTAATCTACTCATGATGTCGATCCTTTCATGCTACTTATGTAATCCTTTAGTTCTGTTACAGTATTTCTAAAAGCCTCATCTATTTCCAACGTTAATATACGTTCAATAACAATGAGAGCATTGTCATATTGCTTGTTACTCGTAAGTATAGTAGCATACTCATACATAAAATTCTTATTTTCTACTAAATATGGATTCAAGTCCAAGGCTTTTGTATACATAGTTAACGCTGCGCTAAACTGCTGCCTGTTCATATAAGTATATCCAAGTCTATGTACCACATTATAATCGGCTGCGTATCTTTTGTTCAATTCTTCTAGTGTTAATAATGCACTATCAATATCACCTTCTTGTAATTGAAGATCAGCCTCTCTATATAAAACAGTGTCATTTAGTAGAATTTCATCTTGCTTCGTAGCTTGATTCTGCAAATAAAACAACGTCGAGCCAATAACTAAAACAAACGAGATCAGAATATAATTCATATAATTCTTTCTTTGTTTAACTTTTAACTTTATTTGATTCATTATTTAATTCCCCTTAATAAAACGACATATCCTTGAAATTATATCATAATTAGATACTTTTTTCGATACCTCCGTCGAATCCATGTAAAAACTAGAACTATTTGCATTAAAGTTTCTAAAAAATATAAGTATTAGAACCTAAAAAAAAACTGTTCCCCAAAATCGGGAAACAGTTTTTAATTTTCATTAAAACTATTGATTAATATCCAGTAAGTGTTCCTGTGACATTAACATTTAGTTTATATGCATTTGTAATACCAGTTACAGAGCTAATAGCTAATGTACCATTTAGTTTGTTGTCTCCACCTGAAATTGAAGATGGCGCACCAAAAGTAACATCAAAACCAATAGCAGTTTTCACGATTTTCGTACCATTTACACCATTTACAAAAGTAGCTCTAGTTAAATCACCATCTAATAATGTGATTGATGCATTTGAAGCAACTATAGCTGTGTTCGTACGATCTTTAGGAGCATCAAAGCTAACTACGTCTCCTACTAAAGAATTGCCAGTTGAAGTAGTAACTGAAGATACTGCAGCTTCAAATTTACCAGGAGTTACAACTAGTGTTTTCGTTTTAGTAGTAGCAGGATTAGTATCGATTTGTGAATAACCTTTTGGTCCTTCATTTGCAGCAAGTGCTTGATAAGCTGTGAATGTAGTGTTATCTGCTATTACTGGAACTGAGAAACTCCACTTACCATTCGCAGCAATTTGCCCTTGTGCAATTGCAGTTTCAGTAGTTCCGCTGTAAATAGAAACTAATTTACCAGCTTCACCAGTACCTGATAATGTAACTACATTACCTTCTACACGGTATGCAGGTGTATTAGTAGCAACCTTTTGATCTAATTTGAAATCAGATTGTGCTACCCAGTCAATTGCTAATTTAAGATTCGATCCACTTGGATTATAAGTTCCAGTAATAACGTCATCTTTAGATAATTTAGCTTTAAAAGCATCAAATGTAATAACAGCATTGTTTGAATCTTGGAATACACTTCCTGCTGCAGATATAACGTATTTATTAAGATTAGTAGTTACAAAATAGTTATTAGCTAAATCTACGTATTTTACTTTTCCATCAGTTAAAGTAAGCGGTGTAGTACCAGTTTGTTTAGCATAGAAGTTCAATGTGCCTGATTCTGTAGAATCTGCAACATCTGTACCATTTGGTTTAGTATCAAATGTAACAACTCCACCTGCAATTTTAGAAGCTGCAGTTACAGTTAATACCAATTGACCATTTACAGGGTAAACTGTAGTTAGGCTATTACTAGTAGCAGTTACGCCGTTTACAGTTACAAACTGATAACCAGAAGCAACAGGATTAGTTCCATCTGTCGCATCAGTATAATCAAAATCAATTTCAACTGGTCCATTATAAGCTGCACCTGTAGATGTTTTAAATGTAGCTACAACTGCATAAGTACCGCCTGCTTCACCGTGGAACGCTGCATCAGAAACAACAACATTTCCAGGAATTGGAGATAATACTTTTTTAGCATCGCCAATTGAAGCAACTAAAGTATCTACAAATTTAAGTTTATTAGCAGCAACAATTGCTTCTGCTTCTGCAATTTTCGCATGTGCTTCTACTAATTTCCCAGCTTTATTGTCAGCTAATGCTGCTTTTACAAGCATGTTAACAGTTACTTCGTTTTTCACTGAAGCTACTGATTTTTCGATAGCTGGTTTAACTGCGTTACGAATTTCGTCACGAGTTGATTGACCATATACGCGGTCTAAAAGAACAACTTGTTTACGATACTCAGCAGAAGCTGTGTGGTAAGCTGTTTCTACTTTTTCGATATCATTTGATTTGATAGCTGCATCAAGTTTAGCAGTTAAATCTTTAATTTTATCACTTGAAGAGATTGCATCGATGTATGCTACTGCACGTTTAACTTGTAATTTAGCATCTACAAGTTTAGCATCTACGCTTAATTTTTCAGATACTGAAAGACTAGCAGCTGCTTTTTCTGCTGCAGCGATTGCTTTTTTCGCAGCATTGTATTGAGACATCGGTTGAGTTACGAAATCAGCAGAACCTTCCATTGAGATAGCCCACTTTAGAACTGTACCTGCGTTTTGTGCGTCTGTTACTAATTGGTTTACGTTTACTGCTGCGTCAGCTTGGTGAGCTGGTGCTGCTGCAACGAATGCTGAAGCTGCTACTGCAGTTGAAGCTGCAATTTTGATAGCTTTTTTCTTCATAAACTTGTGATCTCCCTTCGCTTGTGTGTTGCAATTTTTTTTAGTGTGTAACACCGGTCGCTTGATCGCGTCCAATATCGTCACCCTAACTAATATATGAGTATACAAAACTCATATGCTAAAATCAACTAATATCCTTAAAGATTACCAGTTTATTTTTGAGGATGATGTTATGAAAGCACCAAGGACACTATTACATATTCCATATTACAGGAATTTAACCAATTGCGCTACCTTTTTTTCTGAATAATTCTTACTATTTTTAGATTGTTTGTTTTTCTTAATATTTTTCCTTTAATAGATAATATATTTTTCTAGTTTTTTTTTTATTTTCTTATGATTAATTACGTGCAATTTTGAAATTTTGTGTTATGATGTACAGTATAGAAGGTTACTTATAGATGTGTAACGCCGTAAACTTGTTTGTACATTCATTAGTGTGCAGCCTTCTACTTCCTTCGTTTTATCGCTCAAGAAAAGAAGCATCTGAATATCGGATGCTTCTTTTCTTATTTTAACGCCCTTCGCTTTTGCGGAAGGCGTTTTTTTATTGTTTTATATGTTTGGCAAATATTAGTCCCGCAATTAGGCAGCGTTATCTGCTAGTTTTTGAAGGACGATGGTTTCTTCTAGTTTGGCTAGAGCTGGGTAGTAGGTTTATCCATTAAGTAGAGCTTTTATGTTTTGTTTTATTTTCGGGAGGAGTTGGGTTTGTTTCATAACTCCTTCTCCTATGATGATGCGATCATGTGATTGTGCGAGCATCATTTGATAAACTCCTTGTGCTATATAATTTGCTTTTTTCTCCCATGCAGGATGATCTGCTGGGAGATTTATTGCTTTGGTGTAGTAGCCTATTTCTATTGCCGTACCTGATGCCAGACCTTCGAAGCAGTTTGGATGGAATGGACAGTTGCTTTCCATTGTATCAGATGGATCACGAATGAGTGTACCAAGTCCCATTTCTTGGTATCGAGTATTCGGAAGGAATTGTTTGTTTATAACTACTGTTTCTCTGAAACCTGTTTTGATTGTGATGAATTTTTGGATCGTTTTTTTACTAAGTAAAGCGCTGCTATGTTGACGTCGCTTTATAGTTCTACCGGGATGTTTCATCATTTTAATAGATGGAGTCGTATGTGGTAATCGGCCAGGGATAATTGGGTGTTTGTTTAAATAAAAGAAAAAACCACTAGATTTCTCTAGTGGTTTAAGACTTTGGATAGGAAGTCTTGGGCGCGTTGCGTGTCTGGATTTGTAAAGAATTTGGATGGCGCTGCGCGTTCGACTATTTTGCCTTCTGCCATGAATACGATTTCGTCGCAAATTTCTTTGGCGAAACCCATTTCATGCGTTACGACTACCATGGTCATGCCGTCTTTTGCTAGTTTGCGGATGGCATCGAGCACTTCGGTTACCATTTCTGGGTCGAGTGCGGATGTTGGTTCGTCAAATAGCATGACGGTTGGATCCATTGCTAGTGCGCGTGCAATGGCTACACGTTGTTGTTGGCCACCGGAAAGTCGGCTTGGGTAGGCATCGAATTTGTCAGCTAAGCCGAGGGATGTTAGTAGTTCTTTCCCTCTTGTTTCAGCTGCTTCTTTGCTTAGCCCTTTTACTTTAATCGGTGCCATTGTTACGTTTTCTAGCGCTGTTAGGAACGGAAATAGGTTGAAACTTTGGAATACGAAGCCTATGTTTGTGCGAGCTACGTTGATGTCCGTCTTTTTATCATGTATAGAGATGCCATCGACGGTGATTTCTCCGTTGTCGATAGGCTCTAGTGCATTTATTGTCCGGATGAGGGTGGATTTCCCTGCTCCACTTGGTCCAATCAATGCGACGACATTCGATTTTGGTACTTCGAGCGAGACGTCAGTTAGGACATGGTGATCGCCGAAGCTTTTATTGACATTTTTGATTGATATCATATAGATACACCCTCCTTAACCTTATGCTTCGCTTTTTAGCAATCGTTTTTCGAAATATCGAATGATTAGCGATAAGCTGAATGTCATGATGAAATAGATTAGTGCAACGAAAGTCCATACTTCGATTGAACGGAATGATGTTGCTACTAAGTTTTTCGCGTTTAACGTTAAATCGATTGCTGCTATTGAAGATACGAGCGATGAATCTTTGATTAGCATAATAAATTGGGATGCAAGCGGCGGTAATACGCGTCTAAATGCTTGCGGCAAAATAATATGTGTCATCGCTTTTGTATGTGACATTCCAAGTGAGCGTGCAGCTTCCATTTGTCCTCTTGGTACCGCTTGAATTCCAGTACGAACGATTTCAGCAATAAATGCACCAGCAAATATCGCAAGCCCGACTATAGCTCCCCAAAAGGAGCCGAGACTAAAATATTGTCCAAGTACAAAGTATATCCAAAGAAGTAATACAAGCAGTGGCACGCCACGAATAATTTCTACATAAACAGAAGCTATTAATCTAAAAATCTTATTTTTCGAAATACGTCCCAATCCAAAGATAATACCTATTGGAATTGCAATGAGAATTGCTAACGCCGAAATTTCTAGTGTTTTAAGCGCACCATAGATGAAGACGTCCATATTACGCGGGATTACGCTCCAGTCATAAATCATATCTAATCCCCCTCTAAGTTGTCAGAGTGTCTATTCCTCTACTACTTCACTTAACCAATCAGAAGTTTCAAACCATTTGTGACGTGAAGCTAATTCAGATGGGCTTTCGATATAGCTGTTTAGGAATGAGTTAATCCATTGTACTGTTTCGAAATCATTTTTCTTCACAGCGATACCAAGGTTTTCAGAAGAAATTAATCCTTCTAATGCTTGAACTTGGCCAGCATTTTTAAGGTTCCAAACTGCGATCGCAGGCTCGTCATATACTACTGCATTTGCTTTACCTAACGACATAGCCGCTGCTGCTGCAGGGAAATCTTCAAAATCAAGAATTTCTGCGTTTTTGAATACATCTTTTGCAAGTAATGCACCGGTTGTTCCGATACCTACTGCAATTTTGTTCCCTTTTACATCAAGATCTTGCCATGTTTTTGTTTTCTTATCAGATGCAGGCAACATAACTGCTTGACCAGTTTTAAAGTAAGGGTTTGCAAAACTTACTGCTAATGCACGGTCACCACGAATGGTCATACCAGCGAAAATCATATCAATTTCTCCTGTTTGAAGTGCAGGAATTAATCCATCAAATGTAAATTGTTTATATTCTACTTTTACTCCTAGTGCTTTCCCTAGTGCGTTTGCGAAATCTACGTCATATCCAACGAAATCGCCTTTTGGATCTTTCATATCAAACGGGAAATATCCTGAGGACATCCCAATAACTAATTTTTTATTTTTTAATACTTTTTGTAATGTTGAGTTTTCTGTTGACACGCCCCCACCAGAATCATTGCTACATCCTGCAACCATTAAAACGGTAATCATTAATAGTGCCGCTAACCATTTTTTCATTTTCATGTACATTTACCCCCATTTTGTTTTTCCTTAGTCCCCTTTATGAAACTACTGAATTATTAAGAGTATAAGTTATTATTATTCACGTGTCTACATAAAAAATAATTGTACATAATATTTTTATTATTGACTCTATTTAATATATTTTAAGATTAAATGGTAGACATTGATTAAATATGATTATACTATTATTGAGTAAGTATATATCATGTGTTTAATTATTCTGCTAATTGCATTTTTATTCAAAAAGGAGGTGTTTGTATGGAATTTCCTAAAGAAGAAGTTGGCAAGCGAATTAGGTATTTACGTAGGCTGCAGGGCTTAACGTCAGATGAGCTTGCCAAACTTACCGGAGTCAGTCAAAGTATGATTTCTCAAATAGAGCGTGGCCAAGTGTCCCCTTCGTTGGAAACACTTTGGAAGTTAAGTCATAGTTTGAAGGTCCCTGTGTTTTCCTTTTTTGAAATGGAAGAATCAAATGCAGTGACGATTTGCCGGTCTGGTGAGGAAAAACTGATCAAACGGGTCCGGCCGAATGTGAGTTATCAGTTGTTATCCCCGAGCACTGGGAAGCAGATGAGCTTTTTCAAGATGGTCGTCGAGCCCGGTGAGGAATTAGATACACCGTTTATGTATCATTCGGGTGAGGAATGCGGGATTATGTTGTGTGGTAGCATTCGGATTGAGGTCGAGGGTGAGACGCATATGATTTACGCAGGCGATAGTATTTACTTTGATAGCTCGCTGCCACACCGGTTTATGAATACCGGGAAGGTGGATGCTGTAGCGATTTGGGCTATGACGCATAGTTTTTAGGGGTTGCTTTCGGGTTGAGAGGGCTCTGGGATTTGGATAGTAGTTTATTTGCATAAAAATGGCCCTTTGATGGATTCAAAGGGCTTTTTGATTTGTTAAGATAGCCAGCCGTGTAGTGCGCCGAGTAATGTGAAAATGATGAAGTGATCGCAAATCGCGATTAGTGTTGATTTCATAGAGATGAGACCAAACAATGCATTTTTTACATAGACCATTTTAATGATAATTCCGATGATGAAGCCGATTAGTGCACCTTGCAGGAGAGTTTCTGCTCCCGTTGCATTGATTAGAATGGCTACCAGAAATGAGCTGATGAATGCAATGATGACCGAATAAATATATTTTATCGGCCCTTTCGTTTGTTGCCCTTTTTTATTTGATAATAAAATCGAATAATAGATTGTGCCGTAGATCATGTATAAGAATCCACCTATAATTATAGCTACGTAATTTAAGTTACCCCAGTCGATCGTCATGTAAATCCTCCTAATTTATGAATCTTTGAGTGCTTCTGAACGAACCAATTCGACAAACTCGTCTACTACTTTATCATTCCGCTTCTTTGAACCTAGTTTGATGAACGTTTTTCCCATCAGATTTAATCCTTCATTCTGGCCAGTGTAAATAAATTTTGTGGATTGATCATCAAGCTTGATGAGGGTAAATGCTGTTTGAATTTTAAACGCTTTTGCTAATGTGAATTCAACTTTTTTATGTTTTCTTTGCTCGGTATTTTCATATTCGGTATCCGTCACAATATAGGTCTCTGTTCTTTTGCCTTCTTGATAGGTTTGCTCGTATGTTGAACCGACAACTCCCTCTTTTATATCTAAAGGCTTATGCTCGACGACGTTTGGCATGATTCTTTGAATTTGATCCAACTCAAAGAGATTCCATATTTTGTCTAGCTGTGTTGGAATAATGATTTCTTTGTGCCAAGTTAACAAGTGCTTTCCCCATTTCATCGATTGTTGGAATGCGATTAAGTGTTATTTTTTCTAAAGTGTACCATATTTGAGGGTGAATGCAATGAGGTTTTTTAGATTTATTTGGGTAGTTGGTCGTGTCTGGTGGGTGATTTGTCGTTTATATAGGGAGATTTGTAGGATGCTTTGTTTAATATTACAGGTGCCTGGAATATTACGGTTGCCTGGCACCTGTAATAAAAGGACCTGCCTTGGAGGCGGGTCCTGGGTTTTGAATAGCGGTTCGCTGAGCGCTTTAATTCAAGTGGGTTTCTTCTATATAATGTTACGGGTGCCTGGCACCTGTAACATTATATAGAAGGCACCAGTAATATATTTGTAATAATGTTGATGGTTTGGTCGATTTCCCGGGTTGTGGCGGTTAGTGGCGGCAGGAGTCGGATGACGTTTGGTCCTGCAGCGACTAGTAGTAGGCCAGCTTTTTCAGCTTGGGCTATGTATGGCGCTACTTCGTTTGGACAGACGATGCCAAGTAACAAGCCGGATCCTACGATTTTGTATGCTGGTAGTGCTTTTTTTAGTTTATCCATAAAGTAGGATGATTTTTCATTGACTGTAGATAAAAATTCGTTAGTGAATATATTGTCCAAAACGGTTTGTGCGACGGCTACTGCTAGTGGGTTTCCGCCGAATGTTGTGCCGTGTGTTCCTGGGCCAAATGTGTCATGCAGCTCACTTGTGCCAAGCATTGCGCCGATAGGAAAGCCGCCGCCGAGTCCTTTTGCGAGCGTTATGATGTCTGGTTGAAGGACGGTTTGCTCATATGCGTAACGTGTTCCGGTGCGCCCGATGCCTGTTTGTACTTCGTCGACGATTAATAGGATTCCTTTTGACTTACAAATCCCGGAAATCACTTGTGCGTATTCTGGTGTTATTTGGTTGACTCCCCCCTCCCCTTGTATGACTTCGAGCATGATTGCCGCAATACTTGCGTCGATCGATGCTTCTAGTTGCTCGATATTATTGAAAGGAATGGTTCGGAAGGTTTCGAGAAGCGGGCCGAATCCTTTGCGTACTTTTTCTTGGCCCGTTGCGGACATGGCTCCGAATGTGCGTCCGTGAAATGAGTTTTCGAATGTAATAATGACGTGTTTCCCGGTATGTTTGCGTGCGAGCTTGATGGCTGCTTCATTCGCTTCCGCTCCGCTATTGCAGAAAAATGCGTGGGCAAAATGTGTGTCTCTTATTAGTGATGAAGCAAGTTTTTCTTGTTCTGGGCTTTCGAAAAGATTTGATGTATGCCAAAGTTTTTCACTTTGGCGCTGGATTGCTTCGACGATTGCTGGATGTGCATGGCCAAGGCTGAGTACGGCGATTCCGCTGGTGAAGTCAAGATATTTTTTTCCATCGTTATCTATTACGATTGTGCCTTTTCCTTCTACTAAGTGGACTGGACGGCGTGCGTAATTTGGGAATAAAGTGCTCACACGAATACCTCCTACTGTGTAATGGTCGTTCCTTCTAAATTCTCTCCAACAATTTGAACAGATGGAATACCGGCTGCTAAGCAATCTAGTGCGGCATTTACTTTCGGAATCATCCCTCCGTAGATATCACCTGATATGATCCAATTTGATATTGCTGAAGGAGTAATAACTTGTTGCACTTCCCCTTCAATTTGGATGCCATGGGTGTCGGTTACAAATTGTAGACTTTCTGCATTGATTGCTAGAGCAATTTTACTTGCTACGGTGTCAGCGTTGATGTTTAGTGGCGTGCCTTCTTCGGTGCAACTGATACTAGAGATGACTGGCGTAATGCCGGTCGCGAGTAGTGTTTCAAGTATTGAGCTATTCACTTTTTTTATTTCACCGACGAAGCCGTATGTTTCTTTATGCAATAAAGTGCATTCTAATAAATTGCCGTCGTAGCCATTTAAGCCGATTGCTTTAATGCCAACTTTATTCAGCTGGTGAACTAGCGCGGGATTGACTTGGCCGATGAGTGTCGACAGGACGATGCCGATTGCTTCTGCGGATGTGACGCGGATGCCGTTTATCGTGGTCGACGTTATGTTGTTTTTGGCTAGCGCTTCATTAATTGCAGGTCCTCCACCGTGGACGATGATGAGTTCATGGCCAGCAGCTTGAAGTCTTTTGAAATTATTGAAGAAGTTTTCATTCAGACGTTCGAGCATGCTGCCGCCGAGCTTGATGACAATGCGTTTAGGAGCGATAGGTTGCGTTGATTTGGACGTAATCATATGTCAAATCGCACCCCCATGCAGTTCCTTGGCCGTTGCCTTGATGAATATCTACAAAGATTTTAACTTCTGGTTGTTTTAAGTAGACAAGTAAATCTTCCTCTGAGAAAGGTACTGGTTCGGCACTTTCTACAACTTTTGTTACGCCAATATGAATCGTGATGGCGTTCGGGTCAAGGGTTGCACCACTATAGCCGACCGCTGCAATGATTCGTCCCCAGTTTGCGTCATTGCCAAACACCGCTGTTTTCACAAGTGGTGAGCCGACGACTGTTTTGGCGATTTTGCGAGCTTCCGCATCTGAAATAGCTCCTTTTACTTCCACTTCAATTAGTTTTGTTGCACCTTCCCCGTCTTTTGCAATCATTTTAGCAAGATCTTGTGCGACTGCGTGGAGTGTTTGGATGAAATTTCCCCAGTCTGGGTGGTCAGGTGTCAGTGTTTTATTTTCCGCCAAGCCGTTTGCCATAACGATCACCATATCGTTGGTGGATGTGTCCCCGTCAACAGTAATTGAGTTGAACGTTATGTCGGTGATGGATTTTAGGGCAGTTTGCAGATGGTTTGATTCGATGTTGGCGTCTGTTGTAATAAATCCAAGCATCGTCGCCATATTCGGTTCGATCATTCCAGAGCCTTTTGCAGTTCCAGCGATGATGACCTCTTTTCCATCGATTATCGTTTGGTGGGATGTGTTTTTCGTTACTGTATCTGTCGTCATGATGGCTTGAGAGAATCCAATGGCACCTTCAAGTTCGCCAATAGGGTCTAATTGTTGGATACCTTTTGTTAGTGGTTCCATGTTCATGATTTCTCCAATGACACCAGTTGAAGCAACGCCTACTAGATTGCGGTCAATTCCTAGTTTTTCCGCGGTTAGTTTCTGCATTGTGTACGCATCTGCCATTCCTTGCTTACCTGTGCATGCATTGGCATTTCCAGAATTGATAATGATTGCTTGCATTTTTCCAGTCTGGTACACGACGTCTTTTGTGACTAGAAGTGGCGCAGCTTTAATGGCATTTGTTGTGAAAACACCTGCTACGCTCGCCGGTACTTCACTGACTAGTAGTGCTAAGTCCTTTTTTTTATGTTTTATTCCACAGTGAATACCGGTTGCTTTGAAACCTTTTGGTGAAGCGATATTTTTATATGACATTTGTTTCATCGTCATAGCGGTTATCGACATGTTTTATTCCTCCTAGGTTTATATGTATAAAGGGACGAGCGTGAGACCTGTTGTTTGTTTTAGATTGAATTGGACATTCATGTTCTGAATAGCCTGGCCCGCTGCCCCTTTGACTAGATTGTCAATGACAGAGACAATGGTTGCGCGGCTTGTGCGCGAATCTACTTTGACATGAATGTCGCAATAGTTTGATCCGTATACTTGGTTCGTTCCGAATTTGTCGGTTTGTTTGATGATCCTTACAAATGGTTGATTTGCGTATGTTTCTTGTAGCGCATCTGTTAGATCTTTTTCACTTATGCCTTCGTTAACTGGGGCATAGCTCGTTGTGAGAATCCCTCTTGTCATCGGCACAAGATGTGTCGTGAACGTAATCGGTGTTGCTTGGTTTGCAAAGGTTTCTATCGCTTGCTCGATTTCCGGTATATGTTGGTGTTGATGTAATTTGTAAATGGCTGTATTTTCATTCGTTTCGCTGAAATGCGTCATTTGTGTTGGTTTGTTTCCTGCACCTGAAATTCCGCTTTTTGCATCGATAATGAGCTGAGTTGCGTCGATTAAGTTTTCTTTGATCAGCGGTAGTAGCGAGAGTAGGACTGCAGTTGGATAACATCCGGGGTTTGCAACTATGTCTGCATTTTTGATCGCTTCCGTATTCCATTCTGTTAAACCGTAGACGCTTTTTTCAACTACTTGTGCGGGAGCCGGTGTTTTTTTGTACCAAAGTTCATATTGAGCTGGGTCTTTGAGACGGAAGTCACCGGATAAATCGATGAGCTTCGGGCCGATTCCTATTAAAGCTGGGAGCAACTCGCTTGAAATTCCAGAAGGTGTACTTGTGAAAATTACATCGTAATCTGCAAATTTTTCTTGTTCAATTTTAAGAAGAGGTTCGTCATGGATATTCAATAAATGTGTATATTTATTAGAAAAGGTGTTTCCTTCATCCGAAGAGGTGAATAGGTCAACATTTTCGATCTCCGGATGATTATGTAGCAATCTTATTAGCTCAAGACCACCATATCCTGTCGCACCAATAATACCCACTTTCATTTCCTTCACCTCGTTGCTAAGTTAAAAATTATTATATAATTGTATATTTATAAAGTCAACTGTATTTTTATTTATTGTTGTTTTATAGAAAACTAGTGCTAAATAAATGCCTCGATGCTATTATTACAGAATTATTACGGGTGCCTGGCACCAGCAATAATTCTGTAACAAAAAAAGAGCGAACTTTTGAAAGTTGCTCTTTGGTAGTTGGGTTTATTTTATTTAGTCATCTTCGCCTTGATCGTCCTGATCTTGATGTTTTTCTTCCTTCTCTTTTTCTTTCTCTTTTTGTTTTTCCTTCTCTTTTTGTTTCTCTTCTTGTTTCTTTTGTTCGTTCTTTTGTTCTTTTTCTACTTTTTCTCTCTCTTTCTCTCTTTCTTTTTCCTTTTCTTTCTCTGCTTTTTCTTTAGCTTTGATTAGATTTTCTTGTTGTTTTTCTTGTTCTTTTGTTTGTTTCTCTTTTTGTTTTTCTAGTTGTTCTTTCATTTTTGCTTGTTCTTTTAATTGTTGTTCTTGTTCTTTTGTTTTTTCATTAGTTTCATTTCTATTTTCGTTCTTTTCTTTGGATGGTGTGTAGTTATCCTTGTTATTGTCTTTTGGATTATTATTAGTTGTGTTTTTTATATAGGTGTCGAGTTTTATTCTTTCGGTATTTATTTGATGTTCTTTGTGTTTGAGCTTTTGAATGGAGGTGTTTTGTTTGTTGGCTTCGTTTCGTTCTTCCACGGTACTTTCTTTTATTAGGAGAACTTTTTCCTTATGCTCGTTATTAATTTCTTCAACTGCATTTTCAATCATTTCTCTCATATCGACTGAATGTTTTTTACTTTCGTATACAGTCGTTATCGCTAGTTGTTTGGAAACTGGGCTCATTTGCTTTATCGCTTTTTCAAGCACGAAGTCAAATGGGTGTCCTTCCCAATCTTCAAACTCAATTGGAGTTTCAGTTAAAGTACGGAGGGTCACTACTAGGCCGTTTTTATTTACCCCTAACTCTACTGCGCTTCTTCCGTTTAGTTGAACAAAGGCTAAAGCTTTTTCTGGATTAGGTATGAATGATACGACGACAAAAATGAAAAGCATTGCTGCTACAAGAACTGGTCCTAATATGGAGGGTTTGAACCACTTTCTACGTTGGGTCGTAGTCTCAAATAAGTGAAAGTGCGCTTCTTCTCCTATTTCGGGATTCGTTCCTAAAGGAGTTCCTCGGAGAAATTCGCCTTCTTTCGTAATGAAAACGCTATATTTAATTTTCTTTTCGCAAACAATGCCTTTATATACGCGCATCATACGATTTCTCCTTTGACATATTCTTTTATATAAACGAAATCACTTTTTAATAATAAGACAACGGCAATTATATATTTTCTTTGCCGTTCAAGTGTTTTGCGAGATACCTCGACGATTTCTTCGATTTCTTTCAATGGGAGACGTTTATTATTTATTAAGTAATCATAGAATTCTTCTGTTTCTGCAATAATTTGTGCAGTTTGAAAAGCTGTTCTTCTAGCATCCGCATGCTTTGGTGCTGCTTTTGTTAGCTCTTCAAAAGATAAACCAAACTTCCGCATTAAATGGGTGTAGCGAATTATCTCTTCTCTTCTGGCTTCTGCTTGTTGTTCTATGGTATAAATATTAATTGCTTGCTCGTCGAATAATTGTTGATGCTCAGTTGAAGCATCTTCTTTCAACGTATGTATGAGTAAAACCTTTTCTTTTCGTGCGGATTCTTTTCGAATAAAGTCAATGATGCGTCTCTTTATTATTAAATGTGCATAAGTTTGCAAGGAAGCTGTTTCTTTTGGATTAAAACTCATTATAGCTTCGTGAAATCCGTTCATGGCCACACTAAACTCCTCATCATGTTGATCGATGGGTCTTTTACAAACAAATGAAGCTGTTTTTTTCATAAATGGGGTAAAGGCAAATAGGAGGTCATTTAAAACCTCCTGATTACCAGCTTTTGCCTTTTGAGCAAGTTCTGTCGTTATTTGTTTTTGTTTTGTTTTTTGTTTTGTGTTTTGTTTTGTTTTGAGAATTCCTTGAATAATGGACAAAAGCATACATACCCTCCCGTTCTCATTTTTTCCTTAGCCTTTAATTGTACCTGGCTGATTGGAGAATGAAAAGAGGTTATATTGAAACATGATTAATCTTCGTCATTATCTTCATTATCGTTTTCGTGCTTGTTCTTTTCGTTATGCTTGTTCTTATGTTTTTCAGCTTTGCGTGTTTCTTTTTCCTTTTCTTTCAGTTCCTTACGTAGCTCATGTTGCGCTTTTCGTAATTCTTTATCTTTTTCTTTTTGTTCTTTATGCACTTCTTTTTTAACTTCATGCTGGTTTTTAGTTGCTTCTTTCTTCTCTTCTTGCTGTTTTTTGATTGCTTCTTGCTGCTTTTTAAGAGCTTCTTTTTTTAGTTCTTCTTGTTCTTTAAGTGCTTCTTTTTTCTGTTCTTCTTGTTCTTTAAGTGCATCTTTTTTTAGTTCTTCTTGTTCTTTAAGTGCTTCTTTTTTTAATTTTTCTTGTTTTTTTGCTAGTTCTTTGGCGTCATCATTCTTGTATTCTTTTGCCGCTTCGTACTTTGCAATTAGATATTGGATCTTTAGTTTAATTTTTTCTTTTGCTTTTGGATTTTGTACATTTTCATATGCTTTGTATAAGCCCTTTAAATTGTCGTATGGGTAATCTGCTGGAATCTCAGGCAGCCCATTTTCTTGTGGATTGTTTGTTTGATTGGTCGTCTTCACTTCATTAGTTGTTGAAGGAGTAACTGGCTTCTCTGAAACTGTAGTAACTACAGTATTTTTTGCCGGTTGTTGATTTAATTTACTCAAATCTACCGTATCAAATAACTGATTGTTTGCGAATGCATACCCCGCACTTGTTACCGTTAAAGTAGTCACAAGTAATGCCGCTCCTGTTTTTTTCCATTTCATCAAATCACCTCGAATTAGATTTTGTCCTACTTTTTCTCGGACACTATATTATTCGTTTTGATGGTTCTGGTTTATGGGGGTCGGGGGTGAACTTTTTTAAAAAAGTTTTTTATTGCGTTTTAGTTTGTCACGTTTGCTAGGGTATTGGTAACTTTCAGGATGTGGTTTGTCGTGTCCATCCAATTTATAGATGCATTTTGAGTTTATTTAACTTTCTACTCTGGTTATGCTCTATTTTTATATAGAAAAAGGCGACCTTTAGGGAGTCGCCCTTTTTTGTTTGTGTTTTTTCCACAGGTCTTCGGCTGCTCCGGATCCGAGTAGGACGCCGGCTATTATGAAGATAAGTCCGATGACATGACGGAAGTTCAGAATTTCTCCAAGAAAGATCGCGGAGAGAATGAGCGAAAATACCGGGTTTAGGTTCATGAAGATAGCCGATTTTGTTGGACCTGCTTTGCCCACAGCGTAGTTATATATCAAATGCCCGATAGCTGTAGAAATGACAGCGGATGCTAAGAATAACCACCAGAAAAATGGCGTTGTTTGTGTAAATGCAGTTACTCCTCCTGGCTCTTGCACAAAGCTGATGACGATCAAAACTACTGCACCGACTAGCATCATATATGCGGTTAGAAGTCTTGGGTCGAGTGTTTTCGCTGCTTTACTTACGACCATATAGCTTAGCACTTGCGCTAATATTGCTAGGAATACGAAGAGGTCTCCAATGTTCGCTCCGTTTGATTCGCCACCCCCCACTAATATAGAAACACTTACTCCCGCAAGACCTAATACAAGTCCAAGCCATTGATATCGCGACGGGAAATATTTCAAAATAATAGCCGCTGAAATTGCCGTTAGCATAGGTCCAGTTCCTAAGATTAGTCCACCATGAGTTCCGCTTGTGATAGAAAGTCCCATATTTAGAAAATAGTGATGAAGCACTACATTCGTAAGCGCCCCTAGTAATATATATTTCCATTCCTGTTTAGTTGGCAATCGGAGCAGTTTCATTTGCCACAAAATAACTAGTACTACCAATCCTGCAGTGAGCACCCGAAACGCTGTTAAGGTGACAGGAGGAACTACGGTTACTAAATATTTGAGTATCGGTAGGTTTGCTCCCCAGGCGAACATGACGAAGACGAGCATTATATAAATTTTCCATTGTTTCATCTGAGGACCTCCTTTTTAAAAGATATATTTCGTTTTTTGGATGACTAAACAACAAATAAGATTAGCGACAGGATTACTGGCACCACTTCAGTGTGCTTCACTTTAGTATAACGAAGTTAAATTAGTATGTTAAGAGGTGTTCAGCAATTATGTAATAAAACTCATCAACACTTTCTTCTTGGGAGCATCTAAACCACAACTATAAGCACCTATCCGCGGGTCATAAGAACCTTAAAATTCTCGGTATAGCGTATTAGACCTAGAAATTTGTACTTTACAATCTATTAAAAAACAGCTTTTGCATGTGTGCAAAAGCTGTTGATTGGTTTATTTGTAGGTTAAGTAGCTTATATAGTCTTTCCAGCCTATTGCTTTGATGCTGCTCCACGCTGGAAGGTCTAATGGGAATGGCAGGAATGCGCGTGATTCTTCTCTTTTTGGTTCAGCGTTTAGTACGACCATTTCATTTTCTAAAACTTCTGATAGGATGGTAGATTGTTCTAAGTCGAACTGCATAGTTACTGGTATGCGTTCTATTATGCCATCTTTTGTTAATGTGTATATTTCGGCAGTATGCTTGGATCTATTCAGTAGCCAGTTAGATTTTACTCGTACCGCATTTTTCGCTTCATTCGTACTGATAACGGAGTTTATGTTTGCCGCATATGGCAATGTTTCTAGCGACTCATCTAATTGAATACGCACTTCGTATAAAGGGGCTTTGGCTTTATTGTCATATTGTTCGTATGCTTTAAGCCACACGGATTGAGTTGTAGGTACATCTTTTTTAGCCAAGATAGTTCCTTCTATAATACCTTTTTCATGCGCCGAGTGGTTCATTACTTTTTGCCCTTCTGCAATGTCATACCACTCTGCTTCATTTGCGAACGTCAGGACTGATTTTTCAGGCGAATAAATCGTGATGAAATTTAGTCCGTTTTTTTCTTCTATGCTTGCTACGTTTCCTTCTAATGGGCTGAGTAAAGCGAGTTTGCTTGTTTCTTGGCTCAGCTGGGTGTTGACGATTTGTAGTTTGCGATTGACTTCTGCTAGTTTTTGTTCCGTTTGGGCAATTGCCTGTGCGAAGTTTCCTTCTGGTGAGACATTGACCTCCACTTGGACATTGACGTCCATTACTTCATCCGCCGTGTTTCCAGTTGTAGATGCGTTTCCATACGATGTCGAGTTAGCTCCTGCACGGTCAGATTCAAGTGAGTCAAGTATTTGTTGCAACTGAACTTGTTCCTCTGTATACGCTTCTTGCTCGGATTCCCAAAGTGAACGCTGATTGTCGGCTGTTTCCGTTTTTAATTGCGCCAGTTCAGCGCCCACTTGGACTTTATCTCCAGGCGTTACCGTTAAATCACTGACTAAAGCTGCTTCGATGGTTACCGTAGTTTCGATTGTAGGAACTATGACCGCTTCTTTTTCAAGGTTTTTTGTGTATGTATTTTCGTGTACACGATCGTATTCACTGACATAATAGCTACGGCTCAGTTGACTATTATTTGAAAATAAAAGAATAGCATTTGTTGCAATGAAAGTGGAGACAACGATTGCAATACCGATTGTAATACCTTTATTCATGCTAGTTGCCCTCCTTCAAACCACGTTTGCAATGGGAGAACGCTAAATGTTGCCGATATTAATGCGAGAACGATTTGGACTGCTATTAATATAATGAATAGATTCCGAGCTGACATCTTCGTAAATGCACGGAGAAACTGAAATTGAATCGCAATGATCAAGGCGGTTATGAGCGTTAATTGATTGAAGAAATAAATAAAGAATTCATTTTCTATATAAGTTGCCGCTAAAGGACCGAACGAAAGTAATGAATAGTCAGTCGTATAGCCGACGATTGCAAAGATGAAAAAGATAAGTGCTTTTTCCATTAACAATAAAGCTACTACAAACAATTGCAAAACGGCCGCTTTGGACAAATCAACAGCTGTGATTTTATGGTATAAAAAGGCCATTCCGAAAAAGTGAAACGCCATGAATAGGATTGACCAAATGATTGCTCCTAATAAGGAAGCAATTCTTGCTACAGAATACGTGTCTCCATAGCCATTCACAAAAATGGTGGTAAGTCCTTCGGTATGCATTCCCCAAATATCTCGAAGTGCGTAAAGCAACATACCTAGAAATGTAACAAGCCAGACACGCTTTTCAAAATGGCGCATCGTTGCATTATTTAGCGATTCCATTAAATCATTTTGATTGAAAAGATTTTTCCAAAATCGAAATTCAAAAAACATTCCATTGTTCCCCCTCTATGGTTGAACAGTTACTTCCACATAAGCACCATTTTTCATCGCATTTCCGTTTTTTGGTTGAAATTTTGGATGGATGAGTAGTAAGTATGCTGCTCCTTTTTCTAAAAGTGCATTTGGCGTTACAACGAACTGATTTGGTGATTTTTGTTTGATTGATATAGGAACGCTGCTTGTTCCTCCGAGTTTTACCAATTCTATATTTTTCTGTTGTTTATTGTCTTCCATCTCATTTGAAAATGTAATCGTAAATGCTTTGGTTGTTGGCACATTGGATAATGTCGGTAACTTTTTATAGGTTTTATTTGCTTCTAATATTGTGTCTAAATGGGCTTTGGCAAGCTCCTTGCCTTCTGCCGTCACTACATTAGGATGGACTCCTGTTTTATGGATAATCGTTCCTTTTGGTCCGGTGAAGTTTGCTATCGTCAACTTTAAATAAGATCCATCCGACAAATTATAAAATGTCTGCATCGATCCTTTTCCGTATGTCTTTTGCCCATAAAGTGTCGCCGACTTTTGGTCAAGTAACGCTGCGGCTGTCATTTCAGACGCACTTGCACTATAGCCATTTACAAGAATTTTGGTATTTTTCGGAAATAGAGAAGTATGTGGAACTGATTTCACCAATCCAGATTGACCTGTCGTTTGAAGATAATAGGCATCTGGGCTATTTGGAAATAAACCAATCATCTCCTCTGCTGTATGTACATAACCACCACCGTTGTTCGTTAAATCCAGAATAAAAGAAGTTGCTCCTTGCTTTTGAAGCGCATTTTTTGCTTCTTGAACAAGTGTTGCCCCATCATCTGAAAACGAATTAATCCCGATATAACCGACATTTCCATAAAGAAGTTGCTTTGTCACAACAGGCACATGGAACTTCTTGCGTGTTAGCTTGTATGTTTCTTTTTTTTGAGTAGTAGGATTCCAAACTACTAGTTGAACCACAGTACCTGCTTTACCCGTTATCAGAGAAGATGCTTGCTGAATCGACATTTTTTCTGTAGAAACACCGTCTACTTCGATAATAATATCTCCTGGTATCACGCCAGCTTCAATCGCTGCTCCACCTTCAAACGTATTGACAATCTGAATACCCATTTTATGCTCTTCAATCACAACGCCAATTCCAGTTGTCGTATTATTGATAGAGCTTGTATACGCTTCAAATTCATCTTTCGTAAAATAAGTAGAATAAGGATCCAACTGTCCAATAATCGCATCAATCGTAGTTAGTTTTTGCAAGTTCGAAGGAATTTCACCTTTATAATCCTCACTTACAATTTTCTTCACTTCATCTAACGGAGCCCCGAGTACAGAAAAAGGAACAGCTAAAATACTCAAAATCATCATAATAATAGCTAAACCGGAAATCCTCTTCATTCCATTTCCCCCTTTTATAGCATATAAACCTATAATACTAGAAAATCCCTCATCCTGCCGACTTTTTGCAACGAACACTCCCCCCTTTTATTACAAGTATGTTACTGGTGCCTGGCACCAGTAACATACTTGTAACATATGAGCAGATGGAGATCAAACATAAATGGAATAGAGTTGTACAAAAATAAAAACAATCGTGGTGTCAGCTTTTCACGATTGTTTAAGAAGTATAGACATGAAAGTGCTAGTTTAGGAATCAAGCTAGTTATTTTAATAATTGCAGAATGGATTGTGCTTGTTGCATATGCAGGCTTAAGACGTATTGACCCGCTTGCATCAAAATATTAGCTTTTGTTAAAGCCATCATTTCTTTTGCGATGTCTACGTCTCGAATACGTGATTCCGCAGCAGTTAAATTTTCTTCCATATTAACTGCATTGTTGTAGGCATGTTCAAGACGGTTCGTATATGCACCCATTCGTGATCGTTCACTTGATACTTTATTTATTGCCTTATCTAGGTCTCCAATTGCCTGATCTGCAGCATCTCTTGTAGAAATTGATATATCCTTGATACCAATTGCTTCTGCACCCATATTTCCAAACGTTAGCTCGATTTGCTGTCCGGCGTTTGCCCCTGCTTGTATCTTTAAGGAGTTTTGCGAACCGTCTAGTAACGTTTTTGTATTAAATTCTGTATCTGTTGAGATTCTAGTAATCTCTTTTTTCAGTTCATCAAATTCAATTGCGAGTTGTTTACGATCATTGTCTGTTAATGTATCATTTGCTGCTTCTACACTAAGTTCACGCATACGCTGTAAAATGGAATGTGTTTCATTTAAAGCACCTTCCGCAGTTTGTACGAGGGAGATACCGTCTTGAATATTTCTCGCAGCTTGTCCTAAGCCTCTAATTTGCGCACGCATTTTCTCCGATATTGCTAGACCTGCAGGATCGTCTGCAGCACGATTGATACGATAACCAGAAGAGATTCGCTCCATGGACTTATTTGCGATCGCCCACTGAGCATTCATATTTCGAATAATGGACATCCCCGTAGAGCTCCACATCTCCAGCATTTTATCATCCCCATTCAACCTTTTCAGTTATATCGACCTTCTCCCCATTTTCTGAAGCATATGGAGATATATCACAAATATGTTACAGGTGCCTGGCACCTGTAACAATGCATCTGTAACATATTATTGAACGGATTAGATTTTGCCTTAGTTGAATAGATTTGTTGTTTTTGGGTAAACTATTTGAAACTTTTTTTATTGTTTCTCGACTTATGCAAAAATCGTGCTATTTCCCGGGAAATTTACAAGAATGGAGAGCAAAGAACATGAAAATCGACAAATTTATAAAATTAAATTGGGAGGACATTTTGTTTGGAGTACTTGGCTCTAGTGGATTTGTTTTATTTCTCTATTTTTTTACATCCTTTTAATTTTTTGCACACATAAAAACACCTATCGAAATGTATTTTTCGTTAGGTGTTTTTTAATAATAAAATATGTTCAATATTGACAGCCTCCGTTATATTTCTTTATACGCTTGTAGTTCTTGGAATAGCGCTTCATTTCTTTGGATCAATGCATAGTCTATCATTCGATCAAAATTTTCTTTTTCTAACTGCTGAATCATCTCTTCCGCGCCTTCAATTGGAAATGAGGTAGAGTCCTTTTCATCGGTTGATTCAATGATAGAAAGTAAGTGTGTATGAATATCAGAAACTAGTAATAATTGATAAAGTGGTAAACGTAAAAAACGATTTCCTTTTTGGAATACGAACACTTCCGATAAGTTCTCGACTTGCATGGTTTTTGCATTTACAATAATTTCTTTTCCTTCAACTGGAATAAAGTGAAATAATTCATCGTCTTTTTTTATAGAAAAATATTGATACGCAAAAACTAATTTTATCCGCTCATCCTCTTGTTTTATATAAAATGGTTTCATTAACTGTACAAGTAACATAATATCCCTCCTGTTTCGGAATTTTCTGATTATTGTTAGTTTATCATATTTTAAGATTTTCGTGTAGTGCAAATATAGGAAAAGCGAACACAATATGCATTCGCTTTAGAATTTTATATTATGTTAATACCTTTGCTGTTTGGGGTCTGTTTCTTCCAGTTGCATACAAGAAAAAACCGACTTTTCTAGCGCTATATCGCACTAAAAAAGTTTGAAATACTTTTTGCAGAATGATAGAGCGGGAAGGCATGACAGCACTATCTAAATAAAATGAGAGCGTTTTCTTTTGGAAATCAAGCTCTAGGTCGTAAATAGTAAAATCTTCTGCTACTATTTTTTCGATACATGTCATCTGTTGATTGGAATGACCAATAAAATACTTAACATTTCTTGTTTTAACGCCAACTATTCTTATTTCTTCTATCCACATACTTTTATGATGATCTAGAAAATCTAATAATGAAGGTATATAAAACTGTATTTTATCTACCTCTTCCACTTCCCTTCCTTTTATATTAATCCCTAATATTAACACCACTGTAATAGGATGTATATTATTTGTATACATCAAAATATGACAAGTTATTTAAAAATCGCAAATATGGCGATATTAATAGTTCTCCATTATTAATTCGATATTCTTGTTTCATTGATAAAGGAGGTAGTCACATGCCTTTTAATGAACATATTCGTGAATATCGAGAGCAATTAGATATTACACAGATCGAAGCCGCGGATCGACTTGGGATTGATCACTCAGCCTTGTCCAAATATGAATTAGGTAACCTGGAGATTCCAATACAATTATTGCCAAAACTAAGAAGTGTGTATGCAATTCCAAGGGACAAGTTTTTGGATATGCTTGAAGATACGCGTCAAAAGAGTAGTAACCCTGGTCTTGAAGCAAGAGAAAATAAAAGCCGGTATATTACAGCGCTTCAAAATGAGCTTAGGTCGGACCTTTACGATTTAAAGGAATTCCGATACTTTATAGTTCATTTAAATTCCCTTGATGTAAAAGAGGCAAAAAGGTTGTTGCTGAAAATAAATGATAAGTAAAGCTTATGTTAGTGTTTCTGCCAGATAGTTTTGCAGAAGTTCTATGGCATAGGCTATTTTTTTTGTTGTTTTTCGGACGGCGGCACTCTCGTATCTGGCGGCCGCTCCAATGTTTTTATGGGTTATGCCTTTTAATAATGCTGAGTTATACGTATAATGGAAGGAAAGCCTTTTTTCATAGGAGAGATTCGTTTGACCCTTACTTCTTACCAAAAATTAGCAGCACATTATAAAAAGTATATAGATCTGTCGATGCAAACGATACAGAAAAAGTTCCATCCTGCAATATTGGAGGATGAGGAGCTTGTTCGTCGTTCCGCATTTTTTGTGCGTAATGGTGTTGTGTCGATTACAAATTATTATCCGCAAGAGCATCGGGTTGATTTTAGTGTAAGAGATGTCAGTAATATAGAAATTACTTATCATATTTTGACGGATTCTTATAGCTGTCCTTGTCCGATGCACAAGCCATGTCGTCATATTGTTGCGTCCATTTTTTATTTGTATCAGCAAAATGATTCGCTATCTACTTGGATTTCCGATTGGCGGTCTACTGCTGACCAGGCTCAGTTGACGTTGTTGAGAGATGAGCGTAGCCCGAGGAGTTGGGATATCCTCGTTGATAACTTTTTCCGAAAATTCATTTCCAACTATCCGCCGAATAGTTTTTATCTTTTAGAATTTGCGGTCCAAGATTTAAAAAAACAAATTCGAAAGTCGCGGCCATTTGAACGGGAATGGCAACCTATTTTTGATGTGTATGTAGATCTTGTCGTTTTAATGAAAGTTTGGCCCTATTTGGAACCATTTGCGGAATCGAATATGCGCAATCGGGTACTTTATTTTCTGAAAGAATATGTGGAAGAATTAGATGATACCTTGGCACAACTGGCGTCGAAACCACGATTATTTGCTGCAGATACGTTTTATGAAGAAATGATGAAACGCGTTCGCCACTTCTATTTTGAACTGGAATCTTTCATCAGCTATCGGAAGCATGTATATTTGTCTTTTTGGGATGCGCTTGTGGTGGATAAAGCAACACGTGAAAAAGAGGTTGCTTATTTACAAACGCTTGAAAAAACAGAAGACGATATTCCTTTAAATATGGTGCTTCCCTATTTTTATATTATGTTGTCTAGAATAGATGATTTATTAAAAGCCGCTGACCTTATGGAATCAGAACAACTTTTAGAATGGGTTGAAGTGTGTGAAAAGGCTCTTCAAGCGTCCAACAAGGACTTGGCAAAAGAGCTCGCTCGAAAATTATTACCACATGTTCCTTCTTATTTAAATGAGATAGTTCTAAATCCATCCAGAGTAATGCTTATTCGCAGATTGGAAATACTATTTGATTCGATTCAATTGAAAACGAATGAACTCGAAAATTTATACCAGTCATTTGGATTGTATGGTATTCAATCTTATTCCAATTTACTCCTAAAAGAAAAACGTTACCATGACTGGATGGCGCTGCATCAATCAGCAAATTCTTCAATAGAATACGCAGAAGCATGTGGCCTTTCTATTGTCAAAGAAGAAGCTCCAGAAGTATTATTGCCACTTTACCACCACTACGCCATGCGCTTCATTTTGGAAAAAAATCGTTATAGTTACAAGCAAGCTATTCGCATTTGGAAGAAAATGAAACAAGTAGCCAAAAAAACGAATGATACGGATTTTTGGAATGAATATGTGGAGACGATTCGTGAAAAATATCGCCGTCTGCGTGCATTACAACAAGAAATAGAGAAAGGAAACTTGCCATTATGACTCAACCTTTGTCTATTAATAAAGAACTACCATTAAATGTGAACGTTACGGAAAGCGGAAATTTTCGCCTAATATGCATAGGAACACCTGCCGAACAATGGGTGCCTTCCTTGTATATTAATCATCGAGAAAGTTTCTTCGGTTTGCTCGCACAAATCGAAGAAAATGCACTAATTGCCACTCCTGTCGAAATAATGGAGTTATTCTCTGGCAAATCACATCCTTTTATTTTATTCAAAGGAGCAAACACGGATTCTGAAAGTTGGCTTCAAACATTTAGACAAGCAGCAAGCATTTGGTTGACTCCAGATTTATGGAGCCAGTTAAAATTGGATGGGGATACTATTGAAACAACTGCGTCTATTAATGAAAATGGGAAAGTTCTTTTAGCGAATGCTGTCAAACAAAAGCTCTATCAAGCAGGATTAACGATGGAAGATGTTCCTTCACTTGTTCCTTTTTTCGAACAAGGTGGATGGCCTATTAAGTCTCAAGCCACTCATCCGAATTTATTGGTCGGCTTAAGACTTTCTGAACCAGAAGCACTTGACGATACTTGGCTATTAGAAACGGTTGTTCGCGGGAAGAAAAGCAGTGTTTACTGGACCCCCGCTTTTCGGAAAAAAACTTCACCAATTAAGGATGCATTGCCGGACAAATGGGTTGAATTTAGTGCTTATATTAAGGAAACGCAAACGAAAATATTCTCGCTCATTTCTTCGATTGATCAACTAAATACCGAAACTTTCTTTTCCGCTACATTGTCGGATGAAGAGGTTCGAATCTTTCTTCGAGATGACCTTGTGAAACTACAAGCACTTGGATTCGAAATTGTTCTTCCTACTTGGTTAAAGGCTGTAAAAGAAACGAAGATGCGCGTCAAAACGATTGCCAAAACTGCGAATACGTATAAAACCGCTGCAGGTCTCAATGAAATCTTGAAGTTTGACTGGAGTTTTTCATTGAATGGTCAAGAGATTTCTTCGGAAGATTTCCAACAACTTGTCAATGAAAACCGTTCCTATATTCAAGCTGGAAATGAATGGTTCCGTATAGATGCTGCATGGTTGCACGAAATTCGGGAATTAATGAAGAAATCAGAAGATGAAAATTGGACGGTAAAAGAGCTTTTATTCCGAGAAATTCCCGAAGAAATTGCACTTGTTTTAGACGATGACGATCAGTCAAATGAAGATCCTTTATTTCAATTTGAGTTACAGAAATCACTGCAATCGCTGATGGAGCAGTTATCAGAGAAAAAAGGATTCCCAGAAGTCCAAGTTTCTCCGAATTTATTGACTTCACTTCGACCATATCAACAACTTGGACTCGAATGGCTCGTATTCATGCGAAATGAACAGTTTGGTGCTTGCTTAGCTGATGATATGGGACTTGGAAAAACGATCCAATTGATTTCCTATTTATTGCATGTACATGAGAAACAAGAGCAACCCGCTCCTTCTTTGATCATTTGTCCCACTTCCGTACTTGGAAACTGGCAAAAAGAGTTGGCAAAATTTGCTCCCTCTTTAAATGTTCAAACGCATTATGGGACTGCTCGTACGAAAGAAATCGATCAAACTGCCGACATTGTCATTACTACTTTTGGCACTGCGATGCAAGATATTGAATCTCTGCAAGCGATTGTTTGGTCCAGTATCACATTGGATGAAGCACAAAATATTAAAAATATGCATACGAAACAGTCACGCGCCATCCGCAAATTAACAGGCGCCCATCATATCGCGTTGACTGGTACACCAGTTGAAAATAGATTATCTGAATTATGGTCCATTTTTGATTTTATCCATAAAGGATATTTAGGATCATTTCGCAAGTTTCAAGAAAATTATATTGTACCGATTGAACGAGATGATTCTGATACTACCAAACATAAACTACGTGTGAAAATTCAGCCTTTCTTGTTAAGAAGAACGAAACAAGATCCAGAATTACTTCTTAACCTTCCTGAAAAGTTGGAGCAACGAGAATACTGTGCCTTAACAACCGAGCAAGCTGCCTTGTATGAATCGCTTATCCAAGAAACAGTTAGTAAACTCGACACACTATCAGGATTTGAGAAAAAAGGGCTAATTTTGAAAATGCTTAGTAAGTTAAAACAGCTTTGTAATCACCCTGCTCTCTACTTGAAGGAACCATTTGATGATGCAGATGATATGATGGAGCGTTCCGAGAAACTTGCCCGTATTGTTACACTTGCTGGAGAAATTGCAGCGCGAGGCGAGCAATGTCTCATCTTTACACAATATATTGGGATGGGTCAC
Source organism: Psychrobacillus sp. L3 (assembly GCF_042945595.1). Taxonomy (GTDB): domain Bacteria; phylum Bacillota; class Bacilli; order Bacillales_A; family Planococcaceae; genus Psychrobacillus. The sequence continues at coordinate 711,549 of NZ_CP168493.1, read as the reverse complement.
TTGTTGCAGCATTGTTTAACAGAGTTATATGAAATCGATGCTCCGTTTCTAACCGGCAGTATGCCGAAGAACCAGCGCGATCATTTAGTCGAAGCCTTTCAAGCAAAGGAGTTTCCTGTCTTTCTTTTATCATTGAAAGCTGGTGGAACAGGGTTAAATTTAACAGCAGCAAGTCATGTGTTGCACGCCGATCGTTGGTGGAATCCTGCCGTTGAAAATCAAGCAACGGATCGCGCTTATCGAATCGGGCAAACCAACTTTGTGCATGTGCATAAATTTATAACGATTGGTACAATTGAAGAAAAAATAGATAAGCTGCTCATCGAAAAACAAGCGTTGTCTGAAGAATTAATACACTCCAGTCAATGGATTACTGAAATGTCCGATGCCGATTTGAAGGATTTATTGACATTGTCGATTTAAGTTGGTCGATAGGTGCTCTCGAATATGCATATATTGCTAAGTTTTTACTATTTAAAAACCTGACCGCGCTTCTTCGGTCAGGTTTTTTCTCTTGTAAATCAGCGGTTTTATTGCGGTCTGCTAAGTATTTATACTGGAAGTTGATTTGATTGTGATGTTGGAAATTCGAAGTCTGCTTCTACTTTCTTCTGTTCTTGATTGTCTTCATGGTCGTCTCGTTTCTTTGTAACTAAAAATCGGATGTCCTCCACAACTACTTCTGTTACGAATACTCGCGTTCCCTCTCCTTTCTCATATGACCTCGTATTTAGCCTACCTGTAATCCCGACAAGTGAGCCTTTCCCACAATACTTTACAGTTGTTTCTGCGAGCTTTCCCCAAATCGTGCATAGCACAAAGTCCGCTTCATCCGTTTTGTATCCTTTACTTACGGCGATTACAAAACTGGTTTGTAATCTTCCCTCCGTTAAATATTTGAGTTGTGGAGCTTTTGTCATTCGTCCGATTAATGAAACTGTGTTCACCGTTTCACCTCCTTTTCTTTGATTACAACCATCATAATGGTATTCGAAATTGTTAGCAAAAGTCGAAAAAGTGATTTTAAACGCTTTTTATTCATGAAAATGAAGTTGTTTGCCTCGCAATTTTTAGCAAACCCTGTACATTCAGCTTTTTGCAATATCAAAAATGGAAATTTGGTATTTTTCAAAAAAAATTAACTTGCTACTTCCTCCCTATGAATCGACACTGCCTAATTTCTTCTTATGTTATAATAAATTTAATGAAATCCTTCTGAAGGAGAATGTAGATGAAAACATTTAAGATGATGTCGGTTGATATTATTCGTGATCAAGAGATTTATCCTATTTCAATTGAAGATGGCATTGTGATCAATCAAGAGAATATAAGTCGATCCTGGATATTGGAGCTTTTTGTGGATAAAAAATACGAGGCACTTTTTAAAGGTTTCCAGACCTCGAATGAAATAATCATTGCAAAAGTTGTTATTTCTTATCCTGAAAATGAACCTGCTCATTTTGAGGTAGTAACTTACTCAGTGAAGGAAATTGGTCAGCATATTTCTGTCTTACTAAAAGGAACTTTAAAACGAGTAAGAAGAAAATACGCAGAGTCATTACTTTCTGAATTAATAGAGGATGGTTTTAGTGGGGAAGAACTCTTGGCAAAATTTGAACATGACATGAAAATTAGACCTTCCTTAAAAAAAGATCAAAATTAAAAAAGGCTGACTCAAAATTTTTTAATTGAGTCAGCCTTTTCATTAGATTTACTAATTGTTATTTTGTTTTCACTTTCACATCTTCTTTAATAACTTCTGTGTTAGGAACAGTTTCATTTATCACGTTGCCGTCCGGAACAACATTTGGTCCCACATTATTTACACCATTGTTACCATTAACGCCATTCGTTCCATTCATACCATTTGTACCATTCATTCCTTTATTGTAAGTTCTAGGAGATGGTGTATTCACTTCTGGCGTAGTTAGGTTTGGATTGACTCGGTCTACACCCTCACGAACGTCTTGCATTGGTGTTTCATTTTTGGTAGGAACTGTTTTGTTAGTATTACATCCGACTAATAAAAGAGAACACATTGCCACTGCAGGAACGGCTTTTTTCCACATAAAAAAATTCCTCCTTTCTTGGATATCTTCATCACACGTATGTGACTTACGATAGGTTGTCCAGGAAAGGAAAGAAATATCCTAAGGCAATTATGCCTTTTTTTTTCAATTGAAAAAGGAAAGTAGAATATCTTCGAGCTTACGGAGGAATACTATTGTTATTCTTGTTCTACAACGGGACCTAACGCGAAAAGGATGTCCGCTTCACAAACAAGTTCGCCGTCTACCGTAGCAATACCATGTCCCTTGCCCATTGCACCACGTAATTTGGTAAGTTCTACTTCTAGTTTTAATTGATCGCCTGGTTTGACTTGGCGTTTAAATCGGCAATTGTCGATACCTGTAAAGAAAGCAAGTCTTCCTTTATTTCCAGGTATTTGAAGAACGGCTACTGCTCCAACTTGTGCTAAAGCTTCTACTATTAAAACTCCCGGCATTACTGGATATCCTGGGAAATGCCCATTAAAAAATTCTTCATTGATGGTAACATTTTTTAAACCTACTGCTCGTTTTCCTTCTTCCACTTCTAGAATTCGATCTATCATTAAGAATGGATAACGATGAGGTAAAAGTGCTTGAACTTGTTCTGTTGTTAACATGGTCTTCCCTCCAATATTCACCTATTTACCGTCTTTAATATCTAATATATGCTGATATGTCTCCCATTTTAGTGCATCTTTTGTAGTTCCACTGCCTATTACACCGTATCCAACCATTAACCCAGCAGCTGCTGCACCAAAAAAAAGTGCGATGATTATTAGTATACGCAGCCAAATAGGGAACATACGAATTTGCACCCAATAGGTTCTTTTCGATTCAGCTTTTTTTGCATGTTCCAATTTTCGTTGTCGTCTGCCAGAAATTTTTATTTCTTCTGTCATACACTTAACTCCTTACTAGGAAGATTATCTAATTCCATTAATCAGACCCATCATTTGGTCTGCTATTGTTATCGATCTTGCATTAAACTGATACGAACGCTGTGCCGTCATTAACTCGGTCATCTCTTTTGATATATCCACGTTAGACATTTCTAATTGTTGGTTTGCAACGGAGATGTCACCACGATTAGCACCTTGAAGGTTCGTTATAACGTCTTGTGCATTTACACCTAACTCCGCCAAATTAGTTGGCAACTTAATATACGTCTCGGATAGGTGCTCCATTAGCTGAGGCTTTTGTAAAACGGAAACCGCTAATTCTTTTTTGACAGTGGAACCATCCGGGTACGTAGCAGTTAATATGCCCGTTTCATTGACAGAAAAGCTTGAAACGTTATCTGGAATAGTTATTGCTTGTCCTGCAGAATCTGCAACTGGATAGCCATCGCCAGTTACAAGCATTAAGCTACCATTTTCTATAGGTGAAACATAAAAAGCACCTTGACGAGTATATGCTGTTTGTTGTCCATTTTCACCATCTGGCATTAAAACATTAAAATATTGTTTCGGTTCTTGGAAAGCAAAATCTAAATCTCGCCCGGTAGATTGCAAGCTTCCCTGTTTCCAGTTCATCGTTGTTTGCGCTAGTGATGCTCCGACTCCATAACGAATACCTGTAGGAGATTGACGCGCTACTTTATCCAACTTGTCATTATTAAATTGTTGATAAAGTAGCTCTTGAAATTTTACATCCTTCGCTTTATAGCCATGCGTATTAGAGTTCGCCAGATTATTCCCGATTATATCTAACTGACTCTGAAGCTGTGTCATTGTATTAGTAGCTGTAATCATTGTACGTAACATTCCAGAAGCCTCTTTTCATCGTTAGTTTACACGTCCTACTTCGTTTACCGCTTTTTGCATGCTTTGGTCGTATGCTTGCAGAATTTTTTGATTTGCTTCAAAAGCTCTGTACGCCGTAAGTAGATCCGTCATGGTTCTCGCAGAATCGACATTCGAACGCTCGATAAAACCTTGTTGCATCGAAAAACGAACGTTTGCTGAATTATAGGCGGAAGGCAAATTTGCGCCGTCTGCAGTTCTAAATAATCCATTATCCTGTTTCATCAATGCTTCAGGCTTTGCTGCAAATGAAACCCCTATTTGTGCAACCGCTTGATCATTTACATAAATTTGACCATCACTTGCTACTCGAAAATCATCATTTTGAAGCTGTATACGCTGTCCGTTTGCATCAAGGACGAATAACCCTTGCGCATTCGTTAAAAAGCCTCCAGGATCCAATGTGAAGCTCCCATTACGAGTATATGCTTCCCCTTCAACTGGATGTTGTAAGCGATAAAATACAGCACCTGTTTGCCCAGTTTGTGCGTCTTTCGGTAATTCACCATCGATTAATGCAATATCTGTATTTAGTTCGGTTTCTTGAAGCTGTCCTTGCTCCAATAAAGCAATTGTTTCTTGCATGTAAACACCCGTTCCGAGTGCTCCCACGCCTGTTGCATATTTTCCTTTGATAGGCGTTTCAGTCGGAATATTAGATGGTCCAAGTTTGGATAAAAACATTTCTGGAAATGATCTAATCACCGACTGATCTGCTTTATAACCAGGCGTATTGGCATTTGCCATATTATTTGTCAGTAATTCCGTTCTACGCTGCTGTGCAATCATGCCGGATGCAACTGTATGAAATCCACGAAACATAAAGAAACCTCCATTCTCTTGTCATTTTGGCTGTGCTTCTGCGCAAGCTAGTAGCAGAAGAACTTTTTCATTACTTTTCTATTTATCTTCTGGAGATTTTATCAATATTATCTAACATTATTCCTGTTCCAATTGCGACACAGTCCATTGGGTTCTCCGCTACAAATACCGGTACTTTCAATTCTTCCACAAGAAGTTGATCCATCCCATGTAAAAGTGCACCACCACCAGTGATTATAACTCCGCGGTCAATAATATCAGCAGATAATTCTGGCGGTGTTTTTTCTAAAACATTTTTTGCGGCTTGTACAATAACAGATACTGATTCACGCAAAGCTTTTTCAATTTCTTTCGAAAGTATCGTAATGGTTCTAGGAAGACCTGTAACCATATCGCGACCACGAATATCCATCTCTTCATGTCGACTATTTGGAAATACAGTTCCAATTTCAATTTTAATATTTTCAGCAGTTCGTTCGCCAATTAAAAGCTTGTACTCTCTTTTAATATATTGAAGGATGTCATTATCAAAAACATCTCCTGCAATTTTAATAGATTCAGAAGTAACGATATCTCCCATAGAAAGGACAGCTACATCTGTAGTACCTCCTCCGATATCGACAACCATATTACCGCTTGGTTGAAAAATATCCATTCCAGCGCCGATTGCTGCAACTTTTGGTTCCTCTTCCAAATACACTTTTTTACCGCCCGATTTTTCCGCTGCTTCTCTTATTGCTTTTTGTTCCACACTTGTAATATTCGTAGGACAGCATATTAATATTCGAGGTTTGGATAAAAATCCTTTTACGTTTAATTTATTAATAAAGTGTTTAAGCATTGCTTCCGTTACATCGAAATCTGCAATTACTCCATCTTTTAGGGGTCGAATTGCCACAATATTACCTGGCGTCCTACCAACCATTTGTCGTGCTTCCTCACCTACAGCTAGCACCCTATTGGTATTTTTATCTATCGCAACAACGGATGGTTCATTTAAAACAATCCCTTTACCTTTTACATGAATTAATACGTTCGCAGTACCTAAGTCGATTCCTATATCCTTCGCAAACATTAACAGCTTTTCTCCTTCCCTGTCCAACCGAATTTATATGTATATTTCGATATGTCTCTAACTTATAATTTTATCATAGTTTTGGAATAAATACACTTTTTTTATTGACAAAGTAACCGCTTTCTTTCCAGATGAAATGAACTGTGGAAGGAGACTACCGTTCGAGAATATTTGGATCGTGCCCAAGACCAATACCATGTTACCTGAGACCAATTGCTCTCTCCTTCATAAAATTAAGCAAATAGCACAACTTACTTGAAATTTATGGCTGTTCGAGACCATTTGACACGTAGACAAGACCAAATCCTCCGTAGCCGAGACCAATTTCGTGTTATCCGCAACCAAATCCGCTTGACCCGAGACTAATTTCTCCCTCCTTCATAAAATTAAGCAAATAGCACAACTTACTTGAAATTTATGGCTGTTCGAGACCATTTGGCGCGTACGCGAGACTAAATCTGTGTGACCCGAGACCAATTTCATGCTACCCGCAACCAAATCCGCTTGACCCGAGACTAATTTCTCCCTCCTTCATAAAATTAAGCAAATAGCACAACTTACTTGAAATTTATGGCTGTTCGAGACCATTTGGCGTGTACGCGAGACTAAATCTGTGTGACCCGAGACTAATTTCAAGTTATCCGCAACCAAATCCGCTTTACTCGCAACCAAACCAACTAATTAGCTTTCAATAAACCTAGCAAACAGAAAAAAAGCCGCGATTCGTTACAAATCACGACCTTTCCCATCTTCCATTTTAGATTTCCATTTTCGTTTCGTTGCTTCTCCACCTCGCAAATGCCTGACCGATTTATGATACGCAAGAATTTCTTTTACTTCTTTTGCTAATTGCGGATCTACTAAATGGAGTCTTTCCGTCAAATCCTTATGAACTGTGCTTTTAGAATGACCGGTTGTGCTCGCGATGGCACGGACAGTTTTCTTAGTTTCAATAACCATTTCACCAAGACGTATGCATCTATGACGTATCGTTTCGTGCACTAACTCTTCCTTTCGTTAGTAAAGGAACACTTTTCATCACTTTATGCATACGTATCGGTTTTTATGAATTTAAAACGCTAGTTTTGATTCTGGATTGATCAGAACGCCGTCTTCTAAAACATCAAATTGCAAGTGATTACCTGCAGTTGGATTCCATTCACTCTCAGACGATGTTGCTAATGCTTGTCCTTGGTCCACTACATCCCCAACTTTTACTAGAATGCCAGTGACCGAACGATATTTTGTTTGCATACCATTTGCGTGGGATAAGACTATTTCATCGCCTTCAAATGGGTCTAAATTAACTTCTTCTACTGTTCCACTCATGGCAGCTATTACTTCGAATGGTTCACCTTTCATCGACAAAGATACACCCGTACTTGTTCTGTATTGTTGATTGAACACAAGTATTGATTTTTCTCGTGTCGCTTCATCAGCGTCCATGTCATAATAATGTTGCACAACTTCGATGCTATCTTGCAGCGTCTCTTTGAAAGGATACTTCATGGATTCTGATTGGGCGTTGGTCTCGATGGTCACTTTATCAGGATCTCCAGCCTTGGTCCATTCCCCTGCCGTATCGGATTTTACATACACGTTGTAACCCCAAATCATTCCAACGAATGCTACCGAAAATCCCGCATAAATTAGTGGCCAAAACCACGGTTTTTTCGGATTTTTATTCTTCTGAGAAGGCTTGTTCGATTGTTCTTCTCTCATTTTCATCACCTCAATTGCTATTCTTTGCATTTGTAGGAGATTTTAAACATGTTGAAAATATTTTTATTTCTGTTCCTTTATAATAGTGAAGTAAAATGTCGTGAGCCTTTACAGAATCATGCGCTAACACTTCTGCGCCATATTGACTCATACCTACCCCATGCCCATATCCGACCGTTTCTACTACAACTTTATCATGCTGAAAGGAAATGGTGAAATCGGTGGAAGGTAGTCCAAGTAATGTACGTACTTCTCTGCCTGACCATGTTTTGCCGATCATTTGAATAGACTTCACTCGGTTAGAATCCGTTTTTGTCACTCGAAATGTTTTCGCCATGCTATCAGACCATTGCAATCCAAAAGCATTTGCCCATTCTTTATTTGTAAATTCGAATTGCTTTTTAACATTTGGTGAAAAAAGTTCTTCCGATTTGCTAGGGACTGAAACTAAATATGGAATCGCATAGCCACTATAGCTTTCTGCACTTTCCGTTTGCCCGTTACTCGTGGAAAAGAACATCGCCGTGATCAGTTGATCTTTATATACAATAATTTCTCCTTCAGTAGATGCGACAATACGTTGGAGTTTAGCTTCATATTCGTCGAAGGAGGCCCCCCATTTTTTCTTACGTTCTTCTTCGCTGGCAAACACTTGCTTTTGCACCGTTTTAGATATTGCCTTATCTCCGTAATTTGTTTCCCGCAACACATAGGTCCGTGCAGCAATCGTTTGTGCCTTTAAAGCTTCTTCATGGAACGAAATTGGCATCTCCGCAGCTACGACTCCTAAAACATATGTTTCGAGAGGAATTTTCTCTAGTTCCCCTTTCACTTCGATTAGTATTGGACATTCAATTTCGAAATCTAACTCCAACTTAGGTGCAGGTTTTTCTTTGATTAATAAAAACGGTAATAACAAGAGACCGATGCAAAGTAATAATAAGAGAATGTTTTGTTTCATAGAGGTACTATATGCAGGAGGTTGGGGGAAAATGAACGAGTGTTACGAGACTTGTTTTGATTCAAGGAAATGTTATCCATAAAATAGCGTAATATGTATAAGGGTGACCAATTCTATTAGGAAAGCAACTAATTTATTTTTCAAACTGCCAAAATGGAATTTTGTAGCGCTTTTATTGTCCAAAATACGATTTTGAAACCAATTTTATGTAAAATACAGTGCGAAAATGGAATTTTGGTGATTTCTATCTATCCATAATAATATGATACTCTTTGCTTGAGGTGACATAATGATAGCAAAAAAATATTCAGCTTCCCTATACGTAAAAGCACTACGTACTCTGCATAAACGGATGCCAAGAAACCATCCAAAATATGTGATGATTAAAGATGAATACTATCAAAAACTTGCTGGTGAAATTGGAGAAGAAGTAGTGATGAAAGTTATAGAACAATTGAAATTGCCCTATAAGTTTTATGCTTTTCATAATTTATCGTTAAACGGAGAATCGCTTTTTCAAATGGATATATTAATAATTACTCCATACTATGCATTAATTTTCGAAGTAAAAAATATTAATGGCGAGATTACATTTACTGAACAACAAATGCAAAGAAAACTTGAATCAAATAAAACTCACTCTTATGAAAGTCCAGTTCTTCAGTTAGCAGAATATGAGTTTCAATTGAATCAAATTTTTAAAGATTCTGGTATCATTTTACCTATTTATGGAGCACTCGTTTTCGCGTTTGCCACAAGCAATATCAAAGTTCCACCAACAAATAAAACCTTATTGTTTCGTAGAGGTATTAAACCTTATATTAGAAACATACAAACCAACTCTCCCATTCTAAACGAAGCCGAACTGGATAACTTAAAGGAATATATCCTTAAAGCAAATATCGAGTTTCACCCCTTCCCAATAAGCAACTACTATGAAATAGATCTTAATGACATTCAAAAAGGAGTTGAGTGTATCCATTGCGGTTTAATTGGAATGAAAAAGTTACCTCAAAATTGGTTTTGTCCAAGATGCAAAATCTTTCACAGAAAAGCACATGAACAAACAATGGAAGAATATTTTCTAATCTATAAAAGTACTATTTCAAATATCGAATGTCAACACTTTTTACAATTAAACAATAAACACCAAGCAACAAGAATATTGAAAAATAGCATGCTAATAAAAACCGGTCAATCTAGAAATACAAAATACAGTGCCATATTTCCGAAATAAATACACAATCAAAAATCATAGGAATACCAAATTAAAGTATTTCTATAAACCCAAAAATATAGCACTTCGAGACCAATTCATATATATCCGAGACTAATTCCATCAAAGTCGAGACCATAATAAATATAGCGAGACCAATTGAACAAAACTCGCAACCAATTCGCTATAAAACGAGACTAAACCAAATGTTCCTTGCATAAAAAAGCACTATGCATGTATGAATGCACAGTGCTTTACATATATTATACGAGTTGAATTGCTTTCTCTGGGCTTTCGGTACCTATACGTTCAATATCAGCGCCTAGAGCTGCGAGTTTTTTGTCGAAGTCGACGTAGCCGCGGTCTAAATGATATAGTTCCGTTACTCGTGTTATCCCTTCAGCTACGAGGCCAGCAATAATAAGGGCTGCCGCTGCACGCAAATCGGTTGCTGCAACTTCTGCGCCTTGTAGGTTCGAAGGTGATTCCATAATTACAGATCGTCCTTCGATCTTCATATTGCCGTTCATGCGTCGGAATTCTTCTACATGCATAAAACGGTTTTCAAATACAGTTTCCGTTATGATACCTGTTCCATGTGCAGTCATCATTAATGCCATCATTTGAGATTGCATATCTGTTGGGAAGCCAGGATGAGGCATCGTTTTAATGTCCACTGATTTAAGCTGACCTGAAGAACGCACACGAATACCGTGATTTTCTTCTGTCACTTCTATACCCATTTCTTGCATTTTGGAAATAAGCGCGGTCATATGTTCAGGGACTGCATTTTCGATGAGCACGTCACCTTTAGTAATTGCCGCTGCAACCATGAATGTGCCAGCTTCAATACGATCTGGGATGATATGATGTTCAGTGCCATGAAGTTCAGATACACCTTCAATGCGAATTGTGTCGGTACCAGCACCTTTTACTTTTCCACCCATTTCATTGATGAAGTTTGCTAAATCGACAATTTCCGGTTCTTTTGCAGCATTTTCGATAGTCGTAATTCCTACTGCAAGAGCAGCTGCTGTCATAATGTTTTCTGTAGCGCCAACACTTGGTACGTCTAAATAAATCTTAGCACCTTGTAAACGACCATTTGTTTTAGCTTCTACAAAACCATGTCCGAATGAAATTTCTGCACCCATAGCTTCAAAGCCTTTTAAATGCTGATCAATTGGACGAGATCCAATTGCACAACCACCTGGTAATGCAACACGAGCAAAACCATTTCTCGCTAAAATGGGACCCATTACCAGTATGGATGCACGCATTTTTCGCACATACTCAAATTGAGCTTCACTAGAGAGTCTTTCTTGTGAATCAATTATTACTTCATTTAGTTCAGGATTATATTCAACTTTCGTATTTAAGCTTTTTAATACTTCATTTATTGTCAAAACGTCTGCAAGTGTTGGCACGTCTTTTATAACATTTACTCCCTTGGTTGCAAGCAAAGCTGCAGCAAGTACTGGCAGTACTGCATTTTTCGCACCTTCTACTCGCACATTGCCTTTTAAAATTTGACCGCCTTTAACAACGATTTTATCCACTTCTTTCCCTCCGCGTTCTTTATCCTCATTTGCTTTTATATAAATGAAATATGTAAGATGTCATTATTAGAAATTCAAAACAATATACATCATACAACGGATTTCGCGTATATACAAGCATCTAAAACACTATTTTCACCGGTTAATTTGATATTTTTTATTGCTATAGTATACGTAACACCCTGTCTTTTCGTGTAGATAATCTTAAATTACCCTAGTGCGTTTCACATAAACCTATTCGACAAAATATTTCCCAGGAAATTTGAGGAGATTCTACATGCTCATACAAACTTCTCCATGATTTGCATGAGCATATAGAATCCATTTTAGTTAAACAGAAATTGCAACTGATTAGACCAAGCCGTTAAATTTAAGAAAAAATTCGCTACCGTCGAACCGATAAGAATACTAGCTAATATATAGAATAACTGTGCTTGGAAGACTCGGTTTTTTTTAATAACTTTTTCAATCATAATTGCTTGAAGTGCATAAAAAGATATACCGATAAAAAAGACATTGGCTAAAATCGCAATTATTGCCTGCTCTCCATTTAATAAACCCATTTTTATCCTCCTTCACAATTCTAGTAAACCTTTCTTACATGCTAAAAACGGACAGAACTAGTTCTGTCCGTTTTTTTTTCATGTAAATCAAATTCACCTTGGCGTAATCTAAAGCGTCCGCTCAAGACTAAAACTTTATTTTGCCATGAAAAATAAAGTTAAATGTTACCCTCATAAACGTTGATACGATTCATCGCACGTTTCAAGGCAAGTTCAGCACGACTAAAATCAGTTGAATCTTGCTTACTTTGAAGACGTTCTTCTGCACGTTTCATCGCTTCTTTTGCACGAGTTAGATCGATAGTTGAAGCAACTTCAGATGATTGAGCTAAGATCGAAACCTTTTCAGGACGAACTTCAATAAAACCACCGTTGACTGCTGCATACTCTGTTTTACCATCTTTTTTCAACTTAATTGCACCGATTACAAGAGGTGCAACCATTGGAATATGGCCAGGTAAAATACCGATTTCACCAGATGCTGTTTTAGCGATCATCATGTCTACTTCAGAATCGTATACCGGGCCGTCGGGAGTGACAATATTGACTGTAAGTGTCTTCATATTTTTACCTCCTGGTCCGAATTATTATACTTCTACGCCCATGCTTTTCGCTTTTTCAATAACTTCTTCAATGCGTCCAACTAAACGGAATGCATCTTCAGGAAGATGGTCATATTTACCTTCAAGAATTTGTTTGAATCCTTGAACTGTTTCTTTAACAGGAACGTATGAACCTTTTTGACCAGTAAATTGTTCTGCAACATGGAAGTTTTGAGATAAGTAGAACTGAATACGACGAGCACGGTTAACCGTTAACTTGTCTTCGTCTCCTAATTCATCCATACCTAAGATTGCAATGATATCTTGAAGCTCTCTGTAGCGTTGTAATGTGTATTGCACTTGACGTGCTACTTCATAATGCTCTTTTCCTACGATTTCTGGAGAAAGCGCACGAGAAGAAGAAGCTAAAGGATCCACAGCTGGGTAAATACCCATCTCAGATAATTTACGTTCTAAGTTAGTTGTCGCATCTAAGTGAGCGAAAGTTGTTGCAGGAGCTGGATCCGTATAGTCATCGGCTGGTACATAAATCGCTTGGATCGATGTTACAGAACCAGTGTTAGTTGACGTGATACGCTCTTGTAATTGACCCATTTCTGTAGCAAGTGTAGGTTGGTAACCTGCTGCTGATGGCATACGACCTAAAAGAGCCGAAACCTCAGAACCTGCTTGTGTGAAACGGAAGATATTATCAATGAATAAAAGTACGTCTGCACCTTGTTCATCACGGAAATATTCAGCCATCGTAAGACCAGATAAAGCTACACGCATACGTGCACCAGGTGGCTCATTCATTTGTCCGAATACCATTGCTGTTTTCTTAATAACGCCAGAATCGCTCATCTCGTGGAATAAGTCATTTCCTTCACGTGTACGCTCACCAACACCAGCGAATACGGAAATACCACCGTGTTCTTGTGCAATGTTGTTGATAAGTTCTTGGATAAGAACTGTTTTCCCTACACCAGCACCACCAAATAGACCGATTTTACCACCTTTAATATATGGAGCAAGAAGGTCTACTACTTTGATACCTGTTTCAAGAATTTCAATTTCAGTTGAAAGGGTTTCAAATGTTGGAGCTTGACGGTGAATTGGGTCACGACGCTCACCCGCTGGAATCTCTTCTCCTAAGTCGATAACTTCACCTAGTACGTTGAATACACGTCCTAATGTAACGTCACCAACTGGAACAGAAATTGCTGTACCAGCATCTATTACCTCTGTACCACGCTTAAGGCCGTCAGTAGATGCCATTGCAATAGTACGAACAGAGTCATCTCCTAAGTGTAGAGCTACTTCTAATGTTAATGTAGTAGGCGCTTCATTTGGACGTTGAATCGCTACTGTTAATGCATTATAGATAGCTGGCAATTGGCCATTGTTAAACTTAACGTCAACAACTGGACCCATTACTTGTAGTACTTGTCCTTTGTTCACTGCTGTTCCCTCCTGTCTTACTTTTCTATCATTTACTATTCTTGTGCCGCTGCACCGCCAACAATTTCTGTAATTTCTTGTGTAATTGCCGCTTGTCGTGCTCGGTTATAAACTAATGTTAAGTTACCTATTAAATCAGTTGCGTTGTCTGTCGCGGATTTCATCGCAGACATACGAGAAGCATGTTCACTTGCTTTACCATCGAGTAATGCACCAAAAATTAGGCTTTCCGCATATTGTGGAAGTAACACTTCAAGAATTGCTTCAGCTGAAGGCTCAAATTCATATGAAGCGGTTGTGCCTGTTTCTACTGCAATATCCGTAAGTGGCAGTACCTTTTTCTCCGTAACTTCACTAGAGATGGCACTGACAAAGTGGTTATAGTACATATAAAGTTCATCATATGTACCATCCGTGAACATACCAACAGCTCTGCGCGCGATTTCTTTAATATCAGAAAAAGCAGGTTGATCTGGTAAACCTATAACTTCTTCTATTACATTCGATCCGCGTTTTACGAAGAAGTCACGTCCCATACGACCTATCGCCAAAATTACATACTCTTCATTTGAAGCATGGCGCTCAGCAATCGCATTAGATACAGCACGGATTACGTTACTGTTATAAGCTCCTGCTAAACCACGATCTGCAGTGATGACTAGATATGCAGTCTTTTTGACAGGACGAGAAGTTAACATTGGATGTCCACTATCACTTGTTCCTGTAGCAATTGCACCTACTACTTCTTGAATTTTCGACATGTAAGGAACATATGCTTTCGCATTTTCCTCCGCACGGTTCAATTTAGAAGCAGAAACCATTTGCATAGCTTTCGTAATTTGACTAGTTTTCTTTGTTGACGTAATTTTACTTTTAATGTCGCGTAATGATGCCACTGGTATTTCACCACCTTATTGTTTTTTTCACTTAGACAAAAGAATTATTCGGATTTAGCGAAAGTCTTTTTAAATGCAGCAATTGCATTTGTTAAGTCTTCATCTGAAGGAAGATCTTTTGTTGTGCGAATATGATCTAAAACGTTTGTGTGGTTTGAATCTAACCAGCTATGAAGCTCAGCTTCGAAGCGAGTAACATCTTTTACCGGAATATCATCTAAATGGCCACGAGTAAGTGCGTATAAAATAATAACTTGTTTTTCTACTTTAATAGGATTGTTCAAGTCTTGTTTTAATACTTCTACTGTACGTACACCACGGTTAAGTTTTGCTTGAGTTGCAACGTCAAGATCTGATCCAAATTGAGAGAATGCTTCTAGTTCACGGAATGCAGCTAAGTCTAGACGAAGTGTACCCGCAACTTTTTTCATTGCTTTTATTTGTGCTGAACCACCTACACGGGATACGGATAAACCAGCGTTTATTGCTGGACGTACTCCTGAGAAGAATAGATCAGATTGCAAGAAGATTTGACCATCTGTAATAGAAATTACGTTTGTTGGAATATAAGCAGAGATATCTCCCGCTTGCGTTTCAACGAACGGTAATGCAGTAATAGAACCTGCACCAAGTGTTTCATTCAACTTCGCTGCACGCTCAAGTAAACGTGAGTGCAAGTAGAATACATCCCCTGGATAAGCTTCACGGCCTGGAGGACGTTTAAGAAGTAAAGAAAGCTCACGGTAAGCAGCTGCTTGTTTTGATAAATCATCATAAACAATAAGAACATGCTTGCCATCGAACATAAACTCTTCCGCCATAGTTACACCAGCATAAGGAGCTAAGTATAATAATGGAGCTGGTTGAGATGCAGATGCAGTTACAACGATTGTGTAATCTAAAGCACCTTTTTTACGAAGTGTTTCTACCACGTTACGTACAGTCGATTCTTTTTGACCGATTGCAACATAAATACAGATCATATTTTGGTCTGCTTGGTTCAGGATTGTATCAATCGCAACAGATGTTTTACCTGTTTGACGGTCACCGATGATTAACTCACGTTGTCCGCGTCCGATTGGTACAAGCGCGTCAATTGCTTTAATACCTGTTTGAAGTGGTTCATGTACAGATTTACGTGCCATAACCCCTTGTGCAGGACTTTCAATTGGACGAGTTTTTGTAGTTGCGATAGGACCTAGTCCATCCACTGGTTGACCAAGTGGATTAACAACGCGGCCAATCAATTCTTTACCTACAGGAACTTCCATAATACGGCCAGTTCGACGTACTTCATCGCCTTCTTTAATGTCTGAGTATGGTCCTAAAATAACGATACCTACGTTATTAGCTTCTAGGTTTTGTGCCATTCCCATAACACCAGTTGAGAATTCTAAGAGTTCTCCGGCCATGACGTTGTCGAGGCCATGAGCAAGAGCGATACCGTCACCTATTTTGATAACTGTACCAACGTCGCTAACTTTCATCTCAGATTCATAATTCTCAATCTGCTGTTTAATCAAGACACTGATTTCTTCAGCTTTGATGCTCATGTATGTCACCTCTCTAAATTCATAATATTAACCGATCAAGTTACGTTTTAAGCGATCTAATTTAGTGCTTAGACTGCTATCGTAAATGCGGTTTCCGATTTGAACACGTATCCCACCGATAATTGATGGATCTACAATGTTTTCTATACGTAAAGATTGTTTACCAACATTTTTTGCAAATGCAATTGAAATGTTCGTTCGTTCTTCTTCTGTTAATGCACGAGTTGAATATACTTTCGCATCGGCAACACCTTGTGCTTCATTTGAAAGCGTCATAAACTCATTAATAATATTGCCCACTTCACCTAATCGTTTTTTGTCAATAAGCACTAGAAGTGTATTAATCACAATTGGATTAGCAGTTGTAAAGATTTGTCGAATAAGCTCTTTTTTCTTGTCTAGAGACAGCTTAGGAGAAGTGAATAGTGTATTCAATTCTTTATTTGCATTCCAGACAATTTTAAGCTCACGTAAATCTTCTTCAACAGAACGAAGCTCATTTTTTTGTTGTGCTAGTTCGAATAATGCGATTGCGTAACGCTTTGCTGCAGTTGAATTACTCACTTAACTTCGCCTGCCTTCGCAATCGTTGCCTCGATTAGCGCACGATTATCTTCTTCCGAAACTTCTTTTTCAAGAACTTTGGACGCTGCAAGTACTGAAAGTGAAACGACTTCTTCACGTACTGCTGCAATCGCTCTTTCTTTTTCTGTATCGATTTCACGGATAGCAGATTCTTTCAAACGCACAGCTTCAGAACGAGCAGTCGTCATAATTTCTTCACGAGATGCTTCGCCTTGCTTCTTCGCATTTTCTACAATCGCTAATGCTTCCGTACGTGCTTCTTTTAATAAGTCACGTTGTTCTTCAAGTAAACGCACTGATTCTTGGCGGCTATTTTCAGCTGCTTCGATTTCGCTAGCTATTAACTCTTCACGTTGGATCATAATACCCATCAGTGGACCCCACGCTACTTTCTTTAAAAGAAATAAAAGTAGAATAAAGAAGAATAATGTTGCGCCTATATCCAAAATATTTAACCCTTTAAGGTCACTCGTACCAAGTACAAGGTAATCAAAAGTCACGATTGTTTCACTCCTTTCAAACGCTATTAAGAGATCTTGCTTCTATATAATGTAAGTTAGTATGCATTTTTTTCTTATTCATAAAGAGAATGGCGGATAGAAACCCGCCATTAAGTTATTATTTGTTTAATACGATGAAAGCGATAACTGCTGCGATAATTGGAATCGCCTCAACTAATGCTACCCCGATGAACATAACTGTTTGTAAAGCTCCACGTGCTTCTGGTTGACGAGCGATACCTTCTACTGTTTTTGAAACGATTAAACCGTTACCAATACCTGCACCAAGTGCGCCTAAACCGATTGCTATAGCTGCTGCTAAAAGACCAACTGAACCTACCATTGTGTAATTTCCTCCTTGGAATGTTGTTTGTTTTTATTTATTTCTGCTTAAGAATTTAAGCAGTTATATTAATGGTCTGTCGACACTTTGTGTGACATATAAACCATTGTTAACATAACGAAAATGAACGCTTGGATCCCACCTATAAATAACGAGAAACCTTGCCAAGCCATTGCCGGGACAATTGCCCCAATAAAACCAGAAATGGTGCCATTTGTTGCTAAACCTGCAAGTAGTCCTAATAGAACTTCCCCTGCATAAATGTTACCGTAAAGACGAAGACCGAGTGTCAACGTATTTGCGAATTCTTCAATAATCTTCAATGGAAATAAAAATGGTAGTGGTTTTAAATACGTATCTACATTGTATTGTTTGAAACCTTTCATTTTGATTCCGTAATAGTGCGTTAATAGGATAATCATTACTGAAAGCGTCATTGCTACTGTAGGATCTGCAGTTGGTGATTTCCACCAAAGTACTCCATCATATGTTATAGAGAATGGAAGACCTAATACGTTTGCTACCGCAATAAACATGATCAATGTAATTCCAAGAACATGGAATTGTCCGCCTGTTTTCCAATCAAAGTTACTTTTAATAATGCCTTTCACGAAGTCCATAATCCACTCCATGAAGTTCTGCATACCAGTTGGCTTCAGTTTCAAGTTTCTTGTCGCAATAAAAGCGATCAAAAATACGATGAGTGTAGTAACGGCAAGCATTAATATATTTGACCAGTTACCATACATCCCTAAAAACTTGAACGTTGGATTTGCATGTTCCACGATTCTTTCACCTCTCTTTCACGTTCTCATAGTTGGTGTTTTGTGTAATACATAATTCGTTCTACTATTAGTAGAACATAGGGTATCATTAATCCAATAACTGTGCTTATTAGATGAATATAATTTGGTAATGCTAGAGCTATTGCTACAGCAGCCACGCCTGATGCGAAGCGAAAAGTTGTCCCGAGACCTGCTCGTCCTTTTCCATCTGTTAACACACGATCAAATTTCTCCATTCTACGTACTAGAATCCAGAAATTATACAGACCAAATAAAGAACCTAGCGCTAAGCCTGCAAATATTGTCGAATATGGGGTAAATCCCCAACCTAGCACACATACTGCGAGCAAAAAAAATATGTACTTTTTCTGCTTCGTATAGATACGTTGCAATTCATGCATTAGTCTTTAGTCTCCTGAATCATATTTTCGAATGGTAGTAATAATGGCAAACACACCAACCATATGGCCTGCGAGCAAACTTATTACTAAAAATAATGGAGTGGTTCTATAAGTTCAACAATTCACATTTCTGTGAATATACCTATTTAGTTAGAACCGACAAAGCTGTGAGAGATTCGCAAAAATACATCGCTATCCCTTGTAACGGACGTCTATTGGGACGCATAAAAGGATACTCACGTTTTTTCTTTTAAAGTAAAAACTGTGAATCTAGTAGGAAGTTGATACGACAAGTATTTCAAGCATGAAACCCCTATCATTTTATATCCTTTGTAAGCATACAATAGGGGCAAAATGATGTCAATTAGAAGTAGTGAAATTCTTCACAAATACCGTCTATTTGACATCTTATCGACAAATTTAGAACAGGAAAATATTTACTTTTTTATTTTGTTCCAAACAAACGATCCCCTGCATCTCCTAAACCTGGAACGATATAGCCATGGTCGTTTAGTTTTTCATCTAATGCTGCTATATAGATATCCACATCAGGATGCGCTTTTTGCAATGCTTCCACACCTTCAGGAGCTGCGATTAAACACATAAACTTAATATGTATCGCGCCTCGTTTCTTCAATGAGTTCACTGCTTCAATTGCAGAACCCCCTGTTGCAAGCATTGGATCTACTAAGATAAAATCACGATCCGCTACATCCGCAGGAAGTTTTACATAATACTCAACTGGCTGTAGTGTTTCTGGATCACGGTAAAGACCGATATGTCCTACTTTTGCAGCTGGAATAAGTTTTAATATCCCATCAATCATTCCAATTCCAGCACGTAATATAGGCACAATCCCTAACTTTTTACCTGCCAACACTTTTGATTTGGTTTTTTGGACTGGCGTTTCTACCTCTGTTTCTTCTAATGGTAAGTCACGTGTAATCTCAAAAGCCATTAATGTAGCTACCTCGTCTACAAGTTCACGAAACTCTTTTGTTCCTGTATTTACATCACGGATATATGTAAGTTTATGTTGAATAAGTGGATGATCAAATACAAATACTTTTGTCATATGGCATATCTCCTTCTTGTTTTAGTTGCAATTCTACTAATTATACCAAAAATCGCGGGTGATATACTAGCAATCCTCCGTTCTTACTATTGCGTCTATTTCTTTTGCGTCATAAGTTTGTAAAAATAAAAATCTTGACCAATTAAACAACAAACTTTTCTCAAATATTCTTTAATTAAAAGCCAATTTCCATTATATTGCCCAAAAATGATAACTACAATTCGCAAGAAGAGAGAATCTTCTATAAAACAAGCCACCGCAGTCGATCTTTTTGCGACGACCTTGCACAGGAGCGATTATTTAATAACAGTTTTATTAGAATTACTCTTTTTCATTACCCAAGACTCTTAGGGAGCGTATTTTTAGAAATCAAGAGCCGCTCAACCTGCGCAATTTTTTTACACTAAATGGCACTTCGAGATCAATCGAGTTGAACCCGAGACCAGTTTACTTAGAGGCGAGACCAATTATCCCAGACCAGTGACCAATTCCGCCAGACCCGAAACTAATTGATGGGCAGCTAAAAAAATTATAGGAACTATTTGCTGAATCTTAACTAACAAAAAGGAGTTAGTATAGCTACATTTCTTTTTCGACGAGCTAGCGAGAGTCCTACGGGAATAGCGAGACAGACAATACAGCGCACAAAGCTCAGCGAAGGAGGAGTCTAAGGCGGCCTTCATATGGAAAATGAATGCCAGAGCGCTAAATCCAGGTAGCTAATATTTGTGGCACATCTGGGACTTGCGCATAAAAAAACTACTTTTCACAACGAAAAGTAGTTTTTAACTATTAAACTATTAACTATATAAAGGAAACCGAGAAGTTAATGCAGCAACTTTATCTTTCGATTCTTTTAAGATTGCTTCATCTTCGTGGTTTTTCAATAGTTTTGCAATGATAGAAGCGATTTCTTTCATTTCTTCCTCTTTAAATCCACGTGTTGTCACTGCTGGTGTACCAATACGAACGCCAGATGTGATAAAAGGACTAGCAGTATCAAATGGAATAGTATTTTTGTTGACTGTAATTCCAACTTCATCAAGCACATGTTCTGCTACTTTACCTGTTAAACCTAAAGCTGAAACATCCAATAACATCACGTGATTGTCCGTCCCACCAGATACAATGCGAATGCCTTCTTCTGTTAAACTATCCGCTAGTGTTTTAGCGTTTGCAATTACTTGCGCTTGGTAATCTTTAAACTCTGGTTTTTGAGCTTCACCAAATGCCACAGCTTTTGCTGCGATAACATGCATTAGTGGCCCACCTTGAATTCCTGGGAAAATCGTTTTATCAATTTTCTTTGCAAATTCTTCTGTTGTTAAGATTAATCCTCCACGAGGTCCGCGCAATGTTTTATGTGTAGTTGAAGTGACAAAATGAGCATGCGGTACTGGGTTTGGATGAAGTCCTGCTGCAACTAGACCTGCAATATGCGCCATATCAACGAATAAGTAAGCTCCTACTTCATCTGCAATTTCACGGAATTTAGCAAAGTCAATTGTACGGGAATACGCACTAGCTCCAGCAACGATCATTTTAGGTTTGTGTTCTAATGCAATTGCACGAATGTTTTCGTAATCGATTGTCTCATCTTCTTTACTTACACCATAATCTATGAAGTTATATTGAATTCCACTAAAGTTTACAGGAGAGCCATGCGTTAAATGTCCACCATGTGACAAATTCATACCTAAAATCGTGTCACCAGGTTGTAAAGCAGTCATGTATACCGCCATATTCGCTTGTGAACCTGAATGTGGTTGTACATTTGCATGTTCGGCTCCAAAAATTTCTTTCAAACGATCACGAGCAATATTTTCCACTATATCTACATATTCACAACCACCATAGTAGCGTTTACCTGGGTAGCCTTCTGCATATTTATTCGTAAGTACCGATCCTTGCGCTTCCATAACTGCTTCGGATACGAAATTTTCTGACGCGATTAACTCAATATTAGCTTGTTGACGCTTTTTCTCCGCCAGCATAGCTTCATATACTGCTGGATCTTGTGATAAAATTTTCTCCACTTTTAGTTCCTCCTCCAATATCATCCGTAAAATGCACGCTCTCCGCCAATTAGCTTCGGGCGTGTTTTCGCAATCGTAACGACTGCTCCCCCAATTTGCTTTGTGGACACGCGAATCGGTACAGCAACTGGTTGTAACTGCATGCCGATAAGGGTTTGTCCTATATCAATGCCGGCTTGTGCTTGCACATGCTCGACAACTACAGGGTCTTGAAATTGAGTGTACGCATAAGCAGACATAGATCCTCCTGCGCGAACAACTGGAATAACAGAGACTTCCGGTAATCGATAGAAAAGTTGCGTTTTTCTTTCCATTGTAATTGCTCGATTTATATGTTCACAGCCTTGAAATGCTAAATGAACTTTATTTCGATTTGCAAATGCTTGTAATGGTTCAAATAAAACTTCCGCTACCTCTATGCCACCAGCAGTACCAATTTTCTCGCCGATAATTTCAGAAGTAGAACATCCAATGACAAATAAATCATTTTCTCTTAAAATTGCTTGCTGCTCCACTTCTAGTAGAAGCTGTTCTATTTGTTGTTTCCACAAATGTTTTACTTCCATCCGAAATCACCTCTTTATGCGTTTTCTAATGCAGTAATTTTCTCAACACGACGCTCATGGCGTCCACCTTCAAAGTCTTGACCAAGCCATGTTGCAACGATTTCTCTTGCAAGTCCTGGACCTATAACTCGTTCACCCATCGCAAGGACATTAGAATCATTATGACATCTCGTTGCTTTTGCAGAAAACACATCATGTACTAGTGCACAACGAATTCCTTTTACTTTATTTGCTGCAATTGACATTCCGATACCTGTACCACAAATTAATATTCCACGATCAAATTCGCCATTAGCAACACCTTCTGCAACCGGCATCGCATAGTCCGGATAATCGACCGAATCGTCATTAATTGGACCGAAGTCCTCATAGGAAAGTCCAAGCTCTTCTAGCTGTTGTATAATTTCTTTACGTAGGTTATTACCACCGTGATCGGAAGAAATGGCTATTTTCAACTCGTTCCCTCATTTCTGTTTAAATTCTCATTCATCATACCATTTTTCAGAATAAAAAAATACAATTCACATAAAGTGAATTGCATTTAATACAAAGAATCGGACGAATTTCTGTCAATTTTCCAAAATTTGCTTAAGTATCCTCATTGAAACCCATTAAAATACGAACGATAATGATAATTTTAACTTCAATATTCGTATTGTACGGAGAATACGCTTCTTTTTCCTTCTACACCATAATAAGCATGCAAAGAATAATGTAAGAACCACGCAAAGTTATTGTGAAGTTCGATCAAATTGACTTATCACTTTGAATAACCCCTCTGATTGTTGTTTCAGTCCTTCAGATAAATGGTCGATTTGTTCGATTGATCGCGCTTGCTCATCTGTGGAACTTCTTACTTCTTCGGCACCTGCAGATGTTTCTTCTGCAATCGCTGCAACTTCTTGCGATTGTCGAGCAGTATTTTCAATATTAGTTAATTGTCGTTCGACGAGTGTCGATATTTCGACAACTGAGCCAGCCATACTATGGATTTTATTGGACATTCCTTCGATTGCTGCGTTTGTATCGGATACTCGTTTTGCTTCTCCAACCGCAAAGCTAACTTGGTTTGTCATTTGTTGCACAACTGTTTGCACATCTGTTTGAATGGCAAGAATTAATTCGGAAATTCCTTGAACAGCCTTTGCACTTTCATCCGCTAATTTGCGAACTTCTTCTGCTACAACTGCAAAACCTTTTCCATGTTCCCCTGCACGCGCTGCTTCGATGGATGCATTTAGTGCCAGTAGATTCGTTTGCGCTGCAATATCCCCTACTAACTGAATAATACTTTCTACTTTTCCTGCGTTTTCTTCCAACTGTTGTACATTTCCAAGTGCTGCTTCACTACCAGAGGCAATTTTACGAATCCCATTCACAAGTGACTCAATGACATCTGTAGTTTGTGCTAGGCCTGCAATCATTTCTTTTGATTGAACAGAAGATTCTTCTGCACGTTTATTCACTTCAGAAGCAAGTACCCTTACGTCTTCTACGGATTCAGCAGTTTCTTGTACTGCTACAGCTGATTGTTCTGCACCTTGGGAAATTTGCGCAATTGTATGAGCGATTGCTTCAGCTTGCACAGAAGCAACGGACGATTCTTCCGATAATTGCTTCACAGTCTTATTCGTCTTCTCAAAATTATCTTCAATACTTTGAACCATTTCTCTTAAGTTCACAAGCATTGATTGGAAAGCAACAGCGACAGATTGAATTTCATCTTTGGACTTCGGCACATTTACGTCCACGCCAATTTTTCCTTCTGAAGCAAGCGTTGCAACTTTTTCTAAATTAAATAGAGGCTTTATAATGACCCCACTGAAAAAATATGCTAAGACTGCTGACCAAAAAATTCCCAAAGCATACATAGCTATTTCAAAGTTAAATGATTTTGTTGCACCTTCAAATATTAGCGGTTGTATGAAGTTTATAAATACCGCACTTGTCGTGTATGTAATAACAGCTAAAATGGTGACGAATAATACAATCTTCTTTTGTAGTCCGAATGCATACTTCTTCTTTTTCTCTTTCATCCTTAATCCCCCCGTAGTTTTTTCACTAGTTCATCTGTTAGTGCAAGTAGTTCTTGAAACGTGTTTTCATATGTATGTAGGTCCCCACCATAAGGATCTGATACATCTTGTACATTTTGGGGCGTAACAAATTCTTTGTACTTATATACCTTGGTTTTAGTATGTGGAAATGCTTGAATGATTGTTTGTTTATGCGAAAATGTCATCGTCAAGATAAGATCCGCCCAATCTACTAATCGCTTATCTAATGCAGTTGTTTCATGAGCAAACGGTATCAGAGCATTATCTAATACTAATTTCCCATTAAAAGAAATATCTCCTCCGTTTACTGCATAAATTCCTGCCGAACGAACTAGCACATCTTCTAAACATCGAGCCTTTAATAATGCCTCTGCTATCGGACTTCGACATGTATTTCCCGTACAAACAAATAATATATTCATCCTTCTATTTCCCCATCTCTAGTATATAATATTTAGTCCTATAAATGTTATAAATATTGTTAAATATTCCATAAAGTTAAAATTCCCATCAATAAAAGAACTAGTCCTGCTAGTCGCATGATGATCGCTCGATTCATAAATGAATGCTTAAAAATGACTTTTTGAGCAATAAATACAGCCAAAAAAGATAAGATTCCTGAACTTAAGATAAAAATAAGCTTTTCCACTTTAAGCATACCAAACGAAATACTTACTGAAAAGGTATCAATACTTGCTACCAGTGCGAGAAGATAAGGAGAGAATAGCGGAACTTGTTTAGGAGATTGCGTAATAATCATCTGTAAACCAACTAGTGCAAGAAGAACTCCGGATAAGTAGGGACTCGCTTGTTGCAAATAATTTTGTACGACGATTCCAGCGTAATAACCGATTAAAGGAAAAAGCATATGTAATGAAGCTACCCAAGCAGCAATGGTAAAAACTTGTTTCCGATAAGATACAAGCGAAAACAATATAAGTACATCTACAGACACTAAAGCGCCTGCTAAAATTTCACGCCACAAAAAATCTCCCCCGTCCATTTGCATAATTAACTATATGCAAATAGATAAGGGAGAATACACTGCTAACGTTTGAGAAATGTTTATCTCTCTATAGAGAAAATAGATGAATCGGTCGAATACAACTAGGAATCGGTTGAATCCTACTGGAAATCGGTCGCATTTAACTAAAACCGGTCGAATCCTACTGGAAATCGGTTGAATCCAGAATAGAATCGGTTGAATATCAATGTGAACCGAAGTTACTAAACAAACCAATTGCCGTTTGCAGCTTTTTCTAATCGATTCATTATAGCAGTACCTACTCCTTCTTTTAAAAAAACAGGAACAAGCACTAAGTCTGCATCTGTTTCATCACAACTTCTTAATGCTTCATATAATAAATGTGCCGCATCTTGTAGTTGATTTTCTTTTCCCAATGAAAAAAAGTGATCTACCTCGATATCAGCATACTGTTCACTTGCGATTAAAACTACCTTTTGAGAATTGCTATGTATTTTTTCGACCGCATTTCGCACGGTTAGTTTGGAATTTTCAATTAAATAAACAGGGGCATTTGGTGCATAATGGGCATATTTCATACCTGGTGCACGAGGTGCTTCCGCATGATCTGTCAGTTTCGATTCATTAACTTGACCGATTACTTTTTCAAGCATTTCTTTTGTAATTCCACCTGGACGAAGAATTGTAGGTACTTTGGATGTGACATCTAGTACCGTTGACTCTAAACCAATGCCTGTCGCCCCACCATCTACTATTAAAGGGATTTTACCGTTCAGGTCGTGGAATACGTGCGTAGCTTTCGTAGGACTTGGTTTTCCACTTCTATTCGCACTCGGAGCGGCAACTGGTTGTTTTAAACGTCTAAGTAATTCAAGAGCTACTGGATGTTCAGGCATTCTAACCCCTACTGTATCTAGTCCAGCGGATACATTTTGTGCAAGTGAATTTGGCTTTAGGGGAAGTATAAGCGTGAGTGGGCCTGGCCAAAAAGCATCCATGCAATCCTTCGCTATTTGCGGAATATTCTTCGTAAAAGACTCGAGTTCCTCTAATTCACCGATGTGCACAATAAGTGGATTATCTTGTGGTCTTCCTTTTGCTTCAAAAATTTTACTTACCGCTCTCTCATTCGTTGCAACAGCACCTAATCCATATACGGTTTCTGTCGGGAAAGCGACCGTTTCACCAACGATTAATAAATCCACAGCCTGTGTGTAACCTTGTTCTTTTGTGGATAAGTTATCCACACTCACTATTTGCGTTTTCATCTCATTTTCCCTCCTTTCTACTACACTTATCCACAAATTGTGGAAAACTTCATTCTTTCTGTGGATAATTATGTGGAAAACCTCTTCTTTAACCATTCCCATACCCAAAACTTAGGTTTCTCTTCCACTACCTCTTCTTTGTAGCACACTTTTGGAAACAACGCACACCACCAGTTATCACCGCGACCACTCCCAATTGTTATAACAACAGATTCAACATTTGCTTGAGCTGTTATTCCTTGATTCCACACTTTTGGAGGAAATAAAGCCAAGCCTGTGGATAAATGAATTTTTTGTTCGAACTTTTCTGATAACTTATCCACAACTTGTTCAAGTTCTGCATATGTTTGTGGATTATTTTGATATTGAATCAACAGAGGCTCAATACTATTTTTTACTTCATTCTTTACCTGTTGGTCTTCCATTGTATTACTATTTGCGATCAATCGAAAGCGTAATCCATCCACTTGCTCGGTCGATTGAAATAAGAGAAATAAACAAAACTGAATAAGAAGTAACATCCACACGAAGAAAATAATTGTATCTATTTGCTTGCCAATACTTGAAACTCTCTTTATCTCATAATCTGGTAACATATAACATTCCCCCTTAGGAACATTGTTACCAATAGATTCATAACTTATTCAGTAATTGTGCAAAAAACAAAACGATTTTTTTGATTCATATCTTTCACTATTTCTACACGGGCTGTTGGAAATGCCTTTTGAAGCATATTTTGTACAGCATTCCCTTGTTCATAGCCAATTTCAAATCCTATGAAACTAGGAACATTCATCATAGAAGGTAGCTGCTCCGCCATTTTTCTATATAGCTGTAGCCCCTCTTCCTCCGCAAACAATGCTAAATGTGGTTCATAATCGATTACCGTATCGGAAAGAGAATCTGCTTCGTGCTGACCAATGTAAGGAGGATTCGATAGGATAATATCCCATTTTTGATCGGCTATTGGCTCTAATAGATCCCCTAGTTTGAATTGAATTTCTGCATTTAATAACTGCGCATTTTTCATCGCCACTTCAAGTGCTTGCTGGGATATATCCGTTGCAGTAACTTTTGCAGTAGGTATTTCTTTTTTTATAGTGACAGCAATTGCTCCGCTTCCTGTACCAATATCTGCAATTTGCAGGGTTTTATTTGAATCGAAAAGAGGTTTTACACGTTTTTTTACTTCTTCTATTAATTCTTCTGTTTCTGGACGTGGAATTAAGACGTTTTCATTTACAAAGAAATCTCGACCATAAAAGGTTTCCTGACTAATAATATATTGAAACGGACGTCCAGTTGTATGTTCTTCAACATATGACCAAAACGTTTGAAGATCTTCTGCGGATAACTCCTCGTACATTGCTATCATCAACTGAGAATAGTTTTTCTTTAGCACATACTGCAACAAATAACGAGCAACTTCTTTTTCTCGATTGTTTTCTTCTAAAAAAGAAGAAGCCCGGTTTAGGGCCTCATAAATTGTTTTATACATTGGTATCATTCAATCTTTCTAGTTTGTCTGCTTGATCTTCTAATATTAATGCATCGACTACTTCATCAAGCTTTCCTTCTAAAATTTGGTCGAGTTTTTGAATCGTTAATCCAATACGGTGATCGGTTACACGATTTTGTGGATAGTTATATGTGCGAATTCGTTCGGAGCGGTCACCGGTACCTACTGCTGATTTTCGGACAGCATCATATTCCGCTTGTGCTTCTTGACGGAATTTGTCCGCAACACGTGCTCGAAGAATCTTCATGGCTTTTTCTTTGTTTTTAATTTGCGATTTTTCATCTTGCATCGAAACTGTAATTCCAGTTGGAAGATGCGTCAAACGAACAGCGGACATCGTTGTATTAACTGATTGTCCACCTGCACCAGATGATGCAAATGTATCGGTACGAATATCCTTTTCATGAATTTCCACTTCTACTTCCTCCGCTTCAGGAAGAACTGCTACTGTAGCCGTTGACGTATGAATACGTCCACCAGACTCTGTTTCCGGAACACGCTGTACACGGTGCGCACCATTTTCGTATTTCATTTTCGAATAGGCATTGTTCCCATTAATCATGAAAATAATTTCTTTGAAGCCACCAAGTCCCGTCGGAGATGAATCCATAATATCGACTTTCCAGTTTTGCGTTTCCGCGTAGCGGCTGTACATACGGAATAGATTGCCGGCAAATAATGCCGCTTCATCTCCTCCAGCTGCTCCGCGAATCTCCATAATAACGTTTTTATCGTCATTCGGATCCTTCGGTATTAATAAAAGCCTAAGTCGCTCTTCTAATGCCTCGATTTGAGCTACCAAATCATTTACTTCTTCCTTCACCATGTCCCGCATATCCGCATCAAGCTTTTCATCTAACATCAGCTTTGCATCTTTATATTGGCTTTTGACCTCTTTGTATTCACGGTACGCGTCCACTGTATCCTGCAAATCCGATTGCTCTTTTGAATATTGTCTCAGCTTATTTATATCATTGACCACATCGGGGTCACTAAGCAATTCATTTAATTTATCATAACGATCTTCTACCGATTGTAATCGATCAAACATCGAGCTCACCTCGTTCGTATAAGTCTATATCATTCCTATTATAAAGAAAAAATGTCTTCATCGCTACTTTTTCTATATTATTCTTTCCAAAGTAAGTTGATTGTTCACATATAATAGCAAAGTGAGATCAAATCAAGCATATTCGAGACTAAATACTAAATCTTATTTTACATATAGTGGCAGTGCGAGACCAAATCCCTCCTTAGCGAGATCAGTTTCGAATGTCCCGAGACCAAATCTCACAATAAAGAGTTCACTTTGTGTGAGATTGCCCATCTAGTCAATAAAGAAACTAAACTCCAACAGCAATCTTTGAATTATTATCCATAATAAGTTAGAAAACGGCAGTGCGAGACCAATTTAAGCATACCCGAGACTAATTTGCCTAGATCCGAAACCAAATCACCCCGTAGCAAGATCAGTTCCGAACGACCCGAGACCAAATTCACAAAGCGAATCAAAAAATCCTCCTTATTCATATAGAATAAAGTGGATTTTGTTTTGTGTTATAAAGGTGGATTGGCGTGGCATTTTCGGCATACCGGATAATAAGAATCGTTGCCACCAATATGGATTTGCTCGCCAGTGTATATAGGTTTACCGTTTTCATCTACCCGCAAATTCATAATAGCTTTTTTATGGCAGAACCAACAAATTGTTTTCATTTCCTCAATTTTATCAGCGTATATTAACATATAACGACTACCTTCAAATAGCTCATTTTGGAAATCATTTTTTAATCCAAATCCCATAACGGGAATAGCTAGTTTATCTACAATTTTTGTTAATTGTAAGACATGCTCTTTTTTCAAAAATTGCACTTCGTCAATTAAGACACAATATGGTTTTGGTGATTGATCTTTCACTAATTCATATAAATTGGTATCACCGTAGATCGCTGTAGCTTTTCTCTTTAATCCTATTCTACTTGAGATATACCCAATTTCATCTCTTGTATCAATACTAGGCGTGAAAATGACAACCGGTTTATCTTGTTCCTCGTAATTATGTGCTACTTTTAGAATTTCAATAGATTTGCCACTATTCATTGCTCCGTGCTTATAAAATAATTGCGCCATTCTAATTCTCCTTGCATTTCATTTTCTTCTAATATTTTTTCCATTCCCTCTATCTATTTATAACATAAGATGGATGACCAAGACATAAAAATCAAGTGTTTGAAACAAAAATAAAAATACCTACAAAACACAATGTGCTTTGTAGGTACTTGGTAATTATTCGTTAATTTCTTCTTTGATTCCGTATTTTTTGTTGAAGCGATCAACACGGCCATCCGCAGCTGCGAATTTTTGACGTCCAGTATAGAATGGGTGACATTCGCTACAGAACTCGACTTTGATGTCTGATTTTACAGAACCAGTTGTGAATGTGTTACCACATGAACATGATACTGTTGCTTCTTTGTAATCGGGATGAATTCCTGCTTTCATCTCTATCTCTCCTCTCGCCCTGAACCATCTGGAACAGAGTTGGTTATGATACTGATACCTTACACGATCCGATTGTTGGCCAATCGTATATGTAGCAGAAAATTGTAAACTTACATCATATATAATAGCATGTTTAAGTTTCAATCGCAAGCTAATTGTTTTATTACTAACGCGAACAATTTCATGATTCAAATTTAGAACATAAAACACGAACAATATTAATGTGAAATGTGAGAATATGTATCATATACTCTTCATAATAAATCAGCATGATTTCCGATATAGGCGGACGCTTTCCGCGGGGGCGCCGCATTCGCATCGTTTGTAATGGCTCACCTGTCTCACTTATCCCGCTTGAGTCGCCGTCTGTCGCTCTAATCAATAAATTAAGTGTTGTTCGTGTTTTAATAATTAAATGCTATTTATGAAATTAACTAACGCATCTATTAATAATCTATCCTTGCGTTTTTCTTTTTATAGAGTCACTTTCCCACTACGATGCGCTTTCATTTCTACTGCGAGTTGCTCGAAGAATGCTTCGTTTGTTTTTGACTGACGAAGCTTTTTCAAGAAACGTTCTCCAAAATCTCCTGAATCGGAGAAGGTTTTGCGAATTGCCCAAAGTTTGTCCAATTGATCTTTAGGAATAAGAAGTTCTTCTTTTCGTGTACCTGAGCGGCGGATATCGATCGCTGGGAAAATTCGACGTTCCGCAAGACTTCTGTCTAAATGAAGTTCCAGATTACCCGTTCCTTTGAACTCTTCGTAAATTACTTCGTCCATACGTGATCCTGTATCTACTAATGCAGTAGCAAGAATTGTTAAGCTACCGCCTTCTTCGATATTACGCGCCGCTCCAAAAAAACGTTTTGGTCGATGGAATGCTGCTGGATCAATACCACCTGATAACGTACGTCCACTTGGAGGTATTACTAAATTGTATGCGCGAGCAAGTCGTGTAATCGAATCCATTAAAATGATAACGTCGCGTTTATGTTCAACTAAACGCATCGCTCTTTCTAAAACAAGCTCCGCTACTTTCACATGATTTTCTGGTACTTCATCAAATGTAGAACTTACCACATCTGCTTTAACGGAACGCTCAATGTCTGTTACTTCTTCTGGGCGCTCGTCTATTAATAAAACGATTAGTTCTGCGTTTGGATGATTCGTTGTAATTGCATTGGCAATTTCTTTAATCAATAAAGTTTTACCAGCTTTTGGAGGAGCTACGATTAATCCGCGTTGCCCGTAACCAACCGGAGCTACTAAATCCATAATACGAGTCGATAGTTTATCTGGTTCTGTTTCAAGCTTGATATGACGGTCAGGATAAAGTGCTGTAAGCCCTGGAAAATGGACTCTTTCTTTCGCAATTTCTGGATCTTCGCCATTAACTAATTCAACATGTAAAAGGCCATAGTAACGTTCACTTTCTTTAGGAGGACGCACTTTTCCTGTTACTTTATCGCCGTTACGTAAATCAAATCTTCTAATTTGGGAAGCAGAAATATAGATATCTTCAGAACTTGGAGAATAGTTAATAGGTCGTAAGAAACCAAAGCCTTCTTGTTGGATAATTTCTAATACACCTTCCATGAAGAAAAATCCTTCTTGTTCTGCACGAGATTTTAAAATTGCAAAAATAAGTTCCTTTTTGGAAAGTTTGCTATACGTTGCAACTTTATACTTTCTTGCAAGGGCATAAAGCTCTTTTAACGTCATATTTTCTAGCTCATTAATAGTTGTTTGTGTCATTGGCAAAGCACCACTCTTTATTATATTTTGTTGTTTCGTATTTTTGGGAAATCAAATATACCTTGGCTTGTTTCATACTGCGATTACTTGTCGCATAAAATGCACCCAGATTTTGTATCTTGCTTACGTGATTAATTAGCTTACAAAATCTGCGGCATACGCCAGAGGCCTCATCCTTTTCAATGGAGTATCTATAGACCACTGAACTTTATGAATTATTGACACTCATCTAGTTTTTGTAGAAATGGGAGACTACAGTTGAAAAAGATTTAATAGGATTGAAGTTTATAAAGAGGATACCCGACCGACTAAGCCGGGTATACATTAGAGAAGTTTAGTTTTATAGAACTAAATTCGGTTTTTTCTTTAAGCTATGACGTCCTTCTACAAATCGGATTGTTCCTGACTTTGCACGCATAACGATAGAATGAGTAGAACCAAAAGCACCTTTAAACTGCACTCCACGAAGAAGTTCTCCGTCTGTTACGCCCGTAGCAGCAAAGATAGCGTCGTCACCTTTGACTAAGTCTTCCATACGTAAAATTTTATTTACATCTAGACCCATTTTGATACAACGTGCCAGCTCTGCTTCGTCTTGAGGAATAAGTTTCCCTTGAATTTCTCCGCCTAAGCATTTTAATCCAACTGCAGAGATAACCCCTTCAGGTGCCCCGCCCATTCCAAAAAGAATATCTACACCAGTATTATCGAATGCTGTATTAATAGCACCTGCTACATCGCCATCTGTGATTAACTTGATGCGTGCCCCAGCAGCTCTAATTTCATCGATAATTTTTTGGTGTCTCGGACGACCTAAAAT
This sequence comes from Psychrobacillus sp. L3, assembly GCF_042945595.1. Taxonomy (GTDB): domain Bacteria; phylum Bacillota; class Bacilli; order Bacillales_A; family Planococcaceae; genus Psychrobacillus. Next base: position 678,126 of record NZ_CP168493.1, on the reverse strand, counting down.
GGTAGCTACTACATCTTCAATATCTTTATTTTTTGCACGGGCTACCGCTCTTAAGTTATCAATAACTGGAGCATTAATATCCACTTGACCTACTGCTTCAGGACCGACTGCTAATTTTTCCATATACATATCTGGAGCATGAAGTAAATTTCCGCGATCTGCAATTGCAAGAACTGCAAGTGCATTCCATCCACCTGAAGCTACGATATTCGTACCTTCTAAAGGATCCACTGCCACATCCACTTGAGGACCACCAATTCCATGTCCTAGCTTTTCTCCGATATATAACATCGGTGCTTCGTCCATTTCACCTTCCCCAATTACAACGACACCTTCCATTGGGATTGTGTCAAAAACTGTGCGCATAGCAGTAGTTGCTGCGTCGTCTGCTTCATTTTTTAATCCGCGTCCCATCCAACGAGCTGATGCGATAGCTGCGGCCTCTGTTACTCGGACTAATTCCATTGATAAACTACGTTCCATCTAATATGTGCCTCCCGTTTTACGGTTTACGGTTAATAAACCCGTCCTGTCTTTCTTCCTGTTACATTGTAGCATATTTTCTAAATAAGAAAAGCGCAAGGTATTTGGAGTTTAGACAGTTACTTTATCGAAAAGTTATGCTTTCTTATCTATAGTATAGGATGCAATTTATTCGTTGTTTACTTCTATTTCTTTTATTTCCACTCGTCTAATATCTGCACCAAGCCCTCGAAGCTTTTCAATAATCGAACTATAGCCACGTTCTATATGAAATATATCCTGAATCTCTGTTTCTCCATCGGCGATTAAACCCGCAAGCACTAGCGCTGCTCCTGCTCGTAAGTCACTTGCCCGAACAGTTGCAGCTTCAAGATTGACCGGTCCAGTAATGACAGCGGTTCTACCATCTACTCTTCCATTTGCACTCATACGACGAAGTTCATCAATTTGTTTAAATCTAGCCGAATAAATGGAGTCCGTAATAACAGATGTACCTGTGGCCTGTGTCATTAATACTGAGAACGGTTGCTGCAAATCAGTCGGAAATCCTGGGTACACAAGCGTTTTAACATCTACCGCTTGTAAATTTTTAGGCTTTGGTATGAAAATCTTTTCTTCATATTCTTCCACTTTAACACCCATTTCTCGGAGCTTAGCTGTTAATGCTTCCACATGAAAAGGGATGACATTATCAATAGTGACGCCGTCTCCAGCAACTGCTGCCATAATCATGAACGTACCTGCTTCAATACGATCTGGAATAATTGTATGCTTCGTACCATGCAATTCTTTCACACCATCAATTCGAATGACATTCGTTCCAGCACCTTTAATGTTTGCACCCATATTGGATAAAAGAGTTGCAACATCAATGATTTCTGGTTCTTTGGCTGCATTTTCAATGATCGTTCTGCCTTTTGCAAGTACAGCGGCAAGCATTATATTAATCGTAGCTCCCACACTTACAACGTCCAAATAGATCTTTGAACCTATTAATTCATCCGCACGCAGATAAATTGCCCCGTGCTCATTGGTTACAGTAGCTCCTAAAGCTTCAAAACCTTTAATATGTTGATCAATTGGGCGAGGACCTAAATGACATCCTCCTGGTAATCCGATGGCAGCTTTTTTAAATTTCCCAAGAAGCGCACCCATTAAATAATAAGAAGCTCGTAGTTTCTTTATATTACCGTTTGGGAGTGGCATATCTACTATATTCGTCGGATCGATTGTCATCGTCCCGTCTTCGAATGTAATTTTAGCCCCTACTTCTTCTAAAATTTCTTTTAATGTCCATACGTCTAAAATTTCCGGTAAACCTTCTATAGTCACAGGGGAGTTCGCAAGTAAGGAAGCTGGAATAAGTGCTACTGCACTATTTTTCGCTCCGCTTACTTTAATCGTTCCATGTAGCCGATTTGCACCTTTTATTTTATAAACTTCCATACGCTTCTCCTTCGTCTGGTTACTCGCTTTTACGATTGTTCCAATCCGCTAGAAATCCTTCAATTCCTTTGTCTGTCAATGGATGATGGAATAATTGTTTTAATACTTTAAATGGAGTTGTAGAAATATGTGCACCATTTAACGCAGCATCTGTAATATGTTGTGGATGTCTAATCGAAGCTGCAATAATCTCTGTATCGATGTTGTGCATCTCAAAAATTTGAGCAATCTTCGCAATTAATTCCATTCCGTCGTGTCCTATGTCGTCTAGACGACCTAGAAATGGAGATACATATGTTGCCCCAGCTCTGGCTGCTAATAAAGCTTGGTTTGCAGAAAAAATAAGTGTTACATTTGTTTTAATTCCTTCTGAACGAAATACAGAACATGCTTTTAGTCCTTCAGGTGTCATTGGTAGCTTGACCGTAATATTGGGAGCAATTGCAGCAAGTTCTCTACCTTCTTTAATCATACCTTCCGCATCTAACGCAATCACTTCTGCACTAACAGAACCGTCTATTAATGCCGTAATTTCACGAAGACGATCATGGAAAGAAATATTTTCTTTTGCGACTAATGATGGATTCGTTGTTACGCCGGATAAAATACCCCATGCGTGTGCTTCCTTAATTTCATCGAAATTGGCTGTATCTATAAAAAATTTCATATTAATAATATCCTCCTATTGATGGAAAAATAGGAGAAGCTTCTGATTTATAACAGAACACTTCTCCTTCTTTCTATATTACCCGACTGAATTATGCTTTGTTTGAGCTTCCAAATTCGCGCATTTTTCTGATAACCGTTGTTTTAATCGCTTCGCGTGCTGGTATTAAATATTTACGTGGGTCATATTGACTTGAATTTTCATTTAGATAGTTTCGAATTGCGTTTGTTGCAGCAATTTGGTTTTCTGTATTTACATTGATTTTAGCAGTTCCTAAAGAAATGGAGCGTTCAATATCATGCGTTGGAATTCCTGTACCACCATGTAATACTAAAGGAAGATCTGCTAATTTAGAGATTTCTTCCATTTCCTTAAATCCTAAGTTAGGTTCCCCTTTATAAGGACCGTGAACAGATCCTAGTGCAGGTGCTAAGCAATCAATGGACGTACGTTTTACTAGCTCCGCACATTCTGAAGGATTTGCATAAATAACGCCATCCGCCACTACATCGTCTTCTTGTCCGCCTACCGTTCCAAGTTCTGCTTCTACCGATATATTACGCGCATGTGCATATTCCACAACATTAGAAGTAATTTCTACGTTCTCTTCAAATGAATGATGAGATGCATCGATCATAACAGATGTGAACCCAGCATCAATCGCTTCTTTACATTTTTCAAAACTAGAGCCATGATCTAAATGTATTGCCACTGGAACGGACGTTTTATAATCTTCCATCAGTCCTTTTACCATATGTACAACTGTTGTAAATCCGCCCATATATTTTGCAGCACCTTCCGAGACACCTAAAATAACAGGTGATTTCTCTTCTTCTGCCGCTTGTAAAATAGCTTGTGTAAATTCAAGATTATTAATATTGAACTGCCCTACAGCATATCCTTCTTTTTTACCTTTTATAAGCATTTCTTTCATTGATACTAAAGCCATTCAAATGGACCTCCTCTTTTTGCTTTTATGAACATTTATTTACTTTTTATATCTTGTCGCCTAGCAACAGCTAATCGGCATCTTCCACTTTTCTTTTTCATCATAACAAAAACAGGCGATGTTTTCCACTGCCTGCTTGTGGACTACTTTTTCAATAGATCATTTATTGCATCTCGAACTTCAAAAATATCAAAAGGTTTTGTAAAGTAAAGTGACGCACCTAAATCCATTGACTCTTGGATCATGTTTAACTCCCCATACGCCGTCATCATCATAACAGGTAAACTTGGATACTTTTCTTTTAAGTATGTTAGAATTTTTATCCCGTCCATTCCAGGAATTTTCATATCCAACAAAACACCATCAATAGCTTGCTTTTCAGCTATATCCAATGCCTCCAGTCCATTTGAAGCGAGACTCACTTCATATCCATCTTGTGAAAAAACTTCTTTTAAGAGCATTCGTATTCCTAGTTGATCATCAACAATTAAAATGTGTTTCATGATGTACAAACCCCTTTTATCAAATTTCCCCTTCTATACTATTCGCCACTAATATTTATTTCCCTTCTCAATACTCTAAATAATTCCTATTTTACGTATATCTTCTCCTACTTTATAATAATAAAGAGGTGAAATTTCATGAAAATGTTAACAACACAGCTCTCTGGGCTTCTTCAAAGAATTGCTTCTTCCCAAGAAGAAAATATAGAAGAAACTGCTAGACTTCTTGCGCAAGCCGCTGCACGCGAAGGTTCCATCTATTTTGCCGCTTTCGACGAAATGGAAAGCATCACAATTAATGCAAAATATGCAGTAGAAACTTTTCCAAATATACAAGTATGGACAACAGATACAGTACTTACAAGTACGGACCGTGTTTGGATTATTACAAGATCTTGTGAGAATAAAGAAGCGCTCAGGCTCGCTCGAAAATTAAGTGATGACTTTATTCCATTTAGCGTTACTGCCGCGGAGCCAGCAGACGACGCAAACCAACTGGCAAACTTAGCATATACATATATTTCGTTGAAGCTATCTAAAGGCTTGCTTCCAACTGAAGATGGCAGTCGCATCGTATTGCCCTATGCTTTAAGTGCAATGTTTGTTTATGAAGCAGTCAAAATGAAGCTCGACGAAATACTAATTGGTGAATAATCATAGGAATTGCCCCGAGAAGTTTGTAATTTCTTGGGGTGTTTTTTGTTTGGTCTCGGATACCTGTTATCTGGTCTCTGGTATGAATGATTTGGTCTCGGGTAAGCCATAATTGGTCTAGGGTCTGACCGATTTGGTCGTGGGTGTGACACAATTGGTCGCACTCTGCTATTTCCTTACTGATTATAGATAATAATTCAAGTCTATTCTCTGAGTTTGAAACGTTTTATTAATTTATTCGACTATCTCACACGGAGTAAACTCGTTATTATGAGAAATGGTCTCGGATTTAATCAATTTGGTCTCTGGTGTGACATATTTGGTCTCGGGTTGGCCCGATTTGGTCGCAGGTACGGGACAATTGGTCGCGCTCTGCTAATTTCTAACTTGTTATGGATAATAATTCAAGTCTCTTCGCTGAGTTTGAAACGTTTTATTAACTTATTCGACAGTCTCGCACGGAGTAAACTCGTTATTATGAGAATTGGTCTCGGGTGTGACATATTTGGTCGCGGGTATGGCACAATTGGTAGAGCTCTGCTAATTTCTAACTTGTTATGGATAATAATTCAAGCCTCTTTCCTGAGCTTGAAACGTTTTATTAACTTATTCGACTATCTCACATTGAGTAAACTCGTTATTTTGAGATTTGCTTTCTTTTCGCCATTTGCTCCCATAAGAAAAGCAGTTCGACTTGGCGAACTGCTTTTCACTGTTTATTTTTCTACGGCTGCTTTGATGAATTCACGGAATAATGGTTGTGGACGTTGTGGACGTGACACAAATTCCGGGTGGAACTGAGAAGCTACGAAGAATGGGTGATCTGGTAGCTCGATGATTTCGATTAGACGACCATCTGGGCTTGTACCAGAGAACACAAAACCTGCTGCTTCGAATTGTTCACGGTATTCATTGTTGAATTCGTAACGGTGACGGTGACGTTCGTATACAAGCTCTTCTCCGTATGCTTGGTGCGCTTTTGAACCAGGGGTAAGTTTACATGGATATAATCCAAGACGAAGTGTTCCACCTAGGTCTTCAATGTCTTTTTGTTCTGGCAATAAATCAATAATTGAATGTGCCGTTGTTGGATCTAATTCTGTCGAATGGGCACCTTGTAGTTCTAAAATGGAACGTGCAAATTCAACTGTTGCAAGCTGCATTCCTAGACAAATACCTAAGAAAGGCACATTGTTTTCACGTGCAAATTTTGTAGCTGCAATTTTACCTTCTACGCCGCGGTCTCCAAATCCACCAGGAACAAGGATTCCATCCACATCTGAAAGAATTTCTGCAACATTTTCATCACTTACTTCTTCTGCATTCACCCATTTTACTTCAATGTCCGCATCAAATTTGTAGCCAGCATGTTTCATCGCTTCTACTACAGAAATGTATGCATCTTGCAGCTCTACGTATTTACCAACTAAACCAATACGAACTGTTTTCGATAATGATTTCACTTGATCCACAAGTGCTTGCCAATCCGTCATATCCGCTTCTTTTGTATCCAGTTCGAAATGATCCACAACAATTTGGTCTAAATGTTGTGCTTGAAGCATTAATGGAATTTCATATAGTGAATCTGCATCGATACATTCGATTACTTCTTCCGGTTTAATATCACAGAAAAGAGCAATTTTATCTTTCATATCTTGAGGAATTGGCATTTCTGAACGGCAGACAATGACATTTGGTTGAATACCTAGACTGCGTAACTCTTTCACACTATGTTGGGTTGGTTTAGTTTTCATTTCACCTGCCGCTTTAATAAATGGAACTAATGTACAATGCACATACATCACATTATTGCGACCAACGTCACGTTTCATTTGACGAATTGTTTCTAGGAATGGAAGTGATTCGATGTCCCCAACTGTTCCGCCGATTTCCGTTATCACGATATCTGCATGTGTTTCTTTTGCAGCTAAAAATAAGCGCTCTTTAATTTCGTTTGTAATATGTGGAATTACTTGCACTGTTCCACCATTATAATCGCCACGACGTTCTTTTCTTAAAACAGATGAGTATACTTTCCCGGTTGTGATATTCGAGTATTTATTTAAATTAATGTCAATAAAACGCTCGTAATGTCCTAAATCTAAATCTGTTTCTGCACCATCATCTGTCACAAAAACTTCTCCGTGTTGATATGGACTCATCGTTCCAGGGTCTAAATTAATGTATGGATCAAATTTTTGAATCGTTACATTCAGCCCTCTGTTTTTCAATAAACGGCCTAGCGACGCCGCTGTTATACCTTTTCCTAATGAAGAAACTACTCCACCAGTTACAAAAATAAATTTTGTCATTATTTGTTCCTCCTATGTGTATTATCCTTATTGCAACAACAAAAAGCGCCCCTCCTGCTTTTTGGCAGGGGAGCGCATATGCACATGAGTAATGTCTCTTTAAAAAGAGCCCAATTGAATCTTATAGCGGATAGTAGTAGAAGTCAAGAATTATTCCTCGTCTTCTAAATCTTCGTCGTCCAACTCTTCATCTTCAATGATTTCAAATTCATCTTCGTCTTCATCGATTAAATCCTCTTCAATTACTTCATCGATTCCTGCTACGAAATCAATTACTACTTCATCTTCTTCTTCATCTTCATCTTCGGCAAACTCATCGAATTCTTCTTCAAAGACAATTTCATCTTCGTCCATTTCATCTAAGTCGTCGTCTTCCGATACTTTTGCTTTCTTTTTACGAACTTTTACAGTAGGGGCAGTTTCTTCTTCTATTTGTTCTACAGGGTACCATTCTCTAAGACCCCATTGATTTTCAGCAGTAGCTAAAAAACGACCATCGATGTTCATATCTGTATAGAATTGAGGCTTGCGGTCCGCCATTTCTTGATCTGTAAAACCATTTAGTTTTTGAATTTCATCAAATAGTTCAGTAAGTGTTAAAGAGTTTTTCTTATCTTCTAATATAGCAAAGCCTATATCTATTAATGATTCTTCTGTTAATTGTGCTGTTGTCATTTCACGAAATTTCAAATCGTGCACGTCCTTTCAATGTCCGTTTGCATACTTCCCATTATATACAAACAAGTATGTTATATGCTACATTCATTTATTTTTTTTGAAAAATGAATTTTTCGAAGTTGCTAATAAAAAGAAATAAAATGAAAGTAATAGTAAAGGAATGGATCCCAGTTGTTTATTATATAGGAAAACAGTAAGTAGTAGGAGTATGATAATGACCATTATGTGAATTACTATTTTCATGTCATTTCTCCTTTACTACTCAATCAAATTAACCTTGGCGTATTTGTGTCCAAATTTTTCATCGATCTTACTCGATGAATTCCTTTACAAAATTTGTGACATCTACCGGAGGCTCTAACTTCTGCTGAATAAGGTTAGTTTCATTATACAAAAAAAAAAGAAAAAGTGCCCCGATAAACATCGGAACACTATTTTTTTTTACATATTACGTCTGTACTGGCCACCAACCTCGTAAAGTGCGTTCGTAATTTGTCCAAGACTTGCTTTTTGAACCGTTGTCATTAGCTCTTCGAAAATATTTCCACCAGTTACAGCTACTTGTTTTAGATCAGCGAGTGCTTCCTCTGCTTCGGTTGCATGTTTTTGTTGGAAGTTTTGGAGATTTGTAATTTGTGTTTCTTTTTCTTCTTTCGTTGCACGAGCAAGTTCCATGTTATCAATATCCTCAGCAGAAGCAGGATTTGGATTTAAGTATGTGTTTACACCGATAATTGGTAGTTCGCCAGTGTGTTTTTTCATTTCATAGTACATGGATTCTTCTTGAATTTTTCCGCGTTGGTATTGTGTTTCCATTGCACCAAGCACTCCACCGCGGTCATTTATTCGATCAAATTCAGAAAGAACTGCCTCTTCGACAAGGTCCGTCATTTCTTCGATAATAAATGCTCCCTGTAATGGATTTTCATTTTTCGATAATCCATGTTCTTTTGTAATGATCATTTGAATGGCCATTGCGCGACGAACAGATTCCTCAGTCGGTGTTGTAATGGCTTCGTCGTATGCATTCGTGTGAAGCGAATTACAGTTGTCTTGCAATGCCATCAACGCTTGAAGTGTTGTGCGTATATCATTAAAATCGATTTCTTGCGCGTGAAGACTTCTACCTGATGTTTGAACATGGTATTTCAGTTTTTGACTTCGATCATTCGCACCGTATTTGTCGCGCATGACGACAGCCCAAATGCGACGAGCAACGCGGCCAATTACTGTGTACTCCGGATCCAAACCATTTGAGAAGAAGAACGATAAATTTGGTGCAAAATCATCGATATTCATACCGCGACTCAAGTAGTACTCCACGTATGTGAAACCATTTGAAAGAGTAAACGCTAGCTGGGATATTGGATTAGCTCCCGCTTCCGCAATATGATAACCAGAAATCGATACGGAATAATAATTTCGAACTTTTTGGTCAATAAAATATTGTTGAATGTCCCCCATCATACGTAAAGCAAATTCTGTCGAGAAAATACACGTATTTTGACCTTGATCTTCTTTTAAAATATCCGCTTGAACCGTACCACGAACAATTTGCAATGTTGCATTTTTCACATTTGTAAATTCTTCTATAGTCAAGGTGCGGCCAAGTTTCTCTTCTTGAATACGCACTTGCTGATCAATTGCAGTATTCATGAACATCGCTAAAATTATTGGCGCAGGCCCATTAATCGTCATCGATACAGATGTAGATGGCGCACATAAATCAAAGCCATCATATAGCTTTTTCATATCTTCCAACGTACAAATGCTTACGCCAGATTCGCCGACTTTTCCGTAAATATCTGGACGATGATCCGGGTCTTCTCCGTAAAGTGTTACGGAGTCAAACGCAGTAGAGAGACGTTTTGCATCATCGTCTTTGGATAAATAATGGAAACGTCGATTGGTACGTTCCGGTGTACCCTCTCCAGCAAACTGACGCTTTGGATCTTCCCCTTCGCGTTTGAATGGGAAAACTCCGGCTGTATAAGGGAATGAACCAGGTACATTTTCTTTATACACCCATCTTAATATTTCACCATAATCGACGAATTTAGGAAGAACAACTTTTGGAATTTTTAACCCTGCCAAGCTTTCTGTACGAAGGATTGTGCGAATTTCTTTATCACGAACCTTCGTGACAAATTCATCCCCAGCATACGCTTCTTTTAAAGCTTCCCAGTTTTCCAATATCCGCTTTGATTCCGCTGTTAATTCATCCCGAATTCCATTTGCTAATGATTCCAGGGATTGTACTAAAGCATCATCCGCAGCTTTTTCTTTCACTGTCTCCATTGCACCTTCTAATTGGAACAATCTTCTCGCGAAAGCCACTTGTTCTTCCGACTTTTTATGGTATCCACGAACTGTATCTGTAATTTCACGCAAGTAATAGCGGCGATCATTTGGAATGATGACGTTTTGCTTTTGTGTTTTTACAAATTGTTCGTAAGAAGTTTCCCAGTCAGAACCGGTCTTTTCATTCAACACAGCAACTAAAGCTGCAAATAAAGAATTGGTGCCTTTATCATTAAATTGGCTAGCAATCGTTCCGTAAACGGGCATCGTATCTAAATCGTCATGCCATAGCTCGCGACTGCGTTGATATTGCTTTTGCACTTGTCGAAGTGCGTCCTCTGAGCCTTTACGTTCGAATTTATTGATGACAATTAAATCTGCATAGTCAATCATATCTATTTTTTCTAATTGAGATGGTGCGCCGAACTCGCTTGTCATTACATACATCGAAACGTCCGATACGTTTGTAATTTCTGCGTCCCCTTGCCCGATACCACTTGTTTCTATAATGATTAAATCGAAGCCCGCTACTTTTACAACATCTAGAACGTCGGCTATTGCACCCGATAATTCCGTGCGAGATCCACGTGTTGCTAAGCTACGCATAAATACTCGCTTGTTGAAGATTGCATTCATACGAATTCGGTCACCAAGTAAAGCTCCACCAGTTTTTTGTTTCGTCGGATCAATCGATAGTACGGCTATTTTTTTGTTAGGTAATTCATGTAGGAAACGACGAATTAATTCGTCTGTTAAGGAACTTTTCCCCGCTCCTCCAGTACCTGTAATACCAAGTACAGGTGTACCTTTTGATAGTGTCCTCGCCTGTTCAATCATTACTTTCACTTCCGCATCCTGCGTTTGATGCGCTTCTTCAGCAATGGTGATTAAATGGGCAAGTACTTCTGGGACTTCCGTCGAAACGGTTGTAATTTCATCTTTCGCTCCGGAAGCTTTTGTTGGCACATCACATTCTACTAACATGCGATTGATCATACCTTGAAGACCCAGTTTGCGACCGTCTTCAGGTGAGAAGATGCCTGAGATCCCGTATTCTTGTAGTTCTTTTATTTCTTTCGGGATAATTACTCCGCCACCACCGCCATATATACGAATATGAGGTGCGCCGCGTTCTACGAGTAAGTCCTTCATATATTTAAAATACTCAACATGCCCTCCTTGATAGGAAGAAATTGCGATCCCTTGTACATCTTCTTGAATAGCAGCATTCACGACTTCTTCTACAGAACGGTTATGACCTAAGTGAATTACTTCTGCTCCACTTGCTTGTAAAATACGACGCATAATATTAATCGATGCATCATGTCCGTCAAATAGACTGGATGCAGTGACAAAACGAACATGATTTTTTGGACGATATACTTCTACAGTTGACATGTTGTTCCCCCTTTTTTGAATAAAAACTTACTTGCCCATCCCATTTAAGACAAATTCTATTTGTAGTTCTGTAAATTGTTCCAGTGTATATTCCTTGCGCAAAGCCCATCTTCTAAATGCCCACATTTGTCCTTGAACGACAAGTGTATGCGCGTAGAGGTTCAATTGCGCTTCTGTTAACTCAAGTTCCCCATTTTGTATACAGTCAACCAGAATTTTCCGGAAAATATTAATCATCTCTAGCTCTTTGTTCAAAACATATTCTAGGGCACCTTTTGGTAGAGATTTGGATTCTTGATACATCACAACGAATTCATCCTGCATATCGTCAATAACCCGATAATAATGGCGGATTGCCGTTTTCAAGTCTTCAATCGTACCGTTTTGTGCCGTAATTTGAGATAGTTTGTCATGTACTTCATTGTAAATACTATCGCAAACTAAATAGAGTACATCTTCCTTTGTACGAATATATTCATAAAGTGTTCCAATACTAAAGCCTGCTTCTTTTGCGATTTCTCTCGTCGTCGCCCGGTGGAAGCCCTTTTCTTTGAATAAGGTGACAGCTGCACGAATCATTTGGTGACGCCTTTTTTCGATAAGATTTTCATCTTTGACAGATGTCTTCACTTCATGCTTTTTTTCCATCGGCATCTACTACTTTGTTAGCATACGAGAAATAACGAGACGTTGAATTTCTTGTGTACCCTCGTATATTTGTGTGATTTTTGCATCCCGCATAAAGCGTTCAACCGGGTAATCTTTTGTATATCCGTATCCTCCGAAAACTTGAACTGCTTCTGTCGTTACTTTCATCGCTGTATCCCCAGCCATCAATTTCGCCATTGCGGATTCTTTTCCATAAGGAAGACCATTGGATTCCAACCATGCAGCCTGATACGTAAGTAAACGTGAAGCTTCAGTCGAAGTTGCCATATCAGCTAGTTTGAAAGATATCCCTTGGTTCGCAACGATTGGTTTGCCGAATTGCACGCGTTCTTTTGCATATCCAACTGCTGCGTCTAATGCACCTTGTGCGATACCAACTGCTTGAGCAGCAATACCGTTACGTCCACCATCTAATGTTTTCATCGCGATAATGAAACCATCTCCTTCTTCCCCAAGAAGATTTTCTTTTGGTATACGGCAATTATCAAAAATAATTTCAGTCGTTGGCGAAGAACGGATTCCTAATTTCTTTTCTTTTTTGCCAACAGAGAATCCAGGGAAATCCGCTTCTATGATAAATGCGCTTGTACCTTTATGTTTGGATTCCGGATCTGTAACTGCAAATACTACATAGATGTCTGCAATTCCACCATTTGTAATGAAAATTTTAGAACCATTTAGTACATAATGATCGCCATCTAATTTAGCAGTTGTTTTCATGCCACCAGCGTCAGAACCTGAACCCGCTTCTGTTAAACCGTATCCACCGATTTTAGTTCCCTCTGCCATTGGGCGAAGATATTTTTGTTTTTGCTCTTCGTTGCCGTATTTGAAAATCGGCCATCCAGCAAGTGATGTGTGCGCCGAAAGTGTTACACCTGTGGAAGCACAAACGCGGGACAACTCTTCTACTGCGATGCAGTATGCAAGATAATCAGAACCGATTCCGCCGTATTCTTCTGGCCAAGGAATACCTGTTAAGCCTAGTTCCGCCATTTTGTCGAAAATTTCGCGATCAAAGCGTTCTTCTTCGTCACGCTCTGCAGCTGTTGGACCTACTTCGTTTTCTGCAAAGTCACGTACCATTTTACGAATCATTTCATGCTCTTCTGATAGTTGGAAATTCAATGTTATCCCGCCTTTTTAGTATTTTAGTTTGGTTGCTCTCATATAATTTCATATGGCTCTCGCTACGGTAGTCATTGCTCTAGTATTGAAGCAAGTTGCGCTAGTTAAGCCATTTTTTAGGAAGTCGTTTAATTCGTTAAATGCTTGCTAATTACGATTTTTTGGATTTCACTTGTTCCTTCGTAAATTTCGGTAATTTTTGCGTCACGGAAATAGCGTTCTACTGGATAATCTTCCGTATAGCCGTAACCGCCGAATACTTGGACTGCTTCAATTGCTACGTCCACCGCTGTTTTCGAAGCAAATAATTTTGCCATCGATGCTTCTTTTCCACAAGGAAGTCCTTGTTGACGTAAGCTCGCTGCACGATATACAAGAAGTCTAGCCGCTTCAACCGCTGTGCCCATATCGGCAAGCTTAAAGCCTACTCCTTGGTTTGCAGCAATTGGCTTCCCAAATTGCACACGCTCTTTTGCGTATCCTACCGCTGCTTCAAACGCAGCTTCTGCAATTCCGAGTGCCTGCGTAGCGATTCCAATACGACCAGTATTTAAGTTTGCCATCGCAATTTTAAATCCTTCGCCTTCTTCACCAAGTCTATTTGCAACAGGAATTTTCATATCTTCGAAGGTAATTTGTACAGTTCTTGAACCGTGCAAGCCCATTTTCTTTTCATCTTTTCCGACAATAAAACCTGGTGTATCCTTCTCCACGATGAACGCTGAAATCCCTCTTGATCCTTGGGATGAGTCTGTTGAAGCAAACACGATGTTCACATCTGCTTCGCCACCATTTGTAATAAATACTTTGGACCCGTTTAATACGTAATGGTCGTCTTTCTTAACTGCTTTCGTTTTCAATGCGCCTGCATCAGATCCTGCAGATGGCTCTGTTAAACAAAATGCACCTAAGTATTCACCAGTTGCAAGCTTCGGTAGGTATTTACTTTTTTGCTCTTCATTGCCGAAGTAAAGGATTGGGTTTGTACCAACTGATGTATGAACGGAAAGAATTACACCAACAACCGCACTTACTTTTGACAGCTCGTTAATCGCGATTACGTAGCTTGTAAAATCCATTTCCGCACCGCCATATTGTTCTGGTACAGTTATTCCCATTAACCCAAGTTCACCCATTTTTTTGATGATTTCACGAGGGAACTCCCCTTGTTCCATTCGTTCAATATAAGGTTCTATTTCTGTTTTCGCAAAATCTCTCACCATATTGCGCATCATTAATTGTTCTTCTGTGAATTTCAATTCCATCTTAAAAGCCCCTTTATATCCCGTGTTAACGAGCAGTAAGACTCCCACTTCTAGTTTTATTTTTACGGGAAGAATAAGTGGGAGTCCAACAGTCCGTAAAAACCCGATTGGTTCAACTAACAATCAGTGGGATAAAACCCCTTTGATTGAAGTTTCACTTTATTCGTAGCTGTAGAAGCCTCGACCTGATTTCTTGCCTAACCAACCTGCTTTAACATATTTTCTAAGCAGTGGGCAAGGACGATATTTACTGTCCCCAAAACCTTCATGTAAAATTTCCATAATATACAAACATGTATCTAAACCAATAAAATCTGCTAATTGAAGTGGTCCCATGGGGTGATTCATACCCATTTTCATCACATCGTCGATTGCTTCTTTTGATGCGACACCTTCATAGAGCGTGTAAATTGCTTCGTTTATCATTGGCATTAAAATACGATTAGAAACAAAACCTGGGAAGTCATTTACTTCCACTGGTGTTTTACTTAATTTAATCGTCATTTCTTCAATTGCTGTATAAACCTCGTCGGAAGTTGCTAATCCGCGGATAATTTCTACTAGTTTCATCACTGGCACTGGATTCATAAAATGCATACCGATTACTTGCTCGGGACGATTCGTTGCCGCTGCTATTTCCGTGATTGGTAAAGAGGAAGTATTCGTTGCCAAAATTGTATGTTTTGGTGTTATTTTATCCAGTTGCTTGAAAATCGATTGTTTGATTTCCATATTTTCTACTGCTGCTTCGATGACTAAGTCGACATCATTTGCGTCTTCGATGGAAAGTGATTTTGTAATATTGCTAAGAACTGCTTGTTTTTCGTCTTCTGTCATACGACCTTTTTCAACGTTACGTGACAAATTTTTCGTAATTGTTTGAATGCCGCGATCGTAAAATTGTTGTTCGCGGTCATTTAATTTCACTTCAAATCCAGCTTGTGCGCAAACTTGGGCAATTCCAGATCCCATTTGACCTGCTCCGATTACCATTACTTTTTGAATTGTCATGCGTTGCTTCCCCCTGTTTTTGGAACTTCGATCATAATAGCGTCTCCTTGCCCGCCACCCGAACAAATTGCAGCTACTCCAATACCACCACCACGGCGTTTCAATTCGTACGCAAGTGTTAATATAATGCGAGCTCCAGATGCTCCAATTGGATGACCAAGCGCTACTGCACCGCCGTTTACATTTACTTTTGCTTCGTCTAGACCAGCGATTTGGCTACTTACTAATGCAACAGCAGCAAATGCTTCATTTATTTCAAATAAATCTATTTTATCTAGTGATTTCCCAGTTTTATCAAGTAATTTATTGATTACTATACCTGGTGTTTGCGGGAAGTTTTCCGGTTCAATTGCTATTTCAGCGTGACCTAGCACGTATGCAAGTGGCTCTTTTCCAAGCTCTTTCGCTTTTTCTTCACTTGTTAAAACGATAGCGCATGCACCGTCATTTATTCCTGGTGCGTTCCCTGCAGTAATCGTTCCCTCGCTACCAAATGCTGGTTTTAATTTCGCAAGTGATTCGATGGATGTATCCCGGCGAGGTGCTTCGTCTTCATTTACGACAATTGGGTCGCCTTTTCGTTGCGGAATTTCAACAGAAATAATTTCTTCTGCAAAAATGCCTTTGTCTATAGCCTTTAATGCAAGGTAGTGGCTTCTAAAAGACCATTCATCTTGTTTCTCGCGAGAAAGTTCAAATGATTCTGCCGTAGTGTTTCCGTAAGTCCCCATATGCACATGCTTTGGATGAAATGAACAAGAAAGTCCGTCATAGACCATGCCATCCACCATTTGCGCATCTCCCATACGAAGTCCAAATCTGCCTTTTGGTAAATAATATGGAGCATTCGACATTGATTCCATTCCACCCGCAACAATAATTTCTTCATCCCCAAGGCGAATTAATTGATCTGCTAAAGTGACACTACGCATTCCAGATGCACACACTTTGTTAATCGTTTCGGTTTTGACTGACCATGGAATTCCTGCTTTTGTTGCCGCTTGTCTAGAAGGAATTTGCCCTTGCCCTGCTTGTAAAACAGTCCCCATAATGACTTCATCTACTTCATCAGCTGGTACTCCGGCACGAGACAAGGCTTCTTTAATAGCAACTCCACCAAGATCTGAAGCCGTTAAATTGCTAAGTGCCCCTCCGAATTTCCCAAAAGCTGTACGTGCGCCATCCAAAATAACTGTCTTTGTCATACTAGCCACCCCTTTGTCTGATATGAATACGCTTTCAATGTTTATAAAATAAAAAACGTCACTGACTGAACGCTCGCTCGGTTTCATTTGTTAGAAAAAAGGGAGCACTTACACTCCCTTTACTATTAACTCTAGTTTACGAAACTATCAAATTAATTGCAATATAAATATGTCCAATTATTGAACAACTAATTCCTCTTCAACTGGTGGAATAAAATCTCCGAAAACAGATTTTTCAAGAAGCTCTGCAATATCATAAGTGCCAACGGTTTCTTCTACTTCCTTCGCTTTCGTGCCATCTGATAGCATTGTTAAGCAATACGGACATCCAGAAGAAATGATTGTTGGGTTTACTTCAAGCGCTTGTTCTGTACGTGCAACATTTACACGATTTCCAACATGCTCTTCCATCCACATTAGTCCGCCACCAGCTCCACAGCACATTCCTGTTTCGCGGTTGCGATCCATTTCAACTAATTTCACACCCGGAATTGCTTTCAACACTTCACGTGGTGCGTCGTATACATCATTATATCGACCTAAGTAACAAGAATCGTGGAATGTAATGGTTTCTTCCACTGCGTATTGGGCTTTCAAGCGACCAGCTTGAACTAAGTCGTATAGCATTTCAGTATGGTGAAGTACTTCTCCGCTCCAACCGAAATCGCTGTATTCATTTTTAAAGATATTATATGCATGTGGATCAATTGTGACGATCTTTGTTACACCAGCTTTTTCAAATTCAGAAATATTATTTGCAGCTAGCTCTTGGAATAAGAATTCATTTCCTAGACGACGTGGTGTGTCTCCAGAGTTCTTTTCTTTATTGCCAAGAATGGCGAACTTCACTCCAGCTTCGTTCATCAAATGTGCAAAAGCTAAAGCAATTTTTTGTGAACGATTATCGAAAGATCCCATCGAACCAACCCAAAATAAGTATTCAAATTCTTCTCCAGCTTTCGATACTTCTTTTACTGTCGGGATGTGCACATCTGGACGTGCATCTCTCCAGTTTTCTTTCTCTTTACGATTCAAGCCCCATGGATTTCCTTGGCGCTCAATATTCGTCATAGCTCTTTGTGCATCTGGATCCATTTTACCTTCTGTCATTACTAAGTAGCGACGTAGGTCAATAATTTTGTCTACATGTTCATTCATAACTGGACATTGATCTTCACAGTTACGACAAGTAGTACAAGCCCAAATTTCTTCTTCTGTAATAACGTCTCCAATTAGTGACGGGCTATAAATGTCTTCGATTATTGCTCCTTCTGCTCCAGCAGCCATCGCAAGTTGGTTTCCTTTTGTTCCTTGGAAAGCAAGTGCTGGTACCCAAGGTTTTGTCTTTGTTTCCACTGCTCCAGTAAGTGTTAAATGATCCCGAAGCTTTACTATTAAGTCCATCGGTGACAGCATTTTGCCCGTTCCTGTTGCTGGGCACATATTTGTACAACGTCCACATTCTACACATGCGTATAAGTCGATCATTTGTGCTTGTGTAAAATCTTGAATGCGGCCTACACCAAACGAAGGCATTTCTTCTTCGTCCGCCTCTTCGTCTTCTGCTTCTTCAAAATTAATCGGACGTAATTTACCAACATTGTCTAAACGGTGGAAGTAAACGTTTACAGGACCAGTTATTAAGTGGAAATGTTTGGATTGCGGTACGTATACTAAGAATGTTAGTAGGAAAAGTAAATGTGCCCACCACATTACATAGAAAACTACTGCGGCAGCTGTTGGTGGTATAAAACCAAATATTGTTGAGATAGAAGATGCGATTGGCTCCGTCCAAGCTGCATCATGGCCATGCCAAATCATTCCCATCCCATTCCCAACTAAAACGGAAACCATTAACCCACCGATGAAAATCAGAACAAGACCATTTTTCCATCCGCGTTTTAGACGTACTAATTTTTCAATATAGCGTCGGTAGAATGCCCACACTACCGCTATTAATATAATTAAAGTTACGATTTCTTGGAAAAATGTAAACGCAGAATATACTTGACCTAATGGTAAGTGAGAGCCTGGCGCTAATCCTTTCCAAATAAAATCAATTGCCCCAAATTGAACTAATAAAAAGCCATAGAAGAACATAACATGGATTGCTCCACTTTTCTTATCTTTTAATAGCTTTTTTTGCCCGAAAACATACACCCAAATTTTGCGAAGTCTTTCCTTCACATTATCTTCAAATTCAACTTTCTTCCCAAGTTTGATATATGCATACCTTGTTTTCAATAAATATGCGAACAAACCGATTGCGTACAAAGTAACTGCTACAAACAGCACCCAGTTTACGATTAATGGACTCATCTTATTTCTCCCCCTTTGAGTTGTAAAATGATGTGTTACGGTTAGAATACCATTTCGTTAATAGAATATTAAAGAAGTATTTTAATCTTAAAACTGAATGAGCATTCAGTCAACACTAATTTATTCTTATGTGTTCGAGATTGATTATAAAGGCAGAAAGTTTCTTTGGGAATAGGGAAGTTTATTTGGAAATCAGAAAATATCTTCATTGTGCAGGAAAAGCATAGAGTATTATTCGGTATTAGAGAGCATTGTTTGCTATCGAAAATTATTACTTAACAAAAAAACGTTGGAATTATTTGACACTTTTTGTTGTAATACGGCACTTCGAGACCAATTGGCAAGTAAGTGAGACTAATTTATGCTTACCCGCAACCAATTTCCGTACACGCGAGACCATTTCTCATAGTAAAGAGCTATCTCTTGTGAGATAGCTCTTTAAATTAGTTAATTCCTTCAAAATACTTTCCAAAAAGCAGTTTCGCTTCTTCCACTCGGTCAGTAGAAACACCAAGTAAGACAGATGTTGCCGGTCCTGCGGATTTCAAAATGTCCCAGTCTTGCAAATGGCAGTGCAATCCTAGTTGATGGAATTCTTCTTTTATTCCAGCTGAACCAACTGGCCAAACACGAGCCACTAATCCAGTAGTGATTCCGTTCCAGATTTTCTTTATGTCCGCAATTTTTTCTAAATTCATGAGTACTTCTTCACCGACACATGGCTTCCCGTATACATACCATTTACATGCCGAATCACTTTCTCTTTTGCGCTCACCGATCATCGTCACGGCCATTGCGGATTGTAATGTTTCCATGTTGGATTCGGTACTTCCAGTTATAACTGGGCAAGGCTGCCCTAACTCATTAAATATTTTCTCTATCCCAACTTTATACTTTTCCCAGCTTTTATTCCCCGAAAAGTTATGCAAGACAATGGAGATGGGAAATGCCCCAGCAGCCCATTGCTCCACCAAGGCAACTCTTGCAGCAAAATAAGCAACAACTTCATCATCGACACGAACAACATCTGCCTCTTTTTCACCAATCGCCGCTGAATTATCGGTTGTTAATACAAGGTCGTTTGGCAATAAAACCGCATTACGCATGGGTTTTCACTCTATCCATAGCGCGTACAACTACAGGTGAGACAATCATTGCGATTCCTGCATTCAAAATGGTTGCAATTGTAATTTCGGGTAATACAGTAACAAAAAATGCTGGCGAAATGATCCAATAAAAAGGAAGTGTTGCAAGGACACTATTTGCAAATATAAAAAATATCCATTTCCATGCATGCAACCCTGCTTTATGAAGTTTCGTAAACACGAATAAAATCAAAAACATTTCACCAGCAATCAATAGATGCAATGGTCCTAAAGGAAATCCTGCATAAAGAGACGAGGATAAATGACCGATCATGGAAGCTGCTCCTGCGTAAACAGGTGGTAAAAATGCGGCGGATACAAGTGCTGGAACGGTATCAAGTGCTGCACTTCCAATACCTACTGGAATTTTCACGAATGCACCAATGGCACATAATGCTGCAAACATTGCTGCGAGCGTTAGTAAACGAAGCTTCATTGCAGTTACTTCCCCTCTTCTTTTACGCTTCCTACATTTTTAAATACTTTTGCACTGCGTAAATATTCTACATCCGACACCTTTTCTCGCGCATTAGCGACACGTGCTGCTGCGAATAAATAATCGGATAGGCGATTCAAATAGCGTTGCACAACTGCCGGAACATCCTCTTCCGTTTTCATCAATGTGACCATTTGACGCTCTGCACGTCTCGTAATCGTGCGTGCAATATGAAGAGTTGCAGCAGCTGGCGTTCCACCTGGTAAAATGAATCGTTCTAGCACTGGACCTTCTTCTACAAGCACATCAATGCGTTTTTCCATTGCTTCAATCGGTTCGTCCGTCATTTTATACACTCGTCGATTCGATACATTCGCTAAGTCTCCACCACAATCGAATAATTCGTGTTGAATCGTCTCTAAGTCCTCTAAAACGTCCGCAAAAATGGCTGGATTTAATTCTGTCACTGCTTTCCCGATAAACGAATTCACTTCGTCGATAGTACCATATGTTTCTACGCGGATATCATCTTTGTCTGTTCTTCCACCGATTAATCCTGTTTGCCCTTTGTCACCCGTTTTTGTGTAAATTTTCATCCCAATCATCTCCCTTTATCGTTTGTGATATTCCATACCATATTCGTGTTACACGGTCCGCTTTTGTAAAAAGTTGTTGATAAAATCTTCCAACATCATCCCGCAACTTTCGCATGCTTGCTTCCATTGGTACAATTCCTCGCCCAATTTCTGTAGCAATGACCAACACTTCCACTTGTTCATCCCATTGTTCAAACTGAACGAGCAATTCATTATGCTTTTGTTCTAACAGGTTTTCTACTCCAAATACAACAAGCACTTCCGTAACTGGCAATAAAACCGGGACATCCTCTCCGGCATCGATCCACTGAACTCTTTGACCTTGGACTAGCTCTTCTACATATGCTCGTTTCCCATTAAATGCTCCACCGAAAATGACATGCACGGCTTTCCCTCCAGTACGTCTTTTTTAGTTGCCCATTGCAACTTATAACAGCATCCATGGGGTACTTCCCACTCCCAGAAACCCTTTTCAACATCTGCAAACTTCGATAATAAAAATCGAATCGGTCCACCATGCGTCACAATAATAAGTTCATCAAATTCCTTTAACACATCATAAATCCCTTGGAGAACACGCTCTTGCATGTTTGCCAGTGATTCCCCATTCGGTGGAGCCACTTCCAGGGGATTTTCAATCCAGGCCTTATAGATTGCATCCTCTTTTAATTCATTATATGTTTTTTCTTCCCAATCACCAAAGGAGCATTCTCGAAAGTTTTCATTCACAATATATGGAATCCCCTGGAATAACTGGTTTGCCGTTTGCTTACAGCGTATCAGATCACTGCCGATCACTTGTTTAATTTCTGGAGGCATTTTCTTCGTTTTTATTCCAGAAATGATTGGCTCATCGGTCCATCCGATATATTTTTTCTCTCGATTCCCTTTCGTCGGCAAATGTCTTATGAGAGTAATAGTAAAAGTGTTAGCCATAGCACTACCTCCGAAACTTCCACACTAGCACCGAGCAAATCCCCCGTAACTCCACCGAAATTCTTCATTATCCAATGACGAAATAAGCAAATAAATACGAGTAAAACTGCTGCGAATGTGATCGCAATTAACCAATCGGTAAACCACCCTATTAGGAATAGCCCCACAAAGAAGTTAAATAAAGTCGCAAATAAAACCATATTTACATTCATTTTTTGTTTAAAAAAGTGAGCAAGCCCACTCTCTTTCGCACTTCTCGTTAACCCGAATAGCATCGTCAGTGTTGCCCTAGAAAAAAAAGGGATAAGCAAGATAAAAATCCAGTGAAACGATTCGGCTGCTAACACTTCAGAAACAATAATCACTTTTCCAATGACCAATAAAACAACTGCCATTACTCCAAAAGCTCCGACTCGTGGATCATCTAAAATCTCCAATCGCTTCAGTCGATCTTTATACGAGAAAAATGCATCAGATGTATCAATAAAACCGTCCATATGGAGACCTCCAGATAACAAGATCCCTAAAAACACAATGGAAAACCCCGTCATTAGGTTGCTCCATTCGAAATAGAGCCCTAAACAAGAAATTGCCCCTATACCTGCACCTATCCAAGGAAACAAACTATACATTCCCGATATTTGCCGATTTTCCATTGGCAAATTTTTGTGCACAGGGATGATGGTAAAAAACTGAAGAGCTAACAACAAGCTTTTCATTTACTCATCCCCTTCTAAAATAACAACCATCTTATCCCAACTAACATACTTTTTAAAATGGCTAGCCCAGTCATTTATTTGTTCATCGGATGCAAGCTTATTATTTTTAACTTCCCCGTCTTCTTCCTCCATTTCGTTTGAAAAATAAGGAATAACCCCTAATACGTCCACGCCTGTATACTTTTCGATGAAGTCAATTCCATCTTGGAACAACGAAACGTCTCCTTGAAACTTATTAATAATAATTCCTTTCACTCGGGTTCTTTGTGCTTCAGGTAATAATGCAAGCGTTCCAATGATAGATCCAAACACACCACCATATTCAATATTGGCAACTAATAAAACAGGAACATCCGCTAAATCTGCAACCCGCATATTTACTAATTCTCGGTCTCTTAAGTTCATTTCAACTGGACTGCCTGCACCTTCTAAAATTAAATATTCAAAGGAATTGGATAGCACTTGTAAACTGTTTTTAATAAGCTTTTGACCTTCTTCAAAATAGTTCTCCCGGTAGTGCATACCATTCATTTTGTTTTCTTTTTTGCCAAGAATAATCATTTCTATTTCCATGTTTCCTGTAGGTTTCAATAATATTGGGTTCATTTCCGTTAAATAGGGAGTTTTTGCAGCTCTTGCTTGCAATGCTTGTGAAACGCTAATTTCAAAGCCATCTTCAGTATTTATGCTTAAACTGGACATGTTTTGTGATTTGAAAGGTGCTACTCGTTTTCCTTCGTTCGCAAGTAGTCGGCAAATAGCTGTACATACTAAACTTTTCCCAACACTCGATGCCGTCCCTTGTACCATTAAACCTTTCATACTATTCCTCATTTCCACTGATGACTTAATCCATATTCCATTTCAAAAGCATGATCTGCTTTCGCAACAAGTTGCTGGTGAATTCGTCCAATCCATTTTTGATAAAGGACAACGCTTTCATATTTGGATAAAGGTTCATCAAGCACTTCATTGGAAACAATGACAATTACTTTTGCTTTGTGCATTAAGTATTCGACTGTTTCAAATAGTGCCTTTTCGACTTTTTCCATATCATTATTATAAAGTTCATTGGCAAGCCAAGTGGTGACACAGTCCCAAAGGATGCCGTCTCCTTCTTGAATTTGCGGGATAATTTGTTCGAAATTGCATGGTTGCTCAATAGTCGCCCATTCGACCGGATAATTTTCCCGGTCCGCTTGGTGTCTTGCAATTCGTTCTTTCATTTCACCATCTACTGCAACTCCAGAAGCGACATACACATTTCGTTTTACTTGCTCATTCATTAAATAATGTTCGGCAAAGCTACTTTTTCCGCTACGGACACCGCCTGTTATGAAGACAAGTTTTCCTCGAACCATGCGGTCATCTCCTTTTGCAAGTGCATCATTTGCGAGTTTTTTTTCATTCCAACTCGAAACCATTTTCCATCAAGCCCTTTAAAATTCTCTGTATGACGCAGTACACAACCTTTTTCTAATAAAAACACAAAGAATTTCTTTGATTGAGTTGGCTCTGGTAGTTGAAAACAAAGAAAGTTCGTTCTAGATGGAAGCACCACACAATTCCAGTTTTCAAGAAACGCAGTAAATTGTTCTCGCATGTTTTTCGCGAAAGAAATTGCCTGCATTCGGTATTCCTCTTCTTGTAAACACGCTGCACCAATTGTCGTTGCGATCGCATTGCTATTCCAATGAGGCATTTTTGAACGAGTTTCGCTAACTATCTTTTCACTCGCTATCGCATAACCAAGCCGCAAGCCAGGAATCGCATACATTTTCGTCATCGAACGCACTACAATGACATTCGGAAATTCATTCAAATACGGAATAAACGATTCCCTTTCATCAATGAAATCAAGAAATGCTTCATCTAAAATGACTTCACATTTATATCTCTTGGCATATGTTGCAATTTGGATAATTTCTTCTAAAGGAGCCAAATAGCCAGTCGGATTATTCGGTCTGCAAATATAAATTACTTCTGCAAACTCGATTTCATCGAATACTTCATCTAGTGGTAGCCCTTGCGTTGCAATGATTTCTTTTATGTACACATGATAAGGGTCAAGTGTTGCTGCATATTCGGAAAAGGTCGGGTGTATCAGAATAGCCCGTTTATTTTCGTATCGTTTCGCAAGACTTGCAAATATTTCAGCTGCTCCGTTTCCAACCATAACGTTTTTAACATGCACATCATGATAGTTCGCAGCTGCCGATAAAAATGGTTCTCCATGAGGATCTGGGTATTTTGTGATTAAGTCTTCGTACGATTCCCAGCGGTCTTTCACAAATGCTGGCGGACCTATTGGATTGACATTTTCACTGAAATCAATCACCTTTTCAGGCATTTTCATACGGAGACTTTCAAATAAGTGATGAGCATTTGCTCCGTGATTAGGTAATGACAAATAAAATCCCTCCAATGACCATCATCCAAAGCCAAAATAGAAAAACAGCTGTATTCAAATGCGATATTGTACTTAATATATGGTGAGGTGTTAATGTCACCTCTCCAACTCCCATTAGCGCTCGATTTGATACGACACCTTTATATGTATTTATTCCACCGAGTTGTATTCCTAATTGGTAAGCTGTTGCAGCTTCTAAATAACCGCTATTTGGACTTGGATGTTTTTTCGCATCAAGCCACCAGCCTTTCATGCGCTCCCCAAAAGGTAAGGCACTTTCTTTTTTTCCCCAAAGCATAATAATATATCCCGTTAAACGGCTTGGAATGTAGTTTGCAATATCATCTAACTTTGCAGCGGCAAAACCAAAATTCTCATACTTTTCATTTTTGTAGCCGACCATGGAATCGAGTGTGTTTATTGCTTTATACAACCATAGCCCTGGTGCACCCGCAAAAAGAAATGCATAAAAAAGTGGTGCAGTAATTCCATCGCTTATGTTTTCAGATACCGTTTCTACGACACCTCTTGTAATTTCCTTCTCATCTAATTCCTCTGTATCACGACCGACAATCCATGCAAGCTTTTGTCTAGCAGTAGGTAAATCTTTTGCCATTAAAGGTTTATATACATCCATTGCCGCTTCTTTTAGACTTTTTTGTGCAAGTCCCGAGGCGATTAAAATACTCTCAACTGCAATACCAACCCATATGTGAATGGAATACGCACCGATTAACATAGCAACTGTACTAAAGAATGTGATTCCAACGACTAGGATAACAAGTAGAAATCCTTTCGCTTTTCGAGCCCTTCCTTTATTCAGCCAGTCTGTGAGTTTCGAAATTAGGGAACCGATCCATCGTACAGGATGTGGCCAATTTGGTGGGTCCCCGATGATTCTGTCTACTAGTAGACCAATTGCTATAGCAATAATATGCGGACCCATTATTTACACCCAGCCTTTCGCTTTTTTGTAAATTTGGATTGCTTCTACTGTGCATTCATACACGCCTCGGCCTATGTTTTTACCGATTTCCGTAATTGGACCTGCGTATGGAATAGTCATTCCACGTTGCGTCGCTGCTACTAATACGCTATCGGTGGAAGTGCCTGTGGCAATTGTTCCAGTACGTGGATCTTTCACTTGTTCGAATGCTAGTGCTTTCGTTTTTGCTTCTGTTGCCGTTATGACAGATTGAATAAATGCTTCATCCGAAAGCTCTCCGTTCACAATGATCCATGTATTAATCGTCCCAATTGCTGGTAGCATTTCTACTTCGTGAGCTCTAGATACGTCTACTGCATTTCCAACACCAGCTGTAACCATGATGACAATGCTACCAAATGGTGTGTCATATTCTTTTATTATGGCGTCCTTAGTATTTACTGCGGTCATCATACCAACTGTATCCGCTTCAGAAAATCCTTTATTCGCAAGGTATACTAACATTTCTTCTTGCACATTATCACAGGCATAGTTAGCATCCACTCTCCTGTTAACGAAATTTTTATACCAGCCGCTTCCTGCATTGATTACCGCAGAGGACCAAGTTTTCAGCTGTGTTTCCGATTGGAATATTACTAAATCTCCAGTTACTTGAAAGTTTTCTGGTGTTATTCGATTGTCCTTCTTCTTTTCATTCACATCTGGAAGAATGGTAATTTGAGGTTTTGGACGCTCTGGGTGCGGATTTGTACTGACACGTGCTTCATACACTGCTTCAATTTGGCTTTTCGTCACTACTTCATGCGGGGCACCGATTGCTTTTATTTCTCCATGATCCATTAATAACAGTCGATCACAGTAAATAGAAGCAAGATTTATGTCATGAAATACGCTAACAATCGTAATCCCTTTTTCAATAGCTTGTGTTTTGATTGTATCGAGTAATTGCTTTTGGTGTGCTATGTCTAGATGATTTGTCGGTTCATCGAGCAACAAAATGGGAGCTTGCTGTGCAAGTGCTTGAGCAACAAATACACGCTGTTGCTCGCCGCCAGACAAAAGATCTAATAGTTGATGCTCGTATTTTTCCATTGCTGTCAGTTTCATTGCCTCAACAACTGCTACTTCATCTGCATTGGACCACGAAGCAAACCAACCACTTTGATGCGGGTATCGCCCAAGTGAAACGGTGTCTCTGACTGTATGGGAAAATGCATGACTATGTAATTGTGGCAGCACCGCCATTTTTTTAGCTAGCTCTTTCGGTGAATAGGTTTGGAGAGATTTCCCCTCAATGGAGACTTTTCCTGACTCCATCGGCAAAATTCCGCTCATCACCTTTAATAACGTGGATTTCCCGCTTCCGTTTGGGCCAAGAATTCCAAGCATTTCTCCTTTTCCTACTTCAAAGGAGACATCTTTTACAATTAACCTGTGCTCGTACCCACCTGATAATCCTTCTATTTTCAACAAATTAAATGCCTCCTTTCTTCCGTTGTCTAAAGAAAATAAATGCAAAAACAGGTGCCCCAATAAATGCCGTTATAACACCAATTGGCAATTCCGTTGGGGAAATAATCGTTCGTGATACTAAATCACATACGATGAGGAGTGCCGCTCCATTGATAAAACTTAGTGGCAATACATGTCGGTTATCGGAACCAAATAAAAGTCTTGTCATATGCGGCACAACAAGTCCTACAAATCCAATTGTGCCAGATACTGCAACTGCGGTTCCCGTTAGCATAGAGCCGCCGATTAATAGCATCATTTTTCGTCGTTTGACGTTAACCCCTAAATGTTTTGCACGTTCTTCCCCAAATAGCATGGCATTTAACTCTCTTGTATTCAAGCCTAATAAAAGTGCGCCAATAATCATAAATGGTAATGCCATTTGCACAAAACTCCAGCCTCGCATCGACACACTCCCTAGAAGCCAGCCAATTATTTGGCGTAACTCTTCTCCTGTTAGTGCAATCATTAGAGAAATGACAGAGCCCAGAAAAGAACTAAAAATGATTCCCGTTAAAATGATCGTCTCCATTTTCATGGAACGATCAACGAGTTTGGCAAATGACATAACGAGTAGCATCGTAACTAATGCACCTATCATACTAAAAACTGGTAACGTATACATTCCTAAAAAAGGCACCGAAATACCGAAAAAGAGCGTAGCCACGGCGCCTACTGAGGCACCAGACGACACTCCTAACGTATAAGGATCGGCAAGCGGATTTTTAAATAACGCTTGAAAAGCAGCACCTGCAATGGCTAGTGATGCACCAACTAGCCCTGCAAGTACAACTCGAGGCATGCGAATTTTCCAAACTATATTCGTCGCAATTTCGTCTGCTCCCGTATCCCATAATGTGCTGATCGGTACCTTTACGGATCCGACCGATACACCTAGCCAAATTGCTACTACTAAAGCAGCAATGGACAAGATGTAGCCGATCATGGCTTTACTCACTAAAAGCCTCTGGATAGATTGCTTTCGCTACTTCTTCTAATCCATCTGCAAGACGTGGACCTGTACGGCTAGTTATATTTTCATCCACTTGCACGACTTCATTATTTTTCACTGCATTAATCGTATCAAATCCAGGACGAGATTTAACACTTTCTACAATTCCATCCACATAGCTATACATGACAAGTATAACATCTGGATTACGGCTAACAATTTCTTCCGACTCGATTTTGAACCAGCCTTCTTGGTCTGCTGCAATATTTTCTGCATTCAACATATTTAAAATTTCTTGCATGAAAGTTCCTTTACCAGGTGTGTAAATTTCCGGAACATCTGATGTTTCGATGAATACTGTTTTCTTCTTTTCTACTTTTGCTACTTTTGCCGTTACATCTGCTACTTTCGCTTTCATATCATCGACAATTTTTTGTGCTTCTGTTAATTTCCCAGTTGCACGGCCAATCTCCTCAATTGTTGTATATGTTTCATTGAAATCTGCAGCATTTTTCACTACAAATACTTTCACACCTGCATCACGAAGTTGTTGTAATCCCGCCTCGCCCATGCCTAACATAGACTCATGTGCAAATACGATGTCTGGATTCATCGATATAATTTTTTCCACATTGAATTCCATACCGCCAATTTTCTCTTTTTCAAGCGCTTCTGCAGGGTAGTCATCATAGTCGTTTACCCCAACGATTTCATCATTTAATCCAAGTGCAAATAAGATTTCTGTATTGCTTGGCATCATCGAAACGATTGTTTTTGGCGCTTTTTCTAATGTAATATCATTGCCAACTGCATCTGTTATTGTAAGTGGAAATTCCGCTTTTTCTACTGCTGTTTCTTGTTGTGCATTGTCATTATTTTTTACAGGTGTTTCTTCTTTTTGCCCACATCCTACTAGCAATAATACTGCTAATGCGGATGCTATCCATAATTGCCACATCTTCTTCATCTGTCATTCCTCCATTTTTGTGCAAATAAAAATCCCTCGTCCATTGAACGAGAGATAAAATAGGTATAAATCTGCTAGGTTATGTATATAACAAGCTGACTTACACGAACCTATCCTCGTAGGTACAAAAGTGTAAACGCATAAAGGCAGGTTTTCTGACTCGTGATAGAGTTCTATCACATACAGTGGCGGGACCGCGCTGGGTTTGAACCAGCTTCCCTTTTAACTCGCTAGTAAACTAGCAAGCACCTTTATGTTCCAAATATTCTTGATGCATCGATTTCATTATACCTTAAATAGGATTGCTGTCGACAGAGATTTTTTCGATTCTGTCTCTTATTTATTGTATTCGACCGATTATATTCATTATTCGACCGATTAATAGAGATATTCGACCGATTCATCGAGCTATTCGACCGATTCACCCTTAATTCGCAAAAAAAAACACTCCGACCGAGGTCGAAGTGATCGGAATTACATTTTTTCCGGAGCAGCTACACCAATTAAACGAAGTGCGTTCGCAATCGTTTGGCGTGCGGATGTTACAAGGGCAAGTCGTGCTTCTGATTGAGGAACGTTCTCCGCATTCAGTACTTTATCTGCATTGTAGAAACTGTGGAATGTTGCTGCAAGTTCTTGGATATATGTTGCAACACGGTGAGGTGCACGAAGTTTTGCAGCGTCCGTTACCACTTGTGGGAAGTCACCGATTTTTTTCAATAAGTCTAATTCTTTTTCGCTTTGTAATAATTCAAGTGAATCGGTAGATGCCTTAAGTCCTTGCGTTTCTGCTGAACGTAAAATCGAGCAAATACGTGCATGTGCATATTGTGCGTAATATACTGGGTTTTCATTTGATTGAGAAACAGCTAAGTCTAAATCGAAATCCATATGCGAATCACCTGAACGCATGCCGAAGAAATAACGAACCGCATCTAGTCCAACTTCTTCTACTAATTCACGCATCGTAACAGCTTTCCCTGTACGCTTACTCATCTTCATTTTTTCGCCGTCTTTATATAATTGCACCATTTGAATCACAGATACTTCCAACTTTTCGCGTCCATATCCAAGTGCTTCAATTGCCGCTTTCATACGTGGAATATAGCCGTGGTGGTCTGCTCCCCAAATGTTGATCAGTTGGTCGAAGCCACGCACTAGTTTATCTTCATGGTATGCAATGTCTGGCAATAAATACGTGAATGAACCATCGCTTTTAATTAATACACGGTCTTTGTCATCGCCAAAAGTAGTAGAACGGAACCATGTTGCTCCCTCTTCTTCAAATATATGACCATTCGCTTTTAATTTATCTAGTGCAACGTCAATTTTTCCACCTTGATATAAAGATGTTTCAGAGAACCAATTATCAAAACCTACACGGAAATCTGCTAAGTCTTTTTGTAATTTAGCAAGCTCTACTTTTAAACCGTGTGCACGGAATGCTTTATAACGATCTTCGTCCGACATAGATACAAACTTGTCGCCATGTTCTTTCACAAGTGCTGCAGCAATATCAATAATATCTTGACCGCGATACCCGTCTTCTGGCATTTCTTTTTCCAAATCTAAAGCTTCAAAATAGCGCGCTTCAATAGAAACAGCTAGATTATGGATTTGATTTCCAGCGTCATTAATATAGTATTCACGAGCTACATTATATCCAGCGAAATCTAATACATTACATAAGGAATCCCCTACTGATGCACCACGAGCATGCCCTAAATGTAAGTCACCAGTTGGATTTGCTGAAACGAACTCGACTTGCACTTTTTCTCCCGCACCTGAAGTAGTACGTCCATATTTTTCGTTTTCTGTTAAGACAGCTTTCACTACTTCTTGTAAGTAATCTTTTCGCACAGTAATATTCATAAATCCAGGACCTGCAATGTCGATTTTCTCCATCATTGTTCCCGTCATGTCTAGACTTTCCACAATTGCTTCTGCAACTTGGCGAGGATTTTTTTTTGCTAGCTTTGTTAATTGCATCGCAATATTCGTTGCATAATCCCCATTAGCCTTGTCTTTTGGTGTTTCTAAATGGATAGCAGGAATTTGCTCCGCTTCTACAAGTTCCGCTTTCATAATCGCTTCCTTCAACGCCGTTTTAATGGACAGTTGTACTTTTTCTACTGCGTTCATTTAATTCGCCTCCGTATAAATTAGTTCTAATGTATATGTACCTGCAACTTCATCATTTATTAATAGCTCATATTCCACTTGGAACTGCCCATCTTCAAAATGCAAGTGCTTCGTATCTGTTATGATCATCATTGTGCCATAAACTGTATCGTAGCTTCCTTTTTGAAGCTCCCCGTTTTCAAATGGCAACCGCATTTTGACTCCACCACTTCGCATGATTAAAGCCGTTTTTCCACCTAGTTTCACGGTTGTTCGAACAACTTTTTCATATTGCACTTCTTCGTAAACTAGATAAGGTTGATTCCCTTTAAAAATTAGTTCCCCAGTCGTTTGAATATCGAACGTTTCTTTTTCGACATCAGGATGACGAATCGTTGATAATAAGCGAATATTTACTCGCTTTTTAATTGGTTGAGACATTATCTTCATCCTTCAGAACATTTTTTACTATAACCTTTTTATTATAAGGCTAAAAGCTAGGCAATGACAACTAATCAAAAATGAATACACTATTTTTTGAAGTGGAGTTATAATATACGCAAGAATTGATAGAGAGGGTGAAGATAATGTTATTAGATTTCATTGTTAACTTTTGTATATTATTTACTTTTGCAATTCTTACGTATATTCCTTTTCAAAACAAGGTAAATCTTTTCATTCCATCTACAAAATATCACCCATTTCTACTTGGAATATTTACCGGGCTAACTGGATGTCTATTAATATTAAAATCAGTTTCCATTTCAGAACACGTTATAGTCGATGGCAGAATGGCTGTTATTGTCTTGTCTGGAGTCCTTGGCGGGCCCTTTGCTACGATTATTAGTGCAATAATTATTGGATTATTTCGCATACTTTTGTATGGTTATTCAACTAATACGCTTATCACTGGAGGAAACACTCTTATCGTTGGTCTTGTCATAGGAATAAGTATTTGGAAAAAACCGATGTCGTTTCATAATGCTCCCTATTACTTTACCTATACTATTATTCAAACTTCTATTGTTATATTCTATTTACATCACTGGTCTTTTTCTAGCATTATAACAATCCTTGGTTTTATACTGTATTCCATCGTTTCTTTTTCAATCGTTTTTGTGGTTTTGAAGCAGCTAAGTAATCTTTTCAATAAAATTCACCAAATAGAAGAGATGTCCGAAACGGATTATCTGACAGGATTATATAATAATCGTAAGTTTCAGGAATATGCACAAAATCTATTAAAGACGAATGATAGTTTTTCACTTATTTTACTAGATATTGATCATTTCAAAATAGTGAATGACACTTATGGACATCCAATTGGCGATGAAGTATTAAAAGAGTTAGCATTTCGAATAAAAGATTCCACTAATTCTCAGGGCGGGATCGTATCTCGGAATGGAGGGGAAGAATTTTCAGTCCTTCTCTCAAATATCGCTGCAGATAAAAGTATCGAAATAGCAGAAACGATTAGACAAGCAATTGAGAGAAGACCTTTTCAAGTTTCCACCGGCGAGCAGTTAACTATTACTATTTCAGTTGGAGTTAGTTCTTACCCAGAAAACGGACATGCAATTATGGAATTGTATAAACTTGCAGATGAAGCACTTTATATTGCAAAATCTTCCGGAAGAAATAAAGTGATGCATATTAAACAAACATGACTTTATAATTTCTAGTTTTCGGTACTTCGAAACCAATTCAGCACTAGGCGAGACTAATTCATCCCTTGCCGAGACCATTCCGCTCATAACCGCAACCAGTTTTCATAAAGGGAGACCAAAAAACGTGATGCCCTAGAAAAAGGACATCACGTTTTCTATCTTGCTATTTAATGTAGTTATTTACCGATAAATAGCAGTCTACGCTTTCTATTTCACAAAACCTAAAATCATTTCACGTAGTAGTTTACTAGCGGTGTTTGCTGTTTGCTCCTGCGCAGGCTCGTCGCAGTAACAGTAGATAGCTTTCTATTTTATCCAGCCTAAGATCATTTCGCGTAGCAACTTCGACGCTGTATTGGCTGTTTGTTCAGACGAATCGTATATTGGCGCAACTTCTACTAAGTCAAAGCCAACTACGTTTACTCCTGAATTTGCGATTGCGTGGATAGAAGCTAGTAGCTCACGGCTCGTGATTCCGCCGCAGTCTACTGTTCCTGTTCCAGGTGCGTGTGCAGGGTCTAAGACATCGATGTCAATTGTGACATAAACAGGTCGACCTGCAAGCGTTGGAAGTACTTCTTTCAAAGGTTCCAATACTTCGAATTTGGCAATTTGCATGCCATTTTCTTTTGCCCAGTCAAATTCTTCTTTCATTCCCGAACGAATTCCGAATGAGTACACATTTTTTGGACCGATGTATTCTGCAATTTTGCGAATTGGTGTGGAGTGAGAAAGCGGTTCTCCTTCATATTCCACGCGCAAATCCGTATGTGCATCCATATGAATAATCGCAAGGTCGTTGTGGGTGTCTGCAACTGTTTTCATAACTGGCCATGATACTAAATGCTCGCCGCCCATTCCAACAGGAATTTTCCCATCTTGCATTAACTGGCGAATAAAATCTGCAATTAGATCTAAACTTTTCGCTGCATTTCCGAATGGAAGTGGAATGTCACCAGCATCAAAATAATTCACATCATCTAGCTCGCGATCTAAATACGGGCTATATTCCTCTAAACCAATCGATACTTCACGAATACGTTGCGGGCCAAAACGTGAACCTGGACGATAGCTTACCGTCCAGTCCATTGGCATGCCGTAAATGACTGCCTGCGCTTCTTGGTAATTTTGCTTGCTTTTAATAAATACATTTCCTGAATAAGCTTCATCAAATCTCATATGCTTATTCTCCTGCAAGATCTTTCACAAATTTCGGTAAAACGAATGCCGCTTTGTGTAGCTCTTTTGTATAATATTTTGTTTCAATATCAAAGAATTGCTCTTCTGGTACTTGAAGTGGATCGTATTTTTTCGAACCAATTGTGAAGCACCAAAGTCCACTTGGGTACGTTGGAATATTAGCCAAATACATATTTGTAATTGGGAAAATTTCTTTTACGTCTTTTTGTACTTGTCTGATTAAGTCTGCTTTGAACCATGGGTTATCCGATTGTGCTACGAATAGTCCATCTTCTTTAAGCGCTTTAGAGATTCCTGCGTAGAAACCTTTTGTAAATAAATTCACTGCAGGTCCGACTGGTTCTGTAGAATCTACCATAATTACATCGTATTCGTTTTCTGACTCAGCGATATGCATGAAGCCATCGCCAACTTGAACGTCTACACGTGGGTTTTCTAATTCACAAGCGATTTCTGGTAAATATACTTTCGAATACTCAATCACTTTTCCATCTATATCAACAAGTGTTGCTTTTTTCACTTTAGGATGCTTCATAATTTCACGGATTACTCCACCATCCCCGCCTCCAACGACTAATACATTTTCTGGATTAGGATGTGTAAATAAAGGAACATGTGCAACCATTTCGTGGTACACAAACTCATCTCTTTGTGAAGTCATTACCATGCCGTCTAAAAATAGCATATTCCCCCACTCTTCTGTTTCTGCCATTTCTAGTAGTTGAAAGTCCGTTTGCTCTGTATGAAGTGTCCGTTTCACCTTCATTGTGATGCCAAAGTTCTCAGTTTGCTTTTCTGTAAACCAAAATCCAGCCATGTATCTATCTCCTCTAACTATATATTTTATGTGTACTTTTTTTAAAAAATTAAATACAAAGAAAGTATAGAGGTTTTTGACAAAAGTGCAATACTTTTTTCTTCTTCTGTTTAATTTGAATCTATTGTTCTCATACTAATGAAAACATCAAAAAGAACGGGGTAGATTTTTATGCGTCGTGTGCAACATCGGAAAAAAGTCAAACGATCAAAACGCATGAAAAGGTTTTTTCTACTTAGTATTGCTGCTATTTGTGCATTGTCCGGTGCATTTGTAACCCTTCGTATTTATGCGCAAATCGTTGGTGCACCTATTATTCAAGTCCCTATTTCCTCTGTCTTTTTAGATAATCAAGGAAATGTAATTGGTGATCGATTTGAAGAACAAAGACGTTACTGGGTTTCATTGGATGAGATGTCCCCTTTCCTATCTCAAGCCGCAATTGCAGTGGAAGACAAGGACTTTTATAAGCATCACGGATTTGATTATTCCCGAATTGCTTCTGCTCTTTTGAAGGATGTAAAAGCAGGTAAAAAAGTGGAAGGGGCAAGCACTATTACGCAACAATACGCACGAAATTTATTCTTAACACATGAAAAATCATGGAATCGGAAAATAAACGAGGCATTATTTGCGTACCGGTTAGAAATTTTTTACGAAAAAGAAGATCTATTAGAAGGTTATTTAAATACGGTCTACTTTGGTCACGGAATGTACGGTGTAGAAGCCGCAAGTAGGTTTTATTTTGGAAAAAGCGCAAAAAATATAACACTATCAGAGTCCGCTTTATTAATGGCTATTCCAAAAGGACCTTCGCATTATTCTCCTTTGGTAAACGAAAAGAAAGCAGTAGACAGACAACAACTAATTTTGAAACTTATGGAAGATCAACAATTTGTAACAACAGCGCAACGTGAACGGGCGAAAGAAGAAAAATTTGTATTGAAAGCGGAAGATTCTGTTGTAACGAAGAAAACTGCGCCTTACTTTTTAGAGGAAGTTTGGAAAGAAGCGAGCGAAATTGTAAAGAGAAAAGGTCAACGCATCGAGGAAGGTGGGTGGATGATTGAAACGACATTAAATAAACAACATCAACAAGTTGCAGAAGAAGTAATTGAAAAGTGGATGCCAGAAGGTGAGTTGCAAATTGGGTTTATTAGCATGGAACCGAAAACTGGCTATGTTACGGCAATGGTTGGTGGACGCAATTTTGCAGAAAGTCCGTTTAACCGAGTTACGCAAGCAAAGCGACAGCCTGGCTCCACGATTAAGCCCTTATTATATGCCGCTGCACTCGAAAATGGTTTTTCCCCGTTAACGTATATGAATAGCGAAAGAACTGTTTTCACTTATGATAATGGCCGACGTGAATATGAACCGAAAAATGTAAATGGCGAATTCGCAGAGCACCCAATTTCACTGGCGCAGGCAATTGCTATTTCTGATAATATTTATGCAGTAAAAACGTTTGAACAAATTGGTTATAAACCATTCCAACAACTGATTAAGCGATTTAATATTGATATGGAAATTAAGAATACTCCAGCAACTGCACTTGGAACATCTGAAGTCTCCCTTTTTGATATGACGAAAGCATATAACACGATTTCTGATAAAGGAATCCAAAAAGAACCAACCTATATAACAAAAATTACTAATAATAAAGGCAAAATAATTTACGATGTGGAAAATGAAAAACCGAAAGAAAAGAAAGTATTGTTGGAGCAAGATGCATTTATGTTATCGCATTTACTCA
This sequence comes from Psychrobacillus sp. L3, assembly GCF_042945595.1. Lineage (GTDB taxonomy): Bacteria > Bacillota > Bacilli > Bacillales_A > Planococcaceae > Psychrobacillus. The sequence continues at coordinate 640,958 of NZ_CP168493.1, read as the reverse complement.
CTGGAATGTTTGACCCGACTTTTAATGATTATTCTCCAGCAACAGGAAATAGTATTCGTTCCAAGCAAACACGACCATATGCAGCGAAATCTGGAACAACTAATACCGATCAATATATAATCGGATTCTCTCCACAACTAACTGCAGGTGTCTGGAATGGCTATGACCAAGGAAAACAAGTGAGTGACGCCGAAGCAAAACAAGTAACAAAGCAGGTTTGGATTGAATTTATGGAAAAGGCCCATCAAGGATTACTAGTAGAACCATTTATTTCTCCACCTGGGATACGTGGAGTCATTGTTGACATTGAAACCGGTGGAATTGCGACTTCCGCTTGTAAGAAACAACGACTCATCTATTTGAAAGAAAAAGATATTCCAACAAAACTATGTACCGATCCAAAATTAAAACCACAAACATTTGAAGAAAGCAAAGAGGATGACCATCCATGGTCCATTTTTCCATTCTCCCTTTTTGGAGAATAAAACCAGGAACCGATTTAAGAATTCGCAATTAAATTAGGTAAAATGTACAAAAAGTATGCTGGCTTTAGACAGTAAATGGCACTTCGAGACCAGTTTCAGGTTAGGCGAGATCAACTCGTGGCTACCAGAGACTAAATCAATTTTAAATTTTTGCTACAAAATAAAAAGCTTTCTACTACCTAAATTAGGTAATAGAAAGCTTTTTCCTAGTGAAAGTATTTACAGAAAGCTTGTAAGTTTCGGATTGGGTTGTCACAAATTTCACAGGACCATACATAATTACTTCCACTAAGTGTCCTAGCATTACTGTAAAGTAAGCTTTAATTAGATTGTACTTTTTTTTCTTCATTTATTCAACCTATTAAAACCATTCTAAACATTTTTGACTTCTTGGTTGGCTATTGATAAGTATTAGATTGTTAAATCATGGTGTAGTTTTTCTTCGCTTCGATCCCACATTTCTTTATTATGCGTCTGCAGAAAGTCACTTAGAATATCCTTAGAACGATCATCCATAAAGTCTACAAGAATGTGTCGTTTCATTGATTTATCCATGCGATTTACATGATCTGCGAGAATTTTATAGCCTCTACGTTTTTCGCGATTGACAACCATTTCGCAAGCCGTCACCCCAGCATAATAGGCACCATCTGATTTTTGGTCAATTGTCACCCAAACAAGCCAGTATGGTTTTCCACCTTCTGAATCTTCTCTATTGGTCGTAAATTTAATCCCTCGTTCGGTATCACTTCTCGCATGCATCGCGCCAATCTCTACTCTTGCAACGCCTTCTTCTACATCGACAATAACTGGTGATACGTTCTCTAAGGAAAGAGAACCAATTCCAAATCCTTTATGTCCGTCTGTCGGATCATTTTTTATAATAGTGAAGCCTATTTTTTGTTTTGGTTTTTCTTCATTACCCATTCGAATGTTCCCTCCGTTCTGTTATGATATCTAGTATACAGAAAATTTCACTGAAGGAGGAAATGATATGCCATATGTAACAGTAAAAATGCTCGAAGGTCGTACCGAAGAGCAAAAAAAAGCCCTAGTTGAGAAAGTGACAACTGCTGTAGTTGAAACAGTAAATGCACCGGCAGAAAATGTAGTCGTGTTTATTGAAGAGATGTCAAAAAACCATTATGCAGTCGGTGGACAACGGTTTAGTGATAAGTAATCAGACTCGAACTCCTTTTTTATTTGGGGTTCGTTTTTTTTTTTGTTAAAAACTGTCATAGAGCAACCAGTTTTATCGTGAAAGCAACCATTTCTCTATATAAAGAGTTAACTTCATCTGAGATATAGCAATTCAGCTTTTAATAAAGCAGTGCAACAAAAAATAATATGAAAAGCCATCCCTATAGGATAGCTCGCTCATTCATTAAATTCATGACAAATGAAAATGCTTCTTCAATTTCATCTTCTGTAAAACTTAGTTTTCCTTTTACAACGTGAAGCTTTTCGATTTGTTCCTCTTTTGGCATCTGGTCGAAGTAAAGTAATGTCGATACAAGTTCAAGGAATCTAGAACTTTTTGCTTTCATTTGGGTAATGCAAGAAAGTAAAGCTGGGCCTGCCTCTTCCACTTGAGCCATTTGCGTAAAATGCTCCCCGGCATCCGTCATTTGGTATTTGTATTGAACGTAGGAACCTTTGTCTTGTCTTTCTTCTTGTAAAAAGCCCATGTTACACAGCTCTTCCACCCGTAAAGTTAACTCTTCTGAGTAAGGTCCGTACACATGAAACTCATATTTTTCTTTATATGGGTACTGTAGTTTTTTTGCAATATAAATCATTTTTTGTAGTTTCTTTCGTCCAGTTATTCCATCCGCTACTCCGATAAATTGTACTACTTTTGCATGTTCTTCTAGCAATTCGAACCCACCTTTACTTTAACAACTCTAAGATTTGTTTTTTCAATGCTTTTTTCTTGCCATCTTCTGTTAAGAAATCTTCTGGAAAGTACAACTTATGATCGGTTCGTCGTTTCCCCGAAATTGCTTCTACTATTTCTGATTCACGTGAAAGCTCTCGAATCTCTCCTGAAGACATGAGCAAATGGATGGGGATTCTCTCTCCTTCTTCCCCTTGGCGATAAAAGTCATAAGGCAAATCGGAAGACGAATCAAAAACCAAATAGTATTCAGGGTCTATACCCGCTTTTTTAAATAATAACTCTAACTCTTTCATCTTCATATAATCCTTCGCTAAATCAAATTCAATATATTGAAAGAGTTTACGATTGACAAATCGATCACATAAATCAGCTAAAATTGGATCTTCTTCCATCATCCAGAGTTGGAAATAAGTCATTAATACCCCTTCATCTAATGCGAGATAGTCTTTTAATGAAAAAGTTTCATCAAAAAAAGATTTAAAATGAGTAGGTTGTTGCTTGAAATCATACCCCTTTTCACTTAAAGCTTTTGCACGATGTAAAATTTTCGTTAATATTACTTCTGCACTTCGAGAAACTGGATGAAAATATACTTGCCAGTACATTTGATATCTACTCATAATGTAGTCTTCAACGGCATGCATACCGCTTGATTTAATAACAACTTGATCTTCACGAGGACGCATAACACGCAAAATTCGTTCCATATCAAAATGACCATAGCTAACACCTGTAAAATAAGCATCGCGCTGTAAATAATCCATCCGATCCGCGTCTATTTGACTGGAAATTAAGCTGACAACCTGCTTATTTGAGTAAGTTTTTGCAATAACATCCGCTACTTTTTGAGGGAAATCTAAGCTTACTCTTTTTAATATTTCATTTACTTCGGTATCCCCAAGCAATATAGCACCGGTAAACTTTTCATGGTCTAATCCAAACACATTTTCAAACGCATGCGAAAACGGTCCATGCCCTAAATCATGCAGAAGTGCCGCACATAATACTACTAATCTCTCAGAAGCATCCCATTCAGGACGTCCACTAAAACTATCATCTACTATTCGACGGACAATTTCATATACTCCAAGAGAGTGATTGAAACGGCTATGTTCTGCACCATGAAAAACGAGATACGTAGTTCCTAACTGTTTAATCCGACGAAGCCGTTGAAATTCCTTTGCGCCGATAACATCCCAAATTACTTGATCACGAACATGAATATATCGATGAACTGGGTCTTTAAACACTTTTTCTTCTGCAAGCTTTTGCGTTGCATAGCTCATTTAGCCACCTCCATAATTTATAGTGTAAGCACCAACATTTAAACTCGATTGGTAGGTACTGAAACTGGGTATTATTTATTCTATTATAAAGAAAAAAACCGCTCTTTGAAAGGCGGCAAAAGTTCTGATTACAATGTCTTGTTAGTCGCAGAGAAAATGGTATCTCAACTAAACGGGCTTGCTACACTTCTAATTTGGCGCGTACTTTTTCCATTAATTCGTCTTCCGATAAAGCAGCTACTGGACGATTATTTATAAATGCGAACGTTTTTTTTCGGCCTGGACCACAGTAAGATTGACATTCTTTTATTTCAATTTCTGCTTCTGGATCTATCGCCTTTAGCTTTGGAATTAATGATTTTAAATTAACGGCCTGACACTCATCGCAAACTCTAAAATGGTTTGCCATTTGCCCACAACCCTTTCTATAAATAGTGATAGTCTACAGGTCATTGTATCTTAAAGCTTATATTGCTATCAAGTGTATTTTACGTGAATAAAAGAACGTTAAGTTGTCCATTATGTTAATAGAACAACGAAACTATGAACATGGTAGGAGGACAAACATGGTAAAAATAAGACAAGATGCTTGGATGGATGAAAATGATGAAATGCTAGCAGAAATGGTACTAAGACACGTCCGCGAAGGAAGCACGCAGTTAAATGCATTTGAAGAAGCTGGAGATGAATTAAATCGAACAGCTGCCGCATGTGGATTTCGCTGGAATGCTGTCGTTCGCCATCAATACGAATCAGAGTTAAAAGAAGCGAAAAAAGAACGAAAAGAAAAGCTTCGTATTTTAGGGAAAGATTATAGACGAAGAGGAAATGGTATCTATTTAGCAAAACCAGCAGAAAGTGGTGAACGTACAGCCTCTATCCCGGTTTCTGCCCTATCGATTGATATTATTATCGCCTATCTCGTTCGATTACAGCATAGCGATTCAGACATATCAAGGTATCGCCATTTAGCAACTATTTCAAACGAAAAAATTCGAAAATTAGAAAGTGAACTTGCAAAACTAGAAAAAGAAAACGCTGCAATTAAACAAGATTACGAGCAATTCGTTCAAATTATGAACCGCGCAAGAAGACTAGTTACTTTAAATGATGAAGAAGTTCCAACTGTCCCAATTTTTCAGATGGAAAAAAACGGGAATCTAGTATCAAAAGAACCACCAACCGTTTAATGGATTGGTGGTTTTTCTTATTTTGTTAGCATTTTTTTGTTTCTATCCACTACTCGTTGCATATAAAATTGGTAGAGTTCCATTTCATCTTGTGTAACAGATTGGGATACTACATTAGTAGACAGATGTTGCAATACTTGTTGGATGCGTATGACAATATCTTCAACTGTACAATTTGTGTCTAGCAATTCATTCAAAGAGGCCATCACTTCTGGATGGATTACTGGATAACTAAATTTTGTTTCTTCACCCTGTACACCAATTTCATAAAATTGGCGTATCAAATCTGCTCGCTCACTTCCACTACCCTCTACACATAAATACACTTGGACGGCAATCCCTTGTCGAAGTCTACGTTGCGAAATCCCAGCAAACTTCTTCCCACCAATACTTAAATCATATGAACCTGGGCAATATGATCCGACAATTTCAAAAGCTTCTATTTTCCCTTCTGCTTCTGGAAATAATAGCTTAACAAATTCTAGCATTACTTCATACCCAGTAGAAATATCAATGGACTGCTTGTTTTCAGAAAGAATAATCGAAACATTAAGCACCCCATCATCTAATACAACCGCTAGACCTCCTGAATTACGAACGATAGGGGCAAACCCTTGGGTGCGTATGAAATCCTGTGCGTCTTCTACAAACGGCAGTCTGTGATCTTGTATTCCCAAAACAACTGTATTTGTGTGTACCCAAGTTCGAATCGTTGCAGGAGATTTCCCTTGTCCAACTAAATGGCAGAGTAAATCATCTGAGGCGAATGATTCTAATGCGGAACGGTTTTTTCCGCTAAGTGATTGATCCCAAAATCGCCAATTTTCTTGCTGTAATAATGTTTCTATTTGAGACATTTTCTTAACTCCCTATTCTAACGCTTGCGCTGCAGTAATATAAACTAGTTTGTATACATCCTCTACTGAACAGCCACGTGACAAATCATTGATTGGTGCATTTAATCCCTGTAAAATGGGTCCGATTGCTTCGAACCCACCTAGACGCTCTGCAATTTTATATCCGATATTCCCCGCTTCTAGAGAGGGAAATACAAAGACATTTGCATCGCCTTGCACATCTGCTCCTGGTGCTTTTTTTACTGCAATTGTTGGAACAATGCTTGCATCAAATTGCAATTCCCCTTCTATTGCTATATATGGTGCCAACTCTTTTGCTAATTTAGTTGCTTTCACTACTTTTTCCGTTTCTTCTGACTGAGCGGAACCTTTTGTAGAGAAGGATAACATAGCGACTTTTGGTTTTATTCCAAAGGCAGTAGCGGTTTTCGCACTTTCCACTGCAATTTCTGCTAAGTCTTCACTTGTAGGAGCGATTGTAATTGCACAATCAGCAAAAATATAACGAAGTTCATCTTTAACCATAATAAATGCGCCGCTTGTTTTGGTGATACCGGGTTTTGTTTTGATGATTTGAAGTGCAGGTCTTACCGTTTCCGCCGTTGTATGCGCTGCTCCACTTACTAAACCACTTGCTCTGCCTGTATAGACAAGCATCGTTGCGAAATAATTGACGTCTTTCAAAAGCAGCGCTCTTGCTTCTATTTCTGTGACTTTTCCTTTACGCCGTTCTACGAATGCGGAGACGAGGTCATCCATCCCTTCGTACGTTTTGGGATCAATGACAGTCAAACTTTTTGGAAGATTTTCGGAAGAACTTATTACGATAGGTTGAATGATCCCCTCCGCTTGCAATTTTTCAGCTGCATCTAAGACTCGTTCATCTGTTCCTTCAGGTAATACAATGGATATATTGGCTCCACTTAATTTGTGCTTTATTTCGTGAAATAAATCAGCCAAGTTTGCTCCTCCTATTGAAGTTTTTGCTAGTTCAAGCATACACGAGTTTGTCACAGATTGTCATGTGCAAATACATGCCAAGCGGGAAATATTGGGGCTTGTATGATACACTTAAAAGGCGAAATCTTTAAATAAAAGGAGTGTCTTACTCAATGAATGAAGCAGCAATTACACTAGATGGTTGGTACGTTTTACATGATTTTCGCCAAATGGATTGGACATCATGGAAACAGATTGATCCAGAACTTCGTAAACAAGCAACAGATGAATTTGTCGCATTTTTAGATGAATTACAACTGGCAGATGATGCAAAAACAGGCGCTCATGCTTTTTATGCAATTGTTGGTCAAAAAGCCGACTTTATGTTAATGACATTGCGTCCAACAATAGACGAGCTTCAAGAAATAGAAGCGAAATTCAACAAATTAACGATTGCCGATTTTACAATCCCTGCATATTCTTATGTTTCTGTAGTTGAGTTATCTAACTACTTAGCAGGTGAATCAAACGAAGATCCATACCAAAACCCACATGTTCGTGCTCGTTTATATCCAGAGCTTCAACGTTCCCAATACATTTGCTTCTACCCAATGGACAAACGTCGCAATGGCGAAGATAACTGGTATATGCTTTCAATGGAAGATCGTAAAAGTTTAATGCGTAGCCACGGTATGATTGGCCGCCAATATGCTGGTAAAGTAAAACAAATCATCTCGGGTTCAGTTGGCTTCGACGATTTCGAATGGGGCGTAACTTTATTCTCAGATGATGTACTTCAGTTTAAAAAATTGGTTTATGAAATGCGTTTTGACGAAGTTAGCGCAAGATACGCTGAATTCGGCTCATTCTTTATCGGTACAATTCTTGCTGTTGAAAAACGCAAACACTTTTTTAATATATAATTTCCAGAAAAGGTTGCATTTTTTGCAATCTTTTTTTTACGGGCTTATTCGCTTTTGGGCATGATGTAACACCTTTTTGCATAGTGTATTGTAGGAGGTGATGCATTGGCAGTAGTTCGTTCTACGGCGAAGGAGTTGGATTTACTTGCAAGATTAATGCGTGCAGAAGCAGAAGGTGAAGGCGATCTTGGAATGCTATTGGTCGGGAATGTTGGAGTAAACCGAGTTCGTGCTGACTGCTTAGACTTCAAAGATGTCCGCAATTTGGAAGACATGGTTTTTCAAAAGCCCGGTGGATTTGAAGCAACAACAAAATCGTATTTTTATCAGCGTGCACGGGAGGTTGATAGAAAACTTGCAAGGCGTGTGATTAACGGAGAACGTTTTCATCCTGGAGAGCGTTCTTTATGGTTTTTTGACCCAGGTGGCGATTGCCCTGCTCAGTGGTATAACCAATGGAACACTGGACGTTTTAAAGCACACTGCTTCTACTCCCCTTCAGAAGAGGATTGCCCTAGCATTTAATTACAGAAAGGATGTATGAATGGTTCAATATTATTGGCACCCCGGAGGCTATCCACAACAGCAGCAAATGACCCCACCAAGCGTTCCACTACCCGCTGCTAGACGTCAAGAAGAATCCTATATTGAAAATATTTTGAGAATGAATAAAGGAAAGCTCGGTACATTCTATTTTACATTCGAACACAGTAAAGAACATAACTCAATAGTTATTACAGGCTATGTCGAAGCTGCCGGCCGAGATCACGTTATTCTTAGTGATCCCAACGGCAAAAGATACTTAATGCTCATGATTTACTTTGACTACGCAACATTCGATGAAGAAATTAATTATAGCTTATGAGAAAAGAGGCTTATCCGGTATAGTGGATAAGCCTCTTTATGATTTGAAATGGTTGTTCTTGCTCCGGAATTGGTCTCGGTCAGGTGCGAATTGGTTGCGCCTGCATATGAATTGGTTGCTCTTCTATGCGAATTGGTCTCGGTCTGCCGGATTATTACTGTTAATAGATAATAATTACAGGTAAATTTGCTAGATTAGCACTCATTTATCATGTCTCACAAAGAGCTAATTCTTTATTTGAGAAATGGTTGCGCTTGTTCTGGAATTGGTTGCGGTTAGATGTGATTTGGTTGCTCTTGCATCTGAATTGGTTGCTCTGCTATGCAAATCGGTCTCGATCTGCCAGTTACTTACTGTTAATAAATAATAATTACAGGCAGTTTGATAGAGAATGTAATTTACCTCAAAATAAAAGACCAAACCCATTTATGATTTGGTCCTTCAAATTATTAGTTTGCGTATTTTGCTGCTGCAACGATTAGCATGATCCATCCTACTAGAAAGGCTACTCCACCGATTGGGGTAATGGCACCTAAAACACTGATGCCCGATAAGCTTAATGCGTACAAGCTTCCTGAGAATAAAACAATTCCTACTAAAATTAAATATCCTGCAGTATTCAAGGAAGTGACATGACCTAGTAATTTACTACTCATCAAAATGCCGATTGCAATTAATGCGAGTGCATGAAACATTTGATATTGAACAGCCGTTTCCCATACTGCTAAATACTTTTCAGATAGTCTTTCTTTTAAAGCATGTGCACCAAATGCGCCTAGTGCTACAGATAAAAATCCATTAATCGCCCCTGCGATGATAAAAAATTTCACAAAAGTCTCCTACTTTCTAATAGTCTATTTATGCTCGGATTTTGCATTATGATTGGCACAATTTAATTTCTAATTGATCCCCCAGAGGTTTTTGCTTTCTTTAGCGCTACTGAAAAAGTTTAAAAATCAAATAATGATTCTCCGTTGGCATCGTTTTCTTTTAATGTGATTGGTTGTGCAGAGATAACTGGTGCTGACTGGATGGGACTAACGGATGTAGTGGAATCTAGTACGACATCACATAATGCACGGATGGCGGCAAATGCCTCTCGCGTAGCCTGTCCATTCGTTTCCATTTTCGCTTTATGTATTTGTTTTTCTATTTGATTCAAAATTTGTTCATTCGAAATCATCTTTTTTGCACCTCCACTTGCTTTTGTTCGAATTTTAAACACTCCATGCCAGAGGTACGATTTACTAATGCAGATGGGAGCTCTTTCGTTTTAAATCCATAAGCCTTACATCCACGAGGATTACTGGCATCCCATGTAGTAAAAAAGTGGCGGCATTTAAAACAGTTCACAGCCATTGCACTCCCCCACTTTCATTCCATATAATAGCATAATTACAGACAAAAATCGATTGGCGTCTCCCCCCAGGCTTGTAGCTGTGCATTTATTTTTGAGTATGGCTTACTACCAAAAAAACCTCTATATGCACTCAATGGGCTTGGATGCGGTGCTTCTAAAATGACATGCTTCCTTGTATCAATTAACTTTTTTTTCACTTGAGCTGGTTTCCCCCATAAAACAAAAATGAGCGGCTTTTCTCGTTCCGATAACTTTTTTATCATTGTATCTGTAAACGTTTCCCAGCCCGCTCCTTTATGCGAATTAGCCTCCCCTGCACGAACAGTTAATACTGTATTTAACAATAAAACTCCTTGCTTAGCCCAGCTTTCCAAATATCCGCTTGAAGGACCCGGACAACCCATATCATCCGAAAGTTCTTTGAACATATTGCGTAAGCTTGGCGGAATAGGTACTCCTGGCTTCACTGAAAAACTCATACCATGCGCTTGTCCTTCTCCGTGATATGGATCTTGACCAAGAATCACTATTTTCACTTCATTATAAGTTGTCGCACGAAAAGCACTTCCAATATCAGCTTGTGCAGGATAAATCGTTTGTTCTGAATATTCTTTCTCAAGAGAGGATTTTAGCTTCACAAAATAGGCTTTTTCTCGTTCTTCCACTAGAATCTCTTCCCAACTAACCACTACGCATCACTCCTTAAATTCTACTTGTACATCATAGTCCACTAATTGGAACATTTCTTTCACCGATTTCGCTGCGTTTACTTCTGCTAATTGCAATAACCCTTGTCCTGTAGTTTCTTCGATCATCATTTCTTTGGCATTGTCTGCAAGGTCATACGCTTCTTTTATATCCGCTTTTTCACGAAATAATCCTTCATAAGAAAATACCTCTACTTGATCGAATAAAATCTCCGGCCCACCTAAAAATTGCGCCTTAGGTAATGTGAGTTTCGCTGTTTTATTTTTCTCGTTCACTTTTATATCAGACTCTGTCACTTTTGAAAAATCTACTCCAGCCCTCACGGAGCCAGGCACTACTACTAGTAACTGCCTTTTTGTTCCTGGTAAATCAATACCGATTTCTTTTCCAAATAATGCATTATCTTGTCGTTCAATAATTACTTTTGTAAAAGCTTGAGCTGTTGATAATTCATTCAAAGCTTGTACTTGCTCAATAAACGAACCTTTATTTTCCGTAAATGTACTTCCTTTAATTGCCCAAAATGCAGCAAATGGTAAGGCTGCTAGCAGTAGAAGAACAATAAGTGCAATCGCAAAGAAGGATTTAAAACCTAGTTTAAATAAAAGACGGCGCACTTTCCAAAAGCTGATTCCTCTATTAATAGGACTTTCTGCAATCGTAGCGACTGTTTCATTTTGTGCTTTTAATTCTTTTAGTAATTTTTCCATTTCGCGAATTTTATCGTCATTTCTCATGTCATCCCTCTTTTCCTTTCAATCTACTACGTTAACAGTAGCGAAAAGTTTCTCTATTAACAACTATTCGATACATGGTACGATGAAAAAAAGGGGATGTGCAAATGGCCGATTTACATTATCGCGAAAAGTTGAGGACGATCGAGAAAGCAGCTACAACATCTAATGAAGTTCCTGACAAGGCAAAAAATTTAGGTATGGGCTGTTTCACTTTAGGAACGATTCTATTCATAGCATTTCTTCTATTCATAGCATTTTCTTTATTTGCAAATGGCATTGTTATAGGTTCCATTATTACTATTTTCATTGCGATTATTTTACTATTTGTTTTGATCAAATTATGGATTGCCCCAAAGCTTCCATAATTCAAAAATTCGCCTTAATCTGATACAATGAATTATATTAAATGATGGAAATATAAAGGAGACTTTTGAGATGTCTATTAAAAAAACATTAACAATTGCTGGCTCTGATACTTCTGGTGGAGCTGGAATACAAGCAGATTTAAAAACTTTCCAAGAACACGGTACATACGGTATGAATATTTTAACGGTGGTTGCTACAATGGATCCCGACAACGGGTGGAGCCACAATGTATTTTCCCTTCCTGTTGAGGAGATTAAACGTCAAGCAAAAACGGCATTGTCTACAAACGTGGATGCGATAAAAACAGGTATGTTAAGTACGGAAGAAATTATCGAAACTGCTGGTATTATTATTGAAGAATCAGGTGTGAGTCATGTAGTAATTGACCCAGTGATGGTTTGTAAAGGCGAAGATGAAGTGCTTAATCCAGGTACTGTAGATGCAATGATCAAATACTTACTGCCACGTGCACAAGTTGTCACTCCTAATCTTTTTGAAGCTGGACAACTTTCAGGTCTTGGAATATTGAAAACAATCGAAGACATGAAAGCTGCTGCGGAAAAGATTCATGCACTTGGCGCAAAAAATGTTGTGATCAAAGGTGGAAAACAACTAGCGCATGAAAAAGCAGTTGATTTATTCTACGATGGACAAACCCATACGTTACTTGAAACAGAAAAAACAGAAACAACTTATAACCACGGGGCTGGCTGTACGTTCGCAGCTGCTGTTACTGCTAACTTAGCAAATGGATTTACAGTTTCAGATGCAGTATTTGAAGCAAAAGAATTCGTTTCCGCTGCAATTGCACACGGCTGGAAGCTAAATCAATACGTTGGGCCAGTTCTACACGGGGCAAAAGGAAAATACGGTGCTCCAGATGTAACTACAACTATAGTTTAATGAATAACTTACTTACTCGCAAAGTCATTTCGGACTTTGCGAGTTTTTATGTTTGCACTCAAAATCTCAATCATTCGCTTCAAGAACTTTTTTTCATTATACTAATAATAGACAGTATGCTAGGAGGATTTAGAAATGGAAATTGTTAAGGTGGAACAATTACAAGAGCTTTTGAATAATTTTGCAAACGAAGATGTTTATATACATTTAGAAACAACGAATGGTGCTTATGCCACACATTTTAATGAAAATGTGTTTAATGCGGGTGCTTTTATCCGCAATGTACTAATCCGTTTTGAACTAGGAAAAGTGGCTGGGGAAGCACCACATCGTGTTGGTTTAAAATTGCCTCATGGGTGGGTTTATGCGCAAGGTATTACGCACTTTCAATTAGACGAGCATGGCCGCCTACTTATGGCTGGCCACGATCAAAGCGGAAAACTAGCGGTTGCGCTTGAAATTAGTAGAACACCATTCACTTATTAAGGAGGAAAAATAAATGACTTTACCAATGGAACGACATGTATTAGTTGTATTCCCTCACCCTGATGATGAGGCTTTTGGTGTCTCTGGCACGATTGCAACTTATATAAAACAAGGAATACCTGTAACGTATGCATGCTTAACTTTAGGAGAGATGGGAAGAAACCTAGGAAATCCTCCTTTTGCAACTCGTGAAACACTACCACAAGTTCGAAAACAAGAGCTTCTGGCATCCGCCAAATCTATGGGTGTCACAGATCTTCGAATGATGGGACTAAGGGATAAAACGATTGAATTTGAAGATGACGAAAAAATGGTTGGCATGATGGAGAACTTAATAGAAGATACGAATCCTTCTCTAGTAATCACATTCTATCCAAATTATGCCGTGCATCCAGATCACGATGCTACAGGACGCGCGATGATTCGTGCCATTCGTCGTATGCCGGAAGAAAATCGTCCAACTATTTATGCTCTTGCCTTTTCGAACAATTCGAAAGAAGATCTAGGTGAGCCGGATATTATTCATAATATTAAAGATTCCCGTGATGAAAAAATGGGATCGATGCGAGCACATATTTCACAAACAGCTTGGATGCTACAGGAAATGGACAAACGTTTAGCGGATGGAGAGCCAGAAGCGGAAAACTGGCTACATTTCGAACGTTTCTACACTTACGATTTCAACAAAGATTTCGAATAGTAGAACATCCTGTAATGCTATAGACTTTCTAATATAAATGAATTAGTATGTATGAATAATTCGTTCATTCGCATAAATATTCATTTATAGAAAGTTGGTCTTTTATTTTGAAAAAGTTTTCGTTATCTACTTGGATTTTATTCCTGCTACCATCCATAGCAGGTGTTATTTTATTTATGATTCCCCTGCCAACTGCAGATGGTTTTAAAATTCCCATAGCGTTATTTGGGAGTATATTATCAAGTTGGTTAGAACCAATCGTGCATTGGATAGCACTTGCAACCATGCTAATTGCTGCAAGTGGTTCCGTTGTATTTTTATTCAAACCGAAAGAAAACACATTTTTTAACAATCTATTTAAAGTGACGTTATTTTGGACGGTTACACGAGTTGTTGGAGCAGTATTTGCGGTATTAATCATTTTTCAAATTGGACCTGAGGTTGTTTGGAATGAGAATACTGGTGGAATGTTATTAAGTCCAGATGGATTAGTTTCTTTCCTTTTTACTATTTTCTTATTCGCCGGATTGCTATTACCATTGCTATTAAACTTCGGGTTGCTTGAATTTTTCGGGACGATGATGGTTAAAATTATGCGCCCATTATTCAAACTTCCTGGACGTTCTGCAGTGGATGCACTGACTTCTTGGGTTGGTGATGGAACGATTGGGGTCCTACTTACAAGTAGACAATATGAAGAAGGCTATTATACGAAAAAAGAAGCGGCTATCATTGGTTCTACTTTTTCAGTTGTTTCTATTACTTTTTGTATTGTCGTAATAGAGCAAGTTGGATTGGCTAATTATTTCATTCCTTATTATTTGACTGTATTATTATGCGGGATTGTTCTTGCTTTTATAATGCCAAGAATATATCCACTTGCAGGTAAGTCAGAGACACATATTGACGGTCGTCCATTAGATTTGGACGCTGAAAAGTATCCTGAAAACTATAATGCATTTACGCATGGACTAGAAAAGGCATTGAATACGGCAGATCGCAATCGTTCTGTTACTAAGTTCTTTTCTGATGGTGTAAAGAATGTGATTGATATGTATATTGGCGTGGCTCCTGTTGTATTAGCATTCGGTACGATTGCTTTAATGCTCGCTCAATATACTTCGGTCTTTGCCATTTTGGGGAAACCATTTGAGCCGTTATTAATGTTATTTGGCATTCCGGAAGCTGCAGCAGCTGCTCAAACGATGGTTGTTGGATTTGCGGATATGTTCTTGCCTTCTATTTTAGGTGGATCGATTGACTCCGAAATGACTCGTTTCTTTATCGCGACGATGTCGGTTACGCAGTTGATCTATATGTCGGAAGTCGGTGGATTGTTACTCGGTTCGAAAATTCCAGTGAACTTTAAAGATTTGCTTGTGATTTTCTTATTGCGTACCCTTATTTCATTTCCGATTATTGCATTAGTTGCACATTTATTATTCTAATTAAAAGAAGCTTAAGTCCATCTTGTACTCACCATTTCCCAAGTGCTTTGGACTAAACAATGGCTACACTATTACCTTTGGAATTGTGGATTGAGAAGTGACTGCGTCACTTCTCAATCCACTTTTTTCGATAATCTTGTTGCGGTTGTTTGTCCGTCGCCCTCTTGGAATGTTGAGAGACAAGGTTCATAAGGTTTGGTTAATGAGAGATGAGATCCTGTTCTACTCTTTTAAAAGCAGACGAAGATATAATTTCGTCCGCTCAGCGCTTTTTTATCAATGGATACTTTTTTTTTTTAGTACTACCGATCCTCCAGCGACCCTGTGTCAGGCTCAATTCTCCTCCAAATTATGGATTACATAGGGTCGCGGATATTATAAAACAGCTGACACCTTTTATCTAGTGTCAGCTGTTTTTTATGCGAGTTAATTTTTTGCTGCTAATTTTTCGAGCATATCTTTTGTCATTGTATCAAGATCATATTTATAAGAGAAGCCCCACTCTTCTTTAGCAGCAGTTGCATCAATCGAATCTGGCCAGCTATTTGCAATTGCTTGGCGAACTGGGTCTACTTCATAATCCATTGTAAATGTTGGAATTACTTTTTTAATGGATGCCGCAATTTGCTCTGGCTCGAAGCTCATTGCTGTAACATTAAATGCATTTCGGTGAATCAATTTCGAAGCATCTGCTTCCATTACGTCTACAATCGCTTGAAGAGCATCTGGCATATACATCATATCCATATACGTTCCTTCCGCAATGTACGAAGTATACTTCCCTTCCGCTAAAGCTTTGTAATAAATATCCACCGCATAATCCGTCGTTCCTCCACCTGGTAATGTTTCGTTGGAAATCAAACCGGGAAAACGCACGCCACGAGTATCTAATCCAAATTTTTGAAAATAATAGTCACAAAGAAGTTCACCAGAAACCTTGTTAACTCCGTACATAGTTGTCGGACGTTGAAGCGTATCTTGTGGTGTATTCTTTTTAGGTGTAGATGGCCCAAATGCTCCAATTGAGCTTGGAGTGAAAAATTGCATGTTTAATTCACGTGAAGCTTCAAGTGCATTCACAAGTCCACCCATATTTAAATTCCAAGCAAGTAAAGGCTTAGCTTCCGCAGTTGCTGATAAAAGAGCAGCCATATGCATCATCGTATCTGCACCAAAATCTTTGGCAATCTGATGCATTTTCTCTCCATCAGTCACATCTAAAAGTTCAAAAGGACCGCTTTCTTTTACTCCTGATGAAATATTTCTTATATCCGTTGCCAGTACATTTTCAGCACCATATTCTTTACGTAGTTTTGTAATTAATTCCGAACCAATTTGTCCTAAAGCACCGGTTACCATAATCTTTTTCATATCTTTTTCTTCCTTTCGAAAACAAATGTGTTTTTGGAGAGAACATACTATATTGGAAAAACGCTGATTTAATAATGTTTTGATTTATTTTATTATACGTTGTTCGGTGGTGGAACACAACAATCCATTTTAATTATGATTTGGTATAATGAAAAGAAAAAAAGAGGTCTATGATGAAATTATTTCATAATACATTAATTATTCTACTTGGATTAGTGCTTACAATTGTCATGCTTATGCTTGAATTACCAATTTGGTTTATTTACCTGAGCACACTTATATTATATGTACTCATTTTAGTCGTTCCCCAAATGTACACCGTATATAAATCAAATAATTTAAAGCGGATTGAACGATACTTAGAGCAAAACAAACGAAAACCTATTTTTGCCTATCCACTTGCTATAAAAACCGGTGATCCTGAAAAGATTATCGAATCGATTCAAGCAATTTTAAATAAACATAACAGTCGCTATATGCAAGAAGTGTATAAAACTAATCTTGCATTTTATGAAAATAACGTATCAAAAATAGAACAACTAGCGAAACAAATTAGTAAGGAACCACTACGTACTTATTACATAGCCTATGTTGAAGTATTAAAGGGAAATTTTGAGGAAGCAAGGAAACAAAAAGAAAACTTGCCGACTGGTTGGATGCCCTATGCGATTGAAGCAATTATTGCTAAAGAACAGGGAGATATCGTTTCCTTCCGTAAGGAGGCAGATGCGAGTATTGATCAGGCTCGAGGTATTCAGAAATTTAGTCTGTTTTATTCATTTGAGCATATGGAGAGAAGTATTGAATAAGATAAAAAGCAGCCTATATTGGCTGCTTTTTATCTTATTTTTTTATGAAATTACTCCAAGCTCCCGACCAACCTTCGCATAAATACCCAATGCCTCATCCAGCATTTCTTTTGTATGTGCGGCTGTTGGCATGTTGCGGACGCGGCCTGTGCCTTTTGGTACAGTTGGGAAGACGATGGATTTTGCGTAGACGCCTTCTTCAAATAGTCGTTTAGAGAAAGTTTGTGTTAGCTTTTCGTCACCAATGATACATGGTGTGATTGGTGTTTCGGAAGCACCGATATTAAATCCAAGCTTAGATAATCCAGCTTTCAAGTAATCTCCGTTTTCCCACAGCTGGTCATGTAGTTCCGTAGAATCGATGATTATTTGAACTGCTGCAGTGATTGCTGCTACATCGCCAGGTGGTAATGCAGTGGAGAATAAAAACGGACGTGAGCGAACTTTTAACCAGTCGATTAAATCTTTTTTACCTGCTACGTATCCGCCTACTACTCCGATTGCTTTAGAAAGCGTACCAATTTGGAAATCGATTTCTTTTTCTAAACCGAAGTGCTTCACTGTTCCTTTACCTTTTCCAGTTACGCCTGAACCGTGTGCGTCATCTACATAAGTAATTAGGTCGAATTCTTTTGCGATTTCTACGATTTCAGGAAGTTTTGCAATATCTCCGTCCATCGAGAATACGCCATCAGTGATAACCATTACTTTATTGTACATGCCTGATTCTGTTGCTTGTTTTGCTTTTGCACGCAAGTCATTCATATCAGAGTGGTTGAAAGGAATAATTTTTGCTTTAGAAAGTCGGCAACCGTCGATGATGGATGCATGGTTTAATTGATCCGAAAGAATCGCATCGTTTTTATCCATTACGGCTGAAATTGCTGCCATATTACAGTTGAAGCCTGATTGATACGAAATAGCTGCTTCTGTTCCTTTGAACTCTGCAAGTTTTGTTTCTAATTTTACGTGAAGATCTAGTGTACCATTGATCGTACGAACTGCTCCTGCTCCAACTCCATACTTGTCCACCGCTTCTTTTGCAATGCGTTTAAGTTCCGGATTTGTTGCAAGCCCTAAATAGTTATTAGACGATAGATTAATAAGTTCCGAGCCACGGACATTTATCTTCGCTCCATTTGGTCCTTCTACAGGGTCGATTTCGTTATATAGGCCTTGGTCTTTCAATTCATTTAGGTTTTCTGTTAAAAAATTGTTTAATACGTTTGACAAGGTCATCTTCCTTTCAAGCGAAATAGTCACTTCTATCTTAACATGCCTAGACAAAAAGACAAAAAAAACCGCAGACATTAGTCAGCGGCATGGCATTAATTAATTTGTTGCTTACTGCATATGAGAATTTCTAGTTAGTTGGAGTTTTAAGATGGTTAGTTGGAATAATCACGAGTTTAGTTGGAAAGTATTTTTAATCTCCGCAATTCACCCTATTGTATCGACCATTTTATTATGCAACTTCCTCCATTTATCTTCATCTATGGCAGAGTCGTACATCATTTTAATCGTTTTAAAATCAGCAGCATACGTACAAAGATAGTCTTGTGCAAGCTCCATTTCAGAAGAATACCTTTGTTGTACTTCTATTAGTTTCTCATCATCTAATAATGATGGATCAATATGGGTAAAGAAGTCAACTATTTCATCGCCTTCTCGTTCAGGTTCGTATACATGTGGACTGGTTGCATCCACCATACATAATTGCAATTCTGGAATAACAACTCCGTCTACACTATTTGCGTCCAACCCACACCAAATGTAACGTACATCTAGCCCATGTACTTTTGCTTCTGCACCAAACTTTTTCATAAAGGAGGACTTTCCGCTACCTGGTAATCCTTTGATAAATAGTCTAGATTTTAAGTTTTTAGAGATTGAATTTAGCGTATCCTTTGCACCGAGTGGAGTAAGTGATCCCATCAGGCGATGTGTCACCTTTGGATTTTTTTGAAGTGCCACATTACCAATTGCTTTCTTTTTTAATTCATCCAATAAAGCATTTATCCCTTCCCAGTTAACGGCTGGTTGGGTGAGCTGCTCCCATTCATCATGGATAACTTTAGCACGAGAAAGTGCTTGCAGTCCTTTTGAAAGCCACACATCATTCGTAATTTGCTTATCTCGAA
Organism: Psychrobacillus sp. L3; assembly: GCF_042945595.1. GTDB lineage: Bacteria > Bacillota > Bacilli > Bacillales_A > Planococcaceae > Psychrobacillus. The sequence continues at coordinate 621,484 of NZ_CP168493.1, read as the reverse complement.
TTTGTGGACCAATTTCTCGAAGTTTACTTTCATCATACGCGTCATAATATGGAACCCACTCATGACCTGCACCATAATAAGATGGATCGACTGCATCCGTTTGTAGATAAAGCGTTTTCGTATCCTTAATATATATCCCTTCTAACACTTCTTCATGAAGGGGATCGTAAAACCATTCCATATTTTTCCCTCTACGAATACCTGCATACCCTATTTCTTTTAAAATATCAGTTAATCGATAGGAAGTCGGTCCCTTAAAAAAGTAAACTTTTTTAGCTTCTTGAATGATTTCTTTATAGAAACTTTTAACACCTTGTCCCGTATATGATTTACCCATATAGTGCGTAATTGTTCCGTTCAAATCGTCATCCTTTCTATCATTCATTCAATGAATAATATATGCAAAACCATAAGATTATATGAAAAAAGTGCAGAAAATCATTTCTGATCTTCAGCACTTTTTTTTATGTATGGAATTGTATAGCCGCAAATTTGAAATAAAAACTTTTGAGACATTGGCAATGTATAGTGAACTAGTTGACCTAACAAAACTGCAATAATAACCGTCCCTATTCCTACTGGTCCTCCAAGTGCCCAACCAACGAGCCCAACGATGACTTCTAGAGAAGTACGTACCACTTTTATGCTCCACCCTGTTTTTTTTATGAGCAACAACATAAGTGAATCACGGGGCCCTGCTCCTACATTTGGCGCCACATATACCCCAACACCAATGCCCGTTACGATCACACCAACTAAGAAAATAATCAGTTGTCCAATAAAGCTTGTAACATCAGGCAAGAGCCAGTTAAACACATCAATAAATGAACCAATGAAGAGTATGTTGAGCCAAGTTCCGAGTTGTGGAAACTTTTTTGTCCCAATCATCGTGACAACTACAATAAATACTCCCGTTAAAATAGCCCAAGTTCCAATGGACAATCCCAAATGTTTAAACAATCCTACATGAAAAACATCCCAAGGTCCAATCCCAAATCTTTGCCCCTTGATGGTCATGGAAATACCTAACGCCATTAAGATGACGCCACCTATAAAAAATATCCAGCGCCAAACAAATTCCTTTTTCATAAAAGTCCTACTTTCTATTTCCGTAAAAAAACCATTCACAACGTGGTTGGAATGGAAAAAATACTATTCATTTCATTATAACTTCATATGGCGGAAAAGCTAAACACTTTTTTTCTTACTAATTTCCGCAAGTTCACCCTTTGTCATTTGGAGTAAATCAGGAACCGCAAGCTTCACTTGAAGTCCTATTTTCCCACCACTCACAATTATATAATCTAGTCCTTGTGCGCTTGCATCTACAATCGTAGAAAATAACTTTTTCATTCCAATTGGAGAGCACCCTCCGCGGATATACCCTGTAGTTGGAAGAAGATCCTTTAGATGAAGTAGCTCTACTTTTTTCTCATCTACTGTTTTTGCAACAGCCTTTAAATCTAATTCGTTATCTACTGGAATAATACATACAAAGTATTTGTTTGTTCCGGCTGTAACCAGTAACGTTTTATACACGACAAAAACAGGGTAGCCTATTTTATTCGCTACAGTCACCCCGTCTACTTGATCTCCAGTTAACTCATATTCTATTAAATCGAACGGTATTTTTTGTTGCTCCAATATTCGAACAGCATTTGTTTTTTGCTTTTTTCCCATTTGTATTTCTCCTAAGCTATTCGAAAGAAGCTAGACTGTTGATCGGTAAAACCGTAGCGTTTCAAATGTACTTGATATGAATATTTTGCAATCGCTTGTTCTTTTAATCGTTTTTTCTGTATATTCCCCAAATCCTCTTCTAACACTTTTGGGGATTGAAAATCAGAATGGGTGGAGCGATTAAAGACAGCTGCTTCGTTTTCTTTTTGGTTTTTTACTTCCAATTTAATTTGACGATTTGCTTCTTGATTTAACATAATTTGTGACTGCACTTGCTGAATTTTAGCAGTAGTACTAGCAACTACACGTACATCTTGCGGAGTTGGTTCAACTGGAACTAATGCTGAACTTCTCACCTTTTCTAAAAGCTCAATGGTTTTTTCAAGTGTTGGTCCACCAATTGTTTGCACTGTGGTGCTAGGTCCTTTGGTAGGTCTACTGTTCGCGCCTTCTAATTGCTGAAACTCTTTTACAGCTGCACTTACTTCAGGCGTTTCTTCCTCTCTTTCTTTATTGCCTAATAATAGATTCTCTAATTCAGATAAGGAAGGGACTTTTGGCTGAAAATATGTTGCATGCTTTCGATACGCTTCGCCAGCATCCTTCCGTTGCATCGCACGTTTTCTTTCTTCCAAACTAGTAATCTGATGAGACATACCATTACCAGTAGCTTTTATTAAAGTCATACGAACCACCTCATTCCATATAGTTTCCTTATTCAATATTTTACCACTTTATCAGAATAATCAAACTATCTATAGTCATAAATATAAAAACTCCAACTATAAGTCAAAAGAACTATAAAATTAAATAACCTTATCAACCACTAATTTTCATCGTATTTTCAGATTCAACGTTTATCCTTGCAATATACCGTAGAAATTGTACCATTTTCCGGTTTCCATTACGAAATTGTTCGTTGCGAAAGGAGAAATACGATGAATTATCATATATTTCAACAAATAAATGAATGGGCAGGGCATTCCAAATTATTAGATACTATCATGATAACCTTGTCTAATAGTCTACCTTATATATCGGTAGTCATCATTTTATATTTATGGTTTATAGGACACAAGCAACAAGGGATCGAAAAGCGATATACCGCTATATACGCTATTTTTTCTTCAGCAATTGCGCTGGTTATAAATGCAATTATTCATTTGGTTTATTACCACCCACGTCCCTTTGTTACACATCAAGTTCATCAATTAGTCCCACATACTGCCGATTCTTCTTTTGTTAGTGATCACGCAGTATTAGTATTTGCAATCGCATGGATTTTCATTATGCGAAATGAGCGTTTTAAATATCCGATTTTAATATGGGCAATAGTTGTTGGACTTTCACGTATATATGTCGGCGTACATTATCCAATTGATGTGATAGGTAGTGCGTTACTTTCATGTGCAACAAGCGGGCTGGTTATGTATTTTTCTATAAAACTAGAACCTCTTATCCAATTATTATTTCGTCTATACAATCAACTTAAAAGAAAAATGGGAATAAAAATTTAAATCTCAATGTGAAAATGCACCTTGAAATAAGAAATTCAAGGTGCATTTTGCTATTTAAACTAAAAAATCATCCAATTTATAACTTCACTCGCTGCAATCGCAAAGCATTTAATACCACTGATACAGAGCTGAATGCCATGGCTGCCCCCGCTACCCAAGGAGCTAATAAACCTAAAGCTGCAATTGGAATGCCTAATGCATTATAGGCAAATGCCCAGAATAGATTTTGTTTAATATTTCTCATCGTTTTGCGACTCATTATAATTGCATCCGCAATGCTATTTAAATTTCCTCGTATCAATGTAATATCTGCCGCTTCCATCGCTACGTCTGTTCCTGTTCCAATCGCCATACCAATATTAGCGACTGCCAGAGCAGGTGCGTCATTAATTCCGTCACCAACCATTGCGACCGTTTTACCAGCAGCTTGGAGCTTCTTAATCTCTTCTGCTTTGCCTTCCGGAAGTACTTCGGCAATGACATGGTCGATTCCAACTTCTTTACCGATTGCAGAAGCCGTACGCCAGTTATCACCAGTCATCATAATGACCTCAATATTCATCTCTTTTAATCGTTTGATCGCTTTTTTAGAAGTTTCTTTAATTGTGTCAGCTACTGCAATTATTCCTGCATATTGGCCATCAATGCTTGCCAACATGGCCGTTTTACCTTTAGCTTCTAATTCCTCCACCACTTTTAGTACTTCTGAAATATCCACATGATTCTGATTCATTAGCTTCCTAGTTCCTACTAGAATCTCTTTTTGATTGACAGCTGCTTTAACTCCGTATCCTGGAATTGCTTCAAAAGCTCCCACATTTTGCAGCTTTATTCCACGATTTTGAATTCCTTGAACAATTGCTTCAGCAAGTGGATGTTCTGATTGTTTTTCAGCTGATCCTATTAAAGAAAGAAATTCTTCTTCATTCATTCCATTTGCCACAATTACTTCAGTCAATTCTGGCTTACCGTTTGTTACAGTTCCAGTTTTATCAACAATGACTGTGTCAATATGGTGCGTAGTTTCCAGATGCTCTCCACCTTTAAACAGAATACCAAATTCTGCTGCACGCCCAGAACCAGCCATGATCGAAGTAGGTGTTGCCAGTCCAAGGGCACATGGACAAGCTATAACAAGAACAGCAATTAACGCTTCTAATGCTGGTGTGAACTCTCCTGGACTGACCCAAATAATCCATATTAGAAAGGTAATCGTGGCTATACCAATTACAATCGGCACAAATACACCCGATATTTTGTCGGCAAGTCTTTGAATAGGAGCTTTCGAGCCTTGCGCATCCTCTACCACTTTAATAATTTGGGAGAGTGCAGTGTCTCTTCCTATTTTAGTTGCTTTCATTTTAATAAAACCATTTTTATTGATCGTTGAACCATACAACGAATCGCCAATCGTTTTATCTACTGGAATGCTTTCACCTGTTAGCATAGCTTCGTCCACAGCAGTATTTCCTTCTAGGACCTCTCCATCAACCGGAATCTTTTCACCAGGCTTCACCAAAATAATATCACTTACAATGACTTCTTCGAGCGGTATTTCTATTTCAGTTTCATTTCTAATAACTAAAGCTTTTTTAGCTTGCAGTCCCATAAGTTTTTTGATCGCTTCTGAGGAACGCCCCTTTGCTTTCGCCTCAAACAATTTGCCTAATAAAATAAGCGTGATTAGCACGGCACTCGTTTCAAAATACAAGTTTGCCATATGATGCTCACCAATCGTTATAACGGTTTGGTAGACACTATAAAAATAAGCAGCGGATGTTCCCATGACTACTAGCACATCCATATTCGCGCTTTTATTTCGGAGAGCTTTATAAGCACTTACATAGAACTGTTTCCCGATAATAAATTGAACTGGTGTTGCAAGAGCCAATTGCACCCATGGATTCATCAAAAATTCAGGCACATAAATAAACGATGTAAATGAAAAATGACCAACCATCGTCCACAATAATGGAAGCGACAAAATTGCAGAAATGAAAAATTTTCTTTTTTGACGCTGGATTTCCTGCTCACGGTAATCCACCGTCTCCTTTTCGTTATCCTTGATTAGTGCCCCGTATCCTAACTTTTCTACAAGCCCAATAATATCTGAAATGGAAATTTGAGAAGGGTTATATTCTACAGTAGCATTTTCAAGTGCCAAGTTAACGTTTGCTAGCAATACTCCCCCCAATTTGTTTAGTCCTTTTTCAATTCTTGTCGCACAGGCAAAACAGGTCATTCCTGTTATAGCAAACTCTTTTTTCTCCTTCGCAACGCCATAGCCAAGATCTTGAATTTTCTTTTCAAAGTCTATTTCACTAAGCTTATTAGGATCGTATTTAATCGAAGACTTTTCTAAAGCTAAGTTAACATTGGCTGTTTCCACGCCATCCATCTTATTTAAAGCTTTTTCAATTCTTATTGAACAGGCCGCACAGGTCATTCCTGTAATTTGGAGACTTGTTTCTTTTAATTCATTACTCATTTGATTTTCACCTCTAACAGCATACCACTACGGGGTATATACTTTTGTAAGAAAAAGAGTGCCTTAACAGCACTCATTTATTTCACTTCGTATCCTTGGTCATCAATTGTTTCTTTGATTTTCTCAACTGTTACTTTTTCCTCGTTAAATGATACATCTACTTTTCCAGTCTCTAAATGAACATTAACTTGCTCCACGCCATCTAATTTTCCAACATTACTTTCCACTGCATTTACACAATGACCACATGACATTCCTTGTACATTTAATGTAACTTGACTTACCATATAAAATTCCTCCTCTTATTTTCTCATTAGTTTTTGAAACGTTACTAATAACTCGTCTAGTACTTCATTATCGCCTTCAGCTAGCCTGTCCACTACACAACCTTTTAAATGACCTTGCAAAAGGACCTTTGCCACACTATTCAAAGCTGATTGAGTCGCAGAAAGCTGGGTAATAATATCATCACAATAGACATCTTTGTCTACCATGCCTTTAATTCCTCGAATCTGACCTTCTATTCGATTTAAACGATTTGTTAAATCTTTTTTTACATGTTCAGGATGATGACTTTTTCGACAAGTCGTTTCCGATTCGATTGTACCCTCTTCTTTTACATTGTCCAACAAAGCAACCTCCAATCCTTATTCTTAATATATTATACCTGCAAGGGGTATGCAAGTGAAATGATTTTATCTATTACACATAAAGCCTCCCTATCAATTTAAGGGAGGCCAAAGAAAAGTATTATTATTTACGCTTCAAAAGCATTAGCATCATAATTGTGATAATTGTAAAAGCTATTAGTGCCAAAAAAGGAATTGTAACAAAACCGAACCAGTTAATATATTGACCTGAGCATGGAATCCCGCTCATACATGCACTGAATTCTTGCATGGAAGGGATTTTTTGTAATGCATAGTGATAGCTTGAAACAACTAGTCCAATGACTGAGATCGGCAACACATACTTGTAAATATCTCGATCATTTCGGTAAAAAGCAATGCCTAGGAAAATGACAAGTGGATACATTAAAATTCGTTGATACCAGCAAAGTGTACAAGGGATAAAACCCATACGTTCACTAAAAAACAAACTCCCTACCATTGCTAATATGGACGCTATCCAAGCTAAGAGAAGAGGTTTATTTACCACTTACAGCAGCCTCTTCCACCATTTTTATAAAATCATTCATAGTTCTTCCCTTGAATTCTTTCCCTCCAATAAAAATCGCTGGTGTTGAAGAGACTCCTAGATTTTTTGCCGTTGCCATATCTTTATCCCAAGCTTCTTTTCCTTTGTTTTCACTGAAGGCAAGCATTACTTTTTCCGATTCTTCTGGACTTGCTACTTTCTCTAAAACTGCTTTTAAAAATTCTTCTGTCATTACATTTTCTTGACCAGATTCTGTTGTTTGATTTGCGAACAGTAAATGATGGAATTCCCAAAATTTCTCATTGCCAAGTTCCTTGTAAACTGTTTCCGCAAATTGTGCAGCTGTTGTTGAATCAGCAGCAATAAATGAATAGTTCATAAAGTAAAACTTCGCTTTTCCTGTTTCCACTAATTCTTTATTAATAATCGGAAAGAGACTATTATTAAACTCTTCACAGTGTGGACATTTATAATCACCAAATTCAACAATTTCAACTGGCGCCGACTCTTCACCTAGAAACGGTTGTCCTTCGTATTCAATATTAACCCCCTTTTCTTTCACATCTGTTAACACAATAATGGCTATTAAACAAACTGCTACTATACCGATAATCCAAAATATTTTCTTTGACAAAATAAACACTCCTTATTTGAACTACATTATGTAGTGTAATGAGTAAAAAATTTACGCTATCGGCGGACGCTTTCCGCGGGGTGAGCGATGAGCCATCACCGCCGCATTCGCGTCGTTTGCGATGTCTCATCTGTCTCACTCATCCCGCTGGAGTCGCCACCTATCGCTCCAATCAATAAATTAATAATTGTTCGTATTTTAATAATTAAATACTATTTATGAAATTAACTCATTCACCAAACATTTTGTCTTTCAACTGAAATTACGCTAATGCGTAAATAAAAAATGCACAGATTAAACTAAAGATGGTTAAAGAAATGAACGCAACCTCTAACGGAATCTTTAAGTGGATTTTCTTTATCGGATTTAACATATATTCAATCCGGTAATTTACAGACGTATCGGCAAAAGACACATATGTAAAAGGCATTTTTTCTTGTTTCCCTACCTTTAACATTTTCAAAAGGGCACTGCCCAAATTCACCGACGTTTTCTGTTTTTCAATTGCAAATTCATCCGCCAATACTTCCTGAATGATTCTATATTTCTGATTAAACCATTTCAGTATGGGAATATAGCCCATCGTAGACGCGAAAAGGGATAACAAAAAGATTTTTAGCGGATCACGATTTTCTTTATGGTATTTCTCATGAGATATGACCGCTTTTAATTCCTCTTCATTTAAAAGATTTATCAAACCTGTTGAAATAACAATTTTAGGTCGAATAAACCCCATCGTAATAGCAATTGGTCCTGGATAAGATATAACAACCAGGTCCTCTTTTCCACTTGTATACATTCCATTCATTTCGATAGTCAACATTTTCTCTCTATATTGCTGAAATCTATTCTTCATTCGTGAAGCGTGAATTAATTGCGAACTCATTTTCCAAAACGAAAATAGTAGCGTATAAATTACGAGCGCATCGAGAACATATTCGAGTGAGGACAGTCCAATTGATTTTAATGTACTGTGACATACTTCCACTAGATTAAACTTGATATTCCAGCCTGCCAACATTGCAATGACGTATAAAGCCATTTGAATTAAAATTGTACCAGAAATGATAAGTGACACGAAAAACATAAGAGAAGATGGACGTTTAGACATATATTATAATTCCTTCTTCAATTCTTTAATTTTAAGTTCGAGTTTAGCAACAAGCGCATCATCTACGTCTTCCAGTGCATCTAGCATATGACTTACAACAACGCTTCCGAATTCATCCATTAATTCGTTTGTCATCTCTCTTGACTGCGTATTCAAAAACTCATGTCTTGTTTGAATTGGTTGATATAAAAATGATCTTCCTTCTACCCTCTTCTGAAGAATTCCCTTTTCTACTAATCGATTCATGACAGTCATAACTGTGTTAAAATTCGTCAATTTTTCCCGATTTAGAACTTGCTGAACATCTTTAATGGTCATTTTCACATCGTTCCATAAAATATCCATAATTTTTGCCTCAAGAGGTCCAAAAAAGCGGTTTAATCCACTTTCATTAATCTTAAATTTTCTAATCAACACGATTTTATCACCTCACATTACTCATTGTAGTGTTAGTCAGTTTTCCAGTCAACAATTGTTAATTGGATTAAATTTAATTAATATATCTGTAACATTCAATAACTTAACTTTAGTGTATGCTTTCCTACCAATCGCTACGTTTTGTGCTATATTTAAACTCAATGGTTACCGTGGAAAGGATGTTTTAATATGAAGAAAAGTGTAGTAATTGCAGAAAAACCTTCCGTAGCTCGCGATATCGCACGAGTATTGAATTGCAATAAAAAAGGGAATGGATTTTTAGAAGGAGATAAATATATCGTCACTTGGGCACTCGGTCATCTTGTTACACTCGCTGATCCCGAAGTGTACGATACCAAATATAAAACATGGAATCTGGAAGACCTACCTATGCTTCCGAATGACTTAAAGCTAGTTGTCATTAAACAAACGAGTAAACAGTACAATGCGGTCAAAAGTCAAATAATTCGCACGGATGTCAGTGATATTATTGTAGCAACTGACGCTGGACGTGAAGGTGAATTAGTAGCTAGATGGATTATTGAAAAAGCAAAAGTAAACAAGCCGATTAAACGTCTTTGGATCTCATCGGTTACTGACAAAGCAATTAAAGAAGGATTTCAAAACTTAAAACCTGGAAAGGCCTACGAAAACCTATATCATGCAGCAGTTGCGCGTTCGGAAGCTGATTGGTATATCGGATTAAATGCGACTCGAGCACTAACAAGTAAATTTAATGCTCAGTTATCTTGTGGACGTGTCCAAACCCCAACAGTCGCAATGATTGCGACAAGAGAAGAAGAAATACGAAATTTCAAAGCGAAGACGTTTTACGGAATTGAAGCACATACAGACCAAAAACTAAAGCTAACATGGGTAGATAAACAAACAAACGACACTCGCACATTCTCCAAAGACAAAGTGGAACAGATCGTTGCAAAAGCAGATAAAAAGCAAGGTACAATTGTGGAAGTTGATAAGAAACAGAAGAAAAGTTTTGCACCACAACTTTACGATTTAACAGAATTACAGCGTGATGCAAATAAGATTTTTGGTTATTCTGCCAAAGAAACGCTTGGCATTATGCAAACATTGTATGAGCGCCACAAAGTATTAACATATCCTCGTACGGATTCAAGATACCTTTCAAGTGATATTGTTGAAACACTACAAGAACGTTTAAAGTCATGCGGCATCGGACAATATAGACAACTCGCTAACAAAGTTTTACTTAAACCTATTAAAGCAAATAAGGCCTTTGTAGATGATAGTAAAGTATCAGACCATCATGCAATCATTCCGACAGAAGAAATTGTAAATCTAACTAACTTCACGGATAAAGAACGCAAAATATATGACTTAGTTGTGAAACGTTTTATAGCAGTACTCTACCCTCCTTTCGAATATGAACAAATTACAGTTAAAGCTTCTATTGGAGATGAATCATTCGTAGCAAAAGGTAAAACTATACTTTCATCTGGTTGGAAGGAAGTTTATGAAAACCGTTTTGATGAAGATGAAAACGCTGAAGAGATGAAGGAACAGATACTTCCTCGTATTGAAAAAGGCGATAAGTTATCTATTAAATTGGTTACAGAAACTTCTGGGCAAACAAGACCTCCAGCAAGATTTAATGAAGGTACCTTACTTACTGCAATGGAAAGCCCAGCAAAATACATGGGTACACAAGATAAGGAACTAGCAAAAACACTCGATAAAACGGGCGGACTAGGAACAGTTGCTACAAGAGCTGACATTATCGAAAAACTTTTCAATTCTTTCTTAATGGAGAAAAAAGGTAAAGACATTTACCTGACTTCAAAAGGTAAACAACTGCTCGATTTAGTTCCATCTGACTTAAAAACCCCTGCCTTAACGGCTGAATGGGAGCAAAAACTAGAAGCTATTGCGAAGGGCAAATTGAACAAAAACGTTTTTATTAATGAAATGAAAATCTATACAAAAACTATTGTACATGACATTAAAAACAGCGAGAAAAAGTTTAAACATGATAATGTTTCAACAAAAAGCTGCCCAGATTGTGGCAAACCAATGTTAGAGGTAAACGGCAAAAAAGGTAAAATGCTCGTTTGCCAAGATCGCGAATGTGGACATCGTAAAAACGTTGCTAGAGTTACAAACGCTCGTTGTCCACAATGTAAGAAAAAGCTCGAACTTCGCGGAGAAGGTGAAGGACAAATCTTCACATGTAAATGTGGCTATCGTGAAAAACTATCTGCTTTTGAACGACGTAAAAAGAGTTCTGGTGGAAAAGTGGATAAGCGTGATGTGCAAAAATACTTAAAAAAACAAAATCAAGAAGAAGAGCCTGTGAATAACGCTCTTGCAGAAGCTTTAAAGAAGTTGAATTTGAAGTAATTTTACTTAAGCCGATTCTTTTTGGAGAATCGGTTTTTATTTATCTCTACTAAATATTGGTTGGTAGAATCCTTTTCTACTATTTAGTCTAGCTAATATAAGGAAACATTGATATGTAGTTAAATATTATCGTTCGTTATGTAATTGCACCTTGTTCTCTTTTTCGAGATTTTAATATGTTCTTTATGTGTTGGGCACATGGTATGTATCTATTGTTCGGTGGACTGTTAACAAGTAACCGATTCAATTACCGTACACGTTTTGGTAAGTATCTTTACAATCTTTTCCGAGTTAAAATATAGAGTGCTGACGAAAAGAGGTTTTGCTTTAATGAGAAGTAAAGTCGAGGAGGGACTGTTTAAATGAAGATAATTCTTCAAGCAATTTTTGGTTCATTATTAATTCATTTGATTTATATAGTTTACACGGTATTGGATGGTTATTTAAAAACAAAATACTATACTCCAGATATTTCAAGTGCCTGGAATAATGTAGACATGCTTCAAAACGAGGTAGCATTTGGTATGGTTAGTTCCCCATTCTTCTATGTATTTTCATTTTTAAGAGCAGCTATTATTTGTGCCATTTTCATATCTTTTTATGAAAAATGGTTTAAGAATAAAGTGTGTTGCTTCAAGACAGGGCAGATTAATAAAAAAAGAAATAAATAATATGGAAGAATTAGGAGGGGATCTATCAACTATGTCGCATCCATATAAACAATTTGAGGATACAATTTTATGGAAAGTTATTAATAAAGGCATCCATGATCTTATACATAATAATGACATTGAAGAAATGACACGAAGAGAATACATCGTTGGCTACCTTTGTAAGTTATTAACAGAATCAGAAACAGAAAATCAAAAAGACATACCTTAACTGACTTAGGAGTATAGATTCAAATTACCAGTTATTTATAGCCTTATCCTTTTAAGAAGAGTAACTTAGAAATACCGTTGATTTCCGCTATGGCGGACTTTACGCAGGCATGGATTCAGTCCTACTAGCTAATCAGTTTTAGTTAATCCAAGAATCTTACCTTTTTTATCATTTGATAATTAGTTAAATTGACACCTATCCGTTCCACAATTTGTGTACAAATTACTTTATACCCTCGCTGTTCAAAAAATGGTTTAGCCGTAATACTAGGTTCCGTATCAATTTCTAAAAGATTTAATTTCTTGGCCTGAGATTCAAGCATATCAACTAAAGCTGTAGCTATACCTTTCCCTTGATATTCTTTATGTACATACAATCTATCTAGTTGCCTACTCTGTGTTAAATCGCTGAAACCTACAATTTTATTATTCACTTTAGCAACATATGTTATATTTTGACCCAAAGATTCTTTCCATGATTTCACTTTGAACTCTTTTTCGTTTCTCGGTGCCCAAGCATCTAATTCGGATTGTGAATAATCTTTGGAATTTACTGAATGGACCGTTTCATAAAACAAAGAAACAATTTCTTCCGTATCAAGTGTGTTAAATTTATATAATTCCATTTTTCGTATTTTATCCTTACTACAAGCCCTGTCAATTTCATTTTCAACAAACCTAGAGCGTTATTTAAGAAGGCTATGTTAAAGTTATTGGTTGATTTTGATGTCCGTTTTTTTACTAAAGCCTACGTTAGTTTAAGTGAAAAAGTTCACAAAACTTAATTAAAGTTACTAAAAACCTAGATTTTGAACTCGTCACTTTGTTCTTGTAAATTCCAACCTGATTTATAATAATATTCATTAAAATTGGAATCAGTCGGACATATTGCAACAATAGGTAAATCATTTATCGTATTTAACATCTTTTTTAACAACCCTTGACCACGATAAACCCCGCTTATCGCAAATTGAGACAAAGAAATTTTGTTTTGTGTTTTTTTTCGGTAAAACCGAAATGCTCCTACTACTTGTCCTTCTACTGTTGCCACTATCATTTGTTTTCTTCTTATGGCTGCTTTAATTCCAAGAGGACATAAAAACTCATCAGAATAAATTGCACTGCTATTACGATCTAAATTTTCGTTGAAGAAATCCACAACTTCAGATATATGAGTTGGATTCGCTAAAGCTATTTGCATCTTCCTCTCCCCCTTAAAATAACGCTTTTTATGACATAATTGATTTATATATATCTCCTATAATCCCTTCCATTTGATGAACACCTAATTCTGCATTCGTCATGATAACTGCCGCTTTTTCTATGTTTGAAAATGCTACCATCATACATTGAAAGCCTACTCCCCAACCGAGTGATGTAATTTCTAATTTTCTTTCAGAGCCTTCAAGAAACACACCTAATCCAGTCCAACTCTTACCTTTTTGAGGTGTTATCATTTCTTTTGCTAATCTTTCTGAAATGCCAATTTTACTTTCTCCTTTTAGAGCATTCAGTAGCTCAAGAACTAATCGAGCTAAATCTAAAGAAGTTGTCCATAATCCAGAAGCTGCTGGGTAAGGATATATAGGATACTTTCCATCTACCAATTCCCCGTTTTTATTATGACCACAAGAGAATTCTTTTTTATCCATCTCTAACATTGTTGTTGTATTTAAATGGCTATTTTTCATTCTTAATGGCTTAAATATTAACTCATTCACCACTTGATAAAATGGCTTTTCAGTTACATCTTCAATTAGTTGCTGAACAATACAAAAACCTGCATCTGAATAGTCAAATTCACTCTCTGGTTCACACTTTACTTTAATAGGAGCTTTACAATAAGGAGTTTTTCCCTCTAATAATTCAACCATCGAAGGAACCCCTATTTTTGAATTTAGTTCAGAAAAACTACCTTCGGGATCTTTAATTCCAGATTGATGACTAAGTAAGTTTCTCAATGTAACGCTTTTATTTTTAGTGAATTCATTTTCTGGTACTTTCCACGATACAAGTCTTGTATTTATATCCTCATCTAAATCAAGAAGCCCCTCCTCTACTAGCTTTATTGCAATCATTCCTGTTAAGAACTTGCTAATTGAACACGAACTAAAAATAGAATTTTCATTTACTTTTCTATCGCTTTCTACCTCTAGTAAACCGTAATTTTCTGTTCCGCTAATTTGTCCGTTCTCAAGCAATGCAATACTTATACCTAGGACATTATAATGTTTCATTTGTTCTTCGATGTTGATATTTTTTAAATTCATATTTATCCCCCTACAATAGTGTTTTCAATAAAATCATAACACGAACGTGCGTTCTATTGTATGCAGTTGGAAAAAAAAATATTTAATTAACATGCTGCTTTAATTCATAGAAAAATGTGCTTCCTAATCAACCCAATGATCTTTCACTAAAGCCATCGTTAGTTAAATAACCTCTAAATTACTCTTATCACAATTATGTCTTTTGATTTCCCCTAAAATATATTCTTAAAATCTCGTCCATTCCCCATCCAATGAATGAGATAAGAGTAGATGCAACTACGAAATATGAATCAAAACCATTAAAATCTGTCAAAATAAACCTCGAATCAAGAATCAACATAAATAAGACTACAAAACTGGTACCAAAAATTAAATGAACAATTAATGAAAAGAATACTCGTTTATTTCCATCAAAATGATTGTTCATCTTATCCGAGAGAATTGATACAGGAACCCCAAATAAAAGAGTAACAGGAATTGCATACATACTAGTAAAGGCTATTAACGAAGGTACATCCCGTATTGTACTCCCTTCTATAAGCATAAAAAACAAACCAATAATAGGTGCAGATATTATGGTTGTCCAAATAAACGCCAATATTTTTCTTTTAATCATTAAATTCCTCCTTTTAAGATTCTTCAACTATCCTGCGTCGTAATTTTAAGTGTAAACCTTCACAAACCTATTCTCACTTTAACATAAATATCCAATTTTAGGATACTATTTTATTCATATGTAGAGTAGGTGTCACCATACCATTTTACGAAAAGTCAACCTTTTTCTTTAACATAGCCTATAAAAAAAACCAATTTGATTCTTTCAATCAAGTTGGTTTAAACTAATAGAATTCGAAAAGATTATAATTATTCCAGACAACTTAATATTGTTTTGTTTCAGCATCAGGTTTTATTACGAAACAATCAACAACCATATATAAAGACCAAGTAACGTAATGAAAAGTGTAGGAATTGTTAGCACTATTCCTACCTTAAAATAGCTATCCCATGATACTTTAACCCCTTTATGAGACAACACATGCAACCACAATAATGTTGCAAGTGACCCAATTGGCGTAATTTTAGGTCCTAGATCAGAACCGATAACGTTAGCGTAAATTAATGCTTCACGCATTGTACCCGTTGTGGAGGTTTCTGCAATAGCTAATGCATCAATCATAACTGTAGGCAGATTGTTCATGACAGAAGATAAAATGGCTGCGATAAAGCCCATTGCCATCGTTCCTACGAATAAGCCTTGATTGGCTGCAACTTGGATAGCCTTTGCCAAAACAGATGTTAGTCCCACATTTTGAAGTCCGTATACAACGACATACATGCCAATGGAGAAAAAAACAATATTCCAAGGTGCCCCTTTTACTATCTTTTCGGTTTCTATAGATGGACTTCTTCTTGCCATAACTAAAAAGAAAATGGCGATTATCCCAACTATAAACGAAACTGGAATTCCAAAAAATTCACTAGAAAAGTACCCAACGAGTAAAATTACTAACACAAACCAGGACAGCTTGAACATTTTAATATCTCTTACTGCATCCATTGGACGTTTTAAGTCGGCAGTATCATAATCTTTCGGTATACTTTTACGGAAAAATAACAACAAAACAAGAATACTTGAAACTAATGAAAAAAGATTGGGTATAATCATTCGAGATGCATACTCTACAAACCCAATCCCAAAGAAATCAGCAGATACGATATTTACCAAGTTACTCACGATGAATGGAAGTGAAGTCGTATCCGCAATAAAACCACTCGCTATAATAAATGGAAACACCATTTTTTCATTGAATTTCAAATTACGAACCATCGCAAGTACAATTGGCGTCAAAATAAGTGCTGCTCCGTCGTTCGCAAACAATGCTGAGACCATTGCTCCAAGAATGGATACATAGATAAACATACGAACGCCATTTCCTTTTGCAGCTCGAGCCACATGGAGCGCCGACCATTCAAAAAATCCAATTTCATCTAAAATAAGTGAAATAATAATGATCCCAATAAACGCTAGTGTCGCATTCCACACGATGCTCGTAACATCAAGCACATCATGGAAATCGACTACTCCAACTAATAGAACAATTACTGCTCCTCCACATGCTGACCAGCCAATTGATAAATTTCTCGGCTGTAAAATAACAAGAGCGAGCGTAATAACGAAAATAATGATTGCCGTAATTGTAGAAACCAAATAAAACCCTCCATAACAAACGAATCTCAAATAATACTACCATAGTAATAAAAATGAGAAAGCATAAATTATTTAACAAATAAAAAAGCAGCTTGAAAATTACTTTTCAAACCACTTTCTTATCTAAGTATTTCGTTTTTCTATTATATTTATACCAATACCCATCATAATAACCGCCATTAGGAGTAAGATACTCATTGGCTCAAGTAGTTCACCATAAGTATAGCCATTCACGGTAGCTCCATTAAGCAGCTGCATGCCATAATTTACAGGTGTAATTTTTGCTAAAAATAACATTACTTTGGAGGTTACAATATCAAGTGGCCAATAAGCTCCACCTAGCATTGCAAGTGGTGTTGCTATGATTGTCAAATAGGACATATACTTTCTTGGTGTTCCAGCTAAAGATGCTAGTAACATGCAAACTGCTACAATGGCAATAACGTATGGAATTAAAACAACGAGTGTTTTCGTAAAGCCGCCATAAAAATCCACTCCTGCGATATAACGAAATGTACAAAAAATAAGGAGTATTTGTGCATAACCAATTATAAAACTAAAAAATAAATTACCTGCGTACATTTCCCATTTGTAAACTGAAGACAATATTAGTCGATCCCAAATACGGTTTTGTTTTTCCTCCATAATAGGGTATACATTACTTCCTATTGTATAAATAACGAAAAAGAGAGAAAAACCGAAAATAGTATGCAACCTATTATCATAAATTTTTTCTTTATCATTTTTAAAGTTGGAGTATTTCACATTAAAGAGTGGGCTTTCTTCCGCTTGCTTTAACAGTGCTTCTACTTTGTCCGGTTCGTTTGTTTGTGCTAATACACTTTCATCCTGTAGCATTTTTGCATATACAAGTCTAAGTTCGTTGTTGATCGGTGGTATACTCGTTTCATCCGAGGAGTGAATGATTGTAAATCCTTTTTCTAATAGCTCCACTGCTGCGACAGCTCGCCCTTCTCTTACTTCATTTTCCGCATCTTCTTTTGTACTTTTTACAAACGAAAAACTTTCCGATTCATTAAGATGCTTTAATAGTTCCTCTGTGTTAGTAAGCTTTGTATACACTGGTACTTCAATCTTTCCCTGTCCACTTAGCCCGACAGTATAGGCAAAAATTATACTAGTAACAGTCATAATAATAAATGTTGCTGGTTTCCTAAAAAACAATTGTATTTTTGCTAAGATAATACCAATCATGCTACTCCCCCCTTTTTTGGAAATAGCGATATGGAAATGCTCAATAAAACAACTGTTAAGATTGCTAGTACATATAAATGACTACTTATTTCTTTCAAACTATCCCCTTGCATTAATTTTAAATAGGCAGTCATCGCAGCGCCATTTGGCGTAAGATTTCCAGCGATATTAAAGAAGTCTGAGAAGCCACTCACTTGAAAAAAACTTCCCCCTAAAAATGCAAGCATCGAAGCAAACATAGATTGAAATAATCTAGAAGCATTCAACGACCCTACACGATAGTTAATAGAAGTTAACAAAGTAGCAACTGCCCCGATAACTAAGCTAAGCATTAACGTTATTAGCAAAAATATCGAAAATGACGGGAATTTTACCCCATAAACTAAGTATGCCCCACTAAACAAAATCATTAGCTGTGCAATTACTACCACCACTGTCGATGCAAAAACACTTAATAAATAAGTCCAGCGTGATACATTTGCAAGTAAAATTCGGTCAAATAAATATAATTGCTTTTCACCATAAGCCATTGTAGATGCTTTAGCGGCAGCAAATAATACAAACATAACACTCATACCAATTGTGTAATACGCACTTGCACCCACAGGTTTATGGTTATCGATGGTTTGAGTATTAGAAATAATATCCACATTCATCGGTTCTACTAATAAGTTATTTTTCCCTAAAAGCACCATTCTAGAATATTGTTGTTGAAATGAATCAATTAAACTTTGTACCACACTTGCTGATAAACTTTTTGTTTCGTTCGAATACAGTATTAGTTCGGGTTTCTTTTGATTTTCTAGAAAAATTGCTTGGATCGTATTCAATGTAAAATGCTCAGGCACTTCAATGATAGCAGCATAATCTTCATCTTTTTTGGCTTCCTCTAATTTGTCTGGACTAATTACTTCCAATGTGACAAACGATTTTACTTCTTCACTGTTAAATAATTGTTCTTTTAATATATGAAGTGGTAATAACGTATTAATATTTGGTATTTCTCCAAACTTCTTTTCAATATCTCTTAACTCCTGCTGTTCGCTAGTGTGCTCTACAATCGCTACATTCAACTTCATAGGAGGTCCGTCGTCACCATCCATTATTGAACCAAGTGCAAACCCAAGAATACTAATAAGAACAAACGGCATCAATAATAAAATAAGCAACTCTTGTGGCGAACGAAGAAACAAGAGAAACTGCTTTTTCATAAAAGCATTAAACATTTTCACTCGCTCCCCTCTTAGTTTCGTAGTGCTTTTCCGGTTAAATGAAGGAACACATCCTCTAGACTTGGCGCATCCACATCCACGCTCACTAATACAGCTCCAGTTTGCTCAGATAAGGATAATAATTTAGGAAATAAATTCACATCTTTCGCAACGGTCACAGCAATCGTCTCACCCTTTTCCTGAAACTGTGAAATAACTGTTTCACGTTTTAACCCTTCAACAAACTCTGTTACAGTACGCTCAAGCTTTATACGAATCGTTTTTTCAGAGGATAAAATATTTTTAATCTCATCTTTACTTCCAGAAGCGATAATATGACCAGAATCCATAATATAAATGCGGTCACATAGATACTCGACTTCTTCCATATAATGACTCGTATATAAAATGGACATTCTCTTTTCTTTATTCAAAAGCTTCACTGTTTCTAATATATAATTTCTAGATTGTGGATCTATACCAACTGTTGGTTCATCCATAATTAGAAATTGAGGCTCATGTAACAATGCAGCACCGATGTTCAGTCGACGCTTCATCCCTCCTGAATAGTGTTTCACAAGCTTTTTGGGTTGATCCTGCAAACCAATTTGCTCGAGTACTTCTTCAATTCGTGCGTTTAGTTGGTCTTTCGGCATCTTATGAATGCGACCAAAAAACTTTAAATTTTCACGTGCTGTCAGCTCTTCGTATAAGGCAATTTCCTGTGGGACCACCCCAAGTATTTTTCGCAAATCATTTGGATGTTGCAACGCGCTTTTATTATCAATTCTCACGTCCCCATTTGTAGATGGAATAAGAGTAGAAATCATCGCAATCGCCGTCGACTTCCCTGCGCCATTTGGGCCAAGCAACCCAACAATCTCCCCTCTTTCTACATAGAGACTAAGTTTGTCAACCGCTTTTACTTTTTTATACATTTTTGATAGCTCAACTGCTTCTAACATATCGTTCTCCCCCTTCAACTTTACTATATGGCATTTACAATTTGCTCCCCACTATCTTAAGTCATTTCTACACATGACCTCCGTCACTAAATAGAATATGGGCGGCATAAGCTCCTATCAAATACGTCTACCCCTAAACCGGAGCTATATGCCCGTAAAGTGTGTCTATCTGCCCGTAAACGGATAGCATCAACCCCTACGGATTCCATAAACCCATAAAGCAACGCTATATGCCCGTAAAGCGAGGCTATCTGCCCGTAAACGGATGGCATCAGCCCCTACAGATTCCATAAACCCATAAAGCAGCGCTATATGCCCGTAAAGCGAGTCTATCTACCCGTAAACGGATGGCATCAGCCCCTACAGATTCCATAAACCCATAAAGCAGCGCTATATGCCCGTAAAGCGAGTCTATCTACCCGTAAACGGATGGCATCAGCCCCTACAGATTCCATAAACCCATAAAGCAGCGCTATCTACCCGTAAAGCGCAATATTTTGTCCGTAATTCACAAGTTGGAATGACTTTTTACAAGATAATGTGAGAATCGCAAGATAACTTTCAAATTTACTTATGCCCAATTGAAAATGCTTAATTTGATCTCTCCTCATAGGAAAGAAGTTGCCCCTAAGTCACTTTTGGGACAACTCCATTTATACGAATCCATTTTTTACTGCGTAAATCGCAAGCTGAGTTCGATCACGAAGATCAAGCTGTTGCAGAATATGCGTAATATGATTTTTTACGGTGCCAACTGATAGAAAAAGTGTCTCGGCAATTTCTTTATTTGTCTTTCCTTCCCCTACCAGTTTCAAAATATCAATCTCTCTTACCGTTAAAGTATGCTCGACTATTGGTTCACTATTTTTTTGCAGAAGGCGAGGCATCATTTTAGCTGCAACTTCTTCATTTAGCACAAGGCCACCCTTTGAGATACTATGGATGGCGGCTATAAGTTTCTTAGGTTCTGCCGTTTTTAACATAAAGCCACTTGCCCCATCTTTTAATGTCTGGATTGCATATTCGTCATCATCAAAGGTAGTTAATATTAATATTTTAACTCGAGGCCAGCGCTCCTTTATTCGTTTGGTTGCCTCCACTCCATTCATCTCAGGCATCCGAATATCAAGCAGGACAATATCAATCGCATATAGTTCCAATGCTGAAATTGCTTCTTTTCCATTATTTGCTTCTGCTACAACTGTAAAATCCTCGTCTTGATCTATCATCATACGCAAGCCTTGTCGAACAATCGCTTGATCCTCTACTATTAAAACCTTTTTTGACATGCTCAATTCTCCTTTACAGGAAATGATCCTTCAATTTGGAAGTGTTCCTCTGTTCGTAAGATTCGTAGTTCTCCTCCTAATTCTTCTACTCTAGCTCTCATATTGGTTAAGCCAAATCCCAATTCAATCGGTATTGCGTTGGGGGTTTTATTGCTCACTAAAAACTGTAAATTTCTATTAGAAGTTTGCCTTAGTGTTACTTCCACTTCCCGTGACGCACCATGTTTCATCGCATTTGTTAGTGCTTCTTGAAGCACGCGGTACAATGTAATACTTTGTGCATTCGTAAGGGGGATAGATAGTGCGCCTTTTTCTGTAATAAAGCGAACGAGTAGATGACTTTCGGATTCTAGCTTGCGAATAAGCAGGAGCACTGATTGTATACCCGTTATTTCTTCTTGCTTTAACTGGCGAACAGCATGCCTTGTTTCTTCTAAGCTATCTTTTGCTAGTTTTTTTAACTCGACAACATTAGCATAGTTTCCTGTCATCGAATCCATTTCTAACTGCAATAAAAGAGCAGTTAGTTTATGTCCAACAGAATCATGAATATCTCTGGCAACACGTGTACGTTCTTCTAATCGAACAACTTCTTCCTGCTGCAAAGAAGAACGTTTTAAACTTCGGTATTCTCCAAGTAGTTCTTCATATAGTTCACGTTTCTCTTTTGTTTCATTAATATAGCGATTGAGGAATAAACAAACAATACTGAACAAAACAAACAACCCACTAATTGCATAAGATGTATGTGTGTATATTAAACTTGTAAGCTCAAGAACTAACGTTACACCTACAAAGATCCTCATTCTTCGATCCTGCAAATGAAATGCACCTTCTAGTAGACTTAGTGCAATTAGAGGTATCATATATTCAAAACTGGAAGTCCAAAAAAGCGTAGAAACAAGGATTATCTGACCTAACAAGTAAAGAATTAACGGCTTTTTTACAATAGGAAGAAAAAAATGCAGGGCTAGCGACGCTGCAAAAAGCGTAATAATCAATGATAACGAAGAAGATTCATTATATGCAAAAAAGATGAAAAACAGCCATAGTAAAATAAACGCACAAAAGCGAATCGCAAATTGTCTCATTCTAAAAAATCTCCAGAATTAAATCTGTTCTTTAATCCTTCTTCATCCTCCACTTCAAAATACCGATAAATAAGTGCAGTTACTTCTTCTACTACCGCTACCTTATTTTCCTTTTCAATATCCCATAAGTGCTCCATCGATTCTACAAGCTCTATTGTTCGTTTACACCAGCGAATGTATTCTTCCTCTTGCTCAAGTCCTCTCTTTAATACAACGGAACTCATTAATATTCGTGATGAAAATTTTTCATTTTCTTTAATCTGCTGCCACTTTTCGTATAATGTATATTTTAATTTTTTTAGCCTAGCTTCACGTTGTTTTTGGTAATGCTTTAATTGAAAAACAACTTCCTTTGCAGACAGATTATCCATAAAAAAAGTCTGCATTAAAAACGAATCCTTTACATTCGGAGATTCAGGTGGAGTCTCTAACCAATAGGATAACTCTTGCCTTCCCTCATCAGTAATAGAGTATAACTTCTTATCTGGTTTACCATCCTGGGGAATCATTCTACTCTCAATTAGTTCTTCTTTTTCTAATTTACTTAGTTCGGGATAAATTTGCGAAAGGTGAGTATGCCAAAAAATACTCATAAAAGAATCAAATTCTTTTTTTATCTCATAGCCTGTAGCATCCCATTTACTTAAAAGTCCTAGCATTCCATATTTTAAAGACAATCTGTTCATCTCCTCTTTATGATGTTTTCCTTTTCTCTCCTTTACCAAGAGCGGGTACAGTAAAGCAACTTGCAACCGCTAAGAGAAATAGAGCACATACCATCATTAAAATTGAATTCATCGTTCCTGTTTTATTTAATAATAACCCAAACACGATTATTCCGGGTAATGCCGTTGAACTTGTAATCATATGAAACAAACTAAAAGTTCTCGTATAGTTTTCTTTTGCAACAACATCCTGCAAATATGTAACAAACGTAACTTGATAAACACCTATTGCTATTCCTTGTATCGTGAATAAAGGTAAGATAAACCACCAAGTCTTTACTAAAAGAAGAGCGCCTAGTGTAAAACATATAGCAAAAAGGGATGGAATAATAAGTTTTTTTCTATCTACCTTACGATACCATTTTGGTGTAATACTCGCTCCTATGATAATACCTATTAAAGATGACGTTCCTATAAAACTCAAATTTTCTACTCCAACTTTTAAACGCTCCGTTAAAAACGAAATTAATACAAGATCGATAGACGATACAATTAGCATTGCAAAGGCAAGCAATAGAAAAAGTGCCTTTAGCGTCTGGTGAGTTCCTATATAGCGTATACCATCCATCATCATTTCCCATTGCCCTACCGTCTCTGGGGCTTCTTTGCGAAACCATGGTTTTACATTCCAAATAAAAACTAAAGATAGCAATAAACAACTAGCAACAATTAATAATAGAATAGTGATTGGAATTCCAAGTTTTATAAGTGCTGCAGTTGTAATTTGGCCAATCATGCGTACAACCGTAAATCCTAACTGAAATAAACTATTTGCTTTTGCACGATCCTCTTGTTTTACAACAAAAGGTAATAATGACTGGCTTGCAGGCACAAAAAACAACCCCAATAGACTAATAATCATTAATAACAAATACGTCCATTCTACTTGGATGAAGCACATCGTCAATAAAAATAACACTAAAATGAAAACACGTATTCCATCCGAAAAAACCATAACTTTTTGGAGTGTTTTATCCTCTAACCAAGCTCCAATAGGAAGTGCAAAAATAGTTATGGGCAAATAATAGGCAATGTAAAACCATGTAAAAGAATTAGAACCGTTTGAGTAAAGTTCTATCCATTTCAATAAAGAAAAAAACATGATTGAATCCGCAAATATACTTAGCACTCTACCAGTAAATAAATTTCTAAATGCATTTTCACGAAGTAATTGCATGTAAAAACCTCCACTATTTTTAATATAGTGTACCCCTATTAATTCTATATGTAAATATTTATATATAAAGATTTACATATAAATAAAAAATGCCTAGCTCATAAAAAGCTAGACACTCGCTACTTATTTTATCTGAACAGACACGGATCCATTTAAGTGATTTGGATATGAATAAAAATAGAGTTTAATTGGATTTACAATATTTTTAGAATCCAGCTCAATAGTTGTGTAATTATATTCTCCATCCGCATCACCATGCATACTTTGCGATGGCGTATCGATTCTTTCTCCATTTGCATTTTTAGCATCTCCAAAAAGAGAATACATGTGATCTTCTTTTATTTGTGGAATTTTTACTTCAACTGAATTGTTGTTAATGTTCATAACTTCCAATTTGCCGTCTGACGGTTTATTCAATACTTCTTTTTTCTCCATATCAATTAGTAAATAACTTTCATCCTTAGGCAGTGCCTGCACTTTATCGAATTTAAAATAAAGCTTTTTTGGTTCTTTAAAATAATTACTTTGTAAAAAATAAGTTCTTTCCTTGTTGCCTACTCCACCAAAACCACTTGCTCCATTTTGAATGGAACTCCATACTTCCCCTTTTTCATCTTCTATGCGCATATCTTCAAATTGTAAAATTTCCATTTCGTTCTGTTCATTAAATTCTATATTTACTGCTACTCGAAGCGGATAAACAGTAATTTTTTTCACCAACATTTTTTGATCATCCATCTCTACTTCTTTGTTTAATGAATAGACTTTCCCTTTTTTAATATCATTTTTAATAGTAAATGGAATATTGAAAGTCGTTTTCTTTTCATTATCTAGCTGAAAGGTCAATTCGAATTGCTTGGAAGCAAACTGACGTGCTTCTGCAAAATTAAAGCTTAATTTTTCTTCTATTCTTTTTGTTTTTTCCTGACCATAGAATCCGTAAGAAATGGCCGCATTGTCACTTAAACTTTTACCATCATTGAATACATCAACCTTTTCACACATAATGTTTTCAAAGGGAAATGGAGCTTCCAGTGTATAAAAAACCTCCATTCCTGTTTCATCTAAAATAATTCCATCTATGGTGAATGTCATATTATCTTTCACTTGGCTCACACCGATTGGCTCATAATACTCATTTTCAACGATGGCTTGTAAGCCTTTATCAAATTGGATTAGATCAACAAATCTCTCCATCCCTGGTATAGAGGCAATCGCACTTGCAAATGCAGGTGATACACGAATTGATGTCACGAGGGTAAACATTAGGATTGCTGCAACTGAAAAAGTCCAAAGCATATTCTTTCGTTTTCTTTTTTTATTTTTGGCCTGGATCAATCCTTGCTGTATTGCATTCATAATTTGCTGGTCAGGAATCTCGATCTGCTCCAATTGCTTTCTTGATTCGTCCAACATTTCTTCTTCTTTTTCATACATGATCTACATCTCCTTTCTCTGTAAGGAAATTTCTTAATGACTTTAGTGCTGTATGAAGTCTCGATTTGACGGTTCCTTCTGGAATTTTCTTTATTTCAGCGATTTCTTTAATCTTTGTATTTTGAAAGTATTTCAGAAATATTAACTGCTGCTCGTCACTAGTCAAGGATGCGATAGCTTCTTCCAACTCCATATTAGAATCCACTGAGTAGCCCGCCTCTAACAGAACTTCATTTGAAATAAATCGTTTCCTCTTTTTCAATTGATCTTTGCAGTAATTCATCATTATTCGAATAAGCCATGTTTTCATATAATTTGGCTCTTTGATGGTATGTATTTTTTTAAAAGCTCTGAATGTCACTTCTTGCATTGCTTCGATTGCATCGTGTTCATTTTTTAAAAATGCAAAAGCTGTTCTATATAAATCTTCTTTATGTAATTGCATTAATCGTATAAAAGCCTGTTCATCCCGTTTTATTGCGTTATTTACGACTTCCATTTCCTCCACCATGTCACCCCATTTCGCTTAGTGTTATACATTAGACATTCGAATGACGAGAAAGTTCATTCATTTTAAAATAAAAAAAAGGATGTCTCCATCGATTGGGGACATCCTCTAGATTAATGCGTATTAATCGGCTCTTTGCTAAGCGTTTTGCTCATTTCGGCGTATTGAACGAATACACGCGCTAGTTCCCGGAGACGATTATGCACATCATCATCAACTATGGCATTATTTTCATCAAAATGATTCGCAACTGTGTATACATAATTTGGTGTAACAAGGCATCGGAAGTAATCCAAAATTGGCTTAAGCTGATTTTCTATTACTAAGTGATGTCGATATGTCCCACCATTAGCCACAATAGATACCGGTTTATATCGCATCGTTTTAGGATGTAAAAAATCAAACATATTTTTTAATACCCCCGGAATGGATCCTTGGAAAATTGGTGTGGCAATAATATAACCGTCTGCCTGTTCAAATTTACTTACTAGCAGCTTCATATCATCGTTGTACTTATCAAATGGTCTTCCATCTACGAATTGATGTTCATAATTCACCAAATTGACAACTTCTAATGTATAACCCATATTCAGCTTTTCTATATAGTCTTTCACTTGTTCTAAAATGACACCTGTTTTTGTTCCAATAATTGTTCCGTCTACAAGTAGAATTTTCATCATTCAGAACCTCCTTTATCCGTTCCTAATTGTATCAAATAAGAAGGACTAATTTAGACAAAAAGTGTTACTTTTATAAAGTTCATCCTTTTGACTGAGAAGCCTTTTCACCTTAATTATTTGATATTACACAAGGATTTAGCGGATTAATGCATTATATGCATTCACTTTATTAGCTGTAAATCACTTCATTTATCTATTTCTTCTTTATCTACAAATATATCTTTTCGTTTTTCCCAATTAAACAATTCTTCCCGAGCGATGGGTTGTTCTTCCACTTCGATAACCGGCATTGCCCTTAAAATATCTATCGATTTATAGAGCGTTACTTTGTTTTTATTTGCCCTCACAGCAAAATGGACCATTGCATAAGCTAATTGTTTTCCATCAATGGAACGAAATCGTTTTAATGGTCCAAATAGAATGGGATTTAATAATTGAAAGACACCTTCTGCAAGGCGTTCTCCTAAACGAAATTCCTTTCGATGCCCTGTTAATAATGACGGTCTAAAAATGGAGAGCTGCGGAAGATTTAAATCAATAAGTTGCTGCTCCATTTCACCTTTGATGCGACTATAAAAAAACGGAGATTTCTTACTTGACCCTGCTGCTGAAATAACAAGCATATGGTGTATCCCTCTTTTTTTAGCTAATGAAGCAATTTGCAATGGATATAGTAAATCGACCTTTTCAAAATTTTCTTTTGTTTTTGCTATTCTCATCGTCGTTCCCAAACAGCAAAAAAGATCTTCCGCTATTTCGAAATCTTTTTCTTCTAGCGCATCAAAATCTTTTATTTTCACTTCTAGTTTTGGATGTTTATAGGAAATATCTCTTCTAGCAATAACAGAAACAGAGACATACTCCTCACTTTCACAAAGCTGTTTCACTAATAAGCTTCCTGTCAACCCCGTTGCACCAACTACAATTGCCGTTCTTTTTCCCATTCCAATTAAGCCCCCTCTCTTTAAATAACCGATCCTTTCTTATAGTCATAAGCACCTGTCCAGTTCCATACAATAAATAGAATATGTCAGGAAAGGAAGATGAATATTGAAACTAGCTTATCTTTTAAATACATTTTCACACCGTGGATTATATCCTGCTGATCGAGCAAAAGTACTACTCCCTGCTTTAAAATCCACAGACACTAAAGTTTTTGTTCCTAGTTCAAACACAAGCCTTATTGAATACCTAGTTACGCAAAATATCAAAGCTAATATATACAAAAATAATGGTCAACTTTTAGAAATACTGAAACTTTTTAATCCAAATTGTATTATTCATGATAGTGGGAATTCTGAAAAAGATCTTATTCGCAATTTAAAGAAGTTCAACTGTCCGCTTATTCATTTTGATGATCACGGTGATGGTAGCGCTTTAGCTGACATAGTATTTCAAGCACTGTACGAAAATCCAAAGGAATTATCTAAAGCAAATTATGTATATGGTCCTACTGGTTTTATTCCCACACATCAATTAATCTATAAAAATAATAACATGTTACAGGAACCACCGCATATCGTCGTAGCCTTTCCTCATGAAGACCCTGAAAACTTAACGTACCGTACTTTAAGACATCTTGTGCAACTGCATATTCCACTACAGATTAGTGTAGTAGTCGATGAATATTACAAACATGATGTAACCGAGCTAAAGCGATTCGCGCTTACCCGGAAGTCCATTAAAATCATTTCTACAAAAGAACCAGAATCTTATCTGTACAATAGTGATATCGTCATAACAACTGGTGCTTACACCCCTTTCTTAGTAGCACAACTAAAAATTCCTTGCATTATTCTTTGTGCACATGAGGAAGAAATGAATTTCGCATTTCCTCAAGAAGAAAATGGCTTTGCGAACTTAGGGTTAGGACGTAAAATAAAGCAATCATATCTACAAAACGCAGTGATGGAAATCATTCTACATGACAACAGAAGAAAAGCTTATATACAAAAACAAAAGAACTTTCAATTTAGTTCTAACTTAGAAGAAGTAGTAAAACTTATCGATCAGACGATTGCGAATAAAAAAGAGGAACAAGAAATCGTACGCTAGCCAACTTTTTATGCTACAATAATGCAAAAAGCTGAAGGTGAACATTCATGACAAAAGACCAACTACAGATGCAAATCGCTGAGTTAAAAATGGATTATATTCGATTACAAGGTGACATGGAAAAACTGGAATCTAACGGATATCCCGCTCAACTGGAAAACGCTGAAAGTAGACTTGCCAAAATGGAAGAAGACCTTGCAACATTAAACAAACAGCTTGCAGATTTGTAAACGGATCGCTTTTAGATTGTAGACTACTTGTATTTTCGAAGGTGACACCTTAGACTGTTTTGAAAACGCTTCGCAGTCAGGCGCTACTTGCAACGAAGAAAGAAAGCGTTTATCAACAGTCTGAAAGCTCGCAGATTTGTCTTCTGCTGAGCTTTCTTTTTTGGAGGAAATAATAGATGAGCTTATTAAACGTAGAAAATTTGGGACATACATTCGGAGATCGCACTCTTTTTAAGGAAGTTTCTTTTCGCTTAGTGGAAGGAGAACATGTTGGGCTTGTTGGAGCAAACGGAGTTGGAAAGTCAACTTTGATGAACATTTTAACAGGTGAAATTATTTATGATGAAGGCCGTGTTGAATGGTTGCCCGGCACACATTATGGATATTTAGATCAGCATACGCGCCTGCAACAAGGTCGCTCCATGTTCGACACACTGCGAGATGCTTTTTTGCCTCTTTATAAAAAAGAGGAAGAGTTAAATGAAATCATAGCAAAAATGGCGGATGCTACTCCAGAAGAATTAGAAGAATTACTAGAGCAAATGGCGGAAATTCAAGATGCATTAGACGCTGGCGATTTTTATTCTTTAGATATGAAGGTAGAAGAGGTTGCTCGTGGACTTGGGCTAGATGCAATTGGTTTAGAGCGTCCTGTTGAAGCACTTTCTGGTGGTCAACGTACGAAGGTTCTTCTAGCCAAGCTTTTATTAGAAAAACCAAAAGTTTTGCTACTAGACGAGCCTACCAACTATTTAGATGAAGAGCATGTGAACTGGCTATCAAACTATTTGAAAAACTATCCTCATGCGTTTTTATTAATCTCGCATGACACGGAATTCATGAACGGCATTGTAGATGTCATTTTCCACTTGGAATTCTCCAAGCTAACTCGTTATACAGCTTCTTACGATAAATTCCTAGAGCTTGCCGAGTTGAATAAAAGACAACATATTGATGCTTATGAAAAGCAACAAGATTTCATTAAGAAACAAGAGGATTTTATTGCAAAAAATAAAGCACGTTATTCCACAACAGGACGTGCAAAATCTCGTCAAAAACAACTAGATCGTATTGAGCGCATTGACCGTCCGGAAACAGCGGCAAAACCAGAGTTTGGTTTTAAAGAATCTCGCAGTTCTGGTCGCTATGTTGTCGAGGCAGACCATCTTCAAATCGGTTATGATAACCCCCTGCTCCCTCCATTAACGTTCACAATTGAACGTGGAGAAAAAATTGCGCTAGTTGGAATGAATGGGATTGGTAAATCTACGTTACTTAAAACGATGTTAGGCAAAATCCCAGCTCTAGGTGGAAAAGTAACTCGCGGAGACTTCTTGTTCCCTTGTTATTTTGAACAAGAAGTAAAAGCTGGGAATATAACACCAATCGAATCTATTTGGGAAACCTACCCAAGCATGGAACAAAACCAAGTTCGTGGGGCATTAGCTCGTACAGGCTTGAAAAGTGAACATATCTCCCGTCCCCTTTCTAGTCTAAGTGGTGGGGAGCAAGCAAAAGTCCGTTTATGCAAGCTCATGATGGAAGACAGTAACTGGTTAATTTTTGACGAACCTACGAACCATCTGGATATTTACGCAAAAGAAGAATTAAAACGTGCGATGAAAGAATATAAAGGCACAATCGTTCTTGTAAGCCATGAACCTGAATTCTACGAAGGCCTAGTAACAAAAGTATGGAACGTAGAAGAATGGTTCTCCACGGGTAAAGAAGTTGTAGAAGAATAATTTGTTTCCATGCCCCAAGCTTTTTAGAAGCTTGGGGTCTTTTTTGATGGAAATGGTTCTTTAGCCCATTTCAACTAGTCTTACCATTCACAGGATTAAAAATTGACTTTACTTCTTACAGTAAATGGAACTCTGAGGCTAATTTGCTTAAAACCGAGACCAAATTAGCAAATCTACTTTTCATAAAAATAAAAAGAGCTTCTTAACATAAAAATGTCGAGAAACTCTTTTCCATATTAAACTAAAATTAATGAATCCTTCGCTAATTCATCATTCATAATTAATTCCTTTAGGCGTTGCTTCGCTCTAAATAGTCGTGACTTAACTGTACCAATCGAAACTTTCATTACATCCGCAATCTCAATTAATGAAAATTGATGCACATAAAAATACAAAACTGTTTTTTGATAGATGCCATCTAACTCAGCAACTTTAGAACGAACAATTTCACCAATGTCTTCTTTCACCAGTTGCTCCTCAACTGATAAAACATCGGAAGCAATTAAATCTAGAATAGAAACGTCGAGTTGTTCCGGTTGATTGGCAATGTATTTACTGCGTCTTACTTGTTTTCGGTAACGATCACGAAATGTATTCATACAAATAGTTGTGAGCCAAGCCTTTAAATGATCTACTTCTTTCATATAAGATTCATATCGTACAACTTTCATCCACACTTCTTGCATTAGATCTTCCGCATCTATTTGATTTTTAGTTAATTTCAAACATAAAAAATATATGTACCGGTTGTATTCCTCGTATACGCCTTCTATATTAACCTGCATAATTATTCCTCCGCTCGTCTTCTCTTGTTACCTATATAATGCCAAATAACAACCTTTCAACCCATCGGATTCTCTTTCAACTTTATTACAAACGTGTAAGTAAATCAGAAAAAAGCAAGCACAGTTGTCTTAGAACAACAACATTTCTCCAAGATGAGGATTACCTACAAATACCATATGCACAAAAAGCGTTTTGAATTTATACACTCTAACCTTGTGACAAAAGAAAAAACGCAGGGAGCTATTAACTCTCTTACGTTTCGGGAAGGATGATTTGTTTTTTTATAATCGTTAGTTTTGCAACTCGGTTTCGATCCATCTCATTTACTTCAATAAGTAAATTTTCATAAGTAAACTGCTCGCTTTCTTCTGGTACATGTCCCAACTGATCTAGTACAAAACCACCAATTGTGTCATTTTCGTTTAAGATATTTATATTAAATAATTCATTGATTTCTTCGATTTCTAGACGTCCTGCACAGATTAATCGATTTTCAGTCATTTCATGCACTAAAATATCTTCATCGTCATCTGTTTCATCTTCTATTTCTTGTCCAATCATTTCCTCAATCAAGTCTTCATGTGTAACTATACCAAGTGTTCCACCATATTCATCTAATACTATTGCCATATGCTTTTTATGCGTTAGCATCAATTTAAATACTCTTTCAACACTTAATGTCTGCACGACAAACAATGGATCTTTATCGATAATTTCCTCCAATTTCTTAGATGGATCCATCGACCACTCAATCAGTTTTTTGGTATAAAACATTCCTACTATTGTATCCATATCCTCTTCATAAACAGGATATCGGGTATAAAAATGCTCCAGAATCGTATCACGTACCTCTTCATAAGTAGCTTCCAGAGGAATAGCCACCATCTCCGTTCGATGCGTCGATAGCACGTCCGATACATCTTTATTTGGAAAATCGAGAATTCCTTTTATTCGTTCGGACTCCTCTTCTTCAAATGTACCATCCGTTGAGGCTATATCCACCATATTCAAAAGTTCTTCTTTGGAAATGGTCGTTTCCTTCACCATACCTTTGGAACCAATTCGAATCATCATATTAATAAGCCCTGCAATTAAAAACGTTAATGGTTTTAGTAATTTAACAAACAGTCTTATTAATGGAGCTACTTTATAGCCAACTATTTCAGAAAAAGTAGCAGCAATTGTTTTCGGTAATACTTCAGCAAATAAAATAATGACAACAGTTAAAATTATTACAGACCAAACTATATTCCAATTATAATTTTCCGAAATAAGGATTAACAGCACCGTCATTGCTATGTTAGCCACTGTATTTCCTATTAATATGGTTATGGTCATCTGGTCCGGCTTTAATAAAAGAACAAGTAATTTTTCAGCATCTTTGTCTCCTTGTTCTGCACGCAGCCGAACCTTCATCCTATTAACTGTCATTAATGCTGTTTCACTACCTGATAAAAAAAACGAAACAAGTAGTGCAAACCCTAATAGTACAAACTCTGTGTACAAATTTGTATCCTCCTAAAATAATAAAGTCGAACAATATTTCTTTTTATAACTATATCATACTGTGATTTTAGTTGTCACAAATCAATCTGTATTCAAATCTTATATATTTTTTACCACGACTATCAATAACAATTTTGGTGCACCTAGTCATCGCCATTTCCCGAGTACTTTGGACTTAACATTAACTACACTATTGAAAAGTGACTACGTCTTCTAAATCCACTTTCTTCGGTAATTTTGTTGCGGATGCTTGACGTCGCCCTCTTGGATTATGTAAAGACATGATGCAATTCGCATTATACATGTAAATATTTTATTCCTGTCAGCATCATTTCGCTAGTAGTTGTTAAATCTACTGAAAAGGTAACGTAACTCATGGGTATCTCCTTCCCATGAGCACTATTACAATAACAACAATTGACATGAATACCAAATAGCTATAATATAATAATATCATTGAAAATGATAATCATTTTCAATTGTTATTTAACGTTATGCAGCTCATGTGTTGTTTAATTACATATCAACAAACACCAATTATTAGGGGAGAAAATTATCTTATGAAAAAACTTTTTATTCCGTTATTCCTGTTCCAGGTACTTCTTCTGAACGCTTGTAGTGACAGCAAAACGAATGATGCAGACAATACGAACACTTCTTCATCTGCACCTTCAGATTCGGTAGCAGATGCGTCCGAATCGGATTCAGACACGTTTATCTACCAATCCGAGGATGGTCCGGTCGAGGTTCCAAAGAATCCGAAGCGCGTTGTTGTCCTTACTAGATTTTTAACAGGTAACGTCATGGCTCTAGGCGTACCATTAGTCGGGGTAGACGATATGTCCAAAACCAACCCAAGATTCGAAGAGCAGCTAAAAGACGTTGATGTAGTTACGGACGAAAGCCTCGAAAAGATCATCGAGTTGAATCCAGATCTTATTATCGGTCTGTCGGATATTAACAATATTGATAAGTTTAAGCAAATCGCTCCTACCGTCACTTATACTTATGGAAAAGTGGATTATTTAACACAACAACTGGAAGTAGGTAAATTATTAAACAAAGAAAAAGAAGCACAAGCTTGGGTAGACGATTTCAAAGCTCGTGCAACAAAAGCTGGAGAAGAAATCAGGGCAAAAGTAGGTCCTGATTCGACGGTCTCGGTCATCGAGACATTCAGTAAGCAACTTTATGTCTATGGCGATAACTTTGGACGAGGAACTGAAATTCTTTATCAAGAAATAAAGCTAGGTATGCCTGAGAAGGTAAAGGAAGCAACAATTACTGACGGTTATTTTGCCCTATCACTAGAAGTACTCAAAGACTACTTTGGCAACTACGTTATTTTCAGTAAAAACGCAGATGAGGATAATTCATTCCAGGATACTGAAATGTATAAAAATATTCCAGCTGTCAAGAACAATCATGTCTACGAGGCTGATGCGAAATCATTCTACTTTAATGATCCACTTAGCTTAGATTATCAGCTAGAATTCTTTATTGAAAAATTTCTAGGCAAGTAATTCAAGGGATCGATATAAGTACTTTGACGCTTCAAACCAGATATTCAATATGATCTTTTCATTCAATGCGAGGGTATTGTCAATCCGACAGTTCCCTCGTCTTTTTCATTCAATAAAGCAATTGTTTTTCTAATGCATTGACAATTGCCTCCACATTTTCTATGTCACAAATCTGATGCTATGCTATACTATTTCTATTCACGAAATTTTATGAAAAGAGGGATTCTAATGAGCCAATTTTCAACATTAGACAATTACTTTACTGAAAAAAGAGAAGCACATTTAGAGGAATTAAAACAATTTTTACGCATTCCAAGTATTTCTTCCTTATCAGAACATAAAGAAGATATGAAAAAAGGAGCAGAATGGTTAGCAGATTCTTTAACAAAATCTGGTTTAGAAAATGTAATCGTTGATAAAACAAGTGGACACCCTGTTGTATATGCCGATTGGTTACATGCAGAAGGAAAACCAACGATGCTTATTTATGGCCATTATGATGTACAACCTGTTGATCCATTAAATCTTTGGGAGACAGAACCTTTTGAACCACAAGTTCGAGACAATAAATTATATGCCCGTGGTGCTAGTGACGATAAAGGGCAAGTTTTTATGCATGTAAAAGCAATTGAAGCTCTTCTTCAAACTGAAGGAACGCTTCCTGTTAATGTAAAGCTATTAATTGAAGGCGAAGAAGAAGTCGGTAGCCCTAACTTAGAAGAATATATCGAAAACAATAAAGAAAAACTTGCCGCTGATGTGATCGTCATTTCGGATACAGGTCTGCAAGGCCCTGGTCAACCAGCTGTTTGTTACGGATTACGCGGTCTTTGTGGCGTGCAAATTGATGTTAAAGGTGCAAAAAGTGACCTTCACTCTGGTCTTTACGGTGGCGGAGTTCAAAACTCTATCCATGCTCTAGTGTCCATTTTAGATTCTTTCCGTGATGCAGAAGGTACTATTGAAGTAGAAGGTTTCTATGACAATGTACGTCCTTTATTGGAAGAAGAAAGAGAAGCTTATCAAGCACTTGGCTTCGATGAAGAAGAATTGAAAAAAGAAGTTGGCGTGGACGAACTATTTGGAGAAAAAGGTTTCTCTCACTTAGAGCGCGTTTGGGTTCGACCAACTTTAGAAATAAATGGTGTATTCGGTGGGTTCTCTGGAGAAGGCATTAAAACTGTTTTACCAAGTGAAGCAGGTGCAAAAATTACTTGTCGTTTAGTACCAGACCAAGATCCAGATGAAATTGTCGCTAAACTGAAAGCACATATTGAAAAGAACAAACCAGCTGGTGTCACAGTGACATTAACTGAATTTGATAAAGGAAAACCATTTATCACACCTTTCGATCACCCGGCTATTCAAGCTGCTGGTCGTAGCTACGAAAAAGTATACAATGTACCAACAGCATATACTCGCGGTGGAGGCTCCATCCCTATCGTCGCAGCATTTGATGAAATTCTAGGCTTGCCAGTAGTGTTAATGGGATTCGGCTTATCAACTGAAAATTTCCATGCACCAAACGAGCATTTCCATTTAGAAAACTTCGACCAAGGCTTACGAGTAATCGGAGACTACTATTATGAACTTGCAGGACTTTCTAAAGAGGATTTAAAAAAATAATTTCTACTAAAACACATGGATTTCAATGATCCATGTGTTTTTTATACTGGAATAGGTACAGATCCCGGTTACTCATTGAAATTATCTATAAGTTACGGCTTATCTCATATCTAGTAAGCTTTTTTTAGTGAGAAATGGTCGCGGCTCTACTGGAGTTGGTCTCGGGTAGGTACCATTTGGTTGCGTTTATACTACAATTGGTCTCAAGTTTAGATGATTTGGTCTCGTTGTGCCGTTTATTCACTTTTAATGGATAATAATTCCGCGCTTTTTTTTCTAAGCATCTAACAAATAAATGGCTATCTCTATGCGAGATAGCCATTTACTTATGCTTGTTTTTCGAATATCGTAATTAATTCGTCTATATTTTTGCGGGGCTTTGGTTTTGGCATTTCATCAAAGTATCCGACTTGCAACATACTAATAATGCGTTCGCCTGATTTTACCCCAAGTGCGTCACGGAATTTTGGATTGTCTAAATATCCTGGTGTTTTCCAACACGATCCGATTCCACGATCCCAAGCGAGTAACTGTACATTTTGTACAAGCATACTAGCTGCAGCATAATCTTCTAACCGTTCCTTTTGTCGCGCGTCTTCAGGAACAATAACAAATAAATAGCCGCCCGGTGTTGTAAATTTTTTCATTTGTTTTTCTAATTCATCTTCTGAAAGCTCTTTCCATTTTGGAATAGCGAATTCTTTTAACACATCATATAATTCTACTAGCTCTTTACCACATGCAACAACAAAGCGCCATGGCTGTCTTAACTGATGATTTGGTGCCCATATTGCATCATTTAAAATAGCTAGTAATGCTTCTCTTTCCACAGGTTGCCCGTTAAATTGCTTTATGGAACGACGTTGAATAATCGCATCTCGAACAGTTAATGATTGATCCATCATTTTTTGAAAAACTCCCTTTTAATAAACGTGTATGATTATGTACATCATACCAATTAATTCATTGCAATAAAAGCCTTGCATTTCTCATAATACGGTTATACGATTTTTCCCATTTCTCTTTGATGCATAAAGTGCTTTATCCGCCCGTTCAATTAACTCTTCTTTTTGTTTAAATGCATGATGCTCCGTCGTTGAGACACCAATACTAATTGTTACATAATCATCGTCAATATTAGCTGAATACTTTTGTTCTTCTATTAATAAACGTAGATTTTCTGCAAATTTAGCAGCTTCTTGTAATGATACATTTGGTAAAACAATCGCAAATTCTTCTCCACCATATCTTGCAACAAACGTGTTACCATTACAAATTTCTTGCAAAATTCGAGAATATTCGATTAATAATTCGTCCCCTGCAATATGTCCTTTGTTGTCGTTATATGTTTTAAAATTATCTACATCTATCATTAGTATAGACAAATGGTTATTTAAAAAAATTGCCTCATTGAAGTATTTGCCTAAATTTTCATTGAAGTATCTTCTATTATAAATACCTGTCAATCCATCCACTTGAGTTAACTTTTTTAATTCGTCGTTCTTTTGTTTCAATTCTCTTGTTCTTTCTTTAATTTTGTCATCTAAAGATTCATTCAACCGCTGTAAATCAATAGACAAATTCTCTGCTTCTACAAATTTTCGAGCATATTCTTTACTTAAATTGATGGACTGTATGAGTACATATAAAAAGAAGCCAATGGTTGTAGACGGAATGGAATGAATCCAATTTAGAGACAACAATACATCATTTATAACTGATCCAAAAAATATTAAATTCGCTAAGAGATTTACAAAAATAGTTGGTCTATTTCTTTTATATGCTAAAATGAGCGCATATAAAATGTAAATCATAAATACAGCAACAATTACGAAAAAGTAATTTAATAGTGGTTGATAAAATATCGGCTTTGTAAATAAGGTGACCATAATCGCACCAATGGAAACGCTTATACCAATAACGACAGGTGTTTTCTTCATTTCCTTGGGGTACATTGTTCGCACTAAATATAAATACAACAAAAAGAGAACATATATACAAATAATTTCTAGTTTATTTACCCATATCCAAGGAATCATAGGGAAAAAATAGTTAAAATAATAAGGTGGCTTTAATATGGAATATAACGAAATGAAAATACTAATTAGACCAAAATAAGCAAATACTTTCTCCTTTCTTCTAAAAAAGAAAATAAATAGTTCGTAAATCCCCATAACTAAAATGGAACCAATAATAAACATTGTATAAGCTAACGTATTGTCATAGGTTCTTGTTACTTGTTCAGAACTTCCTAAATAAATTGGCTTAGTTGCCCCACCTATCGGATTACTAAAATTTGAAATATGTAATACGATATTTATTTCTTTATGTCTCGGTGTAAAATATACAAAACGATTTGAATATACCGGTTCAGTCGTGCTGAAACTTGTCCCAACATAACCATTGGAAGCAACCCTTACGCCATCTATTGAAAGTGTGTATGATGTATTCTGGTTGGTCATTGTAATCGCTAAAGCATTGCCTACTTTTTCTTCTGGTATAATCACTTTTAAATAGTATGTTCCATATCCAAAAGAAGTCCCTACTTTGTCTTGCCAACTGGATGGTATTGTGATGTTTGCCTGATTTTTTTGTTGAATCCTTTGCTCAATTTCATTTTCCGATACTAATTCTTCCCAAAAAAATTTCCACTCCCCGTTCAATTGGATTAACTCCGGACTTGTGAAATCTTCTCTACTTAAGACCAACTCTCCATCTTTTGCAGATGGATGGGTATCGATATTCGTATAACAGGATGCTAGTATAAATAATAAAGGGAAAAATAATAGTAATAATCGTATTTTCATACTTGGCAACCTTTCTCTACTCTCACAATCAAACTCGATGGGGTGATGTAATGTA
The DNA here is from genome assembly GCF_042945595.1 of Psychrobacillus sp. L3. GTDB lineage: Bacteria > Bacillota > Bacilli > Bacillales_A > Planococcaceae > Psychrobacillus. The sequence goes on along the minus strand of NZ_CP168493.1, from coordinate 582,109 downwards.
TTTATATTGGATAATTAGTTATTTTATCGGTACTTTTCTTACTGCTTGGTGGGTAGGCAAATGGAAAAAAACTGATCTACGCACAATACTCAGTGGGAATTTAGGGGCAAGAAATGCTGGTGCAGTTCTTGGAAAGTCAGCATTCTTTGTAACTTTTTTAGGTGATGCACTAAAAGGGATCCTTGTTATATATATAGGCTTTTATTATAATTTTTCTTTAGCGATCATTGCAACAGGTGGACTTCTAGTCATATTAGGCCATCTTTATCCGTTTTGGCTGAAGTTCAAGGGCGGTAAAGGAATAGCTACTTTTATCGGTGTAGCACTTGTATATAATCCAATGTTATTTGGAATTTTGGCAGCATTTTTTGTTGTTTTACTCTTAATTATTAGAAGTGCAACTTTAAGTATGCTCTTGGCTTTTCTTTCGTATGCTTTCATATGTTGGATAAATCCTGCCTTTTACAGTGCATGGCCTCTTTCCGTTGCAATCATAGTCATTCTCGTTCGTCATCGCCATGATTTAGAGGAATCATGGCATGCAAGATGGTGGAAAAAGCAGTCCTAATTATTATATAAAATATAGTAATTTTGACCATAGTTATAAAGTATCCTATAGCTCAATATGCTATAATTATTATAAAATAAATAATTTATTGAATAGGGTGTTTAGTATGCATAAGAGAAAAATAGCTTGGGTAATAGATAGCAGTGCATTTGTGAATACGATGCTAAAAGAGCATCCGGATGTGTATATTATTCCGCTTAATATACATTTTGGTCAACAACAATTTATAGACGGAGTAGATTTAACTTCGGAACAATTGTACGAACGCATTCGAAATGGTACGGATTCAGCAAAAACATCTCAGCCATCTGCTGGCGAATTTGTGGAACTTTATACTAAACTAAGCAAAGAGTATGAGTCAATTATTGCTATCCATGTTTCCAACGGTTTAAGTGGAACGATGTCTTCTTCATTAAATGGCGCTCAAATTGCAAAAGTTCATGTTGAATGTGTCGATTCTCTTTCATTATCTGCTGGAATTACAGGTTTAGTAGAAAAAGGGTTTCATTTAGAAGGACAAGGTTTATCATTTGAGGAAATTGCTTCGTCTTTAAGAATAGAAGCTACTAAATTCCGTAACTACATATTAATCGGCAACTTAACTCAGCTTTATAAAGGCGGTAGATTAAGTAGTGCCCAATTCTATCTAGGAAATTTGTTGAAAATAAAACCAATTATTCAAATTAACAACAAAGGTGAATTACAAGAACTGGATAAAGTTCGCTCGCACAAAAAAGCGATACACTATCTGATTCAAAAAGTAATAGCATCTGTTCAATCAGAAGGTGTAGAACTAGTATACATTATGCACGCAAATGCAATAGAGCAAGCGAAGAATTTAAAAGATGCAATTCAACTTGAATTACCAAGCCTGCAAGTATCCATTGGTGAAATTAGTTCGTCTTTAGCAGTGCACGCAGGTGAAGAAACCTTAGCGGTACTGTGGTATGTAAAATAATCAAAAGAGTGTAACTAAACGTCCATTGTTTAGTTACACTCTTTTCTTTTAGAAATTATCTTTTATTTGAAAGAAAATATAGCTTGTTTTTGGTGTATGTGCATAGGAGTCTTCGTAGTTCCAATACCTATCTCTACTATTATTTGTATGTGCATTTACATATGGCATACCATCTTTGATACTGGTCACAATGGTCGAGTGATCGTATCTGCCATCCCCTTCAAAATCATAAAAAATAAGATCTCCCGGAATCAGTTTCGTTGGAGAATCCACTTGAGTCGCTTGCAACCCCTTTGTAGATTTGGCCAAATACCATCGTAATCCATGCGGAGTGCTCCAACTATAACTCCACGTATGATTTCCAAGCCACCAGCCTTTCCCTCTATTCGGCTGGCCTCTCATTGGCGCACCACCTGCAAATAAACATTGTGAAATATAATTGGTACAATCCACATCGAATACAGGAAACTTAGGATTATGACTATTCCACCACTTTTGTGCATAGGCTACTGCTGCGGCGCGGTTATATGTTGCCAATTTTCCACCTCCCTCTCTTTTGTTTATATGATTTCGTTTAAAATATATGCTAGTATTGATTCAATGAATTGTATTTTATTTTCAAAACAAAAACCTTACAAGTAAAGCGCTGGAGTTAAGAAAGAAACTGAGTAGGAAGAATTATATTTTCTTATTAGTTTAGAAAGGAAGATGGCTAATGCCACAACATGCCGAGAAAGAAATTACAATGCCTACTTTGCTTTGTGATGAAAAAGGAAATTTAAATCCAAAAGCGATCGGATATGCAAAGAAACCAATCATTGAAAGTAATTTAAAAGGACACTATATGCGGAAGAAAAAGTGGAATTATTGGTGTGTGTTTGGAGATGAAATCCTTTTTTCGGCAACAATTAGTCACTTAGATTATGCAGCAGTTTGCTTTGTATATTTTTTAAACTATGAAACGCAACGTTACGTGGAAAAGACGGTAACGATTCCTTTGGGAAATAAAGTGAAAATGCCTACTCAAGTTTTAGAGAGCGTTCATTTACATTCAAAAGAAATGTCGATTCAACTTTTATATCTACAAAATGAAACACATATGATGGTTACCGTCCCTAACTTTGATGGAGATTTCTTACATGCTGATTTACATATTTCGCACCCATTAGAGGATGAATCACTCAATGTTGTCATTCCATGGAGTCGGACGCAATTTCAATTTACAGCGAAGCATCATCTACTGCCTACTACTGGTTTCGTGAAAATCGGAGATGCTCGTTATTCTTTTCAAGCCGAAGATAATTTCTCTGTGCTCGATTATGGTAGAGGTGTTTGGCCACGGGAGGCATTATGGAATTGGGGGTTTGCTTCCCAACGTGTTGGTTTCAAAAGAATTGGTTTGAACTTGGGCGGAAAATGGACAGATGGAACAGGTATGACAGAAAATGCTATTTTTATAGATGGTAAGCTCACGAAAATTCATGAGGATGTATTATTTAACTATGACACAAATAATTTCATGAAACCTTGGACAATAAAAACCAAATTTTCAAATGAAGTAAATTTAACTTTCACTCCCTTCTTCCATAGGATTGCAAAAACAGATGTAAAGCTTGTCACTTCAAATGTCCATCAAATGGTAGGTTACTATAACGGTAAAATACAGTTAGAAAATGGCCCTACACTACAAATTCATCGATTACTTGGCTGCATCGAGGAGCACAAAGCCAAATGGTAAATGGTTTTTCTACGACGAACTTTGCGCAGAATTTAAAGAATAACGAAAGCATCTTTTAAGTGCATCTTGTCTTTCTATTTCCAAAGTACTTTGGACGAAACATCAGCTACACTATTACCGTTGGAATTTTTGTGGATCGTGAAGTGACTGCGTCACTTCACGATCCATTTTTTTCGATAATCTAGTGGCGGTTGTTTGTCAGTCGCCCACTTGGAATATGTAAAGACAAGGTTCGTAAGGTTTGGTTAATGAGAGATTAGATACTTTCCTATTCTTTTAAAAGCGGACGAAGATGCAATTTCGTCCGCTCAGCGCTTATTTATCAAATAGAAGCTATCTATTTTTTCAGGTTCCACCAACTCTATTCATCTGCCCAATGAATTATGCGTACTGCCAAGCCTCACACGCAAACTCGACCTTTTATTCGATAAGTTGTTTGATTAGTTTTTTATTTCTTTCCTTAAAAACTTCATTATGGGACGAAACCATTGCAATACTATCTGCTTCTGGCTGAATATATTGTTTTGCCCGATTGACCGCATTTGCAGCATCGTGGAAAGTACCTGCAATTAAATACAGCTTACCTGGATGTTGTAAAATATCTCCTGCAGCATACACACCCTCAACGGAAGATTCACTCAAACTAGTGCCCGCTACATAAAAGTTTTCAGCAATTTCAATATTTGTTTCACTATTCTTTAAGAGGTCCGCATCTTGTTCATACCCATGATTAATGACCACTTCATCTATATCTAAATAGGATATTTCCCCTGTTTCATGGTTTGTTAATGCGACATGTTGAATAACGTCATGATTTTCACTTGCTATGAGTTTGGAAATAGTCGTATGGAAGTAGCATGTTACTGTGCTTTCTAATAGTTGAGTAACTTGGGCCTCATGACCATTTAAAGCGTCTTTTCGATAGGTTAAGTACACTTTTTTGGCAATTGGCTCAAGCTCATTTGCCCAATCTATTGCTGCATTTCCTCCGCCTGAAATGATAACTGTTTTGCCTTTAAAACGTTGTAAAGATTTTACTGTGTAATTTAAATTCCCAACTTCGAATCGTTCTGCACCTTCTATTTCAAGCTTCGTTGGTTTTAATATTCCACTGCCAACAGCTATTATGATGGTTTTGGAATAGTGCTTCTGGCCTGAAACTGTATGTAATACAAAAATTCCATTCTCATCTTTAGCAATAGATTCTACTTTCTCATTTAACACTACTTCTGGATCAAATGTGAGCCCTTGTTGTACTAATTGACCAATTAACTTTTCTCCTGAAATTGGCGTTTGTCCTCCAACATCCCAAATCATCTTCTCCGGATAAACATGAATTTTTCCACCCAATTGTGGTTGATATTCAATAATTTTTGTTTTCATTTCCCTCAACCCACTATAGAAAGCGGAGTAAAGCCCTGCTGGTCCTCCACCAATAATCGTCACATCAAATATATTTTTCATTTTCTCTAGTCTCCTACAAAAAAGTTATTGTTGACATCAATCATTAAATTAAATATAGTTACATATGATAATGATAATCGTTATCATTTATTAACGCAACTATAAGTATGGAGGTTTATAACATGGTTCGTCTATATACAGATGATTTGTCTATTGGCTATGGTGATCGGTTAATTGTAAAAGAATTGTCTGTTGAAATACCTGATCAAAAAATTACTACGATTATTGGACCAAATGGTTGTGGTAAATCTACTCTGCTTAAAGCAATTACACGTATCATTTCGCATCAGTCTGGTTCTGTCGTACTCGATGGAAAAAATGTTGTAAAGGAAAATACGAAACAACTTGCAAAAAAGATGGCTATCTTACCTCAAACTCCTGAAAGTGCAAGTGGGCTTACTGTTGGTGAACTTGTTTCCTACGGACGATTTCCTTATCAAACAGGTTTCGGAAGGCTCACAAAAAAGGACTTTGAAGTAATTGAATGGGCACTCCAAGTGACTGGTACGAGCGAGTTTAAATTCTCACCGGTCGATGCCTTATCCGGTGGACAACGGCAGCGAGTTTGGATTGCCATGGCTCTCGCTCAAGAAACGGAAATTATCTTTTTAGATGAACCAACTACTTATTTAGATATGGCTCATCAGTTAGAAGTACTAGAACTTCTTCAAAAACTTAACCAAGATGAAAAACGTACTATTGTCATGGTTTTACATGACCTCAATCAAGCGGCACGCTTTGCGGATAATATTATTGCATTAAAAGCCGGAGAAATTGTTAAAGCTGGGAACTGCCACGAAGTTATTACGCAAGAAGTATTACAAAATGTGTTCAATATTGATGCTGAAATCGGTGTGGATCCAAGAACAAATAAACCAATGTGTATTACATATAATTTACTTAAAGGAGAATAACAAGATGAAAAAACTATTAATGCCCATATTATTTTTGTTTGTACTAATTTTAGGTGCTTGTGGTAATGATTCTACGAATACCAAAACAGACTCGAAAGCAACAGAAGAAAAAGAAGAGCCAACAACAATTACTTATCAGTCTGAAGAGGGTCCTGTGGAAGTTCCCGCACATCCTAAACGTGTAGTTGTCGTTTCTTCTTATGCTGGCAATGTAGCAGCTCTTGGCGTTAAAATGGTGGGCGTAGATTCTTGGTCTAAACAAAACCCACGATATGATAGCTATTTATCTGGTGTCCAAGAAGTATCAGAAGATAATTTGGAAAAAATTATTGAACTAGACCCGGATTTAATCATCGGTCTTTCTACCGCACAAAACTTAGATAAATTAAAAGAAATTGCACCAACAGTTACATTCACTTATGGAAAAGTAGATTATTTAACACAGCATTTAGAAATAGGAAAACTATTAAACAAAGAAAAAGAAGCACAGGATTGGATTAATGACTTTAAAGAACGTACTAAATCTGCTGGTGAAGAGATTAAAGGGGTTATCGGCAAAGATGCTACCGTTTCAGTCATTGAAAACTTTGACAAACAATTATATGTATTTGGTGATAACTGGGGGCGTGGAACAGAAGTACTTTATCAAGCGATGGGCCTAGCAATGCCTGAGAATGTCAAAGAAATGGCTTTAAGCGATGGATATTATGCGTTATCCTTAGAAGTTCTACCTCAATTTGCTGGTGATTATGTTATTTTCAGTAAATCGTCCGATCAAGATAACTCTTTCCAAGATACAGATGTTTACAAAAGTATTCCTGCAGTGAAAAATAATCGAGTATTTGAAGCAAATGCGAAGGAATTTTATTTTAATGATCCAATCTCATTAGACTACCAACTTGATTTCTTCAAAGATCACTTTTTAAACAGTAAGTAATGATTGAGGAGGAATTCGATTGAAGAATTCCTTTTTCTTCATGAAGAAAGGAACGTAATATGAAAACTTCTGCACATTTCAGTAAAAAATTCATTTTCGGTTTGGTTTTACTATTCGCTATGTTTATCGTCGCTATGGTATTTGGGGCAGCTCAAACATCGATTCAGGATTTATGGCAAGCAATGTTTTCAAATTTGAAAAATGATCAAATCAATATTCTTCGAGAAATTCGTTTACCACGAGAAGTCGCAGCAATTATCGTTGGTGCAGCACTTGCTGTATCAGGAGCTATTATGCAAGGAATAACGCGCAATCCTTTGGCAGATCCAGGCTTACTTGGACTTACTTCTGGAGCAAATGCTGCACTTGCTATAACGATTGCACTTCTGCCTGTTTCCAACTATTTAGGCATTACGATTGCGTGCTTTATTGGAGCCGCTGTAGGAGCTATTATGGTGTTCAGCATTAGCGCTGCGAAAAAAGGAGGCTTCTCTCCATTACGAATTGTACTTGCTGGAGCTGCTGTATCTGCTTTTCTATATGCAATTGCGGATGGTGTTGGAATTTATTTTAAAGTTTCAAAAGATGTCTCCATGTGGACGGCAGGTGGTTTAATCGGCACCTCTTGGAAGCAGTTAGCAATTATTAGTCCTTTTATCGGTATTGGTATATTTGTTGCTCTGTTACTCTCTAGACAGCTTACTATTTTGAGTTTAAATGAAGAGGTTGCTGTTGGACTTGGTCAGAAAACCTCTCAAATTAAGATGATTCTTTTTATTGTAGTTATATTACTAGCTGGAGCATCTGTAGCAATTGTCGGTAATATGGCTTTCGTTGGGTTAATGGTACCCCATATCGTCAGAGCTGTTGTTGGAACTGATTATCGATTTATCATTCCAATGTCAGTTGTTGTAGGCGCTATTATGATGCTAATCGCTGACACACTTGGACGTACTATTAACATTCCTTATGAAACTCCCGTTGCAGCGATCATTGCAATAATGGGACTACCTTTCTTCCTTCTCATTGTGCGTAAAGGAGGAAGTGTATTCCAATGATCCAATCTCGGCTATTAAAAAAACAACGTATACTCCTACTAATTTTACTTGCACTAATTGTCTTAACTGCATTTATTAGTGCCGGAATTGGTTATTCTTCCTTATCTTTCGATCGCTTATTACCGACTATATTAGGTAATGGTACATTTAAAGAAGAATTTGTTTTATTTTCGGTTCGCTTACCACGCATTATTATTACATTTCTTGCAGGAATGGCATTGGCTCTATCGGGTGCAATCTTACAAGGCATTACACGCAATGATTTGGCTGACCCAGGAATTATTGGGATAAATGCTGGAGCTGGAGTTGCAATAGCTTTATTCTTCTTATTTTTCCCTATACAGCCAGGTTCTTTTGTATACTTGCTTCCTATTGTTGCGTTTTTTGGAGCTTTACTTACTGCATTTTTTATTTATATCCTATCTTATAATCGAAAAGTAGGCTTACAGCCAGTCCGCTTAATACTTGTCGGTATTGGTTTTTCCATGGCATTATCCGGCTTGATGATTGTGCTTATTTCATCAGCAGAGCGTCAAAAAGTAGATTTTATCGCAAAATGGTTAGTTGGTAACATTTGGGGCTCCGATTGGCCATTTATATTAGCACTTTTACCATGGCTAATTGTTCTTATCCCTTTCACTTTTTATAAAGCAAATAAATTAAATCTTCTAGGATTAAGTGAACCTGTAGCTGTTGGTGTTGGGGTATCTATTGAGAAAGAAAGAATCGCTCTCTTGCTTGCTGCTGTTGCACTTGCAGCATCCGCAGTATCCGTTACGGGAGGTATTGCTTTTATCGGATTAATGGCTCCGCATATTGCAAAATCATTAGTTGGTCCAAGACACCAATTGTTTATACCAATTGCTATATTAATTGGCGGCTGGCTATTACTTTTTGCAGATACAATTGGTCGAAATATTGTTGAACCAAATGGAATTCCTGCTGGAGTGATGGTTGCATTAATCGGTGCTCCTTATTTTATGTATTTATTGTTAAAAAAATAAATACAGGATATCTCATCCGTCAGTTGATTATCGACGAGTGAGATATCCTCTTTTAGTTAATCTGCTTGCATATCCAGATTAACTTTACTTATTTCTTCTGATAGGTTTTGCAAAGAAACCGATAAGTTTACTAGTGCTTCAAAGGAATCTAATTGTCCTTCTGTAGCCGCTGAAATTTGATGAACATTTTCTTTACTTACTGTTAATGCTTCATTGATTCGGTGAATATTAGTCAGTAACTCTTGAGAGGATTCATCTACTTTAGCAATATATTTAGCTGAATCGCTTAAATATTTGGTTGTAGCTATTGTTTCCTCTGTTATTTCATGAAATGTCAGTTCTGATTTATCCATATAATCTCTACTAATTTTAAGTTCATTAAGCACTTTTTCAAGATCTTTTAGTATTACTCCTGAATCATTACTTATTTTCAAGACCACTTGTTGTATTTCTGAAGAAGTACCTTCTGATTGTGTAGCAAGCTTTCCGACTTCGTTTGCTACAACTGCAAATCCAGCTCCATATTCCCCTGCTCTTGCCGCTTCAATAGAAGCATTTAAAGATAGTAGCTTTGTTTGGTCCGAAATACTAGTAATGGATGAAGCGAGTGTACTTATTTCCTCTACTTCATTTTGATAAACAGCTAATCTATCCGCTAAAATATTTACCATCTCTTGTGTTCTATGAAACTGAATTTGAGTTTCTTCCATTAACCCTTTTCCAATCATGGCATTTTTAGAAACATGCTTTGATTTGTCCCTACTTTCTTCAGCTAAGCTTCGTACTTGTGTTAAATCAAGAGTCAATGTTTCAATTTGATGTTTGCTTCTTTCTGCATCTCTTACTTCTTCTTCCATTGCTTGACTCAGTATCTGGATAGATTTTTGTATATTTTTTGTTTCACTATTCGATTCACTTGAACCCACAGCTATTTCTTTGGATGTGTTCTGTAAATTTTCGATTGTCATCATTAAAGTATGTATGACAGAATTCTTTCTTAGATTATTGTTTTTTTCACGTTCCCCTTCTTTTTCCACTTCCAAATTATTTTTCTGAATAATTAAAGCGATATTTGCCACACTAACAAATATTAAAAATATAGCATGAATCAACAAGAGGGAAAATCGATATTCCGTAGATCCACACAATATCTGCGGAAATAAAAAGAACCCTGCTAAATGATGTGTTGCAAATATTATTGTACTTAATAATACTTGTTTGATAGAACCAAAAAAAGCGATCACTGCTAGAACCATAAAAATGGAGAAATGATATTCGATAAGACCATTTCCACCTGCAATAATTGCAATGGAGCCAAAAGTAAGTGCTAAAGTGATAAACGTCTGCAATAATGGATGTCTTTTATTTTTTAAATATAAATAAACAGAAATTACCAATAAGATGATTGGAATCCCCATTAACACATACATTAGTGCAATTATTCCCCCTGTATAAGGCTGAACACCCAAAAGGGAATGATAATCAGCTAAAAACCCAAACACTTGATGTAGAACAAATACAATAATCGATATTGCAACTGTAGTACCCGCCAATAGTACCATTAGAACATTTCCTTTTAACATCTCTTTACCCCCACTTTATAGTTAAGCTTTTTACATAATTAAGAACGTCCAATTATTTATTCTCACAAGATATCTGTAAATCCCCATATTTCTAGGGTATATGAATAAATTATTTGAGCTAAAAAAGTTATTTATTTGATACCAAAATTAGCGATACATTTCTCTTCTTTCACTTTATGCGTGACAAATGGTCCGCGTTATTTTATATTCATCGTACATAAGTACCTTTATTATAGCAAAAAAAGCAAGACTTTTGGATCTATTTATAATTAATATTTTTATAATTCTAAACTTAGTTCCTAACTTCTTTAAAATAACGAACAAAAAAACATACTAATATGAATAGCCTTAACCAAAAATTTGGCCATCTCTACACATTTTAGTATGCTTCTTTACCTCTATTTATTGGATTCTTCGGTTGAAAAATTGGCACATTCTTCCAAAAAAATGTAAAAATTTTGTGGATACCAATTTCTTGTAGCATATTCGCATACATTTCGTCATTCACAGTGAAAACACGAAATTGTCTTCCACTAGCTATAGCTTCTTTCCCCATTGCTCTAAAAGCGGTAGGAAAAAACGCATGTAATGCATCTGCTCCAACTATATTTGCATATTCATCAGGCCTTATCATTACTTCCATAAATAAAATAGTCATTTCGATTTGAAGAGCCTGCATTTTAAAGTTGCTCTTATAACAAATTTATGAAAAGGATATTGAGGTTATGTTTTTGGAGGAGTTTGGGTTAGTTTAAATATGGTTCTTTTAGAAATATTCCGTTTTGTAAAACTACAATCTATGAAATCTAATAAGAAGGAGGACTGATACCAATAAAACGAGTATCAGTCCTCTTTATTTTCCTATTGAAAAGTGTTGTTTCAAAAAGTTAGTTGTTTGTGTATTCGATTCTTTGGTGAAAGTTCTTACTGTCGGAAATGTAATAAATTATACCATGAATAATTACCTACAAATATCCGCCTCGGATGGAGCGAGCTATCATGAATATCAATCCCAAATTTCACGAGAAAGTTTGTAACCTCCCCATTGGCTTAACTTGAAACAGTTGGGAATTTGAACTCCCTGCTGTTTCAAGTTGAATGAATTATATTTTAAAGCGATGAACCATCTCATTAAGCGAATCAGCAACGGTCGTTAATGTTTGTGCAGTAGTTTGAATTTCTTCCATGGAAGCGAGCTGTTCTTCTGTTGCTCCCGCCACCTCATGTGTGCTTTCGGAGTTTTCCTTGAATTGTAAGGAAACCTTATCATACTTTTGTGTTACCATCGTGAAATCAACTGTTAATTGTTCTGTTGCAGCAGCTATTTCTTGCACTTTTCCGGATACATGCGAGATGGCTTGTATAATTTCTTTAAATTGAACGGATGTAGCGGATGATAATTGGATTCCACTACTGACGTTTAGTTTAACCTTATCAATTGTTTGAACGGTTGCATTTGTTGTCTCTTGAATACGAGTGATTAGTGCTCGGATTTCATTTGTGGATCCACTTGATTGTTCAGCTAATTTTCGCACTTCTTCGGCAACAACAGCAAAACCTTTTCCATGCTCTCCTGCTCTAGCAGCTTCAATTGCTGCATTTAAAGCGAGGAGATTTGTTTGATTTGCAATATCGTCAATAAATGTTGTAATTTCACCAATTTTCACTGCATCTTCTGCAAGTGAAATAATTCTTTTATCTGTATCATCCACCGATTGATGAATTACTTCCATAGAAGAAACCATCTCCTCTACAGACCTTTCTCCATTATCCGCTTGAATGCTAACTTCATTCGTTTCCTCTGAAACTTCCGATGTATGGAGTGTCATACTTTTCAATCTTTGCAATGAATGCTCTACTGCAATTGAACTTTCGCTCAAAATATTAGATTGATTGTCCATGCTAATGGATATATTATGTATACTTTCTGCAATTTGATTGGAAGTTAATTTGGATTGTTCCGCAATAGCTGAAAATTCTTCCGAGGATTCTGCTGCTCGTTCGGATGAAGAGCTAATATGTGTGATCATCTTTCTTAACGAAGAAATAAATTGGTTAAACGAAGTAGCAACTTCCCCTAATTCGTCCATGTTTTTCACATGGATTGTTTTAGTTAAATCCCCGTTACCATTAGCAATATCAGTCATCTGATCTTTCAACTGGCGTAAAGGCATTAAAATTGATTTTAAAAGTAATACGCCTAAAATGAGTCCAACTACTGTAGCTACTACAGAAACTCCCAATAAAATTATTTGACTTAATTTAGATTGTAATTTCAAACTAGAGCTTGCTTCTTTCGTTTGTTGATTTAATTGTTCAATTAAACTCTCAAAAGAAGGATCGAGTACATCTTTACGAATTCTACGTCCTTCCCCAAAATGGATTTCTTCCGATTTCTTAGGATTGATTGCACTATTTTGAATCACTAACTGACTTTGCTTCCAAAATTCTTCGTAGTTTTTCTTCATCTCATTAATAGTCGTTTGCTCTGAAGATATAATTGTAAAACCACTTAATTTATCAAGTTCGTTTTCAATATCCTTTGATTTTTCTTCCATTTGCTTTGCATACGATTGGTCACCCGTCAAGAGTAGTGCTCGCTCATCATTAGAAAGACCAGCAAGTCGATACTGAATTTGCTTAGAGATAACTTTTATTTCCATCAGTTTATTTAAGTCATTATCCTTTGAGACTATTTTAGATAAAGACCATGTACTAAATCCGCCAACAGCCATGATTGAAAATACTAAAATTGAAGTCACAAGAATAAGTCTTGTTTTAATACGCATATAGAACCTCCTTCTATTTCAATTGGTAACCCCTTGTACATTCTTTACTAGGTAATTATCTTCGACTACTAAAAGTTTTGCTAATAGTTTGCGTTATTTATTTGTTCAGAGAGATCTTGGAAATTGAAGTGTAACAGTAGTACCATGATCTAACTGACTTTCAATCACTAAACTACCTCTATAAGAGTCCATCAACTTTTGAGCAATAGAAAGACCAATCCCATATCCACCTTTTTTCCGATTGCGCGACTTTTCCACTCGATAAAATCGATCTGTAACGTGGGGAACATTCTCTTCTGAAATTCCGATTCCAAAGTCTTGAACACTCAATTTCCGCTGACGATAATATATGTTCACTCTTTTATCATCCTTGGAATATTTTATTGAATTATCGATTAAGATAGTAAGAAGTTGTTCTAAATGCCCCTCTCTTATTGCAAGAGGAGTGTCATCATATAATTGAAAAGAAAAATCAAATTCAGGATGAGTAATTTCAAAATCGCTTACAACTTTTTCGATAATCTTTTTTGGACTAATCAAAGGAAACGCAATATCTACTGTTTTTTCAGAATCGAGTCTAGATAGCTCTAATAAATCCTTCACCAATTTGTCCATGCGATCTACTTCTTTTAAGGAAGATGCTAATGATTTATTTAACACTTCCATGTCGTCTTTTCCCCATCTGTTCAACATCATTAAGTTTCCATTCAAAACAGATATTGGGGTCCTCAATTCATGGGAGGCATTTTCTACAAATTGTTTTTGCTGATTGAAAGAAGTTTCTAATTGATCCATCAGCTCATTAAAGTGGATTGCTAATTCAGAAATTTCGTCTTTTGTCGGCTGTACATTTACTCTTTCTTCTAAACCGAATTTTTTAATTCTGGCAAGTGTCTTGGAAATATCTTGAATTGGACTAACTATTTGTTTGGAAAGAAAAAATGCCCCCATTAAACTTAAGAAAACTGCACCAATCCCTGACAAAAACATAACAAAGCCAAATTGACTTATTAGACCATCGAAAATCTCCATGTTCCGTACTATTTCAATTGTTCCTACAAAACTTGTGCTGACTAATGGTTTTCGGTAAATTAGAAGACGGTCATCATCCGATTTTACCAACTCAAACTGTTCATTTTGGACCAAATGTGAAGGAATTTGCAATAATTCTTCTTCACTCACTGCTATTATACTTTGCCCCTCTTTATCCAATATACGGATTGTCTCCGACTTCTCATTAATGGATTTAACAAACGTTTCATTTTCCTTAATAAGCTGACTAGATAGTTTCTGATTGGAATAATAGTTTTGAATAGTTGTCATCTTTTTTTCGACAGATTGTTCTTCATAATGAATCATCCAACTGTTTATCACAAAATATTGCAAGATATTATAAGAAACAAACAAACCGATCATAAACGCAGTTGCCCATAAAACAATCTTCCACTTTAGCTTTAACTTTTTCATCATTTCATCACATAACCTACTCCACGGACAGAGTGGATATAGTTGTCATCATCTATATTAATTTTGTTTCGCAAATACCTTACATACACATCTACCACATTCGTTTCTACCTCTGTTTCATATCCCCATATCTTCTCGAGAATTAATTCACGTGGAAGGACACGATTTACATTTTGTAAAAACATTAAAAGAAGTTCATATTCTCTCTTTGTCAAAGGAACCTCTTCATTGCCTTTCAAAACTGTACGTGAAATAGTATCGACTTCAATTTCCTTGAATTTCAGATATTTCACAATATCTTCTTCATGTCGTTCATTTCGGCGAAAAATTACTCGCATCCTTGCTAATAATTCTTCAATCGAAAAAGGCTTTGACATATAATCGTCTGCTCCAACATCCAAACCCATTACACGGTCCATTACGCTATCTCTTGCAGTGAGCATGATAATCGGTGTTTCTTTCGCCACTCGAATTCTTCTACAAACTTCTATTCCATTTAAGTGAGGAAGCATTAAATCTAAAAGAATAAGGTCAAAATGATGAATTAACGCAGCTTCTAATCCATCTCTACCATCATGGATAACCGTTACATCAAAACCTTCGTGTTTAAGTTCTAACTCCAGAAACTCTGTAATACTTTCTTCATCTTCAATGATTAATACTTTTCTCAATATGAACACTCCCACGAATAAGGTTATCTATATGTTATCGAACAATGGTAGGACAGACAAATTTCTTTATTGTTTTTTTCTTGCTCTTACGAAAAATAACAAAAGGAGCAATATTACTGGCATCGCGATCGATACAATTTGCACAATAAGTGGATCAATTTTCGTATTTCCTAAAATATGAACGGGAATTGACTCACTAGAATGAATTTGTTGATCATCGTCACTACTTACGGTTACATACAACTTATATTTACTTGTATACACAAAACGAATTGGTAATTCGACCTTCACAGATTGCTGTGGCTTTAAAGTATCCAGTAAAACGGGTACATCTGCACCGTAGTCCTCTAAATTTACTGTCATATGTTTCCCGATATCTGCCATTGTAATGTAAGCCATCGTATTCTTCAGTTCTTTGTTCGAAAGATTGGTAATTTCGACTTGCACTGTCGTTTCAAGACCTGGATAATTTTCCACTGCATCGGGTGAAAGGATCTTAATATCAACTGTATCTGATGCGGATACGACTCCACTTGTTTGCATTACTATAAAAGAGAAGAGGAATGCCAAAGAAATGCATATTTTTTTCATTCTATTCTCCTCCTTTAAGCGTGATTTTATTGTTTGCAAACAACAATATCGCAATACTTATTATTAAGAAGATGAGTACCGGTAGTAAATCTACCATCAATACCATGAAGCCGAGGCGATTTACAAAGTAATCCTTTAACGTAAGCATTGATCGTGATAATGGACTAATTGTGTCAACAATATGCGCAAATCCACTTTTTTTCATCGTTGTTGATAAGAACATTGGAATTGCCGTTACTAAAAATAAGACAAACGCTAAAAGTGTAGAACTCTTCGTAGATGAAAGAATTGCAGAAAACCCTAGAGATAATGCAGAAAATCCAATGACTAATGGAAAACATATGAAATAAAGAAACACAACTGCTTTCATAAATATATCTGTACCCATAGCTAGTGCGTAAAAGTAAGGAAGAGATAGTAAAGAAATGATGAACCAAAATAATAGCAAACCTACTAATTTTCCAAACGTAATTTGTACTCTAGACAATGGGGATAATAAAAGACTTTCAAGCGTTTCTCTTTCTCTTTCTCCTGCATACATATTCGATCCAATAATGATCGTTACTAAAATACTAATACCTAAGACTACTTTCATGAAAGTCATATTTACTTCTACTTGAGCAAGTAAATTTAGTTCTTTCACAGAGACAAAACTTAATGCAAGACCACTAAATAAAATGGTCACAGCAAAATATATCCACAGACTTTTTTTAGAAAAGACATTTTCTTTTATTTCTTTTCGGATAAGCGCCGCTATCATAGATGTATCTCCTTATCTTCTTGATCTGTAAGGTAAAAGAATACCTCTTCCAAAGTAATCTGTTCCGTTGTGTCTGCTTTCATTGGTCCATATTTGTTCAAAAGTGAATCTAAATAATCTTCTTCTATTAAATTCCCTTCTTTAACAATAGCCACACGATTACATATTTCGGAGATTTCTTTGAGCAGATGAGAAGTGATGAAAATCGTAACCCCATGTTTTTTATTTAAATCATGTAAAATCATTTGAATATCTCTTTGTCCTTGAGGATCTAAACCAAGTGTAGGTTCGTCTAAAAATATTATTACGGGTTCATGAATAATGGTCTTTGCAATACCGATTCGTTGTCGCATCCCTCGAGAATATTGTCCAATAGGGATATTTGCTTTACTTGTCATACCAACTAGATGAAGTACTGTTTCTACTCGCTCTTTTTGTTTACTTTTACTCACTCCATATAGTTGTGCAAAGAATAGTAAATATTCTGCTCCTGTCATCCAGTTATAGTAGCCATGCGACTCCGGTAATACACCTATCATTTTTCTAATTTCCCGTTCGTTCCGTATAACACTTTTCCCTTGAATTAGAACTTCCCCGGCCGTTGGCTTTAATAGACCATCTAACATACGAATAGTCGTTGTTTTACCAGCACCATTCGGACCTAAAAAACCATATATGTCTCCTTCTTTTACATGTAAACTTAATCGATTAACCGCAGTGAATCCATTCGGGTATTCCATTGTTAAATCCCTCGTTTGAATCATGTTGTACCTCCTTCTAATAAATGTTTAAAGAAGAAAAGGAAAGGATGGGTCCACCCCACCCTTTCCTTTTAGAATCTGCAATTATTCTTTTCCTTCTTTACCTTCGCTTTCACTATCCGATTCGACTTTTACAATTTTTCCTGAAGCAGCGTCCACTTTCACGTCTTTCACATCACCAGAAGCAGTTTTTACTTCAAATCCGTAAACCACTACGCCATCTTCATCTTCTAGTTCAGATTTATTAACAGTTCCAGGTACTTCTTTTAATGCAATTACCTGTGCTTCATCTGAAGTCAGTTTTGCTTTTGCTTGAAGATCTGCGATGTTATCGTCATTTTCTTCACCATCTTTTCCTTCTTCAGTTCCATTTTCATCGTCTTTTGCATCATTTTCGACTTTAACGATTTCTCCATTTTCTGCATTAACTTTTACATCATTTACGTCACCAGCAGTCGTTTTAATTTCAAAGCTGTAAACTACTATGCCGTCTTCATCTTCTAACTCAGAGTCTTTTACAGTACCCGCCACTTTGTTTAGTGCAATTACTTGTGCTTCATCTAAAGTTAATTTTGTCTTTGCTTGAAGTTCAGCAATATTGTCATCGTCTTTTTGATCTTCCACTTGACTCGTTACTGGTGCTTTGCCACTCGCAAAAGCCGTAGAGAATAAGCTATTACCTGCAACCGCTCCTCCAATCAGGGTTGCTGCTAATGCAGGGATAATCATTTTCTTTTTCATCTATATTCCTCCTAAAAATTATTGTGAAGCTTTCTTACAATCTCTATTCTGACAGTTGCTTATGAAAAGTTACCGAAGCTTTTTTAAGAAGTTAATGAAAGTTTAATGAGGAATTTCTCATTTTCTTTTTAATATACCAGTCCAATTGCCCTCTTTTACTTTAACTACTTGGGGTGAAGATTTTAACAGCTGGTGCATCATCCACAATTTCTACTTCTAACTTTATTCTTTTAAAAGGTTTACTAAATCGTAAGGAAGTGTTGTGTAAGAAAGTTACACTTGCTTTAAAATCGAAAAGGCAGAAACACATTAGAGTAGAGAAGAGCTAAGCAACAAAAATTGCATTTTTGGCCGCTGTTTGTATGTATAGGAAGGAAGCCTAGTTTTTGATTCTCAAAAGATTTGACACTTCCCTTATTTGTGTGTATTTAGAGCAACGGACGAATGACTACCACACTATTACCAGAAAAAATGCTTAGGGATGCGATAAAGTCATATCCCTAAGCATCCAGAAATCTCGGTAATGGTATAGTGATCGTTCAGTCCAATGCATCCCAATCCAAAAACGGCAATATACAGAGTGCCTAGTGTTTTATTAACAAATTAACTAGTAAATTGGTGGATAATTTTAGTTACCCAACACATGTGACTTCAAATAATTCTAGTTGCTCTTTATATTCTTCGATTCAAAAATTGGTACATTCTTTCAGGAAAATCTGTAAAAATCGCGTGGACACCAATTTCTTTTAGCTTATTCGCATAGATTTCGTCATTTACAGTGAACACGCGAAATTGCCTTCCACTAGCTATAGCTTCTTTCCCCATTGCTCTAAATGCCGTCGGAAAAAACGCATGTAATGCATCTGCTCCAACTATACTTGCATACTCTTCAGGTCTTATCATTACTTCCATAAATAAAATAGCCGTTTCAATTTGTGGAGCCTGCATTTTAAAGTTGCTTACCATTTCATGGTTGAAAGAAGAAATAACAACTCTGCTCTCTAATCTATATTCCTTTAACATCTGAAGGACTTTATCTTCCATTCCCACGTACGGGAAAACATCCGATTTCAATTCAATATTCAAATGATGATGCGTATCTTTAAAAACGTAAAGTACTTCTCTAAGAGTAGGAATCTTTTCCCCTTTAAACTTAGTAGAAAACCATTCGCCAAAATCATAACTTTTTAGTTCCGCCAGTGTCATATCTTTGATAAAACCTTTTCCATTTGATGTGCGATTAATGGATTCATCATGAATAACAACAAGTTCTCCATCCTTTGTCATATGAACATCTAACTCAACGCCATGTACTGGTAGTGTTGCTGTTGCTCTAAAAGAAGCTATCGTATTTTCTGGATGTGTCCCTGCCGACCCTCTATGTGCATAAATTTTCAATTGAATACCTCCTCAATCAATTTATTCCTTATTTCATTATAAACTTCACCATATATTAAAAACGTCATCCACATAAAGAGAATGACGTATGATTAATTATTTCCTTGGTGGAATAGGAATGTATTTCAACTTAGGTGGTCTTGCTTTTTTTAATATAATCCATTGCAAACTTGTTTGTGCTTTCTTTCTTACGTAAGTGAAAGGTAAAGAATTCAACCGTTTCTTCGTAATTTTCATTGTTACATGGTGTTCAATTAAACCCAATAGTATCTCTCCTTTTCGATTGAATGGTCTCTTCCCCATTCATCTTATAGAAAGTTTATGAAAAGAATTTGGAGTGTATGTTTAGAGTTTGTTAATCCAGTTCGGAGAATGAAAACAACATGTTCTTATTATTTCAAATCACTTCAATTGTTAAAGAAGAGATTATTGCTTTATAATGAATTCATTCATTAATTCAAATTGTCATACGACTTATTGAATACCAGTTTATTTCAAGTTTACAAACAATCCGGGAGGGCAACATGGCACACTTCATACAAAACTTAATGGATCAATACGGATACTTTGTGCTTGGAATTTCACTCTTCCTTGAACTTCTTGCACTCCCTTTGCCTGGGGAAGTTCTTATGACTTATGCTGGTTTGATGATTTACCAGGGGCATTATAGTTGGATGCTAAGCATTTTAACAGCTGGGATAGGCACTTCAATTGGAATGACACTATCTTATTGGATAGGTATGAAATTAGGACCCCGTTTTTTTGAAAAGCATGGTCACAGAATTCATTTTGGTCCTGAAAAGTTAAAGAAAACGTCACTATGGTTTGAACGTTTTGGAGTGAAGCTACTCGTAATCGCATTCTTTATTCCTGGTATTCGTCATATAACAGGTTATTTCTCTGGCATTACACGTATGCCTTTTCGAACATATGCCTTATATGCTTATGCAGGTGCTTTTTTATGGACATCAACATTTATTTCACTGGGAAAAGTTCTTGGTCCCCAGTGGGAACAGTACCACCAAACAATTACAAAGTATCTAGTAATCATAGGCATTACCTTAGTGATCCTCGCCTTAATCTACTATTTATTAACTAAATATCACGAAAAGCTATATGTTTCAATTTCTGTTTTGCTGAACAAGTTGATCGAAACTTTTCAATCGTTAAGGAAGGTTCGTTTCCTACTTCTTTTCTCTTTTATCTTGTTTCTAACACTTTTCTTCTTGATGGTAGGCTTAATTCAAGACTTCTTAGCACATGAGTTTGCTGATTTTGACAATATAACTACCTTTATCGTACACTCTATTTTCGATGAAAGCTGGAAGGTTTGGATGATAAGATTTTCTTATTTAGATTCTTATTACCTGCTTTTCACTATTTCTTTCATCACATTTGTTTTCCTTATGTTCCAAAAGCAAAATCGTTTGTTGGAGGTATCCTTTTTGCTATTCGTTTTACTTGGTGGTACTTATTTAACCGAAGTATTAACAGAAATTTTCCTTCGAGTTGGTCCCAGTCTTTTACCTGAGTCCTTTCCAAGTGAACAAACACTTATTACTGTAACTATTTTAGGTTTTACATCTTTTCTTTTGGCTCGACATATTTACATAACATGGATGAAGACAAGCTTGTTTCTCTTTGTTATAGGAGTCTCATTTCTTTTAGGACTCAGTCAAATTTATTTTAATAATCATTTTCCAAGCGATGTAGTAGCTGGATACGTTTTTGGAGGAGTTTGGGTTAGTCTAAATATGCTTTTGTTAGAAATATTTCGTTTTGTAAAATTGCAGGCAATAAAAGCTAATACCAAAGAGGACTGACACTTATAAATTCAAGTGTCAGTCCTCTTCGTTGTTCTTTGTATATTAAGATCAAAAGGCTCAGTTCAACTGAGCTTGTTCTTATATTTATTTTCATTTTGCTTCTTCTACTAAAAATACCTTTTAATTGAAGATTGCTATTTAAAAATATATTAAGTAAGTACAGATTTTATACTCAATAACCCCTTATCAACTGATGTCTCTATATAACCAATTATCTGATCAAACGTAAATACATGAAGTTTTTCATTTATTACTTCCCTATCATACTGCATATCGCCTAATACATAAGGAATGAATTCTTCCACATCTTTGGATTTTACCTCTTGCAAATCAGGGATTGCAGGAAGAAACTTTAGCATTTTTCTTAATTCATCTGTAAAACCATAGTATTCTAATAACTTTCCATTCAGTAACCGGAAATCATTATGGTAAAAATTAAATGTTTCTTTCTTGGCTTCCAATCTGTTTTTCAACCAAGGAAGATAAAAACCTTTCAACCATATATCATCAGCTATTAAATGTGTAAAATATCCTAATATATAATGACTTTCTACTTGCGTACTATATTTATGCAAAAATCCTTTATAATCAATGCTTCTAGAATAATCTTGTACTTCACCTTCAAAGAAATGTGATAAGTCTTTAATTGAAACAGCATCTGGAGCAATACCTCCAAGTAGAAATGACGTTCTATCTTCTATAGTCAGACTCTCTGCAATTCTATTAGCAATAACCAAGTGCATAATTCTTGAACCCATAATTCCCCTCACCCTTCCAGGTTACAGCTATTCTAATTTGAGCTAAGATATCTTTCTTTAAATATTGTACTTAATTCACTCCACACATCAAATTTATTAGCATCTAAATCATAAAAAATAAAGTTTCTCCCTGTATGACCCCTGTTTTCAATTTCTCCAACTTTTATTTCTTTTTCTATAAAATCTTTATGAATAGCTTCTAAAGCATTTAACCCATTAACCTCAAAAGTCAAAGAAAATCGTTCTTCTCCGTAAACATCGTAGAAGTTAGAGCTTTCATTTTCTTTAGATTTAACTAGAAATATACTTTGGTTTGCAAAATTTAGAATTGCTTTGTCATCGTCTTTATAGCTTAACTCTGCACCTAATCTACTTACATACCATTCGGCAGAGAATTCTACATTAGTAACTGGTATATATGTAGTACCTATCCTTAATAATTTTTCTTTCACTTAAATCCTCTCCTTTAATTAGATAGTAAACATATTCTCCACTAACATATCTATGTCCTTTTAAATTCAATAATTATCTTTTTAGAATGGCTATCTTGAGACATACATCCATAACCGTAAGCAGGTAAACCTATATCGATCTGGAGAAGCGCCAGCTCAGTGTTGCCCATCGGGAAATTTCGGGAAACCCGATCTACCCTAAATAAAAAGACTGTAGACAACTCGTTTCTTTCGAGTTTGTCTACAATCTTAAAGAATGACCCAGTCAAGTCACCCTTTTCTATAGAAATCCGTATGATTTGTTTTTTTAAATCCTGCTTTTTTATAGACAGATAATGCTTTATCATTGTCTGTTTCCACATCTAGATAAACAGTCGTCTTGCCTAAATGATGGGCTTCATTTTTCGACCAATTTAATAGACTAGTTGCTATTCCTTTTCCTCGAGATTTTTTATGCACTGCAAGCCCTGTCACCCACAATTTATCGGAATCATCCACGATAGCAACAGTACCTACAACTTCCTTGTCTACTATCGCGAGCATTAGTCTGCGATTAGGAGTTTCATTATTAAAAACAATCATTTCTCTTGCTTCTTCTTCTGTGTCACCAAATGCACTTACTAACACCTCAATTAGCTCTGACTCTTCCATATTATATGAGGTGATTTGTACTTTATTAAAAGATTCATTTGCTACTGCATTTACTGCCATTGTTATTTCTGAATAGTCATGTACATAGCCAAACTTCTTTAATAACTGCTGACCAGCTTCCGAATTTTCAGGTACCAATGCTAGTTCTGTTTCTGCTCCTCTAAGCTTTAAATTTTTCGCAAGCTCCTGCACTAGATGCTCCCCTATACCTTGCCTGCGAGCATTTGGTAATACAACCGCACTCCATTCAAAATCTAGTGTAGCTATCCGGTCTACAGCCGACACTACTCCAACTAATTTATCTGTTTCGTCTTCGTATGCTAACACACAAAAACCTTTTAAATAATAATCAGAAAGTTCATCGACACTTAATATTGACATGTAATTTACTTTGTCTTGAAGAAATGATTCTTGCACTAGTACGTTTATTTCTTCCATTGTTTCTATATCTAACGGAATCGAGACAGTCATAATTGATATATCCATATATCCTCCTTAAATCTTCGTGCTTGTCACCATTTCGAAATAACGACCTTTTTGTTTTAACAACTCTTCTTGGGAACCTGATTCGATAAGCTCTCCATTTTCCATTACAAATACAAGATCTGCTTTTCGAACAGTATTTAATCGATGGGCAATAACAAAGCTCGTTCTACCTTCCATTAATCGTTCGAGTGCTTCCTGTATTTTTAGTTCTGTTACTGTATCAATACTAGACGTTGCCTCATCCAGTAATAGGAGAGCAGGATCTGCTACGAGTGCTCGAGCAATCGATAATAACTGCTTTTGGCCTTGGCTAATCTCTCCTCCATCGGCTGTTAATATCGTATCATATCCATTAGGTAGCTTCATAATAAAGTCATGTGCATTTGCTTCTTTTGCAGCATATACTATTTCTTCATCTGTTGCATTTAATTTCCCATAACGAATATTCTCTCTAACATTCATTTCAAAAAGAAACGGATCTTGTAATACAAAGGCTGTTTGACTACGTAATGTATGCCTTGGCAAGTTGTCCATTGGAATATCATCCATTAAAATACGCCCTTCATTTACTTCATAAAAACGAGCAAGGAGTTGCATAATGGTTGTTTTCCCTGCGCCAGTTGCACCGACCAAAGCAGCAGTTTTACCTGCATCTACATGGAAAGAAACATGCTGAATTGTTGGGGTTTCCTCTTCTTGATTGTACCGGAATGTCACATTTTCAAAAGTGACATTTCCTTTTATTTTGTAGTCTTTGTTATCCACCGCTACGTCAATTTCTACACGTTCATCCATAATCCCAAAAACACGCTCTGCCCCTGCGATTGCAGAAAGTACTGTATTAAATTGGTTTGCTAAGTCATTTAGAGGTCGAGTAAACTGACGTGCATACTCTGTGAAAATTACAATTTCTCCAATCGTTACCTGACCATAATAAGCCAACACACCGCCTGCCGCTGCTACAAGCGTAAAGCTTACATTATTTAGAAAGTTCATCACCTTTGGAATAAAACCGGAGTAAATCAGCGCCCAAAATCCCGTTCTTTTCAGTCGTTCGCTCTTTACTGAAAACTCTTCTAGCATACGACTTTCCTGGGAAAATGCCTTGACAATTCGTTGACCAGAAATCGTTTCTTCAATCATTCCATTCAATTCACCAACTGCTTGCTGCTGCTCCTTGAACAATTTCGACGTACGTCTCGTAATCCAACGCATCGCAACATACATAAAAGGAACGATTACTAGCGTAATAGCTGTCAATAAAGGACTTAAGAGAAGCATAACTAAAGTAGTTCCAACTAAAGTTAAGATACTCGAAAATACTTGTATAAAAGATGAATTCAGCGTTTGGCTAACGTTCTCAATATCATTCGTCATCCGACTCATTAGCTCACCATGTTGTCTTTTATCAAAAAATGATACTGGAAGTCTTTGTAGATGATTAAATAATCCGGTTCGTAGTCTGTAAATCGTTTGCTGCGAAATGCCAATCATCCAATAATTTTGCAAATACATTGCAATTGACAAAAAGACATACACAACGATTAATATCCCAATCATTGTCGAAAGACCTGCAAATCGGCTTTTCGTAATATAGTCGTCGATTATTATTCCAATCATATATGGACCAAGCAAGGCTAGAGCAGAGCTTATAACTACTAATAAAAGCACGACGATTAATAAAAACCGTTGCTCGTCTACTAATTTCCAAATACGCGCAAGTACGCTTTTCCAGTCAGATGCTTTTTCCACTTTCTTCTTACTACTTTTCTTTAAGTCATCCCTCGTTACAATCGGTTCATATCCAAAAGGTTTACGAATGAAGTTCAACATGATGATCACCCTCCTGCTGTGATTCTGCAATTTCTCTATATAAAGAAGAGCTCTCCATCAATTCATCATGCGTGCCATAAGCGGAGACAACCCCTTCTTCCAGTAAGAGAATTTGGTCTGCACCTTTAGCTGTTCTTATTTTTTGTGTAATGACTAGCATCGTTGCTTGTTCATCTTCTAACGCTTCCCACAACGCATTTTCCGTAGAAACATCTAGCGCACTTGTACTATCGTCTAACAATAAAATTTCTGGCTTACGGACTAATGCACGTGCAATGGATAATCTTTGCTTTTGCCCGCCTGACAAATTAACTCCTTTTTGACCAACTCTCGTTTCGTATTGATCTGGAAATTGCTCAATAGAGTTGTGAATTTGCGCTTGTTTTGCAGCTTCTTTTAATAGCTCTTCCGTTGCAGTAGAGTCACCCCAACCTAAATTTTCTTCAATACTTCCTGTAAAAAGGATCGATTGTTGTGGAACTAGCCCAATTACTTGTCGAAGTTCTTTTAATGGCCATTCTTTTACTTCTACTCCGTCTATAAAAATGTTTCCCTCTGTTGCATCAAAAAACCGTGGAATTAAATTTAGTAGCGTGGATTTACCAGAACCAGTCGCTCCCATTATCGCGAGTTTGGAACCAGCTTTAACAGTAAAGGATACATCCTTTAAAACAGGAGCATCTGTTGTTGGATAATGAAAGGATACGTGTTGAAACTCAATTTCCCCGACTCCTGGAGGAGCATCGACTGGATAAGTACTGATCTCTTCTATTCCTTCTTCCACAACTAATACTTCTTCCATACGTTCTGCAGATGCTTTCGCTCGAGAGAAAAAGACAATAATAAAGGAAAACATAGAAAATGCACCTGTCATTCGCATTGCATAGTTAACAATTGCAACAAGCTCCCCCATTTGTGCTCCTCCTGCTTGTATCTCTTTTGCACCAAACCAGAGAACTGCCATTAAACTTATGTTCATGATAAATAGAAGTACTGGTAATATTAACTCCATAATTCTAAATGCCTTCACATTATCCATTTTCAGTACATCTGCAACTCCTGCAAATTTTTTCGACTCAAAGTGGCCACGTAAATAAGCTTTTACTAATCGAACTGCTTGCAAGTTTTCTTGTACTTTACGCGTCACTCGATCTACACTTTTTTGTACTTTTGCAAAATGTTTCATCCCTTTTCGACTCATAAAGTACAGAAAAAGGACTAAAATAGGTGCACCAATTACTAAGAACAATGCTAAATACGCATTGACGAAGAAAGACATTACGACACTACCAATAACTATCAATGGAGCTCGTAACATAATGCGTAACCCCATGAAAAAAAGGTTTTGTGTAATTGTTACATCATTTGTTAATCGTGTGATTAAACTTGAGGAAGGAAATTTTAAAAAAGTTGCCATCGTAAACGATTGAATTTTTTTAAAAAGTACTTGTCGTATATCATATCCATAGCTTTGTACAACATGAGAAGCAATATATGTATTAATAATTCCTGCTAAAAATGCAATAGCCGAACAGCCTAGCATAATACTTCCCCAAAAAATAATCGATTGCTGGTTCTTTGCTAGTATTCCATCATCGATGATAGTACCTATTAATAGTGGCTGAATAAGCTCTACAGAAAGTTCTATTAGCATTAAGAATAATGCAGTAACTACAAGCCACTTATAAGGAGATAAATAAGATAAAACTGTCTTCACGTCTAAAACACCCCTAGATTCTTCGTTACTCGAATTAATTATTGTTAAAACCTATTATGCCACAATTATCCGAAAACTTATAGAAAAAGATGACCCATTGTTAAGGTCATCTCTGATATAGACAATCTTGAAAAAATGAGTAAGAAAAACCGAAGCGCCCTTTAAGTGCATCTTGCCTTCACCGTTTCCAGAGTGCTTTGAACGAAACATAAGCTGCACTATTACCTTTAGTGTTATGGATCGTGAAGTGACTGTGTCACTTCACGATCCATTTTTTTCGGTAATCTTGTAGCGGGTGTTTGTCCGTCGCCCTCTTGGAATATGTAAAGACAAGGTGCATAAGGTTTGTTTAATGAGAGAATAAATCCTTTCCTATTCTTTTAAACGCGGACGAATATTCAATTTCGCCCGCTCTGCACTTCTTTATCAATGGATACTGCCTACTTTTCTCAGTTCTACCTACTCTAATCATAGACTTAGTGATATATGTATACTTTGGACGGTAAAAGGAAAAACCAATAAAGATCAATTAATTGTGCCATGAAAGGCATTACTTATAAGCACCTAACAAGTCTTCGTGCGCCTAAACAGTCTTTATAAGCACCTTACCCGGGTCTATCAGCACCTCAAATAAGTCCATAAGCACCTACCGAGTCTATCTCCACCTAAACAGTCTTTATAAGAGCATCCGCTTGCAGCTAAAATCAATCTGTTCATGGCATAAAAATTAAAAGGTTTCAGGAGTTTTGATATTCCTGAAACCTTTTGTCTTCAAACATACATGATCTGTTATTCATCAATAATTATTCAAACTACTGTTAATTTTTTATTTTACAAAAATTTTCTTTTTCTGCTTAATCTCCCCTGCAATGGAAAGCCATGTAACAAAAATTAGCATAACTACTACACCGAAATATTGCCATGCTCCAAGAATTTGTCCAAACCAAATCACGGAAATAACCATAGCTGTTAAGGGCTCCATACTGGAAAGAATGCTTGTTTCGACCGCGGTTATGTACTTCATACTTGATAAAAAGAGCACAAATGCAATAGTACCAATTAGTATAATAAAAGCAATCATCAAATTCACCGGAAACTCTGCCAAGTATGTCCACTCATTTGATCTCCAACATTGAGTAACTATTGCTAATGTTATACCACCTACCAACATTCCCCATCCTACAACAATCAATACTCCCCATTCTTTCATAAGTCTAGCTGGATACACCGTATAAAAAGCAAACGTAAGTCCTAAACCTAGCCCCCACAGCAAAGCTTCTGTACTTATCAATAGCTCGTCCACTTTGGCATTCGTCAATAAAAAAAATAAACCTATAAGCGTACCGATAATACCAATCACTTGATATTTGGGAGGAAACTTTCTACTTTTCCAAGAGACAAGTAGAACAATATAGATTGGGCCTAAAAATTGTAATAACGTCGCAATCGATGCATTACTAGCTTCTATTGTTGCAACAAATGTATATTGTGCTCCAAGCATTCCAAAAATCCCAAAGACGATTAGTTGTCTCCACCAGCTTGGTTCTTTCCAAATTGTGAAAATCTGCTTTCCGGTCAATTTTAAAAATAATAATAGAAATAGTCCAGCAACAGTCAAGCGAATTGTCATAAAAAATTGAATTGAAAAATTACTATTGTGTAGTACCCACTCCATCATGGGACCAGAAGCACCCCAAAGCATAGCACCCACTATTATTAATGTAATACCTTTCCAACGTTCCACTTTCTACTCACCTCGTTCTCATTGATTTAATTTTACTCTAACTTCTTTCTATTACAATAAAAAAAAGACCTTAAAACCATAACTAAACTGGATCGAAATATCCATTAACTTTAATAACGTGAATATATTGCTCTATAGTAATGACTAAATTCGCTATATTCTATATAATTATAGAATAATAATGAAAGGGGTCGTAAAGATGAATTCTATGGAAGAATTACTAGATTCATGCAGCGCCATTTTTAGCCATTTACCTTATCCGACCTTTTTGTCAGATAAAGACGGTAATATCATTTGGTGGAGTAGGGAAGCTGAAAGACATTTCGGATATACGTTTGATCATGTTAAGACAGATTATCCTCCTTTGTTTGATAATAGTTTACAAGGACATTTTTCTTCCTTATTTGAAAACCTATTACATAATGTAGAACCTATGCGATATGATTCAGTCCTGCTTTATCACGAAAACGGTGAACAGTCCAAGGCTTCTCTTTTAGCAAAATCCTTTACTTTCAAGCATGTGCGTTTTGCTTTATTTCTAGTTGAAAGAGATCATATTCCAAATTCAGATTCATCTTCATTTTTAGAGTTACAGTTGTTGAAAAAAAATCTGTCAGAATCTTTTATGGTTGTTTATTTAGATAGAGAAGGTTTAATCACTCATGCTAATACACAATTTTTAAAGAAAAGTAACTGGACTCCAAAAAGAATCTTAGGTAAATCATTTTGGCAGTTACTTCCTGACACACCTGATAATATGCTAGTTGCTGATAATATAATGAAAATACTTCATAGAGGTGAAAGGTTCCAAGGTACTGTTGAGAAAACAACAAAAGACGGTTTAAACTACTGGGTAAATTTACTTGCTATGCCAGTTGCCGACTCAAAGAATAACACGCTCTATTATTTATTATTGGAAGAAGAAGTTACAGAAAAAAAATTATTTCAATCTCGCTTAGAACAAATAGCATACGTGGACATGGAAACGGGACTGATGAGTAGGTATCGCTTAGAGGAAGTAGTAAAGGAGCATATGGAGGAGAATAGGCATTTTTCCTTTGTTTTCATTACAATAGATCAGTTTTATACATTGAAAGAGATATTCAATGATCAAACAGAAGCAGAGCTTTTAATTGAGTTTACTAAAAGGTTAAAAGTATATTTTGAAGAGACGATCATCGCTCGAACTGGCAGAGATGAATTTGCCCTTCTCACTCCTTTAAGCGATTGGTATATCCAAGGATTCACAAACTATTTAAAACAAAATCCGATTTATTTAAATAATAAGCTCGTTCCAATCACCATAAGTGGCGCGATCACTAAATATCCAGAAGATCAACAATCCTATATACACTTGATAAAAGCTTCCAATGCCACCATTCAAAAGATTAAAAAAGATGGTGGAGGATCGATTGTAAGTCTTTCCCAATCCGATCAACACAAACTCAGTAGAACGATACAAATCGAAAAACGATTACTAGAAGCATTAAATCAAAATGATCTTCATGTTATGTACTTACCACAAAAAGATGTGCAGACCGGTAAAATTACCACTGTGGAAGCGCTTGTTCGTTGGGAAGATGAAGTACTAGGTGTTATTTCTCCAGAAGAGCTAATTCCGATAGCGGAAGAAACTGGATTGATCAACGAAATAGGCACTTTTATGCTTGAAAAGTGTTGTGAGCAAGCATCCATTTGGCAAAGCAAGGGTTTTCCTATTAAGGTAAGTTTCAATTCCTCTATACGGGAATTTCGAGATAAAAATATGGTGAAAATAATTCGCAAAATGTTAGAGAAATATAATTGTTCACCAGATACTTTACAAATAGAATTTACGGAGAAATTTGCCTTAGAAGCAGAAGCAGAGAAGCAAATTATCCAACAAATGCAAAAGTTACAGGCGGATGGAGTGTCATTCGTGCTAGATGATTTTGGTACAGGCTACGCATCTTTAAGATATCTACAACTTCTTCCAATCAGTCAATTAAAAGTAGATAAATCATTTATCAACTCACTTATGCAACAAGAGAAGCTGCAACATCTTGTTCAAGGCTTAATACAATTTGGACATTCCTTGAGCATTCGCGTGGTAGCCGAGGGTGTTGAAACAATTGAGCAATATCAGCTATTAAAACAAATGGGTTGCGATGCTATTCAAGGGTATTATGTAAGCAAACCTATTTCAGCAAATGAAGTAGAAGTATTGTTGAGTAAAGATGCAAAAACCGTGAAAAACATATAAGTTTTTTCACGGTTTTAATTTAGGCTTTTTTATCGTCCTTAATAGTAATTTTGTAATAATCTCCGCAAATACTAAGCCGATAGCAATAGCACCAGAAATCATTAATGCAAGCGAGGCAAACTCAATAGCTAAACCATAATCCTTTTCCACAATATGGCGCATTGCTGTATATGCAACTCCTCCTGGTACTAAAGGAATAATTCCCGCTACGCTAAAAATAATCATTGGCATTTTAAACCTTTTTGCCATCAAATGTGCAACGAACGCAACTGTGAATGCTCCCGCAAAGGAAGATTTGACCGGATCACTCGTTAATTGATCTACAAAAGAATATATTAGCCAGCCCGTCATACCAACAAGTCCGCAATAGAACAGGGAGTTCTTTGGGGCATTGAAAACTATTCCAAACGCGGATGCCGCAGTAAAGCTTAGTATTCCTTGTAAAAAATACGACATATGCTTCCTCCTTACAATGATAATATAATAGCAACCCCTGCACCTATTGCGGATGCCGTTAGAAATGCTTCTGCTCCTTTGGATAACCCTGACACAAAATGTCCAGCCATTAAGTCACGAACGGCATTCGTAATAAGAAGTCCTGGCACAAGTGGCATGACGGATCCAATAATAATTTTATCAACTTCATTTCCAAAGCCATACACTACCGAAAAGGTCGCAATCATACTAATAACTAAAGCAGCAAAAAATTCCGCAAAAAACTTTACTTTTGTTCTTAACTCTAACTTATTAGCGATAGCGTAGCCGATTCCCCCAGCAATCATAGCAGTCGGAATATCTACAAGCTTAGCACCAAACAATATAAGAAATGCTCCTGAAGCAATGGAAGCAGCAATAATCTGAATCCAAAATGGGTACATCTTATGGTCTTCATCAATTTTTTTCAATTCTTCATACGCATCCTCCAATGAAATTTCTGCATTTGCCAATTTCCTAGAAACTCCATTTACGAGTGCAATTTTCCCTAAATCTGTTGTTCTATTATTTACCCTAGCTAATCTAGTAGGAAGTGCTTTATTTCCACTAAAAATTATTCCAGTCGGTGTAACAAAGCTTTGCGATTCTGTCAATTTCTGTGATTGAGCCATCCGATCCATCGTATCTTCTGCACGGTATGTTTCAGCTCCACTTTCCATCATTAATCGGCCCGCGAGTAGGCAGCATTCTACTGCTAATTCATAGTTTGGCGTCAGTTAGAGCACCTTCCTTCCTCCATTTACGATAATCTTATCGAACAGTGGAAATAAAAACAAGATATACTAAAACTTTATCACCCATTCATCCGTCTAATCTAATATAATATATATGTGTTAGAAAAGGAGAATTACCATGTCTTTAAATCCAAGATCCAGCAAAAGAAGTCGCTGGATCGATATTATGTTTATTGTTGCTATCCTCTCATTAAGTAGTTTGATTGCTTTTCTTCTTTGGATTCCTAATTCTTCCAAAAACCAAGAAAACAATATTACTGCGAACCAACCTATAAGAGCTGCGGAAGAAGTGGATGAAAAGGCATCCGTTTATCCAGGAATCCGTATAATTACCGAAACATCCAACGATGTATTTACACCTTTTGCAATTCAGTATCCCCAAAGTGATGTTCCAAGTTTCAACAAAATAGTAAAGGAATATACCCAAAATTTTAAAACACTTTACTTAGATGAAACAAAGTACTTGGGCGAAGCAAAAAAGCATACTGAAGGTGAGTTAAATATATCATTTGAAGTTTTCCAGAATACTACTGGTGATTACTCATTTGTCATCCATTCGAAAATGTATACGGGTGGAGCTAACGGAATATCTGAAACAAAGATCATTCATTTACATAACCAATCAGGTCATATGCTTACGATTGAGGATCTGCTTGCAAAAAACGAGAAATCACTGGAGATACTTTCAACTAGAGTGAGAAATGCAATTACATCTAATAAACAATTAAGTCCCTATTTACTACTAAATCAATTCGAGGTTAAAACAGCGCCTAAATGGGGTAACTTTACTAATTTTGTATTGAACACTAATTCAATTGATTTTTATTATAGTAATTATGAAATTGCATCAGGCGCTGCTGGAAAACCAATAATTTCCATTAAGCTCTCTGATTTAAACGATATTTTAGCAGATGAATACAAACTTCCCGCCGTCACAGTAGATACAAAGCCTACTGGTAATGTTCCTAAAAAAGAAGAGCCTGCTATTTCAGAACCTCCAAAAGATGAAGCAACCAAAGTACCAGCAACTGGTAAAGTAGTAGCCTTAACATTTGATGATGGGCCTAACCCAGAAACCACTAGAAAAATTCTAGATACTCTCAAAAAGTATAATGCAAAAGCTACATTTTTTATGCTTGGAAGCAGAGTTTCTTTTTACCCTGAAGTAGTTAAAGAAATAAAAGAAGCTGGCCATGAATTAGGAAATCACACATGGACACACTCTGATTTAACAAAAGCTAGTGTTGAAAAAATAGCATCTGAGATTAATAATACAAGCAATGCAATTGAAAAAGCATCTGGCAGCAAACCCACAGTATTTCGCCCTCCTTATGGAGCAGTAAATAAAACAGTTCGTAGTCAGACTTCCCTTCCTGTCATCCTTTGGGATGTTGACACACTCGATTGGAAATACAGAAATGCAAAACACTTACTGGAACATGTGAAAACACATGTAAAAGATGGGTCAATCGTATTAATGCATGATATTCATTCATCTACTGCAGACGGGCTGGACGCAGTGCTTGCCTATTTACAAGGAGAAGGTTATACGTTTGTGACTGTTTCTGAATTAAAAAAATAAGAATTGAATTTTTTGTGGATCGTGAAGTGACTACGTCACTTCACGATTCATTTTTTTCGGTAATCTTGTGGCGAGTGTTTGTACGTCACCCTCTTGGAATATTTAGAGAGTTGTTGCATTAGGTTTGGTTAACGAGAGATAAAATGCTTTCCTACTTTTTTAATAACGGACGATGATGCAATTTCGTCCGCTCAGCGCTTATTTATCAATAGATACTATCTATTTTTTTCTAGAATCATCTACTCTAATCATCCACCCACTGATTCATGTATAATTTGTGAGGTAAAAGTAAAAAACAATCTATATCAAGCCCTTGTAAGATAAAAAGCACAACTTATAAACACTAACCAGAGTCCATTGCATCTAGAACGTACCTTGCAGCTAATTTAATCTACTTTTGTATCTCTCAAGAAAAGGATGAGGTCAACTTAAAAGTTGCTCTCATCCTTTTAACTATATTAATACGCTAGTTTGCCTGTTTTTTCAAAGTTACTTAAGTTGTAACTTGTAATTTCGTTCATGGATATTGTGTAGATAGAATTCCCCACATACAGCAAACGTTGAATGCTAGTTTCCCAGTCTTCATAAAGTTGGGCAGGGTTTTTTGGTTTCAATAAATTCCCTTTTAATACAATTCCTTTTTCAGGAGTGATTTGATAGACTAACGCACCACCTTGTTTGAATTGAGAATATTCTTGCCCAGTACCTTCTTCATAAATTGAAACTGGGAAGCCATAAAGATTATTTTTACGATGTTGGAATAGTACATGATGATCATACTGAATTGGTGAGTATGTTCCTCGTCCACCAATCACTTCCGTATCCATTTCTTTTGGATTTGCAAGATCGCTTACATCAAACAACGAAATTTTCATACCTTCTGTTATAATGCGTGGTTCATCGCTACCTTCTTGTGGGATCGATTTTGTTTCATAACCGAATCCGATTAAATGATTTTCATCTAACGGATGCAAATAGTTGCTAAAGCCTGGAATTTTTAATTCACCTAATACTTTTGGTGCTGTTGGAGTTGCTACATCGATGACAAAAAGCGGGTCTGTTTGCTTAAATGTCACCATATATGCTTTATCACCCATAAACCTTGCAGAATAAATTCTTTCTTTTTTCGCAAGCCCCGTTAAAGACCCTACTATTTTCATTCCATCATCTAATATGAAAAGGTTATTTTCGGAAGGTTCATCTTCACCCCAACTATTCCCTTTTGTTGTTACTGCACGGAAATAGCCATTATCTTCATCCATTGAAAACTGATTTAGTATTGTCCCTGTTAGTCGACTTGATGCAACAAATTGAACAGATGTTTTGTTGAATGCAAATTTGAATACTTTAGTGTCCATTTTACCAGGGTTCCAAATCATTTTTTGGGTGGTAGAATTAGGTGTTTCATACAATGTAGAAGTTAAATATAAATTATCTTTAGACATGTATAGTTGTTCACTTCCACCAAGAAAACCTTTTGTAATTACTTTATTTCCCTTTAGATTTGCTACATCAATGGCTGAAATAATACTGTAATTTGCTTCTAAAGTATTTGGAAGAATTGAGATACTATCATAGTTCATAGGTTTTGCTTCTTTATCCATTTTAGAATCATAGATGAAAGGACGTAGCTCTACATCTTCCTTTTCTTCCATCATCCAGATTCTTGGATAAACGGTTGTTATATAGTAGAGTGTATGATCGGTTAGCCGAGCACCGTTCATATAACCTTCCGTTGCAATCTCTCTAGATAGTTTTGGTGATTTTGGATTGGAAATATCATAAAAGTACACAGTCGTCATTGGATTCATTGGTAGCGCTATTCTAGCCATGTCTTGTGTACTTTCCTGGTATAACGGGCGATATATGTTTTTTTGCCCCATAATAATCAATGTTTGATCGGATAATAAAAGTTGAGAAGGATAAAAATCATCTCCTAAACTTATTTTAGACGCTTCTATCATATTCTTTGGATCTTCAACATTTATTATCGCTACATTATTTTCTTTAATCGCAAATAGATGTGAACCATTTGTTTTGACCATGTCCGCTTCATCTACACCCTCTACTTGGTTGTTTGTAGTAGAGTAGTCACCTCTATTAGTACTTGAAGCTTCTTTTGAACTCATAGACATTGTATCTTCTAAAGTTACTGTAACTTTATCCCCTTGCACTTTTTTTACTAATTTAAAATAAGCTTTTAACTCTTCTTTCGATTTGATCGATTTAATCTCATTCAACACTTTAAAAGGAAACTTTTTTTTCACAAATTGACTATTTACATGTAAAGTGTAAGTTCCTTCATCAAGTCCTGATACCACAACAGATTTTCCGTTTTTGGAAATACTATGCTTTACCTTTACTTTTTTTCCTTGTTTATCTGTTACGTACATATTTCCTTTGTTCCAAGCATCTTTACTAACTGGAGAAGATAACGTCACTACCAAAAGCTGATTTGACATTATTACTTCTTGCGCACTCACTATCGTTCTTTCAGATAAAAACACACTTACGAATCCGACAAGCAAAACTAGGATGAATATCGGAATACCCTTCTTTTTCATGATGATCTTCCTCTCCATTACTTTGTTAATCCATTAGACTCAAATTTATCCAATTGGTTTCACTTACTGACATATTAATAAATACTTTTCTTACTAATATATTTATATTCAAAAAGTAGGTGTTTCCTTTACGATTAATATCTAACCACATTTACTCAATAAAATGTATATCACTATAAAAAAAGGTTTTCCCGAGTTCATACTCTAGGAAAACCTTTTTCTTATTCATCAAATGGCCATTTAGGTAGCATGTGAGAAAGTGTTTTATCTTCTCGATAGCCAAGCACATATTCTGCTTGCATAATCGTATGGATCTCTCTTGTTCCTTCATAAATAACTGGTGCTTTGGAGTTGCGCAAATATCTTGCCACCGGATATTCATCTGAATAGCCATACGCCCCGTGTATTTGTACTGCATCATCAGCTGCTTTGTTAGCAAAATCGCATGCTTGCCATTTAGCAAGCGATGTTTCTCGCGTATTACGAACCCCTTTATTTTTCAATTCACCAACACGGTAAACGAGTAATCTACTCATTTGAAGGCCGGCTTCCATTTTCGCAATCATTTGTTGCACAAGTTGGTGTTTGCCAATTTCTTTACCAAAAGTTTCTCGTTCACGACAGTACTTCACACTTGCCTCTAAACAAGCTAATGATAAACCAGCAGCCCCTGCCGCTACAGTGAAGCGACCATTATCAAGTGCAGCCATTGCAATTTTAAAACCTTCCCCTTCTTTTCCTAAAAGGTTTTCCTTAGGTACTCGCATATTTTCAAAAAATATTTCTCCAGTATTCCCTGATTTAATGCCGTATTTTCCTTTAATTGCTTTAGAGGAGAAGCCCTCCATCGTTCGTTCTACAATGAACGCACTGATCCCATGATGCTTTTTCGATTTGTCGGTATAAGCAAACACGATAAAATGATCAGCAGCATCACATAGTGAAATCCACGTTTTTTGTCCATTAATCACATAATCTTCACCGTTAAGTTCAGCCACTGTCGACATAGCAGCAACATCTGAACCTGCTCCTGGTTCCGTTAACCCAAAAGCTCCTATTTTCTCTCCCTTTGCTTGGGGAGTTAAATATTTTTCCTTCTGCTCTTCCGTTCCCCATTGCATAAGTGTCATCGAGTTTAATCCAGTATGCACAGAAACAGCTGTGCGGAAAGCGGTGTCTCCTCTTTCAAGCTCCTCGCATACAATTGCAAGTGCATTATAGTCCATACCACTTCCACCGTATTTTTCAGGTATGCAAACGCCCATCAAACCTAGGTCGGCTAATTTTCCCCATATTCTCTTATCGAATGTTCCTTGTTCTTCCCACTTAGCAATATATGGAATAATCTCATTATCTACAAACTGACGAACTGTCTTACGAAGTAGTTTTTGTTCCGCGGTAAATTCAAAATTCATACGCTAACACCTCTTAAAACCGTCTCCACAATATTTACCCCACGTGTGGCCATTTCTTTTATATATAATTCTCCAGGAACGATTAACTCTGGTGGATATACACCTCGTTTTGAAATGACATTATTTCCAATCATTTGTGCTACAACTGAAATCGTGTTAGCAGTTGCTCTTCCCATTGCAGTTGTTCCTGAAAGTTTGTCTTTTTTCGTTGCTAACTCATAGTTATACGTAGTGTTTTCACCGTCTTTTATTCCTGTTACGATTACACGCAACAAAACAACATCATCCTTGTCCCCAAGTAATAATTTAGGTGTCAATACTTCTTTTAATACATCACGGGCCTTCACCATATTCCCATTTACATTTACTATCGTATTTTTATTCGTTAATCCTAAATCCACTAGCAGCTTAAATTTTTCTGCATGCCCTTTATACCGGATGGTTTTATACTCTAAAGCATCTATATTCGGAAAAGATTTAGTCAGGGTCGATGTCCCACCTGCAGTATGGAATGCTTCCAATTCACCATACTCTTCAAAATAAATAGGCTCAATTTCTGATAAAGATTTCACTTCTTGTAACTTCCCGCCTCGTATAACATGGGAGGGGTCGGTATAATGATCAAACACTCCTTCTAATGAGAAAACGATATTATATCCAAATATCCCCTCTGGCTCAGCTGGAATTCCACCCACGTATAAATGAATACCAGAAACATCATCTAGTTTACTTGCTCCGTAACCAGCAAGAATATTAATCATACCAGGTGCCACCCCTAAATCTGGGATAAGTGTAACACCCTTTTCCTTCGCTCTCTTATCAAGTGATAGCACAGCATCTGTTGCTCCACCTATATGGCCACCTAAATCAATTGAATGCACGCCAGCCTCTACTGCGAGCCTCGCAACTTTTTCATTAAATGAATAAAACAAAGCATTGATAACAACATCTACTTTTCGCATTATTTGCAGAATATTATTATCATCATTTGCATCTAATCTTAATACTTCAATCTTAGAATTTTGTAGTCTCTCTTTAAACATATTAGCTTGGCCCACATCTAAATCACATAATAAAACTTTTTCCACATTTGGGCTCAATACTAAATCACGAGCTGCTTCTTTCCCCATCAATCCTGCTCCTAATACAGCAACCTTCATGTTGTCATCCCCCTATTATTCTGTGTCTATTTGTGCACGTTGCAATTTTCCACTGAAGTCTACGTAAATACTTTTCCATTCTGTATATACATCTAGTGCTGCTACTCCCGAATCACGGTGTCCATTTCCTGTTCCTTTTGTTC
Source organism: Psychrobacillus sp. L3 (assembly GCF_042945595.1). Classification (GTDB taxonomy): domain Bacteria; phylum Bacillota; class Bacilli; order Bacillales_A; family Planococcaceae; genus Psychrobacillus. Next base: position 542,905 of record NZ_CP168493.1, on the reverse strand, counting down.
CTCCGAATGGCAAATGAATTTCAGCACCTGTAGTTCCTGCATTGACATAGACTATTCCAGTATCTAAATCGCGCTGAGCACGGAAAATTTTGTTCACATCTTGAGAAAAAATGGAACTGGAAAGACCAAATTTCACTCCATTATTCACTTCAATTGCTTCTTCTAGCGAACTTACTTCAATTAACGATACAACTGGCCCAAAAATTTCTTCTTGAGCTATTCTCATCGTTGGTAAAACATCTGTAAAAAGGGTTGGAGCATAATAATTACCTTTTTCTAGATCTCCTTCATTCAAAACATTTCCGCCGACTAAAAGGGTCGCTCCTTCCTCTTGTCCAACTTTTGTGTAAGAATGAATTTTTTCTAATGCTCGTTTATTAATAACTGGACCAATTTTGACTGACTCGTCTAGACCGTCACCAATTGTTAACTTTTCCATTTGCTCAAGGAGCATCTTTTCTAAATCTTTCTTTACATCTTTATGCACAATTACTCTACTGCATGCAGTACAACGTTGACCAGCTGTTCCAAATGCACTCCATAAAATCCCTTCCACAGCAAGGGACAAATCTGCATCGTCCATTACAATGACTGCATTTTTCCCACCCATTTCGAGTGACACTTTCTTTAGATGTCTGCCACCAAGTTCGGCTACTTTTCTGCCTGTTTCCGTCGACCCTGTGAATGAAATAACTTTTACGTCCTGATGCTCAATCAGTGCCGTTCCAACTTCCGAACCAGAGCCAAATACAATATTCGCAACACCTGCTGGTAATCCTGCTTCGTCAAATATTTTTGCCATTTCATATGCCATCATTGGTGTTTCTGTTGCTGGTTTCCAAATGAAAGTATTACCTGCAACTATAGCCGGGAATGATTTCCAAGTAGCAATCGCAACAGGAAAATTCCAAGGAGTGATTAGACCTACTACTCCAATTGGTGCACGGACACTCATGGCAAATTTATCCGTAAGCTCAGAAGGGGTAGTTTCTCCGAACAAACGACGTCCTTCTCCTGCCATGTAATATGCCATATCTATTCCTTCTTGTACTTCTCCGCGACCTTCCTCAATGACTTTACCCATTTCTTTCGTTAGCACTTGTGCTAAATGTTCCTTCTTTTCTTTCATTAGTCTACCAATTTCATATAAGTAATCCGCCCGTTTTGGTGCCGGTACTAACGCCCATTTCTTTTGCGCTTTCACTGCAGCAGTAACAGCTATATCCACGTCTTCTTTTGTGGACATCCGAACTTCCGCTAACTGTTCACCATTCGCAGGATTCAAAACAGCTGTATACTCTACTTCTCCTACTTCTTGCCAACTTCCATCGATAAAATTAGTTAACTTCATTTCATTACCTCTTTTCTCTTTATGCGAAAACGCTTCCATTAGTAGTATATTCTCTACTTTTTACTGAATTCCTTTAATTAAAAGTGAATAATTAGAATTTTTTGTTTTGAAACTTTTATTTACCTTTTACGTATTAATAAATAATTATTATTTGAGGAGGAAGATATACGTGAATAATCATGAAATTGACTACAAATTACATGGAGATGATATGCAATTTGTAGAGATTGAATTAGACCCCGGAGAAACTGTAGTTGCTGAAGCAGGTAGCTTAATGATGATGGAAGATGATATAACCATGGAAACCATTTTTGGTGACGGCTCAAGTTCATTTGATAGTGGAATAATGGGCAAAATAATGGGTGCAGGTAAGCGGATGTTAACAGGTGAAAGCTTATTCATGACTACTTTTACGAATGCTGGTAAAGGAAAAAAACATGTCTATTTCGCTTCTCCTTATCCTGGTAAAATAATTCCTATAGACTTAAGTGAATATCGAAGTAAGATTATTTGCCAAAAAGAAGCATTTTTAGCTGCAGCAAAGGGTGTTTCTGTAGGAATCGAATTTCAACGCAAGTTAGGAACTGGCTTTTTTGGTGGAGAAGGATTTATCATGCAAAAGCTTGAAGGAGATGGCCTTGCTTTTATTCATGCGGGTGGAACTATTCACAGAAAAGAACTACAGCCTGGCGAGGTTTTAAGGGTAGACACTGGTTGTTTAGTCGCGATGACATCTGACGTAAATTATAATATCGAAATGGTAAAAGGAGTGAAAACAGCTCTATTTGGCGGTGAAGGCTTATTTTTTGCAACTCTTCGCGGACCGGGTACTGTATGGATTCAATCATTACCATTTAGCCGTTTAGCAAGCCGTGTATTTGCAGCCGCTCCTCAAACCCTCGGCAGAGGCTCAAAAGATGAAGGAAGTATCGCTGGTGGAATATTTGACCTTTTAGGAGGGAAATAAATAGTTAAAAAAATCGAAAGCCACCTTTAAATACATCTTGTCTTCTCTATTTCTAGAGTACTTTGGACGAAAAATCAGCTACACTTTTCTCGGTAATCTTGTGGCGGATGTTTTTCCGTCGCCATCTTGAAATATGTAGAGACATAGTGCATTTTTCTCTACTTCCACTTTCCCTATTGATAAACAAAGGAATGTAACAGACTGACTTGCAAGCGTCCGCCTGCATCGCAAATCAACCTGTTTATGGCATAAAAATTTATAGACTTTCCTTTTAAAAAAATTCTCTTTTATTCTACTTTATTCCGCAAATTGTTTATAAATAATAGACCTCCTCTTCATATACTAGTGGAAGAACATTTTTCTATAAAATTAATGTTCTTTAGTGTAAAAAAGGAGGTGTTAATAATGAAAGCTTCTTTAGGTATGTGGATTGGCTGGATTGGAATTATTTTAGCAGTTGTAGGATTCTTTTATTATCCTATGTTCTTGGGTGGAGGAGCAGTAGTCTTAGGATTAATCGGTCTAACTTCCCCACAAAAATTCCTAGCTTGGATTTCAATTGTACTTGGAGCTATTGCATTCTTCTTACCGATGCTCCAATAGCTAGTTGGTGAATAATGAATCTGCGGCATGTCCGGGTCATTTGCGGCACATGCCTTTTTTTATTGTGCTTCATATTTCTGATTTACTAAAGGATAATCCTCCCGCTTTGACTGGCCCCCAAAATGTTATTTGTGACAAAATTTGTGCCATTTCTTGAGGTGTCTTCTCCATCCCACTTTTTAACCAATATTGAATGACTCCTAAATGTGCGGAACTCACATATGCGAATAAATAGTCTAGAGGTACCATCCTATTTTCTTCGATTACATATTGAAAAAAGTTTTGATACATTCTCTTTTCTATTATATCTTTTAATCCGCATTGAATAGCTGGATCCCCATTTGATCCTAAAATAACTCTCATAAAAACAAAGTTCTCTTTAAGGAATTCAAATAGTTTTATTACAAAAGGAAAAGGTAGCTCCACTTGCATATTTTTTTGATATTCTTCGTTTATGGTCGTCCATGCATCTCCAACAATTCTTTCTAATTCGCTAAAAACCTCATCTTTATTTTGTTCAAACAAATCATATTTATCTTTGTAGTGAAGATAAAATGTTCCTCTATTGATATTAGCTTTTTCTGTTAAATCACTTACTGTTATTGCTTCGAATCCTTTTTCATCCATCAATTGCGTAAATGCATCCCGAATCATCTGTCTGGTTCTTGCAATACGACGATCTATTTTTTTCGTTGTCATATAATTTTCTCTCCCTTTTTTTATAGTTAATGAACAATGTTGTTTATTTTGTTAATTAAAGAACGAAATCACACCTATTGATTATTGATATTTCTTTTTCTCTATTGTAATATACATTGAGAACATTAATCAACACGGTGTTCATTATAAAAAAGGGGTTTTTCCATGAGTATCTTTAAAAATAATTTAACATTTATTTCACCTATTATCGTAATTGCCATTATGTTCATTTTTTCGTTGACACTTTTCCCGTCTATAAATCCAGCACCTAAAAACATGCCTATAGCAATTGTCAATGAAGACCAAGGTGCAGTTCTTCCAAACAATACAGAAATGAATATGGGTAAGACAATTTCCGAAAAAGTTCGTACGCAAGCTATTCCTGGTCAAGATTCTCCAATCAAATGGATCAGTGTCGATAGCATGACTGAAGTTCAAAAAGGATTAAATAACAAGAAATACTACGCTGCATTAGTAATCCCAAAAGATTTTAGTAAAAATCAGGTTTCACTTCAATCACCAAATCCGGTTTCCCCAGAAATTCAAATTTTAGTGAATCAAGGGATGAATCCTACTGCAGCAAATATTGCGAACCAAATGTTGAGTGGATTAGTAGACGGTATAAATGGGAACGTCCGAACTCAGATATTGGAAGGTTTTAAAATGAACGGGAATACAATTACAACAGAGCAAGCTTCCCTTCTTGTATCTCCAATTATGAAAAAAGTCGTTAATATCAATGAAACTGGAACAAAAAGTGCAAATGGGAACTCACCTGTTTCCATGTTCCAGCCACTATGGATGGGAAGCATTGTCGGAGCGGCAGTAATATTTGTTGTACTTAGCAAGATCCAATTTAGAAATCGAAAACAAAAGTTGTTAGGAATTTTAATGCAAGTGATAGTTGGTGCTATACTCGCACTCATTGCAGGATTCGGTTTAACTTTGCTTGCCGATTCCATGTTAGGTTTGAACATTCCGAAGTTTGCTGATACAGGTTTATTCTTGTCACTAACTTATTTTGCGTTCTTTCTAATGATTTCGGCAGTGCTTATGTGGCTAGGGATGAAAGGCTTACCAATCTTTGTCCTAATGCTCTTTTTCGGGGCACCACTTTTGGCTATGCCACCGGAGTTCTTGCCTTCATTCCATCGTAATTGGATCTATCCTTGGTTGCCAATGCGTCAAATGATTGAAGGACTTCGTGAGCTTTTCTTCTTCGGCAAAGGGTTCGGTTGGAGTCATTCGGTTCAGATGTTAACTTGGTTAGGACTTGGAAGTATCCTTGTATTACTCAGTTCTTCTATTAAAAAAGTAAAAGTAAACGAAATTCAAAATGAAGATAACTGAGAAAATTGCACGCGCCCTTTAAGTGCATCAGTCTTCTCCAATTCCAGAGTTCTTTGGACGAAACATCTGCTCCTGCGGTTACTCGTCGCAAAATTATAGTTGCTCCTGCGGTTACTCGTCGCAAAAATATAGTTGCTCCTGCGGTTAATCGTCGCAAATCGCATTGGCTACAACTATTATCGTAGTAATTTGGTTCGTGAAGTGACTGCGTCACTTCACGAACCATTTTTTGGGTAATCTTGTGGAGCATGTTATTTGTACTTGAATATCATTACGATATATCCTTGTATTATTACCCATACCATGATAAACTATTTTAAATTAAACATTTAGAAAATTTAATATTTTCATTTCTTATCAAGAGAGACGGAGGGATTGGCCCGAAGATGTCTCAGCAACCAGCCAAATGGTGGTGTGGTGCTAATTCCAATAGACGGTTAACGTCTTGAAGATAAGAAGACTAACTTCAGTATTTTTTTGAGGATTCTCTTCTTATTAGAGAATCCTCTTTTTATTTTAATAGAAGAGGATGAATATTTATGTCTAAAAACAGTATAGAAACACGATTAGTTCAGTTAGGAAACCAAAGTGATCCGACGACAGGGGCAGTTAATCCGCCCATTTATTTATCAACTGCTTATAAACATGGTGGACTCGGCAAGTCTACCGGTTATGACTACACACGTACTAAAAACCCTACTCGTACTATTTTAGAAGAAGGAATCGCGAAACTAGAAAGTGGAGATGCAGGTTTTGCCTGTAGTTCTGGCATGGCTGCAATCCAATTAGTATTATCTCTTTTCCGTTCTGGAGACGAATTGATTGCTCCAGAAGATCTTTATGGTGGAACGTATCGATTATTTAACCAGTATTCAGACTCTTGCAATATTCAGACTACATACACGAAATTTGAATCTGTAGAAGAAGTAAAATCACTAATTACAGAAAATACTAAGGCAATATTTATCGAAACGCCAACAAATCCATTAATGCAGGAAATTAATATTCAGCAATTTGCGGTACTAGCTAAAGCGCATGGATTACTACTAATTGTGGATAACACATTTTTAACGCCTTACTTACAGCGTCCTATTGAGCTTGGCGCACATATAGTCATTCATAGTGGAACGAAATATATTGGAGGACATAATGACGTGCTTGCTGGGCTAGTTGTTACAAAAGGCGCAGAATTAAGTGGAAAATTACATGCAAATCATAACGCAGCAGGTGCTGTACTTTCACCGTTCGATTCTTGGTTATTAATTCGAGGCCTAAAAACACTTCACTTACGGATGAAGCAACATGATGCAAATGCGAAAAAAATGGTGGAGTTTTTGCAAAATGAACCCGCCGTAAAGAATGTTCTTTACTCCGGAAAAGGTGGTATGCTTTCTTTCCGTTTACAAAAAAGTGAGTGGGTAGGTCCTTTTCTTGAAAAGCTTCAGTTAATTGTTTTTGCAGAAAGCCTTGGTGGGGTGGAAAGTTTCATTACCTATCCAGCTACGCAAACGCATGCTGATATTCCTGAAGAAGAGCGCATAGCACGCGGGGTAGATAACAGCCTTTTACGTTTTTCGGTTGGTGTAGAAGAAGCAGATGATTTAATCGCGGACTTGCAACATGTTTTTGACACTCTAGAAAGCGAAGTGAATGAACAATGACCTTTTCTAACGAACAATTAGAGACTAGTTTAATCACTGCTTCCACAAGAGGAGGTTCAGAACGAAAAATTGGCGCTGTAAATGTCCCCATTTATTTATCTTCCACTTTCCATCAAGAAAGTTTTGATAAATTTGGTCCATATGATTATAGTCGTTCCAGTAATCCAACAAGAGATGCTTTAGAACGAACTATTGCAGAACTAGAAGGCGGCACCCGCGGATTAGCATTTGCTTCCGGAATCGCAGCAATTTCTTCCGCTTTCATGCTTCTATCTTCAGGTGATCATATTGTCATTACAGAAGATGTGTATGGTGGGACTTTTCGAATTGTAACGGAAGTATTGCCTCGTTTTGGAATTGAACATACTTTTGCCGATTTTACGGATGTAGAAGCTGTTTCAAATGCAATTCGTTCAAATACAAAACTGATTTATATGGAAACACCTTCTAATCCACGTCTTAGAATCACCGATATCACTAGCATTGTAGCGCTTGCTAATGCGAATGATTGCTTCACTTTTTTAGACAATACATTCATGACTCCACTTTATCAACGTCCGCTCGATATTGGTGTAGATGTAGTTTTACATAGTGCTACCAAGTTTTTATCAGGACATAGTGATATTATTGCAGGGCTTGCTGTAACGAAAGAGGATGAACTGGGAAAACGATTAGCCTTTATTCAAAATTCGTTCGGAGCTATTTTAGGTGCTCAAGATTCCTTTTCATTAATTCAAGGAATAAAAACATTAGGCGTACGACTTGATAAATCCTCCGAATCTGCCCAAAAGATTGCTACTTATTTAACGAGACACTCCTTAGTAGAAGAAGTTTTTTATCCAGGCTTATCTACACATCCTGGTAACGAAATTCATGCGAAGCAAGCGGAAAGCCCTGGAGCTGTTCTTTCGTTCCGATTGCCTAATCGTGCGATCGCCAAAGCGTTTGTAGAAAGCGTGCAAATTCCTGTTTTTGCTGTAAGCCTTGGTGGGGTTGAATCTATCCTATCCCACCCTGCCCAAATGTCTCATGCGGCTATGCCAAAAGAAGACCGTGAAAAACGAGGAATTACGGATGGATTACTACGGTTTTCTGTAGGTTTAGAGAATGTAAATGATTTGATTGCTGATTTCGACCAAGCACTTACAATAGCAGAGAAACAAACTAAAAAAGTATTAACTTAGCGAATCAACTTACCTAATTTTGCAATAAGAATTCTCTTTTATGGAGAAAGAGAAGTAGGTTAAAATACGAACTGCATTTCAAAATAATGGTGATATTTAGGGTTAAGTCTATTTTTTGCTTATTCTTCAATGAGATTACAGAAATAGATTTGGAATTGTTATACATTAAAATTGTTAAATGGCGGAACGAGACAAAACTATGGATAACCGAGACCATTCCCTTCAACTCCGCAACCAATTTAACTAAAATCGAGACCAATTCTATCCTACCCGAGACTAATATTTTTCTTTCCATTAATTTCAATAAAAAAAGTGTGCTCCTCTTAAAAAGAGTGCACACTTTTTCTTCTCGATTTCTAGTATTTCAATTAATTCTCCACTTGTTTCGCTTGTACAACGAGACGAAATTTATTGGACCTTTCTGGATAGCATGTTATTAAAGAGAGTAAAGAGATTCCCTTTTGTCTTTCTAAAATATCTACATTCTCTGGTTTTACTATTTGAATATTAAATACTTCATATCGCAAAGTATCCATCTTTGTCTCCAATTCAAAGCGATCCCCTATTTGAAGCTCGTTTAACCGATTTAAAAATTGGCCGAAAATATGAGATTGATGGCCGGCGATAGCGGCACTTCCATTAAGTTCCCCTGGTTCATCTAGTCCAGTAATCACACCTAATGCTCGATTTAAGTTTTCTGGAGTTGCTCCTTCCAAGACGGGTGATTCCAAATAGATAGAGGGAATCTTTAAGATACCTACAACTTCAGAGTTTGATTCTTTCAGTTGTTGCACTTCGACTGAGTTTGCTCCGACATACACTTTTTCACTAGCTGCTTCTGTTTTAATGGATGTAAAGGATTCCATTAATTCGTTTTGATTTTGCTCATTTTCCAAAACTCCATAACTTACGATAAAGAAAAGTAGCAGCCCTATTCCAATCAGCGAATTGCCTACGTATTTTTTCATTTTAGCTGGCCCCTATACGCAAATTTACGTATAGTCACTCCACACACAAGTAGACAAACAGCCATTAATAAAAGCATCATACTATTAAGAAATCCACCTGTTTTCGGTAATGAAGATCCGGTGAAAATTCCACTATTACTTAATGTTTTATTTCCAGATACTCCATTTGAGTTAGCACTGAAACCAACTAAACTACTTTCATCTTCTTCCGTAGCCCCAACATCATAATCTACTTCGTTTGTAGTTTCGTCGATAGTTCCAGTTGTTCCATCATTGGTGGATTCATTCATATCATCATATGTTCCTTTATTCCCTTCCGTGCTCCCTTCTTCATTGTCAGCAACCGACACTGGCACTTCAGCGTTATTTCCTTCAGAAGTTTCATCCGCGCTCTCATCGGGATCATTGTTTGGATTATTTGGGTTTATAATTGGTTGAGCCGCTAAGTATGTTTCTCGTGAAAGAATATCTATAACCGTGCTCCCCAATAAATTATTTAGTCCTAGAGAAATCGTATTGTCTCTTTGAGTAGTACCTCCGCTCTCTGTGTAACCTTTACTAGTCAATGCATCCGCATTAAGACTACCTATTACATCAGAAAAAACGTCTAATTGGAGAACACCTTCCGAAAAGGATTTCTCCTCCCCACTACTCTGACTGTGACGATCTAAAATGCCAAGATGAACTTCATTTAGGACCGGTAATTCATTACTTACTAATTCGACAACACCGCTATCATATTTAGTAAAATCTCCTTCTTTGATTGATTCTGACAATAAAACATTTATAGTTATATTACCTAACACTTGATCCACTAGTTCTGCACCAACAACAGATGATTCATGTTTTTCGAAAGAATCATTTTCCATATTGTTGTTCTCTAGAACATTAAGTTCTAAACCCTCTAAGATGGCATTCTCAAGTTCTATAGTGAGGAGTTTCGAATTATCAACATACTCCTCATTTACTTTTTTCTTTTCGCTTTCAAGAAGTCCTACATGTAAAGTACCCAGAACAGGTAAATCAGGGATTTTTGAATGTACTCCTTGGTCCTCATGCGAAGAAGTTGCCCCTTCTTCAACCTGTTCCTGCTTTAGTACTCCGATCTCTACATCTTCTACTATTGCTAAATTTTCAAGCCCGATATCTACAACGGCTTCTTTACTGGTTTTATCTGTTTCTGTCAATGATTCTTGCTGGTTCATTATATCTACATTAACTTCATCAACTATTAACGGTTTTTCTGTAACAATATCTACTAACGCTTTTTCACTTGCAGACTTAGTTTCAGATTGTGAAAGTACGCTTACTTCCGTATCACCGATTTCTTCATCTATAACAGATGCAGTTACCAGTGCTTCCTCCGTTTTTCCTTCATTTGGTACTTTGGTATTAACACTTTCTATTCCAATCAGTTTATTCACTTCAACGTCCACAATATCTGCCTTATCTGGATTATTGTCTAATAGATTCACTTCAATTTGTAAAGTTAAGTGGGAGCCATTTCCTTCTGCTACTACAAAAGATGGTGCTAGAAATAGCATTGTCAAAAATCCAAGAACAGTACAAGTAAAATTTTTGCTAATAGTTTTCATTATTTTTCTCTCCTTTTTCTTATGATGTTAATCACAAATGAAAAAGGAGTGCTTGCGGCGGTTTCCTCAGTGGTGTATGAATCCACTGGATAATTGCATAGCTATTTTTGTGATACCATTTCTTCCTCGCCAGTTCTTTTAACATTTGATGAGAAGTCAACAGTACAATTGGTATGTCACCTCCCAAAAGAAAAGACACTCCACTTAATGTTACATTAGAACTGCCAGTAATAACTGCACTACTAGTAACTACTACCTTTCGATTCTGTCCTACTGGAAATGTTGTCTTAGCAGCATTTTTCATTTTTTTTACTTCTATTATTTTTTTGGAAGTATTTTTTATCTGATTGGTCTTTACCACATCGTTGGAAATGATAACTTCTGAATTAACTGAGGTTTTATTGGTTATTTTTCCTAGTTGTCTCTCTACCTCTTGTAATTCTACATTTTCAGTCCCTTTTGATGTCTTATTACTCGCCTCATCGGGATTCTTTATATGTGAGAAAGGAGGCACTGATTCAACTAAAATTAAATTTTTCGATTGTTTCGATGGAGTTGATGTTAAAGGAGGTTTCGTAATATTTATTTCTTCAGAAAGAGTTTTGTCTAGTTTCTTCTCAGTTACATTTTCTACTATATCATTTACTTTTTTTACAGCTTTGCCTCCCGTCTTAACTGTTTTTTGCACCTCCGTGGTTACTTTTCTCACTCTTTTTGCAGTTACCTTCAATTCAGAAGATACAATGGGTACTTCAGGAAGGTTTTCTACGGACTCCTCTACTGCATTGACTAAGTTGTTAACGGTTGAATCCGTTGTATTCCTCACTTCTGAGACTACGTGCTCGATGATCGGAATACTTTGCTCTTTACCTTCTGTTACAGGATTTAAAATAGATTGTGAGGGAATAGTTTGGCTTATATTCGTTTTAACAGTATCAACAACTTCTTCTGTTGTACTAATAAGTTGATCAATTGTCTCCCCTAACAATCCCCGATTACGATCGTTCTCTTCTCCCTTCACTTGAAAAGGAAGCACCACCAAAAAAATAGTACTAACTATACATGCAATAAAACCATTCTTCACTTTTTCACCTCCTAACCAGCTAAAAATTTCATTTTATTATTTCTACTTCCCTATTTTTCTGAATATTAAACTTATTTGTCCCTAATACTTTTGTCAGTGTCTATCATCCAGTATTCTAGTTTTGAAGTTTTCTTTTTATTTTCTTAAATGTTTTGTTTTGTTCTTCAAGGGGAAATAAGGATCGTAAGTAACAATCAAAGGAGGACTATAAAATGACAAATCAACAGTATGAACATTCAACAGACGACGTAGTAAAAGAAACTGGAGAATATACTTGCGAAGCTGGAATTACTAAAATATTATTTGAAGGTGATAAATTCCCTTCTTGTCCAGAATCGGAAGTGGCTACTTATTGGAGACATTCAGAAGGACATCATCACAATTCTGGCGAAAAGGTACCCGAATCTGGAAAATATAAGGACAAAGATGGAGATCTAAAAGAATTAGAAGCGGGAGCATTATTCCCGAATTGCCCTAAGTCTGGTAATCCAACAACATGGAAACACGATGGAAACTAACACTTCCATATAAACACCGACTCTAGTTAAAATAAACTAGAGCCGGTTTTTTCCTTTTGTTTTCTACAAAAGTTTTCTTACAAAAGTAATAGTAAAATCCTGAACAAATAAAAAAATTAACCATCCACAAATACCCAATCCTATGGATATTAAAAGATGAACTGAACTTTGTAATGCTATATATACTACTATCAACATCATGGCAGTCGCTGGAAATCCCCAAAGTACTCCTAATGCAAATTTGCTTAACACTTCCGTTTTTTCTCCTTGGAAATATAACCATGTAATACTTAGTAAACTAACTAAAGGAAGTGCAGCAATAACGCCACCATAAGTCGGAAATCTTCTCGCAACTTCTGTCACAATCCCTATAATTATGGCTGAAATTGCTATCTTCATTAAAACATACATTTCTTTGCACCCTGACTTAATAGTTCTAAAGCCTTTTCTACAATTACTTTTTCTTGATCCGACAATTGCTCTAGAACTGTTTTTAATTTTTTCTCATCTAAACTCGTATTCCTATGTAATACATTTTTTCCCGATTCGGATAAGCATATATGCACTTTTCTTTGATCCTCTTGATTTTTTTCTTTGATGATATATTTTTTCTCCAACAATCTTTTCACATGTTCTGATGCTGTGTTATGTGAAATATGTAAATAGGAAGCCACCTCATTCACTCCAACATATTGTTCTTTTTCTATAAGCTGAAGTATACGTACAGCTTGATGAGTTATTTTATCCTCGTGTGGATAATGCAAATAAAAATAAATATCCGTCCAATAATGATTTAGTTTAACTACTACTTGTTCATTCATAGTGCACTCTCCTTTATGTTTTTATTATATCGTATAATGCGATATAAATTCAAAAATTAAATAAAGTTTTGATATTATAACAAAAAGACCTCTTTTCCATGTCTTTTAGACACCAAAAAGAGGCATTACTCTATTTTCCACTTACAATCCTAAATTTTTTGCAATAATGACTTTCATAATTTCATTAGTTCCAGCGTAAATAGAGGCAACAGGGACATCACGATATCGTCTAGCAATTTTGTATTCTTCCATGTAACCGTATCCACCATGTAATTGCATACACTCTATGGAGATTTCTCGTGCAGTTTCAGTCAGCCAATATTTCGCCATTGACACTTTTGTGACCACATCTTTCTCATTAAGATGGTCTTCAATAAGTGATTCAAGAAAGGATTTTCCAATCTCTACTTTTGTCGCCATCTCCGCAATTTTAAATTGTGTATTTTGAAAAGATGATATAGTCTTTCCAAATGCTTTACGAGATTTTACATATTGTATTGTGGATTCCAGCATATCTTCTGAAGCAATTTGTGCTGCAATAGCAACTACTAGTCTTTCTTGTTGCAATTTTTCCATTAAATATCCAAATCCATATCCTTCTTCCCCTACCAAATTAGACGAAGGAACGCGACAATCCTCAAAATACAATTCTGCTGTGTCTTGGGCATGGAGTCCAACCTTACCGAGTTTTTTCCCTTTTGTGAAACCTGGCGTACCTTCCTCTACCATGATTAAACTAATTCCTTTATATTTTGGTTCTACTTTCAAATCCGTTTTTACGACAACGAGAAATAGATTGCCATTAATGCCATTTGTAATAAACGTCTTTTGACCATTCAACACATAATGATCACCATCGTGAATAGCGGAAGTTTGAATATTAGCTAAATCGGAACCTGTACCTGGCTCTGTCATTGCAATTGCTGTAATGGCATCGCCAGTCACGCAATTTGGTAGCCACCTTTGCTTCTGTTCTTTTGAGCAAAATGATTCCATATACGGAACGACAATATCATTATGCAGACTTACTCCAACTAAACTAGTTCCTACTCTTTCTAATTCTTCAGAAATGATCACATTAAAACTAAAATCTAAACCTAACCCTCCATATTTCTCTTCAACTTGAGGACATAGGAACCCCATCTCCGCAAGCTTCTTCCAAAAAGAAATAGGAATAATTCTTTCTTTTTCCCACGTATTATAATAAGGTACAGCCTCTTTTTGAAGAAATTTTTGCAGTGCAGCTCGAAACATTTCATGTTCATCTGTTTCAAATCTATACCTTCCCAATGTTTATCATTCCTATTCTATTCGTTCAATAATAGTTGCGTTCACCTGTATGTTCTAGCCTGTTTATCTACGTACCTTCTCGTGGACAAATCATTCACTCACCTAATTCTTCTTTTTGGTTGTTTCACTTTCTTTATAAATAGGCAAAACGAGATATTTAAAAAAATTGAAATTAAGCCTTTTAAAAAATACCCAGATGAACAAATAATTACCTTGGCAGTTCTCTCTATTCTATTTCCCAATATTAATAAATTTTATCAGCTGATCTCCATATGCTAGAACTATATTAAGCATGATGTCTAAACTCCTCTTTAGAGAATCTTCTGTAAATAATATGTTTCTTCTCTAGCCATATGATCAGCCATAAGAGATGTAAAGGTACCTATTACTTCGTTTTTTATATTCATTTCTTCCAATTCTTTTAAAAATACTTTAAAAATAGCCATTTCCAATTCAATATCTTCATGGAATTTATCTAATGCTGGAAATCTTTCTACATTCGCACGCAAAAAACCTGCTAGTTCAACTGCTTTTAAATAGAAATCTTCCCAGTCTTTCATAAATTGCTGCCCTTTTTCTTTCAGTTGTTTTTCAACTCGGTCTAAATCTGCATCAATAGCACCGGCATGACCGGCAGCATCAAGTAGCCAAAGTAGATCATGATGTAAAGGATGTACTAAGGGAATTTCCTGGCCTTGTTCTAAATAGGTAAGTACTCGTATCGCCTCTTCTACTTCGTTGACCATATGGTTGATGAAAGATGGAGGTAGCGAGCTTTTTATTTCTCCAACTAAATGATCTTTTATGAGAAATAGTTTAAATACACGAATTTCTTCACTCGCTATTTTTGCTTGTTGGGCTATAAAACCAAGTTCCTCTTTCGTTAAAGGTTTTTGTTTGGAAGCCATTAGTAATTGATCAAAGTGATGAATAAATGAACTTGCAGCACCAATCTTTTCTGTTTCACTAGGAGCTAAAGAATCATGAATAAACCTTCCATGATCTCCAAGCACTTGTAACCAAAAATGGAGTTCATATAAAGCGGTTTCTTGAAATGAGTTTTCCAGTTAAAGCCCTCCCTCTTACAATGTATGCAACTACCTGTTTAATTAAGTAGAAAGGGTCATCTAGCAGCAAACTTTTTATCTACCTTGTTTTATTCCAATTAATATTTACATAAACACTTTGTCCTCTTAGTATCAATTGTGCCCATCCTTCATAGGATAGTCTGAAGGAGTGATATCATTTGGATCAGTCATTATATCGAGGAAGCTATAAGCCTTTTGTATCACCATTGGACCCTTGCCCACCTATTCTAGTGAAGCATTTTGTTTTGCCCCCACAACTTTTTACAAATTTCCAAGCCCCTGGCCTACCACAAAATTCTCCTGAAGAAGCACTTTGGCAAGGCTCACTTTGGCCACAATTTGTGGATGGATTTTCGCGAGAGGAAGGAATTTCATGAATGCATTCGAAGAAAGATTAGACTTGTTAAAAAAAGTACAACAAATGGATTTTGTCGTAGTTGAGTTGACTTTATACACAGATACTCACCAAGATGATGCAGATGCTTTAGAACAATGGAGAGAAGCTATAAAAGAGGCGGCAAGGGTGCGCAAACACTACGAGAATAAATTTGGACCTTTATCATTAATGTCCGCCCCTTCCAAACAAGCGATAGAGGTAGGTTGGCGTTGGAATCAAACGCCGTGGCCATGGCAATTATGAGAAAGGAGAAACGCGATGTGGGTTTATGAAAAAAAACTGCTGTACCCTGTAGAAGTTACCACTTGTAATCCAATGCTAGCGAGATACATTATGGAGCAATATGGTGGAGCGGACGGAGAACTAGCTGCTGCCTTAAGGTATATGAATCAACGTTATACGGTTCCTGATAAAGTAATCGGCCTTCTGACAGATATATCTACGGAAGAATTTTCTCACCTAGAAATGCTAGCTACAATGATTTATAAGTTAACAAAAGATGCTACACCTGAACAATTAGAAAAAGCAGGACTAGGTGCACATTTTGTCAATCATGGCCATTCACTCTTCTACGAAAGTGCTGGCGGTATTCCCTTTACCTCTACATATATTCAGTCAAAAGGTGATCCCATTGCCGACCTTTACGAGGATATAGCGGCTGAAGAAAAAGCACGTGCAACCTATCAATGGTTAATCGATATCTCAGATGACCCTAGTATAAATGATGCATTAAGATTTTTAAGAGAAAGAGAAAATATCCACTCCCTACGATTCAGAGAAGCTGTAGAACTATTAAAAGACGAAAGAGACCGCAAAAAAATCTTCTAATCAAAACCCGCCACCCGTCCATTCAATACGAAATTCACCAATATGACAAAAATGTTACTGGTGCCAGGCACCAGTAACATTTTTGTCATAATTATAATTTCATAGAAAAACGCTTGGTAGTTGGGATTTTCCTTGCTAACAAGCGTTTTTTTGATTATTTTATCTTCTATTTTCATAGCCATTCTCTTTCCAAACTTTATCTTTTACTTGATAATAATTATTTTTTGCAAGGTGCGTCAGTATAATTCATTGTAATCGGTAAACAATAATTTCAACGATGAAAGCATTTTTAAAACTTCCCCCAATTAAGCAAGGCTAGGAGGAATTATTCATGAAATCTTTGGGAGTAAAAATCGGAGTATTAATTGTTTTATTTTTTTGTATAGCTTATGCTACTTCAGCGATGGATAGAGGAAGACCTTATTATGAAAAAAAAGGATATGTTCTATGGGGAATTAAAACCGAAGAAAAAGTTATTGCACTTACGTTTGATGACGGTCCTCATTCCACTTACACGCCACAGATATTAGACTTACTTGCTGAATACCATGCAAAAGCGACATTTTTTGTCATTGGTGAGCGAGCAGAGTCTTTTCCTGATCTTATTCTTCAAATAGGCAAGGATGGTCACGAAATAGCGAACCATACGTATTCACATCCTTTAAAAATCACACCCGACAAGCTTAAAGAAGAACTAAAAAAAACGAATGAAATTATCCACGATATTACCGGTACTTATCCATTGTTTTATCGTCCTGTAGGAGGAAGTTACAATGATCGTATTATTAATACTGCTATTGAAAATGGATACAAGGTAATAATGTGGTCATGGCATCAAGATACAGAAGATTGGAAAACTCCAGGAGTCAATAAAATTGTAAAAAAAGTATTATCTGGCGCTAGCCCAGGTGATATTGTGTTATTTCATGATGCAGGAGGAGATCGTTCTCAGACTGTGAAAGCACTTGAAGAAATTTTACCAGAACTCCAAAAACAAGGGTATAAGTTTGTAACGATATCGGAGCTTATAGAAATAAACAGCATGAGCGTAAAGCATTAGGCATCCATTCTTTATTAATTTTGTCCAAAATCGATTAATAAATTCCTTTTGCTTATACGAGTGAACACAGTTTCAACCATTTCCCTTTACTTCAAAACGAGAATGAGATTAATGCCATATGAGCTTAGACCACTCAATACCTAAAGAAGAGCAAACCATTTTTGTGGCTTGCTCTTCCTTTCATTTTTTCATTCAATATTACTCGAATTTATCAATCAATTCACTTAATGAATGTGCAACTTTTTGAAGTTCATCACTCATTTTTTCCAATGAACCCATTGCATTTGTCTGTTCTTCTGTGGAGCTCGCAACTTCTACTGTTTGTATAGCGGCATCACTTGCGAACCCTTTAATATTTTCAAAAGCAGCAAGTATTTCTTCTGAGCCTGCTGACATTTCTTCTGTAATCGCAGAAGTATCTTGAATTTCTAAATTTATTTGACTGATCGTACCGACCACCTGTTCCAGCATTTCGCCAATCTTTTGAACCGCTTCAGTTCCCTCTGTAACTTTTGTGGATGTTGCAACCATCACATTTCTAACGTCATTCGTGACTTGTTCGAAATTATCAATCAGCGCTCTTATTTCTTCAGCTGATTGCTTTGATTGCTCTGCTAATCTTCTTACCTCATCTGCTACTACTGCAAACCCTTTTCCAGATTCACCTGCACGTGCTGCTTCAATTGCAGCATTTAACGCGAGTAGATTGGTTTGTTCAGCAATACCTGTCATCACATTCGTTATTTCTTGAATTTGTTTAGATTGGCCACTAAGCTCTTCCACTTTCCCGCCTGTTAGTTGAACCATTTCTTGAACATCTTTAATCTGTTTAACAACTCGCTTAGATTCTTCATGCCCCTTACTTATAAAAATAGTAACGTCATTCGATGTATTCGACATCTCATTCCCTGAATCAGCAATTCTTTGTATGCCTATTGACATCTGTTCTAGAGCAGTAACGGAATCTTCACTATGCTGTAATGATTTTGCACTTCCTGCTGCCAATTCAACCATACTTTTATTAATCAATGTATTATTATCCGTTGTCATTTCAATTGTCTCAAAAAGCTGTTTTGATGAACGTAATACCTGAGTAGAGTGACTAGTCATCTCAGTCATTACTGCGCTCAATTGCTCTTGAGAAGCCATAAATGATTTTGCTAAAGCGGAAATTTCATTTTCTGATCGGAACTTTATTGCTTCCACTTTTTGGGATGCTACAGTCCATTTTCCTTCTGCAAAGTCACCCAAGGCTTCGCTTACAACAGTAAGAGGCGCCAACGTTCGTTTTGTGTATATATAAAATATGGTTGTAAGAACAAGAATAATCACAAGAAATATTATCGCAACAAGAGGTATAGTGGTTTTAAGAAGATTGTTCTGAATTCCTACTACATTTTCTGCGGCGATATCTACTGCCAAGATCCCAACAATATCATCTTTATTATCTCTAATTGGAGAAAAAGCAGATAGATATCTGCCAAACTCAGGATCATTGATAACTTTTGTACTTACTGAATTCCCTTGTAAAACGGAGCTTACATCTGCAAATGTTGTACCTGTTGTTTTTTGTCCAATGGTTGCGGCACCTTCTTCACCTTTTGGATATCCATCTATCATTATTTCAACCGATTTTGTATCGGCTTTTAGCGTATACAAATAAAGTACACCTGTACTATCCAATGCATTGACAAACTGATCTCTTAAATTCCAATATGTATCACTTTCCACTGGTTCTTCCATAAACTTTTTGTATTTATCTCCGTCAACTTTGCTAGCCAAGTAATCAGCAGTTGATACCGCTTGACTTCTAATAGAGTCTTCAACTGTTTTAAGTGTGCTAATAGTGAACAGTGCGGAAACTGCTACAAACAAAAACAACATGACAACAACAAGAATTAATGCCATTTTTGTACTTAATGATCTTCTCCTCATTATATTAACCCTTCTCTCTCAAAAATCCCCAAATAACTCACCAAAATATATCTACAATTTATTATCGGCATATATAATATATTTTTTGAGTTATCAAAATAAAGTACTTTTTAACTTTAGCGTTACACCTAAAATAAGTTACAAAAGTATTACAGGTGCCTGGCACCCGTAATACTTCTGTAAAAAAATAGCATGGTACCGGGTTTTTACCCTGGTACCACGCTATTTTTTACTTTTTATCTTTTTCAAATAGGATGATTAAGGAAGGTAGTAGTATTCCTCGAATTAAGAATGTGTCTAGGATAATCCCTACTGCTACTATGAATCCAAACACAAATAGTAATTGGATTGGTTGCGTCATGAGGACTGCAAAGGTTGCTGCAAGTAAAATACCTGCTGACGAAATAACCCCACCGGTATTAGCAACCGCAATTTGAACCGCTTCTTTTACAGTGTGCTTTTTACGCTCCTCTAAAAATCTAGAGATTAAGATAATATTATAATCAATTCCAAGTGCTACTAAGAAAACAAATGAATACAGTGGAACTCGGTTACTTATCGTATCGATGTCAAAAAATAAATTAGTTAAGAACATGCCAAGTCCAACTGCCGCTAAGAAAGATAGTAAAATTGTTCCCATCATGTATACTGGCATTTTAAATGACTTCGTTAAGAAAATAAGCATAATAAAAATTAATATTGTTTCTAACAACACGATAACGATTAAATCACGATCATTAACTGAGCGATCATCCACTTTCGTCGCTGTTTCACCTGCAAAGTAAAGTTCTCCATTTATATTACTTGATTGCAACATGTTTTTTTCGTTCTCAACCATATTCTCTAATGCATCCATGGATTCAACCGAATAAGGATTTTCTTCGAAAGTTAATTGGTATTGAATCGCATAACCGTCTTCTGAAATTCCAGCTGGGCGAACTTCACTTACTAAAGTTTGTTTAGAAAGCTGTTTCTGTAAACTCTCTTGTACCTTTGGTGTTATTTCATTTGTGGATTCAAATAGAACCGTCGTTGGAGCTAGATCACCTTTTTCAAACTTCGCTTCAATGACTTCATATCCTACTCGTGAAGGCATGTCACTTGGGAAAGATTTGATTGTATCAAATTCATATTTCATATTGAACATATTGAAAGCTGATATTACTAGAATGGCTAATATCGATAATGCTGCAACAATCGGTTTATTGACAACAAATGTACCAATTTTACTCCACAGCGTACTTGTTTTTATTTCTGTATCTCCAAATTTCGGAACTTTTGGCCAAAATGATTTTCTGCCGAAAAGTGTAAACAATGCAGGTACTAACGTTATCGATGCAATCATAATAACAAACATAGTCGTACCGAATATTGGAGCAAAGTTTCGATAATCACCAAACTCTGAAAAAAACAGAACGAGCATCGCTGCAAGTACGGTTCCGCCTGCGTAAAATACAGGGATTCCGGTTTCACGCATCGCCCACTTCATTGCATCAAATTTACTTTCATAGTTCTTCAGTTCCTCTCGGTATCGAGAAAAAACGAATAACGAATAATCTATCGTTGCAGCAAATAATAAGATAGACATAATGGATGTAGACTGTGTCGCTAATTCTAATCCACCTTTTCCAAACAGACCTAGAATTTGGTTAACTACTTCATACACAAATGCAGTTGCTAACAACGGAATTAATGCTAGTAGCGGAGAACGGTAAATTACGATTAATAAAATCAAAACAATTCCAACTGTAGATAGTAGCAATACAATATCTGCTCTTGAGAATAAATTTAACGTATCTACAGCAATTCCTGCTGGACCTGTCATATAAACAGTCATTTTTGTTTGATCTTGGACAATTGTTTTTACCTTTTCTATACCTGCTTCTAGATCTTTTGTATCTAAGGAAGGTTCAAAGCTTAATGGAATCACCGCTGTCTCTTTATCTTCTGAGAAAAAGCCAGCAAGAGCTTGCGGTGGAAGACTACTAAAAGGTATCAACTCTTTTAACCCATGAATATTAGCTACACTCACTTTATCTAAAGCCTCACCAAGGATTTCTGTATTTATTTCTACGTTGTCTGATTGAAGAACTAGAATACCTGGTATACTTTCTGCATCTTTAAAGTGGTCATCTATCTTCTGTTGTGCAATGACGGATTGGGCATCTTCTGGTAAAGAAGCGACGCCTGATACCTTGTACTCACTTGCGCTAGGTGCAAACACAGCTAACAACATAGTAATGGCTACCCATACCCCTAGTGTAATCCACATTCCTTTTTTGGAAGTTACAAAATCTGTTACATGTCGAATAATCTTCTGCATAATTCACTCTCCTTAAAATCCTTTATAAGTGACACTTGTGTCACTTTGAACAAAAAAAACATAACTGTCTCTTATATTATGTTCAAAAGTGACAGTTATGTCAATTACTCTATCTGGAACATTCCATGACATAAAATTTCTTTTATTGAAGCGATCCATTCATCTTGAGAGATCCCGAAATGGTTTGGTATAGCAATTGTTTGAAATACCATTCCTAATATTACTGCTGTAGGTAAATGACTTTTAATCTTTTTTTCTTTTCTACCCAAATCAATTAAACCTTGGAATTGCTGATACATATCCACATGGTATTCACCTAATTTTACTTTATTTCCTTCTACTCTTTTTGTCGCGTTGGAAGGAATTTGATTTATTATCTCCAATACTTGATGAATATTATTATGTTGGAAAATAAAATCAATCAATAAATCAAATTGAGTTTGGAAATCACCTTTTTTATTGAGTGCATTCATTTCAGTTAGGAAACGATTCATCTCGTACATTAAAAACTCAGAAATTAATTCATCTTTATTTTCGTAATATTTATATATGCTACCTCTCGATACGTTTAGAATAGCAGCCAATCGACTGAATGAGAAAGATTCATACCCTTCATTAATAATCATTGCTTTAGTGGCATTGAATAATTCCTCGTCTGTAAACTTTCTTTCCCTTGCCATCACGCTCACCTCACTACTTACTCAAGTATAGTACATGAATGCAAATACATAAACTATCCCTAACAAGCTAAAATTATTACTGGTGCCAGGCACCTGTAACAATTTTGTAACGTTAATTGAAATTAGTAATCGCGGTGGCAATTTGGTCGATGACTGGGATGGTGCTCGTTTTTGCGTTTTCCGTCAATATTGTAAAAATAAGCGTTTCTCCGCCTTTTGTCTTTGCATAACCGGCAAGTGATTTAATATTTTCTAAACTACCTGTTTTAGCTATCACATTTCCTTTTGCTGGAGCCATTTTCATTCTATTTCGCAGTGTACCTCCTATAAAACGATCAGATTCACCTGCTATAGGAAGGCTGTTCATATAAGTGTGATACCAAGGTTCAGATCGGACAACATATAATAATTGCGATAATTGATTTGAAGTAATCTTATTGGAGTAGGACATTCCCGATGCATCTTCAATGTTCCAATAATTACTATCTAGTCCTATAGAGTCTGTATATTCACGCATTACCTTAAGACCTGCATCCCAACTCCCTACTCCGTATTTAACTTTCCCCATCTCTTTTGCTAACATTTCCGCATGTGTATTATTACTCAATTTCATAAATGGAACGATTAATTCTTTCAAAGGCATGGATTTTCTAGACAATAAAACATGAGCCTTTTCGGAAGTTTTACCTTGAACAATTTTAGAGGAAGTGGCAAGCGTAATTCCTTTTTCCGCTAATGATCTTTTAAAGACATCTAGTGTATAGAGAGTTGGGTTTGTCACTGAAATCCATTCTTTTGCTCCAGAGGACCCTCTCGGAGAATTCCCCGTAATAACAACCTTATTTGTACCAACTTGACGAGTAATTTTCAACGTGCTTTTGTTGCCTTTAGGAACCGTTTTAGAATTATTCACTACTTCTAACATACTTGTTAAGGGAGTTAACGTTACTTTCGTAGCTTTTCCATTAACTGAAGGTATCGCTTCAACGATAACAGAACCTGCATCAAAATCATTATTTGGTGAAAGTGTCAATGCTGATATCGGTGCCGCATAGTAGTAAGGCTCATCTTCTGCTAAAATACCTGCTGACAATCGAACCGAGTCAAACCACATATCATCACCGACTAAATTTCCAGAAATTTGTTTAATTCCTTGCTTCATCAAACCATCTGCAAAGCTATCCAATTGTGTTTTCAATAAAGTCGGATCTCCTTGACCACGTAAATACAAATTACCATTTAATGTTCCATTTTTCACTTTGCCATCGATTAAAACAGATGTAGAAAAACGATAATTTTCACCAAGTGTATCTAGTGCTGCAGCGACAGTTAACAATTTAAGTGATGACGCTGGAGTAATCCTTTTATCCCCGTCATACTGATACACTATTTCTCCAGTAGAAGCCTTTCTAATCGCCACACTAGTCGAAGCGTTTCTCATTCTACTGTCCATCATAATATTGTTAATCGAATTTTTTAAATTCGTATAGGAAGCAGAAGCTTCAACGCTAGAATCAACTGTTACTGGGATAAAAACTGCTCCACTTACCATAAATACAGCTGCTATACTTACTAAAAGTTTTCTCCAAATTTTCACTTTGTACCTCCCATATTACTAAACTAGATATTACTAGTTTAACACGGAATTATTAGATAATACTGTTACTTTTGACAAAATAACAATTTAAAATACAAATTTCTAGTTGACCTTTTATGACTTTGCATTCATTATTAATACCAATAAATTCATATTAAGGAGAAAAGCATGACAAACATCAAAGACGTTTTACAAAGCATTATTTCAGGAGACTTAAAATTTGTTTCATCGGAAGTTTTGAATGAAATGATTGAAAACATAGGATCTACAAACCCAATCTTGAGGACAACCTTATTTACAGCGCTTTTTGTACATTGATAACAGGAAATAATCTGGATCAACAGCAATTGGAATACATTCTAAACAAACTGTTAGAGAATAAATCAGTAGTATTGGATATAAATAAGCCCATAACTGACTCTGTATTTACTCGATCGTTTACTACGCTTTTTTATGCCGCAATAGTAGAATACGATTCTACTAAACAAATAATTAGTAAAGATTTAGTACGAAAAGTTATAGATGCAACGCATGAATATATGGGAAAAGAATTAGACTTTAGGGGATATGTAGAGAAAAAAGGTTGGGCTCATGCAGCTGCACATGGCGCTGACTTACTAGATTCCATTGTTAAACATCCTATTGCATCTGAGAATGATGCCGTAAAAATTTTGCACCATATTGCACGTTTTCTTTCCATAGCACATGGCTATCAAGACGATGAAGAAGAACGGTTGGCACGCGCATTTGTTACATTAACTAAGTATCATCTTAATGAAGAATTCATAGTATCTTGGCTGAAACATTTAGAACAGTCCCTCGCAGATAAATATGCAACTTCAAATAATGAATTACAACCGTATTATGCTCAACTAGCATTTAAGAATTTCCTAAAATCCTCCTACTTTTTATTAGAAAAAGAAGCCATCCAAAATGATATAAAAGAAACAATAAAGGATTTAGTTGTTCAAATCATCTACTAACAAATAAGGCTTCTCCACCATTAATAGAGCAGCCTTAGCATTTTTTATGCATCTGTTTCTAAAGGAGTTAGAGCTTTTGTTTGATCGATATATATAAAAGCATCATAACGATCACTCATTTTAGAAGGCACATAATTGCCATATGATTCAAAATCAGGATTGTACACTACACCTATAGCTCTGTGACCAATTTGTTTATTAAATAATGATCGATTTTCTTCATTAAATATCAACAATTTATCAATTGCTCCGGCATTATGCAATGCATCCTCCCAAGAGCCTTTTTGCGCGGGCGGTACATTTATCTGTTTATAGGGCAAGCCCCATTCATTTGCTGCAATAACAGTGCCTGTATACGTTCCAAATCCAACAGCAAATACATTTTCTTTTCTATTTTGCAAACGAAGAATCTGCCCTACGTTCACCATTCCCGATTCCTCCATATTTGTAGCAGAAGCATCTCCTATATGCGTGTTATGTTCCCAAATGATTATTTTCGCTTCGTCTCCATGGTAATCCATTATTTCATTGATTGCCTCCACCATATGCTCATCTCGAATATTCCAGGACATCTCGTCACTACGGACCATTGCTCGATAATATTCTTCCGCATTTCGTGCAACCAGTACATTTATTTTTAAATTTAAATCTGCTTCTTTTGTATCATTATAGTTTTCCTCATGCGTACGAATGGTGGCCACTAACTTTGAAACTTCGTCTACACATGCTTCCGAAATATTGATAGAAGAAATGGCATAAGTTTCAGGATGTCGATTAAATGGTTCAAAACAAGTTAAGGCTTTTTTGGCAAACTCTAACTCTGTTCCATTTGGATTTGTTTTACTTAAATAGGTGATTACTTCGTCTAAAGATTCCCACAAACTGTATACATCGATTCCATAGAATCCGACTTTCTTTTTCGTTTCTTTTTGTTCGTTGTGCATCTTTAACCATGTAACAAATTCAACTATTTCTTCATTTGCCCACATCCAAGTTGGCCATCGTTTAAAAGCTTTTAGCACCTCTCGAACGTCGGATTGTTCATCTGTGTAACCTTTAATAAACCTATTGATATGTTGTGTAGATGGCCAATCTCCTTCCACCCCAATAAGCGTGAAGCCTTTCTCTTCAATCAACCTTTTGGATATTTCCGCTCGAACCGAGTAAAACTCAGAAGTACCATGACTTGCTTCACCCAAAAGGACAATCTTTGCATCCCCAATAGCTTCTACTAAAGGGGTTAAATCTTCTTTTGCTTTGTAAGATAGTGAATATTTCTTGATAGATTCTTCAAGAGAAACCAATGAAAACACTCCTTTTCATTAAAGTTTGAGTCAAATTATCCTCTTTCATTCAAAAAATCGCACATTCAAACCACATTGCATATGAATAATATATAGAAACAAAAAATAGGGGAATGATTGTTAGAAATCAATCCCCTTTCCTCTATTTCACACAAGAAAAAGCCAATACAATAGGAATTCTTTGTCTTCTTTTGAATTCCTCTTCACTCCTAAAATGTTTACGTTGTGGTGTACCTTCCCGTAAGTCCACTATTTGGAATCCTGCCATTTTTAGAGCACTAAAATAGTATTCTATTGTCCGGTGGTACTTGACAACCACTTCATCTATCCATGGTTCCTTTCGTTCTCCTTCGATAAAATAATCGTCCACTATCCAGTTCTCACGCCGGTCCCCTGACTGCTTACTAACAAAAGAAGAAGTGGTAAGTGGATGTTGAATACTAAATACGAACCTTCCATTTTCTTTTAATACATTATATACGTTAGTGAATAACTTGGGGACATCTTCAACGTAATGAATGGCAAATCGGGATGTTACGATATCAATTTTATTTTTTGGAAAATGAAAAGTCTCCATGGTGTCTAATTGAATTACTCCGTTCATGCCGGAAATATGCTTATTTGCGGCTTCCACCATTTGTTTCGAACCCTCAACTCCGCAGTAATGCTTTGCGCCTTTTTCCAGTAATTCCTTCCCAAAAGAGGCATCTCCACACCCTAAATCTAGAAAGTTCTGATCTTGAAATTCTCCAATAAGTTCATACATGATTGGTCCTTCAATAGCATTGTTCGGGCTATCTTCTCTACTTCTTCTTTTCATATAACTTGCGTAAAAATCCGTTTGATCGTAAACACTCGATCCTTTATATTCCACTATTTTTCCCCCTCTTTTGAATCCAACTAATCCTTTTGATAGCCTCGCGATAATTGTTTATACAGATTAAGTAATTTCTCATTCCGCTCTGAATACGTTATAATATTCTAAACATTATGCATATAAATATCTACAATTTGTTTATCTAATATTGGGGTCATAATACGAAAAAACTAGAACTAATCTTCTTAATTAATTGCTTTTTAAGCACATTATTTTATGAATTAGCATAATCCTCTAGATTAAATGCAAATATAAATACAAGATCATATTTATTGAATAAATATCCTTGTGAAATAATAGGTTAAATTGAAAGCATAGGTGACGCATGAGAAAAATTACAAATAATCTCGCAAAGAAACAATGGATAATATGGGGTATTTTACTACTTTTTGCACTGTTTTTTGTGATGAATAGAGAGCTAATCACGCTGCTCTTTGATGGAAATACAGAAGCAGTTCAAAGTTTTTTAAAGAAAAACATAGGGTATGCATTATTCTTTCTATTTTTAGTCATGCTAATTCAAAATTCTTTCACCATATTTCCGCTAATTCTTGTTATCACTATTAATATTACGTTATTTGGATTTGTTAATGGTTTTTTATGGAGCTGGCTAACAAGCATTCTTGCTTCACTTGTTGTCTATTATAGCGTTCGTTACATCTTCCAAGAAACCATTATGGAAAAATTTCACCCTAAGGTAATTGAAGAATTAGACACTAATGGCTTTACTTATGTATTCCAAGCCCGAATTTTCCCCTTCGTCCCAACAAGTTTAGTTAACATTTTAGCTGGATTAAGTACTATCCGTGTTCTACCCTATTTACTTGCAACTACAATCGGAAATTTTTTATATTTCTTTGTTTTGGCACTTATACCAGCAGGGATTTTGTCCGCCGACTGGAATGAATACGTTATTTGGATTATTATAGTGATCGCAATCCTTCTTTATTATTTCATTAAAAAGAAAAGGAAATCTACTAAAGACATGGATACCGTAGATTAATCTAAAGTTTTGGAGTGAAAAAATATGAAACTTGCTATCATTACAGACATTCACGGCAACGAACTAGCACTAAAATCAGTTCTTCAAGAAATAGATAATCGTGGTGATACAGAAGAAATTTGGTGTCTTGGGGACATGATCGCGATGGGTCCAGACACAAACGAAGTGCTCGATTTACTGTTTGCACGTCCAGATATTCGTATGATTACAGGAAATCACGACGAAGCCATTTTGTCACTTATTGCAGGAGAGGGACATCCCGAAAGTTATAAACATACGCGAGAACATCATGAATGGATTGCAAAAAGACTATCCACAGATAACTTCATGAAGCTAAAGCAACTACCAAGAATGATTGAAGAAGAAATAAATCGTACTCGCATTATTGGTATTCATTATCATATTGCATTAGATAAGCGCAATACTCATATTAAAAATGACCCTTTTCACAGCATATTAGAACCAACCTTAGAAAATATGGAGAACATGTTCGAAAACTATCCTGCTGAAATTATTTGTTTTGGGCACCATCATCCAGAGCATTTATTTCAGAATTCACACCAGGTTTATTTAAACCCTGGTGCTCTTGGAGTTTCTAAAGGAAACACTGCTCCTTACGCAATTATTGATTTTGACGAACGAAAACCTATTGTCTCCATACTTCATGCCCATTATGACAAGAAGACTTTCCTTCAAAAGTTTGACACTTTAAAAGTGCCACAAAAAGAAATTCTTTTTAAGCTTTTTTATGTGGCGAATAAAGCATAATTAATAAATTGCCATATCCCAGTCCACTTGCCCTATTTTACATATGCTACTTGGAGCGATAAAAAAGGAGTGAAGAAGAATGGTTCAACCATTTCAAGGAGGACAAATGCAACATGGTTATCCTATGCCTTACGGACAACAAGGATATCCGATGTATCAACAACCATACCATCAACAAGGCTATCACGGCTACCCAGTTCAAAATATGACTTATGGACACTATGGATATCCTTGGCACCATGGTCATCACTGGCATCAAGGATATCCAGGACATCATGGATACCCTGGATACCCTGGATACCCAATGCCACGCTAAATCTGGCATAAGTTATACTACTTGTTATACGTATTTTGAGAACATAGTGCATTCTGTGAAATTCCTTCTATCTAAATGCAAAAAAGGATATCATGTGGATATCCTTTTTTGATATATGGAATTAGTTATAAAATGTTTCTGGGATTGGACCAATAGTTCTTCTATGGTATAACAGAGGCTCTTTACTATCATTTTGAATATCTAAAACTTCCCCAATTAGGACGGTATGATCCCCAGCTTCAATTTGTTTGAATACTTTACATTGTAAAACTGCAAGCGAATCAGAGAGCACTGGCAAGTTCAGCTCTGACTTTTCCCAATCACATTGGTTGAAGCGATCCTCTACTTTACTCGAAAATAACGTACATAAATCACCTTGATCAGCTGCCAAAATGTTTACTGTAAATTTATCCACTTTTAAAAAGTCATCATAGGAATATACTCTTTTATCAATAGACCATAAGATGAGCAACGGTTCTAGTGAAACCGATGCAAAGGAATTAACCGTCATTCCCATTGGTTTCCCTTCTTGATTGAAAGCTGTTACAACTGTAACACCTGTGGGATAATTCCCCATCGCTGCTTTAAACATCTCTATTTGCCCTAATTTATTTTCCATATACGCAACTTCCATTCTCTTTTTCTTTTAAGCATATCAAAATCATTCTATTCTTTCACACATTTGGTTTCACCTATCATTATTTTGTTTAAATCTTCTTCAGGCAGGGTAAAGATAGTTAGAACACAAAAACAAAAAAATGGAGGAATTTTAATGACACTCAAATTAACTGTAGAAAATGCCGTACAAGCAAAACAAGAAATCGAAAAACTTGAGACACAGGGATATTCACGAGATAACATTCATATTTTCGCCCATTTCAAAGAAAGATCCGACGATATTAATGACGCTTTAGATACAAAAGATGTCGGCATGAAAGAACAAGGCTTCCTTGAATCCATGAAAAATTTGTTTACTTCTCGTGGTGATGAACTACGAAGCAAAATGGAGGCAACTGGTTTATCCAAATCAGAAGCAGAAGAAGCTGAGAAAGAACTAGATAAGGGCAGATTGATTATTGTCGCTCATCATTAATTCATTAATATGTAGAACCCATTCCCCTCTTTTGGGCGAATGGGGTTTTTATTTCTGTTTTGCGAGAATGTGATGCACAATTATTAAGATGAATTAGATTGATTTCTTTTTACTCATTAAACCGATAACCGGAACCCCAGATTGTTTGAATGTATTGAGGGTTATTGGTGTCTTTTTCAATTTTTGTACGAATTCTTTTTACATGAACTGTTACAGTTGCCGTATCTCCCATTGAATCGAAACCCCAAATCCTTTCATATAAGTGTTCTTTTGAAAAAGCTTGATTCGAATGAGTGGCAAGAAATTTCAGCAAATCAAATTCTTTAGTCGTAAGTATAACTTCCTTGCCGTCAACAAAGATTTGTCTAGATGCTGTATTAATATGAAGTCCCCGTATAAAAATTCCCTCTTTCGGTATATCCGTCTGAATTAACCTCTCATACCTAGCTAAATGAGCTTTTACTCGCGCCACCAATTCGCTTGGGCTAAATGGTTTAACAATATAATCATCTGCACCTAATCCAAAACCACGAACTTTATCAATATCTTCATATTTGGCAGAAACCATAAGAATAGGGATATTTAATTCTTGGCGGATTTGCTTACAAAGATCAAAACCATTCATATTTGGTAGCATTAAATCGAGCAAAATTAAATTAAAACGATGACTTAGAGCAGCCTTTAAACCGCTTTTCCCTTCAGAAGCAATTTCTACCTGAAAACCTTCAATTTCTAAGTAATCTCTTTCTAACTCAGCGATACTTTGATCATCCTCAATGATTAATATATTCTTATTCATACTTTTTATCCCCTGATTTTTTTAGTGTAAAGTAGACTCCAAGACCTTCGTTCCGTAAATTTTCAGCCCAGATTTCACCATCATGCGACTCGATAATTTGTGATGCGATGGCTAGTCCTAGGCCGCTTCCGCCAGAACTTCTTGATAAATCTGTTTGGTAAAATCGATTAAAAATAGTTGATAGCTCTTCATCAGAAACACCTGGACCATTGTCGTGAATACTAATTTTGATCATTTCTCCCTCATCAGTAAGGGAGACGGCGATATGAACTGTATTTTTGTCCACGAATTTTACTCCATTATATATAATATTCTCCATCACTCGGATGATTTTGTCTCTATCTAATCGAACGTATGCTTGTATATCTTCTGCCTCAAACGATATATGTATATCTTTTTCACTTAGACTGTCTTTAACTTCATCTAAGTAATCATTTATGAATGCCTTTATATCGACCACTTCAAAGTTAAATGTGAGCTGCTTTACATCTAATTCGGAAAATAAAGAGAGCTCTTCAACTAATCGATTCATATACGACGCTTTTGTGTGGATTGTTTCAAGATATCGTTCCTGCTTTTCGATAGTATTGGCAACACCATCTTGAATCCCTTCTACGTATCCGAGTATTGAAGTGACTGGTGTTTTTAAATCGTGTGAAATATTAGCAATTAGTTCTTTTCGGTTATTCTCATATTTATTCCTTAATAACAGCGATTCCTTTAACTCTGCTCTCATTGCGTCAAAAGATCGAACAAGTTTGCTCAATTCATCCTTATTCTTAGTAGTTAAGGTAAAATCAAAATCACCTTTACTAATTTTTTGGGATGCCTCCGATAACTGTTTAACAGGGCCTAAAATACTCCGGGACATGAAATAGGACAAAAGTACATTCGTAAGCACCAGTGTAAGAATTAAGGAAATAAAGATGATTGGAAAAAAGGTTCTAGCAAATTTCACAAATGTCTCCGAATTATTTAGCAGGAAAATGGAACCTTCCGAACCATCTTGAAAGTAAAAATCATACTGTCTAATGGAATAATCATTGTGCCAATATTCTTTCCCTATCGAATCATATCCTTCGTTACCGAAAGGTGGAAGATCTTCGTTTAAAATGTCTTCTAATTGATGTGAGACATATAACAGGTTCTCTCCTTTTCGAATAAAGATTTTCGTATTTTTACTTTCTACTTGAATCGAAAGTGAATCCAAATACGCTTTATCAAATAGCTTTTCTTGATCAAGCGAGGCTACTTTTTTCAAATTATTAAATAATTCGGTATTGGAGTCCTCAGGATTTTGCCAACGTTGTTTAAAATTATTTGGCCCAAATCCGGCACCTTCATTGAACACTATATTTATCAAAAAGAGAATCAACAGGATAATAATAATTGGCGTTACAATCATAGCAGCATTTGATAAAAACAGACGCTTGCGAATGGACATATAATTCTCCTTTCCTAAAAGGAATCTTATCTTTACTAAATCATACTTTAACTGAACTATACAGCCAATTTGAAACTAGCCACCCAAACTCAAGCAAAAACACTGACTTTGGATGGCTAGTATGAATAATCATTTTTTCAATATTTCTTTTACATTATTGTACTCATCGATACTAATTTCACCTTTTGCAAGGCGATTTTCCAAGACGTTTATCGCGTCAAATCGGTTGTGATAACACATCCCTCTGCCTCGTCTCCACATAATGAAGTTTGTTATTATCAATCCGATAATTAATATAAAGAAAAAGAATCCAAACGGCGGAAAATGTCCATAATGCATCATTTTCATCAGCTCCTAATTTTTTTTGTCTTTCGTTTTCCCCATGGCTTAAATACAGAAATAGCAAATAGAATAATAAGTGAAATAATTTGAATGATAATACCAATCCATAAATCCGCCTGAGCCATCGACATTGATGTTTGATCAAATTGATTCAAAGCTTTTAATACCCAAGCATACATCCCCCAGAAATTTAAACCGATTAGCAGTAAGGTGATACCTTGTTTTACGATAATCCAGTAATAGGTAAACAATCCCCATTTCGTGAGAACAGAAAGTAGAATCCCAGTCAAAGTTGCACCAATAGTAGAAGCTTTTACAGATGTCTGAGACAATACATGCATGATTTGATAACAACTTTCTACGAGCACCATGTTTTCTGTAGTAGTTGCGGTAATACTTAAAATGAGAAAAGTTACCATGTTACCAAACATTATGGCAGAAAATAAAATATGAATGGTTAATAAAACCTTTCTCATTGTCATCGATAACTTCATCACCTCACCCCCTCATTCTTTATAAATATAACAAAGGGATATAAACTTCATCTGAAGCATTTATAAACAATTTATAAACTTTTTAAATTCAAAGAAATAGTGCGAGTTAGTACTTTTATGAATTTTTTTGTAAAGGATTTCTAGCCTAAAATTGAAGGGCTTCTAGAAAACATTTGTCTTTCATTTGAAATCTCACAAAATTTGTTGCATGATAATAAGAACAAATGTTTTTGAACGTACGAAAGAGGTGTTTGTTATGAAACCAGTTATCCTAGCTGAAAAACCTAGCCAAGCAAAGGCGTATGCAGATGCATTTTCTGTAAAAAGACATGAAGGTTATTTGGAGATCAATTCGTGTACCACTTTCCCAGAAGGTGCCTATATAACTTGGGGTATTGGTCACTTAGTTGAATTGAAGGAACCGAAAGCATATGATCCAAAATGGGACAAATGGTCGCTGAACAGTTTGCCAATTTTGCCTGATCGATATGAATTCCAAGTCGCCAAAGGAAAGTTTAAGCAGTTCACTATCGTAAAAAAACTTATGAAATCGACCGATACTGTCATTAATGCATGTGATGTTGACCGTGAAGGGTCAAATATTTTCTATAGTATATACAATCAAACAGGAGCAAGAGGACAAGCGATTAAACGGTTATGGATTAATTCTCTAGAAGTAGAAGAAGTTCGAAAAGGATTCGCTAATTTACAAGATAATGGTAAAGACTTACTTTTATATGAGGAAGCAAAAGCTCGTCAAATTAGTGATTGGCTAGTTGGAATGAATGGTTCTCGACTATATTCTCTTTTATTGCAATCACAGGGTATTAAAGAAGTCTTTCCAATTGGGCGTGTACAGTCTCCAACTATTTACTTGATTTATCAACGACAATTGGAGATAGAAAACTTTGTATCGGAGCCGTTCTTTGAGATTGAAGCAACATTTACAGCAGGACAAGGAACTTATAAAGGAAAAGCAAAAGCGAAAGAACCGAAAAGAGAAATCATTCAAGCGCTTCTTGCAAAACATGGCATTCAACCAAATGCACCAGGCTTTATTACTTCTATTGAGAAGCTAGATAAACGGATGCCTCCACCGCAGCTCCATTCCTTATCTACTCTGCAAGCAACAGCCAATCGATTATGGAAAACGAGTCCAGCGAATGTATTGAAGACAATGCAAGTTCTTTATGAAAAAAAGCTTGTTACGTACCCTCGTACGGATTCGCGATATATTACACCAAGCGAGTTTAGCTATCTTGCTGCACAAGTGACGGATTATCAGCAGCTTATTGGACAGTCGTTTCCTATTAGTTCGCTCTCTCCAAAAAAGCGTTATGTTGACAGTACAAAAGTGCAAGAGCATTATGCCATAATTCCGACGAAAAAAATTCCATCACAAGCAGTACTCGCTAGATTGTCTCCTATTGAAAAGAATTTATATGAAGAAATTGTCCGCACAACACTAGCGATGTTTCATACCGATTATTTATATACAGAAACGAAAGTGATAACGGATGTAAATGGATTGCCTTTCTTCACCACTGGCAAAACCGAGCGTGACAAAGGCTGGAAAGCATTGTTTGTTCGTTCTTCTAATGAAAACGAGAAAGAGGCCCCCCCATTGCCTCTTCTATATGAGCAGGAAACTGTAAAAAGCGATATTGCTATAAAAGAAGGAAAAACGTTACCTCCAAAACCTTATACAGAAGGTCAACTAATTGCCATGATGAAAACTTGTGGAAAACTTATGGAGGATAAAAATGAAACGGACATTCTAAAAGAAGTCGAAGGTCTTGGAACAGAAGCAACGCGCAGTGGAATTATCGAAACGATTAAGCGACATGGATATATTGACGTAATAAAAAATATTGTGTCTATTTCGGATAAAGGACGTGTTCTTTGCCAAGCAATTGAAGGAAATCTTCTTGCAAGCCCATCCATGACAGCAAAATGGGAAACGTATTTACGGAAAATAGGCAATGGTGAAGGCTCACAGGAGCGTTTTTTGGGAAGCATTGCGAAATTTATTCATAGCTTGTTACAAGAAGTTCCTATTCAATTAAAGTCTAAAAATATTGATATAAAACTTACACCTAAAGCGTCAGGCTCCAAGTATTCATCATATAAACAAGAACCAATTGCTCCATGCCCGAAATGTAAGGAAGGTTTTATCGTTGCTAGAAAAAGCTTTTATGGATGCACTAACTACAAAAATGGATGCACACAAACATTTAATGGCTTCTTTTTAAAGAAGAAGATTACACCAAGTCAGATTAAACTACTATGTACAAAAGGAAAAACAAATGAAATAAAAGGATTTGTTGCAGAAAATGGGCAAACGTTTAATGCCAGTCTTTCATTTGTAGAAGGTAAATTAAAGTTAGAGTTCAAGGCGTGAATCGTATTACAATAAAAGCCCTTTCTAGTCTATTACTTGCGATTTGCAGCTTTGATGTTGCGATTCGAAGTTGCTATCTTTCGATTTAGCAAGCCTAATTTGCGTTTCTATGTAATCTCTTCAAAAAGAGGCTGTTCTTTGGCTAAAAGGACAGCTTCTTTCTTTCATTCAAACGGATAAGCATATGCGGTATTGCCCATGCGACCTATGGTTGTTACTGATTGTGACAAAGAATTTAAAATCGCTTCCTCTGTAGCCTCCACTGCTCCTAGGAAAATATCATTCATAACAGAATGGTCATCTCTTAATTGTTGCCTAGTTTCAAGGCTTTCCTCTAAGTAATGAGGAATTCTATGTGCCGTAGAAAAAGCGATGACAATATCTCCGCTGCCATTACTAAAATGGCTACCTGTTCTTCCAAGCCCTATACCACATCTCTTTGCTAACCGCTTTAACTGTCTACTGCTAAGAGGAGCATCCGTCGCGAGTACAATCATAATAGAACCATCTGCCGGCTTTGGAAAGGTTGGGACTTCTGACATTCCTTCCACCTTATAATGTTCACTTTGAAAGTCTTCTTTTCTTCCAAAATTACTTAAAACTAAGCAACCTATTATATAAACTGCATCTCCGTCTTGAACTATGCGTGAAGAAGATCCAATTCCACCTTTATAGCCAAAACAGATCATCCCTTTTCCTGCTCCTACCGCACCTTCTGACGTGGGGTCTGTGGAAGCTTTTTGAATACACTCTATTGCATGTTTTGGCTGAATCGGCAGTTTACGAATCGAGTTTAATCTACTATCATTACACTCCCCTACGACAAGATTAATCGTGCCTGTAGTTTCTCCAATATCAGCGTTTTGTTCTAACATATATTCCAATGTGCCTTGCGTGACTGCTGGAACTGCAAACGTATTTGTTAGCATTATCGGCGACTCAATCAAACCTAATTCATCCACTTGTACAAGCCCTGTTGTTTTACCAAATCCATTTAATACATAACTTGCCCCGACTACTTTTTGCTGAAACAAATTATCTCCGTGAGGTAAAATTGCCGTAACACCAGTACAAGCATATTCTCCCTCTTCTAAAGAATGATCTATCGTGACATGTCCCACCTTGACTCCATCCACATCAGTAATACAATTCTTTTTTCCAACAGTTAGACTGCCAATTATTATACCTCTTTGTCTAATCTTTTTCGGTTCACGTTCAATCATTGAGCTATCCCCACTTTAGATGTTTCTTTCCATCTATTTATAGAGGCTTTCTCGATAAAATCTGTTTTATTGGCATATAGACGAATAACATCTTTTATTTCTTCTGCTAGATATTTTTCATTTCGATTGTTTGCAAGACTTTCATATCCTGAACCTCTTTGTAAATAGTCCGAGCTAGCCACTGTATACCAAGTTTCATCTTCCAGCAATTTTTCATTTACATAAATTGCTCGTACAAAATTTCCAGCATGAACAATTTCTGCTCCTGCTATATGTAATCGTCCTACATATCTACCTCTAAAGCCAGGTCCTCTTCCATCAGCTAAGCAAACTTGTACATCAAGTGATTGTTCCAGTGCTTCTTTTATATACTTCCCTTGTATTTCAAAAGAGGTAGGATTTAATGGTGATGGACATACTTCGATTAGTTTTTTCTTTGTCATTTCCTGAAATATTCCTGCATTACATATTCCACTATTGATAAGTCCTATATCGCAGTTGAGCATGTCCTTTAATCCATCAGCAATTAGATTAGTTAATGGATTTTCTTCGATAACATCATGCCATAAAGGTTGTGTGATTGGATAAAGCGGTTGGCTAAGCACTTCAATTGCTTTTTCTTTATTTGATTTTAATAAAGCTAATATGTGGTCGTCTTTTTCCGCATCCTTTGAAGAAATGGTTGTTGAATGGAGCAGTTTTACTTCACCATCTTTTATTTCGAGTTCAAGAATTCCTAAATGCTCCCCATAGTTTCCAGCACTGTTCATGATTATATTATTAATTACTTTCGCTTCGCTAAAAAGTTTATGATCATGCGCTGAAATAATAATATCAATTTCTGGTATTTCCATGGCCAGTGGTTCATCTGCAAATGTTCCAACGTGACTTAAGAGAATACAAATATCATAATCTCCTGCATTTCTGTTTATTTCTTCGACAATAGCTTCTTTATAATCCGTCATGTGAATCCCAATACCATCATTAAACTCCACCATATTAGGAGAAGATCCAGTGATTAGAATTCGGAGACCATTTTTATTCAAAATAACGCTTTTGAAGACACCATTAATCTGTGTTTTATCTTTTTTAAATAGATTGTTGCTGATGAAAGGAAAAGGACTCTTACTAGCCATACGTTCAAGTGTATCTACCCCATTAAACATTTCGTTATTTCCAATAGTAAGAGCATCATAGCCAACAGCTTCTAATAATTCAATGGCAGCTAGTCCTCTCGTTCCTTGCAACTCGATGCTTTTAAAATCCGCAAAATCTCCACCATCTAATATTAGTGTGTGTTCGTCTTTATATTGCTTAATGAGTGTTGCAACTCTAGCAAAGTTATCAAAATTACTATGTACATCGTTCGTATGTAAAATTTTTAGTTTCATCATAATCCTCCAAACATACATTTTTCCATATTATAACACAAATATTACAACCATATTACTGGTGCCAGGCACCAGTAATATGGTTGTAATACTTTAAGTTGATAGTTGACGTTTATGGCATACAAGTCTAAAGAACTATTACATGACCAATTACCTTGTCTTTTTTTGTTTTTTTATAGATTAATAATTTCATGTGCATTCTTTGTATTCATTCCAAGGTAATTATTTTTTCATAGCAGAAAAGTTAATACCAATTACTTCTTACCTGTTTTTATTTAAATTTTAAAAATTTTACAATTTCTTATTAAAACGGTAATTTTCTTTTGCTATAATCGACTGGCAAGATAAAACAAAACTCGAGGAGTGAATTAAATGACCAATAATTGGAAAAATGCTTTCTGTAAGATAGCTCTATCATTATTATTAGTAATGTCAGTATTTTTACCATTTGTTACTGTATCAAATGTACAAGCAGCTGAACCTATTACGGTTGCCGAAGCTATTGCAAATAATTCGGGTACCTCAACGGTTAAAGGGTTCATTGTTGGTACAGCAAGCTCTGGAACTTCTTACGATCAGGAAGCACCTTTTACAGTAAATACAAATATCGGTCTTGCTGATTCTCCTAATGAAACCGATCCAACAAAAATTTTACCTGTACAATTGCCAACTGGTTCTGTTCGAACTGGTTTAAATTTGGTGGATAATCCTAATTTATTTAAAAGTAAAGTGGCAATCACTGGTACTCTTTCTGCTTATTTCACGGTGCCTGGATTAAGAAATGCTAGTGCATTTACAATCATTTCTGAAGGTGAAACACCCCCTCCTGCTTCTGAAGCAGAAGTAATGGACACTATCGTTGCTGCCCGTGAAGTATCAGATCCAAATAAATTAATAAAAATTAAAGGCACTGTAACAACTGGCACTGGATTTTGGGGTGGGAAAGCATTTTACCTCCAAGACAATACAGCTGGGATTTATGCATTTACATCTAACGCAGATGTGACTCCTGGAGATATAGTGGAGCTTGAAGGAAAAGTAAGTCCTTATGGCGGGGAGCTTCAAATTCAACCCGTTAAAATCACTAAAATTTCTTCAGGAAATGAACTCCCTAAAATACAAGTAATTACGCCTGCTGGAGTGAATGAAGAGACTCAAGGTGAACGAATTCAATTAAACAATGTAAAAATTACAAACCTAATCAAAACAAATGACTTCGGAACATTTGAATTCACTGCAACTCATGAAAACGGTGAATCAGTTATTATTCGTAACGACAACCGAAATGGGCTAGATTTCATTACCTTTGCAAAACTTTTTAAAGAAGAAGATTCAGTTAATGTATCTGGTATCGCTTCTAAGTTCAACACAACATACCAAGTAAAAACTCTTGGACTCGAAAGCTTTGACCTAGTAAACAAACCTGCTGTTTATACTGATATCTTACCTGGAACAGTATCTGAAGGAACACAAATCAAATTAATTACACCAATTGAAAATGCTACAATCTTTTACACACTGGATGGTTCAACTCCGACATCTACAAGTACTAAATACACAGCACCAATAAACTTAATAAAAGATACAACGATTAAAGCAATTGCAGTAAGTGGTACCACTTCAGAAGTTTTCTCATTCACTTATAACGTACTTAAATCACATGACATGGTAATACGAGACATTCAAGGACGAGGACACTTCTCAGAATACGAAGGAGCAACTGTTCAGAATATAACGGGAGTTGTAACTCACCTTTACAATTCGGCAAACTTTGTCATCCAAGATATCCATCCGGATAATGACAATACAACTTCTGAAGCGATAATTGTCAATAAAGCTGCTAACGGATTCAAGGTTGGTGACTTAGTTACTGTAGCAGGTACAGTGGAAGAATGGTATTACGCAGGGTATTCAGATATGAAAGCAAATGACCTTCCAATCACACGAATCCATGCAACCGCTGCTGTAAAGACTGGAATCGCAGAATTACCTGCTCCATTAGTAATTGGACAAGATATTTTCCCACCAACTGAAATTATTGACAATGACGGTTTAACATCATTTGATCCAGAAGAGGATGGTATTGATTTCTGGGAGTCCGTTGAATTAATGAGAATTGCCGTACCAAATGCTAAGGTTGTTGGACCACAGGGGCATGGCGAGATTGTTGTAGTAGCGGAAAACTCTCCAAAAACAACATTTAATGTTCTTGGAGGAATTAATATTTCTTCAAATGATTACAATCCAGAAAGAGTTACGATAGATATTGGCAATGACAAATACGATGCAAAATCTGGCGATTAT
The DNA here is from genome assembly GCF_042945595.1 of Psychrobacillus sp. L3. Lineage (GTDB taxonomy): Bacteria > Bacillota > Bacilli > Bacillales_A > Planococcaceae > Psychrobacillus. The sequence continues at coordinate 502,164 of NZ_CP168493.1, read as the reverse complement.
TTTACTGGAAATATTGTAGGAGTAGTGGGCTTTAGCTTTGGTAACTTCAAATTATGGACGAATGAAGAGACTCTTCCACCAATCACTCGTATAGAAAAACCAGTAGTTGTAACTAATATTAAACCTACCGAAGATAAACTAACAGTAGCTTCATACAATATTGAAAATTTCTCTACAAACATAGATAATACACCTGATGAAAAAGTAGCGAAAATCGCGAAATCTTTTGTGGAGAACATGAAATCTCCGGACATTATCACATTAGTAGAAGTTCAAGATAATGACGGACCTATAGAGTCTGGAAAAACAGATGCATCCGCTAGTTATGAGCGCTTAATTGCGGCAATTACTGCAGCTGGTGGACCAGTCTACAAATGGACAGATATCGCTCCTGAGTATAACCAAGATGGTGGACAACCAGGTGGGAATATCCGAGTGGGATACTTATATAATCCACAACGCGTTACATTAGTAGAAGGTACAAAAGGAAGTTCCACAGATAAAGTGGCTTGGGACGAAGAAGGTAATTTAACTTTAAATCCTGGACGAATTCTTGATTTGCCACAAGAAAACACACGTAAACCGCTTGCAGCCCAATTTGATTTCCAAGGGGAAAAAGTAGTTGTAATCGGAGCACATCTAAATTCTAAAGGTGGAGACCAGCCTTTATTCGGCAAACACCAACCTCCGTTTTTGGGTTCGGAAGCAAAGCGTATTGAACTAGCAACTATGATCAACAACTTTATTAAAAAAGGACAAGCAAAAGATCCTAATCTTAAAATAATTGTTGCTGGAGATATGAATGATTATGAATTCACCCCAACACTTGCCGCTTTAAAAGGTGGAATTTTAACTAATATGGTAGAAAAAGTACCTGCAGGAGAACGCTTCTCTTATTACTATCAAGGAAACAACCAAGTGTTAGATCATATTTTAGTAACAAATAACTTAGCAGATCATACGAAAGTAGACTTGATTCATATTAACGCAAACTATATGGACATTCACGGTCGTGCATCTGACCATGATCCAGTGCTGATCCAAGTGGAATTCAACAAACCTAATACGTATACACTTTCTGCTAATAAAACATCATTGGTATTAGAATCAGGTCAATCTGAAACTATTAAGTTAACTGAAACAACAACAAAACACGATGGCTCTATTTCCATTAAAGACGTGACATCCGAAGCAACTTATAGTGGATTTGATACAAAAATACTTTCAGTAGAAAAAGGCATTATTACCGCTAAAGCAGATGGAAAAACCGTAATAACTGCAACTTATGGAGATAGTAAAGTTTCTATCGAAGTTTCTGTGCAATCAGCAAAAGCTGGCGAAGTAATCATAACTTCTGATGAAGTGGATACCTCTAAAGCTGTAATTACGGTAGATGGAGCTGTACTACATGATGCTGGAAACGTTTATATTCGTTTCAGAGAAGATGCTGTAAGTAAAATTGATAAGGTAAATAAAGATGTAGTAATTAAACTAATGAATGGCTCATTCACGATTACCGCTGAAAACTTTGATATCCTTGCTACACATGGTGAATTTAAACTCCACCTAAACTATCATGTTCCACCTGGATTATTAAAAGAAAAAAATAAAGACAAAATAAAAGACGACCTAAAACTAGAGGATATTGCTTTTCTTGATAGAAACAATAAACAGATAACATCAACATTTAAAGATTATTTTGTTATCGTTACAGAAGGCAAAAAACAGTCGGTTGAAGGTGCATATTATGATTCAAAATCAAAGAAATGGAAGTTTAAGAAGTTGAAAGAATAAAGATATGACCAAAAGAAAACTGGTGATATTAGAAATCTTCTAGTTTATTCAATTCCTACACGAAAGTAAGATCTGACCGTTTTTAGTTGGTCAGATCTTGTTTTTAATACTTTTATTTAATTCGCATATACTCCACTACTTTTGTATCAATAAAGCCTCTTTCTTGCACTCGCTCATCAAAGTTTTCAATAAGATGATAAGACTGCACTGCATCTAACAAATCGTCATGTTCTGTCAAATCACGATTCAAATGACCGTTTTCGTTTAATAGACTTTGAAGTTCTTTTGCCAGCTCTCCTTCTATCTCAACGATATCTGACGATAATGTCGACTCAAAATAAAGTCGGTGCAATTTTAATAATCTTGCTAATTCTTGTACTGGTTCTTCATGGTCATCCACTCGAAGGTCGATATAGCGATCATTGTATCCACCATAACTTCCGTTCTCTTTTACAATCAACAGAGCAGCAGACTGTTTTCCTCTACTATCTCCACCTGCAATTTCTCCCGCATATAGAGCAGCAAGTAAACGTTCTGCTAAAGAGCCCTCTGTTTGTATAAATATCGATTTCATTGCTTCTACCGTATCTTTATCCACTAAGATATTACCTTGAGCAGCAAAGTTTTCTCCTGCAAAACCACCAGCCCAGTCAAAACAATCCTCGCCAGTGAACGATACACTTTGCCCACTTGCATCTACAATTCCTACTTGCCTTGAACCGGATTTCCCATCATTTTGAACAAGTTCTTCAAGAGCTTCTTCAGGAGTCATGCCTTTTTCCAGCATCTCCAGCCCGTATTTCCCGTAATCTAAATTTGCCCATGATTGTGTTGCAATTGCCCCTACTCCTGCTTTTGCAAACGGAACAACAGCCCCTACACTTAAAAATTTTGATGCTACCGCTACCCCTAATTCTTTTGTTTGCGGATCAAATCCAACAATAGAAAATGTCATATCCATACCCCTTTCATTTACAAAATCTACTAATCTCTATTGTATCTTTCTATTCTGAAAAATAAAAGAAAGATTCCATCCCTTTTTTTAGGTGATTGGAATCTTTGCTATGTTATTTATTCTTGTTTGCACATTTCCCTAAAATTGGATTTCTAAAATGGATAGTTTACTGAGTTAATTTCATAAATAGCATTTAATTATTAAAGCACGAATAATACTTAATTTGTTGATTGGAGCGACAGGCAGCGACTCCAACGGGATGAGTGAGACAAATGAGACATCGCAAACGACGCGAATGCGGCGCCCCCGCGGAAAGCGTCTGCCTATAGCGGAAATCATGCTGATTTATGAAGTGTATATTATACATATTCTTACATTTATCTTTAATATTGTTCGTTTTTTATGCTCTAAATTTGAATTATAAAATTGATTCTACTACTTATTATTAGTTGTTATCGTTTGATTTTCATAAACAATTTTTCCACCTAAATGACCTGTTGTAGCCAATGTAGTTATTCCAGCAATACTTAATACAACAATTAGAGTGGTTACAACCCCTTTTCTCACAGGTATATTTTTAAGAATTTGAAATTTAGTATTCGGGTGTTTAAATAATATCTTAATTACTGCTAACACTCCAAAAATAATGACGGAAATATTAGCAAGTAATGAGTGCAGTTCAACAGTATCGTGAATGGATCTTCCCCAATGTTCAAAAGCAAAACCTTCTGCTCCATCTCCTGTTAGCAAGCTAAAAACTCCGGTAATCACACCTAATATAATTAAAACTGTACCAACTTTGTTCCAAAAATCATTTTTTAGAAATACATTAACAATTTCAATAATGCCACCTAAAACGAGCAATGCAATTGGAAAATGAACAATTAACGGATGTAAAGGCATAAGTATCAAGCTCCTTTTAAAGATATATGTTCATTTTAAAAGACAAAAATGAAATATTACTGAAAATAGAACAAAAAAGTAAAAGGTTTAAATGAAATTTGCGCTTTCATTCTTTATTGGTACTGAAACTAACTAAATTTATTGACAATTACTTTACTATTTGATAAATTCAAATACAATATCAAAGAAAAAGAGAGTAACAACATTGGAGCATCAAGCGAGCTAGGGATGGTGAAAGCCTAGTTGGAAGAGTTGTGAACCGCACTTTGGAGATGCTTTATAAGAAAAATATTTATTTTTTTAATATTTTCTTAGAAGCCGGAGACTCACCGTTATGGAGAAAGTGGCCTAAAATAGGCAAATTGAGTGGTACCGCGGGAGTGTAAGCTTTCGTCTCATTATGATAATGAGACGAGGGCTTTTTTATTTTAGGAGGCGTTTAGATGAAACAGAAAGTATTAAGTATTCTTCAAGGTTTCACTACTGAGTTAATCGAGGAGCATATGATCGAAGTGCCTGTATATGCACATTTAGGCGACTACTCCTTACCATGCTTTTCGTTTGCTAAACAACATAGAAAGTCACCTCTGTTAATTGCACAAGAAATAGCTTCCTGTATTCAAGACGAAGACATCGAAAAAGCGGAAGCGGTGAATGGATATGTGAACATTTTCATGAGACGAATATCATGTACACATACCATTTTGAATACCATTCGCAAAGCAGGTAAACAATATGGTTCTACAAATTTAGGAGCTGGCGGTGTTGTAACAATTGATATGTCCTCTCCAAACATTGCAAAACCTTTTTCCATGGGACATTTGAGATCCACGGTAATTGGAAATTCTATTGCATTGCTACTAGAAAAAAGTGGATACCAAACTATTAAAATAAACCATCTAGGAGATTGGGGTACTCAGTTTGGAAAATTACTCGTAGCTTATCGATTATGGGGGGAAAAAAAGAAAGTCCAAGAAGCTCCCATTCAAACGTTATTAGCACTTTATATTCGCTTTCACGAGGAAGCGGAAAAGGATGGTTCCTTAAATGACAAAGGGAGAGCGGCTTTTAAATCGTTAGAAGACGGTGAGCCAGAAGCTTTGGCACTTTGGGAATGGTTTCGAACAGAATCATTACATGAATTCCAAAAAATCTATGACCTACTTGGTGTAACATTCGATTCGTTTCATGGTGAGGCATATTACAATGACAAAATGGAACCTATTGTCGAAGATTTACTAAATAAGAACTTGTTAATTGAGTCTAATGGTGCTCTGGTAGTAGATGTCGGTGAGAACTTACCGCCATGTTTAATAAAAAAATCCGACGGTGCAACTTTATATGCAACAAGAGATATCACGGCAGCCATTCACCGAAAAAATGATTATCATTTCGATAAGTCTTTGTATGTTGTTGGAAATGAACAAAGCTTACACTTTGCGCAATTAAAGTGTGTATTAAATAAAATGGGTTATGAATGGTCGGAAATTCTTCAGCATATTCCTTTTGGATTAATTTTGAAAGATGGCAAAAAACTATCTACTCGGAAAGGTAAAATAATTTTATTAGAAGACGTGTTGAATGAGGCAATTCAATTAGCGGAGTCAACGATAGAAGAGAAGAATCCTTCATTAGTAAATAAAAAAGAAGTGGCTAAAGAAGTAGGTGTAGGTGCTGTTATTTTTAGTGATTTAAAACAACATCGAAAGCATGACATTGATTTTGACTTGAAGAAAATGCTCCAAACCGATGGAGAAACAGGACCTTATGTTCAATATACTTATGCAAGAGCATGTTCTATTTTAAGAAAAGTCCAAGATGTCGACACCATAGAAGTTTCTGGAGTGAATGATTATGAATGGGAAGTGGTTAAATCACTACAACAATTCCCTCGCATCATTAAACGTGCAATAGATGAATTTGATCCTTCGATAATTGCAAAATACGCGATTGATTTGGCGCAATCATTCAACTCTTTTTACGGAAATGTGCACATCCTGAATGATCCAAGTCATTTGGCATATCGCATTGCACTTGTTCAGTCAGTAGTTATTGTAATAGAAGAAGCTTTACGACTTTTAGGAATTAAAGCGCCTAGTGAAATGTAACACTATAAGTACCCTTTAAGAAACACAGATGATTTTACACTTTCACTCCTACCTAAAGATTTATTCCTTGCTTAGCCATCGCTTGTTCCATTTTCATAGAAATAGAACAAGCGACTTTTAAAAGCACCTTGTATTCACTATTCGAATATTTTAATCGTTGTATCGAACTATTCTTAAAAAATCTTGTTCCCCCACGATCTCTATTGGTAATCCATGACTGATCATCTCTTCTACTTTCTTCATTTTCGTACTTTTAATGCCTTGTACATACTTTACTAAATCATTATCTCCAACGACTAAAACGTTTGTGTTGCTATCAACATTCCCTTTACACATGGCACCACAATTGACTGCTAGTTGCGCCGCTTGCATTCTAGTCATAGAAAGCATTCTTCCTGTGAACACAATATTAGCCCCGTAAAACGGATGCTTCGTATTCGGCAAATTCACTTCGGTCTCAAGAAGTTGTAAGGATGAATCCGTTTTATTTTTTTTCGAACGAGTCACTTGTTTTTTCGTAGGATTTGGGGTGCCTATTTTTAGTTTGTGTAGGAGTGATAGTTCTTGAACAGAATTTGTTCTCGTTTTCTCCATTGCCTGTAATGTTATTAATGCTGACGCCCGAGCATCTTCTAGAGCATCGTGATGCCTTAGGCTAATACCTAAATAATTTGACACTGTTGACAGCTTGTGATTATATAGATTCGGCCAAACTTTCTTCGCAATCTGATAAGAGCAACCATATTGGAAGTCTGGGGTTGACTCATGAAAGTTGTTTAAGGATGCAAGCAGAACACTAATATCAAAACTAGCATTATGTGCAATGATCGTTTGATTTTCGACGAACTCTTTGAAATTTGGCCAAAATTCTTCAAAAGTTGGTGCACTCATGACCATGTCTTCAGTAATTCCATGAATTTTTGTATTGTAGTAATGAAATTCACTTAATGGATTGATCAATGTATGTACTTCTTCTCTAATCTTACCGTTTTTTACTTGCACAATACCAATGGAGCATATGCTCGTCCGTAAACTATTAGCGGTTTCAAAATCGATTGCGATAAAGTCCATTCATGCTCCTCCTCTTCAATTACTTAGACTTAGATTATCTCATATTCTATCAAACACGCAAAACCCCTTGTAGTTTTTGAGCTCTACAAGGGGTTTATCTATAAGTTTTCGGTACTTAATAAAGACGATTCAAAGGATTAATATCATCCAAATGTCTTTCTCTTTCTAGTTTCTCTTCGTATTGTTCCTGAGAATGACTTTCTTCATCCTCTAAAACTTCCCTACCAAAAGCTGCTGGGCCTAAATTTGTATCTACTCCTGGAGATTGTGTCCCATAGTTTTTTCTTTCCTCAGTAACACTATCTTTAATGGTCGGTCGATGTTCTTGTACAATCTTTTCTTCTTGCATGGAAGTACCAATATGATTCTCCCCTTTTGCTAAATATGGATCAGTGGCAAATGTCTCTCCCCGAACAAATCTATCTTGGGGTTCGTCAAATCTCCCCTCTGTTTCATTGACGAATTTGTTTGTTGATGGAGTAAATCCTTGTTCTTTTGCATAGTCACTCAACGGTACTCCCGTTTCCATAAATCGAGATTGGACAACATCTGTTCCTTCTGTGTCCGTGTATTCAAGTTCATTTTGATGCGTTCCATAAATAGCATCATCTGCATGAGTTAAAACATCGGTGTATAGAACAATGCATCCGTTTGCTACTTCTTTTGCATAGCGTTCTGTTTCATGTTCATTTAAATCTAATTTCCGTAATCCTTCTGTTACTGCATCTTCTCCAGTAAACCATGATTTAAATGTGTCCATAAAAGAACCTGCTTCATGAGTAGACACTTCTGAATGACGATTAAGTGTATTCAAGTGTGAATTTTCTTTTGATATAACATGGATATCACTTTCAGCATAACCTTGTTCTTGCAGGAGTTCCAACTTTTCATACATCTCTTCCTCTGAACGAGCTACTTCAATTCGTCGATTTGATTCAATGTTCATGGTGATTCCTCCTTGGTTTTGTCTTATTTACTATTTACCCGTGCAAGATCACAAAAAAACCTCTATTTCATTTTTTAATATTTTTGTAATAATAGATAAAAAAAGAAGAGTTGCCGCAGCGTCTCCTCTTAGCTACTAATATTAGCTTTTCTAAACCCTTTAATTACATCAATGACTGCAAAGGCTACAAATAACAAGATAAGTCCTAGATGTAAAGAGCTTTTCATTTCAAATGGACTATTCAGCAGCCCTTCTAAATACTCAATAAAATCAGGATTTATCAAACTAGAATTACTGAACAAAACAATAAAAACTATAGAAGATATGACATGTCGTACAATGTTTAAAGTTGCAACTTTCATAGTCCATTGACTAACAACAAATTTATAGCATACTAAAGCAACTTCCACAGCAATTCCAATAACGACAATTAACCAATAAGACTGTAGAACCTCTTCATTAAAGGAAGGTATTGTCATCTGTAATTTACCATGTGTGTTCTCATACACACCAAGTAACTTAACTCCATTAAAATAGATAACGGTTAAGATTGCAATTTCCAATAAGCTTCCGAATATTTTAGATTTAGGTATTTTTTTCTCTTTCAAAATAGATGGAATACGTTTTAAATCATCAGGAGTCCAGTCTTTCAAACTAGTTTTTATAGACAGTTTTTCATTTGAAATATTTGCACGTTCCAAGATTGCAAAAATAATCGTTATCCAAAAAAATGACTGCATTAATGTACTTAGAATTTCTACTATACCTTTACCTATAATAGTAAGAACTATATTTATCACTGTTTCATTGGCATTATAAGAGAGTATACTCTCCGATATGGATACTATGAGCGCAATAGTTGCTGCAATTGGCAATATCATTTTCAGTAAAGTTACATATATGCCGAAATAATATGGTCCTATCAAATGCATTGGACGATCTAAATAGCCGCTAGCTAGTGTTACTGGACTTCCAAGCTTAGCAAGTGCTTCCTTTTCATCTTCCTCTGTAAAATTTTCTGGTAGCATATCCTCAATTGTCGACTGTAGCTCAAGCGCAATATCGTTGCGGTTCTTCTCAGGAAGTCTACGAGTTACTTCCTGGATATAAATATCAATTAGGTGCATCGCCTTCATCTCCTTTCAATAATGTGTAAAGCTCGCTTGAAGTTTTTTCCCACTCTTTTTTCAACTGTTCGAAAATTTCTATTCCATATTCGCTTAATACATAATACTTCCGTGGTCTACTGTCAGAAGTGTCCCAGCTACTTACTACTAACTCTTGTTTTTCTAATCGTCGAAGCAAAGGGTATAAGGTACTTTGATCAATTAAGACATTGGATTTCTCCAGTAATTGGACAAGCGAATATCCGTATTGCGGGGTACGCAACTGGCTCAAGACAGCTAATGTCAACGTCCCACGTCTTAATTCTGTAATTAATGAACTTAATAACTTACTCATATTCCACCTCACTTTTTATACTATGTGACATACACTATTCTATATACTATGTATCATACACTATTATGGTTCCTATATCATTTTAATTCACAACAAAAAAGCCAAGTTATGAACTAAATCATGACTTGGCAAATAATTTATTTACTTTTTTTACTTTTTTTATCTTTGTATACTTTTTGTTTTCCATCTGAAAATTCCACTTCTAAATCGAACTTCGTGTAATCCTCCACATCGAATGCTTTGGATACTTTTTTAATCACATCGTCCTTGGTCATATCTTTTGATAGATCTATTTTCTTCAACATGGGTAGCATCTCATCATATGCTTTATCGCCCTTTAATTTCTTCGGCTCAATTCGATTCACATATTCAGCTTCTATGGTCGATCCCTTTATCTCAATTGATGCCTCAATTGCCTCTTTATGATCCGCTGTATCTACCTCTAAATCAAAAGATTGAAATCCAAAGTCACTCTTTTCTTCATCTACTGTTGACGCACTTTTCACTTTTTCTTTATCTCCGCAAGCGCCTAGTAATAATGCGATTACCAGTAAAGCACTTCCATATATCGAGTATTTTTGCATTTTCATGATATATCCCCTCGTTGTGTTGTATTTTAAGACTAACTAAGGTATATCCATAAAAATGGAATCATAAACGAACGCCGATTTAATCTGGAAAGCGTTCTTCACTTGATGAAGTAGATTTTGTCTTCCGCTTGTTTTTTTCGTCTTTTACTTTTTCATTTAACTCTTCTACAGGAACTGGATCGACAGTTTGCATATCTTTGTCCATATCAAAAATGCTTTTTTTATCCGTTTTCACCTCATCCGGATTATCTGGTATATGTCCCTTTTTATGTTGGTGACCATGATCTTCAGAAATTTTATCCATCTTATTAATCGCTCCTTTTCATGTCTTTAGCCTTTGTTTAACCTATTTTCTTCACGCTAAACCATTTTGGATAAGAAAAGCGCAAGCTTCCATTAAGTGCATCTTGTCTATACTATTTCCAGAGTGCTTTGGACGAAACATTGGCTACACTATTACCAGGAGAAATCAAAAAGAACGTGAAGTAAGTACGTCACTTCACATTCTTTTTCGGTAATTTTTTCAATAAAATTTCGAAAACATAGTCCACCATCTATTTTTATGGACAGGTCCCGAACGAGCAATCAGCAAAGATACTTGTGCCATTGTAATTGGCAAGGAAGATTTTTTTCGAAGTGCCAAATACTTAGGCTCCCATTGATCTGCATATTTTTCTTTAAACATTTTTAATCCTTTAAAATGGTAAACCGCTTGGCCGTATAAGAAAATTTGATATGCAATTTTCTCCGTTAAAAATGAATATTTGGAAAGCCCGACATTCGCCAAAGGAGCCATTCCTAAATTGAACTTCACATAATTTTCTTCTTTGTACCATTCAAACAATTTGATAAACAGATAATCCATTGTGGCATTTGGAGCATTCTTTCCATATCTCATCAGATCAACAGAAACCATTTCTCCTCCATCGTAAGCAGGCATTATATTACAAAATGCAATCGTTTTTCCATCTCTATCAACTACTAAAGCAATTGGAATTGATTTTAAATACGAAGGATTAAACCAACCTAAAGAAAATCCTTTTTCTTTTCGTCCATCCAACCACTCATCTGAGATTGGTTTTAGGCTTGCGATAAACTCATCTGAATGAGGGGGTTGAATTACTTTAAGTTGATATCCTTCCCTCTCCAGTTTATTTTTATTAGCACGCAAATTTTTCATTTTCTTTCCAGCTAAATCAAAGGTAGGAAGATTAACAAATGCTTCTTCTCCTAGTTTAAAAAAGTCATAGCCATTTTCATGAAGGTACGGGAACATTTTAGAAGTAACTTGATAATAAACTGGCGTATAGCCATATAAATTTGCACGATCATGAAATTCCTCCATTGCTCGAAGAATATCTTTTTTCTCCCCTATTAGATCGCCTAAAACAATTAGTTTATCTGAGTACCTCTGAAAAGAAACCATCACTGTTTTGGATTGATTCCAATAGATATATTTATCATGCAGGAAAATCAAATGAGATAACACTGTACCTCCATATTTGTCGAGGTGCTCTTTTATGTCACTTTCATATGTTGTAGATTTTTCAAAAGGAAAATGCCTCGGCTTGTTGAGCAAGTAACCTATAGACATATACAAGATGGCAAGAACGACACCTATAATTGCACTAATAAATAAATCGGTGGAATCTGTTATAACGTATGGTTGCAATTTCACTGGAATGGATATCGTTGATGAGGGTAAATTTACGTACCCAATAAACAAAAATATTCCTAAAATAACTGTAATTCCAATAATATCTGTTATGGATTTACCCCAAGTTGGCACAAAATTTTCTCGATAAAAACGTTTCTTAGACATGAGTAATATGAGGAAAACAACTAATACGAAAGTCGCGTCTTCGTAGTCAAACCATTTGGATAACGAGAAAACTGCTGCAACCACTAATGCAACTAAGGTTAAATCGTAAGCCCATTTCACTCGATATTGTATCCCTCTAGTCAACATTAAGAGAGAAATCCCTAAACCAACCGTAAACTTATGGGACATATTCATCACTGGTAAAGCTAAAATTTCGTTTGCCAACTTTACTCTTTCAAGTGCAGCTGGAATTGCTGCGGATAATAACAAAATGATCCCAGCCGATAAAACAAAAATAGTAACAAACCAATGACTAATATTTTGCAAAATAATCGCTGGGATTCGATTTAACTTTTGGTTTAGCTCTCCCCAGAAATAAATTAATAACGTAACTGCCCCTAATATAGCTGGAATGATAAAATAACTAATTCTATATAGAAGCAAAATTAAGAGAGTTGTTCCAGTTGGAACTCCGATCCCTTCCATTCCAAGCAAATACATCAAATCAAACGAGCCTATTCCACCAGGTAACATACTTATTATACCCGCGAAGGATGCTACAATGAATGTAGCAAACATACTTGGAACAGATACTGAAACCCCTAGAAAACCAGAAATTATATAAATCAAAATGAAAGCAAAACTCCACTCCAAAAGAGAAATAACAGCTAACGAAAAAATACTTTTCCTACTAATTCGTTCTGGAGCGAGTGTATCTCTTTTCCTTTTTATACTAATTAGCAAAATAGGGAAATATAGTGCAATTCCTAAAAGGGCAACGTGAATCCATTTCACTTGATCAAAAATAGGTGTATGAATAATTCCGAGTAATGGCAACCAGCTCAACAAAGACATACCAGTTAAGTAAAATAAAGTAATTAATCCTATTCCTTTCACAAGCGCTTTTTTCTCGTAGCCATGTTGACCATAAAAAAAAGTACGAATCATCATTCCTGCTATACCGCCAAAACCAATGAAGTTTGACACGGTGTTAGATGTCCAAGAATAAACTATTGTCTTTTTGACTGGAACTTTCAGTTGTAGATGTCGACGCAAAACAAAATCATATAGAACCATTGGGGAAACCGCAAAGATCCCTGCAAAAACAATAATTATTATCTGATTCAGTGCTAACTTATTAAAATTATTTTTCAAAAGAGAAAAGTCTAAATTTTTTAGTGCCTGATTTGATTCAAAGTAGAACACAATTAGTATTAAAAATGGAAGAACTATTTTAATCAGTCGCGAAAACCAAGGTATTTCCCAAATTTTTTTCAAAGTTTATCAACTCTTTTCTTTCATATCATTTCCAATTAAGCTTATCTTATCATTAATCAAGACGCACTGTTTTATTATGAGTTTATTTTACATGAAACAGGGTAACATACATAGCAATACGAAAGGAGCGAATAGGATGAAAAACAAGCTAGCATTAACTGCAATTGGACTAGGAGCTGCATACTTAATGCGAAACAAAGAATCACGTGACAAACTGGCGAAGCAATTTGATAATTTTATCAATACCCCAATGAAAGGAATGAAAGAAGAGTATTCATCCGAACACTTCACTCAAAAAAAAGAGTATTAGGTATCCTACTCTGTTAAAACAATGATATTGAACTGGAATATTATTTAGCATACAAAAACGCCAAGCAGACAATTTCTTCTGTTTGGCGTTAAATATTTTAGTTAATAACCTTTGTATGTTCATAATACGTAATTAAATCATTGTAATATTTATTTAAAGATGATGTGGATACATTAAAAGCCTCAGAAATTTCTTTAACCGTCATTTCTAAAGGTTCAAATAAACCAATTTCTTGCCCAAAGCGAATTGCCCCAGCAGCGATTGCCACTTCCTTCCGCGCTTTCGGTTGTTGTTCGAATAGATAATCTTCTACTATTTCTATTAAGTCATTATATGCACGATTATGTTTTACTAAGAAATCCATAGCAACTTGTAGAACACCTGCTTCGAAGAAAGTATACTCCCCACCTTCATAGCCATTTTCTCCAAGTACGCGCCAAAAATCTATTCCGTTTTCCTTCACAAATTCTTGAACTGATTGGTCATTTTGTGACTTAAATCGTTTTGCAAAATTTCCAAACAACTCTTTATGATCTGTCGGGAAGAATACTAAGCTAGAAATAGCTAAATAATTGTTTTCTTTAAATGTTCCATCAGGCAATATGAAACAATAAACATGCATACCAACTGGGACTGGCTTCTCACTTTCACGTCTTAGTCGAATAATCTCCTCCGTCAAAATATGCGTTACCGTCATATAAGTGTCATCAACGTCAACCACTTCACCTATGTAAACACGTGGTCCATCCCACTGCTCTAAAACACTTAAAGTAGAAGGGCGAACCACTTTCTTCCGTTGTTTTTCTAAATAACCTTCCCAAATTTCTTTTTTTTGATGGAAAAAGAATTCATCCATTACAATGGCTTCAATCATTTCTTGATCCAAGTATTGTTTTAACGGTTCACTCCATATTTTCACTAACTCCGAGAATTCGGATAGATCTTTTCTTTCTGGATACTCATCATAAAATGTTTGTAATATACGTTCTAGCTCTTCAATTTGAACTTCTTCTATTGTAATGGTCTCTTTCGACTCACAACATTTTTTATACTTCTTTCCACTACCGCATGGACAAGAATCATTACGTCCTACCACAAAAACACGTCCTTCTATACAATAAGTTGAAATCTAAGTCTACCATGAATTTTGTCGAAAAATAAGGACCGAACGACTCTGGGCATATTTCTTACGAAAAAATCATCTACTATTTTAGGTGAATTCCAACTAAAGTATTTATTTTTCCAACCAAATGCTTCTAAATTCCAACTAATTCATCTATTTTTCCAACTAAACTCTTCAAAATTCCAACTACTCACAAAAAAATACGCTCAAAGTCGAATAATCTTGACTCCAAGCGTACATTTTCTCCATATTATTGAGCAGTATAGCCGCCATCCAAAATAATTGCTTGTCCCGTCATACCCCTTGCGGAATCACTTGCAATGTATAATGCTAAATCCGTAATTTCTTGAACATCAAGTAATCGCTTTTGCGGTACAAGCGGATACAGAATCTCTTCCAGCACCTGTTCCACTTGGATATTTCGAGTTTTGGCTAAATCTACGAATTGATTTCGAACGAGCTCCGTGTCTACATAACCAGGGCATATTGCATTTACCGTTATGCCTTCAACCGCTGTTTCAAGTGCAGCTACTTTTGTTAATCCTATTACCCCATGTTTGGCTGAGTTATAAGCAGCTTTTCCTGCAAATCCAATCACACCATTAATCGACGCCATATTGATAATTCGTCCAAATCCTTGTATTTTCATTTGAGGTAATGCGTGTTTGATTGCGATAAAAGGTGCAGTAAGCATTATTTTTACTAGTAACTCAAACTTCTCTGTAGGAAAATCTTCAATCATCGAAACATGCTGCATACCAGCATTATTTATAAGAATATCAATTCTCCCAAAAGTTTCTACGGTGAAGTTAATCGCTCTTTGAATGTCCGCTTCTTTCGTTACGTCACATACGATTCCTTTAACATTGCCATTTATTTTAACAACCGCTTCATCAATTGCTTCATGAGACAAGTCAGATATAACTACATGGGCACCTGCGTTAGAAAATGCTTTTGCAATATCAAAGCCGATTCCTCTTGCCGCTCCAGTTATGAATAATACTTTTCCCTCCATCTACATTCCCTCCTCCAAATACTTACTACTACCACTAATGTGATTCTAATTTCTAACTTATGCATTAACTTTTCATATAAATAATTATATCGATAATTTCCAATTCTTCCAAGTCTCCGAAAACCTTCATAAATAAACGAATATATCCTTAGTTCACCTGATTTATACACCAATTTTTTGTGACCCTTATTAAGATTTTATTTTCGTTAATGTAATATAAAACTGGACGTCTTAAATAGAAGTCACATATCTTCGAACTTTCTTGTTACTCTCCTTGCACTAACTTTCCTTTATAAAATACAGCTTTACGCTTTGGAACTCTGGCAATTACTTCTGCCGAGCAGCTTGCATCGAATAGTAGCATACTTGCCTCGTCTCCAATTTTAGGCCATAGCTGGTTCCCTTCTTTGTCTAATGTTGTTTTCCCACCAGTAATAAATTTTAAAATTTGCGTTAGAGAAACTTCATCTGTCCATCTAAAATGTTCGATTAAACGACTTGCTCTTTCTAGAACATCTCCATTACCAGTAGGCCACCAGGAATCAAAAATATTATCGTTCCCTATCGCTACATTCACACCACATTCATCTAGTAGCTTAATCGGCATTATTCTTCTATTTGGGAGACTAGATACAATTGAAATACCAGCTTCTCTTAGTATTCCCGCCATTTCAAATGCTTCTTCCGTAGAAACATCGGCAAGTCCGAAAGCATGACTGACTGCTACTCTTCCTTCCCAGCCCGCTTGTTTTGTTAAATAAGCAAGACGTTTCATCGTAAAGTTTCCAAGATGCCCTGGATCATGTAAATGCAAATCGATATCTGCATTCCCTTCTACTGCAATATCCATTAATTCAACTAAAGATGCTTCAATATTATTATCTACTGTTGCTGGATCTACTGCACCTACTATACCTGCTCCATTTCTTACTGCCTCTCTAAGCAATTGTGAAGTACCCGTTTGCAGTAGCCCATGCTGAGCAAAGGCGACGATTTCAGCACTTACTTTGTCTGAGTATGTTCGCAAAGCTTGCTGAACACCTTCTAAGTTTTTCAATTTTGCTTCTGGATAAATATCCACATGTGTTCGAATATGTGTGGATCCGTAGGATAATAATACTTCCAACAATGCTTCCGCTCGTTCCTTTGTACTTGAAGGTAGTGAGGCCAAAATATTGCTTTCATTTGTACTTCTTTCTACAACGCTTGCAGCAGGAATACAAGACTTCCATTTTTCTCCCATATACGTTTTATCTAAGTGAACATGCTTTTCAACAAAGGATGGGAGTAGCAATAGTTTTTTTGCGTCCTTAACAGGAAAATTATCCGTAATCTGTTCCTCCATACGGATGATATTCGCAATTTTCCCTTCCAATATGAACAGATGAAACAAATTTGTTTTTGTGCCAATAACTTTTTCATTTTCTTTCATAAATCCTGTTTCCAGTCGAACATTCTTTAACCAATAACTAGTAGTCATATATATTCACCTTTCTTTTTTGAGAATTACATGGTGAAAGGGAATATCCAATATGGATATCCCTCTCTAATCATGTTGAGTTATTTAACCGACACATCGTTTATTTCTAAATAGCCTGAAGGACTAATTGAAAATCCTTCCACTCCTTTTGCTGTTGCTGCTAAGTTTTCAATTACGCGAATCGGAATATATAAAGCATCATCCATTTCTAACTTTTGAGCTTTAGCATATAGTTCAATTCGTTTTTCTTGGTCTTTTTCCATTCGTGCAGCATCTAAAATCCCGTCTACTTCTTTGTTACTGTAGAAGAAAGTGTTTCCTGCTCCTCCAATAGAATTTGTATGAAAAAGATTGTATTGGTTATAATCAGCATCACCAGTTGCATTTCTCCAGCTAATAATAAACATTTCAGAATTTCCAGCGTTGACTTGTTCTACAAAAGTCCCATACTCTAACACTTCGATATTCAGTTTAATACCAATTCCTTTTAACTGGGATTGAAGAACCTCCGCAACATTTATTCTTTCTCTACTATCCATTGTTTTCAGCGTTATTTCAAAGCCATCTGGATAACCTGCTTCCGCAAGTAATTTCTTCGCTTCATTTAAATTATATTCATATGTTTTCATATCAGGGTTATATCCAAAAACTTTTGAACCCATTAATGAGTTTGCTTCTGATCCAACGTTATTATAGACTCCTTTTAGAATAGAATCCATTTCTACTGCATGTGAAATCGCTTTTCGAACTCGAACATCACTTAACTTCTCATTTTTCACATTAAAGCCAATATATTCTGTTCCAAATCCTTCACTACGGTAAACTTCCGAGTTTTTAGAAGCTTCTACTGTTTCCATCATCGGTACAGATAGTGGTTCAGCAATTTGTGCTTCGCCAGTTTCAAGCATCGAAACACGTGTAGTTTCTTCTGGCACTACTTTAAATACTACTTTATCGACTTTCGCTTTTGTACCCCAATAGCTTTCATTTTTCTTCAGAACAATTTCTTGTCCAGGCGTCCAAGATTCAAAAACAAATGGTCCAGTACCATCTGGTTCTTTAATTTGTTCTTTGCCATACTTTTCAATTGCTTTGGGACTAATAATGCCACCTTCATGACTTGCTAGAATAGAAAGTAATGGCGAATATGGTTCAGATAAAAGAAATTGTACGGTATGATCATCAACAACTTTCACTTCTTTAACCATTTTAAACAGAGCTGCTTTAGGAGAACCAACATTTGGATCTAACATACGATCAAATGTCTTTTTCACAGCATCTGCATTGAAATCAGTACCATCATGAAATTTCACGTCTTCTCTAAGCTTAAACTCCCATGTTGTATCATCAACTTGTTTATACTCTTTTGCTAATAAAGGTTGAATTTCTGCGTTTTTATCACGCCCTACCAGCCCTTCATAGATCTTTCCATGTGTTATGCTTGCCGCATTGATAGTGGACATAAACTGATGATCTAAACTCTCTGCATCTGATAAACGAGCAATCACTAAAGTGCTACCATCTTTAGCTGAGCTATTCTTACTACCTTCAGTAGTATTCTCTTCTTTTCCTGTAGAGCAACCTGCAATTAGTAATGTCAGTAACAATACTAAAAACCATTTTGTAGCACTTTTCTTACCTCTCATCTACTTCTCCTCCTTATTTTATAAACCGTTTTGGT
This sequence comes from Psychrobacillus sp. L3, assembly GCF_042945595.1. GTDB lineage: Bacteria > Bacillota > Bacilli > Bacillales_A > Planococcaceae > Psychrobacillus. Next base: position 483,627 of record NZ_CP168493.1, on the reverse strand, counting down.
TATTCTAATTATAAAAAATATTCAGATTTTTAATTTTAAATTTATTTACTATATTTTTCATTATTTTTTCTTCTTTTAATCGATTCGCTCTACATATGTAAAAGATGGAAGCAGTAATTGTTCCTCTCCTAGCTCCTGGTAATCTCTTTTTACATATCCTTTTTTCATTTTGTCATAATACTTTTGTCCTTTTTGTTTGATATCATCCAAATCAAGATTTGGAATTTTTCGGTCTTTCATAACTACTCGTCCATTAATAATTGATAGTTTTACATCTCTTCCACTTCCACTTACAATTATCGTTCGAATAGGATCATCTAGAGGACCCATATGAAATCCGTCTAGATCAATTGCAATAATATCTGCCTTTGCCCCTGCAGCTAGTCTCCCTAAATCTTCTCTTTCAAGAAAAGATGCTGCTCCTAGAGTTGCTGCTCGATAAAAATCAGCGTAGGTAGAATCATCTACTTTTTTGTCTATAAGTCTTGAAAGCATACTTCCTGTTCGAATGTTTTGGAACATATCTGGAGGAAATGTATCTGTTCCAAGGCCGATATTAACACCGTATCTTTTATATTTCGCAAAAGATTCTAATGCGTCTCCATGCCTACCAATAATGAGTGGACAGTGAATAACTGTCGCATTAGTCTCTTTTATAAGGGCAATATCATCACCTTCACCATTCGTTGTACTACTATATCCAGCGATAAAATGAGCGTGTGGAATACCTGTTTTGGGACCTAGAAATCCTATATTATATAAATATCTAATTGGCGTAACTCCATGTGTTTCAACGATTGTATTATATTCAAAACTTCCCTGTGCAGCATGGAGTTTAATTGGAACACCCAGTTTTTCACTATAATATTTCGTTTGTTTGAGATTTTCTTCTGTTTGGCATTCAATTCTCTCTGGTGCAAGCATCCCTCTCACCAGGCCATCGTACGCACCATCAAACTCTTCTACAAACTGCACTGCTCTTTTTAACCCTTCTCGACCTGCTTCTTCATCCCAGAAAAGCTTGATCTTTCCATCTGGTTCTACTACTCTTATGCCAGATTGATAGCTTGGTCCAAGATAAATTCTTAATCCTAAGCTTGCAGCATGTTCTGCAGCTGCAGCTAATTCTTCATATGTTTCTGCCCATTTTTTATAAAAGACTGAAGTAATCGGCATAGCGGTAGTAATACCATGCAATATAAGCTGGGAGTAAGCATAAAGGGATTTAAAAGCTTCCTCTTCTTCTGTCATCCATTCATCATGTCCTTCTTGTACAAACTGTTCCGACCAAAGAAGATTTTTACTTTTGGACATTGTTGCTTCGAGATGAACTATATCGTGATCAATATCTCCGAGCGCATTTAAATCAATAAATCCAGGGCTAATAACAGCATTTCCTACATCTATCACTTCATCTACAGTTTCAGAATAATCTTTTCCTACAAAAACAATCGTGTCGTTTTCATAAACCACTTGTGCATTCTCTAAAATGACATGATCTTGGCCATCATAGCCAATGACATATTTTCCTATAATCTTTGTTTTCATTTATGCTCACCTTTCGTCACGGTAAATTTATAATCATCCTCGTTATATCTCTTTTCATCAATATATTCTCGTGCTTGTCCCCAAAAGGATTTTGAAGGTTGCATATGTTTTTCAAGTCCAGCACGTTTCACTGTTGCATATGCTTCCTCATTTGCTTCATCCAACACCATAAGTTCATCGACCGTTCGTACGTTTCTCCCCTCCATTACGATTTTCCCATTTACGATGACATTATCTACATCGCTAGCTACAGCCTGATAAACAAGTCTATGGACATGCATAAACTCAGGAGTTAGATGTGGTTGATGCAGATTTACAGTAATTACATCTGCCTTTTTCCCTATTTCAAGAGAGCCTAGTTCGTCATCCCATCCAATACATTTCGCTGCATCAATTGTGACCATTTCTAACAGCTTTCCAGGTGGTAAATAATATTCATCTCTAAGAGCTGATTGGTGAATAAACTGGGTTTTACGCATTGCTTGGAACATATCAAAACTTGTACTTGGTGAAGTCCCATCTGTTGATATGGCAACTGTTGCTCCCATTTCTATTAATTCCGTAATAGGCGTTCTTGCTTGTACTTGTGTAAACCCTGGCGAGGCACTTACATTGGTTCCTGTCTCTGCTAAAATTCTTGCCTCATCAAAAGAAATACCACGGCAATGTTGTAAATGAACATCCGGACCTAAAAGAGCATTTTCTTTATCCTGTACCGCTAAATGAATCATCCCTCCAAAAGCATCAGAATGGATTCTCGTATTATATTTCTTCGCTATCTGTCTAATTTTCTTCGCTTGATACAAATCATGTTCATTTAATCCATACAGTTTTGCTGGCGAGGTTGGATTGGATGGATCCACAGATGTGACAATAACAAATGGTGTGATAAAAGCTCTCGTGTGATCGTCATTTGCATGGTTTAATGCTTCAATGACACTTTCTGCACCATGTAATACTTGATCGTACGTAACTTCTCTCGTAATTTGTTTGCCATCTACCCATCGACTAAATAAATGCGGCCACGGTGGATTACATGGACCAGTACAAACTACCTCTCGAACACCAACTTCTGCGTAAGCTTTCGCATGGTTCAGCGCAAAGATCGGCTCATCTGATCGTGGCATTGACCCTAAAACAGAAACCCCTGTCGTTATTCCTGCCTTTAAACGTTCCAAAGAGGATAATTTCCCTTCATAATACCAAAACTCATCCGTCACAAAATGCTTATACGTATTTGTTATAATCGGCATCCAAAAGTCTTCCATCGCAATCGTCTTAAACATGGAATGACCACCGTGGCCATGAGCATCGATAAATCCTGGCAAAATACAATGATGACTGCAATCCATCACTTTTTTAGCTTCATACTTTTCCAATAGAACTTCCGTTATATCTACATCTAAAATTCTTCCACCGTTTATCGCAACGGCACCATCTTGCAAAATTCTTCTGTCTTTATCCATCGTTATGACGGTTCCATGAATCAACAATAGATCAATCATCTTGTTCCCCACCTTCTCTCTTTTCTAGCACTAATCTTAAGTATAAAAAAATTAAACAAACATTATTTTCAGAATAATTACTATTTTTTAAATTTTATTTACCTTTTGAGTGATAATAGTAAATTGTTAGAGTTAAATAAGAAAAACGTAAGCGTCCTTTAAGTGCACCTTGTCTTTACTATTTCCAGAGTGCTTTGGGCAAAACATCGACTACACTATTACCGTTGGAATTGATTAGCTGGAAGTGACTGCGTCTCTTCCAGCTACACTTTTTTCAGTAATCTTGTGACAGATGTTTGTCCGTCGCCATCTTGAAATATGTAGAGATAAGGTACATACGGTTTGGATAATGAGAGAATTAATCTTTTCCTATTCTTTTAAAAGCGGACGAAGATGCAATTTCGTTCGCTCAGCACTTCTTTATCAATGGATGCTATCTATTTTTCTCTAGTTCCACTTTCCCTATTGGTAAACAAAGAAAAGTACCAGTTATTATTTCGCAGAAACACATTGTCTTTCTTAATTGCACTATTGATTGGATTGGATTGGATTGGATTGGAGCGGAAGGCGGGAACAGCGAGACAGGTGAGACACTGCAAGAAGCGGTAATATAGGAGAAGGCTCGTCGCTCGCAAAGCGGAAAGCAAATACCAAAGCGACAAATTCGACTAGCTAATACAAGATAGGCAGCTAAATGTAATTTAGAGAATGCTAGTCAAAGTGCCGTTATCGATTGAGGGATTACAGAGATAGAAAATTACCTATAATTGTTTAATCAACAGGAGTTAATTTCATAAATAGCATTTAATTATCAAAACACTAACAATACTTAATTTATTGATTGGAGCGACAGGCGGCGACTCCAGCGGGACGAGTGAGACAGATGAGCCATCACAAACGAAGCGAATGCGGCGGTGATGGTTCATTTCTCACCCCGCGGAAAGCGTCTGCCTATAGCGGAAATCATGCTGATTTATGAAGAGTATATTATACATACTCATACATTTCACTTTAATATTGTTCGTGTTTTATGAACTAAATTTGAAATATGAAATTGCTTCAACAGACATGATTCATTTAATATTTACTTCGAATATCTTGAAAATAACTCTACTCGTGCAAATAACATTGATAGAACGGAGAAAACCCCAGATAGGAAGAAGCTTATCCAAATAGTTTGTAATGATGTTAAACCACCAAATAGCGTCACACTAATCAACCAACCAGCTATAATTGAATAAGGCAATAACCTGGATATTTTACGTTTTGAAAAAATGATGATCAACATGACTGGAATAGACGCAGCATAAAGATGTCCATAGAAAAAAAGAAAATTTAGCAAACTAAATTTAGCAAAATGTGTAACAATTAAGAGAAAAAACAATAACAATCCAGAGAAAATATACGATTCTTTCCTCATTTGCTGATCAGTCATCGAGATTTTCAAAGGGAGTCGAATATGCTTGATGAAATGAATCGTAGTAGCGTGAATCTCCGCATTTATCGTTGTGGATAAAGCACCAAAACAAAATAAAAAGAATAAAACCGAAAGAAAAATAGGATCTATTTTTGTTATTAATTGAAACAAAAGGGTATATGTTTCGCCAAAAGATCCTTCAAAAATAACAATCAACAGCATTGCAGAAAGTGCTATAGGTATCGTGCTCCAAACAAACGCCGTTGACCAAAAAGTAATACGAACTTTTTTCTGTTCAATCATATATAATCTTTGCCAAGTCGATCGATCTGTAAGCACTTGTCCACAGGCAACTAACATAAACGTCGCAATAAAAAAATATGCTTCATGGTTTTTAGCAAACAACAAATAGGGATGATATAATCGAATGCCATCGTAAACTTTGAAAGCTCCTTCTTGTATGAAAAAGTACAATGGAATGAAAATGATTGCAGCAAAAATAAAGAAAATAGAAATCCCTTCAAATTTTCGAATCCACTTCATACCACCTAGCCCTGCTATGATAAAACAATAAAAGAAGAAGAAAAATAGAGAAACAGTAAATGGTATATTAAATAATAAATCAAATAAAACGGCTGCTCCTACCGCTTGCATGAATAAAGAATCTAATCCTAGGAATAAGATTATAATTGTCATGAACCAATAGCCATCTTTACGGAGCCTCTCTTGAAAAACATCCCCGATCGTTTCTACATCTGGAAATCTAAATCTAATTTTATTTGCAAATGTTCCGAACATAAAAATAGAAAACGCACCTACTAGAGAATAACCAATTCCACCTAAAAGACCGTATTTCACTAATGATTCAGGTGAAGACAGAATTGTATTTCCTGTGATCCATCGTGCCAAAAGACTTATCATTCCTGATGAAATTCCCAAAATTAAAGAACCCGTAATATAGTGACGATAGGTTTTCATATTCCAAAACCTTTCGCTTTTTTGGGATTTACTCGATATTCCGATGGGGTTATCCCATTTTGTTTTTTAAACATGGAACTAAAATAATGCTGACTGTTAAATCCGGCTTTTTCAGAAACAACAGCCATACTCAATTCTTTATGCTCTAATAATATTTTTTTCGCCATTTCGAGCCGATATGCATTTAAATAATCTGCAAATCCGATTCCCACTTCTTCATAAAATTTACGACTTAAATAAGTTGCATTCAAGTGTATTCGATTCGCTACTATACTAAGGCTAAGTTTTTCGTTATATTCCTCACGAATAATACGCAAAACTTCTTGAATGGAGTCATTTTGAGATATCCATTTTCTATACTTTTCAAGCAATCCCAACAATTCAGTTTCTACTATAGGTTTTGTTAAATAGTCATTGACCCCTATTCGTAAGGCAGATTGAGCATATTCAAACGATTGATAAGCTGTAACCATAATTATGTCCATTGTATAATTTTTCTTTAATTCTTTAGCCAGCTCTAAACCGCTCTTTCCTGGCATTTGAATATCTAGAAATGCTAGAGAAATATTAATCTTACCCGCTATTTGAAGAGCAATGGACGCATCTTGTGCTTTGTAAAACGTCCAATTCGGAAAATGGGGTTTCATAATATATTCCAATTGATCTAACTCTAATGTTTCATCATCTACAAGTAGAATATTCATAATCCCTTCCTCCTCTCTCTTATTTATTTGGTTAATGGAAATTTCACTTCAACAAGTGTTTCATCACCAATGTATCTCATATTTAAATAATGTACTTGTTCTGGAAATAACAGATCTAATCTCTTTTGAATATTTCGAATTCCATACCCTTCTTCTTGCGGGCTATACTCTTTCTTTTCATTGATAGGTTCAATAAAGTAGGAATTCCATACTTCTATATACATAAAACCATCTGAATAATACACATTTATTTTCAAACGGGCAGGGCCCATATTCTTCTCAAAACCATGTTTAAATGCATTTTCGACTATAGTTTGTATCATAAACGGGGGCAATAAAGCATTTTCGCAAAAAGCTTCTACATTTTTAGTTACTTCTAGTCGTTCCCCGAAACGTAAAATTTGGATATCTAAATAATTATTTACATATGCAATTTCATCTTCCACTTTAATAAGAGAAGCATGCGTAACATATTTAAACTTAAAAAACTTCGCCATTACTTCTAAACCTTTTATCAGTTCTTCTTTACGGTCAAGCCGAGCTAAACTTAACATTGTATTAAGCGTATTGAAAAAAAAGTGAGGTTGTATTTGTTGATTTAACTGATCGTAATTTGCGTGCTGTAATTCTTTTTCCAATTCCAACTTTGAAGCTTCTTTTTGCAGATTGTCAATTTGTCGTTCAAAAATCATTACAAATGAAAGTGTAAAAGCTCCTACAAGAGGAGCTAATACACAAATCAAGACGTATAATGAAAAAGATTCCAAAGGCATCATGATGCATACGTCCTCTCTTAAATAACCGTATTCCATTATAGTATCTTCATTATGACAATTAGTAAATCGTACAAGTGACCATTTTTTATGATAATAATTCCTCTGCAAAATGACAAGCGACGGAATGACCAGTATCTATTTCCCTTAATAAAGGTTCTTCTTGTTTGCAGCGTTCCGTAGCAAATGGACAACGTGTATGAAATCTACAACCTGCAGGAGGATTTATAGGAGATGGAACGTCTCCCTTTAAAACAATTCTTTCGCCCCTCTTTGTTTCATCTATTACAGGAATTGCTGAAAGCAGTGCTTTTGTATAAGGATGCATCGGTTTGTTGAATAAAGATGATTTATCCGCAATCTCTACAACTTTCCCTAAGTACATAACCATAACACGATCCGAAATATGTCGAACTACACTTAAATCGTGAGAAATAAATAAAAACGTAAGATCAAACTCTTTTTGAAGCTTTTTCAACAAGTTCAATATTTGTGCTTGAATAGATACATCTAGCGCAGAAACTGCTTCGTCACAAATGATTATTTCCGGATTTACCGCGAGCGCTCTTGCTATTCCAATTCGTTGGCGTTGTCCCCCAGAAAATTCATGTGGATATCTTTCCAAATACTCTGGACGTAAACCAACATGTTTCATCAGTTCTAACATTCTAGCCTCTCTCTTATTAGGAGGGAGTACTTTTTGTATCGCCATTGCTTCCTCTAACATTTGACGTATCGTTCTTCTTGGGTTTAACGAAGCATATGGGTCTTGGAAAATCACTTGAATATTTCCTCTAACATTACGTAACTCTTTTTTATTCATTTTCAAAAGAGATTCACCTTTAAATAATACATCTCCATCAGTCGGCTCATCTAAACGTAAAATAGATCTTCCAGTTGTCGATTTCCCGCATCCTGATTCACCTACAATACTTAATGTTTCTCCAGGATACAAATCAAAGTTAATACCATCAACTGCTTTTACAACTTGTTTCTGTTGGAAGATTGCCTCTTTTTTCAATGCAAAGTGCTGCTTTAAGTCTGAGACTTTTAACAATGGATTTTTCTCTTTGAGAAGATTACTCATAGCGCTACCCCCTCTTTTGTTAAACTATCTTGCCATTCATCTGAATACTTCCAACATCTAACTTTGCTATTTTCATCATACTGAATAAGATTTGGTTGCTTTTGGATACAAATATCCTTTGCAAACGGACATCTTTCCGCAAATCGACAACCTTCCGGATATTCATATGGACTCGGTACAGTCCCTTCAATAATTTGCAGTTCTTCCTGATCTTCATATAACTTTGGAAGGGATCCGATTAGGCCTTGTGTATAAGGATGCAAAGGGTTTTTAAATAGATCCTTTGTATCTTGATGTTCTACAATTTGCCCCGCATACATTACGCCAACTTGATCACACATTTCAGCAACAACCCCTAAATCATGTGTGATGAAAATAATGCCCATGCCAATTTTCTTTTGTAAATCTTTCATGATTTCTAATATTTGAGCCTGAATCGTTACATCTAACGCAGTAGTTGGCTCATCCGCAATTAAAACTTCAGGAGTGCAGGCTAATGCCATCGCAATCATAATTCTTTGTCGCATACCACCACTTAGTTGAAAGGGTTCCTGCTTCGCTCTTTTTTCAGGTGAAGGGATTCCGACAAGACCAATCATTTCTACTGATTTATCCCATGCTTGTTTTTTGGACAATCCTTGGTGTAATCGGAGCGCTTCCGCGATTTGCTCACCTACAGGAATAACTGGATTTAAACTAGTCATTGGTTCTTGAAAAATCATCGAAATGCGATTTCCTCTTATTTTTCGTATCTCTTCTTCAGACATTGTCACTAGGTCTTGTCCCTTCAATAATACTTGCCCATCGACAATTTTCCCTGGTGGTGATGGTATTAATCGAAGAATAGATAGCGAAGTCATAGATTTTCCGCATCCTGATTCTCCAACTATCCCCATCGTTTCGCCTTTTCTTAAAACAAAATCTATGCCATCTACAGCTTTTGCCGTACCTTTATTGGATATAAAATGTGTTTTTAAGTTTTTTACTTCTAAAACAACTTCATTTGTCATTTTTTATCCCCCCTAGTTCAAATCGATTCGTTTATTGAAAACTTTATACATAACATCTACTAACAGATTCACGAAGACAAAAACTAAAGAAGCAACTAGTACGCCGCCTTGTACCATTGGAATATCTCTTGTTCTTATTGCATCGACAATCATCCGACCTAATCCATTTATAGCAAATACAGACTCCACTAAAACAGTACCACCAAGTAAACTACCAAATTGTAGCCCTACAACTGTAATAACAGGAATTAATGCATTTCTTAAAGCATGCTTATAAATAATGACATGTCCTTTAAGACCTTTTGCTTTCGCTGTTCGTATATAGTCTTGCCCAACTACCTCGAGCATACTTGAACGAGTCATACGGGCAACAATAGCTGCCCCCCCTGCTCCGAGTGTAATTGCGGGTAGAATAATATGCGCTGTACTATCCCATCCAGCTACCGGTAGCCACTGTAGCTTCACAGAAAATACATACATCAGCAATAAACCTAACCAAAAACTTGGAAGTGATATTCCGATTAATGCGACAACCATTACACTAATATCAGAAAATGAGTATGGCCTTACCGCGGAAATAATTCCTGCGATTAACCCGAGTACGATTGTGATCATAATACTAAAAAATGCAAGCTCCATTGTAATAGGTAAGCGAATCATAATTTCATCCAAAACAGGTTGGTTATTTTTAAGAGAATTTCCTAAATCCCCCTTAAATACATTTCCCACGTATGAAAAATACTGTTCATAAAGTGGTCTGTTTAATCCTAAATTTTCTCGTAGTTCATTAACCGTTTCCTTTGATGCTCCTTCACCTGCCATAATGACAGCTGGATCACCTGGTACCATTTGCATTATTAAAAAAACGACTAAAGTGACACCTAATATGACAGGAACTATTTGCACTAAACGTTTCAAAATAAATAAAAACATAAGAAATCCCCCTTTTATTTTTTCGTCCTTGGATCTAAAGCATCGCGCAAACCGTCTCCAAATAAGTTAAACCCCAATACTAAAATCGCAATCATCAGACCTGGAAAAATTGCCATATAAGGAGCACTGAAAATAAAATCTCTTCCACTAGAAAGCATTGCACCCCATTCAGGTGATGGTGGTTGTGCACCTAGCCCTAAAAATGACAATCCTGCTGCTGACAATATAGCTGTAGCTAGTCGTAAAGAACCTTGAACAATGATCGGCGATAATATATTTGGGAAAATGTGTCGAAAAATAATAATGAAATCATTTGCTCCTAATGTCCGAATAGCATCTATATATTCGAGTTTTTTCACTTCCATCGTCGATCCTCGAACAATTCTTGCAAACAAAGGAATAGAAAAGACTCCTACTGCGATTGTTACATTTATCAGACTGGGACCTAGTGCACTAATAATTGCTAATGCTAATAAGATTCCTGGGAAAGCAAGCATCACGTCTAAACAACGACTAATGATTGTGTCGACCCATTTACCATAGTAGCCAGCGACAAGTCCAAGAGTTATTCCAAAAAACGCTCCAAAAAAAACGGAGGAGAAACCCACTCCTAATGACAATCGAGAGCCATATAAGATTCGACTTAAAATGTCTCTTCCTTTATCATCTGTTCCCATCCAATGGGCCATAGATGGAGAATGTAACTTGTCTGGAAGATTAATCTCATACGGATCATATGGGGATAATATAGGTGCAAATATAGTGAGCGATATATATAGGAGAATTATTACTCCTCCTACCGTAGCCGCCTTATTTTGACCAATAGTCATAAAGAATGTTTTCCACTTTTCTTTTCGAATTTTCTTTCTTGCCAAGATTAACTTTGCTGAATTTACTTCGGTATTATTAATTGTCATTTAATTAACCCCCTCGTTCTGCTTCCTTTTCGTTATAAGGTAACATCACGATATATAAGAAAAGAGAGAATGTAAATAGACATAAAAAGAATAGTCGAAATACTTTAAAAAATAGTAAAGATTTTAAAAATAATATTAATTCTATTATTTATAATTGAAAATTAGGAACACAAATAAATTTTTATGGAGGGAAACTCAATGAAGAAGTTTAAGTGGATACAGTTTTTCGCATTAATGTCTATATTGATGCTAATTATGCAAGGATGTTCAACAGGAAGTTCAAGTAAAAGCGAGGAAAAAGAAGAAAGCCAATCCGCAACTGGAGATAAATCAGGAGGAAAACTTGTTGTAGTGCGTTTATCAGATGCAACTGGTCTTGACCCACATTTCATTACAGATATACCTTCCGCCAATGTTGTTCACGGAAAAGTATATGAAACGCTACTTGCTTTTGATAAAGACAGAAATTTTGCTCCATTACTTGCAACAGAATGGAATCAAGTAGATGATTTAACTTGGGATTTCACATTAAGAGAAGGTGTTAAGTTTCATGACGGCACGCCATTTAATGCAGAAGCAGTAAAAGCTACATTTGATCGATTATTAGACCCGGCAACAGGATCACCTCAGAAAGATAAATTAGGAATGATCTCAGAAGTAATCGTAAAAGACGATACACATGTAACACTTAAATTATCAACACCATATGCTCCATTACTTTCTATTTTAGCAAGCAGTGAAGGAAGCATTCTTAGCCCTAAAATGATTAATGAAACTCCTGATCAATTAGCAACACATCCAGTTGGTACTGGACCTTTCGTATTTGATTCATGGAAATCTGGCCAAGAAATAACCCTTAATAAAAACAATGATTATTGGGGAGAAAAAGTTAAAGTGGATAGTGTAGTATTCAAAGTGGTTCCAGAAGATGCTACTCGCCTGGCTATGGTCGAAAGCGGTGAAGCACATATTTCCGATCAGGTTCCTGTTACTGAAATTGATCGAATTGAGAATTCCGATAAGATGAACCTTTTCAGAACGGATGGTTTAGCAGTAGAATATGTAGGTTTTAACACGACAAAAGCTCCTTTTGACAATGTAAAAGTCCGTCAAGCAGTTAGTTATGCAATTGAAAGAGAAGCTATTATATCAGGCGTTTACAATAACGTTGGAACACTTGCTAACGTTGCGATGAGTCCACAAGTATTTGGATATAGCAAAGACGTTAAGGCATATCCGTATGATGTAAACAAAGCAAAATCTTTATTAAAAGAAGCTGGTTACGATAAAGGTATCAAAGTTACTTTATTAACGAGCGACCGTAAAGAACGAATTAATATGGCTGAAGTTATTCAATCTCAACTTAAAGGTATTGGAGTAGATGTTGAAATTCAAGTAATGGAATACGGTTCATATATTCAGCAAATCGAAAATGGAGATCATCAAATGCTTATTGGCGGTTGGGGTAACGCGACTGGTGATGGAGACTACAATCAATATAACCTCTTCCATTCAGCATCTATTGGTGCACCAGGGAACCATTTCTATTACCAAAACCCTGTAGTAGATAAGCTTATCGAACAAGGTCGTGTAGAAACTGAGCCAAGTAAACGACAAGAAATTTATAAACAAGCAATGCAAATTGAAATGGACGACGCTGTTTATGTTCCAATTAGAAACTACGAGCTTTTAGCGGTATATAATAACAATGTAAAAAACTTTAGATTAGACGCTTCGAATTACCTGATTTTAAATGAAGTGACAGTAAAATAATACACTTCAAAGAGACTGGTAATATTCCAGTCTCTTTGAACTTATTGGGAGGATAAAAGATGAAATCTCTACTTATCAAAAATGCTCGCATTGAAACTGGCTTTACTTATGAAAATGGACGAGTTGTTCAAACCGAAACAGATCTATTTGATGTCCTAATTCAAGATGGTAAAATTATCGAAATAGAAAAAAATATGAAAAGCTCTGATTTTGAAATAATTGAGGCTAACGGCAAATTACTAATGCCTTCCTTCAGAGAAATGCATATCCATGTAGATAAAACGTATTTTAGTGGTCCTTGGAAAGCATGTAAGCCTATAACTAAAGGAATTCTAACGAGAATTGAAGAAGAGCAGGAATTACTGCCAGCCCAACTTCCCTTTGCATTAAACCGCGCGCAAAACATGATTGAGTGGCTAATTTCACAAGGACACACACATATTCGCTCTCATTGTAATGTGGATCCTCAAATCGGAACAAAACATATTGAAATTACAAAAGAAGCTTTCAAAAAGTTTGAAGACCAGGTTACATATGACATCGTTGCATTTCCACAACATGGGTTATTGCTTTCAAAAGTAGAACCATTAATGAGAGAAGCTATGAAAATGGGTGCTACATTAGTTGGTGGTGTTGATCCAGCCACTATCGACCGCAATATTGACCATTCACTTAACACTACAATGGATATTGCAGTCGAATCTGGAAGTGGAATAGACATTCATATTCATGATCCGAACTCACTTGGTGCTTTTGAGTTTTATAAACTTGCAGAACTAACGAAACAAGCTAAAAAAGAAGGACAAGTTACGATAAGCCACGCAATAGCTTTAGGCGATCTTCATGGGAAAGAATTAGAAGAGCTAGTAGCAGTGCTAGCTGAAGCAAAAATAGACGTAACGTCGACTGTTCCAATCAACCGCCCTACAATTCCAATTCCTTATTTACATGAAAATGGAGTATTCGTTTCTGTAGGTCATGATAGCTTAACGGATCACTGGTCCCCTTTTGGTACGGGCGATACAGTAGAAAAATTAAGTATTTTAGCAGAAAGATTTAAATTTATAGACGAATATTCCTTAAATCGTTGTTGGAAATACGCTTCTGGTGGGATTACCCCTCTTAACGATTTAGGAACTAGAGTTTGGCCCCAAAAAGGAGATTTAGCAAATGTACTTCTCCTCGATGCCGTATGTTCAGCTCAAGCAGTAGCTAGAAGACGCCCTATAACACATGTTATTTCAAAAGGAAATATTGCATATACAAATGAGGCTGTTCTAGCGAAGGAGGTTACAAAATGAGTAAAGTAAAATGGCTTTCTAATGTTAAATTAGAAACCGGAGAAAGAGTATTAGACAATGGAACAGTTGAAACAGAAACCACTTTATTTCATTTAAAAGTAGAAGACGGGAAAATTGTAGAACAATTAGCAGCAAATGAAACAATCCCTGTTGGCCATGAAGTGTTGGATATGCATGGTAAGCTTGCACTTCCTACCTTTAAAGAAATGCATAATCATTTAGATAAAACATATATGACGTTAGACTGGAAAGCATGTACTCCAGTCGCTAACTTAAAGGAACGACTAGATTTCGAAGCAAAAGAGTTATCTATTTTAGCTGATAGCGCAGAGCAACGAGCTACAAAAATGATTGAAACTTTATTACAATATGGATCAACGCATATTCGCACACATGTGAATATTGATCCGTATATTGGGCTAAAAAATCTAGAAGGCGTTATTGCTGCACTTGATTCATTCAAAGGCAAAGTAACTGCTGATATTATCGCATTCCCACAGCATGGATTATTACGTGAATCTGTACCTCAATTAATGCGAGAAGCAATGAGAAATGGAGCAACAATGGTTGGAGGATTAGATCCTGCAGGAATTGATAATGCCATCGAAAAATCTCTTCACGAAGTGATGGATATCGCAACTGAGTTTGATGCTGATGTTGATATTCACTTACATGACGGTGGATTCGTAGGTTATTATACTGCAGATAAGTGGATTGATATAGTGGAACAGGCAAATTATCAAGGGCGAACTGCTTTGAGTCACTCATTCTGCCTTGGAGATATCCCTGTTCCTCAGCAAGTTGTTGTCGCAAACCGTCTTGCTGAATCGGATGTAGCCATTATGTCTACTATCCCAATTAATATTAATCGAGTAATCCCACCGATCGACTTATTAGATGCACATGGTGTAAAAGTACACTTCGGTTGTGACGGTTTTTACGATTCATGGAGTCCATATGGCACGGGTGATGTATTAGAAAAAGCTACACGCTTTTGTGAACTTACCCGGAAAATTGATGAGAAGTCACTAAGAAATGCACTTAAATGGGTTACTGGTGGAGTAGTTGCTTTAAATGAGGACGGCAAAAAAGTTTGGCCAGAAGTTCAAGATGATGCAAGTTTCGTATTTTTTGATGCAGTTTCTTCTGCTGAAGTTATTGCTCGAAAACCAAAAGACCGTTTAGTTATGGTTAAAGGTGAATTAATATAGAGAAAGAAGAGAAAGAGTTTATACCTCTTTCTCTTTTCAATTTTCATCAAACGAAAGGAAGATATAACTATACCTATGAAAAAACAGTTGTTTACTTATTTAATTCTTTTAATCTGTGTCATTGCTTGGGGAAGCAACTTTGTCTTTGGATCCATTTTAGTTGCTGTATTCGATCCAAGTATAATCGCATTTTTTCGTCTGATATTTATTCTTATTTTCTTGTTTTTCATGACTTATCGAAATATTAACTTTCGGGAAATAACATTGCACAATTATATTTGGCTAGCAGTAGCCGGTTTAATAGGTGTATCGTTGAACCAATGGAGCTTTTACGCTAGCCTTCAATATACTGAGCCTGTCACTGCTGCATTAATCCTCGCATTATCTCCAATTGTTACAGCATTGCTCTCCTCTTATTACTTTAAGGAGAGAAAAACTTTTCCATTTTGGATTGGTTCTTTTATCGCTTTACTTGGGGTTTGGCTAGTTATTACAAAAGGATCGTTACTTATACCGAACTTCGGGAAAGGAGAAGTATTAATCAGTTTAACGATGTTATCATTTTCAGTTTTCTTAGTTTTTGTTCAACATTTATCTAAATCGATACATCCTTCTACCATCACCTTATTCAGCAATATCTTTGGACTAATTGGTCTACTTCCTTTCGTTCCTTGGAATAAAACCTATCTTGTGTTGTCTGTTCCACTGTCCTATTGGTTATTACTTATCATAACTGCGATTATTATGCATGGATTATGCACGTACTTATGGAATAACTCTATTCAAAAAGTCGGCGCTTCAAAAGCTGCACTTTTGTTAAACCTTGAGCCGTTTGTTGCAATGATTTTCGGACTTGCACTGTTAGGAATTAGTATTCAACCATTACAATTGGTCGGTGCTTTTGTTATTGTTATCGGCGTTTCTATTTCACTGGGGACAAAATCGAGTCATTCACTTTCTATTTCCGAATAAAGTATTTAAATTATTAATCAACTTATGTAAAATCTCCTAAACACAGTGTAAAATGCTTTTATAAGGGGTGATGGAATGAGTACTCGTATGATTGCAGAGATTGTTAAGTGCATGCCACCAAATGAATATGATCCTAGTATTCAAAGTGTGCAAACAGAGCATCGATTGAAGTTAGTAGAATTTTGGGATATTAAATCTGGAAGCAAGGTGTTGGAAATTGGCTGCGGCCAAGGAGATACAACAGCAGTTTTGGCATACATTGTCGGGGATGAAGGTGTTGTACATGGAATTGATATAGCATCGCCTGATTACGGTAGCCCTGTTACAGTAGGTGACTCTATCGATTTTTTGAAGAATTCTTCTATAGGAAGCCGTATAAAAGTAAATTTTGAAACAGATGTACTCTCAGCAGAAATGGATTTCCCAGATAAATCCTTTGATTATATTGTCCTGTCTCATTGTTCTTGGTACTTGAAATCACCAAAAGAGCTCCATGACATATTGAAGAAAATAAAAAAATGGGGACACTTACTATGCTTTGCTGAATGGGACACAAGAGTTCGGACAAATGAACAACTTCCCCATTTCTTATCCGTACTCATTCAAGCACAGTATGAATGTTTTAAAGAAAGTAGCTTATCCAATGTTCGAACACTCTTCACACCAAAAGACATTCAAAACATTGTAGAAAGTGCTGGATGGCAAGTAGTAGCTGAAAAAACCATTGACTCATCTCAGCTTCAAGATGGGAAATGGGAAATCGAAAACACATTGGCTAGTTACAAGGAAGAGCTTCAGTCAACTAATCATTTACCTCATAAATTTCAAGCATTGATTCAATCGGAAATTTATTTATTAGAAGCAGCTAGAAACCAAGACAATGTCAAATCGATGTCTACCTATACTTTTTTAGCGAAGTGAGGAAAAATATATGAAAGAACTAACAGAGAAAATACTTAAATTCAGTGATGATCGAGGTTGGGGAGGAAATCACGATGCTCGTAGTCTTGCTATTTCTGTTTCTTTAGAAGCAAGTGAACTACTAGAGCATTTTCAATGGGTTTCAGCTGAGGAAGCTATTGAAAAGGACAAGCAAGCAATCGTAGACGAGGCAGCGGATGTATTTATTTATCTTCTACAGCTTGCAAATGTGTTAAATATTGATTTAAAAGAAGCCGCTCAACAAAAGATGGAGAAAAACGCTTTAAAATACCCACTCCCTTCCATAACAAAGTAAGTAAAATTAACTTTTATAGAAAAAACGTATAATTTTAACAATAAATAATCCAATATACGGTATGTAAACCAACTTTTTTTACTAGTATTAACCCTAAAAATACAATATCCTTATTAAGGCTTACTAAATACAAATACTGTAAGACTATCGAAATTTAGGGGAATATGCATGAAAAAATTATTATCTATCTTATTAGCAACTGGACTAGTTGGAGCAAATATATTTACTCCATCTACCGCCGAAGCAGCTTCTGTTTCACAAGCTGAATCCCTTGTAAAAATAGCTGAACAAAATGCAGGCGCTTTGAAATGGCAAATTTCGTATGAACTTACGAAAGAAATTAAAAACCCTGATATGAAAATTTTTAACGCAACAAAAGATTCTTACTTAAAAGCAAAGGCAGAAATAGCTAAAGTAAGTGTGAAAGATAAAGTAAAGTTAGAAAAACGTTTGGAAGATAATGTTGGGATTCATTATAGTCGTGCAATGGGTTATATTGATGCAATCACTTCGGGAAAAAAAATTGTAGATAAAGCAAACCAATTCAATACCTTATATGCAGCAAACCCAACTTCTGATGTAACAGAAAAAAATTATCATGAATTATCTAGTGAAATTCGTAAACAAGCAATTTTACTCTACCGTGTTTACGGAAAATCAACACGAGATGCAATATTAACTAAATACAAAACACCTGGTGAAAAGGCTCTTCAATCATCCAAATATGTAATTACTGCAAAAATGCACCTAGATGAATTAGACAATTTGATTACTAAAAAAGCTGATCAAAAAACTGTAGAATCAAAGGTTTCTGTATTCTTTGATTCATTAGATGCAATTGAAGACGATGCAATCATTAATGATTTATATGATGCTTATCAAGAAAGTATTAGAAAAGATTTAAACTTTCTAGCACAAGAGAAAGAAATTATTGAGTTTTTCAAAAAGTCCGATGAGTATGCAAATGCTGAGAACCTTGACGCAATGCTTGGTCTTTATAGCACAGAATATCCTGGTTATGACACTCTAAAAGAAATAATAGGGGCAACTTTTAAAGACTTTGATGTAAAATATGAGACTCTAGGTTTAGAAGTTCATTATATTATAAATGGTTCTGCATTAGTTACCCAAAGTCAAAAGGCAATTATTGATGAAAAGGAAACACTTGAATATTCTACTGCTTACCTTTTAGCAAAAGATGACGCTGGCAACTGGAAATACGAAGATGTGCTAGATCAATCTGACATGGAAGATGAAGAATAAAATATTACTAACTGCAGCGATACTCGTAGAAATATGAGTAGCTGCAGTTTTTTTATGAATAATCTCTGCCTATGTGTACTATTTATAAAAGGTAGAAAAAAGTTTTTTTAATGTAACGGCACGTGGTTGATGACGTCTAATTAAATGTTAGCAATTATATCAATTTATGGAGGGATTATTTAATGATTGGAAATAGTAAAAAGCTTTTAATTACAGTATTAACGATCATCTTGTTAGGCATCCCATTTTCGCAAAATGCACTCGTTTTAGCGAAAGAACAATCGAAAGTTGAACAAAACGCTAAACAACAGAATGATTTAACAACAAAACAAGCTATTAATCTAGCAGTTGAATTTAATAAGGTATCCAATTATGTACAGCGTGGTGGTGATTATAAGAAAGATGAATATAAAACATTTTCTTATAATCAAAAAACATATCGCTATTTATCCAGCTCGATCGATACAAAAAAAGAGTTAAAGAACTATTTAGAGAAGGTTTTAGTTCCTTCTGAAGTGGAGCAGTTTATTAAAAGTCGAGGAATTATTGAATATAAAGGTAAATTAGCTCAAATAGAAGCAGATGGTGGATCTTTATTACAGTGGGAAAAAGCTGCTGCTCAGTATGTGAAAACAGAAAAGAATACGATTTATTATCGATTAACTGTACCTGTATGGAATACTAGTGTAAAGCAAGACTTCATAGTTGAGTATCAATATGTGAACAAGATAGGATGGAAAATTAGAAAAGAGCCTAAACAAGAGAAAAGTACAGCAATTTCCGCAAAAATAGCTATCGAAATGGCGGCGAAATTTAAGACAGCTTCAAGCTATGTTCAAGCTGGTGGGGAATATGGAACTGGTGAGTACAAAACGTTTTCTTTCAATGGCTCTACGTATCGTTACCTATCGAGCAAAATTGATACCAAAAACAAATTGGTAAACTACTTAACACAATCGATGACCCCATCTGCTGCCGAGCAGTTTATAAAAGACCGAGGAATTATTGAATACAAAGGAAAACTTGCTCAGATTGAAGCGGACGGTGGTTCATTAGAGGAATGGACAAAAGCTAATGCAGAGTTCATTAAGACCGATAAAAACACAACATTTTACCGAGTAACTGTTCCTTTCGGAGAGATGAAAGAAAAGCAAAAGTATATTGTCGAATATCAATATGTTGAAAAAGTTGGATGGCGAGTTAGCAAAGAACCATATTGGGATTTGGATATCGCAGGTAATATAAATCCTATTTCAATTCTTTTCAATTACTTACTTGTTGATTTAAAGGTTGCACAAAATCAGTTTCTTCCCTACTCTACTTTTAATATAACTGAATTTAAAAAAGGCATTAAAAAAGTCGAATTCATTAAGTTAACAGAAATCGGAAGAAGTGGTTCCCAAGTGGAATATATCGCATCTATTAATGTGGAGGTAGAAAATAATTATTATGGACCTCTTATGAATGGTGAAAATAAAATGTATTTCACTGTTCAACCAACCGGATATATGGAATTTAAAATAGATCAGGTTGGTATTGTGAATATGTATTAAATCGACTTATTGAAAAATGAGGTTCTTGAACAATGAAAAATTGTTCAGAACCTCGTTGTTTTTCTATTTTATTTCCACCTGTACATTCTCTTCAATCCACGATGGGTAAAATTCGAGATCTAATCGTATTGGATTTTTAAAGGTTGTAAAAGACTTGTTGGGCAAATCAAATTCAATTTTCTTTTCAACTTCTGAAATGTTAATCATTGAGCCTTTTACATAGTTAGAAACAATTGGTGTACGTCCTCCATAGTTTATATAGAATTCTTTTTCATTGGCGTCTATAAATTTTGGAAGATAAACAACATTCATATTGTAATCCTTATCGCCTATTACTGTAAAACTAACTCTTGCATCTTTCACTTTCAAGTCTGAGAATATTGAAGTTGAAGGCAGTTTATCAAACTTTTTCGATATGGCATCGATTAAGATATAAGCTTCATCTTTATCCATCGCTGCAATTTTTCCAAATGTTAATGTTAATTTTTTCGGATTATAAAAGTAAAAAGATTCTTTTAGAGGCACTTCCCATACATTCCCTTTCTCTAAGGGCTTATATGCATTACAAGGGATAGCTGACCATTTCCTACCCAATTCGTCGACCAGTTCTAATTCATCAAATGGACAAGCAAGAAGTTTCTTTGTGTTACTAGGATCTTCTTCTATCCTAACAACCGTACGTATTGGGTCGACGATTAAATCCTTTACTTTAAAATGTTGTCCTTCAACCGTAACTTCTTTGTTTACAATAATATCCTTACTCTCTATATCCATCGTTTTATAAGTAAATGGAATTTTAAAGTTTTCTATTCTTTCACCATTCTTTAATCCTATCTTCCAAGAGAGATCCTTTTTATGTGTAACCTTATCAATATGCATAGACCCGCTATAAAAATCAGGGGCTTGATTTGGTGTCAACGGTAGGACTGAATTAATGAATTCCCAACGTTCTCCGCCGTTTATCCCCGACCATAATTGAAGATACTTTAATTCTATAGAGTTCAGATCAACTTCTTTTGAATGTACAGAGTAAAAAATAACTATTCCTTTGTCATCAGCAATTACTCCATCAAGTGTCACTGTAATACCATTTTTTTCTTGCGACTTATTTATTGGTTGGTAGTAGTCATTTTCAATCGCTGCTACTAACCCTTTATCTTGTTGTATAAGCGCAACTATCCGATCCAACCCAGGTATCGATGCAACTTTATTAGCGAATGCGGGAGAAACACTGATCGATGTGATAAATGAGATGAGAAGGATTGCAGCAACAAAAACTGACCATGAACTCCGTTTTATTAACTTTTTTCTTTTTAATGCTCGTTCCTTTTTCGCTTTCTCAAAACCATTTCTTACTGCAAAATGTAGCTTTTCCATTGGCACATCTACTTTATCGATCGTTTTTTTCCTCTGCTCCAATTTCTTTTCTTCCTCCTCAAACACGTTTAACCTCCCCTTTCTCTTCAAAATGGTTCCTAAATGCACGTAATGCCTTATGTAGCCTCGTTTTGATTGTTCCTTCCGGTGTATTCCACATAACGGCGATGTCCTTTATTTTGACATCTTCAAAATACTTCAAGTGCAATAGCTCTCTTTCGTACTCTGAAAGATTTAGTAGAGCTTCCTCCACCTCTAAAAAAGTGAAATCTTCACTTACTCCTTGGATGCTAATTAAATATTCCTCAAATACTTCCCTCTTACTTTTCTTTAAGACATCCTGGCAATAGTTCATCATAATCCGGATTAGCCATGTCTTAAAATAAGCAGGCTCTTTCACTGTTTTTATACTTCGGTATGCCCTATATGTCACTTCCTGGACTGCCTCTAGTGCATCTCCTTCATTTTTTAAAAAAGATATAGCTGTTCGGTACAATGCTTCTTCATATGAATGGATTAATTCTAAAAATGCTTCTTCATCGCCTATTATTGCTTTTAGCACCAGTTTCTTTTCGCTCAAGATTTCACCTCATTTCAGTTGTCCCTATCTATTAGACATACAACTTTAAGAAAAGTTTTCAGAAAATAAAATACATCTATTCTTACTATGATTCTGCTCAGCATTGCCGTGTGAAATGAATAAAATCGGATTCCATTTGTTCGGAACCTGGTTTTCCTAAAAAAATTACACATTATTTTAAAATTAGCTTACTTCTATAAGTTTAGCTTACCAAAAGCCTTGCTAAATGCCCTTTACTGCTCAAAATTATTTCCATAGAGTCAAGCGAAGCTTCAGTAAGCTATTCACTTTGACTGGACAAACATTAAGATGCTATGGTTATTTTAGAAATGACATTTTTCAAAAATTCTTGTATAACAGTTGTAGCCCAATCATAACAATTGTTAGTAATAAACAAACAATTATTAAATATGAATTAATAAGCTTACTAATATAATTCGCATTCCTGATGCATAATACAACATATAATTGAATAAGTCATACATAGCATAATAAAAGAACTATTTCATTTTTGGTTGTTGGATAGCGTTCTTATGCGTTCCCACTGTTACCTTAACTATTTTATTATGCAATGAAAACGAGTTTTCGACTTATTTATAAAGAAAATATTCCCAAAATTGAAGATATTATATACGAGTTAGGGTATACTTATAGTATGAGTCCGTGTAAATGTAAAGGAGGTATTCATATGTCCGTCGCTAGTTCAGCATCGCAAGTGAACCTGGATTTTCTAATAAATGATTTAGGTCTCCGTCAAGTAGCCAATACTTCTGTGTTTCGTAAAGGGAATATTTTTGTTATTTCACCATCCGTTCAAAATAAATCCAACACATTTGAACTCGGTGAATCTCTTATGAAAAAATATAATCACGAAAAAGATGAAGGGTACTTACTTATTCGTGTAAAAGATAAGTTTCTAATGGCAAAACTTCACTCTTTCCAACGAAAAATGATGACTTCTGAAACAGAAAAAAGCACTAAGAGCAAACCCTCTTTCTGGAAATTCAATGTAATTGAATCCATCATCCCAAGAATAGAAAACAGTGGAGATAGAGAATTAATGTATAAAATTCAATCCCCTACCCCAAAACAACTGATTACTTTTTTCAATAAAATGGAGTAGCCAAAAAACACCCCGACCTATTTCAAATAGGTCGGGGTGTTTTTTCATTAATAGACATAAAAGAATATTCTAAATAATTATTTAACAAGCATTGTATATTTCACTTTATATAGGTACTATTAATTTATAAACATTAGTAAAAGAGGTATAAACTTGGAAATCATAACGATGCATTTTCTATTTAATCTTGCCTTATTAATCATTTTATTTTTCTTTTGCTTTTTTATATCTAAAAGGTTCGGTAGCGTTCGTTTAGACAAGAGCACAGCTATATTTTATTTTGCCGTTTCCTTAATACTCTGTTATTTATTCCCCTATCATCTAAGTGATGATTTAGTATTAGATTTAAGAATTGTCCCTTTTATAATAGGGAGCCTCTATATGAGACTAAGTCCTATACTCGCTCTGATACTCATCGCCTTACGTGGAGTCCATGGAATTGATTTTGGGTTCTATTTGTCCCTTGTAGTCTATTCAATCTTTAGTTTTATCCTTTGGTTTATGTACCCTTGGTTTCTTAAGCTCACTTCTAAATACCGCATACTGCTTTCCGCAGGTATTACTTTGTTTATAAGTGGAGGTATTTTAGTCTTAGCACTATCTGTGGCATCTTCTGATAAAATGCTAGATTTGTTTTTTGCCTATATAATTGTACCTCCGTTAGGTGTTGCCATGATTTCTTATATAATCGAAATGATCGAAAACAATATACTTTTACAACAACTCTTAGTCAAAGCTGAAAAAATGGAAGCAGTTGAGCAAATGGGGGCTGCAATTTCTCATGAGATTCGGAATCCTCTTACAACTTCTATTGGATTTATAGAACTTCTTGACAAAGATTCTCTAAATCAAGAAAAAAGAAATCAATATCTGTCCATTTTAAAAAATGAATTGGATTCTGCAGAAAGAATCATACAGGATTATTTAGCCTACTCCAAACCAGTTATTTCTTCTGTAGAAGCATTAAATGTACAGAAAGAACTAACTCTCGTCATTAATTTATTGCAGCCTTTAGCTAACTATTATTCAGTAAAAGTATCCACTAATTTACTTTCAACAAAGTTAATGGAAGGTGACCGTTCAAAATTTCACCAATGCTTTATTAATATAATAAAATATTTTATTGAATGTATGCCCAATGGTGGTGCTTTATTAATAGAAACAGTAGATACTGGAACTAATATAATGATTTCGATACAAAATACAGATGAAAGGAGGAATGAAGAACAATTAAAAATGACTAGCCATGGGATGACAGTTGCTTTCAATATTGTGAGGGCGATGAAAGGAACCATTGACGTTATAAATAAATTTGGAAAAGAGACGGTCATTCAATTTACTTTTAAACCAATAAAAGCTCATCTAAAATGATAGAGAAATCTATTCTCCACGTATACCGTTGCTGAAGAGAGGTGATCCTTTGGAATTAACTATGCACTTATTTTTCAATCTATCCTTGATAATAGTATTATTGTTTTTTAGTATGTTATGGACTGACAGATTAAATAATATGGGATCAATTAAAATAGTTGCCACTCTGTATTTTGTTCTTAGTTTCCTCATCTGTTTCGCGTTTAGCTATCCAATACACGAAGGTTTCTTATTCGATTTAAAGAATATTCCCCTCGTGATTAGCGGTCTATATATGGGATTAGGACCATTATTGGGTTTACTCACCATATGTATTCGAGGATTTTATGGTTTTGACAATGGATTTTGGGTGACTGCAACACTTTACGGGGTAATCTCCTTAACCTTATGGCGACTTTCTCCATTTTTTTTAAAGCAATCATCAAATCAGCGCATCCTATTTTCAGTAGGACTCACATTTCTATTCAGTTTAATACAGACAGTTTTAGAACTTATACATCTACCGTATCATTTGTATGATCTATATTTCGCTTTTCTATTTATCCAGCCGTTAGCAGTTGGTATGATTGCATACTTTATAGAAGAAATATACAAAACGATTCAGTTACGCCATCAACTCTTACATACAAAAAGATTGGAAGCAGTTGAACAAATGGGCGCGGCAATATCTCATGAAATTCGCAATCCTCTAACAGCGGCTATCGGCTTTGTTCAGCTTTTGCAAATGGAAAATATCTCAAAAGAAAATCGTCTTCAATACCTTGCCATTATAAAAAAAGAGCTAAAATCCGCTGAAAGAGTTATTCAAGATTATTTAACTTTTTCTAAATCAGAGATCCGATTAACGGAATCCCTTATCGTTCATGAAGAGCTACAACAAGCTATTCAGTTACTGCAACCAACTGCCAATCGGAGTTCTGTCCAAATCGTTACGATCTTTTTAAATGAGATTACTATTATGGGTGATAGACAAAAGTTCCATCAATGCTTAGTGAATATCATGAAAAATGCAATAGAAGCAATGCCTAGCGGTGGAGTATTAACAGTTGAATTGGAATCCAGTCCAACAAACGTGAGCATTCTTTTCAAAGATACTGGAGCAGGAATGACATCTGAACAATTGGAACATTTAGGAGAGCCATATTACTCGACAAAGGGAACAAGAGGGACTGGCCTCGGTATGATGGTTGTGTATAGCATCGTACGCGCCATGAATGGAACTATTCACGTGGAAAGTGAAGTGGGAGTTGGTACGACATTTAAATTTACCTTTATTTCCTTACCTACAACTTTAGATCAAAAAGAGATAGTTGAAAATGTGAATAATTTTGTTATGAATCAATAAATTTAACAAAAACCACCGCACTAAGTAAACTATTCTTGGTGTTTTTTTATGATTAAAATGAGATTTCTGCGCCATATTAAAAAGGAACGTAAAATGCGAAAGGAGAATTATAATGGGTAGAGATAATAAGCAAGGCAAAAGTAAAAACAAAGATACACTTCCTCAAACGCCAAAAAATCAAAAAATAAAACCAAATGAAGTGCAAGAAGAATTTTCACGCGAGTTTGCTGAACTAGGAGGAAATGTAACGAAGAAAAAACGAAAATAATAAATAAATCCCACTGGAACTTTAAAGTCAGTGGGATTTATTTATTTTTCTAAAGTTCACTTTATATTTAACGCTTCTTTAACATACAGCCTAACTTGTTCCGAGGTCTGCATACCTAATGCTTTATCAACAAGCTTCTTCATTTCGCTCTGCTTTAACTGATTAATTTGGTTTCTAGCTTTTAACATCGATGGAACACTCATGGAAAATTCATCCAATTCAAGCCCAAGCAGTAACGGAATGGCAATCGGATCTCCTGCCATTTCACCGCACATACCTACCCATTTTCCTTGAGCATGCGCAGCATCGATGACCATTTTGACTAATCGTAAAATGGCTGGATTGTAAGGTTGGTATAAATAAGATACTCGTTCATTCATTCTGTCAGCAGCCATAGTATATTGTATTAAATCATTTGTTCCAATACTAAAGAAGTCAACTTCATGTGCAAATTGATCTGCTAATATTGCGGTGGAGGGGATTTCAACCATAATTCCGATTTCTATATTCTCTGCCACTGCAAACCCTTGTTTTTGCAGAGACTGCTTTTCCTCTAGCAAGAGATGTTTGGCGTCAAGAAATTCTTCCAACGTTGCAATCATCGGAAACATGATTTTAAGATTCCCAAAATTACTCGCTCGTAATAATGCGCGCAATTGAATTCTAAATAACTCTTGGTCCGCCAAGCAAAGTCGAATTGCTCGATAACCTAAAAATGGATTCATCTCTTTTGGAAGATTTAAGTAGGGAAGTTGTTTATCACCACCAATGTCTAAAGTTCTTACAACAACGGGCTTTCCCCCCATTTTTTCCAATACTTCTTTATATGCTTGGTATTGCTCTTCTTCCGTCGGCAAAGCATCTCTTTCCATAAAAAGAAATTCAGTTCGGTAAAGACCTACTCCTTCGCCTCCCTGTTCAAGCACACTTTCTACATCGCTTGGCGTGCCAATATTTGCAGCCACTTCAAACTGTTTGCCATCTAATGTAATCGTTTGTTCATTTTTCAGAAGCGACAATTCTTTCTTATGAGCGTCTAGCTGGTTACGCTTTTCCTCATAAATTGAAATTACTTCTGTAGAAGGATTAATTAGAATCTCCCCATTGTCTCCATCAACAATAATAAGATCCCCGTTTTTAATCGTTGAAGTGACTTTTGAAGTTCCTACAACTGCAGGAATCTCTAATGTTCGAGCCATAATTGCAGAATGAGAAGTACGACCTCCCATGTCAGTTGTAAAACCTTTCGCAAACTTCCTATTCAATTGCGCAGTTTCTGACGGCGCAAGGTCCTCGGAAATAATGATGACTTCTTCATCGATCATTGCAATGTTAGGAATATTTACTCCTAGAAGCTTCGCTATTACTCGTTTTGTTACATCACTTATATCAGCAGCACGCTCTCGCATATATTCATTATCTAACTGTCGGAACATCTCGATTAAAGTATCTGCTGTTTCTTGCAATGCAGCTTCTGCATTTATTTCTTCTGCTTTTATTTTATTTTCTACAGAACTTAACAACTCCGGATCATTTAATACAAGCAAATGTGCATCAAAGATTGCTGCATTTTCTTCACCTATAACATTTGCAGCATGCGTACGGATTGCTTGCAACTCTTGTTCAGCTTGCGTTAATGCAAAATGGAATCTTGAAATTTCGTCTTGGCTGTTAGAAATTGTTTTTTTTACAACTTTCAAATTAGGTTCAACTAGTAAAAACGCCTTACCAATCGCTACACCACTTGATGCAGCGATTCCTATTATTCGGTCATTCATGACGCAACGATTCCTTCACTCTTAAGAAAACTTTCGATACTCACTAGTGCATTTTCTTCGTCTATTCCTTCAGCAAATATGGAAATGGATCCGCCTTTAGGAATACCAAGAGACATGACACCAAGAATCGATTTTAAGTTCACTTTTTTCTCCTTATATTCGATGAATATATCGCAAGCAAATTTAGTAGCTTCTTTCACGAGTCCCGTAGCTGGTCTTGCATGAATGCCAGATTCTGCAACTACTTTATACGTATTTGTTTTCAAAATAATCGTCTCCTTTATTATCTAATTCATGATGGCTTTTCTATTCTAAACTTTTTATTTCTTCGCCATTTCCTTATATTGTTCGTAAACTGTTTTAAATAGATCCGTTTCAGCCTTTATACCCGTAAATGTCTCTATTGCAAACGCTATTCCTTTTTGTTGAATCGCCTCTTGGATTTCTTTTGCTTCTGGATCCTCCAGATAATCATAGTGTAAAGCAGAAGCAATACCCTTTGCTAAATAAATAGGTGTTTCTTCAAACATCTCTGCATATTGTGTTGCTGGTTTTACAAGACGATCATTACTTTTAAGCTTACGCATTGGGGATCGTCCTACTCTTGTCGTATCATCCGATATAAATGGATTTGCAAAGCGATCAATAATTTTTTGCACATATTTATTATGTGCCTGCTCATCAAACGAATACTTAGTAGTTAGGTACTTACTTGTTTCTCCTAGTACATTTTCGGTCATTTTTTTAATTTTTCCATCTGCAAGTGCCTCATGCATACTTCTAAAACCAGCTAAATAACCGAAATATGCAACAACTGCATGCCCTGTATTTACTGTAAATAACTTTCTTTCAATAAACGGCTGTAAATCTTGTACGAATGTTACTCCTTTTATAGGAGGATTTTCGCCTCTAATTTCCGACTCATCTACGATCCACTCATAAAAAGGTTCTACCGTAACCGCTAATTTGTCATCGTTTGTTTGGTTTGGAACAATCCGATCTACTGCGGAATTAGGAAAACTAAAATGCACATCAAATAACGATTTTTCCTGTTCATTGAGCTGTTCATATATTTTTTCTTTTAAAAAGGCACTTCCACCAATCATATTTTCACATGCAATAATGGTTAGTGGCTCTTTAGATAGTGTAAGTCTCTTTTTTAGTCCGTTTGCTATTAAACCTGCGATTAGTGGAAGAATGTTTGGGCCAACTGCTGCGGTCACCAGACTGGCATTGGCAACTGTGTCTACAACAAGGGCCGGATCCCTTAGGCTGTTAATTGCATGTACGTTTTTTACCAGCAATACCTCATTGGTTGCATTCGCAAGTTGAACGGTATATTGTTTCTTTTCATTGAGTAAGTCAACAATCTCTCCATTCACATCTACAAAACACGTGTTATATCCAGATTCATACAACAAACATCCAATAAAACCTCTCCCAATATTTCCAGCCCCAAAATGAACAGCATTCATCTTAGCTCACTCCTTCAAAAAATGAAAGCACTTCTTCTCGTGAAGTAGCCTGGACAATTTTTTCGACATTTTCTATTTCCGAAACGGTAATTGCAATATTTGAAAGAATCCCCAAATGGTCATCACCCTTACCAGCAATACCAAAAACTAATTTAACAATATTCCCACCACCGAAGTCTACACCATCTGGAACTTGAATAATTACAATTCCTGATTCTTTCACTTCTCTTTTCGCATCATCGGTACCATGTGGGATAGCGACAAAATTCCCCATATATGTGGAGGTCATTTCCTCACGTACTAGCATTTTCTCTGCATATTCCGGTTGAACATATCCTCTATCCACAAGGATTTTTCCCGCTAATTGGATTGCCTCTCCTTTTGTTGTAAGTTCTTGATTTAACATGATGTTTTCCACTGATAAAATTGGCAATACCATAATTATAACGCCTCCATTATTTTAAAATTTCATCGATAAATCGCTCGAATTTTATGGCTAAATAAGATTGTATTTGCAACTGATCTTCGGTTTCAAATAGTTTAATACTTTGTTCATTTTCAATAATAATTGTACTAATTAAGCTTAGTACTTCCAAACCTGGTTCATGATAAGGTTGAGGTGAGAGTAGTAACAATAG
The DNA here is from genome assembly GCF_042945595.1 of Psychrobacillus sp. L3. Classification (GTDB taxonomy): domain Bacteria; phylum Bacillota; class Bacilli; order Bacillales_A; family Planococcaceae; genus Psychrobacillus. The sequence goes on along the minus strand of NZ_CP168493.1, from coordinate 453,490 downwards.
TGTGTGCACTTCCATCTCACTTCCATCCATCCCTTTTACGACTACCGGTTGTTCCAGCTTATGAATCGTAAAAGACGGCATGCAAACTTGTTCGATACGTGTGTGAAATAAAGCAAGCTTAGTTCCTGGTATACCAATACCACCAAGTGCTTCTCTAGTAAACAATGCTTCAGCAACTGTACTAGCTTTTTGAATGATCTGTTTTTGTTCCAACAAATTACATGCTTCTAGCATACAATCTTTTGCTGAGACTTTACCTTTTTGCGAAGTGAGATGAAAGTTAGTTAAAACATCCGCTATCGTTCCTGTATATAGATGAATCTTCTCCATTTTTTGCTTTAGTACTTCTACAGTCGAGTAGCTTTCTTTAACAGCAGGAACTGCCTTTTTCAATAACATCTGTCTTCTTGCGTATAGTTGTACTTGAGTAATTTCATCTTTTGTCATAAATGGGCTAACCATTATATATTCTCGATGAAACGTTTGTAAAAAAATTGTAGAAATCACCAAATCTCGATCCGATAACGGAAGATCATTTAATTCAAAAACAGAAACATTTACAACCTCCGCTATTTCAGGTATTTCTTGTTGCAGACGAGATGCAAGTAATTTAGAGGTTCCGATACCACTAGAACAAATAACATATGCTTTCAAATCCCCTTTTCCCGACAAGCCAAGTAGAGCAGATCCAAAATGCATCACTAAGTATCCTATTTCTTCATCTGGAATAACTAAAGTCGGAAAAACAATTTCTACTGCAACTTTCACATGCTCAAACAACTCTTCATAATCTTTTTGAATATTTTTTAGTAGAGGATTAAATATCCCCATATTTTGACGAATGCGATAAATTGCAGGCTTTAAGTGGGTAACAAGCCCCTCTAAAAGTGAATCATGATGATTTAACTGATAACCTGTGGCTTTTTCCATCATCTGAACTAATTTTTTAGCTTGCATATACGTTTCCAAGTTAGAGGCTTCGTGCAATATGCCATCTTGTTGACGAAGCTTTGCTCCCTGAAGATGCATCGTGATATAGCCCACTTCAGCTTCAGGTATATCCACTTGAAAACTTTTCATTAGTCCATCAATGATTTTCTTAGCAATTGGATACTCCGGTTCCAGCGCTATTTGTTTTAAATACATTTTCTCTATTTGAATATTTTCACCTTGCAGAATTCGTTCAATTGCTAATGCGAGATGTACAATAAGTCCAACGTAAGAGTTATCCGTCATTGAAAAAGAGAGATTCGGGTACAAATCCTTCATCACGTTTTCTATCTTCCACAATTTTTTTCGATCGACAAGATGCATTAATCGTTTAGAAATAGGATCATCATGCTTTTCAGACTGTTGATGAATCTGTTCTTTTATAAGGGAAAATAACCCTTCTTCCTTTAATGTCTTTGCAATAGCATAACTGATTGCCCTGCGCTTGGCTTCCTCTGCTCCGGAAAGCTCTACTCCATACCCTCTTTTTTTCAAAATAGAAAGCTGGAAAGGCTTTAATTGCTCTTCCAACTTCATCAAGTCTGCACTTACGGTTGAGATAGAAACCCCAAGATCTTTGGAAAGTGTAAAAAGCTTCACAGGTTCAGACGATTCATACAAATTGCATAGAATCATTGTTTGTCTTTCTTCTAGCGTATATTCCCTAAAAGTAAACGTTTCAAGCTGCTTTATTAATTTGAGTTTACTTTTTTCCTCTCCCATAATTTGAACTCCAACCCCTGATTTTTTTATTAACTCCAGTTGATAGGAATCCAAAAGTTCCTCTATTTTATTCAAATCACGATGTATTGTCCGAGAACTCACGTCAATTCTCTTTGACAGCTCTTTTATCGTTACTTCTCCTTGTTCCACAATCAATGCTTCAATAATCATTTTTTCACGTGCTGAAATATACATGTTATACACCTCATTCATAACGTTCCAAAATCATTGGCAAAACTCAGCCTAAATTTCCATTGAAATAGGCCGAGTTCTGTATGTTCTCATTATTTTTTTAACTGTTCAATTAGCTCATCATATTTTGGGCTATTTAAAAAGTTTTCTACAGAGATATGATGTGCATTTGGCAATTTTTCTTTCGCACGACTCGTTAAATCTTTGTGTGTAATAATCACTTCTGCATCCGCTGGAAGGTTACTAATAGATGTATTCGTTACAGAAACATCTAGACCTGCTTGCTTCATTTTATTTTTCAATATCGAAGCACCCATTGCACTTGAACCCATACCTGCATCACATGCAAATATTATATGTTTTACAGCTGAGAGTGAGTCCTCTTGTACAGAGTCTAATCCTTTTGTAGGTTGGATAAACTGAGCTGCTCTAGTTTCTTTCCCTTTTAAAGCAGAAGTTTTTTCAGTTGCTTTCTCTAAATCATCTTCCCCTGTGTCTTTAGAAGATTTTAGAATAATAGAAGCAACAATAAACGACACTGCCGTTGCAACTAGTACTCCAAGTATTACTCCCAAATAATTCCCTTTTGACGTTAATAGCATAATGGAAATAATACTACCTGGTGATGGTGCAGCTGTTAAACCTGCTCCAAATAGTTGCAATGTAAATATTCCAGATGCTCCCCCAGCGATTGCAGCTACTAGTAAAAGAGGTCTCATTAAAATATAAGGGAAATAAATCTCATGTATTCCACCTAAGAAGTGAATAATAACTGCTCCTGGTGCAGTTTGTTTTGCTATTCCCTTTCCAAAGAACATGTACGCAAGTAAAATTCCAAGTCCTGGTCCTGGGTTTGATTCTAATAAAAATAGTATTGATTTCCCTGCACTTGCAGCTTGTTCAATCCCTAATGGACCCAAAATACCATGATTAATAGCATTGTTTAAGAACAACACTTTTCCTGGCTCTATGAAAATACTTGCAAATGGTAATAGATTTGCATCAACAATAATTTGAACGCCTGATGAAAGCCAGTCAGTTAATGCATTAACTGCAGGCCCAATTAACTTGTAGGCAACTAATGTTAGTCCTCCACCAAAAATTCCTGCTGAAAAGTTATTCACTAGCATTTCAAAGCCCGGCTTAATCTTACCCTCTATCAATCTATCAAACCATCTAATTACCCAACCACCTAGTGGTCCAACAATCATTGCACCAAGGAACATTGGTATTTCCGCCCCAACGATTACCCCCATCGTTACGGTTGCACCAACTACTCCTCCTCGTAAACCATGAATTAGACGTCCACCGGTAAACCCGATTAAGATCGGTAATAGATATGTAATCATTGGACCAACTAATTCCACAAAATGTACATTAGGAATCCAACCCGTTGGAATAAATAATGCCGTAATAAGTCCCCATGCGATGAATGCACCGATATTCGGCATAATCATCCCACTTAGAAAACTACCAACCTGTTGTACCTTTACTTTAAAACCCGTACTTTCCCTCTGCTCATTTGTCATCTTACAATCCCCCTTGTTTTGAATGTAAAATACTTGTTTGTTAATGTAATAGTAAAGCGTTTACATTTAATATTCAATCAATTGAAAACGCTATCATGTCTTCTTCTTTGTTGCCATATGTACACTTGATATCATTCATATGTTTATAAGTCTTCTCATATAATTTTTCTCTTATTTTTAATACCATTATTTATATGACAATAAGAAAAACATAATCGTCCTTAAAGTGCATCTTGTCTTTACTATTTCCCAAGTGCTTTGGACGAAATATCAACTACACTATTACCGTTTGAATTTTTGTGAATCGTGAAGTGACTATGTCACTTCACGATCCATTTTTTTCGGTAATCTTGTGGTGGATGTTTGTCCATCGCCCTCTTGATATGTGTAGAGACAAGGTGCATGAAGTTTGGTTAATGAGAGAATAGATCCTTCCCTACTCTTTTAAAAGCGGACGAAGATACAATTTCGTCCGCTCAGCGCTTCTTTATCAATAGATGCTATCTATTTTTCTCTACTTCCTCTTACCCCATTGATCAACAAAGGAAAATACCAGTTCTTTATATCGACATAACATATTGTGTTTCTTATTTGAACTGTTAATTGGGAGCGCAGCAAGGAAATCAGCTTAATGCTTGCCCGATATGCAAGCGTCCGCCTGCAGCGGAAATCAACCTGTTCATGGCATAAAAATTTATATACTTCCTTTAAAAAAGTCGTACGAGTAAAATGAGTCTTTACTCGTACGACTTTCCTTTTTATATTTTGCATCAATCAGATTTTTATACTTCCGATTGTCTGAAACTTTTTCTTATTTCATCTACTTTTCTGATTAACTTTCCACGAAGACTTCCTAACCATGCTGGATTATTCTCGCTAGTGCTATTCTCCATTGATCGTAGTAATCTTGCAAATTGATATAGCTTGGAAAACCTTAAAAACATAGGAAACAGATTTACACTTTCTTCATTCAATTCTTTTGCAGAACGATAGCCTTTTATAAAAGCTTGTATTCTCATTTTGGATGTTGGTTGTTCATTTTCCAATTCATCTGTTAATGCAGTCACCACATCTTGAGCAAACCAATGATACATCGAATCATCAAAATCGATTATCTCGAAAGTTGCATCCTTTGCGTCATAAAACAAATTGTCCAATTGAAAATCATAATGAACTAAGCCATACGTATTTTTGGAAACAAGAAGAGAGTGAAGCCAGTGGGAAATTGTATGGTACTCCTCTATCGCCTCGTTTTCTAGCGGATGATGGTCAAGCACACTTTTTATAAAAAGTAATGTATCTTGCCAGCTTCTCCTTTTCTTATATTTAGGTTCATAATTCATAGACAAGTTATGAAGAGTAGCTAACGATCTGCCCCATTGCTCTATTTGAGAGTCTAGCAAGTTTTCCTCTTCATCAAGTTGAGTTCCGTTCGCTGGACTGAATACTACTCCAAAATATGCCCCGTCCGAAGTCTCAACAGTTTCAATAAAGTTGTTGTGTAAAGAAGGAACTGGAGAAACGCAAGAAAAACTATTTCCCTTCAAATATTCCATAAAATCAAGCTCTGCCTTAATTTGTTCTAAAGTGTTCCCCTTCTCCAAACTAAATCGTAAAAAGAACCTTATTCCTTTTCTTTCAAAAGCACAAACAAAGTTTGAACTTGCACGCCAGAATCTAAGAGTCCCTTCATCATGTTCCCAATGTTTTAGAAGATTTTCGGCTACCTCTAAAGATGAGAACCCCGCTTTCATCGTACTCAATTCCATCATCTTCTCTTTTCCTCCCGTTGCATAAAGAGGACTGAACTCGTTAAGACACAAGCCCTCTCATTTGCAAATTATTTTGAAATAGATGTTCCATCAAAATAAAATCACCCCTTCCTAATTTCGGCACAAAGTCCTTAATAAAAACAACATTACCATAATAATCTTTTAAAAAAAACAATAATTAAATAAGCAATTTAAATAACCATAATATTAGATTTTTTATTTCGTCATGGCTTTCGCTTTGCGGTAGTAAAATGAATTAATAGCATATATTCTTAGGAAGGAGATAAAAAATATGGCAACGAGACCGCGTCAATTGAAAGCAGGAGATACAGTTGGAATAGTTACGTTAGGAAGTCCATTGGGGGCAAGCGTAATAAATGAAGGAATTCAGACATTACGAAATATGGGCTTTAATGTGATATTAGGGGATTATGTGTATTCATCGAATGGATTTCTAGGAGCAACAGCTCAACAGAGGGCATCGGACTTGATGAAGATGTTTGCAAATAAGGACGTGAAATGGATCTTACCTACTAGGGGAGGTGTTGGTGTATCAGATATATTGCCTTTTCTAGACTTTTCACTTATAGCTCGCAATCCTAAAATTGTCTCTGGTTACAGTGACATTACCGTTTTACAAAATGTTTTGTTCGAATATGCTTACCTTATCTCTTTCCAAAGTCTCCTCCTATTGGACTTTAACACTAGAACTCCGACATATAATTTTAACCAATTTTTCGCTGCCACATCAACATTAACTGCTCCTTGGGCAATTTCCAATCCTCCTGAAATACCACTGGTAAGCAAAGTACCGGGAAACGTTACTGGTCCCATTGTCGGCGGTAATCTAACTTCTTTCATAGGTACTCTAGGAACATCTTTTGAAATTAATACAGCGGGTAGAATTATCGTACTGGAAGAAACACATGAACCAGTGAATACTGTTTATAGATATTTGCAACATCTTTTTTTGGCGAAAAAATTTGATGATTGTATTGGAATCATCATGGGAGATTGCACAAAATGCGAAGCTGCTTACGGAAAAACTTATGATGATATTATAAACGAGTTCTTAGTTCCATTAGGAAAACCATTAATGACTAATCTTGCAACCGCACACGGAATTTACAAAGCAGCTGTTCCGATTGGTGCTACTTTGAATTTGAATACGTATAATAATACATTAACTGTCATGGAGCCAGTAGTGAGCCCATGAAAATGGGAAGATTAATACCAATACACACCTCATTGGAGCATGACGCCAGTGAGTTTTTTTATTTATGTTAAATACACTACACAAAAAGTAAATACAACTATACAATGCAAAGAAACAAAGAAAATCTCACCAAGTAATTGGTGAGATTACATACCCTTATTATAATTCTACTACTTGCGGTTCATCCCCTTTTGTGTTCATAATTCGAATCTGTGTTGGGGTTATTTTTAAAATAATCAGATTCGGATCCTCTGGTCCATTAAACCAACCTTTTAAAGCTTTATTCCATACCTTTTCTTTTAAGCCCTCCCTATCTGATACTTCCACTATGCCTTCAATTTCTAAAAAGGAGTCTCCAAATCCTTTGCCATCATAACCTAAAAGAATATGGGTGTTCGGATTTTGTGTAACTTCTTCTACTTTATGTGTTTTTTTACTTGTAGCTGCATACATGATGAAATCTTCATTAAAAAAAGTCATATATCGTGAATGCGGTTTATTTTGCTGAATTGTTGCCATTGTTCCAATCATGTTATCGTTCAATATTTTAAGCGCTAATTCTTTTGCAGTTTTCGCCATTATTATTCCTCTCCTTATGAATACCCTCTTTCTTATTATCCCTCTTCAAATATAAATTAAACATTCGTCTATTAAGAAATTACCATGTCTTTAAAAATTGCACGGCGCTCTCTCTTCCTTTTGTCAGCAAATCATTTTTCATCTTTTCACTTAAATCAAATTGAGTAGCACCATAATCATCCACTGGTATGAAAATAATATTCTTTTCATGTTTTCTAGAAATATATCTTTCATCATGTGCATTTTTCATTGTCGAAAAGAGTGCTTCGAATAACTGCAATCCATTATCTATTTCATATCCCGGAAAATCTTCTGAGTTCCCACTTAACTTTAAACCAAGGATAGGACGCTCTTTATTTCCATTATCAAAAATCCACATTGGAAAATTACTAAGTACTCCTCCATCCACCACAATCGTATCGCCTGATCCGACCTTCAATCTGACAGGTTCAAAGAAAAATGGAATTCCGCAGCTCATTCGTAAGGCCCGAGCAATCGGAAAGCTATTTTCTGATACTCCATAACTTCCTAGATCATCTGGAAGAACGATCAACTTGCCATTCGTCAAATCTGATGCCACGAGCTTTAATACCCCTGGCTGTAAATCAGAAAATGTGTACACGCCTTTTATCGCTAACTTTTCTAAAAACCAGTTCTCTAAAACTTTTCCCTGGTATAAACCTAGCCGCCAATAAAGATTGATCCACTTCATAAATGGAATCGGTAGAATTGTTTTACGTGGATCGAGAAAAGTTACCGTATCTAGTTCATCCAGCATTTCTTTGATTTCCTTACTGGAAAACCCAGCTGCGATGAAAGCTGCAAGAATAGCTCCAGCACTGGTTCCGGCAACACGCTTGAATTGATATCCCTTTTCTTCCAACACTTGATAAGCTCCTACTAACGCGAAACCTTTTAATCCACCTCCTGAAAACACACCATCTATTAACATTGAACCTCTCCCTTTTTCTTGTCGCTATTACACTTTAAGAAAAAAGAAAGAAATTTAGAACATAAATCGACAAAGACTTATAGTTGCTTGTCAAAAGCCTGCATAACTTAATAAAGAATTAAACGAATAATTCTACTAATTGAAGACTTTCAAAGGTATTATTTTGTTATTTACAAGTCAAAATAACAGGAGTATTATTGGGCTCAGTTTCAAATTTCTACATCGCTTAATCCTTATGGAACGGGGGAACCAATTATACGTGATATGCCTATGTCACGTGGGGTGAATCCTACAATTATAGGTAGGGATAATCTTTTGTCCCAAACCCGACAGCTAACCTCGTAAGCGTAAAAAGAAAGGAAGAGAAAGAATGTTATCTGCTGTCAAAAGATTTTTAATAGGTCGTCCATTAAAATCCTCAGCCTTAGGAGAACAGAAGCTTAATAAAACAAAGGCTTTAGCCATCCTGTCTTCGGATGCTCTATCATCTGTTGCATACGGTCCAGAACAGATTTTACTCGTTTTAATGACTGTGAGCACTATTGCCTTTTGGTATTCAATCCCTATTGCCGTTGGAGTGCTTATCCTCCTATTTGCGCTAATTTTGTCGTATAGACAAATTATATTCGCCTATCCACAGGGCGGAGGGGCTTACATTGTTTCGAAGGAAAACCTTGGGGAGAATGCGGGATTAATAGCAGGTGGATCTTTATTGGTCGATTATATCTTAACTGTGGCCGTTAGTGTATCAGCAGGTACAGATGCCATTACTTCTGCGATCCCAAGCTTACATGAGCATAATGTGGTAATTGCAAGTGTTCTCGTTGTGCTTATAACAATATTAAACTTAAGAGGTTTAACCGAATCTGCGTCTATTCTTGCATATCCTGTTTATTTATTTGTATTGGCATTGTTTGTATTAATAGGGGTTGGATCTTACCATATAGTAACTGGAAACGTTTCACCTGAACTGCATGCGCCACTCGGAACACCAGTTACAGGTATTAGCTTATTTTTGATACTGAGGGCCTTTGCATCGGGTAGCTCCGCCTTAACAGGAGTGGAAGCGATCTCCAATGCCATTCCTAATTTTAATCATCCTGCTCCTAAAAATGCTGCAAAAACCTTAGCCATTATGGGCTCTTTACTTGCTGTAATGCTAGTCGGCATCGTTTTTTTGGCTTACTACTATGGAATTGCGCCTAAGGGTGAGGAAACCGTGGTTTCACAAATTGCCGCTGTAACATTTGGAAGGAATTTCATCTATTATTTTATACAGGGAACAACAGCTTTAATTCTTGTTCTCGCTGCTAATACGGGGTATTCAGCTTTTCCTCTTTTAGCTTTTAACCTTTCAAGGGATAAATACATTCCAAGCATGTTTAAAATGAGAGGAGACCGACTGGGATATTCCAATGGGATTATCACGCTTGGCATCACTTCCATTCTTCTCATTATTATTTTTAAAGGGCAGACGGAACAACTCATTCCACTTTATGCGGTAGGCGTGTTTATTCCATTCACCTTATCGCAAACAGGGATGCTTGTGAAATGGTTGCGTGAAAAACCTAAAAACTGGGTTGGTAAGTTGTTGATTAACTTTGTTGGGGCCATCATTAGCTTTACAGTTATGATGATTTTTTTCATTACTAAGTTTGGGCAAGTATGGGCAGTGTTAATTTTTATTCCGGTTTTGATTTTTATTTTCCATAAAATAAAAAATCATTATGAATCGGTGGGTGAACAATTGAGTGTATCGACTAATTCTCCAATAAAACCAATAGAAGGAAACGTTATTATTGTCCCTATTGCAGGAATTACTCATGTAGTGGAGAACTCATTGAACTATGCAAAGTCATTAAACCCAAAACAAATCCTTGCTGTTTATGTTGCTTTTGATCGTGAAGATGAAAAAAGGCTAGCAGAAAAGTGGAGTAAATGGCAACCCGATGTTAGACTGGTCACTTTATATTCACAATATAGAAGCATCAATTATCCATTGTCTAAATTTATTAGTAAAGTGGAGAATAAAGCGTATGAATCGAACTATACAGTAACCGTTTTAATCCCACAATTTATACCGAAAAAAGGTTGGCATAATATACTCCATAACCAGTCAAGTTTGCTTATTAAAACAATCCTGCTTTATAGAAAAGATGTTATTGTTACAACCGTCCCTTATCATTTCAAAAAGTAATTAGAAGTAAGAAAAAAAAAGATGCATTCAATAATAGATGAATGCATCTTCTTTTTTTGATGGAGTATTAATCAGTCCTTATCGTTTGAGTTCTATAAATTTAACCTTGATGGACTATTTTTAGCAACTGGCTTGTCTTTATTTTCGTTATCATTGTTTTTCTTCGCTTTGTTATTTTGACCCTTTACTTCTAGATCATCTGGACTAAGATCGTATCCAAACCCATATTCTTCACGATCTAATGATTTTCTCGGATTTTTATCTTTTGTCATGAACTTTCACCTCCATGAAGAATAAGTTGTGCAAATGGAGATTTTTTATTCATCGTTGTCTTGTATTTCTATTTGTACTTCTTTCGTTTTCATAGAACTCTCATACCAATTTAATAAGGCATTATAATCTGAATTAAGAATATCTGCAGTTTGGATTTCTAACATGTGATTGTTTAGCCAATTAAAACTTGTAATTGGCCAAATCGCACTATCTATATAGTTATTCGCTACTTCATTATTTATAGCTGTTAATAATTTCATTCTTCTTAAATCAACTGCTAAAAGATTATTTCTGAGGACTTGATTTCCTTCGTTTTGTCCATATAGAAATGCAGCATAATTTGGGTTAGGAGACTGTTTAGCCTCCATAAATATACTACCGTATCCTAATGCAATACTCGATATAATCTCGTTTGAAAGCTTTATGAGTAGTGTAGAACATAGCTTAGTACCGCAACTGTATTTTAGTAATATGTAGGTACTTCCAGCTGAATCATGAAAATCTAAAAAGTCATATAAAGTACGTTGAATTTCCAAATTTCTATCACTTTGTTCATTTAGATATTCTTCATAAACTGGAATGGATTTAATCGGTATTGAAATTTCTTTACCTTCCTGTTCGAATAAGAAAAGTTCCTCATCATTAACTTTACTTAAACTATCGTTTTCTTCTTTATTAGTGATTCCAATTTCTTTCTTACTAAAAAATATAATAACGATTACAATCAAAATAAGCATTGTGACAAGACTAATAAGTATGGCCTTTTTCAGCAGCCTCATAACGCATCACCAATTTTTCCTAAATGATGTTAAAACTTTTCATTTTCTCATCAAGCAACTGAAATACTTGCTTAACTTTTTCTTTTGGGAGTGTCGCATATTGATCACCAACACTGACTTCATAACTACATGTTTCCTCTGTTGCTTGCCTTAAATAACTAGTTAAACCAACACCTGTTGTCTCGTATAACTCAACTAGCCCAGCTTCCACTTGCTCTTTAGGTGCATGAAAATGTACATGGAACATATTAGATACAGGTACAAGTGGCATAGTTGATACTGCATCACATGAATTGAAAAGTTCAGCAAGCTCTTTCGCATCGTTATAGTATTGCTGCATTTTTGGTAATCTCTCATCGAAATAATAATTAGAACTCACAATATATGGATAAAGACTAATTAAATCGCCTCCGTGGCGTCTTTTCCATACTTTCGATTCTTCGGTAAAGGCTTTGTCACCTGCGAGAATCGCTCCTGCAATTCCACCAATTCCTTTGTAAAAAGAAATATATACGCTATCAAAAAGACTACAAACTTCAGCAGCAGACTTTTGATAATATGGAAGAATTTCAAGAAGTCGTGCTCCATCTAAGTGCAGTTTTATCCCTTTTTTACGACAATAACTTGATATTTCTTCAAGTGTTTCATAGTCTGGTAACTGTCCGCCAATTTCACGTTGTGGCAATTCAAGTAATAAACACGCAATTTCATCATTCATACTCAATACATCATCCAGCTCTATTAATCTATCTTTATCAGCTAACAAAACAGGCTCAATATGATGTAATTCCCTTAACCCGCCTTCCTCATGAATCTCTAGATGACATAACGGATGATAACCAACTTTTTTTAATCCTTTTTTATCGCACCATATGCGTAAAGCGATTTGCTGAGCCATTGTACCACTTGGGAAAAATACAGCTGTTTCTTTTCCTAAATACGCCGCCATTTTGGCTTGAAATTCCTCGATAATCTTGCCGTTACCATATACATCACTATCGGTCTGCCCATCAACATCATGTAATGCATCCTTCAGTATTTGAATATTTCTCTTCCCGTGACCTGCAACTTGATATGTTGTATTTATAAATGCTTCTACTAAAGGATTTGCTTCGCTCATTTCATCTGTCTCCTATCAATTTTAGAATAATTGAAATTTACTTAATTGTACCGCATTTTTAAATTGAAAAGTACTAATGCTCTACACGATACAACAAATGATTTTTTTTAATAAGTTTGTTTTTGTTTAGGAAGGGAAGAATGTGTAATGACTATTAAAAGGAGGAATCCCATGCCAACCGATAAATATGAAAAAATCCACAAAGAGATTTCTGGACAAACACAAAACCAACAACCTGGTATTGAAGAAGAAATGACACCCGCTCCTATTTTTGATGACAAGAACTTTATAGGTTCAGGAAAATTGAAGGGGAAAGTAGCGATTATTACAGGTGGAGATAGTGGAATTGGACGAGCTGTTTCCATTGCCTTTGCCAAGGAAGGCGCGCATGTTGCTATTGTTTACTTGGATGAAAATGAAGACAAAGATGCCGATAAAACAGTGAAACTTATAGAAGATTATGGAGTTAAAGCATTTAAAATAAAAACGGATTTAAGTGATGATGAAAACTGTCAAAATGTAGTGGATCAAACAATTCAACAATTTGGTTATATTAATATTTTGGTTAATAACGCCGGTAAGCAATTCCCTACAAAGGATTTTTTAAAAATTACACCTGATCAATTACAAGAAACGTTTTCAACAAATATTTTTTCCATGTTTTATTTAACACAAGCCGTGTTACCACATATGAAAAAGGGCGACACAATAGTAAATACCTCTTCCGTTACGGCATATAATGGGGCACCTGAACTTATTGATTATTCCGCGACGAAGGGCGCTATTACTACTTTTACTCGATCTCTTGCACTAAATTTAATAGAGAAAGGAATTCGCGTAAATGCCGTTGCACCTGGCCCCATATGGACTCCGCTGATTCCTGCCACTTTTAATAATAAGAAAGTTGAAAAACACGGTGATGACACCCCGATAGGTAGATGCGGTCAACCTGCTGAAAATGCTCCAGCATATGTATTTTTGGCATCGTCGGATTCCAGCTATATGACTGGACAGACCATTCATGTAGATGGAGGTGACTTTGTCGGATCTTAAATAACTTTAAAAAGCAGCTTTTAGCCAATGCAATGAGCTTCTTTTTTGGTTTGTCGTGTTCGCTTACTAGTCTGTCTACTTCAAGCCCCAGTTTGTCGCGTTCAGCAATTTTTTGTAATTTGTTTGTGAAACTAGAGAGTTACGATACCACACAGTAAAATAAACGAGATTCCATTTATAACAGAATCTTCTCCTACTTCCCGTCACGAAAATTGAGAAAATATGGTATAATTAGATTGTAAATGCTTCTAATAATTTCAGAAAAGAGGTTTTCAGATGGGTAGAGTTGTACATTTTGAGATTCATGTCAATGAAATGGACCGGGCTAAGAAATTTTATGGGGAAGTTTTTGGGTGGAAGTTTGAAGATTGGAGCGACTTTGCTGGAACGCCTTATTTTGGAGCTATTACAGGGAACAAAGAGGAAATGGGGATTGATGGAGCTTTAATGCAGCGTAGAACACAATCACCTGAAAGCGGACAAAGTGTGAATGCATTTGTTTGCACTATCCAAGTGGAAGAATTTGATTCGACAGAAGCAGCAATTTTAGCTCATGGAGGCACGATTTCAGTTCCTAAACATGCATTGACGGGAATGGCATGGCAAGGATATTTTACGGATACAGAAGGAAATATTATAGGTATTCACCAACCAGATGAAAATGCCAAATAAGTTTTGGTGACAGTAACTAACACTATCCTATTTATTTAACTTTTTGTTCGTAAAAAATACCCTCGATCAATATACTGATCGAGGGTATTTGCTTTACTGATACTTTTCTTGAGTTTAGTTGAATTTAATGTAGTATTGGAAATCCTTAATGTCAGTGTTGGCCTTGATACCACGGAACCTCATGTTGTCTATAATTCATTGGATACCCATGACCAAAATTTTAGGTACCAAGTTCTAACACAATTCAGAATTCAATGTTAACTTGGTACCCTTCACTCATCGGATTCCAGTTATATGACTGGACTGACCATCCATGTAGATGGTGGTGATTTTGTCGGATCTTAAATAACTTTAAAAAGCAGCTTTTTGCCTTAGCAATAAGCTGCTTTTTTGGTTTGTCGTTTTCAATGCTACATTTGTCGCTTTCGAGTGGTGGTTTATTGCATTCACTACTCTTCCGTAAATTTTTTAAAAGCTAATACTGCGTTATGCCCACCGAAGCCAAAGCCATTTGAAAGCGCATAGTTTATTTCTGTTTGCACAGCCTCGTTTGGTACATAATTCAAGTCGCATTCTTCATCAGGAGTTTCGTAATTAATAGTTGGTGGAGCAATATCTTCTACTATGCTTTTTAGTGTTATGATTGCTTCCACACCACCTGCAGCTCCGAATAAATGACCTGTCATTGATTTTGTTGAACTCACCATTAGATTATAGGCATGCTCTCCAAACACAGTTTTAATGGCTTTTGTTTCTGATTTGTCTCCTTCTGGTGTGCTCGTTCCATGTGCGTTAATATAATCAATTTGAGTAGGATCAATTTTTGCCATACCTAACGCCAACTTCATAGCTCTTGCTGCTCCGTCGAAATCAGGAGATGTTATATGGTAGGCATCTGTTGTAGAGCCATAACCTACTATTTCTCCCAAAATCGCTGCGCCTCTTTTTTTAGCATGGTCATACTCTTCCAACACTAAAATGCCTGCCCCTTCGGACATAACAAAACCATCACGCGCTCGATCAAAAGGACGGCTCGCTTTTTGAGGGTCATCATTCAATGTAGACATTGCACGCATTCTTGAAAAACCTGCAAAAGATAACGGGTTGATAGATGCTTCTGCTCCCCCTGCAACAATGGCATCTGAGTAACCATGTAAAATATTTAAATAAGCTTCCCCTATTGCATGGTTTCCTGTTGCACAAGCAGAAACGGGGGAAAAACTTGGCCCTTTTAAACCTAATTTTATCGCAATAATACCTGTTGCCATATTACTAATCATCATTGGCACCATAAAGGGAGACACTTTTCTTACCCCTTTTTCTAATAAAAGATTGTGGTTTTCAAGGACTGTATTTATTCCTCCAATACCGGATCCTACATAAACACCTATTCGTTCCATATTAACATTATCTAAATCAAGTTTCGATTGATCAATCGCCTGTTTTGCGGCAGCATAGGCGTATTGTGCGAACAAATCATATTTGCCTATTTCTTTTTTATCAAAATAATTTTCCGCAGAGAAGTCTTTTACAGTACCAGCAATTTGCGTATTTATTTCTTTAAACTCATCCGCTTCCAGTTTATTAATCGCGCTTGTACCTTGCTTAATATTATTCCAAAGTGTATCAACATCATTACCTAGAGGTGAAACTACTCCATATCCTGTTACTACTACTCGCCTCTCCATTTTAGATCCCCCTTATTTTCTTCACGTTTTCCTTATTTCAATATTCCCAGTTATGAGTATTTTTAATTGATCAAATACTGTGGAGAATAAATCTTCTCCTAGAACCCTTTTATATTGAAGAGCTCCTTTTACACTTGCTATTAGTAGTGAAGCCAATGCCTTTGTGTCGTTTGTTGGTCGTAGTTTTCCTTCGCTCTTTAGTTCATCTAGAAACTTTTTAACATAACTTATTTCTAATTGGCTCAATTGCTGTACACTCTCTTGCATCTTTAAAGGCAAATAGTGAAAATCTGCCTGCAAAGATGAGATGGGACATACTTCATTCATTTCAATTTGTTTTGCTCTTCTTGAAATGAATTCCCAAAGCTTGTCCTCCAAACCTATTTGTTCCATATCTACCTTTATGAAAGTAGCTTCTAATCCTTCTTTTATTTTCGTACATACGGCAATGCCTAAATCCTCCTTTTTCTCAAAGTGATAATGGATGCTTGCTTTTGTTACCCCAAGCTCTCTTGATAAGTCATCATAACTAAAAGATAAATAACCCTTTTCTCTAATATTCCTAAGTGCTAGTTTAACAATTTGTGATTTTCTATTTTCCATATTCATATATTAACTTACTAGTAAGTAAGTGTCAATTTCATACACAAACAAGATTCCACTCAATCGGAATCTTGTTTGTTAAATACCCTATATTTCATGGAAATTCTTTTTATAGTTTGGCTTACATCGTACTTTTAGTAATCTTTTTCCCATCAAATGAATAGAGAGTTGATTTGTCTTCAACAGTAGTCTCCATATGCACAGAACGTCCCCATAGCTGATAAATATAGGGAAGTACATTTTCTAAATAGCGTGTATCCAGTTCCGTTCCCTCATATCCATGTTTTAAATACAGTTCTCCGTTTCGCGAATAGTCTCCATCTTCCACTACAATATACGGAAAACTTCCATTGACTCGCATGGAAACTAGTTGGTCTCGTACATGCTCATAATCTTTATCGGTTATTTGGTAGTTTCCAGCCTTTTTTTCAAACAAATAAAGATCTTCATGTTTTACCAAGTCTTTTGTTAAATAGTTTCGAATAAAGGATATATCCGATTCAATTTCTCTTACTTCAAACATTTTCTCCCGACCCGAGTTAGGTTTTACCCCTAATCCTTTCATTTCTTCCGTAGGCTGATCATATCTTTTTTCAATGTCTTCAAATATTTTCAATCCCAAATAATAAGGATTAATACTTGTCTGCGATGGCTGAACCACATTTGCATTTAGTTTTGCAAATTCGATCGTTTCATCCGAGGTTAAATTCATCTCTCTTAGAATTCGTTGATGCCAATAGGATGCCCAACCTTCATTCATAATCTTCGTTTCTAATTGCGGCCAAAAATAAAGCATTTCCTCCCGCATCATCGTTAAAATATCACGTTGCCAGTCTTCTAATTCACGACTATACCCTTGGATAAATAACAGTAAATCTTTTTCAGGATTTGGAGGGAACTTTTTTCTTTTAGGCACAGTCAACTTCTTTACGTTCGCTGATTGATCCATGCTCCATAGATCATCGTATGGTGTTTTACGTACTGTTTCTACCTCTTCTTGTTCAGAATCATAGTCTAGTTTAGGTCTTATAATGGAGGGATCTATATGCTCTTGAATAGCAAGGACTGCATCTAGAAAAACTTCAACCTCTTCTTTACCATGAATCATTTCATAATCCGCAATTCTTTCTGCAGTTGCCGTCATACTTTCCACCATATCTCGTCTTGTATTAGAAAAACGTACATTATTCTTAAAAAAGTCACAGTGAGCAAGGACATGAGCAATGATGAGTTTATTTTGAATGAGACTATTCGTATCAAGCAAAAACGCGTAACAAGGATTCGAATTAATAACGAGCTCATATATTTGACTTAATCCAAAGTCATATTGTACCTTCATTTTGTGAAATTGCTTTCCAAAACTCCAATGCGTAAATCGTGTCGGCATGCCATACGCACCAAATGTATAAATAATGTCAGCAGGGCAAATTTCATATCGCATAGGATAATAATCAAGTCCGAATCCAGATGCAATTTCCGTAATTTCGGCAATTGCATGATGAAGCTTCGTATCCATTAAATGATTCCCCTCCATCTAATTTGGGACTTTAAA
Source organism: Psychrobacillus sp. L3 (assembly GCF_042945595.1). Taxonomy (GTDB): domain Bacteria; phylum Bacillota; class Bacilli; order Bacillales_A; family Planococcaceae; genus Psychrobacillus. The sequence continues at coordinate 435,600 of NZ_CP168493.1, read as the reverse complement.
AAGACTTTTTAGAGCTTCATATACATCGCGATTTTCTTTCAACACATAATGACGAAACTTTGGATTTTCGATTTTTTTATAGGTGTTCATTAACGTAGAATATCTACTATGCGCGTTTACTTCTCCGTATCCAAACATGCTGGAAACTTCCATTAGTTCATTTACAAGCTTGATACATTTTTCATTATCACTTGTCATATTTTCGCCGTCCGAAAAGTGAACGGGATAAATATTGAAACGTGCAGGATTGTACTTTTCAGCAATAAGCTCTAATGCTTTTTGATACGCTGATGAACAAATAGTCCCCCCGCTTTCACCTTTTGAAAAAAAAGCCTCTTCTGTCACAACTTTTGCTTCTGTATGATGGGCAATAAATTCAATTTCAACCGTCTCATATTTAGATCGTAAAAATCTAGTCATCCAGAAAAAGAAACTTCTAGCACAATATTTTTCAAAAGCTCCCATCGAACCACTAGTGTCCATCATTGCGAGAACTACTGCTTTGGATTCAGGTTTCGTCACTTCGTCCCAAGTTTTAAAACGTAAATCATCGTTATGAAGTGGTGAAATTTCCGCTTTTCCTTTCATCGCATTACGCTTAATAGCTGTAATAATCGTCCGCTTCTTATCAATATTTCCCATAAGCCCTTTTTTCCGAATATCGTTAAATTCCACTTTATCGGTTGTAATTTCAGCTTGTTCCTTTTGCTGTAAATTCGGTAATTCCATTTCTTTGAATAGAATATTTTCTAATTCAGCAATGGTCACTTCTGCTTCATAATAATCCTTCCCCGCTTGATCGCCAGCCTGTTTCCCTGCCCCACTTCCCTCACCACTAGGATCGCGAGCAATAACATCCCCTACTTGACTATCTCCATCCCCTTGACCAACATGTTTTGTTTTATCGTAGTTATAACGAATTTTGTATTCATCCAATGAACGAATGGGTATTTTAATAACTTCTCGTCCGTTCGACATGATAATGCTTTCTTCACTGATTAAGTCTGGCAAATTGTCTTTTATTGCTTCTTTTACTTTATCCATATGACGTTCCTGATCTTGATAACCTTTTCTGTGCAAGGACCAATTTTCCTGTGAAATGACATAATGATTTTCTTGTTTTTCATTCATTTTCATCGACACCTGCCTATTTTTTATCATATGCCGAGATAACAAAGTTATTGCCAATGTATATAAAAAAACAAGACTAATTAAAAATAATTAGTCTTGTTTTAATACTTATCTATTCAAAAGACTTCCAACATAACGCAGCAATTCATTTGCGGAAGTAGAGTTATATCCATGTTCATCTATTAATCGAGCAACTACCTCATTCACCTTTTTAAGATGTGCTTCATCCGGCGTTTTGGAAGAAGTTGTAATTTTCACGACATCCTTTAAATCCGAGAAAAGCTTCTTTTGTATCGCTTCACGTAATCGCTCATGCGAATTATATTCAAATCGCTTTCCTTTTCTAGCGTAGGCTGAAAGACGAATAAGGATTTCCTCTCGAAATGCTTTCTTAGCATTTTCGGATATACCTATTTGTTCTTCAATAGAGCGCATCAGTTTTTCATCTGGATTCATTTCTTCCCCAGTAAGTGGGTCTCGCATTTTGTTTTTATTGCAATATGCCTCTACATTATCCAAGTAGTTATTCATTAATGATATTGCAGACTCTTCATAGGAATAGACAAAAGCTTTTTGAACTTCTTTTTTCGCTATTTCATCGTATTCTTTTCGAGCAATGGCAATATAATTCATATATTTTTCGCGGTCTTCTTGCGAAATAGATGCGTGTTGGTCAAGCCCTTCTTTCAGTGCGCGTAAAACGTCCAATGCGTTAATGGCTGGTACTTCCTTACGAATGATAGCGGAAGAAATCCGATTGATGACATAACGAGGATCAATTCCATTCATTCCTTCGTTTTGGGATTCCTTTTTCAATTCTTCCACGTCAATTTCGTTAAAACCTTCTACACTTTCACCATCATATAACCGCATTTTCTTCACAACATCGATGCCTTGTTTTTTCGGTATTTCTAGCCTTGTCAAAATGGAGAAGATAGCAGCAGCTCTTAGTGCATGCGGTGCAATATGAACATGCGTCATATCACTTTCCTTAATCATTTTTTCATATATTCGCTCTTCTTGACTCACTTTTAGGTTGTAAGGAATTGGCATAACAATAATTCGCGAGTGTAATGCTTCGTTCTTTTTATTGGAAATAAAGGATCGGTACTCTGTTTCGTTCGTATGTGCTACGATCAATTCGTCCGCACTAATTAAAGCAAATCTACCTGCTTTAAAATTTCCCTCCTGTGTCAGGGATAATAAATGCCAAAGAAATTTCTCATCTAATTTAAGCATTTCCTGAAATTCCATGATCCCACGATTTGCTTTATTTAATTCACCATCAAAACGGTATGCACGTGGATCCGATTCCGAACCAAATTCAGCAATCGTGGAAAAATCGATGCTGCCTGTTAAATCAGCAATATCTTGTGACTTAGGATCAGACGGTGTGAAAGTGCCGATTCCAACTCGTTTGTCTTCTGAAAAAAAGATACGCTCTATCATTACATGTTCTATTCGATCTTCATATTCCTTTTCAAGCCTCATCGAATTGAGTGGAGATAAACTACCTTCAATTCGAATTCCATATTCTTCCGTAAAATCTTCACGCAAATGTTGAGGGATTAAGTGCAAAGGATCTTCGTGCATTGGGCAACCTTTGATAGCATAAACTGCTCCTTCATCTGTCCGCGAATATTGCTCAAGACCTCGTTTTAACAACGTCACAATAGAGGATTTCCCTCCACTTACCGGTCCCATTAGTAAAAGAATTCGCTTCCGAACGTCTAGTCTTTTGGCAGCAGGATGAAAATATTCTTGCACAAGTCGTTCGATCGCCATTTCCAGTCCAAATATTTCTTTTCCGAAGAAATGGTACATTTTCAGCCCATCTCTTTCCGTTAATCCTGAACTATTAATCATATTATAAACACGCGAATGTGCCGTTTGGGCAACTTCAGGTCTATCCTTCACAATGTCTAAATACTCCTCGAACGTGCCTTCCCATTTCAGTTTATTCTCTTCTTCACGGTAGCTCTTGACCTTGTTCAAAATATCCATCTTTTCCCTCCATTCAGGGGCGTTGTTTATACATAGTATGAAAGGAGAGAATTTATGATACCAATTATCTTTAGGAATCATGTACAGTTCAGGAGTATTTATTTCCGGTAGGATACGAAATCCGCATCAGTGTTACATTTAATGTAAAATATTACTCCTTTTCATTTGCAAGACGGCTTCTTCTTTTAAGTAACCAATACACTCCAAACGCGATTAAAGCTAAAATGAGAAATACCGGTAAATTCCCGATAAGAAACACAATTCCTCCAGAACCCGCAACCAAAAGTGCATTAGTACTTGTCACGAATTGTTTTTTTGTTTTGTCCCATGTATTTAAATCTTTATTGTCTATCTCAGGTATTATTACGCGATTTTCATACATCGTCAGTTCTACAGTGGAAAAGGAAGTTTGGTTTTCAAGGTACTTTATCTTTCCAACTATCACTTCTATTTCTTCTTGCACGGTTGCTAGATCAGAAGAAATTTTTAATAGATCTTCGGTTTTTTCAGCATTTTTCATAAACTCCAGTAAACGTTCCTCTACTACTCGTTTCGATTTGATACGAGACGTTAAATCTACATATTGCTCTGTGACGTCTTGCCCGGTTACATTACGTTCTAGCACTTTGGATGCTACTTCTTCTGCATCTGATAAAAATGTGTCAAAATGCTTTTCTGGAATTCGGACAATCATATTCCCACTACTCGTCTGATCATCTACCTGATACACATTAGACTCCACAATATAGCCGCCATATTTCTTTACTTTCTGTTCGATATTGTATTGCGCTTTAGCCAGTTCTTTCACATTTGTAGTTATAATTGCTTTGTGAATAATCATTCGCTCAGTAGTCGCTTCAGAAGGAGCTTCTACACTTGCCTTATCCATTACTTCTGCCGTACTATTTTTCATTTCACTAGAGTAGTTTGCTAAGTCATTTGATTCCTCTGTTTTATTCTCCCCTGCACTATCTTTATTCTCACTACAAGCTGTAACTAGACCTAATATACTGAAAAGAAGTAAATAGAAAATTGTTTTCTTCATTTCCAATTGCCCCCTGTCTTTGAATAAATAGACGATTAAACGAGAAAAGAGTTACAAAAATAACTGAAAATTCATTTTCTAATACTCTACTATGCTAATGAAGTACTTAATTAGCATATGAGAAATTTTTACTTTTTTCTCAAAAACACTTAAATAATTATAAAATTCCGATAGAATAGAAGCATATTGAAGGAGGGATTTACATGGGAAAAGCAAGTGAGAAAGTTATTCGATATCGAGGAACAGAATTGAATACAAAGGGTTGGCTTCAAGAAGCGGCACTTAGAATGTTAATGAACAACTTGGACGCAGAAGTTGCAGAGCATCCAGATGAATTAGTTGTGTACGGAGGTATCGGGAAAGCAGCAAGAAATTGGGATGCGTTTGATGCAATTGTTCGCTCTTTGAAAGAATTAGAAAACGATGAGACATTACTAGTGCAATCCGGAAAGCCGGTTGCTGTATTTAAATCGCATGCGGATGCTCCTCGCGTGCTTATTGCGAACTCTAACTTAGTGCCTGCCTACGCTACATGGGAACACTTTCATGAACTCGACAAAAAAGGGTTAATGATGTATGGGCAAATGACTGCTGGTAGCTGGATTTATATTGGCTCACAAGGAATTGTGCAAGGTACATATGAGACGTTTGCTGAGTTAGCAAAGCAGCATTTCAACGGAACTTTGAAGCACACCATTACACTTACAGCAGGTCTTGGAGGTATGGGGGCTGCTCAACCACTTGCAGTGACAATGAACGGCGGTGTATGCATTGGTATCGATGTCGATGAGACACGTATTGATCGCCGAATCGAAACACGTTACACAGATGTTAAAACGCATTCATTAGATGAAGCGATCCGAATAGCAGAGGAAGCAAAACAAGATGGTAAGGCTTTATCCATTGGTCTTGTTGGTAATGCTTCTGATATTCTTCCCGAAATGATCGCTCGTGGTTTTATCCCAGATGTATTAACGGATCAAACATCCGCACACGATCCATTAAACGGCTACGTTCCTTCTCTTATGTCATTAGAAGAAGCAGCTATTCTACGAAACAGCGATCCAAAAGAATATGTAAAATGCTCAAAATCTTCGATGGCACAGCATGTTCGCGCAATGGTTGACATGATGGATAAAGGAGCCGTGACATTTGACTACGGAAATAATATTCGTCAAGTAGCCAAAGATGAAGGATTTGAACGTGCTTTCGACTTCCCTGGTTTCGTTCCAGCTTATATCCGTCCTCAGTTCTGTGAAGGAAAAGGACCTTTCCGCTGGGTAGCATTATCGGGTGATCCAGAAGATATTTACAAAACAGACGAAGTCATTTTACGAGAGTTTAGCTATAACACACATTTATGCAACTGGATTAAAATGGCGCGTGAAAAAATTCAATTCCAAGGTCTTCCTTCTCGTATTTGTTGGCTTGGGTATGGCGAACGTGCACGTTTTGGAAAAATCATTAATGATATGGTAGCTTCTGGTGAATTAAGTGCCCCAATCGTAATTGGTCGTGATCATCTCGATTCCGGATCTGTGGCTTCCCCAAATCGTGAAACGGAAGCCATGAAAGATGGTTCCGATGCTGTTGCAGATTGGCCAATTTTAAATGCCATGATTAACGCTGTTGGTGGTGCAACATGGGTTTCTGTTCATCATGGTGGTGGTGTTGGAATGGGCTATTCCATCCACGCCGGAATGGTAATCGTAGCAGATGGGACGAAGGAAGCGGAAGCAAGATTAGAACGCGTGCTTACATCTGACCCAGGAATGGGGGTTGTGCGCCATTTCGATGCTGGTTATGAACTCGCAGAAAAAACAGCGCGTGACAAAGGCATCCACATTCCAATGATGAAACAGGAGGACTGAGGAGCAATGGTAAAACCTATTTGGATTATGCATGCATCTCAACTTGTCACACTGGCACATGAATCTCCTGGTCCTCGAGTAAAGGAAGCCATGAGCGAATTAGCAATTATTAAAGATGGCAGTATATGGATTGAGAATGGCATCATCCAAGCCATTGGAACGACAAATGAACTTCAAACGAACTATGCAGATCGGATAGAAGAAGCGGAAATAGTAGATGCTTCAGGTCATCTCGTGACACCTGGGCTTGTGGATCCACATACCCATCTAGCTTTTGGCGGAAGTCGCGAGCGAGAATTTGAAATGCGTTTAGAAGGCGCGACATATATGGATATCATGAATGCCGGTGGTGGAATTCACGCGACGACCCGAATGACACGCGAGGCAACAGAAGATGAACTCGTTGAGCAAACTACAAAACGATTAAATTCCTTTTTAGCACATGGTGTAACGACTGTCGAGGGCAAAAGCGGATACGGACTTGATCTCGAAACAGAGTTGAAACAACTTCGTGTGATGAAACGTTTACAAGCCGAACATCCAATCGATATTGTTCCTACGTTTATGGGTGCTCACGCTGTTCCAACAGAATATAAAGGTCGTGAGGATGAATACGTTGATTTGATTATTAACGAAATGCTTCCAATCGTTGCTAGTGAAAAACTTGCACTGTTTAATGATGTTTTTTGCGAAGTTGGTGTTTTCACTCCTGAACAATCCGAACGCATTTTAGAAGCAGGAAAATTGCATGGACTTACTCCGAAGATACATGCGGATGAAATTGAACCATACCAAGGTGCAGAACTTGCGGCAAAAGTAGGCGCTATTTCTGCAGAACATTTGTTGAAAGCATCGGATGTGGGAATAAAAGCGATGGCTGAACAAGGTGTTATAGCTTGTTTATTGCCGGCAACAGCACTGTATTTAAGAGAGACTGCTGCCAAAGGTCGTGCGATGATTGATGCAGGTGTTCCCGTCGCTATTTCTACGGATTGCAATCCTGGTTCATCTCCTACGACTTCGATGCCTCTTGTAATGAATTTAGCATGTATATCCATGCGTTTAACACCTGCAGAAAGTTTATGTGCTGCCACTTATAATGCGGCATGTGCGATTCAAATGGAAGATAAAGTTGGTTCTTTAGAAGTTGGTAAGCAAGCGGATGTTATTTTGTGGAACGTAAACAATTATCAAGAACTTCAATATTTATTTGGCGTCAACCATGTGAAATACGTTTGGAAAAAAGGTGTGCAAGTTGTCGGCTGATATAAATGTTATTAGAAGGAAATTTAATTAATTTTACAGAGAAAGAATGTGAACATACATGATTTGTTTAAAAGGACATGAGCTTACGTTGGAAGATATGCGTGCCATTTTATATCAAAATGAAGCAATTATGCTAGAAGACCGCGCAATAGAAGCAGTGGAAAAAAGCCGCAAAGTAGTGGAAAACATTGTGAAAGAACGCCGCACAGTTTACGGCATTAATACTGGATTTGGAAAGTTTAGTGATGTGAGCATCGCGGAAGATGATGTTCATGCACTGCAACTCCATCTTATTCGTTCCCATGCATGTGGAATCGGTCAACCTTTTGAAGAAACCGTGTCACGTGCAATGGTGGTTCTGCGTTTGAATGCATTGTTAAAAGGATTTTCTGGTATTCGTCTTGAAGTACTCGAAAGACTTGCGTACATGGTTAATAACCGAATTCACCCAGTGATCCCGCAGCAAGGATCTTTAGGAGCTTCCGGTGATTTAGCCCCCCTTTCCCATTTAGCATTAGTTCTTATTGGTGAAGGTCTTGTATGGGACGGTGAAAAACATATTTCTTCTCAAGAAGTATGGAAAAAGCATAACTTGAAGCCAATTGTTCTAGAAGCAAAAGAGGGTCTTGCTCTTATTAATGGTACACAAGCTATGACAGCTCAGGGTATAGTGAATTGGTTAGAATCCGAAACACTTGCTTACCAAAGCGAGTGGATTGCTTCTATGACCATGGAAGCTTTACACGGAATCACGGACGCATTTCACCCTGCAATTCATGAAGCTCGAGGATATCCAGAGCAAGTTGCAGTCGCAAAACGTATTCTAGGTTGGGTTGAAGGAAGTAAACTCGTTACGAAACAAGGGGAAAAACGCGTGCAGGATGCTTATTCATTACGCTGTATTCCGCAAATTCACGGGGCTAGCTGGCAAGTACTAGGGTACGTAAAGGAAAAATTAGAAATTGAAATGAATGCTGCAACCGATAATCCACTAATTGTGGAAGATGGTGAGTTCGTCATATCAGGTGGTAATTTCCATGGTCAACCAATTGCCTTTGCCATGGATTTCTTGAAAATCGGTATGGCCGAACTAGCAAACGTTTCCGAGCGAAGAATCGAACGATTAGTGAATCCACATTTAAACGAAGGTCTACCGCCTTTTTTAAGCCCACAGCCTGGATTACAATCAGGTGCAATGATTTTACAATATGCAGCAGCTAGTTTAGTATCTGAAAATAAAACACTTGCACATCCGGCATCTGTTGACTCGATACCTTCTTCAGCAAATCAAGAGGATCATGTGAGCATGGGGACAATCGGAGCAAGACATGCCAATCAAATTATCCAGAATGCACGTCGAGTAATTGCAATTGAAGCACTTTGTGCCATGCAAGGCGTAGAATATCGAGGAATCGATCTAATGTCACCAGCACTATCTGAGAAGTGGCATGAAATGCGAGCATTTATTCCATCCATTACAGAAGATCGTATCTTTAGTATAGACATTGAGAAATTAAATACGTATTTAAAAGAAAAAACTGCTCACAAAAAAGAGATTCTCGTATAATACAGAGTTGTCCGCTCGTCCCATTCGACGAGCGGACAACTCTTTTTCATTCCCTCCATCAATTATTCCTAAAACATTACTAGCGTTATGTTACAGAGATGTTACCGGTGCCAGGCACCAGTAACATCTCTGTAACATAAACAATAAAAAAACCGCCATTACGGCGGTTTTTTTATTTACCACATTTACAAGATCCATAACCACTTTTTTTACATTGTTTGCACTTCCTATTTGCCATTAGCAACACCCCTTAAGTCATTTGTTAAATAATATGAATACTCCTGATTGTCCTATACTACAAAAATTCATTTTTTTTATCACCAAAATTTTTTGCTTCATCTAAAACGACAGTCAAGTACCTCCGTATTTTCATATAAATATGTCATGACTATTATGAGGAGATGTTATCGGTGACCTATTGGATAGATATTTCGGTAAATACATTTCAACTTAAACTGTATGATGCTAGTGTGCTTTTAAAAACGTATCCAATAGCAATTGGGAAAGTATTAACTCCAACTCCGACAGGGAATTATATCATCATTAACAAGGAATTAAATCCTGATGGACCTTTTGGTGTTTTATGGATGGGTCTTTCCAAACCACATTACGGGATTCACGGGACCAACAACCCAGCATCTATAGGCAAGAATGTTTCACACGGCTGTATTCGAATGTATAACCATGATGTTCTTGAGCTTTCTTCCTTCGTTCCAACTAGTACAAATGTATATATCCACAAATAAGAAGACTAATAGTTTCGACAAATTTCTCGCATCTTCTACCTGTGGATAAAGTTACACACAACAAAAAAGCCATTTTAAATAGATTTACACTCTTTAAAACGAAGTTATCAACAGGTTACCCACCACTTTTTGTGGATAACAATAAAACACTTCAAAATACGTAGAGAAATAATGGTTAAAATAAAGCGAAAACTCCAATCAACTTAGGTACAACTTGAAACGAGAATCTTCTTTCGACAACAGAGGATTCTATTAATTCATAAGAAAACTCCTTTATTAGTAAATCTCTTAAAAAAATGTTTCGACAATTTTTTCATTTTTCTTCTCTTGTGGATAACTTTATGCACATCACCCCAACTGTCCTATATGCATTTATTCAGCATATAAATAAGTTAATCACATGTTATCCACTACTACCTGTGGATAACAGAACGGTTGTTCCAAACGAAACTATTTGATAGATTAGAGTAAGTTAATAATTCTATTAATTTATTTTTATAACTTCAAACAATAATGTTTCGTTCAGGAAAGTAGGAGGTGAATTACAGATGAGTAAAATGTCAGATGAATTGTTAATTGAATCTTATGTTACAGCTATCGAGTTAAACCTTTCTCCGGACTTTATAACCTTACTAGAAAATGAAATTCACCGACGTTCTCTTTCTATCGAACAATATATTCTACACTAAATATATTTAGACTTATTTTAGCCATAAATAGTTGAAATACAATATAAGACGAATATAAAACGAAACTATTTTAACATTGTATCGTATATACTCTATGTAAGAGAATAATCTCTTATTCATTAGATTTTATACGGAGGGTATATAAATTGAAAAAATTAGTAGCAGTTTTACTTACAGCAACACTTGTATTTTCATCAGTTGGAAGCTTTGTTTTCAACGATCATTCAACTACTGCCGAAGCTAAGTCTTATAAGTCAGGGAAAAGAAGCTTTAACACGAATAAAAATAACACGATCAATAATTCTAATATCCAAAAGAAACAACAAGATTCTAAAACATCTACAAATAATTCTAATACTAAAACAAGTAGTAAAGGAAGCTTCACTTCAGGTGGTCTAATGAGAGGGCTATTCGTAGGGGGAATTGCTGGTTTATTATTTGGCAGCATGTTTGGAAGTATGGGCGCTTTAGGATCACTTCTAGGTTTCGCTATCAATGCAGCAGCGATTATTTTTATAGTTGTAATCATCCGAAAAATATTTGGCCTCTTTGATAATAAGAAGAAAAAAGTGGAAGCTAACTCATGGAGAAGCTAATCATTCCCGAACAAAATATAATTAATGCCGTTTGCATTTATATCTCGCGTCAAATGCAAACAGAACCAGAAGACGTAGAAGTAGAACTACTTTATGATGATGAGAATGGCTTTACAGCAGAAGCCTATGTAAATGAACAAAAAGAAGTTCTGAACACGTTTTATTTAATTAAAGCGCTTCGTCTAAGCATGGAGGAATTTTTAAATATAGACCCGATTTCTACTGGAATTGAGCTTTTGTTAGACGACGAAGAAGGCATTGTTGCAGCAGTTTATTGACGAATATAAGAAACACGCTAGTGTCCTTTAAGTGCATCTGGTCTCTTCTATTTCTAGTGTGCTTTGGACTAAACATTGGCTACACTATTAACGAAGACTTTTATGGAGGAACTGGAAGTGACTACGTCACTTCCAGTTCCTCTTTTTTCGGTAATCTTGTGGTGGATGTTTGTCCGTCGTCCTCTTGAAATATGTAGATACAAGGTGCATAAAGTTTGGTTAATGAGAGAATAGATCCTTCCCTACTGACGAAGATACAATTTCGTCCGCTCAGTGCTTCTTTAACAATGGATACTATCAATTTTTTCAGGTTCCACTTGCCCTATTGATAAAGAATGGAAAGTACTAGTTCATTATTCCTGCGAAGCATATTGTCTTTCTTATTGCACTTTTATTTCTTCTCCCGAAGGGAAAATCATCTTGAGTTTGCGATATGAGCGGTTGAATTTGCGATATCGCACTTTTAATTCGCTTTATATACATATGAATTTGAGTTATGAATTCTTCCCTAAGGAATATCCCCTCGATTTTGCGATAAGAAAGTGTGAATTAGCAATATACCCATATTGGAGCGGGAGGCAGCGACTCTTAAGCGATCAGCAAGCAAATCAAGACCCTGGCCTCGCGCGCAGCTAGGGAAGAGGCTTGATACTTGGCCGACTTACTAGCGTCCGCCAGCAGCGGAAATCAACCTGTTAATAGCATTTTTTTTTTACATTCTTATTCTTAGAAAAAAACCGGTAGCAAGTTTGCTACCGGTCTGATATATTATTGTTGGTTATTTTGATATCCACTCATTTGCGATTGGGCTTGAGCTACTAAACGCTTTGTAATTTCTCCGCCAACGGAACCGTTAGCACGCGCTGTAGCGTCTCCTCCAAGTTGTACACCGAATTCTTGAGCAATTTCATATTTCATTTGGTCAAGTGCTTGTCTTACTCCTGGTACTACGAGTTGATTGTTATTCGGCATGTCTCTCACCTCCTTGTGAAATTAGAATGTGCCATTTTGAATGATTTATACAAAAGAACGAAAAGGTGAAATTTGACAACAAATTATATAATTGAATACTAAAAGTGTCATTTATAATAAGTACTGAGTAAGTTACCCCACTCAGCACCTATCAACGATCATTTATTTTTCTAATACTTGATGAACCACTTCATTCGGTTTACTTCTATTTAAATTTTTATAAATGCAACTCGAAGGAAGATCCCTCAAGCTATCGGCAAATGCGTTTGCCATCTCAGCCTCTCCCGCTACATGCAGCTCTCTCCAACCACGTTTTTTCTTCAATTGTTCTATGGTCGTACTCATCCCTTTATAAAAACTACTTTTATTTACCTTATACCTTGGATCCAAAACTTCACTTTTACTATCCGCTACTGTACGTCTACCTTTTCCATCTACTTTTTTCTTTTCTCCCCAAACTTCGGAAATTGGATCATATTTGAAAGTTAAATCATCTCTCACAAATCCCATTGCCGTATCCAGTATACGAACTTCTCCAAAGCTCGGCATGATAATACCTGCTTCTGGATATGCTTTATACATATACTCCAATTGCTCAGTTACCGGATGGTTCTCCCAGTAAAAGTTTGTTTTTACCGGAACCTGCACATAATGAACGGACCACAAATCATCATTGGCAGTTGCAAAAATGACAACTCCTTTTCGTAGCTCCGTTTGATTTTTCGCTTCCAGTTCAATTGTTATTTTTTTCTTCACCATCTGGAATGATTCGATTTCTTTTTCTTCCGAAGCTTCTAAATACTCACCTAAACGCTTTAAACCGCTTTTCAAGTGGATCTTCCAACCTCCGTTTAATTGCTCCGGGTCACCTGGATTTGTGTTTAAATAAACACTCAACACACACCGTTCACTAGACATATACTCTTTTAATGCTTTAAGTTCATTGTTAATTGTCATTCGATAACCTCCTTTTTTTCGTACCTTTTTAGCATTCCCCCGAATGTATGGGATAGACTTTTTTAAAATAAAAAAAATCAACCAATCCAAATTTGGCTGACTTTTCTTCCTATCAAACTTCACTTTTTTCAATATTTATCTAATTGATATCCTCTTAAAAACTGTATTTTTTTAATGTTTTCGTAAACTATTTTCTTCCATCCAATAAGCTTCTCTAATATTAATTTGTTTGCGAAGCTTTCTAGTAACATCTGCTGTAATTTTGCCATTTTCGAAAAGGTTTTGAATTTCATCTCGTTCCGCTTGAAAAGCTTTATCTTGTATATCCCTTTTCATTTGTGCATGTTGTTTAGACTCTGATCCTTTTTTTGCTAGCCTAAACTTCAAAATCATTTCATTGTACTCCCCAATAATTAACAAGTAAATCTCTTCATTTTCAGCGGTCATCTGCGTTTTCAAATAGTTAATCGCGGCTTTTGCCATGTCTACTTTTAGTAAAATTATTTTTTTATTTCTTATAAGGCGTTTTTTTAGACGTTTTTTATCTTTGAATACAAAGATTTGTAATAAATTATATAAACTTCTTTTTATTATCACCCAAAAGAACAAACCCCTGTACTGCATTCGATTTGTTACTGCCACCCTCATTCGCTGAATATGTTCATTCATCAAATAAATAGTTTCCAAATCAACTTTTCCTTCTTCTTTCAACTTCTCCATATAGTTTGCTTCCACTTCAAGAGCCTTCATCCGAATTTTGCTTTCCAAAACCTTTAAACGCTCCGAATCTGCATTATTTTCATGCGTGAGGCGATTTCGGATTTGATTGTACGAGGAGATGATCGACACGCTTGCTCCTCGATTGTCATCATTCATTAGTTCTCGAATAGACTTAATAGCAGCATCAACTGTAAGAAGTTTTGCTATCTTTACCATTTCTTCTCTCAAATCTTCGGTATTCCCTTTTTCTGAAATAGCAAGCAGAGGCAAGAATACACTAGCAACTATTAATGTGACCAATATTACTCCAGCTGCGATAAAAATAATTAGCGCCCGATCAGGAAACGCATTCCCGTCAGCTAAAAAATATGGGATTGTAAAAGCACCAGCCAATGTAACTGCTCCTCGAACACCAGAAATAGTTAGAATAGAAATGAATCTTATAGTAGGTTTTGGAAGTTGTTGTTTAGTCAACCATCCACCCCACCATGATACATATACCCATAGGAATCGAAGGAATAAAAGGGCAGCCGTAATGATTAAAATTAATTTAATTACCTCAAAATTATTAAACATTGGACTTTCAAAAATTTCGTTCATGACATTTGGAATTTGTAATCCTAGTAGGACAAATACTAAACCATTCAAAATATAGATGAGTATTGTCCATGTACTTTTAGAGACAACTTGTAACTGCATAGAAGGCGATTGTTCACGATCTCGGTATATCGCATGAACAATTCCTGCAGCTACTACAGATAATATTCCAGAAAGATGAAAATGTTCGATAATGTAAAAGATAACAAAAGGGGTGAGCAGTTGAATGAGCATATGAAGTGTTACATCTTCCATGCCAAGACGTCGAATAACTATCTTCAGTCGAATAAAAAGATAAGCTAGAAATGCTCCCCCCACAAATCCCCCTATTGAGATAACCAAAAAGCTCCAACTTGCCTCAGCAAATGAAAAAACACCGGTCACAGTAGCTGCCACAGCAAATTTAAACGCAACTAAACCTGAGGCATCATTCATGAGTCCTTCGCCTTCAAGTATATGCATAATTGTTTTAGGCATTTTTACTCGGCTAGAAATGGCCCCAACTGCGACAATATCCGTAGGTGAAAGGATTGCAGCCAACGCAAAAGCTGCTGATAAGGGAATTGACGGTATAAGCCAATGAATTAAGTATCCTACAACGAATACGGTTAAAAATACCAACCCAAGTGCAAGTAATAATATCGGTTTTCGTAATTTCCATAATTCATGCCTTGAAACATTTTTTCCATCATAAAATAATAACGGTGCTATAAATAAAATGAAAAACAACTCCGGCTCTATTGGCACATGAATTCCTAATGGAAGTCCAGCAAGCAAAACTGCCAGCGCAATTTGAATAATCGGCACCGGTATGTATGGCATAAAATGATTTATGAAATTAGAGAACCCGATGATAGCTAGTAAAAGTAGTATAGTTAAAAAAAACTCCATCTTGTATCTCCTTTCTTTCCTATCTCTCTAAGTCTAAAGGGATTATATTGTAATTACAAATAGCGAGCTTTGAAGTTAATATTTTTTTCTATTAATTAATCGATTAGTACCCCACCATCTGAAATACTTAATCGCAAATTAGGAATTTTTTCTTTTGAACCAGATCTTTTGCCTTTTAGGTGCAGCTTGTCTTCACTATTTCCTAAGTGCTTTAGACTAAACAACAGCTACACTAATACCTTGGAGTTTAAAAGTAGCGTGAATCCGCTGCGTCTCTTCCCACTCCTATATTTTCGGTAATTGATTCGATCATTCAACCGAATTGGATATTTTTTGTAAAAACACGACTTTTCATAGGTGTTCCGGGACTCTGACAACTATTTTCCTCCATACTTGCTTATCATTTGCAATCTATACAACGTAAAAAAGCTCAGTATCCACTGAGTAGATACTAAACCTCTCATTCATTAAAGAAGATAAAAACCAATTCCCATTATCAAATATGCCGCAAATAATGTCAGCCCTTCAAACCAGTTCGATTCACCGTCGTTAGATAGATTAATCACAAGAAGCGCAGCGGTTATCATTGCAACCAATTCTGGCAATGTAAAAACGAGCGCCATCGACATCGGCATGAAAAGTGAAACAAGAACAAGTACAGGTGCCACAAACATTGCAACTTGCAACGTTGAACCAACTGCAATTTCCACAGATACATCCATTTTGTTTTTTATCGCCATCGTTATAGCAGAAACGTGCTCCGCCGCGTTTCCAACAATCGCTACGATAATAACTCCTATGAATAACTCCGTCCAACCAAACTTTGTACCAAGCATTTCAAATGTATGTACCAATTGTTCTGACACAAAAGCAACTACTAAAGTTGCCAAAAGTAAAATTATCATGGACTTCTTTTTCGTCCATTCCGGTACTTCTGTTGTTACTTCTGGTTGATCGGTAGAAGCAAATATGCCACGATGTGTAACTAATTTAAAAAAGAGTCCAGCAAGATAAAGCGCAATTAAAACGATTGCAATGCCAATACTCAAACTCAATGTTTTTTGGGAACTCATGCTAATGGAGAATACTTCCGGAATAACAAACGCCACAATAACTGCGAATATAAGCAAACCAGAATTGTATCTAGCAGCATGTACACTAAACCTTTGTCGGTTGAACTTAATTCCACCTGCAAAAAAAGAAAGTCCCAGCACAAGCAGTAGATTTCCTAAAACAGAACCTGTAAGTGATGCGAGTACAATTCCAACCATACCTGCCTTTAATGTGAATATCGAAATAATAAGTTCTACCGCGTTTCCAAATGTTGCATTTAATAATCCACCTACCCTTGGCCCACTCACAATTGCCAAACTTTCCGTTGCACGTCCTATATATCCAGAAAGCCCGATAATACTAGCGCAGCTAAGGAAGAACATAAGCATGTCCGACCAATTAATTAATGCTCCAACAATAACTAATGGAACACCAACAAAAACTAAAATGGCAAAAAACTTATTCACCAAAATCACCTCTTTATAAAAGTATACCTCTTCGTTATCTTCCCCTTTTCTATATTAAAAAACCATATTAAATCACATAAACACTTTTTTCCTTCTATATACATAAATTGTAGGGAACAGAAAAGGAGTGAAGTTGTAAATGATTAATATGCAACCAATTTATATTGAAGGTATTACATTTTTAGCCGTGTCGGTTGAGTTGCCAAAAACAAACTTGCTTACAGTATCGAATGATAAAGGTTATATAATGTGCGGAGCACTCGACGTAGCACTTTTAAATGAAAAATTAAAAGATCGTAAAGTTATTGCAGGTAGAGCGGTAGGCGTTAAAACCATTCAGCAGCTTTTAGATGCTCCACTAGAGTCCGTCACTTATGAAGCAGAAGAAATGGGAATTACGAAAGGAATGATTGGAAGAGAAGCACTTTTGAGAATGATTTAAGGAAAGTGCAAGTGCTCTTTAAATGCATCTAGTCTCTACTATTTCTCGAGTGCTTTGGACGAAATATTGGCTTCACTATTACCGTTAAAGTTATGGAACTTGAAGTGACTGCGTCACTTCAAGTTCCATTTTTTGATAATAACGTGGAAATTAACTTTTGAATGTTTAAAGAAATGTAAAAGATTCTACAATTAGAAGGAAAATGGATAGAAATTAACAACCAGATAGTTATATTTAACCTGAAATGTTCATTACACATATTAGAAGTCCCAATAAATCAGACTAATAATCTACCACCTCTTTTATGTTTATTTAATATAAACCAAACTTTTTACTTGACTCTTATCCAAGGGAAGAGTAAATTTATCTTACCATTTCAAAACTGTTCCGATTGGAACTATCCTGAAATAGAATGAGGTGACAAAAAGTGAACCTGAATAGTAAATACCATCCGAGATCTTCGGAATTTTTACATTCGCTTCGACGAATAAGTAGGCATCAATTGCAGTTTGTTCAAAGAATTGCATTAGAACATGACTTAACTGTACCGCAATATTCGCTTCTCATGACAATTGCCCCGCATAGTGAAATTACACAAAAGCAATTAGGTGAGATTGTACAAATTCCAAAGAGCACGTTAAGTCAATCGGTTGATGCACTCGTACAAGCTGGATGGATTGAGAGAGAACCAGTTCCCGACAACCGCCGGGAAATGCAACTAACACTCAATGAAAAAGGGAAAATGTTGTTTGAACAAATTAATAGACAAAAAGGGACGCTTCATCAGGTAATTGATTCCGTTTTAGAAACACTTCCTGAAAGACAATACGAAGAATTCCAAGCTACCCTACACTATATCGCAGATTATTTAGAAAAAGAAACTAGCACAAAGGAGAACACATAGAATGATTAAACTACTAAAAAATCTGTCCTTCTATAAGTGGATTGTTATAGCTGTTTTTGGATTAGTTTTTATTCAATCCATGTCAGATCTTTACTTACCTACTTTAATGGCAGATATTATTGATAAAGGGGTCGTTGTCGGTAATACACCATATATTTGGAAAATAGGTGGATTGATGCTTTTAGTCGCCGCATTTGGTGCACTTGCATCAGTCGTTGCGAGTTTTTATTCATCAAAAGCTGCAATGGGTCTCGGTAAAGATATTCGCCGCAAAGTATTTAAACATGTAGAGCAATTTTCTCTGCAAGACTTTGATGAATTCGGTACGGCATCCCTTATTACCAGAACGACGAATGATATTACACAAGTTCAGCAAGTAGTTATTATGATGCTACGTATGGTTATCAGTGCACCAATCATGCTTGTTGGCGGAATAATTATGGCTGTATCCAAAGACGCCAAGTTATCTCTTGTTCTTGTACTTACTACACCTGTATTGATAGGTGCTGTGTTATTAATTCTTTATAAAGGTGTACCACTTTTCAAGACTGTTCAAAAACGACTAGATCGTTTAAATCTTGTTTTACGAGAAAACTTAACTGGAATTCGAGTAATTCGTGCATTTAATCATGAAAAACAAGAAAAGTTACGACTTCAAAAAGCAAACAAGGAACTAACGGATGTTTCTATTAAAGTGAACAAAGTGATGGCATTTTTAATGCCTGTCATGATGCTTGTGATGAATTTAACGGTTGTTGCAGTCATTTGGTTTGGTGGGATTCGCATTGATGGCGGTGCTATGCAAATTGGTGATTTGATGGCATTTATACAATACGTTATGCAAATTATGTTTGCACTTGTTATGGCATCTATGATGTTCGTCATGGTACCTCGCGCCGCAGTCTCTGCAAACCGCATTAATGAAGTACTAAACAAAAAACCAACATCTTTAAACGAAGGTTCTAAGAAAGCAGATAAAGAACGAGGAACACTTGAATTTGACCATGTTACTTTTAGCTATCCAGGAGCAGAAGAACCTGCCTTATCAAATATTAATTTTAAAGCCAAATCGGGTGAAATTACGGCGATTATTGGAGGAACCGGTGCTGGTAAATCGACACTCGTCAACTTGATACCACGTTTTTACGATGTAACAAGCGGAACAATCCGGGTAAATGGCGTCGATGTGCAAGAATCTTCTCAAGACGAAGTGCGATCTAAAATTGGTTTTGTACCCCAAAAAGCGCTATTGTTTTCAGGAACAATAAAAGAAAACATTCGCTTCGGAAAGCAAGATGCTACCCAAGAAGAAATTGAACATGCTGCCCGAATTGCGCAAGCAGAGGACTTTATTAGTAAAATGGACGAAGGATTTGATTCCGTCATAGCACAAGGTGGTTCAAATGTATCTGGAGGTCAAAAACAACGCTTATCGATTGCAAGAGCTCTTGTCCGAAAACCGGATATCTACATTTTCGATGACAGCTTTTCTGCGCTAGATTTTAAAACAGATGCCAAACTTAGAGCGGCACTGAAAGACGAAACAAAAAATTCAACAGTTGTAATCGTTGCACAGCGGGTAAGTTCTGTTGTGGATGCAGATCAAATTATCGTACTAGATAAAGGCGAAATCGCAGGAATTGGTACTCATAAAGAACTTCTTGAAAATAATAGTGTATACCGAGAAATCGTTGAATCGCAGCTCTCAGAGGAGGAAATCGCATGAGCAAGCAAACTAAATCGCACCCTCAAGGCGGACGTCCAATGGGACCTGGTGGACCTGGTGGACCTGGCGGCGGAAACATGATGATGGGTGGGCAGAAGGCTAAAAATTTTAAAGGGACATTTAAACGTCTTCTTAGTTATTTAAAACCTCGCCGCAATCAATTAATATCCGTGTTCATCGCAGCAATTTTAAGTACCGTATTTTCTATTGTGGGACCGAAAATTATGGGGAATGCGATTACTGAATTATTTACAGGTGCATATGCAAAAATGACTGGAGTACCTGGGGCAGCAATTGATTTTACAGCAATTGGTAGACTCCTTCTTCTGTTAATAGCTTTATATGTGATCAGTAGTTTATTTAGCTATATTCAGCAATATATTATGTCGAGTGTTGCACAAAAAACAGTCTATGATCTACGAGAAGAAGTAAACAACAAATTAGAAAGACTACCACTCAAATATTATGATGGTCGACCAAACGGTGAAACATTAAGCCGCGTCACGAACGATATAGACACAATCGGAAGTACGCTTCAACAAAGTTTGACGCAGTTTATCACTTCCATCGTTACAATTGTCGGTATAATTGTGATGATGCTAACGATAAGCCCTATACTAACATTAATCTCTATCGTTAGTTTGCCATTGTCGATTTTTGTAATCAAACCAATATTGAAAAGATCACAAAAACATTTTGCGGATCAACAACGTACACTTGGTCAGTTAAATGGACATATTGAAGAAATGTATACCGGACATCAAGTAGTCAAAGTATTTGGACATGAGAAAAAAGCGGTCGCTGAATTTGATGAAGTGAACGAGAAATTATATGATGCTGGACGTAGAGCGCAATTTATATCCGGTATAATTATGCCTATGATGTCCCTCATCGGAAACTTGAGCTATGTCGTAATAAGTGTCGTCGGAGGAATATTAGTTACACAAAGCGCCATTTCGATCGGGGATATTCAAGCATTCATTACGTATACCCGTCAGTTTACACAACCTGTTATGCAAACGGCAAATATCGCCAACGTTATACAATCAACAGTCGCTGCGGCAGAACGTGTATTTGAATTGCTTGATGAGACTGAAGAAGAAAAAGAAGTAACGACTGAACACTTATCAAATGCTGAAGGTGCCGTGACATTTGAACAAGTTAACTTTGGTTATGGAGAAGAACTATTAATCGAAAATATGAATATCAATGTATTACCGGGTCAAACGGTTGCAATTGTAGGACCAACTGGTGCTGGGAAAACAACATTGATTAATTTATTGATGAGATTTTATGAGCTAAATGATGGGAAAATATCGATAGATGGTCACGACACTCGAAAAATGTCCCGTACGGATCTACGAACAACATTTGGTATGGTTCTTCAAGATACTTGGCTCTTTAATGGAACTATTAAAGACAATATCGCATTTGGGAAAGATGGAGCGACAGATGAAGAAATATTCGATGCAGCCAAAACGGCACGCGCCGATCACTTTATCCGTACTTTACCGGATGGCTATGATACCATTTTAAATGAAGAAGCATCCAATATTTCACAAGGACAAAAACAACTAATTACAATTGCTAGAGCTATTCTTGCAAATCCACCTATTATGATTTTAGATGAAGCGACTTCTAGTGTAGACACACGTACGGAACTGCTTATCCAACATGCGATGAACCGATTAATGGAAGGACGAACAAGTTTCGTCATCGCCCACCGTCTTTCTACAATTAGAGATGCTGATTTAATATTAGTAATGAATCAAGGAAAAGTAATTGAACAAGGAACACATATTGAACTCATAGAAGAAAATGGATTCTACGCTGATCTTTATAACAGCCAGTTTTCAACAAAAACAGCGATTTAAGTTTTAGAAAAGAGAGCTACAATCTGGCTCTCTTTTTTGATGGGTATAAACCCTCCTTTCTATTTATATACTAAGAAGAAGTAGATTCGGTTT
Organism: Psychrobacillus sp. L3; assembly: GCF_042945595.1. Lineage (GTDB taxonomy): Bacteria > Bacillota > Bacilli > Bacillales_A > Planococcaceae > Psychrobacillus. Next base: position 413,711 of record NZ_CP168493.1, on the reverse strand, counting down.
GGAGGGATGTTTTTTGAATAAAGTAGAGTTTAAACAGCATTTTGATATTGGATATAGTGAGATGATTTTTAAAGCAAATAATGATGAAACAATTGTCTGTATAAAGAATACGTACTCGGTACCTTCCTCGATGATTTCATCTTATATCATTCATATAAGTGGAACGTTATTTGAAGAAACAAGATGGGCATTCTTTTTTAAAGATTTAATAGAAACTAGAACAGATATAAGAGAAAACGTCCAGATTGCACTAGACAGATATGAAGTAGATCCAGAAGATTTCGATGAAGAAGCATTTATTCAACACTTAATAGATGAGGCAACTGAAAAAATAACAGAAACAGATTTAAATACTACTCTGAATGAAATGGAAGTTTATTAATCGTAATAAGATGTTCACGCTATGTAGCAAGACTCATTTCGTAATAAATGAGTCTTGTCAATATATCAACTGATGGATATTGTATATACTTTCAATTAATGTACTCTGTTTAGTTTCTCTTTATTTTCATTTAACTGCTTTTCTAGTGAAGCAATAGGGTCCAAATTCCCTCGTACTTGGATTGCCATTTGAACAGATCGCTCTGCACGTTCAATCATGTCCTGTGCATTTTGAATAAACTGCTCCGTTGGATTTGTTAGAGCTTGACCAACAGCAAACGTAACATTATCCACGGAGTTGTGTAGTTGAGAAATTACATTATCTTCTTTCCAGCTCATTTGTGTGTGATCTACCATAGCAAAGTCCTCCTTAAAATCAATTCGAATTTAATATGGCAATTTCGCTGCAATATTATTCATTCGACAATGTCTTAATAGTTTTTATAAGTTTGGGAACACTACCTTTTGCAAGATTTTTTATGAAGGAGGAAAAAAAGTGCCTAATACTAGCCAAAGACCGAATGATCTAGCGAGTAATAAAGAAAGGTTAAAGAAAACAATCAATAATATGGAAGCTGCAGAAGCAGCAATGGATTTTGCAGAAGGAAAAGAACTTGCTTCTATCAAGGAGAAGAATGCAAGGCGTAAAGAGAGCATAGAGGTTTTGAAAAATGAAGTAAGTGCTGAGGAAAAGTCTCGTATTAATGGTTACATTTAAATGACAGAAAAATTAGCCCAGTAATCTTTAAAAGTTACTGGGCTAGTACTTCATATAATTCAGTCTTCTACATATACAAGTGGTATCCCCAATCCCCTAACTTTCGAATTTATACTTCCTTGGATTCCGGCGACAAAGCTATTTTGCTTAATAGTCAATACTTGCCCATCTTTAAAATTAAATTCATAATGAGACAACTCTTTATCCTCCGCTAACTTCTCATAATAAAGTAACTCATCGAGTTCTCCCCAATCATATATAAGCTTTTGTTTGGAGAAAATCATCCGATAAGAAATCTCTTTGTCCGATAAAGTCACATAAGATAATGAAGCAATATAAAAAGTGAACCCACAAAGAATCAAACAGAGAATTCCAACACTAACTGTCCACTTCCGCACGTCAAATAACCATAACAACGCACACGCAAGAACAAGGAAAAACACGCCAACACCAAATGCAGAATAATTCGCTCCAGGAACATACGTAATCCAAATATCTCTCTTATCATAAAGTGTATTAACAACAACTAAAGGTACTATTATCAAAAAAACTGGTGACAAAATAGCAATACAAGCCCCAATTGCCATAAAAATATGCCTTGTATCATATCTTCTATGCACATCAAATCCCCCTTTTTTAACCACATAATCCGAACATTCTAACAATTTTAAAAAATCCCTCTTTTCATTATATACGGTAATATTTGGGCATTCAACCCTTTTTCGATTAGTCCGATTAGTCCCTATTCATTAGGGTATACTGTGAAATAATCCTTCAACTTCAATATTTATGATGAGGTGTACCTTATGAAAAATAGTTTGAATATATTCCGGACTGACATTCAAAATATATGCCAAAATTGGGTAGCCGCAGTACTTATCGGAGGTTTGGTATTTCTACCTTCTTTATATGCATGGCTAAATATTTATGCCTCTTGGGATCCTTACGCCCATACTAATCAGCTTCCAGTAGCTATCGTAAACGAGGACCTAGGTACAGTTGTTCGAGGAGATAAATTGAACGTAGGAAATGAACTAGTGAACACTTTGAAAAATAATCAAGACATGGAATGGTCTTTTACATCTCGAAAAATAGCGATGGAAAAAGTAGAATACGGCGATTTTTTTGCAGTCATTATTATTCCTAAAAACTTTTCCGAAAAGCTAGCATCTGTCCTATCGGATCATCCCGAAAAAGCAACTATGGAATACTATGTGAATGAAAAAATTAATTCCATTGCGCCGAAGATAACAGAAAAAGGAGCAAGTGTTATTGTCGGGAACGTTAGTAGCCAATTCACAGCAACCGTTAACGCCATCATCTTCAATCTCTTCAATAATCTAGGTATTGAACTCGAAAAAGATATGCCTGATATTAAGAACTTTGAAGACTATGTGATGAAAGTGCAAAAAGATCTACCCGCAATTCATGAGTTACTGCTGGGCACCCATGACGATGTTGCATCTGCCCAGTCCATTATCCACAAGGTACAATCCCTTATGCCACAAGCAAAAGAAATAACTACGAATGGTATCGATACCATTGAAAGTGCCCTATCCTTCTTGTCCAAAACACAAAATCGTTTAAATAATATGGCTCCAGTTATCGAAAATGACTTAGAAAAAGTATTGAAGACATCGAAAGAACTGCTACAAACAACACAAAATGTCAAGCCCGATTTTACAGAGTTGGACAAGGTTAAGAAGGAACTCGACAATAAGATGACCTCCTCCATACAAACAGTCAATTCTATAGAAGAAGACCTAAATTGGTTAAATAATTTAAACCATGCAGAATCTCCATCTTCATTACCATTAAACCAACAAGAAAAACTGACAAATGCAATTTATAAAACCGCTGATTTGAAGAAGCTTTTAATAGAAGCTCAGACCAATACAGAAGTAATAAACGAGCTAGTAAAAGGGAAAGAACAACAAATGTCAGCTGTTTTAAATGACTTTCAAAAAATTGCAGAGAACACCTCTATTCAATTAGAAGCATTTATAAAAGAATACAAAGATTCAATCGAACCAACCATTATTTCGGAAGTAAATAATGCAAGAAATACATTACAAAATGCCACAGTAACATTGAGAAGTATTCAGGCTACATTACCTGAAGTTGAACGTATTCTTAAAAATACAGACGACTATATAAACGAAGGAAAAAAGACGTTAGATTATGCAGTATCGCAGTATCCTTATATAAGCCATAAAGTGAATGAGTTAGCTGAAAGAATAAAGAAAGTTCAAGGGGAAACGAATATCAATGAAATTATCGAGTTACTTCGTAATGATCCAGAAGCAGAACGTAGTTTTTTTGAAGAACCAGTCATTTTAAATGAAAATAAGCTCTTTCCTATTGCAAATTACGGAACTGGAATGACCCCTTTCTATACAGTTCTTGCCATTTGGGTCGGTTGTTTACTCCTTATCTCACTGCTCACTACAGACGTTAAACACGAGAAAATAATAAGTGCGCGCGAAGTCTATTTCGGAAGATTATTTACCTTTTCTGCAATTGGTCTTCTCCAAGCTTTGATTGTAACAATCGGGGATATTATTTTATTAGATGTAGATGTACAGGATTCTTACTGGTTTGTACTCTTTGGGTTTCTGATTAGCTTCGTTTTCATGACAATTGTATATACGTTGGTTTCTGTATTTGGAGACGTTGGAAAGGCTTTTGCAATAGTTATGCTTGTATTGCAGATTGCTGGGTCTGGGGGAACGTACCCAGTTGTTTTATTGCCTAAATTTTTTCAATGGATTAATCCTGCTCTACCCTTTACGTATGCAGTTGGCTTAATGCGAGAAGCAGTTGGCGGCATCCTTTGGCAACGAGTCATCCAAGATATTATATTTCTCATACTAACTGCGCTTGCTTTTATATTGTTTGCCACTTTCCTAAAAGAAAAAGTAAACCGTAAAACAAGAGATATATTAAACAAATCAAGAGAATCCGGGTTATTTCATTGAGATAAGAAAAGCGCAAGACCCTATGTCTCCCTCGTTAAACGAGTATTATTGGTAAGTTTCATATACATTTTAATCACATTTATGATAACCACTGAGTATTCTATCTTATAACCCTTTTAAGATAAGAATAGGAGTGAATAACAAGTGTATCCTTACTCAAATATATACTCCCATTCGCCTCATTTAATTGGTTATGGCATTCCGTACTCTCAATACACCGTTCCAGTTAGTTACTTTTCAAAAAAAATGCCATACTCTTATGATAACTACTGCATAAGTAAGGAAAAAGTTGACTTTATAAGTATGAATCGTCTCCTATGGATAGAGCATGTCAACTGGACGAGGCTAACGATTACAAGTATCGTATTCCACTTACCCAATTTACAATTTGTTCAGGAACGGCTCTTAAGAAATGCTACTGATTTGGGAAATAGTATCCGCCCTTATTATGGGGATCGAATTGCAGATCATTATGCTGCTCTAATTAATGAACATCTAGTGTTAGCTGCAGAATTAGTTACTGCAGCAGTTAAAGGAGATACTAAGCAGGCGGATGAAAAAGAGAAAGCATGGTATAAAAATGCAGATGAAATTTCCACATTCTTAAGCAATATTAGCCCATACTTAGGAATAGAAGATGTTAGAAAAATGTTTTATACACATTTGGCTTTAACAAAACAAGAAGCAGTTAGTATGATTCAGAAAAAATATAAAGAAGATATTGAGGTTTTTGATAAGATTGAAGCGGAAGCGTTAGAAATGTCAGATATGATATCAGAAGGAATTATCATGCAATTCCCTTATAAGTTTTGATGAAAAATGGTAGACCGAAATCAATTTCCTGAAACCAAATGTAGGCACTTCGTATAGATGAAGTACCTACATTTTTTTGTTAAGTTAGCTAATGTCCATCAGGTCCATAACTTCAAATTTCAAGAATTCGACCGCAATCATTGGATCTACAGGTTTGCTAATGTAATATCCTTGGATTCGATGGGCACCCATTTCTTTTAGGAGAAGCAATTGTTCCTTCGTTTCGACACCTTCCATTATGGTCGTCAATTCGAGTCCACTCGCAATTTCCAAAATTCCTTTCAATATTGCTCGTGACTCTCCCCCATCACTTTCTACTTCCATTACAAAAGCACGGTCAACTTTCATAAATTGAAACGGCAACACTTTCAAAATGGACAATGAAGAATAACCTGTTCCAAAATCATCCAGTGCTATTTTAATACCCATTGCATTTAGATTTTCTAAGATCCGCTTAGCGGATTCAATATTTTGAGCGACGATCGATTCTGTAATTTCAAATACGAGCATTCTTGGTTCCACAAGAGTCTCTGCCAAAATTGTTTCTACATCACGCAAAAAATTGGGATGTTGAAGTTGTTTAACCGAAATATTGATAGTAACAGTAAAATCTTTGTATCCCTCAAGCTCCCATTTCTTCACTTGCAAAGCCGCCTGTCGAATGACCCAACTACCTACTTTGACAATCGAATCATTTTCTTCTAACAATGGAATAAAATCTACGGGACCCACTTCTCCCAAAACCGGTGATTTCCATCGAAGCAACGTTTCGAAACTGACAACTTGATCAGCAGATATACTATAAATAGGTTGGTAAACTAAGTAAAACTCATTATTTTCAAGTGCTTGATATATGTTTTTAGCAATACGTCGATTATTTTCACTTTCTTTCGCCAATTGCTCGGTAAAATAAACAAATTGATTGCCTCCGTTTTTATTTGCTTCCTTACAAGCAAATGCCGCATCTTGCATCATAAGTTCTACTTGATCATCTGCTGAATATGATCGAACTCCAACACTAGCTGTCAATAATACATTCCCTTCTTCAAAGTAAATAGGTTGCTCCAACATTCGGACAATTGTTGAGGCAAACTGCCTTTGCTCCTGTATTGTATCGATATAGGAAGTTATTACAAATTCCTCATTTGAAACTCGATATACGTTTTGCTTTCCTGTTAGTTCTAATAAACTTCTACTCACTTTAAACAATAATTGGTCACCAATCAGATAACCATTCCGTTCATTTACATCTTCGAAATGATCTATATTGATAAAGAACAGTGTTATTTTTTTTTCAGAAGTGTATTGTAATTTTTTAGCCAGGTTTTCTTCCAGTTGAACGCGATTTCCTAACCCTGTCAATAAATCACGCTTAGACTGCTTTTTTTCCCTATTTTCAAGTCGAAGTACATATATAAACACTACTAAAGTTATAGAAAGTGTTAATGATACCATAATAATATTATTCCAAAATGCTTTTGAGATTTTAGTCGTATCAGGGTTTGAAATAGAGTCAACTATAACTACCCAATTACTCCCTGTTTTCTGAAACTTAACGAAACGTGCTGCGGGCTTATCAACAATCCAGCTACCATTCGTACTTTTGTTGATTTCATTTAACAATTGACTGCTATGAGGTATTACCTTTTCAAATACCATTTCTTTTTGTGAACTAAAGATAACCTCATTTTCTTTTAATAAAAAAACGATTCCTGGCAAACTTGATTCATCCGCAAGTTTGCTAATGATATTAGCCATATTAATTACTCCGGATAATACACCAATAATCTTTCCTTCGCTATTGGCAACAGGAACAGAAATTGCAGTTACTTTTTGTCTAGGATCTTGATGCAAGTTAAAAACAGGACTAAACATGATTTCACCGGCCATAGCACGTTCAAATGATTCTTTTTGTTTCACCTGAAATTGTGTACCATCAGCCGCACTAACTTCACCATCTGGTGTGATAAAACCAAACCCACAAAAATAGGGTATATTAGCATTTTGCTTATGTAAAAATAAAGTTATGTCCTCTTCTTTCTCAATCAAATAGGGAATGTGCATTGCCATCAATTGCATTTCAGCAATTCCCTCCATGGAAAACCGATTAACTTCCAAAGTAAAGTTATTCAGTAACTCATTCGTTTCCCTTTCAACTGAATCCAATACAAGTTGTTTTGTCGAATTATAGTTAATAAATGCAAATGTAAGAACACTTAGGAAAACGAGTACTAGTAAAATATTGATGTTCTTTTGCCGCCTTATCACCTATCCACTTCCATTCAACGTCATTATGTTCCTTTATACCTATATGTATTATAATACAACATCTAATTGGAGCAACACATTTTCTGCGACGAGTAATCGCAGGAGCAACGTTCTTTCTGCGACGAGTAATCGCAGGAGCAACGTTCTTTCTGCGACGAGTAACCGCAGGAGCAACGTTCTTTCTGCGACGAGTAACCGCAGGAGCAACAAGTGCTTGTGTCTGAAAGAAGAGTTGTTCCTTCTGGTGTAAGTAGGCAATCATATACTTAACGTTCTAATTGATACACTACTAGACGATACATTTGCTTATTAGTGTATCCTTGTTCATCCACTCTCCCAATTTCCACGAACTTACACTTTACTAGTAGATTAATGGAAAGTCCATTACACTCCTCAGTATAAGCTAGAAGTTTCTCTAAATTCATTTGTTCAAAACCATATTCAACTACACTTAATAAGGATTCTTGCATCAATCCTTGCCCTTGATAAGCGGGAATAATTCCATAACCAAGCTCGCCACTTTTTTCATCCTTATTAAGGTTCCAAATGCTTATAGTTCCTATTACCTTATTTGATTGTTTATGTTCAATTGCCCAAATTAGCCATTTTTTATGATCGACACCTTTATTCATCTGGTCCATATAGACACTTGTTTCTTCAATACTTTCATCCGCTTTGGTATCTGTAAATATATGCATACTCGGATCTTTTCTCATGGCATACAAATCATGTACGTCATTTTGTACTATTCTTCTTAACAGAAGATTCTTTGTATCTATGTTAGGAAAAGAAGTGTAATTTATCATAGCTTCACCGTCTTTCTTTCTAATGCCAATTCCGTAATAGTATCTTTACAATTTCTGCATCTCATCGCATTAAATATATCGGCTTTTCCACATACTTTCTTTACTCCTCTATTTAAGGGTGGTAAACTACAAAATAGCAATTTAGTACCATTAAGGGGTGAAGCAAAATATGAACAGAGAAACTAAGGTCAAGCCTGTCATGGCCGCACTATTGTTAGGAATATTTATGGCATCTTTGGATAACACCATTGTCGCTACAAGTATGGGTTCGATTATCGGCGATTTAGGTGGGATGGACAAATATGTATGGGTTACTTCCGCTTACTTAGTTGCTGAAATGGCAGGAATGCCGATATTCGGAAAATTATCCGATATGTACGGTCGAAAGAAGTTTTTTATCTTTGGAATATTGTTATTTTTAATTGGCTCGATTTTGTGTGGAACTGCACAAACAATGGTTCAATTATGTGTTTTCCGTGCTATTCAAGGAATTGGTGGCAGTGCATTAATGCCAATCGCTTTCACGATCATTTGGGATGTAGTTCCTAGTGAATCACGCGGAAAAATGAGTGGGTTATTTGGGGCAGTGTTCGGTCTTTCTAGTATAGCAGGCCCTTTACTAGGTTCATTTATTACAGACCACATTCATTGGCGTTGGATTTTTTACATCAACATCCCAATTGGTTTACTTGCTTTAGGTCTTATCGCTTTATTTTACAATGAATCTAAAACGCATTCTCGTCAAATTATTGATTGGGCTGGTGCCATATTCCTTGTAAGCTTTTCTGTATCTCTTATGTTCGCACTCGAATTAGGTGGAGATACGTATAGCTGGAGCTCATGGCAAATTATCTCGTTATTTATTTTATCGGTTGTTTGTTTTGTTGCATTTTTAATCATCGAAAAATATGCGAAAGATCCAATTTTGCCATTTGATTTATTCAAAGAACGTTTATATACTACTAGTGTTTTAACAGGCATGTTCTATGGTGGCGTATTTATGGTTTCTACTATTTATATCCCGCTCTATATTCAAGGGGTAACAGGTGGAAGTGCAACAAACTCAGGTTTATTACTATTACCGATGATGGTAACATCAAGTGTAGGAGCAGCTATGGGAGGTGCACTTGCTAATAAGTTTAGCTACCGATCTATTATGATTGTTTCAAGTATTCTCCTTGGAATTGGAGCCATTTTACTTGGAACCTTAGAGCCTTCCACCCCTCGTTGGATGCTAACTATCTATATGATGATTGTAGGTCTTGGAGTTGGTCCTTCCTTTTCAATTCTTGGTATGTCTGCTATTCAAAAAGCTCTTCCTCAACAACGAGGTAGCGCCAGTTCAACGAGTAGTTTCTTGCGCGCTTTAGGAATGACACTTGGTATTACTATTTTTGGCGTAATTCAAAGAAATAGTTTTATTTCAGGATTACCAGAATCATTTAAACAAAATGTAGTTGGCGGAAATAGTCGTGCTATTTTATCTCCGGAATTACGCGCTAAAATTCCTGCAGATATTTTAAAACAAATTACAGATGTTTTATCTAATTCTCTTACTACTACATTTTTATGGACACTCGTTCCTCTAGCACTTGCGTTTGTTTTTATTTTGTTAATGAGCAAAGAGAAACTATCCGATTCACAAATGTTTCAAGATAAGTAACTGCAATTAAACAAAACAAAAATATAAAAGGTTCCAGAACAACTCTAAATTGTTCTGGAACCTTTTATTTGTTCTCCGTATTTTCCTTTACAGGTGGAAATATAAGCGCTTTTTTCATTTTAGAATAGTGGGCTATTGGAGCATTCACTTGATAATTACTTTTTAAAAATGTTCCCATTGAATTTTCAATTAGTGTACCAGTAACATTTTGTAAAATCCAAGGAGAATGACTAATATCTACACGAAATAATTGATCTTTCGTTTTTGTCCACAAATGGTACCGTTCTGTCAACCACCGTTCGAATGGAGTACTCTCAATCGAACTAGGTATCGGTTCAAATGTTGTAACAAGTACTTCCCGAATTGATTTTCTGTCTCTAAATCTACTCTGAATCGTAAATGTATTCTTACGTCGTTTTAAACTTATCTCCGCATACCGAAAAGGCAAAAAGTCTCCGAGTGTCGTCAATTTTACAATCAAAGAATTATTCGCATCTAAACTGAAGAAATGCACACCTGCCTTCCCCTTAAATGTGACATACGTACGAACGTTAAGCTCTAAAAAAGAACTAAATCCAAGTATAGGAGGAGTAAATCTTGAACGATTCCCTTTTACTTTAAAAAATATTAACCCAATCCACGCCCTCCCGTTATAGAGATCCAGTTCTAGTTCAGGAGGAATGTGTTTAAGCAAATCGTCTGGAGAAACTGGCCAATGAAGAAATAATACATCCTGCCATTCTTGTGTCATTATCCACTGCTTTCGATACATTGAATGCCTTCTTCCTAAAGGGTACTAATTCGAAGTATTTCCTAAGAATGGTACATTCAAACTGATGGAAGCCGTCCACCTTCTAGGAGTAAAAACTGCGCTTTATAAAAAGCATATTTTTACCATAACATATATATTTATCTACTTTATTGTCTATCTTTCAAACTTATTCACAATTTGTTTAACAAACTATTTATTTTTGGACAAATCTTATTGAACTTTTTGTGAAGGCAGTTTCTTTCCATAGTTTTTAAAAAAGTATGGGACTAAGATAGAGGCAGATATAAAACGTCTATCAATAATTTGGATTTCTATGAAATACAACTTTATTAAAATAATTCGAGAGGGGTACAACTATGAAATTGAAAATGAAATGGGCATTGTTTACAATGATTCTCACTGTAGCCGCTGTGCTATCTGGTTGTGAACCATTATTAGTATTAGATCCGAAAGGTCCACAAGCTGAAGCGCAAGCACATGATATCATGTTATCCATTTGGATGATGTCTGGTATTGTAATTGTTGTTTTCGCGATTTTAATATTTATCTTGATTAAATATCGTGCTTCTAAACAAAGTGCAGATTATGAGCCACCACATATTGAAGGTAATCATATTGTTGAAGCAATTTGTGTAGGGATTCCAATCATTATCGTAATTATTCTGTCAATAGTTTCTGTCAGAAGTAACTATGAAGTAGAGGCAATACCAGCAAAATATGAAGATCAAAAACCATTAGTTGTTTATGCTTCATCTTCCAACTGGAAATGGCACTTTAGTTATCCGGAAGAAAATATCGAGACAGTTAACTATCTATATATTCCAGCTAACCGTCCTATTGAATTTAAACTTTATTCATATGGACCAATCACTAGCTTCTGGATTCCACAACTCGGCGGTCAAAAATATGCAATGTCGGATATGGTTAATACGTTATACTTAGCAGCTGATGGAGAAGGCGAGTTTGATGGCCGAAACGCGAACTTCAGTGGTGAAGGTTTTGCACAAAATACGTTCCAAGTTACTTCCATGTCCCAAGCTGACTTTGATGACTGGGTAAAAGAAGTACATGAAACAGCTAAACCACTTACAAAAGAAAAGTTTGAAGAATTATTAAAACCTGGACATTTGGGACGTTCCACTTATAACGGAACTCACTTAGAATTCTCACCTGCTCCAGAACACAATCATGATATGTCCGATATGTCCGATATGCCAGGTATGTCTGATTCACATGATCAAGAATCGCATGAGGAATCGGCACACACTCATCATTGATTTTAGTTTACAAGTTTGGTTATAGCTCATTTTTTGAGCAGCACTATATTTCCCGAAAGGAGTTTCAAAAGTATGGATTTCTTTAAACAGTTTGCGGTACCACATCCAAGCTTTTTAATATACGCATCCATGGTTGGCATTGGTCTAACTATGCTTGCAATAGTCGTAGGGATTACCTATTTTAAAAAATGGGGGTATTTATGGAGAGAATGGTTAACAACTGTTGACCATAAACGAATTGGTATTATGTATTTGCTATCTGCTTTGCTAATGCTATTCCGTGGCGGCGTCGATGCTATCATGATGCGTGCACAACTAGCATTACCTGATAACACCCTGCTAGATTCTGAGCATTATAACGAAGTTTTCACGACACACGGGGTCGTTATGATCCTGTTTATGGCAATGCCATTTATTATGTTTTTCTTTAATTTCCTAGTTCCATTACAAATCGGAGCTCGTGACGTAGCGTTTCCACGCCTGAATGCGATAAGCTTTTGGTTATTCTTTATGGGGATGGGATTATTCAACCTCTCGTTCATTATAGGTGGTTCACCTGATGCGGGATGGACTTCTTATTTCCCATTAGCAGGTAATGAATTCAGTACATCTGTAGGTACGAACTATTATATGATTGCTATACAAATAGCCGGTCTCGGTACATTAATGACTGGTATTAACTTTATGACGACGATTCTAAAAATGAGAGCACCTGGTATGTCTTTAATGAAAATGCCAATGTTCACATGGTCTGCGTTTATCGCCAATGTCATTATTGTTTTCGCTTTCCCTGTATTAACAGTAGCACTTGCAATGGGAACGATGGATCGACTATTCGGAACAAACTTCTTTTCAACCGCTAACGGTGGTATGGATATGATGTGGGCTAACTTGTTCTGGGTTTGGGGTCATCCTGAAGTGTATATCTTAATTTTACCTGCATTTGGTCTTTACAGTGAAATTATATCCACTTTTGCACGCCGTAATTTATATGGTTATAAGTCAATGGTTGCATCAATGGTTGTTATCTCTCTATTATCATTTTTTGTATGGGCCCACCATTTCTTTACGATGGGTCAAGGTCCAGTATCAAATAGTATTTTCTCGATTACCACAATGGCGATTGCCGTTCCTACCGGAGTTAAGATATTTAACTGGCTGTTTACGCTTTGGAAAGGGAAAATTGAATTTACTACCCCGATGCTTTACTCTATACTCTTCATTCCTTTATTCACATTAGGTGGAGTTACAGGGGTTATGCTTGCAATGTCGTCAGCTGACTATCAATATCATAATACGATGTTTTTAGTAGCTCACTTCCACAATGTAATCATTCCGGGAGTAGTTTATGCGATGCTTGCAGGTCTCACTTACTATTGGCCAAAATTGTTTGGCTTCATGTTGAATGAAAAAATCGGTAAATGGACAGTTTGGTTACTTTCCATCGGCTTTGTCTTAGCCTTTATTCCAATGTATATTACTGGTTTAGATGGTCAAGCACGTCGTATGTATACTTATTCCGAATCAACAGGGTTTGGTCCATTGAATATGGTTGCATTCTTCGGTGCAGGCTTGATGGCGGTAGGTTTTGTTTTACTTGTATACAACATTTACTATAGTACTCGTTATGCTTCAAGGGATATTAGTAATGATCCTTGGGATGCACGTTCTCTTGAATGGGCAACGCATACGCCAGTACCAGAGTATAATTTTGCGATTACACCAAAAGTTAATTCAACTCAAGCATTTTGGGATTCTAAGAAGAATGGTCATGAATTATTCCAAGGTAAACTTGAAAAGATTCATATGCCAAATAATAGTGGATTACCATTCATAATGGGCTGTATCTTCTTTGTCTTTGGATTTGCAATGGTATTCAGCATGTGGCCAATCGCCATTATTGCGTTAATTGGGTTATTAGCTTGTCTTGCCTACCGGTCATTTGAGAAAGATCACGGACGATACATCTCTGTCGAAGAAATTGAAGAAACTGAAACAAAATTGCGAGGTGCTAAAAAATGAAGGTAGATAACTCGCTTCCACTGGAATATAGTACGGAAGAAAATAGCTTAAAAGTCTTAGGCTTTTGGATTTTCCTTGGTGCGGAAATAATGCTATTTGCAACACTTTTCGCAACCTATTTTACAATGGTTCATCGAACCGGCAATGGTCCTACTGGAGCTGAAATCTTTGAAATTGCACCAGTATTAATGGAAACAATCCTACTATTAACTAGTAGTTTTACGATTGGTCTTGGAATTCATGCCATGCGTATCGGCAACAAAAAAGCGACGATGATATTCTTTTTAATCACACTTCTTCTTGGTGCAGGATTCTTAAGCTTTGAAGTCTCTGAGTTCATTCACTACGTTCATGTAGGTGCAACACTACAAACTAGCGGATTTACCGCTATCCTGTTAACTACATTAGGAACACATGGATTGCACGTAACATTTGGTTTCTTCTGGGGATTATTTATCCTATTACAAATTAAAAAACGTGGTTTAACTCCTGAAACAGCCAATAAATCATTTATCTTCTCACTTTATTGGCATTTCTTAGATGTCATTTGGATTTTCATCTTTAGCTTCATCTACTTGAAAGGAATGATGTAATTATGAAAGAATTATTCCCTTTAAAACAAGTAATGGGCTTTGTCGCTTCACTAGTTCTTACTGCAGTGGCACTTTTAGTTTACTTTACTGATATGTCATTTGCAGTAGGTATGACAGTTCTTCTTTTAACAGCATTTATACAGGCCGGTCTTCAACTAGTTGTATTTATGCATGCTGGGGAGACTAATGATAAAAAATCTATTTATGCAAACGTATATTATGGTTTACTTATTGCGCTAATTACCATTTTCGGAACATTAATGGCAATGGTTTGGGATATGTAAATATAAACACTTAAAGAGAGCGTCTATACGGCGCTCTCTTTTTTAGATTTTCGAGAGTTTACCACCATTTCTTCAGAAGCTACTAGAAACAGACCAATTAAAAAAATAAAAACAGCACCCATTACTGTGCCAATACCGACACCGATAACAGCATTATATTCGCTAATAAAAATTCCGTATAAGAAGATAGCTATTCCTATAGAGAGTAATGTGCCACCTACATATCTTGTAGCGTTTAACATATTCTTATATTTTTCCACTGAAACCATCCTCCTTTTCTATATATTATTCACGCAGTTCACAAAATTGTCAAATACTCTTTTTTAATATTATGTATTCTACTTGACATGCAAAAAAAAACAAAGCACTTCAAAGTAAAAAAAGAATTGCTACATAGCCTATGACTTTGCAGCAATTCTAAATCCTATTCCGATGGTAAATCCTTGCCAAAGATGGATACATTTTGTCTATCCATTACAAATGTATGACCGTTCCATTTTAATACATTTTCTGCATATCCTAATCCATCCGCATGGTATCTTCCTGCGATTTCTTGAGAAGCCATCAGTTCATAAGTACCATCCCTTGCAAAGTCAATTGGATAAAGTCCTCCAATTGGATCTACCCATCCCTCTATCGGTTTTTTCAGTGTTCCATTCTCGTTATAAATTTCGGATAAGTATTCCTGTCCTTTATACATTAAGTCCAGTATATATTTCTTTTTGGGATTAGAGCTTATGACCGTTACTTTGTATTGGTTTTGATAATCGACTTCATACTTGGTGTGTTCATTATATTCATCCGCATCAAATATTTGTCGCATACTTCCATCTATGAAAGAAAATACGTATGCGTATATTGCGCCGCCGCTACCACCAGTATCGATGACAATAAGTATGTCGTCTACACGATCTCCGGTAAAGTCACCAAGTAATATCGTAGGGTTATATCCTGCATTCTCTTTTAAAGGAATGGTTTCGTATAAATTAGTTTTTTCATTGATAATTTCTAGGGTAATCTTTTGCCAAAAAGGACTTCCTTTTGTCTTTTCACCTGTAAGGTAAACGGTATCCAGGAAACCATCACCAGTCACATCGCCTCTT
This sequence comes from Psychrobacillus sp. L3, assembly GCF_042945595.1. GTDB lineage: Bacteria > Bacillota > Bacilli > Bacillales_A > Planococcaceae > Psychrobacillus. Next base: position 398,033 of record NZ_CP168493.1, on the reverse strand, counting down.
TTTTTGTCGATTACAATTTTATTGACAGAACTAGCATCACTTAAGAGTTTTAAAACCTGTTGTTTTATATCTAATAACAATTCTCTTGATGGGTACGGCAAACGAAATGCCAGTGCTTTTTCAATTGAATTTAGACTCTGTTCCAGATCGCCTGTCTTCTTTTGCGCATCAGATAAGTAGTACCAGTAAAAAGAAAAATCATTTGTTTGCAATAATTTCTCGTAGTAATCTTCGACTTTTTTAAAATAATATGGATAGACATCTTTTGCTTGAACAAACTTTCCTTCACTAAAACGATATATGTCTATTTTATAGGCTTCACCCGTATCATGAAGCCATATTGCAAGTTCATATTGTCCATCCTGTCCATACTGGCCTGGCATGTCTTCTGTTTCCAATTTACTATAGACCATATTGTTCGTAGGTAATCGTACAAATCCTTTATTCGTCCATTGCAAAAGGTCCAATTCCGACCACATACTCCCTTTTTGCCAACCAACAATGATAGTATTTATCCAATTCTCCGTTAATGGTGCTGCCATTAAATCCGTAATGCCATATCCACTTCCTTTAATATGCATTAAAGGAAGCCATTGATCATTCATTATCTTTAAAATCAAAAGATAATTTTGCTCTTCATATTTATATGCTCCAATTATTTCTTCTATATGATCCCCATCTATATCAGCAACCAATACGGCCGGTCTCTCTTGGTTCTTCGGTAATTCAAGAATCGTTGCAGTTGGAGGTAAAAAGTTTTGAAATAGATTTACATAGTCACTCATAGTACCCTCCTTTCCAATTAACATATGCTTAGAAATGGTAGGACAACACATGTATCGCCACACTTAGCACTAGTCTTATTAAGTAAAAAAGATTGAAGTTCAATTATTACAAACATCTATTTCATCTTTTATTAGTGCATTTAATATTTTCGAAACATGAATAGACGTGTACCTATGATAAAATGTTTCTGAATAGAGGAGGTTTTGAAATTGCAAAAACTTGCGTTTGAAAAGTCATGGGATAAAGCCTTATCTGGTAAAGATCGAAAAGAAATTGAGAAGATTTTTCTTGAAACAAGTAGGATGAATCTTCCTAATGTCCTTCTATCACCTATACGGCAAGCCTTTAACCATAAAGGAGAATTATTAATTACGGTGCTTGTCCATAACTTTACTCAAAAGGCATTTAATTTTCATAAAACAAGATTAATATACAGAGAAAACGATGTAACTATTGCCGAAAATATTTTTACACTTCAAGCGCTTATAATCCAGCCTAATACTAGTATGCCATGGACTTTTATTTTTACTAAAGATAGTTTGAAGAAGGTTGTAACTCTTGAAAATGGTCATTTAGAGATGATGTAAATTATTTAATTTAAATTTGCATACATGTTTAATTATTTTTGAACCATGTTAAAAAGGCATCAAAATAGTTTAGATGGGAGGTTTTATTTTGACAAGAGATAATCATCAAGGAGCTAGCAACAATAAGGGGTCCATGGCTAAAAATCCAAGTAGCAAGAAAGAAGAAATTTCTCTGGAATTAGCTGAGTTAGGAAATTTGAAACCAAAGCAAGGAAAGATGACTCAAAATCAACGAGAAAAAAGCGAAGAAGAAAAATCTTACTAATTGATACTTTATCAGGTTGGGGCATAATTCCCGTGCCCCAACCTGCTCCATACATATTGATATATCAGACTTCTAGTGCTGTTTTAATAGATAAGTAAACCCTGTTCCCTTCCATTTGTGTATAATACATGTAAAGATATGTGTTATACAGTTAGGATGTGTGCGAATGGATCCAAATGAAAAACAGCATAAGGACGAAAGTAAAACCGATAATATTGAGGAAGAAATAGATGAAGAATTTTTAGAATTTGTATTGGCAGCTCAACAAGAGGCTCTTCTAAAAGAGGCTCAAGAAAAAACGAGGCGAAAGTCTAAACGGCCTTTTCCTAAATGGATATTCTACCTGATGGCAACCATATTGTTCGTTAATACATTTGCGGCTATCTTTTCTGTATATTCCATTCCAGCCGTTGAATTTTTAAAAACTTCTGCGAAATTATCATCTCAAGAAGGTATTACTAGTTATAAAAAGGCGGTTGTCGTTGTTTTAACAGACCGCAGCAAAGGAACTGGCTTTTCCATTTCAAGTGACGGAACAATTTTAACTAACTATCATGTCATTGAAGGACACAAGACGGTAACGGTTGGTTTTCCAGATGACCGTCGTTTCAAAGCTAATGTTATACGTGCATATCCATCTGTCGATCTCGCTGTATTAGAAATTGCTGGGGAAGACTTGCCCTATTTGGAACTAGCAAAACAAACGACCATTGAAGAGGACGAACCTGTTTATTTTATCGGTAATCCACTAAGTTTTACAGGTATTGCAAATGAAGGAAAAATTATAGATTATATTCAGTTAAGCGATTGGGAAGAACCCGTCGTTATGATGAAGGCTCCCGTTTATCGGGGAAATAGCGGCAGCCCTGTTTTGAATACGAATGGGCAAGTCATAGGCGTAGTTTTTGCTACGTTGGATCATGATACGTACGGTAGGGTAGGGTTATTTATACCGATTGATGAGTATTACAAACAGCAAAATGGCACTAATTAATGTAAATGTAAAATGGCCTCAAGCTACTCACTTATTGGTCTTTTACGTAAATAAAACTTAAGAAATGCGCAAGCGTCCTTTGAGAGCATCTTGTTTTCACCTTTTCCAGAGTGCTTTGGACGAAACATAGGCTACACTATTACCGTTAGAGTTATGGAACGTGAAGTGACCGCGTCACTTCACGTTCCCCTTTTTTTCGGTAATCTTGTGGCGGACATTTGTCCGTCGCCCTCTTGGAATTTGTAAAGACATGATGCATTTGGTTTGGATAAAAAGAGATAAGATGCTTTCCTATTCTTTTAAAAGCGGACGAAGACAATTTCGCACGCTCGGCTCTTCTTTATCCATAAATACTGCCTAATTTTCTCTACTCCCACTTGCCCTATTGATAAACAAAGGAAAGTATCAGTTCATTATTCCGACGAAACATATTGTCTTTATTATATGCACTGTTGATTGGAGCGGAAGGCGGCGACTCCCAGGAGGGGATTATCAAGCAAATCAAGACCCTGGACTAAGCGAAGGAATCAGCTTGATGTATGCCCCTGGTAAGAATCCGCCTGCAGCGGAAATCAACCTGTTCATGACATAAAGATTTATATACTTCTTATTCCTCGAAAAAAGGATCGCCGCAGCGACCCTTCTGAAATTCAAGCACCCATTAATTAAATATCCATATCTCATTACTTCGGCATTTTGCTTATATCCATATACAACACATTCCACCGATGACCATCCAAATCAGTAAAACCGCAGCCGTACATCCATCCTTGTATCTCTGAAGGCGCTCCAAATAATATACCACCAGCATCTACTGCATTCTTTGCCAATATATCTACTTCTTCTCTACTATTGGCATCAACGGATAGCAAAACTTCAGTAGCTTGTTTTGTATCAACAATTTCATGTCTGGTAAAGCTTTTGAAAGTAGATTCTGGAAAAAGCATGACAGCTACATTATTATCCCCAACGATTAATTGCGTTTGTTCGCTATTGCCATGTTGTTCATTAACAGCAAATCCAACTTTTCTATAAAATTCCTTTGATTTATTGATGTCTTTTACCGGCAAGTTAATCCAAAATTGTTTTAGCATCGTTATTTCTCCTCTTTTAGTTTATTTTTGTAAGTCTTTAAAAAATTTTCGATTAGGATTTTTATTACAGTTATTTATTACTATAAGATTTGAGTTCACTCTTCTTGGATTAACGCTCTTTTTAGTTGAACAAGTTAGGTGCGTTCTTACTTTTAGTTAAAAATACCCTTCCCAGTCTCTATATTTATTGGTAACGATGAATGTTCGTGTATAATGGACCAAGATTCATTTACTCTTCTTAAACAGAATGTGAATCTATTTGTCGTCTGACGAAGTATTTCTCCTGATTCGTTTTGAGCAGCAAACTTAATAGAACAGCGAACAAAAGCCATGTTCGAACTTTCCTCTACTACTAAATCATTAAAATCTATTTTGAGTAAAACACCTTCCTCACTTAATCCTTTAAACCATTCTTTCACCATTTCTCGCCAATTGGAAATACCAATACTTTCCCAGTTTTCCCAGCAATCATAAATATGTATATCAGAAGAATATGTAGATAAAAATCTTTCAACATCTTTCTCGTAAATAGCAGATTTGTAATTTTCCAAAACTTCTTGCACTTTACTAAATTTAGTCGTCATTAATTCATCCCCCTTTACTGTAATTCAAAGTTTATATTCATTATAAGATTACTTATTCTGTACGCACAACATTTTTTCCTTCTTCATAGAAAATTCGTCTAACTCTGCCATTTAGTATAAATTCGTTACCAACTATCAATCTAAATAAGCTTTTCTCCATACTAATCGTTCTTTTTCATTTAATTGGGTTTCTAATTTTTCGTCCCAACGTTCTAGTAATGTATTCCAGACACGAGCATAGATGATGTCCTCTTCTTTGTTATAAAGGATAATCTCTACGCAAGGGACATCCTCTATAAACAAATCGGTTGTCGAGACAATTTCAGAGATAACAGTTTGGACATCTCCCTCTTCCTTTTCCAAGCCATTCCCTTGAAGTGCATGAATGATTGACTCGTTTTCAAAAGATAGTTCTTCATCCAAATAGTCTTCTTTTACGTAACGATAAATGTCGAGCTGTTCCTCAGGAGCCTCCTTTAATACGCCTTTTAAAAATGCTTCATGGCTAGGACTGTAGAGAACATTCTGAGACTCTGCTTCTTGCTCTTCTTCAAATACACCGTTTTCTAATTGTTGAAATCCTCTATCGGTTAATTTATATATGCTCTCATTTTTCTCTATGAGGCGAGTTTTCAACATAATCTCTATTAAATCTTGAATGAAGAGCTGCTCCACAAGTAACAACTCACTTAGTTCCTCTGTATTTGCAATTTTAGCTTTTTGAAAAGTAATAAGTATCATTTTCATAAGGACATCCATTTTTGTCCGCTTCATTGCAATGAATTCAGCTTCGACCGAATGGATCGGTATACTCCACATAGCGGAATGCATGATTTTTACCTTTATATTTTGTTGCAGTTCTTTTTTTAATCTCTTTTCCAAATCACGCATGTTCTTATACTCCTAAGTCAACTTCATTAGTTTTTGGTCTCGGAAACCATTTTTATTTTTAACAATATCGAGCAATCGTGCATACATCTTTCTTGAATCTTTTAGTTTCGTCCGCTCAGTGAACATGTCCGCACTTCCTACAAGAACGAGCAATTCTCTTGCTCGGGATAACGCTACATTTAAACGTCTATAATCATTTGCAAACCCAATATCACCATTTTTATCTTTATTATTCCGAACCATACTCAATAGGATGACATCCATTTCCATACCTTGAAACTTATCGACTGTTCCAGTTCTGAAAGTTAAATGCTTTAAGTTAGTTTCTTGTTGAATCAGTCTATCTATCCTTTTTACTTGCTCACCGTAAAAACTAATTACTCCTATGCTCTTTCTTTCATCTTGCCTCATTCGTCCTTCATTTTTGGCGGTTTCGGTTGCCTTGTCCAAATCAATTAAAACGTCTCGAATTGTGTCTAATTCCGCTTGGTTAAAACGACTTTTCCCATCTTTTACTTTCTCTTCAAAATAAGCGGGTTCGTTCGGCATATTGATCCATAGAAGATGATCGTTTCTTTTTACATAATTAGATTCAAGTAAATGGTCACGAACAGAATCGGAATCCACTAAACCACATTGCAGGCGATAGTTTTCTTCCTCGTAAAATGGGGTAATCGTCTCCATAATACTTTCATGCATTCGATATTGGATGGCAAGCATGGTTTTATTGCTTTTTGGTAAGTTTTTAAATAGTCGTTCAAATAAAGATTCTTTTAACAGTTTCTTCAATTCATCCTTTTCCTCGAAACTATCGCTTTCTTCCAAAATTGCTTTAAGTGTTTCATCTAGTGTATCTTCTCCAACTAGAGGAGGGAGTTGGTGATGATCGCCTACTAAAATAATTTTCTTCCCTTTTAACATAGGCAAGAGTAATTCAGGTGGAGTGGCTTTCGATACCTCATCGATTATGACGACATCGAAAGTCGGATAATTGTCCATGAACTCTTTCCTAGCGGATGCTACACAAGTTGTCCCAATTACATTTGCGTGTTTAACATAAAGTTTTCGAATTTCATCCAAATCATGGTCGTTTGCCTCTTTTAGTAAAGAGAACCATTCGTTTTGGATAGAATGTGTAATTGGTAACTGCTCTATTTTGTGTGTAAGAGAGCCTATCTTTTCTGATATAAGCGTTAATTCGGTTAATGTTTTTTCATGCTCTTCTTCAGGATTCTGCTTCATTATTTCTTCTAAAGCTTTAACTTGTCTTTCTTGCTCTAGACCTTCTGAATTCACTTTTTTACTTTCATTCTCTTTTTCTTGAAGTTCTTTTATACACATTTCCAGTTTTTCAGCTGTGATTTCCGCATTATTTTTTTTAATTTCTAGATGGCTTACATATTGGGTGATTGTCTCTTCCGTTTTCTTCAAGTGATTATATGCATTTTCTTTTTGCTGTATATCCGATTGTAAGTGAGGTAGTTGTGGAATATTCTCTATATTTCCTAATTGTCTCCGAATTTCAACGCTTCTTTCTATTAACAAATCCAACTGTTCTTTTTGGATAAATCCATTGTTTTTCAATAAGTTTCTGTTTTGTTCTATTTGATAAATTGTTTTCTTTATTTGCTCTGTCATGTCAACTTTTATCGTTTGGAACTTCTCAGTAGAATCCGACTTTGCTTTTGCCAAAATTGCTCCTTGCTTCCATACAAATTTCTTCCTTACATTTAACCCTTCCAAATACACTTCTAATTTTTCTATTGTTATTTCTCCCGAAGTTAATAATCGTTTCATACTGTCGATGAATTGATGAATTTCTTTCACAGAATAAGACGAATCAAAAATAATCCCTTGGCTATTCACATTATTTTTTACATTTTCTAAAGATACCTGATTCTCTTTCAATAAACCTTCTATATATCCAATAGCTGACAAAAGTCGTTTATTTAGTTCTTCCCAATCCTCAAAAGACCGAATCGTTTCTATTAAACGGTCCAACTCTGCTATTTGTCGCTCCAACATGGAAAACGGCAGTATATCATTTTGGGTCATATAGCTTTTCAAGGAATCTAATTTGCGAACGGAAGGAATTTCAATTAAAAACTGTTCTAAGCCTTCCATTTTTATTTGCACAGCTTGATATTCGTGTCTTGTTGCATTTAATATCTCTTCTGCAGTTCTAATCTCTTGTATCGTTTGTTGATAAAATAGCTGAACTTTAGACATTTCGATTTCTAAAACTAATTGATTCATTTTTTCAATTATTTCTGGGCTCGTCAGATTGGACTGGAGGAAATTGTCCATCGTAGTCATTTCCTTCGATAGTTCTTCGAAAGATTTTTCTAGAGTCATTCGTGTATCTTCAAGCACTTCTCGTTCTTTTTTTAGAAGAACTAATTTTTTTTTAAGCTTCTTTATCTCTTCCATTCTAGAACCATGTTCAATCTTGGCAGCATCTTTCCTTTTTATTTCTTCTTGTAAGGAAATTAATTGATTTTGTAGAGTTTCTATTTGTACTTTACAATTAGCGATTTCTTCTTCTAGTTGTCCTTCCTTTATGGAATGAGATTCTATTTCATGTTGTAATACACTTAATGTTTGATCTTTCCAATATTGTCCTACGTTTTCTTCTATGAACTTCTTTCCCTCTTCTTCGATACTCTCTGTTCGACCAAACCGTAATATACGTATGTCTTTATTTGAAAGTAATCTACTAAGGGCATTATCAACAGCCAAGTTAGACTGGGAAGCAACTAAAGTACGTAGCCCTGCTTTTGCATTTTGTTGACAAATTTCAGATATCACAGTAGTTTTCCCTGTTCCGGGAGGACCTTGAATAACATATAAATCTTTGGCAGACATAGCCCCTATAACTGCCTCTTGTTGGAACTCATTTAACTGATTATGGAATACCAACCCCTTACGCTTATCTGTTATACGTATTGTTGGTCTATCTTCAAATAATATCTTTTCAAGATTGGCATTTGCCGCCAGGCCATTTTGAAGGTCTTCAAATCCTTTTCTAAGTCTTCTAATTTGGCTTAGCGTCGCAAAGTTGCTGAATACAGCTTCCCTCGTTCTGGGGTTTAACTGGTTTTTTCTTGCCATATCTCTGAGCTTTGGTTTAAGCTCGATTTCTACCGTTTTTTTATTGCGATCAACTTTTAAAACGTCACCAATGTCATTTTGAAAACCCTTCAAAGTTACACTAAGGTTCTTTATTTTATTCCACTCGTTTCCGTCTAAGTTACACCCCACAAGCGTCATTCTATTAAAGTCTTCATTTAAAATCATTCTTGAGTAAGCAGTTGTAATGTCTGCAATATCCGCATTGCGCTCTTGAATCTTCAAATACCCTTCCCAACTAGAAATCCGTTTCTTCACATACTCGGATCGTTCCTCTGCTATAGGTAATTCACGAATTTTTGCATGTAATTGGATAGGGAAACCTGCACCATTATTCCGAGCAGTTATGAATTTCAAATTTACCGGTAGACGTCTATTTGTCCGAACTCGAACTTTGGATCCTCTTATATAAAAGCCCGTTGCTAGTAAACCATCGTTTTGTAAAACGCATTCCATCACTGCAACTTTACCATTTAATTTTTCTGCTAGTATCTGATTTATCTCATTATCAAAATAAAGGGAAAGGGATATATTCCCGTGAGAATTAACTGGACGCTTTTCTATATGTATATGAAAGGATTCTTGCATTTTAAAAAAGGCATGCTCATCTTTGGACAATTCTAGAATTCCCGCGCGAGCCTTATTTGTTATAATCAGATTGCATCGCATCGTTTCTATATTGGCTAATTCTTTTCGCATCGACATGCCTCCTTTTCATTTATATATTGTTCAACTTATCTATGTTAGCACTTTTCATGCAAATCTTGAATGTAGAAGTTTTCCATCAAACCTTTCTCAATTTCAATCGGGTTTGGACGACACTGAATTGTAGATTTCGATATACATACCGCCATTATTTAAAGTGGAGAGCTCTTGCGCAAACTCGTTGCATTAAAATTTGGGCTTAATAAAGTTAAAAGCGAAGGGCTTGGTTAGCTCTTCGCTTTTATATTATGATGGCCAGAAAATTAATGATTACTCACTAAAAACTACTTTCGCTCAATCCCTGTCTAAGAATGATGTAATGGCTTCGTTTATTAAATATGCACCAAGCTTTACAGTTCGATTATTTACGTCCAATGAAGGATTAACTTCCGAAATATCAAAGGAAAGTGTCTTTTTATTGGTAGTGACATTTCGAATAATGGACCGTACAACACTTGGATCCAACCCAAATGGTGATGGAGCACTTACACCTGGCGCAAATGCAGCATTCAGTACATCTGTACATAAAGTAAGCATTATATAATCTTGTTGGTTTATAAAATCATTGATTCTTGCGTTCACATTATCTATTTCGCTTATATGTATACTTTCTTCCAAGATATAATTAGCTCCCAATTCATCCGCTTGGTCAAATAATTCTTGTGTATTTCCGTAACGTTGAATGCCAACAACGAAATAGCTACTATTATCATCCTGATCTAGTATTTGCTTAAACATAGTGCCAGAAGAAGTTTGCTCTTCATATGAACGTAAATCAAAGTGGGCATCAATATTAATAATCCCTAGCTTTGCTTCTTTTCCTAAATAGTTTCGTACACCAAGATAATGTCCGTAAGCAGTTTCATGTCCACCACCAAAAATAATAGGTATCATTTTTTTACTCAAAATATTAGCGACAACTTTCCCAAGTTGTACCTGTGCCTCTTCCAATTTATCATCTCTGCACGCAATTGTTCCAATGTCTGCAAGATGTTTTTGGATAGGCATTTTCCATGGTAATTTAGCTAATTCTGATCGTAGAGCATCAGGAGCTTTTGCAGCACCTATATTTCCTTTATTTCGTCGTACTCCTTCTTCACTTTCAAAACCTATAATAACGCAAGTTTCCTCGCTAGAGTTGTAATCATCCATTCTTTTGGACAACTCAATAATTTGGTGATATCGAAAACTTGATCTATTTTCCTTATGATCGGTACGTCCTGACCAAATGCCTTCTTTAACTTCGTTTAACAAGCTATTCACCCTTTCCGACCTATAAAATCTATATTTTCTAAATTATATAGGAACATATGTGAAACTTCTATTATATAAATATCTTATTTGAAGTTTCTACAAATGAATAAATTTCAAAATTCAAATTTAGAGCATAAAACACGAACAATATTAAAGGGAAATGGGATATGTATAATATATTCATCATAAACTAACATGATTTCCGCTATAGGCAGACGCTTTCCGCGGTGTAAGCGATGGGCCATCACCGCCGCATTCGCGTCGTTTGTAACGGCTCATCTGTCTCAACTCATCCCTCTGGAGTCGCTGCCTGTCGCTCCAATCAACAAATTGAGTATTGTTCGTGTTTTAATAATTAAATGCTATTTATGAAATTAACTCAAATAGAAAGTTAATATACACAAAAAGACCGGCTCCCAATGGAAACCAGTCATTTAAATAGTTAAATTAAGTAAGCCGCCTTTGCCGTACTCTAATAAGAAAGTTTTAAACCACCACTCCTCAAATGTGGTGGAAAAAGCTCAAAACTCCGTATTAATCGTTGTTTTAATACTATTCTTTATGCTGATTTTATAGCGATTATTATCGTTTCACATCGATTTTAACACCAATTTAACACCAATAAATTATTTATTAATTCAATGTTAAAGCAGTTGTATACTTGCAAGCTAGTAGTTATTAACGCAAAATAAGAAGCACCTCTTGAGAGATGCTTCAATCTTCTTCAATCGCCAGTGCTTCTTCTGTTATAATTTCTTCAATATCAAACTTGACGGGTATTTGATGCTGGTTGAATATTAAAAATCCTTTTACAGTAACAAACTTATCTAATATGATAGCAATGTTACTTGAATCATACTTTTCATCAGAGAATATGCAATCTATTTCAGGTAAAGTTACATCTTTATAATGAAGTGGTCTAATTTTCCCAGTTAATCCGTCAATATCAATAGCTCTAATCCATCCTTCGCCACTTATATAAATGGATTCTTTCATTAAAGTTTTTTCTTTTTCAACTAGTGCTTTTCGAGTTGATTTAGTTGCTTTTATTGTATTAAAAGGAACATCAATATTATTTGCTTCGAATGAAACTGAATCGAAAGCTGATCTTGCACTTGGAACAAGTTCTTTTGTATAATGAATTAGCTTTTTAAGTTCTTTTTCACCATATTGCTTTTTTAAGCTATCGAATAAAACATCATTATCCACAGCTGCCACTGTTTCTGCTATTAACTTCATGCCCTCCAATGAAAGTTCTCTTAAGACTTTTATGTCTTCTGATTTCTCCAACTCTGAAGGTTCTTCTTCGTAAAACAAATTAAGTTGTTCATAATTTAACTCGTTACCTAATTCAGATCTCATCAAGCCCAATTTCAAACTTCCATTAGCTGTAGAGACTAAATCAAAGGAAGCTAAATTACTTAATAAATCTCTAGCTTTTTCAAATCTTTCATGAATATTTCCTAATAGATTTACTGCTTGTTTGTTTGCAGAATTTAATTTTTGTAAGTATGAACCAATGGTGGCAATTGGACCTCTTCCATTAAAGTTTTTTCCCTCTAAACGTATCCATATTTCCGGCTCTACACTCTCACTACTTGTATCAAACGAAAGATTAGTTTCTTTTCCAAGTAAATACTTAAGATGTGATTCTACCTCACTAACCATATGCTCTGCAGAGGGAAGATAAAAGTCAAGTAATTTTGGTTGAGTACTATAATCCTTAGTTATTCTGGCAAGATTATTCTGAGCATTTTTTAGATCGTCAATCGTCTGTACAATATTGTTGTAATCTCTAGACAAAAAAATCACCTCCTATCGAAATCTATTCTAAAGTCACCTTAAGTATTCCTTTGAAGTCTGGACGTAAAACCCAATCAGGATCTTTAAGCGGATCAGGTTCTCTCAGTTTCCCAGATAGGCCTCGTCTAAAAACAGAAGACCAATAAGAAAACGCCTCTTCAGTATCAGCTATTAATAAATGCGCTCCAAAAAGATTACGCAACGCTAGCTGATTCTGCTCACCCATAAATAATTCTATACCACTTTTGTCATGATCATCTTCCGCATTTTCTAATGCTTCCAATACTGTTTCAGGTGGAATAAGAGCGGCGAAATCGACATCTCCCGGTTCTTCTCTTCCTGTAACAAAACTTCCGTTTATCAATACTTTTTTTGGTTTAATTCCCAGTTCGCCCATTCTAATCAACATTGATTTGAACTGTCTCCATTTCGTTTCCCTTATTTCAGAAAATAGAAACTTCCCTTCAATTTCTTCCATTGTACATTCGTGATCACCATCAGGTAAGTGATATTTATCAATAAAGTCTGGTATTGCCATTGTATCCTCCAATCTTCTATATCAAACTAGAGTTGAATTTATTTTTATTTTTAATTTGTTAAATCAAAAATAGTTATTTCAACTATACCAGTCATATTATTAAAGTGAACATCTTCGACAAAACTCGACAAAAAATAACGATGATTCTCACAAGCACTTAAAATATGAAAAAATATGTTGCGTATGGGAGCTAATAAAAAAAGCACCCCAGCCCGAGATGCTTTCAAAATAACTAACTATATTAATAACGGTTTGGACAATCATAGGGATCAAAATAATCTATATCACCTTTTGTTAATTCATATTGGCGGACTAATTCAGCATTCATCTCTTCCTCTTCTTCTGCAGTCATTTTTCTATTTATTACATTATGGAATTCTTTTTTACTCACTTCACATCACTCCTTTCTTTTTTACTATCATAGTATTTTTCAAGTGTTCATACTACGCATTCAGTGCTTAAGCTGGTTCGAGCTCATTTCATAAAAAAAGGACCAGGCGATTTCCCCTAGTCCTAATTTAGGTTATAATTTAATTACAGATACATGCCGTATACTGTATATAATGTAATTAAGCTATACTTGTTAAGTTAGAAGCTCCTGTTGCTGCAGGGGCTTTTTCTTCATCTTGAGCCAGTTCACTAAAGAGTTCTACAAATCTTACTAATACTTTTAATTCCTCGTCTGTGAGTGAGTTTTTTCGTATGATTGTTGTCATTTCACTTCCTCCTTTAATCTAAGTGTTTCTTTTTCAGATGCTTCCAAGTCTCCACCTTGGGCAACATACATTTTTTTAAGCTCTGTAACGAAATGCTTCAAATCGATAACTTGCTTTTGTTTTTCCATGCTCTTCATCCCTCCTATACTACTAATCACTTTCTCCAATTCGGTAGATTATTATTCATGTATAAACGGCATTGGAACAATGCCATGTACCGTCATAACGTCATAAAATAATAAATTAAACTGCGGTAGGGACTTCTTTTTCTTTCAACGAATGGATCCACGATAAAACTTCATCATAATTTTCTGGACTGTTGCCAAAGGCTTCAATAAACGTTTTAGTGTTTAACTTTCTGGCTTTAGCATTCCACGCTTCGGTCGTTTCTTCCTTTAAAGTGAATACAAGCAATTCTGCGTTTTCCCCTTCGCAATATGCCAGTTCAGTAAATTCTACATTCTTTACTCCGTCAAAGAGTTCCAATGTATCAATATTCATTTTTTCTTCCTCCAGCTATTCTATTTTTGTACAAATTTAACGTTGAAATAAATAAATCAATTTCGTCTATTTCTAATTGAAATGTTCTTTCTTGATATTCTTCATCATCGTGATCGTATACTTTAACCATGACTGTATCTACATAATCAGATGAGAATTCTACAAAAACGGTGGTATTAAATATTAATTTTGTTACTAGATCTGGTTGCATCTTATTGCTCCTTTTCTAAAAAGGTTAATTTGAATACATTTTGAAACATTGGTGTATGAAGTTCTTCCATATCTTTATTTAGAATTTCCAAGTCTTTATTTGTATAAGTCAATAAATCCAAAAGAGATTGAATTCTTATTTGGCTAGTACCTTCAAGTGAATTAGGGAAGGCTTGCATATTTTCGTTAATGTCGCTTAATAATTCACGTAAACCGTTTAAAGTATTCGTAATACTTTCCAAATCCCCTATTTTCGAATCCAGTTGAAACATTTGACTTCTAAGTTCTTCTACAGTTGCATCCACTTCTTTTTTAATAGTTGTCATTTTTTCCATCTCCCTATTTTTAGTTAAATACTACGTATCCTGTAACAACACTACATACCGTTATAACTCCGTAAAACCAACATGCATCTGACCAATGGACAAGTTCTTCTCCGAAAAAATAAAGATTAATTTTTCTCATTTTCTTCTCCCCTCTTGTCATATAACACTTATTAGTTACATAGTATAACGTTATAGTTACATCGTCAACACTTAATAGTGTTATTTCTTTCATTTTAACTATTAAAGTTATATGCGATAGTGTATAATCTTTCGTATAGAGGAGGTTGTAACTATGGCGATGAGTGAAAAAATTAAAATCCTATTAATAAAGAAAGGAATGACAGCAGTTCAACTCGCGGAATTATTAGATACAAAACCACAAAATCTTTACAACAAATTCAAGCGTGATAATTTTTCCGAAAAGGAATTAATGGATATCGCGAATGCTTTAGAAGTGAAATATGAAGGAAACTTTTATTTGAAAGATGGAGAAAAAATATAATAACGGAGGTAAATGATTGAGTTTTAACACTGCCCGTTTGAAGTCCCATTTAGTGTCTAACCTAAGACATAATGTGGGAAGCTTGTCTTCCCTTATAGGTAAACGTTTTATCTGCTTTTTTAAAACTACCCAATCGCCACAACTATTTATACTAAATAGAACCCCTGTGGCGTTGGGAGTTAAGGTAGGTGCGGTCCGATGATATTTGAAATTTTGACGACTTCAATTATGGGTGGAATCGCATTGAAAGCATTTATAAAAAAGAAAGGTTTGGCCACAAACGATAGCGGAAAAATCCAACGAATTATATCGCTCAGCGGTTTGAATGTAAAGGATGGCAAAGACACACTGACTACGCAATTGATTAGAAAGAAAAAGCATGAGTGGGGATGGGAGTACAAATATAAAATACCTCTCGGACGGGGTTTCGAAGAATATGAAAACAAAAAGGGAATACTAGAAGACGGATTAAACAATAGAAGAAACCACATCAAGCTAAGCGACCTTAAAACACTCTCTATTGATTCGAACATCATCGACAGTATAAAAAATCTGTGGACGAATAAACTCGCTGAGAAGAAGGAAATAGAGTTATCTTATGATGGACTTCTTACTATTAGAGTTTACGATGAGCCATTACCTACACAAGTACCTTTTCAACCAAGTACAGGGTGGAAGATACCTGTAGGACTGACAAGAGAAAAGAATACATTCAGATATCACGACTTCGAAAAAATACCACATATGGTTTTAGGTGGTGCGACTAGGTACGGAAAGAGTAATTTCATTAATGCTATGATCACTAGCCTTCTACAAAGTAAACCAGAACATGTTAAACTGTTTCTCATTGACTTAAAGGGTGGAGTTGAACTGTGTGATTATGAAAACATTAAACAAACAGTATCTATTGCATATGAACCAGAAGAAGCGATTGATACACTTCAAGCAGCTTACGATCAAATGAGAGAATTACAAAGTAAAGTGCGATTTTCAGGAAAAAAGAATGTACAAGAAGCCAACATAAAAGAGCGCTATTTTATTATCATTGATGAAGTTGGCGAGTTAAACCCTTCGGAGGCTGCTACTTCAGAGGAAAGAAAGATGAAGCAACAATGTCAAACGTTAATGAGTCAAATTGCACGATTAGGTGCTGGATTAGGTTTCCGACAAATATTAGCTACTCAATACCCTACTGGCGATGTTATTCCTCGTCAATGTAAGCAAAATTCAGATGCAAAATTATCGTTTCGCGTTCAATCTTCTACTGCATCAAGAGTAGTTTTAGACGAGACTGGCGCTGAGGATCTTCCACAAATTAAAGGCCGTGCTATTTATATGACCGCAGATAAGCGTGAAATACTACAGACACCCCTTATTACACCAGAAATCATTCAGAATACAATCATGCCTTATATAGTCGAGAAAAAGGAGGCTATCATAATTGAAAAAACGGAGATTAAACAACCGCGAGGAATCGATACTATCGTTATTGAAGAAGTTTGATTTCATGACACGGGACCAACTCAACCGTTATTTTCATCTAGGATCCAAACGCAATACAAACAGAGTTATTAGCGCATTATCTGATTACCTTATTCACGTTCGAGATGGACATCATTTTATTTACTATTTAAACGCAAATGGCAGGGCCTATGTTGATTGCAATAAGATACGTAAAAAGGGTTCTCACGTTGAGCATACGATTATGCGGAATGAATTCTATCTATTTTACTCTTGCCCTCATGACTGGCGAAACGAGGTGAAAGTATCGGATGGCAAAGCAACTATTATTTGCGATGCTTTATTCACTAAAAGTCTTCGTTATCACTTTTTAGAGGTTGACCATACTCAACCAATGTCAGAAAATCGCATGAAAATAGCACGATATAAAGAATTGCATGGTAACGGATTGTTAGCACAAAAACTAGAGCATTTTCCAACGATTGTATGGCTTACTACATCTGAATTAAGGAGAAATCAACTACAGGAGGCTTGTAGAGAGTTACCGCTAACAAAAGTATATACAATCAATGAAATCAAATAGAAGGAGGAAAAAGAGTGTTTAAACGCAAGCATAAAATTGAGGTTGTTCCTGAGTCTGAATATACGGATTATAGTCATCGTGTACCAGGAGATGCTTATGCTACTAATAAAACAATAATAGGCGCTGCAAGTGTTCCTATTACTGCTGCTATCGGATTATCAATTTATCGCTTTATCACTAATCCTACTATTGAACATACAACAACTATCCCCGTATCTGCACCCATAATCGAACCAGTAACAGTATTAGAGCCTATCAATGTTCTTGCACAAGCTTCTACTATATTCCCTACTAATATGGCTTCACCTGAAATGATTCCAACAGGATTTATTGCAGATAAATCACTAGACGTTCTCACGACTATACTAGACCCACTTCTTCAAATAATGGTAGCAATCAGCTTTCCTATAGCTAGTGTTATTATGGTAGGTGCTTGTTTCTTATTCATGTTCAATAATAGCGATAAAGCCTGGGACATGATAATGAAAGCAGGATTAGGATATGTACTAGTTCAAATGTCGCCATTATTTCTTGAGATTCTTCGTCAAGTTGGTAAAGCGGTATGATTTAATATAAATTAAAGGCTTACACTATTCTGTGCAAGCCTTTTTTAGTAAACCCTTTCCCTTTCAATATAAGGATACTTTTCATGAAAGAATTGAACGGGTACTTTTCCTCGCTCTATCCAGTAACCTTTATCTTTCAGTTCTTTATTCATCGCTTGTATACGTAACTGGGATGTACGTAAAGAATTGAGTGAAAGCAAGTCCATTACTTCATTCGAATTGTAGAAATGTTTCATATAATTCCCCCATTTAGTTATTATCCTTTGCCTCTCCAGCGTAATCTTAATATCCCTCCAAATCTCCTACAATCCATCTGTCTATCTTGTTCAAGTCGAACAGTAATACTTGCGTATTAATTCGTTTAAAAGGTATTTCCCGCTTACGTATAAGTCTATAAATGGTAGATAAACTTAGTTCTACCCCATTAGATTCGAGGTACTTTAATAAATCTGGAACACCTTTTGCAATGCGTAATGTCATTTGTTTACCTCCAGTATTCTGTATCTTTTTTACTGAATCCTTTTCAAACTATACTAAAAATAATCATTCAAAAATATTGAAAATGATCACGGATGACCTTTAAACTAATAAAAAGCACACTCAAATTGAGCGTGCCGTTGGATTTAATTAAGTGAAATCGTACCATTTTTTTCTAATATTAGAGTTCCCTGTTGGATCGTCTAAAGTTGCTGTTTTCTTTGATTGCATTGAAAATATTAACCAGACAATAAAAGCTACTACTACCAAGATATATAGTGGATAGTCGATGATATTCCAAAACGCTTTAAGTTTATCAAACAAATATATCACCTCTTTCTATATCTTATTTAGATTCGTCCAGTTTTAACACTTTCAATAATCTTTTTCTACGTTCTTCATCGGTCAGTGTTTTGTCTTTTTCAATTTCTTTTATTTTACGCTTCACTGAATCATCACTTCTGGTTTTCAGTATTGATTCGTAGAATTCTTGACCTTTGCCACGGTCTACCGCTTTCTTATACTCCTCTGTTTGTTTTACCCCTAAAGGACTCCGCTTGTTATCGAAGTATTCTCTAGCATTGTCAGAAGCGTTTGGACCAAACAACAGCATTTTCAATTTGTCTTCAGGACTATTCTCAATAGGGAATTTAAGTTCGTCCGTTTTACCCATGAAAGGTAATCCGCTTAATTTTCCTGTACCTTTCTTGAAAGAGCCTCCGTTTTGCATGACCTCTAATCCACCAAGAGTCTTCTTCAACTGATTACCACCGAATGGAGGAAGCAATTTAAAGAGTGGATCTGTGACTCCATTATTCAAAACAAGACCAGTACCAAAGCGTTGTGGGTTTCTATCTGCGAATAAGTCTGCCCTAGTTGGAGTTTTAACCCCACCTATTCCTCCATATTCTGGGTACAGACCAGCTAAGTATTGACCACCAGGTATGTTGGACAGTACTTCACCACCTAAACGACCTCCTATTCTAGCAGGAGAAAGACCGTCGTTCAT
This sequence comes from Psychrobacillus sp. L3, assembly GCF_042945595.1. GTDB lineage: Bacteria > Bacillota > Bacilli > Bacillales_A > Planococcaceae > Psychrobacillus. The sequence goes on along the minus strand of NZ_CP168493.1, from coordinate 379,052 downwards.
CCCTTCTTTTACCGCATCGATTGGATCAAATGTCACTGCATCCCCTCGTATTTCCTCCATAGCCTTATTTAATACGTGATTCGCCACGAGCATGAGAGGTAATCCAACAAAATCTTTTGATTTAACCATATCTCTCATTACATACCACTGATTTCCCACTTCTAAAGTGAACGGCATAACCATTTGAACAACTTTAGATTTTTGTAATAGGGGAACTTCACCTACACCACGACCAGCAACCATTCTTCTTGTGTTGTCGTCTGCATATTTAATAGGATTCGACACGCCTTGTTTTAATCCTTTTTCATAAGCTGAATTCCACACGAAAGATGAACCTACTCGGTCAGATGTTTCAATTAGCCATTCAGCCATTTTTTGTGGTTGCTCAATCCATCGTTGGTCAAATTTACGGTACATTGAATCAGAATAACGTTCTTTCATAAATGCAGATTGGTGAATCGGTTCTGTATTGTCTAGCAAAGCTTTCATTGTCCGACTAATGCCTTTTACTGAATGTTGTTTAGCAAATGCTAAACCTAACGGCATGTTAGCGACTTGAGCAAGTGTCGAGGCCAAGTTTCCAAGGATAGTATTTGTTTTTACTCGACCGTTCATCCAATTAAGAAATGCCATTGGTTTTCTTCCGATAATATCTTGAACGTTACGATCCAAATACGGATTAGTCTTCCCCGCTAAATCATTTGAGTATTTATCTAAATAGCCAATAAAATCATTTAGATTTCTACTATCTTGCGTAATGTCAGCTAACTCACTTCGAAAAGCTCTGATATTTTTTATATTAGGATCTATTTCTTTTGCATAAGAAGCTGAAGGAACATAGTTTAAAAATCCACCTACTGCATCGCTTTTATACGGTCCTAACCCTCGCCTTTGCATAAACCCCGCATACTTTGAACCTGGTTTCGTAAATTCCGATGTACCAGCAAGATGTGGATCAATAGCTGACGGTGTATCAAAAATGTTTTTCAATCCTGTTAAGCTTGTAAATTCCGTGAAATGTCGGTAGTAATCATTTCGTTTAGGGATTTGCTTATCTGGACTATTAGGATACGCAAGTTTACGAGATGCATTAACTTCATCAATAAGTGAATCATATTTTGCCCTAAACCATTTATCAGCTTCCACAACTTTCTCCCAATCATCAGGAGCTTTCTCTCTCAATGTAGGTAAATCCATTTTCTTTTCGCCATAATCTTGAACGTATCTAGAAAGTTTGCTACCTTTTTTGATTCCTAACCCTTTTACGATGTTATCATCTAACTCTTTAAGTAGGGTTTCTTGCATATTTACGTATCTTGATTTAGATGCATCAAGTTCTCCAAGAACACGTTTCGTAACAGGCGAATTTTTACCAAACACATCATCAAAGATACGATATACATCACTTGTTGCACCTTTAAAACCACTGATATCCTTCAACGTTTCTACGGCAACACCTTTTGTATAATCTGCTTCTGCTGCAGGTGTTAATTTATCCGCTATCTCTGATTTATTTGGAACGATATTTGTACTATCAGCTTGTTTTGCAATATTAGAAGTTGTTGGAACATCTTGCCCTTTGAAAGCTTTTTTCAACGCTTCTAAACCTGGTCTTTGTTTCGTTGTAGTAGCTGCTAACTCTTTGCTTAGATACGGCGATGATAACTGTTTAAGGAATCCTTGAAACGGCTCTCCAGTTTCCCTTGCTTGCGGACCAGGTATTGCGTTCCCCTTTTGCGGAGATGGTAATACTGCTAATGTTTCTAAAATAGATTTTTCCACAGGACTAGCTCCTGTTGGTGGCTTTTTAATCTTGCTAATTAACTTACCTATCCCTAACGTCATAGCTGGATCTAAAACAGCTCCTGCTCCAGTTTCTAAACCAAATTGCGCTAAGTTTTGCTTCCAGTTATAATCATCCGGATTTAAAGCTTCTCGCCCGGCAATCTCAGCACCAGACATTATTCCTCCTACTGCAGCACCTTCCTTAGCGGTCTGTTTGGCGATTTGTTTAGCGGTTTCTTTGGTAACTCCTTTCTTTAGAAGACCTTCAACACCTTTTGCCCCAAGTTTGGTCCCGCGTACACCTTTTGCAATGGTCGTACCTGGAGCTAAATAACCTAGTAAATCTGCTGCCATATCAGCGCCGCCACCGTGACCTACTTCACGTTGAGTTGCGTAATACGCTTGCTCTCCAGTAGCGCGTTTCTGTAATTGTGCAGGGATTCCTAAGTTAGCAGTATTAGCAGCTCTTGTTGCAAATCTATCTAATCCACTGCGTTCAATCCCTTTTGCTTTTTTCTCTTCCTGAGAACGTTTGTAACCAGAATCATTAAATACTGTGAGAGAAGCTAAGAAGTCCATTGATTTATCTACACCTTGGCCAGCCTTCTTCCCAAGATTTTGAAGGAAGTTATTCTTCTTTTCTTCCTTCACATTAAACTCAGGAGCTAACTGTTGAGCTACTGTATTTTTCTGATTCTTCAACTTATCCATAAATGCTTCAAAACGAACATCACTTCCAGTTATTCCACTATTAGTTGAATAATTGTAGCCCTTTTTAAAGTCAGACGTAAGGGTTTTACCGATTTCTTTTTCATACGCGTTAGCTGAAGTTACTCGGTCTTTTTCGCTATACTTTTTGGATTCTGCTAAGCGGTCTTCAGCGGTGTACTTTCCTTTACCGCCATTCTCACTCATCCGTTTTTGTCCTGCTTTTTCGATTTCCGCTCGTTTTTCTTGTGTCTTGTAGTAATTTTCAGCTACAGCCACAGGATTACTGGAAGTATCAATCGGGGTGCCTCTTTTTTGCGACCAATAGGCAATATCATTAGCAAGTTGAGAGCGAATTGCCGACCTCTCCTGTTCCTGTGCTTTATTATATTGGGTGCCTGTCGTCTTGTAGGTCTTAGGCTCTTTGACTTGCTTGAATTGCTTATTTATAAAATCGCCATATCCATTACCCATTTACTCACCCCTATTTTATTTTTCTTTATAGATGTTCTTGTTTATCTACCTCAGTCAGTGTAGCCTGCTTTAGTTAGTGTAGATTCAAGATCCTTTAACTCCTCGACTGAAAGGACAGAAAGATCACCCGGTAATTTAATGGAGTAAACTTGCTCGCCTTTTGTCTCAACTTTATCTATGAAAGCTGCGTTAGTTTTGGCAATGTATTCAGAAGCCTTTAAACGATCTTTTAACTCATTTTCATCACTACGCATAGTATTCGTCCAAAACTTCTTTACTTCTTCCATATCGGCTATCCTGTCGCTCTCAATCTGTATATTGCGTTCTATTATGGCTTTTTGAATTGTAGTATTTTGTAGTAACTTTGTAGTATTTCCTCTTGCGTTATATCCAGCTTTCTTAGCCGCATCCTCAGCGTTGCCGCTAGTCAAATAATAATCAACAAACTTCTGTTGTTTTCCAGTTAGTTTCATGTCTCCCCCCAAATAAAAGCCCTTAATAATTGTTAATTACCAAATACAATACATGTCATAAGGTGAACCTTTGTTCGTTCGCCTTACTATATCTAAGTAATTGTCAATATCAACCGACCATCGCCAGCCATAAGCGTACTCTTTCGGCAATCAGAAATTCTAATTTAAGTCGTAACTCATCAAAAGTGCTCTGACGCATATATTTTGGTTTGATTATTGGTAACCATTCTATATCAGCATCAACTATGCAGTTTGGGAAACATGGCCAATAATTATCTCTCGATACTTTTAGTTCATGTTGTAATTCACGGATCTGCCTCGTAACATACTCAAACTGATTGCCAGATAAACGAGATTTTACGTATACGAGCTTGTGACATTCTCGACACTTCCATAAATCACTACGCTTTGCTTGGTACATCCTCTTCGTATTCCTAAAACACGATGGGCATTCAAACCACGTCCGCACCCCATAACCGACTTCCGTTGTACTACATTGAATTGTTTGGCCATTTTCAAACAGAAAAGTGCCGTTATGTGCTTTAAAATGTTCGCTTTTATACGTATTTTTAACGTGATAAGTGCCATTCTCTAGGTCTTTAATTTGTTGGATATCCATATATACCGCATGTTCTACGATACCTTGAGCCATATCCTCACCTCTATATAAAATTTTCATAAATCTAAAAGAAATTCAGTGTTGTACGTTGCAAAAGCTAGTAATATCAAGACTTTCTAACGGAGTACTACATTCAACGCAACCTTTTTAGGTCTCCAAAATCTCCAACAACTCTTTTTAGGGTGTCACAAATGTCACTATACTTCTCTTTTTTAAGGCTGCCGATAATGCCGAATACTGCCCTTTTAAGGTGTCCGATAAAAACATAAAGCGTTCGAAGGTTGGTTCGTCCTAAATGAGAGGTTTAATTCTTTTTCTCTTTTTTTAGTGTCACAAACCACTCCGCGGATATAACCGTAGCTTTTCCCTAACACCTTTGCTATTTGCTTGTAATTTAAACCATCGATATAATGCAACCAAGCAACCTTATAATCCATTCTTGATGCTGCAAATTGATTTATATTCTCAGTATTTCGGTCTCTTATCTCTTCATACTTAAACAGGAGATCTTTTAATTCATCTATCTTTTCTTCAAACTTGTAAGCCTCTGGATGAACTTCACCAATTTGACCTAAACCAACTTCATATTGATTTATCGCCAATCTAACAAAACTGATCTTCTGCAACAGATCTATATGATTTTTTATAATAAACATACGAAATCCTCCTAATAAGCAATTTTACTTGATACTGCAAACGCTGCTCGAGTAAATTTTTCAAATACATTTGAATCGGTTGGATTTAAATTCTTTAATATATCTTTCCGACTACTTATATCCGAATCCTCTAAAAGCTCTAACATGCTCATTTTATCAACTTTAGCGTCATACCTAGCTACTTCTCTAGCTTCACTTGCTGATTCAAAGAACTTTTTCTCTTTTTCTTGTAACTCAGGTATAGTCGATACAATTTCCTCTAAATAATTACGTAATGTATCGAGGATCTTATGGTATAACTCGTAATCTTTAAAGGTTGCAGGACTTTTTCTATAAATAAATTGTTCTTCATCAGTTAAACAGTACAATGCTCTTTTAAATACCCGTATACGACGTTCCCAAAGCTCACGATCATTTTTATGTTTGCCCTTTAGATCAACTAAATAGATCGCATAATCCGCAACATTTAGCGACTCTGAATATATTTTTCCTTGTTCGTAATCCCAACTTGTTCGAGTACCAAATACATTCTCATAAGCTTCTTCAAGTTCTTCTTGCTGCTCTATGCATAAACGTTCATAAGTTGTTGTTGCATTTAAATACCGATGCAATTCTGTATCAGTCATTTTGTACATGTATGTAACATCCCCTTCCAGGATGATGAGGAAGGGAAGCAACCTCATCAAACTACGTTTATTCTTTTTCTCCTACGGAAATCTTCGCCGGTAAAGTTTTCTATGAAAATCGTATTTTCGTACATTCGTGATAACGTACGGTCGCCTATTACCTTGCTTAGTGATTGTTCGTCAAAGTTGCTTGTCCAAATATTAGATTTGCCTTCCCTTAGATTGAGGAGCTCCGTCCATTCACTGGTAGACCAGGACACTTCTGCAACCTTCTTTGTTTCCATCCCTACATCATCTATAACAATTAAATCAAAAGCTTTAAACTGCTCGTTAAATCGGTTTCGCTCATGTATGTTGTTGAAGGTGCCCTTAATTTTGTTGAATAGGTGCATGGCTGTTATATAAGCAACCTTCTTGCCTTTATGTTTCGCGGTTTTTGCAATCGCTTTACTTAGATGACTTTTCCCTGTTCCTGTTTTACCTAGCATCATCAGGTTGAGTTGTTCACCAGCTAGTAATCTTTTGATATATTCAGTTGTTGTCTTCTTTGCAAACTCTGATTTTTCGTCATGCACTTCAAAGTTTTTGAAGCCTGAAGCTTCATTCTCATTAATGAAATACCATTCTTTATCAATTACCGCTCTACGTTTTTCGTTGAGAGTGTATCCAGTTTCTAGTGATAATGCTTCTAACTCACAATCTCTACATAAATCGCGAACAGGCTCTTCATACTCGGTTTCATCAAAAGCCCAAACCCATGAAACTCTTTCATCTTTCTTGCATGATGGGCATTCAGTTTTCTTAATTTCTACCTCAGAAACAATATCAATCAACTCTGGATGCACTTTAAAAAATAAATCCTCTTGGCGAAGGTTACCGAATTTCTCCCAAAAATCATTATCAGTCAAATTCATATTCATCATCATCGAAATCACCTCTTTCTTTTCGTGCTCTAAATCGTTCCATAGTTTGTCTTTCGCGTTCTAATGTTTCTGCAGAAGGCTCGAATAAAGATTGACTAGATTGAGCTGCGGATGTCTTTTGTTTTTCATTCACTTCCCTTGTCCGCTTGGCAGTTAGTTGTTCAAGTTTAGTGATTAATTCGTTTTTCCAGTTATTTAAAGTTGTTTCCGCATAAGAGATTTTATTTTTAGCATTTGCTAATACTGCAGCTCCCAAAGCTTCAATAATCAACTCTGTATCAAAATGATCAACTAGATATTCAACTTTCTGACCGATAATTGGAGTGACTGCTTGAATGTTATCAGCAACAAAATTAATAACCTTTTTGAAACCTTCATCAATCATCGTGTTTTTAGTTTCCCGAGACTCTTCTTGTCCTATAGAAAGATGAAGATGAAGATGATGATTTTCTTTTTCTTTTTCTTTTTCTTTTTCTTTTTCTTTTTGCCCACTTATCGTTGGCGTATCGTCATACTTACCGTTAGACGACTCGTGTGACGTATCGTTAGACGACTCGTGTGACGTATCGTTAGACGAGTCGTAATACGATACGTAGATAAGTTTGATCTCTGACCTTTCAATTTGCTCAGAAATATACATGATAAGTGAAACGTCTTTTACATTTTTCAACTCTGATTTAATACAATCTAAAACTGGTTTTCCACCTTTAGAAAGGTTGTATTTACCCCAATTTTTAATAGCTATTTCCCTGGTATTGTCGTTATATTTAACAATTTTGTGGTGTTCGATAAACCGTTGTAATAGTGACTTTACGCTTTCTAGTGAGTACCCCATATCAAAAGCCATTTGTTTTTTTGTAATTTGATAAATGCCTATTTGTGTCGTATTTGTATTTGTTAAAAGATAAAGAAAGAAGAATTTATCTTCTGGTGTCATTTCTTCTACGATTTTAGGATCATCCCAAAACTCGGTATAAACCATTCTGTATTTAGCCATCGCCCATCCTCCCTCCTCCAAAAGTGGCGAAGGGAAAAACCCCCTCACCTTTTTCTTGATAATGTTCATTTGCTTTAGTAAAATGAACGTATTAATTTATTTGTTCTGCTGCTCGTTACTCATTGCCGTGAGTAGTGAGCTTTTTTTCTTCATCCTCTTCTCCAACTAATTTATAAATGGTTTCCATTGCATCTTCCAAAATTAATTCCAACATCTCTTCACGAGTGATATCTTCTTTTCTTTCAATTACTCCAAGTGTTTTTGTGATAGAGTATGGTCCACAAGAATTTAATGCTGTATCCAATACTTCTGCTATTCCTCGAAGAGCTGCATCGTCTATTACTGGATGAACTGTACTTTTTTCAATTACTTTCTCTAACTCTTCCATAGCATCAACCGTTAAAACTAAAGGATTATCTTCTCCTAATGACTCAGCTAGAGTTAATGAAATCTCTTCAAGTTCCTTAACATCTACTAATACCATGTTTTTTTCTTTCATTTCTCTATTACCCCCTGTTTTGTATAACGCTCGCATCCCAGCAAAAAGTGGGTTTCCACTATCATTTTTACGATTGTAGATGTCTTGTCCTGTTATTCTGTGATAAGTAATTCCTACATTGTTTTGTGTGATGACTTGTAGTTCACTTGTAGCATCCAGTGGATAAACTACACCATCATTTTCACTTTCAAAATATGCTGTCGTTACCTTTTTGCCTTCAAGATCCACAAAGATATAACCTAGCATTGCACCCATTTCCATTGCATCCGCTTCAATAATTGATTGTTGGACGCTTTCGTTGAATGTTTGATACTTTTTCATATGCCGCCGCTCCCTTTCTAAAAAATTGATATTGTTGTGATAATTACACTTAGAAAAATTGTTACCTAAAAATAGAGTGCATCGCTTAGATGTAACTTTTCTTCACCGAAAAAATACATATTTAATTTTTTCATGAACAACCTCCAGTTATATTAGTTGGATACTACAGAAAATCAATTACTCACCATTTCATGTTGCAAAGATTGTTCGCGTGTCCATTCTTCAATCACATTTCGATTAAATAATATTTTTCCTTTAACTCGAAAATGAGGAATACTACTTTCTCTAACCATTGTGTATGCAGTTGTTTGGCTAATCCCTAACAGGTTACACAGTTCCTTAACATCTAGAGTTATCTTTTCCACTTCCATCACCCCTCTCAATTTGTAACCACCATGTTCACAAATGTGATTAACTATATTTTATATTGTATTTATTTATTTTGCAACCGTTATATTTAAAATTGGTTACAATTGTGATTATCGTGATATGATATACACGTATACAATTGTTAGTAAGGAGGATAATATGAAGGAGAAAAATGATTTCGGAAAATTTTTAAGAGAGTTAAGAACAAATCAAAAACTATCTATACGTGCCTTAAGTGAATCTGCAGGAGTTTCCCACTCTTATCTCTCACAGGTGGAGAACGGCAATAGAGGAGTACCGTCGCCAGAGGTAATCCGTAAGATCGCTGATGCTCTTGAATACGATTATTTCGCAATAATGAGAGTTGCAGGACATATGTCTACTAATGAGAGCAAAGACTATATGAAGAGTGATTTTTTTCTAACGATGATTGAAAAAATTTCGTTTGAAGGAAAAAAATTTTTTATCTCACGCTTTAGAGAAGCTGCTTGGAGAATAAATAGATCGCTAAATAAAGATGAAGAACAATATTTTAACAAATCCGTATTAAACTTAAATGACCTTGATGATATGGACTATTTTCTTAAAGGTGGAAAACTGGAAAATGTGGATGAGGAATTTGAAAGAGAATTAGAAGTATTTTTATTAACAAACTTTAGCAATTACGCAAAGCCAAGCGACTACTTAATACTATTAAGGCTATACAGAGGTTTTTCGATTGAAGAAATATCTAAAAAAATGAGTGTTGATACTAAATTTTATAAAGAAAACGAAGAAAATATAGAATTGTATCATTCATCTTTTTTAGCAGATTGGAGTAAGACGCTTGGTGAAATTTTAGGAGTAGATGATTTACAGGAATGGCTAACGAGACAACCAGGTATCTCGAGAGCCTTTATCAATAAACTTCAAGTATTACAAGATGAAGAAAAGCTTAATAATGTAAAAATAACTTTCGAACGTCCACGTTTTCAGAAACTTGAAGGTGATAAACAAGAAACCGAATTATCACCTGAAGAGGTAAAAGAACAATTTCTATATTTAGAAAACCTTTTAACTATGGAGGAAAATATATATTTAAACAAAAGAATTTTATCTAAACACGAAAAAGAAAAAGCACTCCAAATCTTAAAACTGATCTTTGAAGATACCCCTAACTATTCCAACAATCAGGAGTGAAACCGATGGCTAACATTGAAAAAAGAGGAGATAATTCTTATCGTTTCACTGTCTACCAGAAGAAAGATGCAAAAGGTAGGTACCCACGGAAAACCAAAACGTATACAGTCACAAAGAAAATGACTCCTAAGCAACTGGAAGAACATTTAGATCATGAATATTTGAAGTTTAAGCAAGAAGTACTTTCAGGGGAATATATAAACCCGGAGAAGATGCCATTTTCCAAATTTGTAGAGGAGTGGAAAGAAAAGTTTGCAGAAAAAGAATTATCCTCTACTACAATGGCTAATCATGAATTTAAACTAAATAACCACATACTACCTGTAATTGGACACGTTCCATTAGATGAAATTAATTCCATGATGCTGCTTGATCTAATAACTAACCTTACAAGAAAAGATGGCAAAGAAGGATCACTCACTTTACTTTCTAAACAGGACATCTACCGAACATTACTGAGTATTTTTAAATATGCCGCTCAATGGAAAGTTATTAGTAAAAATCCAATGGAAGGTGTTAACAAGCCAAAGAATAAGCACGAGGCAAAAAGAGAAGTGAATGTGTATGAAGCTGAGGAAGTGACAGCCATTCTTCACGCTCTCCAGGATGAGCCGTTTCATTGGAGAATGTTCTTGACTCTTTCTATTACTGCTGGGACAAGAAGAGGAGAAAATTTAGGACTTGAATGGTCTAGAGTGGATTTTGAAAACAATCGAATTGACATTACACAATCCATCGTTATCGGGAAAGATGGTCCCTTGCTTAAAGAACCTAAGTCTAGATCCTCTAGGAGACTTGTCACACTTCCACCATCCGTTATGGAAGAATTAAAGAAGTATCGTAAGCATTGGGTAGCGGAAAAGTTAAAATCTAAAACGTGGAAGGAAGTAGAGAGAGAATGGCTTTTCTGTCAGAAGAACGGTTCGCATTTACATCCTTCATCCCCTTCCAATTGGTGGAGCAAGTTCGCCAAAAGAAAAGAAATTAGATATATTCGTCTGCATGATCTACGTCACACTTCGGCGAGCTTGCTCATTGCCCAAGGTGTACATGCAAAAATTATTGCGGAACGATTAGGACATTCTGATATACGAATAACAATGGACACATACGGCCATGCTTTACGTTCAGCAGACCAAGCTGCAGCAGACAAATTAGAAAGTCTATTCCAGCCACGAGAAAAAAATAAATAGGGTTTATTTGAAAAGCAGTCTAAAAAGACCGCTTTTTTTGGTCAATTTGGTGTTAATTAAAACGCTTTGCAACAGTTTACTTTAAATTTTAACACCAATTTAACACCAGGAGGAAAAACGGAAACAAAAAACACCCTCACCATTTCTGGTAAGAGTGCTCTAAAACCTTGCTATAATCATCTTTTTAAGTAAGCCGCCTTTGCCGTACTCTAATAAGAAAGTTTTAAACCACCACTCCTCAAAGTGGGTGTTCGCAAAAGTTATCCTGCCTGTCCTCATTGTCGCAAGAGAATGAGGCCTGTCATTCCAACTTCTATATAAAACTCCCTGTTACAGCATAAAGGTTAAAACTTAATATCCATACGTACAATGCAGCCTATGTGAATATAATATACCCTTTTCAGCATTTTATCAACGGAAATTGCTTCCACTTAGTATAGGTTAATGTGCATCAGGAAAAACTCTTTTTATTGTATCGGAAAATTCTTTAAAAAATCCTTCTACCGGTTTATTTGCTCTGATTTTTTCTCCGTATTCAGTAAATTGTTTTGCAAAATCAGGATTGGTTGATACGTATACATTTTTAAAATCGGCATGTGTAGCCCTTGCCTGATCTGCAATCTTTGTCTCAAGTGCTTCACTTCCATTAACACCTTCTTTAAGTGCGACAGCCACATATGCATTTTTATCCGTGACGATAACATTTGCACTCTCTACTTCCTTCATTTTTGTAATTTCATCTGCTACATCATCCGCTAGTTCCAACTTATGATCATTATTTCCATTCACATCGGTATTAACGTTTTCGTTCGTAGTCGTGGTTGTGTTGGTTTCGGCAGGGGTTTCAGTAGTAGTTTTATTTACCTCTGTTTTGGTTTTATCAGCAGTCTTGTTTGTTCCACACCCCACTAGCGAACTAATAAGAAGCAATGTCATAGATATTTGTAGTATTTTACTCAATGAAAATCCTCCCTTATTTAACTCCATGAGGTTAGCATGACCTATTTTGTCCTTTTTATTCGTCTGCTCTCCGTAATATTTGTAATCAAACTGTAAATTACCTTGATGAGCGTAATGTTGACAAGGGCTTAAGGTATCTCGCAATGTTACCTGGAATAACTTTCCTTAAGGATCTTCTACTTTTACATGCTAAAATCGGTGCAAGTAAGAAATAAAAACTTCAGGAGGTATTCAGATGAAAAAACGTTTCGTAGCAACTACATTATCAGTCGTAATCGGTTTAAGTACGCTAGGGGTTGCCCCTGCCGCAATTCATCCAATAAAAGCCTCGGCTGCAACAATTAATATGCAGAATAACCAAAAAGCAGTAGAAGCAAAGGCAGATCAATTAATTCAAACTGGGAAGAGTTTAATAGGGAAGGCAACTTACAGTAATACTGTGTACAAGGCAACTTATCCTTACAAATTTTCTTGTGCAAGTTTTCTTATGTACATTTTCGAAAAAAATGGAGTAGATCTTGGAACGTATAACGAAGATTATATGATGCAACAAGGAACAGCAGTTGCCAGAAATCAACTACAAAAAGGAGATTTACTTTTCTTTAGAAGTAAGACGACAGGCACCGATCCGGATCATGTTGCAATGTATATTGGCGACAACAAAGTCATACACATGGCTGATTCCAAACAAAATATTGTTATCTCAGACTTAAATAGCAAACCTTATTACACAGACAATTATGTTACAGCACGTAGAGTATTACCAACTCTACTTCCTTCTAATCCGGCAACTAAAGGTGATAATGTTGTTACGAAAGCATATAGTTTAGTTAATAAAGTAAAAATGGGTAGTGTCAATAATGCATCGTCATTAAATTTTACTGCAACTGGTTTTGTTGACTACGTGTATAAATCAAATGGAGTAAATCTAGGCACGACCAATTTGAAAGATCTAATGAACAAGGGGACAACTGTTTCGCGCGCAAATTTAAAGAAAGGTGATCTGATCTTTTTTAATAGTGTTAAAGGATCAAAAACACCATCTATGGTAGCGATCTATGCTGGCGATTATCGTATCATCATTCCGAATTCAAGCGGGGTTTTATCAAGAGTTCTATTTGTAGATTATTATAATCAGCATTATATGACTGCAAAACGTGTTTTTTAAGTAAGTGAATACTTAAGCGAACGAGCCCTAGGCCTTTACATAGTATCTTGCCAGATTTCGTCTTAATATGGTCAGGATACTATGTAAAAAATTATTCTTTCTTAGCAGTTACTTAAGAAGCATTCATCGCATATAGCGAGAATGCTTCTTTTTCATGTATCAACTATTTTCTTTTAACTTATTGGCAAATTCAATCATGGAGCGGCTTGACATTGGTCCTTTAATGAGCAAAACTGCTTGGTTGTCTAGCTTTGGTTGTAGAACTTCCATCACTCCCTTGGTATCCTTAAACATATGAACATCTGCTTTCGATCCTTCTTCCATCGCCTTCCTAGCTATTTCTTCTGCTTTACTTCCTATTGTAATCAACGTATGAATATTTCTTTTTGCAACAAGACTTCCAATTTCAGCATGGTACTTCTTTTCAAAGTTCCCTAACCGTTTAATATCTCCGAGTATTAGAATGACATTTTTACCTACGCCAATTGAATCCAGTACCTTTAATGCAGCCTCGACAGAAGTAGGATTATTTGTCCACGTATCGTCAATGATTGTACTCCCGCCTTTTCCACTAGAAAACTCCAAGTGTCTGCTCATATTTTTATATGTTTTTAAACGTGAGATAGCTTCCTTAATATCCATCCCCATTTCGTTTACAGCAGCAATTGCAGCAAGCGCGTTATACACTTGATGTTCACCATATCCTGGTATAAAAGCGGTATACTCTTTTTTCATAAAATTAATTTGAAAATTCATTCCGTTTTCGGTAAATTGAATATTGGAGGCTCTAAAATCAGCCTTTGAACTTTCCCCAAAATAGATAACCTTCCCTTTAAATGAATGCAAAGAAACTTTTTTAGTATTTGTATCATCCGCATTTAAGATTAATGTGCCATCTTTTTTTATACCATCGACTATTTCTGACTTAGCGTTGATATAACCTTCTAGATTTCCGCAACCATCTAAATGATGAACACCAATATTAGTAATGATTCCTATTGTAGGCTGATAAATCATACATTGATGTTTAATATTGCCGGTATTCCCTAGCCCAAGTTCAAACACAGCAGCATTTGTTTTTCCATTAATCCCCATTAAATATGGAAACGATTGACGTGGCTCATTTTTACTGCTAATCGATGCATGCACATTCCAATCTTTGCTTAAGATATGTTTAATCATCTCTTTTGTAGTTGTTTTACCACATGTTCCCGTTATTGCAACAACAGGTATTTGAAATAAACTTCTATAATTATCCATAAATTTCCAATAAGATTGTACTAGACTCTTAACTTTTATAACTGTAGTATCTGATAGAGCATTTTTCAGTTCGGACAAAGGTTTATCAGATATTACAAGAGAAGGTCCTTTATTATTGATTTCATTCCAGTTAACATCATCACTTCTACTAACGAACATTAGCGAATTTCGTTTTGTAAGATCATGCCGATTATAATAAATAGCATGATTCACACTCCAAGTTTCAGAACCACTTATTAATTCACCTTTAAGTAAATTCCGAATGTCTTTCACGCGTAATGGTTTCATTTTTACTCCTCCTTCCCTCCATTTGACGATAAGTTATTCTTCATTTTGCAATTTCCTAATTTCAACGATTCTTTTCCAAATTGTTTTATTTCCTATTCCTGCAAATCCGCTAATTCCTGGTGTTGTATTCACTTCGTATAAAATTGGTTGATGTTCTGCATTTAGCCCTAAGTCGATGCCATATTCCCTGTTAGGATAATGTGAAGCGATAATTTTTGCTGCCGAGATAGATACTTCTTCTATACAATCAAGGATTTCTTTCTTTTTTTCCTCATCCATTTGGCAATGTAACGACATTAATTCATCAATAGTTATTATTGAACTGCCTCGATGGTAATTGAGAATACCATTATCGGTAGTTAGCTGTGACCCAATATTTGCATTCATTCCTCCTATAACCCATTTTCCCTTTAGAAGTTGAACATGAACTCGAATGCTCATAGGCAGTCCAGTTGGGGTATAACTTTTAATGCCTTCTTGAATAATATAATTCTCTTGTCTACCGAATCTCTCTAGTGGATGCAGTATTTTGTGAAAATCTTCAATTCTTGTAACGCATTTTGTAATTGGTTTGCCTTGTATTGAATAGCCGCTAAAACAATAAGAGTCGCCTTCTTCTTTATAAACTTTAAAAATTGCTCTACCTTGCCCGGTTCTCTCATGCTTTACATACGCATAATCAAAGGAATTTATAAAGTCCAAAAGATTTGCTAGACTGTATTTAATCGTCTGCGGAAGATTTTTTTCTGTTAAGGGATCTGTACTCAACAACAAATATTGCTCCCATTTTCCAGGTTGTTTCATTCTATTCACCTCATTTATCTCTTATATTTCTCTAGTTAATTACTTTGCACTAGAGAAGAGAATAAATTTTTTTTAGTTTTTAATATTCACTTTTCTTTTTGGTCTTTGAACATTGTTAGGTTGGGCACATAATTTCCTTCAATAATCCATACTTCTCCTTTATTTGTAATACCAATATCGAAGCCTATTATCTTTAGTTCTTCATTGCTTTTTTCAAGCTGATTAGCCGCCAATAAGCAAGTCTTATCTATTTTGGATTCAAGCTTTTCGCTATGTTTACTAGAAATAGTTGAATCTTGTATAGCATTTTCTAGAGTTAGTAGTTTCTGAGCTGCGTTTGTAATGATAAAATTCGCACCAGCTACTTTAACTATCTTGTCTGTAACAATCCATGTGGATTCAACCTTACGAGTAATTACTCTTACGTCCATTGGGCACTTATCTATCATAGCCAATTGTACTTTTTGCTGTACTATATAATCCTTCTTAAAAAGAAAAATTTCTTCAATATAACTATAAGTTTCATCTAGATTTGTTTTAGTTATATTCCTTATTCCAGAATGAATTTCATATATGAAGGGACTTTTCTTTGTAATTTGAGCAACTCCTAAACCATTCTGCCCAACACACGGCTTAACAATAATTTCGTTGAATCTATTTAAATAGTCTCTAAAAGTTACATGTGTGAGTAAGTTCGTCTTTGGCAAAGAAGATAATATTGCCCTGCTTCCTCTAAGTGTTTGATATTGGTCCCACTTACTTATTCGAGAATGAAGGATTGTATCAGAAATCCATAAGCCCTTTTTATAGTCGAACAAAATTTCAATTACAACCGTATTATATTTTGGGAATGATTTGCCAAGTTTTTTAGCTGCCATAATGGATAAACTCCTAATTTTTTCAACATAATACCTATGATAAAACTGACTAAAAACCGAAAAATTTTCGTCATATGCTACGGAAACAATGCGCCACTTGGCTGAAAGAGGCTTTCGATGAACTGTAACGATGGATCGGTAAGGGATTTGTGATGATTGGCTAGCGAAAATTTTTTGGGGCTGAATTACGTAATATTTTTGGTGTATTTCATAACAATTTATATATTCATAAACTGCTTCTTTGTTAATAACGGTAATTATTTTCTTTCGCGTTTTAATTTTATATTTATTATTTTCGAAGGAGATGTTTATTTCACCAGGACCAAAAGAAGGTTTTATAACTACAGCTTTATAATTTTCTAAAAAATAGATTAATGATTTCTTCGAAAAGAGCACCGTTTCAACTAGATAATGCCGTAACTTTTTTTCATCATGTAATATTTTATAATGACTCAGCCTCCCTCTACTGTATTTCAATCGATACACTCCTTTAAATGTCATTTTATATACTATTCATTAATACAAACTCTCATTGGTTACTTTTTGGAATTTTAATAAGAAACCGGTAATAACAAAGCTTTGGACATTATCATTTGCAGCTGAAGCAACTTGGTCTCTAAAGACTGCTTCAAAAGGAAATTGAACACCATCGACAATCCCAGTTCCCGTTACGGTCACAACACAGTTCTGACCTTCTTTTTTACAAACAACAGATGTTATCGCGTTTGCTGCAAAAGTAAAGTTGTTAACATTTGGAGTTTCTGTATCTTGAAATGTTAAGGAAAGAGTTGATGCAGTAAGTGTCGTAACACATACATTTGCCAAGTAAGTTAAATTACCTTAACAGTTCCTATCTGACCTACGAATTTTACATTATTACTTGCTGATAAAGCATCTACAAATACTCCACAAGGACATATAATACCCATTTTTAATCTCCCCTTTCAATTAGATTTCTATAAACTATTGCCGAACTCAATATTGTGTCACGGTGTTTGTTCCATTAAATTAGTAAAAAGATTTTTTTTAGTTTCTGATTTTATATCTCTTTTTAGAGAGGAATTATTTTTTCTTCCTCAACTTTAAAGCTAATTCGGAAATGTGTTTGCTATACATATCACCTTTTATCAAAATAATTGTATTGGAATCTACTATTTCATTTAATAGATCATAAACGAGGATTGTATTTTTAAATGTATAAACAGGCGAACTTAATCCCATTTTAACCGCATGGTTCGCCATGATACTTGCATGCTCTCCTATCGTAATAAGTACATCCACGCCAATCTGCTGTATTAATTCACCTGCTTGTTCATGAATAATGTATCCCCATGAACCTAAATCTGTAATGGTGCCAATAATCGCTATCTTTTTCTTTTCTTTTCCAATCTCATTTAATACCTTTAATGCAGCTTCCAATGAAGTCGTTGTAAGGCTCCATGTATCATCTAAAATGATAGATTCGTTTATTCCTTCAATTACTTGAAGCTGCTTATTAAATTTTTTAAATGTCTTTAACTGAATTGCTGCCTCTGGTATTGTAACCCCCATTTCATAGACAGCAGCAACTGCTGCAAGAGCATTATAGACTTGATGTTCTCCAAATCCAGGAACAAACATTTGAAAATTTCTCTTCTTATGTTGAACACTAAAATTCATACCATCATGACTGAATTGAATATTAAAAGCTCTAAAATCGCATGTCGTATGAGTACCAACTTTTACAATTTTACCTGGAAAACTATTGGTATCAATTTTACGTGTATTAATATCCTCAGCATTTATTATAAGTACTCCCGTAGGTTCAATAATTTTAAGCATCTCACCTTTCGCCTGGATATAACCTTCTAAAGTTTTACAATAGTTGAGGTGATGTGCTCCGATGTTTGTAATAATTCCTATTGTAGGTTTAAAATATTCTCCTGCTCTTAATATATCTCCTGGTGAACCTACAGCTGTTTCGAAAATTGCCGCTTCTGTGTCTTCTTCTATACTCAAAAGATACTGTAAAGATGCTGTTCGAGAATTATTAGTAAGATTTGTTGAAGTAACTTTTTTACTAGAGGAAAGTATATGCTTAATCATTTCTTTTGTTGTTGTTTTTCCAGAGGTACCTGTAATTGCGACGATTGGGATTTGAAACTGGCTACGATAATAGTGAACAAATTTCCAATAGGCGTATTCTAAATGCTCTACGTGAATAACAGTTAGATTCTTTGGTAATTCCGATTGACTAGACTTTCTATCTGTTACAAGTACTAAAGGAAAAAACTCATTCAATCTTTTCCAATCAGTAATTCTTTTGTTCGAAAAAAGAATCGTATTTTGGTTCTTTATTTGTTTTAATCGGTAAGCTCCAAAATGAATTATTATTTCATCCGAACCTTGTATTAAGTCTCCAGAAATAATTGCTCTAATCTCTTCGACTGTGTGTGGTTTCATTGTATTAATCACACTCCTCTCTTAGTTTATAATATGCTTTTTAGTAAAAGTTGATTGGATAATATAATATTAAATTTAACTTTTAAAGCACCTATATAAAAGTGTAGAGATTTCCGAAAGAATTAGGAGCAACCTCGTGATACATAACCATGTCAAAGCCAGAGCCTGTCATACATATAGAAGGAGTCGTATTTAACTGATTTATAATAGGGAGTGAACCGATTGAAAGCAATTATTTTTATTAGTACGAATAAATCTGGATCCAGCAGGGAAGCTATTAAAGCAGCAGAGCGTTTGGGCTTCTATACTATTCTTTTTTCTAGTAAAGAGAAACAAATTCAACAAAGGGAAGAATACACGGATGTTCATAAGATGATTTTTGTAAATACCTATAATCTAGGGGACATGAGAGAAGAAATCTCTAAGTTACAGGCCCAAGGTGTTATTATAAAAAGCATTGTCAGTTTTATAGATCCGTTTGTCCACATTGCATCCATTCTTTGTGATGAATTCTGCCACAATAATACCTCTTCTAAGGCGATTAAAATAATGGAGGACAAAGAGGAAACAAGATCTTTTCTTAAAGATAAATTATATACACCTAAGTTTTTATCAATTAAACCAAACGAATCTATTCCTACTGATAAGATATGCGAGGAATTCGATTTTCCAGTTATCGTAAAGTCTCCAGTATCTACAGGTTCCAAAGACGTTCTTTTGGCTACAGGAAAAGAACAGCTTGAGAAAAGTTTGGAAGATCTTCGCAATAAGAATCCAGAAGAAGCTATTATGATTGAAGAATATATAGACGGAGATCAATATTTGGTAGAGGTACTCGTTTATAACAACAAGCCACATATAGTTGCAATTATAGAACAAGAAATTACAAAAGGTAAAAGATTCATTATTACAGGGTATGGTGTGCTTGCGGATATTCCTCCAAAAATCAAAACAGAAATAGAAGAAATCCTGCACTCGATCACTACAGCATTTAGAATTACAAACGGGGCGTTGCATCTTGAAATCCGCTTAAGTGAAAATGGTTGGAAACTCATTGAGATTAACCCAAGGATTTCTGGTGGTGCAATGAATAAAATGATTCAAGCTGCATTTGGTTTTAGTTTAGTCCAAGAAACACTTAAGTTATTTTTAGGAGAGAGGCCTGAAATATCACCCAGACATAAAAAATATGTTTTCACCAAATACGTTATTGTCGCAAAGAAAGGTATATTAGCAAAAGTAACTGGAAAAACAAGGGCAAAAAAGTTACCAGGAGTTATCGAAGTTTACGTTAAACCTAAAAAAGGAACAACTTTAATCCCTCCTTTATCCATGGGACATAGATATGCTTATGTCATTGCAGTAGGAAGTAGCTTAGAAGAAGCCAAAACACGTGCTAACGATGCAGTAAAGGAAATTACTTTCCATCTGAAAAATGATTAAAACTAAGAACACCTTGTTGGTGCTCTTTTTTTTATTTTTCCTTGAAAATATTAAACCCGAATAAAAACCCCAAAAAAGGGCTTGGATTCGGGCATTGATTATTATTCTTTGAATGTTTGATCCAAAAACTGGACTGTATCAAACATATTAGTTTTACTTGCTCCTTTGACTAAAATTGTGTCGTCTTTCTTCACAATCTCTTTCAATAACTCATGTAATGCTTCCTTCTTTGTAAAATGATAAATATTTGTAGCAGTAAACCCTTTTAATTTTGCTTGATCACCAATTTCTTCTGTCCTAAATCCATAAGTGATTAATAGATCAATACCTTTTTCATAAACGTATTCGCCTACTTTGCGATATTCTTGTTCCCTCAAATCCCCTAACTCTCTCATTTGTCCAATAATAGCTATTTTTCGATGTTTTCCTATATTGGAAAGTACATCAAGTGCAGCCTTTACCCCTTGAGGATGGGAGTGAACTGTGTCATCAATTACTGTAATATTATCGCTACAGTTATAAACTGTTAATCTTCTTGGTGGTTTTCTAAAAATAAGCCCAGCCTTTATCTCCATTGGTGTGAATCCTAAGTAATCTGCTACAGCAATTGCATTTAAAGCATTATATACATGATGTTCACCTAATATCGGAATAAACAACGTAATTTCTTGCCCTTGTAGCTTCATTTTGAAACTCATTCCGTTTTCTACATAACGAACACCATATGCTCTGTAGTTAGCAGGTGATTTTATACCGACTGTCATTATTTTTCCTTTGAAATTCTGTGTCTCCAAATACTTTGAGTTATCATCATCCTTATTTAAAATGAGAATCCCTTTTTGATCCATTCCATGTATTAATTCAGATTTTGCATGTGCAACTCCTTTAATATCACTATCAAAGTTTCCAACATGTGCAAGTCCGATATTTGTCACAATGCTAATTGTAGGTTTTATGATGCTACAGTGTTCTGTAATGACTCCAGGATAAGCCATTCCATACTCGAGTACTACTGCTTCATGGGCATCATTAATTTCTGCTGCATGTTTTTTAGTGTGCTCAGTTGTATTCCAATAATCTTTAGACTCAAAAACGTTCCATTTTTTCGATAATATTGACGCAAGGAATGCTTTTGAGGTCGTTTTTCCGGCACTTCCCGTAATTGCGATAATTGGAATTTCCCCTTTTTCTTCAATTTTTTTCTTTTTTAATGTACTAATTTCTATTTTTATTTTTCTTTGGTTTTCTGCTACATACTTTGCATATTGAATAGAATGAATTACTACGTCTAATTCTAAGTAAAATGCTGGTGGACAGCCTGGCCGCCAATTTACTTCATAAACCCATATTTTAGAATTCTCATCTAAACCAACATCTATACCGATTTCGTCAATAACCTCTCCGTATTTAGTCATTTGTAATTTATCTAAATGATCCGCTAGTGACAAAGAAAAATGTTCTAGCATCCGTCTAATATCAAATGCCTCTCCTTTAAATTCCTGTTCTAAAAATGGATCTAAATAATTTGTGAAGCCACCGTTATTAATATTTGGAATAATAGAACCGATTGGAGCAATTCTCGGATAAATAGTGGTAATCACCCATTTTCCTTCCCCATTTTTTTGTACATGTAGCCTAAAGTCATAAACTTGCCCTGATTTAGTAACAGACTGTATATATGGCTGAATGATAAAAGTTCCTTTCGATAGCTTATCCTTCAAAAACTCATCTAACTGTTGCTTTGAGTAAAAATCACTTTCGGCATTCTTCCTTACTTCATAACGTTCTTCGATTTTAGAAATAAAGTAGATACCTTTTCCTTTTCTACCGTCAATAGGTTTTAACACTACTTTCTGAAAAGAAATAATGAATTTGTAAAATATATCCATTCTCTTTACGACTTCGGTAGGTATTAAGTAGTTTGAAAATTCTTTAGCTTCTTTAAGTCGTTCATTTATGTTCCATTTGTTTCCTAATGAATTTGTTGTAAAAGGAATTTCCTTTTTCAATTTATTTATTGTTGCTTTTGATTTTACTAATTTTTCAGGACTCCCCGCATTATAGATAACATCCGGAAAAGGCATAATTCTCTCTTTCCAACTTCCATTTTCATACACTTGACCTCTAATGGATCGATTAACAAAATTAACGGTGCCTGGTGAAAAATAAAAAAAATCGACCCCTTCCGCCTTAGCAACTGCCGCATATGCATAAGACTTGATGACAGTTGTGGGATCTCTACGATGATGTAACATTCCTATTATTGTCATTTAATAATCTCCTTTTAAATTTATACAATTATATAATTATTAAATTCATCCATTTTGTTTTGAATAAGGACAAACGTTCAGTTTTATAAAATTTTCAGTAAAAGTAAAAAAAATTCCCTAAGAAGTTCTCAGGGAGAGGATGCGTCATTACCATTTCGGCTCAATAATAATTTTTCTAGTTAGCAACTTAGTATCTAGAGGTTGGATTGCGCAGACACTTGATAAATCAACTACTTTACACGTAGGCGATTTCTCTAACCTAACTACATCACAAAGAGAATTACAAAGATTTCCTTCAATATCTAAAGGACGCAATAATGAAATAGTTGTACAGCATTTCTCTCTATCAATAGACTCAACTCGAAAATAGTTTGTTTCAAAGCACTCATCTGTATCAATCAGACTTAAAAGGTCTCCTGTTTTCGTGATTAAGAAGAAGGGAATCGTATCAGTGCCAACTATTTTAGCGAGTAAATTACCAAAATATTTAGTTGGAGAATCTTTTAATAAGTCCTGAAATGATTTCAATTCGACAAGTGCTCCACATAAAACGTGTTCACTTTCTTCTTTGTTACTGCTCATTTTACTTTTCAACTCCCTCCCTACTCCTATGTTTATATAATATTAATAATTATGAAGTATGTTCGGGATAAGACTTGACCAATTCGCCAAAATTGTTAGTCAAATTGGAGCTAAATAAAATTTTATTTCTTTTGCAGATGCTAACGCAATTGCTTCTGCTTTTTCTTCTGATTCAGATGCTGCAATTATGCATGCATACCGATTGCCCATAGAATACGGATTGCTTAGGATTTTCCCTTTGAGAGGCTTAATATAAACGTATTTTACTCCATCATGCATTAAAGCTAGCTCTTTACCAGTGACTTTGAGTAACTTACCCCTGGATCCTATCGTTAAATATCTAGCGTATACATATTGTTTTCTTGTTTCTATTAATGTAGGTTCCTCACCTAGATACATTTTTATTATTTCTTTTACTAGGTTAATCCCTGTCCCTTCTTCTATGATTCGATTCATTACTCCTCCTGACATTCTAGGGTTGATTTCGATTAGTTTCCATTCTCCTTGTACAAGTTTCATCTCTACATGGCATGATCCGTTAGTAAGCCCTGTTTGTTCAACGATGCTTGATATGGACTGACAGAGGTTTTTATAATCATCCGTATTTACTCTTGCAGGAAACTTATAACCAATAACAATAAACCTTCCATTGTAAATAACTTCTTGTGCAATTATCCCAACTACAGTTATTTTATTGTTATAAACTACAATTTCAGCGAGAAACTGTGGACCGAGTAAGTATTCTTCTATTAATAAGGAACTTTTGGGATGTTTTTTTTGTAAAAGTATTAAAGCATCGTCCAGCATTTCTATAGAATTAACGAATAATACATCCTTTGACCCATTGGAAATAGGGGGTTTTACTATTAAAGGGAAATGTTCTTTATATTTCATTTCAAACACCTTCGGGGAATCACCAAAATGAAAAGCTATATAAAAAGGGGTAATCGGGAGGTTTGCAAGCTTTTCTCTAACCTTTATTTTGTTTTCCATTAGATATAGGGAGTCTACTGAAATCCGTGCCAACCCTACACTTTTAGATATTCTGGCTGCATAAGAAACAAATGGATCTATAAAACTGAGGCATGCACAAATATGTTTTCCTTCTTCTTTTAACTTTGTAATATGATCAATAACTTGCTGTTCATCCATTAAATTTTTCATAAAAATAATCTGATTTACTTCCGAAAATCCGTGATTATTCGTCATTAGCTTACTTTTGTCGGTAAATAGTACAACGAAATACCCCATTTCTTTTGCAATCGTAAGAGCTTCTTTACTTGTCCCAAACTCATTACTTCCAATAAATACAATTGTTTTCATTCGAGAATCCATCCATTCATTCAGATTCATTTGTATCTATAAGATATGTATGCTCAGACAATTCGACAATTATTATCGCCTACCATCAATAGGAAAAACGCAGCATCCTTTAAGTGCATCTTGTTTTTACTATTTCCAGAGTACTTTGGACGAAACATTGGCTACACTATTACCCTTGGAATTATGTAGCTGGAAGTGACTGCATCACTTCCAGCTACACTTTTTTCGGTAATCTTGTGGCAGATGTGGTCCGTCGCCCTCTTGAAATGTGTAAAGACATGATGCATTTGGTTTGGATAATTAGAGAATAAATCCTATTATTTTAAAAGCGGACGAAGATACAATTTCGTCCGCTCAGCGCTTCTTTATCAATGGATGCTATCAATTTTTTAGGAGCTTGAAGAATTTTCCACTTCAAGTTGCCTCTATTATAGAATATCTATCCAGATTTTGATCACCGTTACCAAAATCAGTACCACCAAAATCATTTGAAGTATTTTTGTATTCATGCGTTTACCCATTTTCACGCCAAGTGGGGCTGCAATTAGGCTAGCAACAATCAAAATTACTGCTGGCAAATACTCGACTTGACCTGTTGTTACCTTACCAATTGTAGCACCAATGGATGAGAAAAAAGTAACCGCCAGACTTGTTGCAATTGTCATCCTTGTTGGAATTCTTAATACAACGAGCATAATTGGTACTAATAAAAATCCTCCTCCAGCTCCCACAATTCCTGAGCCAATGCCGACAATTAACGCTAGACTAGCTGCTAAAAATTTATTAAATGACACTTGTTCTAATGGAATGTCATCAATATTCTTTTTAGGGACAAACATCATTATTGCTGCGATAAGTGCAAGCACGCCATATACGATATTTACACTAGCTTCCGATAACGATTGTGAAGTAAAACTACCGAAGAAACTACCTGTTAAAATGGCAACACCCATATAAATTATAAGTTGTTTATTTAAATAACTTCCTTTGCGGTACGCCCACACACCCGAAATGGATGCAAACAATACTTGAAGGGCACTAATACCTGATACCTCATGAGCCGTGAACGCAGTAAATCCTAACATTGGTGGAATATACAAAAGCATAGGGAAATTAATAATTGCCCCACCAATTCCGAGTAGCCCAGAAATAAATGATCCCACAATACCCAATAACAAAATGGTAATAATCCATGCTATATCCATAATCCTTGACCTCCTATCTAAAAAAGAGAAGCAATATCTCTGCCTCCCTCCCTATTCTTATGCTTTTTTAATCCAAAATTTTAATACATCATCTTCTTGTGTATGTTCTAAAATGTTATGCCCACCTGAAGCAGCCCAAGCTGGAATGTCAGCTATAGCACCTTTATCTGTCAGGTGGATTTCTAATATTTCACCTGAATCAATTGTATCCATAGCCTTTTTCGTTCGAATAATTGGCATCGGACAAGCTAATCCTTTTGCATCTAATACTTTAGTTGAATTCATATTTGAATCTCCTTTAGTTAATATTTTTTAAATTACCGGACAGCACAACGGTTTGGTCCAATTTCCATTTCTGTTTGATCTACAGCGGATGGCGTAATTTTCCCCATATTTACATGACGAATTTCTTGATATGCATGTGGTTGTGGTGGCAAGTTATCCGTCACCATGCTACGGAATTCTCCTTCGTCCTTCATATTTAAACCATGGTTTTCTTCGAATAAATCACCTAGACGTTTTGCCACAGTACCATTTTCGTTTAATTCATCTATAATCATAAAATGTGCAGGTAATACGATTAACTCACTTGGAAGTTCACGATAACGACTATACAGCGTTTCACGAAGATCTCCAACCCAATCCTGAGCAAGACCAGCTAAATCCGGTCTACCAATCGAATCGATAAATAAAATATCACCAGTTAACAAGAATTTGTCATCTACAATAAAAGATGTTGAACCAATAGTATGTCCTGGTGAGTATAAAGCTTGAATCGCAATAGTTGTGTTACCGATTTTCACTTCATTTCCATCTACTAAAGGTGTGTATTCAAATACTACTTCTTCTGCATCTTTTGGTGGTAAGAAGTAAGTTGCACCAGTTAGAGCTGCAATATGACGACCTCCTGAAATATGGTCAGCGTGTAAGTGTGTATCAAATACATTCGTTATCTTTACTTGTTTGCTCGCTGCAAAGTTTGTAAATACATCAACCATACGGGTTGCATCAATAATCGCTGCTTCTCCATTTGATATAACCATATAAGAAAGACAACCTTTCCCTAGGCGCACGAATTGATAAAGCTCCCCATCGTTTTCCAGATCACTTACTTTTATTGGCTCTAAATATTCACTCCAAGATTTCATTCCACCTTCTAGATACGCAGCATCACTTCCTTCATCTGAAATCATCTCTGCTACCATGATGGATGAACCTTCCTTTGCACAAACAACTAGTAACTGTTTATCTGTTGGAATGGTGGATAATATCTCTTCAACCCCATCAAGTAATTCAAAATAAGGTATATTTAAATACTCAAATTTATGGCCTTCGATTTTCCAATCTGCAAAAGCATCAGCATTTCGTACATCTAAAATAAATAGTTCTTCATTGTTTATTACTTTCTTTGCTACTTCTTCTGCTGTCCATTTATATAAAGTCACTTTAAACTTACCCCCACAGGTATTATTTTTTAGAAATTTTTTTAGAGAGGATTAATTCCCCTTTAAAAAATTAAAACGTTAGTGTTGGTGCTGCATCTTTTGCAAATTCTAAAAATGTTACTGCTCCACCAACTTCGATTCCGTCCACGAAATCTCCCTTCGTTAAGCCCATTACATCCATCGTCATTTGACACCCAATGAATTTAACACCTAATTCTTGTGCCATTTCAACTAATTGAGGAATACTTGGAACGTTTGTTTTTGCAAACCCCTCTGCTATTGCTTCGCGTCCTTCTGGCATTGGGAGTGCATGCATCCCTTGTTTATGAATTAAATTTAAACCTTCGAATGTGAAGAAAATTTCTACTTCTTTTTCAGTTGCCGCTGCAGCTGTTGCGATATTAAATACTTTATATGCATCGAAAAGTCCACCATTACTTGCTATAATCGCTACTTTGTTTGTCATTTTGTATTCCTCCAAATTTATATTGTTTTTTTTATTTTTCCTGTCCACTGCGTCATTCCAGGAATTACATTCCACACCTTTGCAAAACCACTGTTTGATAGCTTTTGCGAGGCTAAATCACTACGTTTCCCTGTTCTGCAAATAACATAAATTGCTTGATTTTTATCTAATTCGTCCATTCGTTTTTCTAAATCACCCATTGGAATGGACTTTGCTCCTTCGATATGTCCAAAGGCATATTCTGCTTCTTCGCGAACATCTAAAATGATACCGCCCTCTGAAACTTTTGTTAGAAGCTCATCTATATGAATTACTTGCTCATGCTGCTTTTCTATAACAGTATCGTTCGAACATTTGCGAATATAATGCTTTAGCACGTCACCTTCTTCCGTAGTCCCAATATATTGGTGACCTACTGATTCAGACCATGCAGCAAGATCTGCTTTAGACCCTTTATCTGTCGCTACAACTTCTAAAATTTGACCATCTACCAAGTCATTCATCGCTTTTTTCGTTTTTACAATTGGCATGGGACAAGCGAGACCCTTTGCGTCTAACGTAAAATCTACTTTTAAACTCATTTTTGCTCCCCCTATATACCACTACGGGTATTATTTGATCGAAAATTTTTTATCGCACTTCTCCTTCCCAAGCCAGCATACCACCAGTCATATTCGTTACATCAAAACCTTGATCCGCTAAAAATTGTGTCGCTCTACCGCTACGACCACCTGAACGACATACTATAATATAAGACTCTGTTTTAGATAATTCATTCATACGGAATTCTAATAAACCAAGTGGAATATGAATAATACCCGGGATTTTCCTACTAGCTACTTCATCCACTTCTCGTACATCAATTATTTGTAAAGTCTCACCTTTCACTAACTTTTGCTCCACTTCTTTTGCTGTAATTTCTTTCATCATTTTTATCCTCCTTTTAATTCCACGCACTCATGCCACCGCGGACATTTGTTACATGTTCAAAACCTATTTTTTTTAGTTGTTTACAAGCATTATTACTCCGCATCCCACTTTGACAAATAACCACTATTTCTTTATTTTTCGGTAATTTATCAAAAGATGAACCTAATGGTATATTTGTAAATTGTCGAATGTTTCGTGACTTAAATTCAGCAGGAGTTCTTACATCGACAAATACTTTTTCTTGGTCGTCCAATATATTTTTTAACTCTGCTGTCGTAATTGTTTTAACACCTTTAGAAGGCATCATCTTCCAAACGAAGAAAGCGACAATTATTACGATAAAAATCCATCCCATTATATTCTCTCTCCTTTATTTATTATTACGTCTATGCATCTATACCTATAAGGGTATTATTTTACTGAAATATAAAAGCCGTTTTATCGGCTCTTAACTACTAAATTCATCGCTTCCTGAATAACTGAATTCAGCTTATCTGAATTACCTTCTGCATTTTGCACGCATTCTAGTAGGTTATTACTTACGATCACACCAATCGTACGATCCGCTGCCGAACGAACTGCCGAAAGCTGAGTGACCACTTCTTTACAATCTTTTCCTTCTTCCATCATCCTTAAAATCCCTCGCAATTGTCCTTCTATACGCTTGACACGGTTTACTGTTTTTGCATCGTACATTTTGGACGACCTCCTTTCAAAAAAGTTATCGGTTTGAAGGCGACTTACAAGAAACATATTATACCCACTAGGGTATAATGTCAACGATTAATATTGTCTTTGTTTATAAAAGTCAATTTCTCATTATTACTCAATACTTCCTTTGTAGGATATGAAAACCGAATATCATCTTTACTAATATGTTGTTTTCTGTTGATTTTTATTGTAAGATAAGTTGCTTTATTAAGTTACAAAGTAGTAGAAAGTCTGGTGGGAAATTTGAATAAGAAAGCTTTCATATTGGCAGCATTCACTGTCTTTATTTGGGGATCCAGTTTTGCGTCTATAAGCGCTAGTTTACACGGAGGCTATTCGGCTGGGCATTTGATTTTATTCCGTTTTATTATTGCTTCCTTCATCTTTGGCGTTATAGCCTTTTTTCCTGGAATTAATTTCCAATTACCACGAAAAGAAGATATTTTAAAAATACTCCTTCTTGGATGGATTGGAATTAGCGTGTATCATATATGTGTCACATATGGACAATTGACTATTTCAGCTGGTACCGCAGGGATGTTAATAGGTTCTGCACCCATTTTTACAACAGTCATTGCGGTACTTGTGTTAAAAGAGCGTCTTGGAAAGATTGGATGGTTTGGATTAGGATTCGGATTTATTGGTATTTTATTGATTGGAATAGGTACTGGGGATTCCATATTTAACATCTCTCCAGGAGTATTTTTAGTTATTATAGCTGCTATTGCTACATCTGTATTTTTTGTTTACCAAAAGCCTTTGCTTTTAAAATACAATCCTATTGAGCTAACTGCTTATTTTACTTGGGCCGGCACAATTCCTTTTCTCGTGTTTGCTCCTGGTCTTCTGCATGACATTCAGCATGCAACGCTGGAAGCCAATTTGTCTGCAATTTATATCGGGATCTTCCCTACTGCCGTTGCATACTTAACTTGGGCAATTGCACTATCCATGAGTAAAGCTAGCTCATTGTCTAGCCTACTGTACGCGGAACCAGTTATCGCCATTTTAGTAGCCTGGATTTGGTTAAAAGAGTTGCCAGCAATTCTTTCGATAGTTGGAGGGCTTATTGCCATTTTAGGTGTACTTATCGTACATTTATACGGGAGAAATCGGAGGCTAATTTCCAATAAGAGACATAAAATCTAAAAGAGAAAGTCTAGAAAGCTAGTAATAACGACTTTTTAGACTGACCTATTTGCTTTTTTTATTAAGTTGGAAATGGAAACCGGACAATCCCTTTCCGTATTTATTTGTGAAATGCGATGGTTTAACTGAATATTCTATTTCGATACAGCACGAGAAGAGGTTGTTCAATAAGTTTAATTGTGACTTATTGAATAGCCCCTTTTTTCGTCTTATCAATTCTATGGTATTCGGAAATTTGAATTACTCGAACGCCTAGAGTATCCAGTTCATGGTAAATTCCTCTGCTATCTGTAAATGAAATATAGCTATCCCGCTCACTTTGAACTAGTTCTTCCGCTTTTTGTTGAGACTCCATGTGAATAAATCTCCTTATATAATGCTCTTCATCAAAAAAATAAGTGACTTTAAATTCCTTCACGATACTTATCTCCTAACATACATTTTCATTAGGATATCCAAAAACCAATCTTTTAAGCTAATCAGTCCATTATGTTAAAATGGATGTACTTAAGCTTGAAAGGAAGAATAATGAATGAAATCACCTTTTACATACAAACATACAGCACCACAAATTACAGAAGAAAAACAGCCGGCCATCTTTTTGTTACACGGTATGGGAAGCAATGAAGATGATTTGCCACAGCTTGTTACTGAATTCGAGAAGACCCATCATATATTTAGTTTGCGTGGACCTATTGTTTTTAAACCAGGTTATGCTTTTTTCACAACTGATGAAGAAGACAAGCCAGATCGTGACATATTTGATAAGGTGGTCACTTATATTCAATCTTTTATATATGAGGCTATTGAGGAGTTCGATCTTAATTTGGACCATATATACGTACTCGGCTTTAGTCAAGGTGCTGTTTTAGCACAAACTTTAGCATTAACAATGGGCAGTGTAATTAGTGGGGTAGTTGCATTAAGTGGCTATTTACCTGAATATGTGAAGGATGAATATAGTAAGCATCCTGTCGATCATTTGAATATTTTTATTTCACACGGGGACTATGATTATGTGATTCCATCTCAATTAAGTTTGGAAAGCAAAAATTACTTTGAGGCACAAGGAGCGAGCGTGACGTACAAAACATACGAAGAGGGTCATGGGGTAACGCAGGAGAATCTTCGTGATTTAGTCTTGTTTTTGAAAGAAGAGAATTAATATATATGAGTTTGAGACTTTTTAGAATTAGACTTTACGAGATAAAGTCATGCAATAAATAAGAAAAACGCAAGCGTCCTTTAGGTACATATTGTCTTTACTATTTCCAGAGTGCTTTGGATGAAATATCGGCTACACTATTACCGTAGTAATTTAGCTCGTGAAGTGATTGCGTCACTTCACGAGCTATTTTTTTCAGTAATCTTGTGGCGGTTGTTTGTCCGTCGCTCTCTTGAGATAGGTAGTGACATGTTGCATTAGGTTTGGTTAATGAGAGAATAAATCCTATCTTATTCTTTTAAAAGCGGACGAAGATACAATTTCGTCCGCTCAGCGCTTCTTTAGTAATGGATGCTATCTATTTTTCTCTAGTACCACATACTCTAATCATACATTCACCGATTCATGTAAACTGTGTAAGGAAAAAGTAAAAAACAATTAAGACCTAGCCTTTGTAAGTCCTACTATTACTAGATTCCTAGTTAGAGCAATTAATTCCAATAGAGAGTTGATTGCCTAACTTGAGTCTAGGTTAATAATTGATATTTCCTTCTTCGTTTTGATTAGTTTTCTGTACCTAAATAGGTTGTGGATAACTTTTCTTCTTTGTCTTTATCCACAAGATATCCACTAGCATGTGGACGAGAGCTCACCACTGTGTGTAATTTTTCATCTATGAAATGCAGAGCAGCCCCGTCGTCTGCAGCATATCCTGCTCCTATGATATTTTCTCGAATAAACTTCTGATAAGCTGGTCGTCTATCTTCCTCCCCATCATAATGCGGACAATGACTTCCTTGTATCAAACCAAGGCACGAAATAGGTTCAAGTTCGTCGCCGTAGGAGTCCGTTACACCTTCCTCAAACCAACAAAGGGATCCAGCACTCAGACCGGACAAGATTGTACCGTTTTCATAAGCTTGTCGAATAGCCACGTCCAGTTCCCACTCTTTCCAAAGAGCCATCAGGTTTTTTGTGTTGCCTCCACCTACATACAAGATATCCTGTTCCATAATGAACTTTTGAATATCACGAGTATGAGGTTTAAATAACGACAAATGTGCCGGCTCACATTCTTCTTTTTGAAAAAAATTATAAAACTTTTCGATATAGCTTTCTACATCACCGCTAGCCGTCCCGATAAAGCAAATCTTCGGTCTATTACTTTTTGATTGTTTTAAAATATATCGATCTAATAGTGGATTTTCAGGTTCCATTGAGAAACCGCCACCACCCATTGCAATAATTTGCCTCATCTATTTACCTCCATTTGACTATTTCCCTGTACTATCGAAATAAGTTCCTCAACAGAGCCTGTGCAAATGTTCACTTCTGCTAAGTGATAAAACGTACTTGTAGTTTCCATATCCATCGCTTCTCCATGAGGTGAGTAAAGAAAAATTTGTTTTTCCAGTGCGATAGCCATCCCTAATTCAATATGACTTCCTTTACCACCAGGCAATAAAATAATGACATAATCAGCATCCTTTATCGCCTCTTTTTCCAGTGTTCCAATACGCATTAAATCTGCAAGGTTATTTGCTCGTTCATTTTGTGTCCAGTCATACGTTTGGTTCCACCCTATGTTTTTAAGCTTTCCTCCAACTTCTCTCACTTGTTCTGTATTTTTTAAACCTGATCCCACATAAAACTTCATGTATAATCACCTAACTCTTCTCTCATTTTATTTATAATAACATGAAAAAAGACTTGTGATTCAACTATTCTGAATAGTTGAATCACAAGTCGATTGCATTATCTATAAACCTAGTGAAACGTATTTTATTTCTAAATATTCATCCATCCCATGGTGACCGCCTTCACGTCCAAGACCACTTTGCTTAAATCCTCCAAATGGGGCTTGAGGGGTTGATGGAAGTCCATCATTTAAACCAATAATGCCGTATTCCAGTTTTTCTGTAATACGAATTCCTCTAGATATATTTTCCGTAAAAACATATGCGGCAAGCCCATATATGGAATCATTTGCACGTCTTACTGCCTCTTCTTCGTCCTTAAACGTGCTGATTGGTATAACGGGTCCAAACGTTTCCTCTTGCATGCATTGCATATCATCTGTTACATTCGTCAAAATAGTTGGTTCAAAGAATAGACCTTCTTTTCTTTTCCCACCAAGTTTCACTTCTGCTCCTTTTGATACCGCATCCTCTACATGCTCCAGCGCTTTTCGAACAGCAGAATCATCGATTAGCGGTCCTATCGTCACACCCTCTTCAAGGCCATTGCCAATCTTCAACTGTTTCGCCTTCTCTAAAAGTAACTCAGTAAATTCATTTGCAATAGACTCTTGCACATACACACGATTGATACATACACAAGTTTGGCCAGCATTTCGGAATTTGGCAGCAAGCACATTTTCCACAGTTTTCTCTAAATCACAATCTTCCATGATGATAGAAGGAGCATGTCCCCCTAGTTCAAGCGATACTTTTTTTACTGTATCAGCTGCGTTCTTCATCAGTAATTTTCCTACTTCTGTAGAACCCGTAAAAGTAAGTTTACGAACCCGTGTGTCTTCAAGCCAAGCATCTCCAATTGCTTTAGAATCTCCAGTCACTACATTTACTACTCCGTTAGGGATACCTGCTTCTTTTGCTAACTGGACTAGCTTTATAGCTGTAAGTGGGGTTTGACCAGCTGGTTTAATTACTACAGTACAACCCGCAGCAAGTGCCGGACCTACTTTTCTTGTAATCATTGCAGCAGGAAAATTCCAAGGGGTTATCACTGCAACAACTCCAACTGGTTGTTTATGCACAAAAAGTCGTTTATTTTGTTGGGTTGCCGGGATAATTTCTCCATAAATTCGCTTGCCCTCTTCTGCATACCAGGAAATAAAACCATTTGCATAATTGATTTCCCCACGAGCCTCTGCAAGAGGTTTTCCTTGCTCCTCCGTCATCGTTTTGGCAAGATCCTCTGTATGTTCTTTAATCAGAATATACCAATCTTGTATTCGTTCACTTCTTTCATATGCAGAAAATGCTGACCATTTTCCATATGCTTCATAAGCTGCATCAACTGCTTCAACCGCTTCTTTGACCCCACCTTTCGGAACAGTGGCGAATATTTCTTCTGTAGCAGGGTTACTAACTTCTATAACAGGCAGGTCTTTCCCAATATCTTCTCCATTAATAATCATGTAATACGGCTTCGACATGTAATCACCCTTCCATACTAATTTTATAAGCCAAATGAAATATAAAAAACGCTTGATAGTAACTAATCAAACGGTTCCAAGCCTCATCTTCTATATCATTATTTCCAAAATCATAGCTACTTCACTTACCTTCGTAAGATGTGGTAAAGCACAACATGTGACTTTATAACTTCTATATATCAAAATTTTCTGTCTATTATATATTCTATTCCATTATGCATAGGAAGTCCATTGAAAGAATAGTAGATTTCTTTTTTATCCACGCGCGCAAAATAATAAGTACCAGTTTTAAAATAATTCGAAATTACTTTAAAAACAGGTACCCAAGTTTACCGAGCTATTTGTTTTATTTCATATAGTACTTTTTCGTAAGCATCTTCTATATCTACTGCATCAATGATAGTTTTTTGTTGCTCAAGAATGTGACTTCCCGAATATTCATATTTGGAATCATAGTAATACTCTAGCAAAAGCTGAGTTGCGAGGGCAAAATCCTCATTATCCAAATTAACCTCGATTTGTTTAGCAACTGGTGTATGAATTCGTTTTTTGATCAATTGGAAAGCTTCTTTAAAATACTGAGGCGATTCCCACGGTCGATAGTCATCTATAATATTTTGAACCCTTACCTCGATTGGAAGATTAATCACCAATTGTAGTCCTCGTTCTTTTTGTTCATATAGAAATTGCGGCATACCGACTTTCCCAATTCGCTTACTTTCCCCTTCTATAAAAACGTAAGGCTCGCCTTGATAACGTAACATTTCAGTAAGGAGAAGAGAGTCAAATTTGGTCTGGTTGCTTGGCTCTAGACCTATTTGACCAAAGATAGATCCTCTATGCCCAGCCATTCCCTCCAGATCGATCACTGGAAATCCTTCCTTAGATAATCGTTTCAAAATTGCCGTTTTACCTGATCCAGTGTATCCATTTAATACAATTAGTTTTGGTGTGAATTCTTCCTTCTCTAACTCATGCGCAACCCATTGGCGGTAGGTACGAATTCCTCCGGTTAGGCGGTTTACTTGGAACCCCATTAAATCTAGTACAGTAGCTGCAGTTTTACTGCGCATTCCTCCGCGCCAACAAAAAACGGTAAATGGCGTTTCTAACTGTTTAAACTCAGAAATAAAAGCTGGGAGCTTCTGAGAAAAAATAACTAAACCTCTTTCACTCGCCTCTTTCGCTCCAACTTGTTTATAGATCGTCCCTACTTCTGCACGCTCTTCATCATTAAAAACAGGGACATTTATACTTCCAGGAATGGTTGACTCATTAAATTCCTTAGGAGAGCGCACATCAATTATTAAGTGACTTTCTTTTTTTTGCAAAGCGAATAAATCAGTTAACGGAATCTCATGAAACAAAACTTTCACCTTCTAGACCAATTTTATCAAATTATTGTACTCGAATTTTTCCTATATACTCTTCTGTGACTTCACCTATAATTCGTGCATCGACACCTTTTTCTTGAAGCTCCTTAACGAGTTCATTTGCTTCATCATTAGCAATTGATATCAAAAGACCTCCGGATGTAACAGCATCACATAAAATCCATTGATCAATTTGATCCAATGATTTAGGATACGTGACAACATCTGCTAAATGTAAAAAGTTATTTTTAGTTCCACCAGGTACTGAACCAGCTACTGCAAGCTCTTTCACTCTCGGTAAAACTGGTACTTGATCATAATAAATGCATAAACCTACATTACTTCCTTTAGCCATTTCAGAAGCATGTCCTAGTAACCCAAATCCAGTCACATCAGTCGTTGCATGAACATCATATCCCGACATTACCTCGGCAGCTGTCTTATTTAGTGTCGTCATAACCTTAGTTACCTGTGCGATTTCTTCTTCCGACAACAAATTATTTTTAAGCGATGTCGTGTATATACCCACACCAATAGGCTTTGTTAGAATTAGTTTATCGCCTACTTTAGCACCCGCATTCGTTTTTATTTTATCCGGATGTACAACGCCAGTAACAGCCAGACCAAATTTCGGTTCCTTGTCATCAATCGAGTGACCACCTACTAAGGTTACACCTGCTTCATTTAATTTATCCCCAGCTCCTCGAAGTATTTCACTTAGAATCCCTTTGTCTAAAGTCGAAATTGGAAAAGCTACGATATTAAGAGCGGTGATCGGTGTTCCTCCCATTGCATAGACATCACTAATTGCATTAGTAGCTGCAATTTGTCCAAAATCATAAGGATTATCCACAATCGGTGTGAAAAAATCTACCGTCTGTACAATGGCGGTTGTATCATTTAATCGATATACACCTGCATCATCGCTCGTATCTAACCCAACTAGTAAGTTTGGATTCGGAAGAGACACTGGTAACTTACGTAAAACTTGTTCCAAATCGGCGGGTCCTATTTTACAACCACAACCTCCTTTAGAAGTAAGAGAGGTCAGTTTTATTGAATCATACTTTTTCATATTAATTCCTCCTTATTTGTCACCTCAAGAACATCCAGTAAGAAAACAAATACTGGTATTCCAATAATCAATCCCCATACTCCAAAGAAATTTTGCGAAAAAATAAGCACTACAAAAGTATAAAAAACCGGCAAATCCGTTTTTGAAGACATCAGTTTAGGATTCAAAAAGTATGCTTCTATTGCATGTATAATTGCAATAGCAATAACAATGTAAATAACCTTTATAAATCCTCCAATTGTATATGCAACTAAGCATAGGGGAATTAGTGAAATAATTACCCCAGCAACTGGTATAAGCCCTAAAAAGAAGACGACAATTGCTAAACCAAATATTTGAGGAAACCCCAAAACTATCATTGCGATTACTGACAAACCCCCATTAATGATGGCAATGATAAACTGAGCCTCAATTACTTTTCCAAAAGTACGGGTAAATTTTTTTCCAAAAAACTCAATTTCATAATAAAAAGGAGCAATCTTGCTATCCTTAAACTTAGCAGTGAACTCTTTTAAACGTGGCTTCTCCAATAAAAAAAACAAACTCAATATCAAAGCTATTAGAACTTGGACACTAATTTTACTAATATCCGTAAAAGATTTCAGTAGAAAAGATAAACCATTCTCTAAATAGGCGGTAATCTGATTAGTAGAGATAAATGATACTATATAATTAATCAAAACACTTTCATGTGGCTGTGTGTAAAAGGTGGTGACTCGTTTCACAAGTTGGCTTACTTCTACCGTAATAATAGGCAAGTATTTCACTAACCCTAATACCAACAAGCTGACAATTAGTGAATACATTAAAACAACAAGTAATACACGTTTTAACCTTACACGTTTTGCCACAAATTCTACGAGTTGATCCATTAAAAATGTAAAAATAAACGTAAGTAAAATCAAATTGATCATACTTTTCACACTAAACAGAAGTAATACAATTAAACCAAAAATAATAACTCTTTTTAC
The DNA here is from genome assembly GCF_042945595.1 of Psychrobacillus sp. L3. Classification (GTDB taxonomy): domain Bacteria; phylum Bacillota; class Bacilli; order Bacillales_A; family Planococcaceae; genus Psychrobacillus. Next base: position 341,141 of record NZ_CP168493.1, on the reverse strand, counting down.
TCCCTTTTTTTGAAAAACTTCTGTTATCCCAGACATTTTAAACATTACTCCCTAATAAATAGTTTGATTTGAATCTTTATATTTTTAGTATCACCCTGTACGAAACATATTACAAGAATAAAAGGGCGTATTTTTACACATCTGTCGATTAACAAAAAGTATTCAGAAAATTACTAGGTAATATGGTGATAAAACACTAGGTACTCGGTATAGAGTCGTTTTTTAATTGCTTTTAACTATAGGAGCGGGAAGTGACTGTGTCACTTCCCGCTCCTATGGTTTCTGTAACTTTGTTGCGGATATTTGTCCGCAGTCGCCATATTCTTCTTTATTGTCCCCAAAATTGTTGCAGATCCCACTGCTGGTACTATGCAAGTATTATCTTTACAGCAATACATTTGATTTCACTTCCATCATTCTTGCAATTTGCTGCTCTTCGAATCTACCTGTCTTTTCAAATGCTTCAATAACACGGTCCACTCTCTCTTGCGTATGGTATTGACATAGCTTAGCTTTGCTTTACCTTCCATTTTTTCAATAGAAATGGTGAAACCAACAACTCCTTTTGAGAGTCCATCTATATACGAAGCATCTACTTCATCCAACGAATAATCACTTACGGATCTTCATATTTTTCGGTTAAGTTGATCATGGATTCCCAAAGTCGAAAATCTCTTTCATCCATTAACTTCACTTTTCCCACAATATGAAAAGTTACATAATTCCAATTTTGTACAGCATCTTTCGTCTCATACCATGAGGGGGAGATGTAACAGTGAGGTCCTTGGAAAACAACAAGTATCTGTTGCCCTTCAATATCTATCCACTGCTTATTTCCTTTTGCAAAATGACCGACCAATTCAGTTCCATCATCATTCAACAGAAGTGGTAAATGCGTGGCAGAAGGATTTTCTTGATAATTTGAGTAAAGAGTAGCAAACCCATTTGCATGGATCACTTCTACCAATTCTTCCAGATTATTTATTTCAAAGTATTTTGGTATGAACATCGCATCCATCTTCCTTCTTCATTATTTTTAATTAATCTTCAGCACGTAAATACATCGTAGGTAACTTCTCTTCTTTTTTGCTTGTAATAACACGAAAAAAAGAGCTTGCATTTAAAAATTAGAAATGCAGGCTCTTATATTTTTTAAAACGTAGTCATCGTGATTATAAAAAATGTAATGATAAACAAAATGATACCTAGTACAATCCCGGGAATTATTAACGTTGCAAACCCTTTCCCGCTTGAAAACTGGTGTACTTCTCCGATTGCTTTACTTTGAATAATAATCATCCAAATGGAATAAGTAAGGGTAAACAAATTAGAAAGGATAAACCAAATCATTGCCCCCGATGTAACTTCCCAGAAATTCATGATAAATAGATTATTGTGAACGAAAATAAATGATAAAATCCAATATGGTGTCAACCAAATACTTGGAATCACTGTGACCCCCATCATCTGAGCCATCTCTCTAATCGTCCCAGATCCCCCAAACCATTTGCCTACCCATGTGTAAATAACTGCTCCAATACCAACACTGATTAAGCCAAATATAGGACCGAGCAAAATAATGCATAATAACCAAAACCACAAAGACAAATCAGAAAAATACTTACTCAATTCATTAGTACTATTAATAGCACCAGGTACTCCTGCTATTGCTGCTAATGTAAGTGAGTATTTTAAACTTTTATGTTCCAACACATAGCGTACCGTTTTTCTTGTAGATAGCCAAATAGAAAAAAACGGATTTAGTTTTTCTGTTCCTTCATATCTCATTTCTGACATCACATAGCACCTCCAACCTATTACTAGTTTATTTATCTATTAGAAAAATATGAATATTTCATCCGAATTAAATCCATATAGTGCTAAGATAGTTGAATATGATGTGTATTGTTCCTTAATAATATACATTCGACGTTAAGTTTGCTTTTCCTCTGCGAATATTTTCAGCAAAAGTTCAACTCATGAAAGAAGGAATTTGAATGGAACCATTTATCCACGGACTATTGTTAGCCTTAGGATTAATATTACCATTAGGCGTACAGAATATATTTATTTTCAATCAAGGGGCTATCCAACCGTCCTTTAAAAAAGCATTACATTCATCGTTAACTGCTTCCATATGTGATACCTTGCTAATACTATTAGCTATTCTAGGGGTGTCGATGATTGTTATGCAATATGATTGGTTGCGTTTTACTTTAATCGGGATCGGTGTCGTGTTTTTAATTTATATGGGGATTGTTGCTTGGTTTGCTAAATCGAGTACATTATCTGACGCTCAAATTGTACAAATGTCTACTAAAAAACAAATAATTTTCGCGTTATCTGTGTCATTGCTAAATCCACATGCCATACTTGATACGATTGGTGTAATTGGTTCAAGTTCACTTGTTTACACAGGAGCAGAAAAAGTTATTTTTACCGCAACATGCATCATTGTGTCATGGAGCTGGTTTCACGGACTATGTTTTGCAGGTCGAATGCTGAAAAAGATAGATACATCCGGCAAATTCCTTGGGGCATTAAATAAAGTCTCCGCAATCATTATTTGGTTCACGGCGATATATATGAGTTTATCTTTATTATAAGAAAAACGCCTCTACATATTGTAGAGACGCATTACTTTGGCTGTAATAGCTGTTTACAATGAGCACTCAATTGTTCATTGTCTAGTCCCATACCAATTAGAATGATAACAGGCTTTTTATTTGAAGAAGTAGAAATTGGGACGAACTGCGCTTTCTTTGAAGCATATTGAAAACTATAAAGTTGGCTTGAATTTTCAATTTCAATAATCCCTTTTCCTCGAAGAATACCGCTAGGAAGTTGTAAGAGCCATTTTTCAAACGCTTTTTGTTGAAATGCAGGTAAATCCTCCAACTTAATTGCTTGTAATGTGGAGTGGTGGTGATGATGATGGTGATTTATATCCGAATAGTGCTCCCCAATTGAAATCGATTGAAAACGTTTTTCGAACAAAATTTCCGGTTCAACCTTTCCGTAATGACAATTCACCATTTGCTTTTCTTGCCCAACGATTTTCGCTATTTTCTGTTTAATTTTATCTAGTTGTTTTGGTGGGACAAGATCCGTCTTATTTAATAGCAATAAACTTGCACAGACCATTTGCTCCTGCATTAGTTTTCGAACTTCTGCGGAACTGGAAAACACACTTTGAAATTCTAAATAATGACTGGAATCCAAAACGGTAATAATAGACATGATTTCAAATTGGTCCATATATGGCTTAGAAAGAAGAGCTTCTTGTATTTCTAATGGATTAGCCACGCCAGTACCTTCAATGAATAGTACATCCAGAGCCCGTTCTTCCATTTCTGTAACTAATTCATCCAACGTCTCTTTCAAATCATCTTGAAGTGTACAGCAAATACAACCATTTAGAAGCTCAAATACTTTTTTATCATCAAATAAATGGCCTTCCACATTTTCTTCTCCTAATTCGTTCAAAATAATGCCGGGTTGTTGTCCTCTTTTCTTGCATTGTTCCAACATATTCAATAAGACGGTTGTTTTGCCACTTCCAAGAAATCCACTTATTACGTAGACAGGAATTTTCGTATTGTTTTCCATCAAAATCTCTCCTATCAATACCTCATTGCTAATTGCTTCTATAAACGTATGGTTCTTCTGGTTCGGTTATTTTCTTTACCTTGTCTACCTTCAATATAGGAATTGTCTTTTTAAATGGTTGATAGTATATCGTATCCATCGTACCTTCCACGTCAATCCAGTCATCATTTTGGAATGTGGTACCTTTCGGAAGTTCTAATAGCATCCCGAATACTCCGGAATCCGCAACACAGTGTATGATACCAAACCGGAACAAAAAGACATCTCCAGTTTCCTTATCAACGTAAGTAAATCCTCTGAAACCGATTGTTTTACCTGTAAAGTATCCTGGATTTTTGTATATTGTCTCCATCCCATATAGATAATCTTTATCATCTAAAATCACACTGTCTTTATTTGCATACTTACCCAATGCCTCTTCATTTATCTCATCATATCCCCCTTCACCATAAAACACACTACTATCTGGTTCAAGGAACTGATGGACACCGTACTCATCCTTACCATTATAAACTTCAAAGTTAAACCCCTTTGCTGCAACAATATTTGAATCTAGAGTTGCAACGGGAAGAAACAATGCAGTCAAAATAGGAAACAGGAATATAGGGTAGCTGATCCACACTTTCCACTTCTTCCCCTCTTGGGAATGATCTATTCCACAATCACATATAGGGTCCAAATCGTCCTCATTTTTACCATCTTTCAAAGTAAAATACATTTGAATGAGCATAAAGAAAAAGAAGATGAAAATAGCGAGAAAAGAAAACGTGGAATATTTTAAGTTAATGTATTTCGATATATTTCCAGATGCATGTAAATGTAAAAAGAGAAACGAAAATCCTAGTAAAATCCAGCAACGAAGCATTTTTAAATTTCTCCTTTCTTTACAATTTGGTAATAATTATTGATCCTAGCAACACTAAAACGGTTGTATAGATGAATAAGAAAAAAACGAACTTTGTTTTGAATACCCCTAGCATCATTAATGTGTTCTTAATATCAAACTTCGCACCGTATACTAAAAAGGCTACTAACGCTCCAGTCGAAAATGTACTTCTAAAGGAAGCAGCAACAAAAGCATCCGCAGATGAACATAATGACATAATGTATGCTAACCCCATCATCACAAGTGAAGAAGAATATTCTCCGTGACCAATGGAAGTTAATACAGATGTCTTCATATATGTCTGTACTGCAGCCGCTATTAATGCGCCTACTATTAAATATTTTCCTACAGTGAAAAATTCATCCACCATATGTTTGAAAGCACCTAATACTTTTCTTTTAAGTGGGATATTTTGCGGTGAAACTTGATATGTTAACATATGTTTTAACTGAGGTTCCTTAAATTGAAAAGAAAGTATTAAGCCGACAATAAATGCAACGACAAACGATAATCCACCACGATACAATACCATTTTCCAACTGTTCCCGAAAGCTACATATGTGGAGAAAAGCACGACTGGGTTTATAACGGGTCCAGTTAACATGAACGCGATTGCTGCATGAAGAGGAACCCCTTTCGCCATTAACCTTCGTGCAATCGGAATAATTCCACATTCACAAGCTGGAAAAACTGCTCCTAGCGCACTTGCAGAGAGCACCGAGAGAAATCGATTTTTGGGAATAACTTTTGCAAGCATTTCATCTGTTACAAATACTTGTATTAAAGCTGAAACAATTACCGCTAACATGATAAAGGGTAACGATTCTATTAAAATACTAATAAAAATAGTATTAAACTGTAAAAATAATTGACTATTCATTTTCATTACTCCTAGTAAAAACGTGAATATAGATATACTAGTCTAGTCGGTTCCATTTTACAAATAGTTGTGATTGGAGAGTAAATCATATTTATGTAGACTTTGGGCTATCTCTTTCGCTTATAATATGACGTTGGTAAGGAGTGCCATGTTCCTAAGAGATTGCCTTCCATTTATTCATTTGATAAGTTTTCCATAGCAAAAAAAGAGTGCACGAATTACTCGAAACACTCTTAACTAAAAGTATATAATACTAGTAATATTACTTCTTCTTTAACAAAATCGGTAATTTCACGTGACTTGGATATTCTTCCGTATGATATATACTTTGAGCGACGACCAATTCCTTTGGATCGTCATAAGGATTTTCCCCTGTATTTGAATTTGGAAATGAAACAAATTTACTCGAAGATGTGATAGAAAACCTAATCTTACATCCTTTTTTAAAGGTATAAGCTATCGGTTGCATATAGATACTGTATTTTTCAATTGCACCTGGTTCAAGTAGTTTTGGAGCATCATAACCATTTCGATATTTTGCCCGCACGATATAGTTAGAAAGATGAATTGAATTTCCCGTTCCATCCACTTCACTTAGATTCACAACCCAGTCCGTATCCACTCCTGAGCTTGCGGCGTATATTTCGGCGGAAAGTTCACCTGCTACTACAATGTTATCTTCTAGAACATCACTTGTATAAACTAGTATATCATTTCGAATTTCATGTTTATTTAGTATGTCAGGCTCTCTGTCTCCACTAAATTCAAACGGTTCTTTTGGATTGTAAATAAAATGGTCCACTTGAGCAGATTCTGCCAATTTATTTTGCAAAGAGCCGTCTCCATTACTTGAATTGGCATTTCCATTACTGGATAAATAAAAATTCGTCGTTGTAGACTCTTTTGGAGTCCAATCATCTGATTGCTTCCATTCATTATCACCAACAACATAGTACGTTGCTCTTGGTTCTTTATCGATACCATTTTCTACTCCTTTTAAGTATCGATCAAACCATCGGAGCACATTGACATCATAATCGTAGACAACTGAATTATTGCCGAAGTGTAGACCTTTAAGATCTCGTGCTCTATTTGGATTATGCTCCCAAGGCCCAAGTACTATTTTCCGGTTCGGTACATCATGCTTCGTTAACATTCTCCAAGTCTCTGACACACCTGGACCATCCCCATCATACCAACCAGAAATCACAAACATCGGGGCCTTTACTTGATCCCCTTTTTCAGAATACGTACAATTTCGCCAAAAATCGTCATACTCTGGATGCTCACTCCAAAGATCCCATGGACCCGAGTTCTTCCCAATAACTTTTTGGGGAATTTCTTTTATAGGTCTTGCGTCAACCGCTTCCTCCACACTTACTGCTTCCCCTGCGAATATACTAAAATCGGTTCTAGTTCCTACAGATTGCGCTAACGTCCAACTGAGCAATGGCCAAGAACAAACGGTACCACCTCTCCTTACCGTATCGGTAAAAGGTGAACCTACATTTACTTCATTAACGACTGCTTTCAAGTTGGGATGTCCACTTGTTGATGCCGCTGTGACAACATAACCTAAGTAGGATGCTCCCCACATCCCAACATTTCCATCCGACCAATCCTGCTTAATAATCCAATCTATCGTATCGCTGCCATCATCGCGTTCATAATAAAACGGAACTAAACTTCCTTCTGAATCTGCTCGCCCACGAACATCTTGATTTACAACTGCATAGCCTTTATTGACCCATCGCATTAATTGTTCTTTCTTTTGATTTCGATCATAACAAGTTCTGATTAATATGGTCGGTACTTTTTTAAAATCCCCTATTCCCTCTGGAAGATAGACATCCGTAGCCAATTTCACTCCGTCTCTCATTGGAATTAAATAAGTGCCTAAGTCATTTATTCCAAATTCCGATTTCGACAGGTTTGGCTTATCGTACACAACTAAAGGAGTTATTGCTTCATAGCCCTCTTTCACGAGTATCTCCATACCATATCGATTAGGACAAACAAATGCGATTACTTTTCCACTTAGCGTAACGACATCGACAGCTGTGTCATTTCGAAATGCCCATACTTGGGATGTTTCTACTTTGTTTTCAATTGTCGCATTATAAGAAATATGTTTTGTATAATAATCCTTATTTCCAAGAAGAACTTCATCACCCGACCAATCCGCTTTTGTATAAAACTCTAAATTTGAATGGATTTGACGAATCGGTAAATTCGCTTGAAAATCTTCTGCCAATGCATTTTCTTTCATTTGCGTTCGTTGACGTTTGTTAACTTTCGAATGCATTATTTCATTGTCATGAAATTTAATTTTCCCTTCGTACACGCCCGCACAATAATAATTGAAAATCGTTTCATTTAAATAATTACTCATGTCCGTTCCCCCAGACCTCTTCGAAAACTCGTAACCAATTTCCACCGATTATTTTTTGTATATCTTCATCCTTGTAACCTCTACCTACTAGACCCCTCGTGAAATTAATGAAATAACTATACTTCTCCAAGCCAGCAACTGTTTCCGTTGATGGACCATCTCCCTTTTTGAACCCTAAAAGAGGGGCAATCTTTTCTTTAAAATAAATTAATGACCACGTCACGTCACTCATCGGCCAATCCGTTCCAATACCAACGTGATCAACACCTACCAGATTAACTATGTAGTCAATATGATCCAATACATGATTAATTGTCGTAGCATTTGGATCATCGTGCACAAACCACGGCATTGCAAACACTCCTACAACCCCACCAGTACTCGCAATTGCCACTATTTCTTCATCACTTTTACATCTCATATGATTAAAGATATTTTCTACCCCTGTATGTGATGCAATGACCGGTTTTGTAGAGTATTTACATGCATCTAATGTTGTTTGTTTTCCACAATGTCCTGTGTCAACAACAATACCGAGTTCATTTAGGCGCGCAACAAATTTAACTCCAAAATTGGTGAGCCCCGCATTTGATTGCTCCGCACAACCAGCACCTATATAATTTTGTGTATTATACGTTAGTTGAAGCACCCTCAATCCAAAATCATGCATTGCATCAAGTAGTTCAAGATTTGTTCCAAGTCCTTCCGTTTCCTGGGCAGTCACGATTCCCGCTTTTTCATTATTTTCTTTCGCTCGCTTAATATCGTCAGCAGTTAAAACTTTCGTTAACCAAGGCAGCTTATCAAATTGCATTTGTACTTCAGCCATACTCGAAATAATACTTTCATGATCCGATAAACTTATTTGTCTATTTGCAGCGGTGATTCCCGATTGGTACCACTCTTCTTCAAATGCTGAAACCTCATTATTTGCTGACATTTTTGCAATGATTTTTCGTGACATCCCACTATAGGTCATAGGGTCATCTTGAAACGGCTCACATTTCTCTTTTAATTCCTCCGAAATCTCTTCCGAAATGGCTTGCGGCGATAATGGACCTTGAAATAGCAGATCGATAATAATGCTAGCGTTATGTAAGTTCTTTGCTCTTTCTTCCTGTTCTTTTGTTAATTGGAAATCAAATAGCCCTTTTTGAAAATTAATCATTGAATCTCCCCACAATCTCTTCATATATGAAATTAGCTGCTGCAATATCCTCTATTGCTAGTCCTAGTGACTTAAAAATCGTTATATCTGTTTCAGATGCCCTGCCTGTACTTTTATTCATTAATATTTCTCCAATTTCCCCAATAATATGATTTGGGGTAATCATTCCTTCTTTTAATGGAATTAAATAGTCACCTGATTCATTTTGAGCAGATTCTATACTATCTACATAAAATTTAGACTTTCTCACTAGCTCTGAATCTAGTTCTCTTTCATCGGGTCTACATGCTCCAACTGCATTTACGTGGACACCTTCTTTAACCCAAGCATCTTTTAAAATTGGATCTTTTGAGGAAGTTACTGTGCAGATAATGTCAGCATCTAATGCTGCCTCTTCAGCTGTATCACACAGGTTTATTGACACCTTAAATTTCTGTTGCATCTCCTCTTTAAATTGGTTCGCATTTTGGAAATTACGACTCCATATTTTCACTAATTCAATTGGCCTAACTGTTAACATAGCTTCTAAATGGGCTTTTGCTTGCGTACCTGTTCCTAAAAGACATAATATTTTTGAATTTACTCTAGATAGTTTGTCAGTTGCAAGCGCACTAACTGCTGCGGTTCGGATTGCAGTTATTTCCGAACCATCAACAACTGCCATTAATGCCCCATTCTTAGCGGCAAAAAGTAATACAACTCCTTGATGCGATGGTAGACCATGCTTATGATTATTAGGAAAGACCGTAATTACTTTCGTGCCGAGTACTCCATTCTTCTTTAAATAACCTGGCATTTGCCCTAATACATTTTCATCATCTACCGCTACAACAGAACGCAATACTTGGGTTGCCTCCCCTTGAGCTAAATCTATCAAAGTACCTTCCATAACTTTCATACATGATTTCATCGATAGTAACGCACTTACTTCATCTTGGTTAATGAACAACAATAACCTTCACCCCTTCATTTTCACGAAAGTCATAAACACTTAATAATTAGTTTAGCATAATAATAACGGGCTATTCGAAATAATTAGATAAATTTCGTTGAAATGATTTTTATTTGATCTTGCAAGCAAAAGGGGTTATGAATCCTCTAACAATTACATATGTTAAAATGAATAACTACTGGGGAAAGAGGGAGTTCTATGTTTATTTATGTTGTAAAAATGGGGGATTCCTTATTCTCTATTGCGGCAGAATTTCAGGTAACAATGGATAGCATACGTATAACGAATGGATTAAATACAGATAGCTTGGTACCAGGACAAGATTTACTTATTCCAACGAATATGTACACAGTTCAACCTGGGGATTCGCTCTATTCTATTGCCCAAATGAGTTTCATTTCTGTCGAAACTTTACGTCTCATAAATGGGTTACATTCCGATAAGTTAACGGTTGGCACGAAGTTGTATTTGCCTCCAAGAACTAAATACGGAGCAGTAAATCTTAGCTATATATTGCCCTCAACACCTACAAAAAACAAAAATATGATTCAGAGTGCCGCTCCTATAAATACTTTTTTCGGAGTTTTTGAATACCACATTCTTGCAGATGGAACTTTGAGCTCTTTGGATGATCGGCAACTTATTCGAGTAGCAAGAGAGAATAAAGTCGCACCACTTGTGGTAATTACTAATCTGACATCAACAGGATTTAGTGCCGATTTAGCAAATCGAGTATTAAGTTCCCCCGAAGTTAGAGCACGTTTAATTCAAAACATCTACAATTTAATCAAGAGTAAGAACTATGCTGGTGTAAACATTGATTTTGAAATGTTGCTAGAAGGACAAAGGGATTTATATACTAGTTTTCTTCGTTCGTTAAGAGAAAAGTTGAAGCCAGAAGGATACTATACTTCCGTCGCTATTCCAGCTAAGATCAATGATAAACTTCCTTATTTAAAGGCTTATGATTATGGAGGAATTGGTGCCGCTGTTGATCTTGTCTTTATTATGGCCTATGATTTTCACGAAGCGACAAGTTTGCCCGGTCCTATCGCCCCCATAAAACAAGTAAGGCAAACGATTGAGTATGCACTTAAACATATGAAAGCAAGTAAAATTATTCTAGGCGTACAACGTTACGGTTATGATTGGAAAATGCGTGATAGTACCGTCATAGATGCCCATGCCGTTTCAGTAGCTATGGCTATAGAAACAGCTATGAAACATCAAGTACCGATTCAATATTCCAAAGAATACCAACAACCTTTTTTCCAATATAGAGATGAAACTGGAAAAAAACATATTGTGTGGTTTGAAGATTCAAGAGCACGAGCTAAGAAACTCAATCTAGTCACGGAATACCATTTAAAAGGCATCGGGGAATGGCAATTGGGGTTCCAGTTTGCCCAGTCTTATCTATTAGTAAGCGAATTTTTAAAAACTCAAAAAGTACTCTGAGATTTGTCATACGAAAGCGCAAGAGCCATTTAATCCTTCACATTTCCCAAGTGCTTTAGACGAAACATCCACTACACTATTATCGTTAGAATTATGGATCGTGAAGTGACTACGTCACTTCACGATCCATTTTTTTCGGTAATCTTGTGGCGGGTGTTTGTCCGTCGACCTCTTGTAATATTTAGAGACATGGTGCATTAGGCTTGGTTAATGAGAGATTAAATTTTGTCCTACTCTATTAAAAGCGGACGAAGATGCAATTTCGTCCGATCAGCGCTTCTTTATCAATGGATACTGCCTATTTCCCTCAAGTTCCACAGGGGAGCTGGTATTATCAAGTTTAAACGTTCAACTAAGAAGTTAAAAACTGTCATAGAGCAACTAATTGCAAGGTGGAAGCAACAGTTTCTAAACTGAAAGCAAAAACTCCTTGACGAAAGCAACCATTTCTCTATGTAAAGAGTTAACTTTATGCGAGATGGCGCAAATCAGCGTAAAACAATCCTTGTCAAATGGGAAAAAGCTACGGTGGCTGTGGAACTCCCTCCTTAGCCCGCACGATGCGGGTCATGTCTACTTCGACACAGGATGTGGCAACCTCGAGGCGCAATGTGCTTCTGCGACGAGCTTTGCGCAGGAGCACAGGAGTTGGAAATTTATACCTGAAATATCCCTTTGATTAAATTTATTACTTTGCTAGGTTAGCACCAACCTAAAAGCGCATAACGTCGACGGAAAAAAACCAGACACAAAATTACCGCAAAAAGTAGAAGACTAGTTGTAGTAGTTAGTTTTCAAAATTATTAATTTTTTCAAAAAATATGGTACAATTATATTATTAAAGAAAATTTTTCTAGAATATTTGATAGAGAGGAATTTTTTATGTTAACATCAGAACCGCTGACAAAAATAGAAGAGATGGACAAATACCTTAACTCTTTTGGAAAACAAGTTGCAAGTTCGGATATTTGTAAGGCATTGGATTTTATTTTCGGAATTCATTTAGAGGAAGTTCCCGTCTTAGACAAAACCTTTTTAGAGACAACACCTAAAGCGGCAATAGATATGTATATGTATCAATACGAACAGGAAATGACTTGTATTGAAATTCGCACAATGTTAAATCAAATTTTTGGTATTAATTTAGTTGGAATCGATACATTAGGACGACAACGAATTTCTTTATTTACCAAAGGTCAGTGGTTTGTTCAAAATGAAAAAGATTTATTTATTATTCATACTGGTGTAAATGATGTAGATGTAAAGATTTTACCAACAGCATATTTTAAAAGACAAACTGGATTATCCGTTTTACCAGAGGACCTACAACATTCATTATCAAGTCTTGGATTCTACTATGATGATAAGATACAAGATTTCTATTTCTTAAATCCTAATAACGAATCAGTGCAAGATCAATTTAAAGGACAAACAATAGGTGCTATTGTCGAAGTAATTCAAAAAGATTATTCCCATCTATAAATGAAAAACCCCCTTTTTCCATTGGACGAAAAAGGGGATTTTTCATTTATTTTATTTCCCAAAAGAGGACAGGAACTTCACACGATCACCCATTGGAGGCACATTGTTATCAATTAAGGCCACCTCTAAAACAGCTGGACCATGTAAATTTGTTAAATTATTAATCACTTCTTGAGTCAGATCTTCCATATTATTCATTCTGAAACTTGGAATATTCATAGCCGCAGCCATTGCTGCGATATTAATAGGCTCTTGTTCAAAAGATGGATGCGTACGCTTATATTGTAGGGAATGCCCGTGATATACCATTCCTAGCCGTGCATTATTCATTACGATAAACAAAACAGGAATATTATATTCTTTTGCAGTTAATATTTCCATCCCATGCATGAAGAAGCAACCATCTCCTGTAATAGCTACGGAAGGACGGTCCGGTTCAGCGAGTTTCGAACCTATCGCTGAGCCAATTCCACTTCCCATTGCTCCAAAATGCACGTTTATATCAAATGTATTAGATTCTAAAACGTCCATGTGATGAATGACATAGGCCATGAATTCACCAATATCAACAGAGAATCTAGTGGACGTAGGCAAATATTCTTGTAACTTAAATAATACGTTTTTCGTGTTATATTCCTCAGTATTCCTTATGTCGACTTCCTTTTTCTTTTGCGTCGTCATTTTTCTAGAAAATTCATACGTTCTTAATTCTTCTATTAGATAACTTAAACTCAATTGAATATCTCCTAAGACTGGAATATCAATTGGATATTTTCGATTAAACACAGTCGAATCAAAGTCCATTTGTACAGTGAAACGGCCTTTTGTAAGATGTTCATTATAATTACTCGTTGCTGTTTCTCCTAAGCTTGATCCAACAATTAATAATGATTTAGCGTCGCCTGTACTTATTAAATTAGAGGCATTTTCATGTGCTGCAAAACCGAACACACCAGCTAAAAGTGGATGTTCTGTCGGAATTAGCCCTTTAGCTTGCGGTGTTGTTATAATTGGCCAATCCAGAATTTCTGCTAACTCAATTAACTGCTCAACAGAATTCCTAACACCTTGCCCTACAAGAATATAGCCACTTTCTTTTTCCACAAGATTTTTAGCTACTTCCTTAATGATAGTCAAATTGGGAATTATCTCTTCTTTATTTATAAATGAAGGTATTTCGGCTTGTCCACCATCTCCATGTTGAACATCTATCGGCATTGCAATGTGCACAGGACCCGGCACTCCGGACATCGCTATTTCAGTTGCCTTCACCACTTCTTTGAGTAAATCCTTTGAATCTGTCACCGTTACACTATATTTCGTAACTGACTTGAATATCGGGTCTGCATCCAGTTCTTGAGAAGCATTTAAACCCATCGTATTTACTGGAACGGCTCCTGTGAAAAAGAGGATAGGCAAATGCTCGCGCATTGCATTAGCTGCTCCAGTCACCAAGTTTGTTCCTCCAGGACCACTACTACCAATACATACGCTCATCTGTTTTGAATACTTAGCATAGGAAGCTGCCATATAGGATGCTGCTCCTTCATGCTTTGTGACAATCGGTGTGATTTCGGGCATATCATAAAGCTCATTAAAAAATGCATTAACTGAACCTGCTGGAATACCAAAAACATGTGTTACTCCAATACCTTTTAAATATTCTAACACTGAACGAACGGCTTTCATGTAAAGTCCCCCTGAGTTAATTTATTTTATTGTTCTTTTGAATATAAGTATCTCTTAGCAAGCTCCTGGGCCTCTATTGGTTTACTAAAGTAATATCCTTGCATGATTGAACAGCCTTTTGATAATAGAAATTCTAGTTGTTCTTTTGTTTCGACACCTTCCGCAATCACATTTAAATTCAAGTTTTGTGCCAAAGTAATAATGGTATTCGTAATCGCTGCATCATCAACATCTTTTTCTAAGTCTTGGACAAATGATCTATCTATTTTCAGTGCATCAATCGGAAAGTTTTTTAAGTAGCCTAATGATGAATATCCAGTACCAAAGTCGTCAATGGCTATGTTCACTCCCAGATCTTTCAATTGCTTCATCTTTTTTATAGTAATTTCTGTGTTTTTTATTATTTGGTTTTCAGTGAGCTCTATATGCAAACATGCTGGAGGAAGTTTCGACTCTGCTAATATATCTTTAATCATTGAAACTAGGTTATCCTCTTCAAACTGACGTCCCGACAAATTAACAGACATACTCATAAACGAATACCCTTGCATATGCCATTCCTTCAACTGTTTACAAGCATTGACTAAAACCCATTTCCCTATTGGAACGATTAACCCTGTGTCTTCGGCGATTGGTATAAAATCTACAGGTGAAATCATTCCTTCTGTTGGATGAACCCATCTTAATAATGCTTCCGCTCCAATAATAGTATTATTCTTACTATCAATTTGTGGTTGATAATAGATAACTAACTCATCCTTATCTAATGCTTTGTATAGAGCATTTTCTAATTTAATACTTTCAAGCGTGCGATTAGTCATTTCGCTCTCAAAAAAGTGGAAATAAGTACCTGATATCTCTTTCGATTTATACATAGCTGCGTCTGCGTTCTTTATTAAATCTTCGGCAGTATCTCCATCCTCGGGAAATAAACTAATACCAATACTTGTTTTAACATAAACCTCGTTTTCTTTTAAAGAAAATGGCTTAAAAAAGGAATCTGTTACTTGTTTTACAGCTTTCAATACCTCTTGTTCACTTTTAATATTTGGTAAGACAATTGTAAATTCGTCTCCTCCTTGTCGTGATACAATCGCCCCTTTTGGAATACTAGCGCTTAATCGGGCTGCCACATCGCGCAATAGAAGATCTCCATAGCTATGCCCTAAACTATCATTTATTAATTTAAAGCGATCTAAATCTAAAAATAGCACTGCTACTTTTTGTTTACTTACCTGCGCATCTATTAATGCTTGATTTAGCGTTTCATATAAACGCACTCTATTAGGTAATTTCGTTAAACTGTCATAGTAAGCAAGATATTTTATTTCTTCCTCCATTTGTTTCCGTTCCGTTATATCTTTAAATGTAACAACTTCCCCGTGAACTGTGTCCCCTTCTTTTATTAACGAAATGACATATTCCACACATAGGCTAGAGTTATCCTTTTTAAAGAACTTTTGATCTCCTTCAGAGTATGGTGAAGTTTGGTGTTGGGTTTTATTTCCTTTGAAGATTATATGATATGGTTTACCTATTAACTCCCCTGTTTCATAACCCAATATAGATTCGCTGGCGGGATTACAAAATGTAATTTTCCCATCCAAGCCTATGCCGAAAAGTCCGTCTCCGGCCGAATTTAAAATCAATTCCTTCTCTCGACTAAGTTGTTCTAATTCCGTAACAACCCTTTCAAGCTCTTTATGCTTATCAATAATTTCGGAAGTTCTTTCTTCTATTATTACTTCCTGTTTTTCCATATATAGCAAATTCGAAAGTGTAGAAGCGGTAGCATCCGCTATAGACTGTGCTAGCTGTATATCTGATTCTGGAATAGTTAGCTCATATTCTTCCAGTTCTACAATCGCCAATGCTCCTAAAACCTCTCCCATCGCAACTAACGGCAGCATGAACATTCCTTTTATACCAAATTTCAGACATGCATCATGATTTGGTCTTTCATCTTCTAATACCTTTGGAATAAGCAAAGGTTTTTTTGTTCCTATCACTTCTTGGAATACAGGATCATTTGCTGAGTCAATACCCAACATGTTATGGGTATTCTTCCAATCTTCCTCCGTCCAATCACTATCCCTACTTAAACTTGCTGGCTTAATAGCTTTTTCAACTAAAGGGTCTAGGAGGTGGACACCAATATTAGGGTTTTTCAACACTTTCCCTACATAGAAGAAACATTTGTCGATAACTTGTTGCATAGAAGAGCACATAGATAGTTCACGTGTAAGATCTAATAATAATTGCTTTTCTGCGATCAGATTCTCCTTACGAGTCAAATTTGATGCATTTCGTATAGCAACACCAGCCATATTCACATAAGCTTCAACCGTTTGAATTTCTTCTTCTGTTAAATTCATAGGAATTCCGTAATCAAACAAAAAAACAAGTCCAAATAATTCATTTTCATAAGAAATAGGCAGAACTAATAAGGACTTGATTTTAAAGCCTTCCACAGCTCTAGGATCTGGTCGATCATCCTTAGAGGTATCTGGTATATAAATTGTTTTTTGCGTTTCAATTACTTCTTTTGCAAGAAGATCAAATTCAGTCTCAATGACATGCATATCTAATGTCATTCCATTAATGATTTCAGGTTTTCCAACATATCCTCTGAATTTGCCGTCTGCCTGGGGCAAATAAATTCCTACAGAATCGCATTGCACGATTTCCTCTGATATAGCTGTGACTACATCTTCCAATACTTCACGTAATTCAAGCTTCGTATTTATTAACTTGGTTATATTAGCGAGACGTGAGTATCTCGTTTGTTGTTTTACCATTCGCGCCCCCCCATTTCTAACGCTTGCAACACAAGCTTTTAATAATTATCAAAAAATATAGATTATCTACAATCTTAACATTTTAACATTTCATTTAATATTCATTTTCATATCAAACAAAAAAAAAAATACTGTTTTCCAACCTTTACAATCTAAGGGAATTAGAAATTCAGCTTTATGAATCCACAGACTTTTTCACAAATAGCGATTAGGTTCATAAAATATAGAATGACGACCATCTGCGATAAAAAGGAGTATGTAGAAATGAAAGAATCGATGGTACATTTATTTTCCACGGCCCTTGGAATGAACAACAATCGAAAACATGTCGTAACTAGTCCTTATATAGAACTCTTAGAAGAACAAAAATCCTTAAACCTGCATTATATGGAGCAATCTTCTCACTTGAGGGACTTATGTCAAACAATATTAGATAAAGTACAAGATCAAGAAATAGCGGTAGACGAACAAAAAAGAATCCAAAGACAAAATTATTTAAATCTCAGAAATATGGTAATAGGAACCGCTCAAACCACAAAAAAATACAGCTTCCATATAGGGAGGCTTACTGACTCTAATAAAAGGATAATGGAACAATCGAAAAAACAAGGGGAAGTATTAAATATTTTGCATCGAAGGATTGTTAGACAAAAGAATTTTTTAAATAATTCTTCTGTTAATCAAAGCAGATATATGAAAAATTTCATGGAGAAATACAGCTCTTTGGAGCAAATGAATAAAACAATCTTGGACAATATAATGCTACAAAAAGAGGAACAGGAAAGATTTTTTAGTGATTTCTTGGAGATGTTCAACAAACAAAAAGACACTCAAGAGAAAAATAATTAAATTCCAATAATGAATCCATAGAAAAGACTAACAATTGAAACTGTTTATATGAAATAGTGAAAGCAGACTGTTCAATTGAAACGAACACCCTGCTTTCCCTTCTCTTGCTAGAGTTTCCTACTATAAATTAGTATTGAAATTTAACTCGAATAGCTGCGCTAATTGTTATTTGGCCTTGTTCAATTGGAGTATTTGCCGATTCAGACATGGCAACTGATTTAAATAGTACAGGACCCGCCGCCTCATTCACTTCTACAATTTCTATCGGTTGTGGATGTAATGGTAATTTCATAGTATCAGCGATTGTTTTTGCTTTCAATTGTGCATTTTGAAGAGCTAAGCGGAGAGCTTGTTGATAAGTAGAATCTGCATTTTCAATTTTAAATTGAATTCCTAAAATGCGATTTGCACCATTTTGTACGGCTGTATCAATGACAGTTCCAATTTGACTAGTATCTTTTAGTTTTACATTAATCGCATTTGTAACTTCATATCCACGCAAGACTTGTTTTCCTTCTATATAGTCATAGTTTGGAAATACATTATATGCTGCAGTTTGTATATCCTCTTTTGGAATACTAAGCGCCAAAATGGATTGGATTACGCGATTCATGATGTTTGCATTTTCCTGCTGAGCTATACTAACATCTTTACCCTCCGTAATCACTTCTATTTGAATTTGAACATAGTTTGGTTGAACGGAAATCTTGCCATTTCCAGTCACCGTAATAACTCGCATAGGAGGTAATGAAGGATGATGAACGTTTGAATAATACATAGGATCGCCCCTTCCATAATGTTGTGCATACTAACATTCTATGCTTTTTGTTCAGGGAAGTTGTTGCAATATATTTAGTTCTCCGCTACTACCTCTTTACCACCAAGTTTAAAAAGGATTATTCCACCGATAATAATCAATACTCCTAATAACTGTTGAAACGTAAAAGGTATTTTTTCTAAACCTAACCAGCCTAATGAATCCCAGAGTAGTGCAAAGCAAAGCTGCGATGTAAGTACAATAGAAATCGCATATGTTGGACCAAGTAATTTGATACTTTGAATCACGCAGATTACTACACCCACTCCGATAATCCCACTAAACCAATACCAATTTTTCATATTATCCAACATCCACATACGTTCACCTTCTATGATGAAACCAATGAGAAACGAAGCAAAAAATCCCATTCCTAATATCAAGGTTGTCGCTGTCCAAGAACCCGTTTTTTCATTTACTTTGGTATTAAATATATTTTGCAAGCTTAAGAAAAAGCCTCCAATTAGTGCTATTACTAATCCTACAAACATCTACTCAACTCCTCTATTCATTCATAAATATTGTGGTTAGCAAGAACACTTAACCCATCACGATCTTTTACGTTGATAAACTCTTTATTACGTTCAATTAACCCATCTGCGCATAACTGATTAATGACTCGATTTAGATGTCGATAGCTCGTTCCGATAAGACCAGCAGCATCTTTCAAATCTTTTATAGGGAGCCGACCTTTAAAATTAGTATTCGATTCATCAAAAGATATGGACATTAAATAACTTGCTAAACGTACCTCTACTGGATACATCATGTTAAAACTAAAAGAATTATCCTTAATACGAAATTTCCTTGTAATGACCTTAAGTAAAAACTGCAGGAGAGGAGGATAGTTCATCCCATACTTTTTTAACCAATCGTAGTGGATCCCAATCATACAAACTTGCGTGACAGCTTCAACCGTATTGATCAACTCAATATTTTGTATGAATTCAATATCCCCCACTATTTCAAGCGGGGATTTAAAAGCAATAATTAGCTTATGCCCTTCGGAAGAGGTCATAAAAATTTTTATCTTCCCCTTCACAAGGATATATAGATGACTTTGGGGTTCTCCCTGTTCACAAATAATTTCTCCTTGATCAAAATTATATAACGACAAGTAGGGCATTAACTCTTTGTTAAATACAGATGCTATTTGATGAGAATGTAAATAATAATTGAGTTGCTCACGATCCTTCATTTGCTTCATGGTTTTTCGCCTCCCTGCTAGCCATTCAAAGTCCTAACATCACAACACCAACTACCATCATTCCCATACCGATAAACTGGGGTAATTTCATCTGCTGCTTACCTACACCAAACCAACCATTAATATCAATGACAAACGTCAAACTTAGTTGGGCAATTAAAACTGCAGATATAGTAAGCGTTACGCCAATTTGACGAATAGATGTAATATTACTAAAAATAATAACTGCGGCCATGGCCCCACCAGTTAAATATAACGGTTTCACTTGCTTTAACATTTGCCACTTGCCATCACGTACGAACAAAACGATGAACAAAGCTAGCACAAACCCGGTAAATTGTGTAATTGCTGCCGTCTGCCACGTACCAATATCTTGACTAATTCGGGCATTAGCAACACCTTGCAAAGTAATAAATGCACCACCTAATAACGCGAAGAAGATCCCTTTCATTTTGCATTTCCCCCATTCGACTTGTTATCTCTATTTAAAGATAGATCCATCCGTTTTGGAAAGGACATATGTCCTTATATTTTACTCCACTCAAAAATAACATGCTCTAAAACAAATGATTCTTGTTTTTAGAGCATGTTATATAGGAAAATTTTTTCTGCATTTTTAATTTAAAATTTTTACTTTAACCGTTTTACGGCCCCAATTGAGCGCTGAATCTTTTGTTGGAAAGAAAATATCTATTTTATTTCCTTTAATTGATCCACCCGTATCTCCGGCAATCGCTTCCCCATACCCTTCTACCCAAACTTTTGAGCCAAGTGGAATGACTGTAGGATCTACAGAAATGACTTTTTTGTTCGGATTTGCACGTAAGTCGATGCCTGTAGAAGTCACCCCCGAACATCCTTTACATGATGCTGTATAAGCTGTTGAAGATACAGTTATCTCTTTTGTTGCAGACTTTGGTTGAGCAGTTTTTACAACTGTTTTCGCAACAGGTTTAGTAGTTTCGTTTGATGTATTAGATGATTGAGCGGTAGGCGATGAAGCAGTATTTACTTTAGCTTGAACAACCTTTGTTCCTTCAAGTACTAATTCATCTCCCGGAAAGATTAAATCGCTTTTAAGCTGATTGTGATCCATTAAATCATCGACCGTTAAATTATGTTCTTTCGCAATATCGAAAAGTGTATCTCCTAGGACAACTTTATATGTATCAGCTGATTCCTCTACCTTTAACTGTTGAGATGGATATATAACTGTTGTATCAAGACCGTTCCATTCTTGTAAATCTTGTACACTTACATTCATTTCTTTCGAAATGGCCCAAAGCGTATCTCCTTTTTCTACCGTATGAATAGTCGATGCGGAAGCTTGTCCCGTCGCTCCTACTGATAGTGTTACGATTGCTGCTAGTGCAATAATGTGTTTTTTCATAAGATGAATTTCCTCCTTTTCACTAACAAAACTTAGTTTACCACCAGAAGATGACAGGACTATTGCAGATTCGTGTGAAGGAGATATCATTTAAATGACAAAATTCGACACATTGATACAATTGTAATATTTTCATTAATGGAAGAATTTATAGGGCTTTTTAAAGGTATTCACATGCACTAAATATACAGTAAATAGATATCATAAATGCGACCCTTTTTAGTTTAAGTGCTCCAGTCTATTCAGAAACCTTATAACTCTCACATTCTCTTTTATTTCTAGTAAATGAATACCTGTATCACCTGTTGCAAATGCAAACTCACTGGAATTCGGCTGACGTAGAAACGCTTTAAGCAAATGTGAGATTAAACCACCATGAGAGACAATCGCCACTCTTTGATAATCTCTGTAGTCAAAAATAACTTTTTGAAAAATCCTTTCTGCTCGAAAACGAAGCTCCAAGTCGGACTCGCCATTTTCAATTGGTATATGAGCTGGTCGCCCATTCGGGGGTAATGGATATTTGACAGCCGCTTTTTCTCTCGAAAGCCCTGCAAGCACCCCATTATTAAATTCCATTAAGTCATTTTCTACAATTAATTCACAGCCTATTGCTTTTTTTAAGATGACAGCCGTTCTTTTCGCTCGTTTTAATGGACTGGCTATAATAATGTCTGGTGGGAAATGGTTTGCCGCATAATCAGACATTCTTCGTGCTTGCTGCTCCCCCAACTCCGTTAAAGGAAAATCCGCTTTACCTTCGTGTACCCCTAGTAAATCAGCTTCCGATTGTCCATGTCTAATAATAAGTAATTCCAATTGATTCACTCCTAATTCAGTCTCAATCATATTCTTCAGCTAGCGTTCGCTTAGCAAATCGAAGTAACATTCAATCTCTCAAAATTACCTAGTTTCTATAATTTAATTTAAATTATACCTAAAACGGACCATAATAAGAAAAATAATCTAAGAATTATAATAACTAAGTTATATTTACCTTCAATTAATTCAAGTATTTTCTAAAAATATTACAAAACACAAACATTATAAAATATATTTCAAAAATTATTCGCTTATTATCTATACTCTATATTTATTTTGCTCTATAATAGCGAATATGATTTCAAAATACGAACATTAAGGCGGAATTTATGAGAGAGTATACGCAAATTTTTCAAGGGACAGCTTTTACCAGTAAATCACCAAAAGAAGTAGAAATTCTTTATGATTGCCTATTCTGCATTAACAGCAACGGAATGATTGAAAAAATAGTCGCTCCAGAGGATACAGTCTATCAAGACTTATTAGACACTTATCAAGGAAAAGAAAACTTTCATCGTTTAGAAGAAGGTCAATATTTCTTACCAGGTTTCGTGGATTTGCACGTACACGCGCCGCAATGGGCACAATCCGGAACTGCATTAGATATTCCACTTTATGACTGGTTAAATACGTATACATTCCCACTTGAGTCTAAGTTTTCAGATTTAGCTTTTGCAAAAAACGTCTACGAAGACGTAGTAAGTACTTTGCTCGCAAACGGAACTACGACGGCACTTTATTTTGCAACTGTCCATAAAGAAGCAAGTTTATTACTAGCTGAAATCTGTGCGAAAAAAGGGCAACGCGGTCTAGTTGGAAAAGTTGTAATGGATGACCCTGAACAAAATCCAACATTTTATCGGGATGCAGATACTCAAACTGCATTAGCTGATACGGAAGAATTTATTTTAGCTGTCAAGGAATTAGCAAAATCAACTAAACAAGGGGTGTACCCAGTAGTCACTCCTCGCTTTATTCCAAGCTGTACTGAAGAAGGTTTAAAAGGTTTAGGAGAACTTGCTGCCAAATACGATACGTATGTTCAATCGCACTGTAGTGAAAGTGACTGGGCACATAGTTATGTCAAAGAACGTTTTCAAAAGAACGATGCCTTTGCATTGAATGATTTTGGTCTATTACGCGATAAGTCCGTAATGGCGCATTGTAATTTCTTAGATGAGGACGATGCAGATTTATTTGCCGAAACGGGAACCGCCGTTGCCCATTGTCCAATTTCCAATACTTACTTTGCCAATAGCGTTATTCCTATTGCTCATTTGCATTCCAAAGGTGTTGAGATTGGTTTAGGTTCTGATATTTCTGGTGGCTTTTCACCTAGTCTTTTCGATAATGCAAGACAAGCTGTGATGTCTTCAAGAATGTTAGAGGATGGTGTTAATCCGGCTCTTCCCGCTGATGAACGTGGCGTGCCAGCTTCACGGATCACAATAAATGAAGCATTCTATTTAGCAACCGCTGGTGGAGGAGAAAGTTTGAGCTTACCTATTGGTCGTTTAGCAGAAAACCATGCTTGGGATGTACAAATCATTGATACAAAAATAGCATCTGCAAAACTACCGATTTTTAACGAGCATGAAGACTTAAACGATGTGTTCCAAAAAATAATGTATCTTGCTCGACCAGAAAATATTCGCACAATATGGATTCAAGGAGAAAAAGTTCATTCACGATTGTAATACAAAAAAACTCGGAGGTGCTCATTACCAATGGAAATACCTACACATAAACAAGCTCACAATAATAATCCAAGACTAACGGTTGGTCCTGATGAAAAAGTTTCACTAGGTCAATCCACTTTACTTGGTTTGCAACATGTACTTGCGATGGACGTTTACGTGGTACCTTTCATCATTGCCATGCTAATCTCTTTACAGTCTGGTCAATCCACGGCATTGATACAATCTACTTTTATTGCCGCAGGAATTGCAACAATTGTACAAACTTATTTCTGTATGAAGTTACCAGTTGCCCAAGGTCCTTCTTTTATTCCCATTGGAGCTATTGTAGGGATTTATGCAGCTAGTGGTGGGGGTATAATTGGTTGGGGAACAGTTTTAGGGGCTAGTTTAATAGCTTCTATTTTAGTTATCATTTTAGGTTTTACAGGTATTTTCAATAAACTGGTTAAGACCTTTGTACCAACTATAGTTGGTGGGACAATCATTTTCGTGGTCGGACTTTCGTTAATGCCTGTCGCATTAAATGATAATATTTACAATGCGGCTGGTGCTACTGTTGCACAAAATATCTATTTGGCTCTTATCTCTGGTGCTGTGCTCATTTTATGTGTAATGTTAGGATCTTTGTTCGGCAAGAAAGGTCGAGTGTTCCGCATTGCTTCCGTCATTATCGCTTTAATCGTAGGGTGCATTGCCGCAAACTTTATGGGAGTATTGAATTTATCCGCTGTTGGTGAGGCAAAATGGTTTAGCTTGCCACAAATCCCATTTGTCGATTTTAGCTTTTCTTTTAATCCATCTGCAATTATTACGATGGTTATTATATATGTTGTTCTAATGGCAGAAACAACTGGTACATGGTTTGCCGTGAGTAATGTCATAGACAAGCCGTTAACAGAAAAAAATATTAACCGCGGCGTAATTGGTGAAGGTATCGGCTGTCTTATCGCTTCTTTATTAGGAACAACTCCTGTTACTGGATACTCAACTAATGCCGGAATTATTTCCATCACTGGAGTTGCTAGTCGTCGTGTCTTCATCGCCGCTGGGACGTGGTTTGTGTTATTTGGTTTTTCAAGCAAGTTATCTGCCCTAATCTCTGCAGTTCCATCCGCTGTCATCGGCGGGGTTTTTGTCATCGTTTGTGGCGTGATCGCGATAAGCGGACTAAAGGTAATGAAAAATGAGGTAATTGGCGAGAAAGAAATGTATGTCATCGCAGTGCCAATGATCTTAACATTAGCTTTAACACTTATTCCCAAAGATTTTTTATACGCTTTGCCTAACACATTGCAATATTTATTTAGTTCACCTGTTGCAGTAGCTGCTATAGCAGCAATTTTATTGAATAAACTATTACCGATAACGAAATAGTGTAACAGAACACACGGTCATTGGGACATCCTGTCGCAATGACCGTATGACCTGTTTTGTGAATCCCTCCGACAAGCCATCCTACTCTCGATCATCCGATTCTCTATTTTTTGCTTTCTTGTCAACCAAAAAGAGGGTGGACAATTGGCCACCCTCTTCCTATTTCTTATAAAATAATCCACCATTTATTACTTCCACCTTTATCCTTACTTTGTACTGTTCCTCCATTGCTTTTTTTTCCATCTCGTAACATTCAGGCTTGTCGATTACCTCTTCATAGAAATGCTCCAATACGCGAAGATCCTTCCGCCATCTCTCTGTTGCTTCTTCCTCCCATGTATGATCATCTTGTTGGATGATATTTTCAATTACGGCATCTAATCGTTCCAATGCACGAATCGGTTTAATAATATAAGGCAAATGAAAGACGGTTTCAGACATAAACTCCTCCATGACCAAGTCACTGATAGATTCCTGAAATCCTTCTTGAATGACCCCTGTCATTAGATTAATTCCTAAAGAATAGAGTATTTCTTTTGTTTGGTCGCTATAATAGGTAACTTTATAATTCACCCCTAGCCAAGGCGTCAAAATAGCTCTAGTTTCCATTTTATCTATCTTTTCAAACATTTGGACAAAGGCACCTAGCCCTTTAGTTACTCGAAACAACTGATTAAGTCGTGGAGAACCAAAGTGTACGATTTCGCCTTTAATATCTTCGTCCAGCTTATTTTGATCGGTGATTAGAGTTAATTGGGCTGGATTTGGGACTCCATTGGTACTTTCTAAGTATTGCCAATAGTAAGGGCGATTCATAATTTTTTTATCCATATCGATCGTTAATTGCACGGTAATATAGTAGTTATTATCATTTATAATATCGCAATTGTTTTCTTGAAAGAATTTTTGTAAATAACTGTGCACTTGTTGTGGGTACATGTTTATCCTCCTCAAATAGATTTTTTGAACGCAGATAAAATATCGTCTAACTCCCCCACTACTTTTTCAAAAACATTAATCTTCACGTAAAGCAAGTCCAATATATCTTTTTCGATGGTGTTATCGATCGCTAAATTATAAATATGGACATCATGCTCTTGCCCTAGCCGGTGGACCCGTCCAATTCGTTGCTCTAATTTCATCGGGTTCCAAGGCAAATCATAATTGATGACATGGTGACAAAATTGAAGGTTAATCCCTTCCCCTCCAGATTCTGTCGCAATGAGTACCTGCGCTTGTTCTTTAAATAGATGTTTCATCCAATCACGTTTATTTTTACTGAATTGTCCGTTAAAGAGAACACTTGTAATTCCTTTTGAATTCAAAAACCACTGCAAGTATGCTTGACTGGCTTTATATTCAGTAAAAATAATAACCTTATCATTTGCTTGTGAAATTATTTCATACACTTTTTCAGCTTTCGAGTTTTTTTCCAATGCCATCAATTTTTGAATAATTTCCTCCACGTATTCATTCTCTTTTGGCTCCACACAATTTTGACGCATTTTATTTAAGGTCAAATATGTAGCTTCCTTGCTGCTACACATTTCTTTTTGCAACGTAATCATAGAAAAGGCACCAGAAAAAACAGAAGAAACATCTTTAAGTGCTAAAATCAAATCATAGACTTCTTTTTCTTCTTTCGTAAATTGGATTGGGATTATTTGAACACAACGATTAGTCCATTCAATTCCAGTGTTTTGTCTTCGATTTCTAACCATCACTTGATTAACCAATTCTTTCAAATAATCATCATGCTCTAAATTATGTTTACTTGCAGAAAACGAAGATTGAAACGTCTCATAATTACCTAGATGTCCTGGTTTTAGTAAAGAAATGAGATAAAACAACTCAAACACATTATTTTGCACAGGTGTAGCAGTTAACAACAAACAAAACTTTTTCTTTAAACTTTGAACAAACTCGTAGATTTGCGTTTTGTGATTTTTTAGTTTATGTGCTTCATCAATGATGATCATGTCGTATTCTTGCGCATATATGAGCTCTCTATGCGGATTTTTCTTTGCAGTATCCATACTCATTACGACAATGTCATAATAGTCAATCGGGGTATTTTTTTTATAAGGAATCGCAGGAATGTAAAATTTATAGTTTAATTCTTCCACCCATTGAGTGATAAGAGAAGCCGGAGCTAAAATTAGCGCTTTTTTTACTAGTCCGCGAACGAGATATTCCTTTAATATCAAACCTGCTTCAATGGTTTTACCAAGCCCAACTTCGTCTGCAAGAATTGCTTTTCCATTCATCCTTTCGATAACCGTTTCAGCCACTTCTAATTGATGGGTAAGAGGAGTTAAGTTGGGTAAATATTTGGGAGATTGAAGCCCTGTGAAGTCTGCAATCAAGTTAGTTTTAACTACGTCGTAACTCATATTGTATAGTGTCCAATTATCCCAAGGTTCCACATTTTCTAATCTTTTTATGAAGCCTTCTTTCCACTCAGTCGACTTTTCAATTATCATGCATATCACCTCTTGCCAAATTTTCTTTCTCTTAGTTTGACCAAAAACGAACTGACTATGTTTTTTAATTGGTTTCATCGCTAAAAATAAGTAAAAAAGAAAACCTAGAGCATATACTGCTCCAGGTTTTCTATTTATAACATATTAAAAGTAAATAAAGCGCCACATCTATTTGTAAGATAAACCCCAATTTTGAAAGTTATTATGATAACCGAAGAATATCGGTTATCCACCAATGACTTTATCTGAAATAGCCGCGAAGTCGTATTCAGAGTAAAGTGTGAAGACTGGTAAATCCTTTACAAATAATGCTTGTAATTTAGAGTAGATTGCCTTACGTTTTTCAGGATTCGGCTCATTTTTACCTGCAAGTAATTATTTTTCTTTCTCATCACTTTGATAAGCGGTAAAGTTAAAAGGAGAATCGTTACCATAATGGTTTGTGATGTCTGGATCGATATTTGTTGTAACCTAAAATCATAGTTCTCTTCACGTGCTTTAGCAATCTGAGTTGGAAAGTCCGACGTACCAATCTGTCCTTTGAATAAAAATATTTCTAGTTATAACCTGAACTTTAAATTTATTAGAATTAATTAATGATCTCCAGAATAGCCATTTTTCCGTGCTGCAGCTTCATCTAAAATTTCTTGTCGAAAACCTTCCAGACTTTTTTTTCGACGTTCATTTTTTTCTCTGAGCGCCTCTCGTTCATCACCATCGAGAAAACCCATCGCTTCTTCAGCCGCTTCCATATTTCCAATTGTATTTTTCGCCATATCTTGTAGCTTTTCAACATTATCTGATCGATCATCCGGTTTTGGAGTGTTTTGTGGCAATTTTATTCCTCCTTCTTTTTAATAAGGTCACACAAAATATAGAGTCTCCTATCTAACTAAAACTATCCATACTATATTTTTCGTAAAAAATAAATTTAATTAGCATGTAATAAACGTAACAAACTAGGACAACATAAATGAAGAAAAAAGATCAGAAGGCGGTAATGACATGTCCATGGAATGGTTTAACAGAGTAACTGGAGAGCTTCAAGAACATTTGGAATCGATTTGCGAAGAATATGACCAAGTCGGCCATATGAATATCAATCGGGGTTCAAAACATCCACGTATAGAATTTTTTGTTGGTACAGAAGAAGATAGAGATTACTTTTGTACCCTTCTCTTCGATCCCTATAATGAAGAGTTTTACGTAGAAAGTTTTGATGTAACTCTCCAACAACCTACAAGAATAATTTTGGATGACATTACTGATGTAGTCGATGCCGTTCATGAAATGTTTCATGAATTTATGGATGATGATAGTGAAGTCTATTATGTAGATGAAAATAGTAATGAATACGAAGTTTTAGATGAAGAAGTCACTTTTGAAGAAATCAACGTTGAATGGGAAACACCTGAAGTTACCGCTTTCTATATAGAAGATAAGGTAGAAGTAACCTATCAATTTGGGATAGACAGCGCGAATGGAGATGGAGTTCTCCGAAGAGTCAATCGAATTTGGGTAGAGGACACGGAACTTTTCGAAGATGAAAGTACTTTTTCCTTTAAAAAGGAAGAAGCAAATGCAATTATATCTATGATTGCGAGCCATGTAGATAATATGATTGGATACGAAGAAATTATTAACGACTAAGGAGTATTAATATATAGTAACTAAAAGAACTTCTAATCAGCCTACAAAAGGATGAGAGCACTAAAAAAGTGTCATTCTAATAAATTTTCCAACAAAGATTTTCTCCTGCGGTTCCTCGTCTCAGAAAAAATTGCTAATCGGATTTAGCGGTCTGGCATTTGCTTTCCGCGTGGCGTGGCGCCTGATTCTCTTTCTTCGCTACGCTTCGTAATGGGTCACGTCTGTCTCGCTTTCCCCGCAGGAGTCTTACACCGCCGTGCTAAACACTTTTATAGGAAGTAAGAATCCAGCGAATAAGTTCCTATAATAAATACTAATTTAGAGTTTTTCAGTGCCCTTTTGTAGAATCAGCAGCACTCTTTTACATGGTCGTAGTATGGAGAGTTAGCAATACCCTAAAAAATAGTTATCCCAACTAAACAGATGATTTTTCCAACTAAATGTCTCATTATTCCAACTAAAACTCCCATTTTTCCAACAAAATCAATTTCCCTTCCAAAAAGAGTATGCAAACTCAAGTACAGCGGTACTGAAAAAGTCTAATTCTAGTAAATCACCTAATAAACGGTTGACCATACGGTTACTCGTCGCAAAAAAAATTGCCGCTGTGCTAATCCTTTTATTTGAAGAAAAAATTCAGCGAATAGCTACAATAAATAACATTAGTTTAGAGTTTTTCAGTACCCTCCAAGAGGATTGGAGGTGTATTTTTTCTTAGTTCAAGCGTAATCAATTAGATAATAAAATATTTCGTATTTATCTTTTACATACTTTTTTTAAAAAAAGTATTGCCTTTTTTATTAAAATCGGTTTATAATATATCATGTCGCCAATAATTAGTTAGTAGTTAAACGGCAACCAAACAATATCTCGGAGGAATACCCAAGTCTGGCTGAAGGGATCGGTCTTGAAAACCGACAGGCGGGTCATACCGCGCGGGGGTTCGAATCCCTCTTCCTCCTCCATTTTTTCAACTTTTTTATAAAAAAGTTGAAACTTTCACGGTATTTTGTGTTATGATAATTTCATTAGAATATCGTAGTTTTTTTACAACTTTATTATTGTCGCGGGGTGGAGCAGTGGTAGCTCGTCGGGCTCATAACCCGAAGGTCGCAGGTTCAAATCCTGTCCCCGCAACCAAATGGTCCCGTGGTGTAGCGGTTAACATGCCTGCCTGTCACGCAGGAGATCGCCGGTTCGATCCCGGTCGGGACCGCCATTTAATATTTTATTAGATTGAGATTTAGGATAAGCAAGCAGATCAAGGAAGCAATCGAGTGAAAGAAGGAACGTACTCAAGTACGTAACTGATTGAACGAGTGCAGCTGACGAAGAGTTGCGCCGCTTAGCATAAATCGAAGAGGCTCAGTAGCTCAGTCGGTAGAGCAAAGGACTGAAAATCCTTGTGTCGGCGGTTCGATTCCGTCCTGAGCCACCATTTATGCGGGTGTAGTTTAGTGGTAAAACCTCAGCCTTCCAAGCTGATGATGAGAGTTCGATTCTCTTCACCCGCTTACACATGAACAATCAGTACAATTGGAACCATATGGGGAAGTACTCAAGTGGCTGAAGAGGCGCCCCTGCTAAGGGTGTAGGTCGGGTAACTGGCGCGAGGGTTCAAATCCCTCCTTCTCCGCCATATGTAGGCCCCTTGGTCAAGCGGTTAAGACACCGCCCTTTCACGGCGGTAACACGGGTTCGAATCCCGTAGGGGTCATCTTAAAAAAAGTCCCGAGAATCTATAATGGATTCTCGGGACTTTTTTTTCTTTAAATTACAATCTCAATCAAATTTTTCCTGAGATCTTTTTTTAAAGATTCAGCACCTTGAATTTTACTTAAATGATTCTTGAACATACACTTTCTTGTTCCTTTAGAAAACAGGAGTCAATTAATGGTTCCTGTTTTTTTGATTATTTTCTTGGCGTTGTCTACTTTTGAAGTCTTCTTCAATGACTTTTTTCCAAGTTCGATCGATTTTTGCCTTTACAAAATAAATTATGAGATCAAATTTTGGTATGTGATAAGCACCACCACCAATTTGAAGTGTAGTATTTGTCGCATTTACCTACATTTTCGTAATATCGTTTCGGCCCATTTCTAATGGCATAATGCTGAGTCTCCTTTCCTGTCAGCCTTTATACATTATTATTCTAATGATAGCCATTATGAATGATAATTATTTTAGCGTATTTCTAGATGGTACATGTTATTGGTTTATCAAACTGGCAAATGGTAATATAAAATCAAAGGGAGGAGAGATATACATGGATTTTATTACACTTAGTAATGGTTTAAAAATACCACAAATTGGTTTTGGGGTGTGGCGTGTTGATAACGACACTGAGGCACCAGGAGCAGTTGAAGAGGCTCTTCGCGTAGGTTATCGTCATATTGATACAGCTGCTGTTTATAAGAACGAGGAAGGTGTTGCGAAAGGTATCGCCGCTTCTGGTGTTGCACGCGAGGACATATTCTTGACGTCTAAAATTTGGAATGACGACATTCGTGCTGGTCGTACGAAAGAAGCATTTCAAGAATCACTGGACCGTTTGAATACCGATTACCTTGATCTATGCTTATTACACTGGCCAGTTGATGGTATTGTAGAGGCGTATCGTGCACTTGTCGAGTTATATGAAGAAGGCAAAGTGAAAGCAATCGGGGTATCTAACTTCAAGCAGCATCATCTGGAACAATTAAAGGATGCCGGTTTAATGACACCAATGGTCAACCAAATTGAGTTACACCCTCAGTTGCCTCAAAAAGATTTTGTAGCATATTTAAAAGGCGAAGGTATTCACGTAGAAGCTTGGAGCCCATTGATGCAAGGAAAATTCATGGAGATCGACTTGTTCCATGAATTGGC
This sequence comes from Psychrobacillus sp. L3, assembly GCF_042945595.1. Taxonomy (GTDB): domain Bacteria; phylum Bacillota; class Bacilli; order Bacillales_A; family Planococcaceae; genus Psychrobacillus. The sequence goes on along the minus strand of NZ_CP168493.1, from coordinate 308,667 downwards.
GAAAAAATACGAAAAAACACCTTCGCAAATCGTAATTCGCTGGCATTTGCAATCGGGGCACGTAGCCTTACCAAAATCAGTTACACCAAGCCGTATTTCAGAAAACTTAAACGTATTTGACTTCGAACTATCTTTTGAGGATCAAACCGCTATTGATGCAATCGCAACAAATGAACGCATTGGCCCAGATCCAGACGAAATCGAATTTTAATAGTAAATGAGTAGACCTGACTTCTTTCGGAGGCAGGTTTTTTCATGTCCCCATTCTATGACAAAGAATCCCTAAAATAATCTGCTCAATGTAGTATGTAATTCTGTTAATATGAGTATAGTCATTTTAATAAATTAGAACTGGAATGGTGAATAAACATTGAAAACATTTAAAAAAATGTATATCGAAATTACAAGCGTATGTAATCTTGCTTGTAGCTTCTGCCCTCCTACGAGCAGAAAAGCAAATATTATCAAATTAGATGCATTCAATAACATACTAGATCAAATTAAAGACCATACGAAATATATTTATCTTCATGTCAAAGGAGAGCCTCTTCTCCACCCCAGAATAGACCAATTACTAGACGCAGCTCATGCTAAAGGGTTTAAGGTAAATATAACAACAAACGGTACACTCATCACAAAAAACAGGCATAAATTATTGGGAAAGCCTGCACTGCGCCAAATGAACTTCTCGCTTCATAGTTTTGACGGTCATGAAGGATCGACAAATCGCGAACAATATTTGTCAACCATTCTGAATTTTGCCAAAGAAGCAGCGGAACAAGGTGTCATTATTTCCTTCCGATTATGGAATCTTCAACGAGAGAATGCAACGAATGAAGATATAAGAAGAAACCAAGAGACATTGGAAATCTTGGAAAAAGAATTTAATCTGGATTACAAGATTGAAGAAAAAGTAGTACCAGGCAGTGGGATAAAAATCGCAGATCGAATCTATATTAACCAGGACCACGAATTTCAATGGCCTAGTTTACTCGCACCAGAGGATGATGGCAAAGGATTTTGTCATGCCCTTCGCAGTCAAGCTGCCATTCTTGTCGATGGAACCGTCGTCCCTTGTTGTCTAGACGGTGAAGGTGTGATCAATCTCGGTAATATCAATAAAACCTCTTTCTCTGAAATTGTAGAGGGAGAACGAGCAAATGCCCTATATGACGGTTTTACAAGAAGAGAAGCTGTAGAAGAAATGTGCAGGAAATGCGGTTATAGACAGAGATTCGGGGTTTAGATCTTTTTAGAATAATCATATAAGAAGCCCTCCACTGAAACTCGATTGGAGGGCCGTTTTGTATTACCTGGGTAATGGGACGACCACAGACTCTCTTCCCTTTTGAATTCCCACTAAATCATAAATAATTCAAACTGATAAAAAGTGTCCCAACCCCTTTCTACGTAAGAGAAATTTATGTAGCTTTCTTTACAATAGTCCTTCTATCCCTTAAAATTTTATTGTTAACATGTTTTTTACGTTTCAAGGAGGAATTAGGAATGCACAACATCCAAGATATATTAGAAGCTAAAGATTTTATTATGAGTAAAACAGATCACCGCCCTGTGATTGGACTGATTCTTGGTTCAGGATTAGGAACACTTGCGGATGAAATTAAGAACCCTGTTCAGATTCCATATAGCGCAATTCCTCACTTTGCAAAATCAGAAGCAATTGGTCATGCGAACGAACTAGTTATTGGTGAGTTAAATGGCAAAATCGTAGCGGCTATGAAAGGTCGTTTTCATTATTATGAAGGGTATACATTAGATGAAGTAACCTTTCCAGTTCGTGTAATGAAAGCACTAGGTATAGAGAATTTAATTATTACAAACGCATGCGGTGCTGTGAACACAAACTTTAACCCAGGCGATCTAATGTTAATTACGGATCATCTTAATTTAGTTGGAACCAATCCATTAATGGGACCAAATAACGATGAATTAGGAACTCGTTTCCCTGATTTATCACAAGTGTATAACAAGGATTTACGTAATATTGCATCCAAAGTAGCGACCGAACAAAACATACACTTGCAACAAGGTGTCTATGCTTGGTGGAGTGGACCTGCCTACGAATCCCCTGCTGAAATCCGTATGATTCGCACATTAGGAGCGGACGCTGTAGGTATGTCGACAGTACCAGAAGCTATTGTAGCGACTCATGCAAATATGAAAGTACTTGGTATTTCTTGTTTAACGAATATGGCATGTGGAATATTAGATCAGCCATTAAATCACGACGAAGTAATTGAAGTTGCTGGTAAGGTAAGAGTTAAATTTGTTGAATTAGTTAAAGGTGTTTTAGGAGAGATCTAATACTGATCTGACTTTATGTTAGACATTTTTCGAGTTCAATATGAAGAGACCTATTCAACAATGTGAATAGGTCTTTTTCATACAATTATTCTGTAATAAGACGTTTTACTTTCATTCCATGAACTTGATTCCAAATCAGTGCACCGAACATTTGAATAATAGTTTTCACGATAATTTGTCCCAAAATAGCGGCTGGTACAGCTTCCCAAGGCAATATATTAGCTCCTAGAGGACTTAAGCCAATTATGACGAAAATAACAGAATCAAAAAATCCTCCCACGATTCCACTGTAGAAAACACGCCAAGCCATCGGTAGTTTCAATCGTGTATAAATCTCTGTGTCAGCTGTTTCAGAGACAACAAATGAAAGTGTCGATGCCACCACAATTAATAATGTATCCCCAAGTATGAATGAAACTAACGCGGATAATGCCAAAGCTGTAATAATAAACAAGTATGTCTTTGCTCTCCCGTATTTATTCTGCACAAGATCTCGGAGAATAAAAGTTGCTCCGATCAGAAGAGTTCCCATAGGAATGATAAACATCCCTAGATGTAATGGTGCAAATGCTGCCGTCACCACATTAGCGGTGACAATAGATATTAAATAGAATAGTATTCTCATGATGTTGCTCCTCAAATAAATTGATATATAGTTTTGTGGTTGCCCACTATACGCCTCTTTTATTTCCCCATACAAGGGCATGTAACTGTGGAAGTACTTTAACATCTCTTAATTCATCATCTTTAATGACCTTGTCGATCAACGCTTCGTACTTCTCCAATAAATTACTGATTAGTCGTTGATTGTCTGTCGTTGTGATGTTATCATTACCAACTTGGAGATAAAAAGGAATTGCCGGGTATCGAAGGTGAACTTGTTTGGCATAATCATAATCGTCTTGATTGAAAACAACTATTTTAAGGGATATATGCTGCTCGCTGTTTCGATTTTTAAGTTTTCCGAGGATATCAGAGAGCACAGAAAAGTCCGTGGTCATTCCAGAACTAGGAGGCTTAGGTGAAATCGTCAGTTCATCGATATCATACAGCCACTCCTGCCATTTGCTTCCCTGTGTCTCCACTCCGATCTTTATCTCGTTTTCTTTTAAAATGGCAATGAGTGCTTCCAAGTTTCGAAGGAGTGCCGGATTTCCACCCGAAATCGTAACAAATGAAAAACCACTGCCCCCTAGACGTTTCAACTCGGACCAAATCTCTTCTGCTGTCATTTGGAGGATAAGATGCTTGCCACTGCCATCCCATGTAAACGATGAATCACACCAGGAACAGGAATAGTCACAGCCGGCAGTCCGCACAAACATGGTCTTCTGGCCCACTACCATCCCCTCACCTTGAATCGTAGGCCCAAAGATCTCCATAACGGGTACTTTACTCAACTTCCATCCACTCCCGTCTTGCTTCAGCATAACTTGTCGGAGTTTCATACAGCTTGATAAATTCTACACGCGCCCCATTATTTCTTTGGTAATCAAGCAAAGCTTCCACCAATTTTTCGTAGATCCAGACAACGATGTTCTCTGCTGTCGTATTCATCGGTGGAAGGGTTTCATTTAAATAACGATGATCCAAATAAATCTCTATTTTTTGTTTCCATATTTCTTTTATATCGCCAAAATCAATCATTAAACCGCGTTCATCCGTGTATCCACTCAACCCTAATACGGCACGATACGTGTGACCATGAAGATTTTTACATTTCCCTTCATAGTTATGTAAATGATGGGCAGCATCAAAGGTAAATTCCTTACTCACGAGAACACGCTTGGCATGATACTTCAATTGACTCTTTTGAATATCTTCATCTATTTTTTGGAGCTTATCGACAATTCTAAATTCAGACATGCCTTATAACTCCTTCTTGTAGCATAAATACTCATCAAGCCCTTTTTTACGCAACTTACAAGCCGGGCATTCACCGCAACCATCTGCAATTACTCCGTTATAGCAGGTCAACGTTCTTTCGCGAACAAATTCAAGCGCCCCAAGCTGATCGGCAAGTTCCCATGTTTGTGCCTTGTTAAACCACATTAGCGGCGTATCAATCACAAAGGTATCGTCCATAGATAAATTTAACGCTACGTTCAAAGATTTTACAAAAATATCTCGGCAATCCGGATATCCGCTAAAATCCGTTTCACATACTCCAGTCACGATATGCTTAGCTCCTACTTGGCTCGCTAAAACCCCGGCAAATGAAAGAAAGAGCAGATTACGGCCTGGGACAAAAGTCGATGGCAGTTCCCCATCTTCACCGTCTTCTACCTTTATGTCTTCTCTTGTTAATGCGTTCGGTGCAAGCTGATTCAGAAGCGACATATCAAGAATATGATGCTTGATACCGAGTTCCTTTGCTATCTCCTTCGCACATTCAATTTCAAGAATATGTCTTTGGCCATAATCAAAAGTCACTGCCTCAACCTCTTTAAAACGTTCTTTTGCCCAAAACAGACAAGTCGTGCTGTCCTGACCTCCACTAAACACAATAATTGCTTTTTCCTGCTTCATCTGAAAAGACTCCCTTATACCGAGAAAACAGCACCCTAAAAAGAATGCTGATTTCTTCTTAGTTTTTTAAAGAGGGTAGCTAAAAACCTCTTCCTAAATATGAACTATTCAATTCTTCGTTTATCGATTATCTATTTTTTCTGGGTATAGATCATGGTTCATCAAACGATAATCTGCCATCTCTTCGTATTTGGTATCTGGTTTGCCATAGTTACACCATGGATCAATAGAGATTCCTCCACGTGGTGTGAATTTTCCCCAAACCTCTATGTACCTTGGATCAAGTAACTTAATTAAATCGTCCATGATGATGTTGACGCAATCTTCATGAAAATCACCATGGTTTCTAAAACTGAATAAATATAATTTTAGTGATTTACTCTCAACAATTTTTTTATCCGGTATGTACGAGATATACATCGTTGCAAAATCAGGCTGTTGTGTAATTGGGCATAAACTAGTGAATTCTGGACAATTAAATTTAACGAAATAATCGCGATTAGAATGAAGACTGTCTACCGACTCCAATACCTCTGGTGAATATTCAAATGAATATTGTATACCTTGATTACCTAACAATGTTAAATCCTTTAATCCTTCTTCATGACTTCTTCCAGACATAAAAAAACCTCCTAATAAAGTGTTTCCCCAAACACTTTCAAAAGAGGCATCTCCAAACATTCTATTCCAAACTTATAGGATAAAAACAAAAAAAGCCACGTCCAAATATATGGACATGGCGAATAGTCATGTATCCATAGTTTTTTATAGAGGGTATGAGCTATGAACCTCTCCCGATTAAGTTCGGGTACCTACTTATGATATAGAATACTTGCAGAAACGTCAAATAGACATTTGCTTAAACGAAGGGTACCAGGTTCTAATACAATTTTGAATTGTTTTAGTACCTGGTACCCAAGTATTAACTATTACCTAAATCTGCTTTGCTTAGGCCAAGCGCTTCTGCTGTGGACGTATGAATTTCGTGCAGAAGCTCTGGATTTTCCATTAGGGACACGCCATAAGAAGGAATCATTTCTTTAATTTTCGGTTCCCACTCTTTTATATGTTGTGGAAAACATTTTTTAAATATCTCAAGCATCACGTGAACAGCAGTAGAAGCTCCTGGAGAAGCACCTAGTAATGCTGCAATCGAGCCATCAGCTGCACTAATAACTTCCGTACCAAATTGAAGTGTACCTTTGCCGCCAGCTTCCGTATCTTTGATAACTTGTACACGTTGACCCGCTACTACTAAATCCCAATCCTCGCTTATCGCATTCGGGATAAACTCTCGTAACTCTTCCATGCGTTGTTCTTTTGATAACATTACTTGCTCAATCAGATATTTTGTCAATGACATGTTTTTTGCACCTGCCGACAACATCGTTACGAGATTATCTGGTTTTACGGAAGTTACCAAATCAAACATGGAACCGGTTTTTAAAAACTTCGGTGAGAAGCCGGCAAACGGTCCAAATAGCAATGATTTTTTGTTTTCGATAAATCTTGTGTCTAGATGCGGAACAGACATTGGAGGAGCTCCAACCTTAGCTAAACCGTATACTTTTGCATGATGTTGTTCTACAACTTCCGGATCATTACATACCATAAATATTCCACTTACCGGGAATCCACCAATATGTTTCCCTTCAGGAATACCAGATTTTTGCAGTAAATGTAAGCTACCTCCACCGCCTCCGATGAAGACGAATTTTGCAGTATGGTGTTCTACGTTACCGCTATCATTTCGAACTTTCAATTCCCACGAGCCGTCGCTAGTACGAGTAATATTATCAACACTATGTTTATATTTAATATCGACGTTTTGACTATTCAGGTGGTCAAACAATATGCGCGTTAAAGCACCAAAGTTAACATCCGTTCCAGAGTCGATTTTTGTTGCAGCTATAGGTTCATTGGATGAACGCCCTTGCATAATAAGTGGAATCCATTCCATCAGTTTTTCAGGGTCATCGGAAAATTCCATCCCTTGAAACAGAGGATTATTTAGCATTGCTTCAAAACGTTTATTTAAGAATGTTACATTTTGTTCCCCTTGAACCATACTCATATGAGGCAATGGCATGATAAAGTCCTGTGGATTACGTATCAGCTTGCTATTTACAAGATAAGACCAAAACTGCATGGAAAGCTGAAACTGTTCATTAACTTGAATAGCTTTGCTTATATCTATCGATCCGTCTGGTTTTTCGACAGTATAGTTAAGCTCGCACAGTGCAGCATGCCCTGTTCCTGCATTATTCCATTCGTTAGAGCTTTCCTCTCCTGCATTGTCGAGCTTCTCAAACACTGTAATTTTCCATTCAGGTACTAATTCTTTCAAAAACGTACCTAAAGTCGCACTCATGATTCCAGCACCAATTAAGATGACGTCTGTTTTAGTTTCTCTGCTCATTTTACCCATCCTTATACCCTCAAATTTGAAGAAAAGATGTAGGTGCGAATTCCTCACACACCTTTTCAGTCTCTATGTAACCCTATCAAAGTTTGTACTAATTATTTATAAATTATAATACCTGCCGTCATTTAATAATTATAGACTATTTAAAGCTAATAAAAAAGGGCGAAGTATTTCCACAGAACTCTAGTTACATATAAAATCATCCATGCCTTAACCCAGCTTCTTGCAAGGACTGAGACATTGGATTGTCAATACTATATTAAAGGTACCAATTCTAAAACAACTTTGAATTCTTTTAGGACAGGGACCCTAATTCGGTGCCAATAAAGTCGATTAATTAATAATAAAGTCGTCTGAAAACAAATAAAAAGAGCTCAATGTTCAAATTAATGTTACAGTTAGAAAGAATATATTAATAGTGAGTAGGCGAATAAACATGATTGAAGTAAAAACATCTTCATTAAGTGATGGAGAATTCAATAGAGGGGTATTTGCTAAAGTGGATATCAAAAAAGGAGAGCTTTTACATGAAGCACCTGTCATTGCTTATCCAAACGAACAGCATCAATACGTTGAGCAAACCATACTAGGTGATTACGCTTTTGAGTATGGGTTAGATAAATCTGCTATCCTTCTTGGTTATGGAATGTTGTTTAACCATTCTTATGAACCTAATGCAACATATGAGATTAATTTTAAAAATCACACATTTGACTTCTTTGCTTTCGAGGATATAAAAGCAGGAGATGAAATTTTGATTAATTATAATGGAGACGTTGATGACAAGGATCCACTATGGTTTAATCAGGAATAAAAAGTAACCATCTATCAAGATAACTGATAGATGGTTATTGTTTTTTAGTTTATTTTTTGTACTGCCTCGACGAAAGCTCGTACCTCATCCTCTTTTGTTGCCCATGAGGTAACTAATCGAATCGCGGAATGTGTAGAATCAATCTTTTCCCAAATAAGAAACGAATAACTTTTTTGGAGCTCTGTAATAAGATAGTTCGGCAAAATTGGAAAGATTTGATTGGACGGAGAATGTATTAAAAATGATAATTGAGCAGCGCTACATCCTTCCCTAAGAATAGCGGCCATATCATTCGCATGCTGGGCCAATTCAGCAAACAAATCATCTCTAAACAGCTCATAAAACTGGATACCTAATAATCTCCCTTTCGCTAATAAAGCTCCTTTTTGCTTCAAATGAAAACGAAAATCCTCTTTTAATGAATTTCTACAAATGACCAATGCCTCACCTAAAAGAGCTCCATTTTTTGTCCCGCCAATATAGAAAGCATCCACAAGTGTCGAGATATCACTTAACTTCAAGTCATTTTCAGTGGAGCACAACGCAGATCCTAGTCTTGCCCCGTCCATATACAACAGTAGATTATGTTCTCCGCAAAAGTCTTTTAAATCTGTCAGTTCTTGCTTATTATAAATAGAACCTATTTCCGTCGAGTTTGATATGTAAACTAATTTTGGTTTTACCATATGCTCATCAGTATGGAGATCTAACACTTCTTTAATTTGAGTAGGATTCAGTTTTCCATCTTCTGTTTCTACGGAAATAACTTTATGGCCCGTAGCTTCAATAGCACCCGTTTCATGTGTAAAAACATGCCCCGTACTAGTTGCTATCACCGCTTCATGTGGTCGTAAAAAAGCGGAAATTGCGATCAAATTTGTTTGCGTCCCGCCTGATAACAAATGGATATCGACTTCGGGATTCTGTAGCTTTTGTTTTAATAAGTCAATCGCATTTTGTGTATAGCGATCACCACCATACCCATCTTCTTGCACTAAATTCGACTCCATTAAGGCTTGTAAAATCCTTGGATGAGCCCCTTCTGCGTAATCATTCTTAAAGCTATACATATATATTCCTCCATTCCAATTTTCGGTATGAGCTAGATGCAGAATAATATTTATTAATATACTCTCTTTGAAACTCAAAATCTATTAAGTGAATCAATTTCATAATTCAAATTTAGAGCATAAAACACGAACAACATTAAAGTGAAATGTAAGAATATGTATAATAAAATCTTCATAAATCAGCATGATTTCCGCATTCGCGTCGTTTGTAATGTTTATCTGTCTCACTCATCCCGCTGGAATCGCTGCCTGTCGCTCCAATCAATAAATTAAGTATTGTTCGTGTTTAATAATTAAATGCTATTTATGAAATTAACTCATGTATGTAAAATCAAATCATCTCCTCCACTACTCCATTAAGCTATTTTCGAAGGGCAAATTACAATTTTTGATTTTACAGCATTTTTACAATGCTCTTTGCTCTTATTAGTAAAGAACTCGCTTGCTAAAAAAAGGATGAGATTTCGCTACATATGCAACCATTATTTCAGCAAGCCGCTCCCCTATCTATTACTTCATTACATAATCCGCTAAAACACTTTGTACCTTATATATATTTAAGGATTTGTTGAATTTTTTCTGAATAGGAGCCGCACTTCCCGATAACCAAATTTTCAATTCTGCATCCAAGTCAAAGGTACCTGCCGTTTCAATAGAGAAATGCACCACACTTTTATATGGAATTGAGTGATACTCTACCTTTTTCCCAGTTACACCTTGTTTATCAATAAGTAATAGACGTTTATCCGTAAAAACAATAAGATCTCGTATAAGCTTATATGCATGTTCTACCCTTTCAGCAGGAGTAAGTAAATCCTTCAATTCACTTTCTACTTTATCATTTTCTATCTCCGAAGCATTCCCCATCAACCCATCTAAAAAACCCATTCTAATTCCTCCTAAAACGTATTTTATATCCATTCAAGAACAGTGACTAAATCTCCTTCTAGTATATCTCAAAAATAATAAATAGCCTTCCAATTAATCTTTATCAAATGGAAAGCTATACTCTCAATTGATAATTCGAAAATCTTTTAAGAGTTTAATAACTTTTTTAATATTTTCTCCTAAAACTATGTATAAAATCGAAATAGATTACCTATATTGTTAATAGAATAAGAGATTGAAGGAGGAATAGAAATGAAAAATTCTTTAGGTCTACCAGAACAATTACCAGAAACATTAGAAGAGTTACTGAAGCTATTATTACAAACGGTTGTCGCATAGGAGAGATTTTATATTAATAATGAGAATTGGAAACATAGAAAAGTAGATATCCCTACTTGTTGCAGCTAGAGATATCTACTTATTGATTTTTCTTCAACATTTCCTCCACTATCCCACCTAAAATTCTTCTAATCATACGAAGAGTACAACATAATAAATCTGCAAGTAAATACTGAATATGCACTGCTCTCGTCCACATTTGCTTTACTCGTTATACTAAATTTATTATTGCAACTTCCGTAATTTATCCACAAAAGCACGTCGTTTTGGATAGGTTTTCAACAAGTTGGTAATTCATATCCGGCTCCTTGCATCGTTTCAATTGTACGACAAACGTCTTGATATCAACTCTACGAGGATAATTATTTTTCAAGCGTTTAAATAAAAGCAACTTATCTACATGTGGATAACTTCAATAAATTGTGATTGAAAAGATATACACAACTTATCAACATCCTCTATAGATGAAAGGTGCCAGGTTCTAATACAATTTTGTTTAAGGACTAATACACCACACTTACTTGAAAAACAAAACTTTCAAATGTATACATAGATGTAACATCTGAGTACAATAAAAAAGACCACTTGATGTTTGTGCATCAAATGGCCAAATATAATAGTCGGTTCCCCCAAGAGGATTGGCTATTGATTAGGTAGTAGTAACCCTTCGAGCGCTTAACTCAAGGATGGGTTATTTTTATGGTTGAATGACAGAATTACTACATCTTAGTCTGCAGTAACTCTAATTTCAACCGGTCCATCTTCTATTTCTATCCACTCGGTTGGTGTGTCTAGGACTTGTGCGAACCAGTAATAAGGTACCACACCATCAATACCATGACAGGCATCATGCCAAATCCCTTCTTTCAACACAACAGCTTCCCCAGGATGAATGATGATTGCTTTAATATCTTCCGCTCTAGGGTGTTGCCGATTTCCGCTGTTTGCAATCGCCAACACAATGGGATCTGCCATGCAAAAAAGGGCTTCTTCTGTATGCAAATGTCTTTCCATTTTATATGTTTTGTTTGGTAAAGGTGATCCAACAGTTAATCCTAAATGCCCTTCCGAATGTATAAGAGGTGCATCCGTCATACTATCTTTCCATCCATCACCTTCTGAAAGCACAACATTATGAGGTTGATTACTCATATTGTAGTACTTTCCATATTCCGAGAAATCAATTGATGAAACAGGTTGTGCAATGATTTTCATACGTTACCCTCTTCCCATTATGTATGTCATTTAGACTAAGAAACAGTCGAACGCATTGTCTAGGAGAAGATTCCGGTCTTTCATAAAGTCCATAATTTCCTCGTTTGAAGCCACTCCACCACGAGGACCCATGACAGTCACTGCTCGGGCAGCTGCTGCGTTTGCAAAACGGGCAACAAGTGCTAAATCATCACTTTTATTTAGCGCATGAATAAACGAACTGCAAAATGTATCACCCGCTCCAGTTACATCGACAACTTCAACTGGGATTCCTGGAACATGAATCTGCTCATCTTTTGTATATACAACACATCCCTCTTCTGCATGTGTAACGACTACGATTTCTGTTCCAAATTCAAGTAATTGAGAGACAGCTTGTTCAGCTGTTTTCTCTTTTCGATAGGTATCAAAACCAATCGTGTTGAAAAATACAATGTCCATCTCTTCTATAAATAATTCGTCACCCGCTTCTAAATGAGCGACATCCAGATCATAGACCATTTTCGCACCACTTGCTCTGACTTTCCTAATAATATCGATTGCATTCATATCTCCACATCGTAAAGGTCTGATTTCTGAAATACATGTATATACGTATTTTGCCTTGCACATTGCATCGATAATTTCATGCGTTATCTCAAAATGAGTAATTCCCAATGTAGGAATAAATAATGTATGGTCATCTTCTGCTAAAATAATCATATTCTTCGCATCTGGTAGCGAATCATCATGGAGAATATACCGCGTGTCTATTCCTCTATCCTCTAAATCTTTACATAGGATTTGTGTAATGTTTCCGCTATTAAGCAAAGCAAGATAGTAAATATTTTCATTATAAGCCGCATAGACACTTGCTGCATTCGCTATCATTCCGCCTACGTAAGCGTCTAACGTTTCAACAAGGACTTTTTCACGAATCCCCGGCCAATACGGGGCTCTATAATATTCGTCTAACGCAATGTCTCCAACAAAAAAAGAATAATCGCTCTTCATATGTACCCCTCCACTACCGATAGGAAAAGCCTATCGTACGTTATTTACTTGCGTCATAAAATGACGCACGTTTTCAACACTAACATTTCCATCATCTTTAAATGTGTCCTTCAAATAGCTTCCTATAATTGCAGCATCAGCTACATCAAGTTGCTCTTTAAAGTTAGCTGCAGTAATGCCCGCTCCGACAACAAGGGGGTGGTCATTCCCCATAATTTTTCTGAACGCATTGATTTTCAATATATCTGTTTCTAGACCTGTCCCCTCGCCTGTCACAACGATTGCGTCGCATCTAGTCATCCCAATTGTTAAATCCTCTTCTAACGTTCTGCCTGACAAATAAGGTTGATATTTAAATCGAACGCCACCAAGTACAAAGGCATTCGTTTGTTTACGTGCATTCGTAATCCATTCATCAAACTCGCGATCTTCATCTAAGTTCAGATGTCCTGCGACCGAATCCAACTGAATGAATTTTACATCGTATTTAACTGCAAGTTCAAATGCTTTCTTATCATCATCAAGAACATTGACACCATAAATGATGTTTTTTCGTTCTGAATAGAGATAGTTCAACACTTCTTCCACAACTTCAGGGGTACCGAAATAATTTTCAATGATTACAGCATCAATACCATTGTCAATCAATTGATCAATTTCCAGTTTAGCAATTCCAACCTTCTCTTCATTGCTTTCACCTTTCAAATGAATCATTGCCAATATAGGTTTTTTTACATGAAACAAGCTTAGAAAATTTTCTTTTTGGATACGCAATCCCTTCACCTCATACCAATTTTTTGTGTTTGTCTATTCATTACTTCTTATTTAGTAGTTCCACCAGTTCATGTCGGTAGATGATATTTCCTTCCATTCCAAGTTCCTCAGAAATCTCTCCAATTTGAGGCTTTTTAAGCCTAGCCTCCGTTAAAATTTCTGTAGACCAAAATGTATTCCGTGCCGAATCATCTGCAATAATCCTTTTATTTGCCATGGTTATTACACGTGTAAAATTATCCGCCACAAACTCCATATCATGGGTAATCGTAACGACACATTTCCCCTCTTCCTGTAGTCTATCTAACAGGTTAGTGAGTGTTTGAATTCCATGTAAATCTTGTCCTGCAGTTGGTTCATCTAGGATGATATAAGGGGTTTCAAGAGCCAATACCATGGCGATAGTTATAAACTTCCTGATTGAATAGGGCACATCGAATGGATTCATATCTAAATAGCCATCGATCCCTGTCAGTTCTACTGCCCGACTGACACGTCGCTCGATTTCTTGTGAATCTAGTTTTAAATAATGAAGCATGTATTCGATTTCTTTTTGGACATTACTATTAAAAATCTGATCATCCGGATTTTGAAAAACGTAGCCCACATAGGCTGAAACTTGGGCGGTAGTTTGCGTTTTGGTATTCACGCCATTAATGAGCACATCACCGCTCGTAGGTTTGTTTAGCCCATTCATTAACTTCACTGCTGTCGTCTTTCCTGCTCCATTCTGTCCTACAATAGCTACTCTTTCCCCTTTTTGAATGATCAAATTCAGCTCTTCGTTAGCTACATGTCCATCAGGGTAAGCAAACGAAACATTCTTTAACTCAATTGCTTCCATTTATACACCCACCCTTTGTTTGATCTGATCTATTACCTGGGATTTCGTTATCGAGATTGTATCGAATGTTTTATTCGCCTTTTGCATGTCGTAACTGAGCATAGCTGCTTGGGGAAGCATAACACCCATTTGAAGCAAATCTATATTGGAAAACACGTCTAGCGCAGAACCACTTAAGGCAATACGACCATCTTTTAACACGATAACCTCATCTGTGTACTCGGCTATCAAATCCACTTTATGTTCAACTAGAAAAATAGTTTTCCCCTGTTCTTTTAACAGATTGATAATCGAAAAAATCTCCGCACTACTCTCCGGATCGAGCTGCGAAGTCGGTTCATCGATCACAAGAATATCGCTATTCATGGCAATAATGGATGCAAATGCAACGCGTTGTTTTTGACCACCCGAAAGATTATTTGGATTTTTCTTGATGAGCTGTTCCAGTTTTAAAAGCTTCACAACTTCGATGACTCGATCGATCAACACTTCTTTTTCCACACCCAGGTTTTCAAGACCAAGCGCAATTTCTTCAAAGACAGTGTCTTTAATTCCACTGATTTGTGTAAACGGATTTTGAAAGATATACCCTATTTTGGTGGATAATAAATTACTATCCCAATTGCGCACATCGTTCCCTTCGATCAAAACATCACCCGTAAGATCACCTTCGAAAAAATGAGGAATCATCCCTCTAAGTAAATTACAAAATGTTGTTTTTCCACTTCCGTTCGCCCCAATAATACCGTAGCATTTCCCTGTTTCAAACGCGTAATTCAGCTCTTGCAGAGCGAATTCTTCCATATAGGGATACTTATAGGATACATTTTTAAGTGAAATACAGTTCATCCAACAACCCTCCATACGATAAATCCTATAAAAGTAAAATTGACGATTAGCAAAATCATTTTCTCAGACGTGGGAACCAGCCGTAATTCACGTAAATGCGTATTTTTTGCGGGTGCATAAAATGCTCTTGCATCCATTGCAATGGCCTTTTCTTCTGAATTTGAGATAGCCCCTAAAAACAACGGTCCTAGTATTGGGAAAAAAGCTTTAATTCGATGAATGGCTTTTCCCTCCGTCTCGATTCCCCTCGCTTTCTGTGATTCCATAATTAGCTTCGACATGCTTCCAAGGTCAATAATGGACTGGAGCGAAGATAGAATGACATAGGTACCCGTAGGAGGGACACCTTTTTTTTCTAGGGCAAGCATTAAGTCTTTCGCTTGCGTCGCAACACTATAAAATACAAGCGCTCCGCAAATTGCCACAACCAATGTAGCAAACTGCAACCCGTGGTCCACGCCTTCTTGAGTAATCGTGAGAAAGCCTAATTTCATCAGTACGTCTTCTCCAGGTATGAACATCGCCCTCATGATGAAGAGTAACGAACCTATCAGAAGCCCAAGCCGAATATAGACTTTTGAGAACTGTTTGATACGACTGGACGCCGTTGCGAGAATAAAATAAAAGAGGATGACCGCCACACTGACTACCCAACTCTTAGCGACAATCGGAATAATCGCTAAAATGAGGATGATATTTAACTTACTTAGCGGATTAAGATCCAAAAACCAATTATTTTGTACTTGTGGCTTTTTAAACGAATTGATAAATTCATAATCCATTTCCATGTCTCCTTTTCAAAATCGTGGAATCTCTCAACATTCGAATCTATTCCAATGTAGATATAACAAAATTCCCCACATGCAGAAATAAGCTACATGCAGGGATAAGCGAATGCACTATAATGTTCTACTCACTGTCAGGCTACTTTTCGAGCCCCACCTTGCAACTTATCCTTGTCAATCAAAACGTGTCCAAGTGGAAGCTTGGCCAATGTTCGTATTGGAATACTTTTAAGAATGAAAAATACAATAATTAATGTCGGAATTTTATCAAGTAAATCAGCAAACAACTCAGAAATAAATGCACCTGCCTGAACCGATAAGCCCAGTGTCATTAGCATTCCGGTAATCATACCTGTCGTCCCAGCACCTAACCCATCAAATAGTAATATAGTAATCATTGACCCAACACCACCACCAATAACGGCGAAGCCCAAACCAGCAATAACTGTTTTCCATAGTTTTTTAAATACACCTTTTTTAGATAAATAACCAGCAAGTAAACCGAAACCGATATTCAACCAAATGTAAGCAATGGTTGTAGGATTTGAAACGGAAATACTAACGTTTGTGATTGCTCCAACGATTGCTCCTGGTATTCCACCGCAAAGCGCACCTACTGTAATCGTTCCAATTGAGTCCAGATAGAGTGGTAATTTTAATAAGAGTGCGATTTGACCTCCGATAAAATTTACTGCAATCCCAATCGGAATTAAAAAAATTGTTAACTTGTTCATCTTTTTCACATGACATCCCCCATTCAATTTTTTTATAGAAATTAAATAAAAATATTTAATCTTTACAGCACGGATACAGCACTCGTCAAAATGTATGCGCTTCCACCAACTACATCAAAACATTTATTTTGACGAGTTAATACTCGTCATTATATTGAACTCAATAGTTGGTGAATAAACGATTTTCACTTTTTCTATTTTTCTATTGTTTTGATCGTATATATTTCCTTCCGCTTTCAGTAATGCCACTTCTTCATTTTTTAACTCTAGAATATTTCTCATTTGGTCATCTATTAAAACTGGTGACAAAGAGATTTCCGAACGCGTTGGTTTAACTCGATACTGATCACGCAGTATTTTGTAAAGCGATTCATTTTCAAAATTGTTTTTGTCTAAGTCTGGAAATAAACTCACTGGAAGCAACGAGGTATCAATCATTAAGTAGCTAACGGAATCTTCTTTCTTCACACCTCGAGCTCGCGTCAACTGATAGTATTCTTCACCATCAATTGTGATCCTGCTTTGTTCTAATACTTTTGAAACGGCTAACTCATTACGGTTTTTCAAATAATCCGTAAAGCCACCAAAATTGGTAATGCTGTACTGAAGTGGACTTAGTCGAACGAAAGTACCTTTCCCACGAACTTGATGGACTAGCCCCTCATTTACTAACAAAGACAGCGCTTTTCGAATCGTACCTCGAGTCGTATCAAACAACTTCATCATCTCGGTTTCAGATGGAATCGCTTCCCCTTGTTTGTACTCCCCATTTACTATCTTCAACCTCAATTGACGATATAGTTGAATATACAAAGGAGTAAAATCATTCTTATCTAGCAATTCTAATCCTCCTTTAGTCATACTGTAGTAGTTGACCACTTATGTGTACAAGTTAATAATAGATCAATAATTAACTAGTGTCAATAGTCTATTAATTCTTTATTTTATTTGAGATTAGCGGATAGTATCTATAAATTATAGTAATCATAACTATTCGACCTAGGTCAACTGCATACAAAAAAGAAGTCAACCAAGATTTGAGCTGGTTACTTCTATTCTACATGCAATTATAGTCTATTTTTCGAATAGTATAGCGTAATGGTTTTCCTCTAACAGATTATTTAATATCTTTGCGTTAGATACTTTTCAGAATTGCACCTAACAAATTCTCTTCACTTGTTCTTGAAGTAGCCAAACCGTTTCAACGAAGGAAAAAGGGTATGCGTCATGGAATAAGTATAGTATACGAAAAGGAGCTGAACACATATGTCATCGTCCGATTTAAAGTCCCAGATTGAAGCGCTTCAAAATGAAATTCTTGAGAAGAAGGAAAAACTTACGGAGCTAAGAATGTCCGTACCAGAAAGAGTTGTTCATAACTATGAATTCACTACATCCACTCATCAACACACTACCTTACGAGAGTTGTTTGGCAACAAGAATGAACTAATTGTTGTTCATAATATGGGAAAAGGTTGTTCTTACTGTACAATGTGGGCGGATGGTATTAACGGTGTATTTCATCATTTAATTGCTAAAGCTGGCTTCGTTTTAGCTTCTCCAGATACACCCGAAGTGCAAGAGGATTTTGCTGCAAGTCGAAAATGGCGGTTTCCGATGATTTCAACTAAAGAGAGTACTTTTACAGAAGATATGGGCTTCCAAAGTGGGAAGCATCACCATCCTGGCGTGTCCACTTTCCGTAAAGATAACGAAGGTAATATTTATCTAATTGCACAAGCACCATTTGGACCTGGCGACGATTTTTGTTTGACTTGGCCACTATTCGATTTGCTGCCATCCGGTTCAAATGATGTCGTTGCTAAACAGAATATAAACAGTCACTCCCTATTCCAATTAACAAATAATATTGCAGTAGGTGTTACCGATTATCCTAATGCCGTTGAATTCTATGAGAATATTTTAGGAATGAAAAAGGAACAAACTTTGGAGAAGGAAACGAAGTTCTCAATGAGTGGTACAAACTTCTTCATTGATGAAAGCTCGGAAAACAATACATTTTTTGAATTTGCAGTAGAGGATTTTGAAATGGCTATGAATCTTCTAATAGAAAATAATTGTGTAATTACGAAGAAGTACGCAGAAAAGAGCGTGATGATTGCAGATCCATATGGATTGATGTTTCATCTGTTTGAAATAGCAAAGTGAATATTCATTGGGTTGCAGGGGCATAATTTAATCTATAACATGGTGGTATTAAACAAAAAAGCATGTTCATCATTTAACCAGAAAAGGTTTTTTGTGACATGCTTTATGATTATTATTATTTCAAGCTATATAGTAAATCGGGATACTCTATGTTGTAATTCTTCCGCTAGATTAGCTAAGGATACAGCTGCCGCAGTGACTTCCTCCATTGATGCTAATTGTTCCTCGGATGCGGCACCTACTGAATTGGAGCTATCTGAAGTTACCTTAGCAACAGTGGACATTTCTTTTGCATTAACAGATACTTGTGTCACTTTAACTTTAATATCATTTGAAATAGTTGAAATGTTGCCTACTTGCTCTTTTACTTGTTCTACGGCTACGAGAATATCATTAAATGTGATTTGCGTGTCATAAGTAATATTTAGTCCAGAGCGAACACGATCCTTTACGTCATTGATCGATGCAACTGTTTTTTTCGTATCACTTTCAATTTCTGTAGCTATACTTGTAATGCCTATAACAGAATGTCTAGTTTGTTCTGCAAGCTTTCTAACTTCATCTGCTACAACTGCAAATCCTTTTCCAGCTTCTCCAGCTCTTGCAGCTTCTATTGCTGCATTTAGTGCTAGTAAATTTGTTTGTTCTGCAACGTCTGTGATTAACTTTAATACATGAACTATTTCTTTCGTACGGTCGTTTAGAGTGACAAGTGCATGGTCAGTATTTTCTACAGATTCATTTATTAGATTCATCTGCTCTACAGTATCTTTAACAAAGTTAGAACCTTGTTGAGTCTTTTCATTTGTCGAATGGGTTAGCTGTAATGCTAATTCTGCTTTTTCCGCTATTTGAGAGATAGCATATGAGCTTTCTTCTGCTGATTGTGCTGACTTATCCGACATAGAAGTTTGTAATTCTGCTCCTTCTGATACTAATTGAATGGAGGAAGAAATTAATTCAGTACCCTTCATCGTTTCATCTGCACTTGCCATCAACTCTTCAGCTGAAGCCGCAACTTGATTGGAGCTATCAGAAACATGTGTAATAACATCTCTTAAATTAATCGTCATTTGTCCAAAGGCATTTTGTAAGGCAGCCACTTCATCGCGCGTATGTACTTTTACATGACTTACCAATAAGTTTCCATTTGCAATTTCTTCTGCATTTTTTGTGATTTTTCTTATTGGTTGAACAATCCGATTGGTGAAGAAGAAAACGAGTATAATACTTCCTACTAAAAGTAGTAAGTCTAAAATAATGGAAATAGATACAATTCCATTGATCTTAGTTTGTAAATCTGCTTGCATAGTCGCATATTGTGTCGTGATATTTCTTTTCATCTCAATAACGTCGTTAGTTAAACCTTTAGTTCGTAGAGACTGACGCTTAATTTCAGATTCATTTTGATCTTTTATTGCACTATTAGATTCATTTAATATTTCTTCGTATTTATGTGAGATTTGTTTAGATAATTCTTTTTGATCATTACCTGTTAAGGAAGGCGATAATTGATCGTAAATAGACTTAATAGATGCTAAATCTACCTCGATGTCGTTTTTATTGCTTTCCGAAAGATTTAATGAGTAAGCATTTAAAGATTTTTGAAGGCTTTTTGATGAACTATTTAGTTCTTCTACTGTAACTAAAGATTGGACAATCTCTTCAGTTGAAGATTTTAAAGCTGATAACTGAATAATATTGTAGCCAATAATACAGGCAGATAACAATAAAGGGATAATCGAAATCATTAATATCTTTTGTTTAAGTTTCATTTGTCTATCATCTCACTTCCTACTCATTTACAGTAATGGATCCATTTGAAATATCTTCTTTTAGCTTTTCGAGTTTGTTTTTTTCCGCTGACGAAAGTTCAATAATGCGTATAGGAGCTATATCTACACCAGCTTCTTTTATACCTAATTCATAATCCTTTTTTGAAATCTTTCCTGTTTCAGCCCATTCTTTTACGGCATTAAATATAGCAACATCGACTTGTTTTAACATAGAAGAAACTACTGCTTTTTCGGCTAAATAAAACTGATCGCTATCTACACCAAATGAATATATTCCAGCTCGTTGCGATTCTAGTATGGCACCTACTCCAGTATATCCTGCAGCCGGATAGATAAAATCTACTTTAGATAAAATCATCTCATTCGCTATACTTTCACCTAATTTTTCGTCACCGAAGCTTCCTGCATACTTAGAAAGTACTTGCGCTTCTGGATTAACTTCTTTTACACCTTTTATAAAACCAGTTTCAAACTTTTTGATAATCGGGTTGTCTATTCCACCAACGAATCCAACGACATTACTACTAGTTTTCATGCCTGCTATTGCTCCTATTAAATAGGATGCCTCGTCTTCCTTGAACGTTACATTAATGACGTTTGGTAATTCCGACTTAGCATCGATTAGCAAGAAAGTACTATTTGGATATTTTTTTGCAACCGCTTCAAGTGCATCATGTATAGCAAAACCTAACCCAATTATTAGATCATTTTTTTCCGCTACAAGCTGTTCTAGTCCTTCTTCATAGGTTTTGGTATCTTTAATTTCTCGGTAATCGAAAGAAATATTTAATTCGTCTCTAGCTTTTTCAAGTCCAGTAAATCCTAAATCAGAAAAAGACTGATCTCCTAATCCCGCTTCGGAAAGCATTATTCCTATCTTAATTTTTGGGGTATCTGGGTTTTCATTATCATTAGAACATGCAGATAGTACTGATGCAAAGATCAATATTATACAAATGATAAAATGTTTGCGCATATAACCATTCCTAACTGTTTAGTGTTGTCACAAGATTTCTATCGTCTTGATGATTAAGTTATTAATAGTAAGTGTAATACACGAAATTATAAGATATTTTTGGGAACTGTCACCATTTTTGTAAAAATGACAATCCATTCTTTTCGAGTAGGTATCTCATTTTAATACACTAGATCGAAGGAATTTGGAAAGGGTTAACCCCTCCCCCGGGTTTGAACTGCACATCCCCTACACCTTTAACGAGAGAACGAAAGCCGAGGGAAGTGACCGTGTCACATTCCTCGGCTTTTTTTCTTTTCGGTAATCCTGTGGCTGATGTTTGTCCGTTTCTCCCCATTCTAGGATGTGCTCCCTCACTGTAATCGTTCTTGAAGCTATACATATATATTCCTCCATTCATTAAATATCGTTATTGCTTATTAGATATCGCATCAAGTGGATTAATAATATTGAAATCCAGAGTGGTTAGGCAACATTGAAAGGTACCCTGAACTAAAAATATGAACTATCTATCGATAGATATACAGGGTAAACCAAAAAAATACACCACTTATCATCAAGTGGTGTACGCATAATGCAATAGGATATAAAAGCCTATTCCATCTCTTTTACACTGTCTGAAGTTTATACTTCATAACTTCAGGCGGAATGGGTGATACATAGTCTTCACCATTTCGCTGCTCAATTAATTCTACCTTCGCTTTTTCAAGGACATCAGGGTTAAGAAGGGCTTCAATTGCAGTTGCTGCCATGACTTTACCAGCATGAAGCATTCCTTTATGAGCAACTGAGGTTTTTCCAGTTGAAACCACCTGCCAAGTATGAAGCGGTGTTCCGACTGGTTCACACGCTACCAAACATTGTACGGTAGGGACAATCCAACTCACGTCGCCGACATCGGTTGTACCTGGCAACATCCCATTTGACGGAATAAATGGATCAATGACGTCTGCTAAATCTTTTCCTTCTAGT
The DNA here is from genome assembly GCF_042945595.1 of Psychrobacillus sp. L3. Taxonomy (GTDB): domain Bacteria; phylum Bacillota; class Bacilli; order Bacillales_A; family Planococcaceae; genus Psychrobacillus. The sequence goes on along the minus strand of NZ_CP168493.1, from coordinate 286,170 downwards.
TGTTTATTGGCCTTAATATCTTCTCTCTTATCTGCCTCAGATAAAGTTGCTCGAATAGCTTTCGCAAATTGGACTTCCTTTTCATCATACTGAGGAACGCCTAAAGCGACAAAATTATCATGCATGACTTTTTCTAATGTATTATTTGGCAATATATCAGCGGCAGCAGAAGCAAATTCTATTTCTAATTGTGTTCCGGTCATAAGAGCAGCGCCTCTTGCAACATCGCAAATACGTTGATAGATTTCTTCTGTTTGAGATACACGTGGTGCACGAATAAAATATAATACATCTGCCTTTTCTTGAACGACATTTGGTGAAAATCCGCCTGAATTGGTTATGGCGTAATGAACCCTTGCTTCAGGAATAATATGTTCCCGTAAATAGTTTACACCCACATTCATTAGTTCAACTGCATCAAGCGCGCTTCTTCCAAGATATGGACTAGCAGCGGCATGAGCACTTTTTCCTCTGAATCTATAGGAAACTTCATAACAAGCAAGAGATGACATGGACCAAACGGCATTTCGAGACCATGGGTGCCAGCATACGGCAAAATCTACATCATCAAATAGGCCCTCTCTTACCATAAAGGTTTTTCCGCTTCCAATTTCTTCTCCGGGACATCCGTAGTATCGAACCGTTCCTTCTAGGTTGTTTTCTTCTAAGTAATAACGGATCGCAATTGCAGCTGCTAATGCACCTGTACCAAGTAAATTATGTCCACAGCCATGCCCATTGCCATTTGTTATTACTGGATTATACTCAGTTTCTCCACCAACTTGGCTTAGACCAGTCAAGGCATCAAATTCACCTAATATAGCAATAATCGGTTTACCTGTCCCAAAGCTGCCTATAAAGGCGGTATCGATATTTCCTACACCTTTTTCAACTGTAAAACCTTCTTCTTCTAAAGTTTTACATAATAATTCTGCTGATTGAAATTCTTCGAAGCCTGTTTCAGCATAATCCCAAATTTGATCACTCACAGAAATCAATTTTTGACGTTTCTCTTCAATAATTTTTGATAGAGCATCACGATAATCCAATTCATTCACCTCATTAGAAAATTATTATTTATTTAACTTCATTCACAAGAAGTCTCTTACCTATTATTAAAACGGACCATAATTAATAGCTTGAGCAATGATCAAAAAGATTACAACAACCACAACCTGAATAAGAACATATGGCAATATCCATTTTGCCCATTTGGAATAAGGAATACCCATCATTCCAAGAGCTGCGAGTAGCACCCCACCTGTAGGAATAATTAAATTAGAAACTCCACCACCCATTACAGTAGCAAACGCAGCTGTTTGTCTCGTTACACCGACTAAATCTGCTAACGGTGCCATAATAGGCATAACTAAGGATGCATGTCCGCTTCCAGATGGAACAAGGAAATGGATGAAGAAATTAACAACCGCCATTCCTACGGCTGTAACGCTAGGCGGTAGGCCGTCAAGTAAACCAGAGGCAGTATGTAATATGGTGTCTAATAATTGGCCGGATTTAAGAACAACAAGGATTGTATTCGCAACACCAATTATCATGGCACCTGGAATCATCTCAGAACAACCTTTTAAAAATGCATCTGTAATTTCATTTCCAGAAAGTTTTCCAATAAGCGCCATAACAATGGCACCTAGTAAGAAAACTCCTACGATTTCACTGATATACCATTCAAGACTAATAACACCATAGATAAGGGCAATAAAGCAGCCTAAAAAGACTAAAAGAGAAATCGCATGCCTTTTACTCAACTTGTAATTATTTTCAAACTTAATGCTTTCGTTTATGTTGAACTTTCCGTACTCGGCTAATTCCGGATTTTTTTCTATCTTATTAACATGTCTCCAAATGTAGACAACTGACAAAATATAAAAAACAACGTAAATCGCGATACGTAAACCAATTCCTGAGTACATAGGAAGTTCAGCTACTGTTTGGGCAACACCAATTGTAAAAGGATTCGTAATTCCTGATGTAAATCCAGCGCCTAGCATCCCTAGAAAAACAATTGCCATACCTGTTAACGCATCAAAACCTAATGCAATAGCCATCGGAGCAATGATGGCAATATAGACCAAGGAGTCTTCAGCCGATCCAATTAGAGTACCAAGTAATGAAAAAAGTAACACCATAACTGGAATAATCATTTTTTTTCTTGCACCAAATTTTTGCACAGTAAATTTAATTAAAGCATCAATGGAACCTGTAGCTTGCATAATCCCAAGTGCACCGCCAAATAGTAAAACAAATAGGATAATCGGAGCGCCGTTTACCATACCTTGGTGAAAAGAATTAAACATGTCTAATAATCCTACAGGCGTTTTTTCTACGAATTCAAATTTTGTAGGGTCAATGATGGTTCTGCCATTTTCCTCATGTCTCTCGTATTGGCCAGCAGGAATTACATAGGTTAATAGAGTAATAACGGTAATGATTAAAAACATCAAAACATAGGCACTTAACCCGCCTTTTTTCTTTTTTTTCTTTTCAGTGCTTTCTTCTATCTTTAATGGTTTGGCAGTACTCAAATTTAACACTCCTTTATCGTTTATGTAAAAAGCAACCTGTCCTACTATGAATTAACTCTTTAAACAATCTGAGTTGTAATCATCCTTTCAACTAAAATTAAATTCAGGAAATATTTAAACTTGTCAACGCTTTCATTTTAACCTAATTATTGATTACTGATATTCCAATAAGGAATATTCAATATTACTATTTTAAATATTCTGGTTAATAATTCTATTAAAACAATTCAATTATTGCTATATAATTATTTTATCTAATATATCGCTTTAGAAATAAACAGGAAAGGTTGTTACCTAATGGAGATTCGACACCTTCAGACATTCCAAATCGTAGTAGAAGAACAAAATCTAATACAAGCAGCTATGCGTCTCAATTACTCGCAACCTACTGTTACAAAACATATACAACAGTTGGAAGATGAGATTGGCTTACCTCTTTTTGAGAAAGTGGACAATCGAAAAAAACTAACTAAATCTGGTGAAATTCTATATGAGCATGCAAAAAATATTTTAAGTGAACTGTTTACTCTACAAAGGAAAATGGAGGAATCTAAAGGGGAAAAACAAATCATTCGTGTTTGTGGATTAGATGAATATTGTGCCCGCTTTTTTCTGCCACAAATAGTAAGTTTCCAAAAAAAGAACCAAAATGTTCTGATAGAAGTTTATTCTATCAATAGTAGTGATGATGCACTGAAAAAGGTAATTCTTAATGAGGTGGATTTTGCTATTATTAATGGAAGACCTTTAAACTCCGATATTTCCTATCAATGCATTGATTATGTCAACTTGGTGCTATTCGCTTCGAGTGAAGTGGCTAATGACCCTTCTAAAATAGAAAATTACCTAGCAAAATTTCCCGTTTTGGTTGATCTTAGGGCTCCTTTTATTAAATTTGAAATATTAAAAAACGGAACGCATTTTCCAAACATTATTCACTGTAATAGTGATGAAGCGATTAAAAATGGAGTTCTCAAAAATCCATATCTTGGAGTCATAGGGACAGGCAGAATTAAAGAAGAAATCGAATCAGGAACTGTCACTATTTTGGAAACATATTCTTCAAACGTTCCAGTCAAACTCATTGCACTAACAAAAAACCTAAGTAACCCGATTTTTCAAGACTTTTATGCTTTGATTAGTGAGGCATATAGTTCGTGAGGCAAGAATTAGATAGCAAAACCTGTGGATTGAAACCTGATAACTGCTGACGGATGACCTGGATTTTATGTGAGGGCGATGAAAACGGACTTTCTTATTAGTTTTAATTGTTTCTCAAACAAGAATAGGCAACTTTTCGTTCAATTTTGAACGAAAGTTGCCTATTCCTTTACTTATTTTTACTCTTTTTCTTTTAAGAGTGTTAGAATCCGTTTGAGATTAAACGCAAACATTGCTTTGGTTCCCGGCATCAAACACTAATAATAACGCCGTGCACCATATTCTTTCTTTATCCTTGATATTTTATAAATTTGATTGCTTACTGGCATTGCTTTAAAACGATTATAAAACATCGGGAGGACGAGACCCACATAATCATCTAAAAATTTGTTTTCCATCCTTTCTTCTATTAGTACCCTATACTTCACCAAAGCACTTACAATCAGCTTTTCATTTGGTTCTGACATACTAATTGTCTCTATATGTTGGATCATTCGTGTCTTAGACCGCAAAATCTTTTCTACTTTTTTTTCATAGTCTTTCGTATTTTTTACTTCCACTAGCATATTTACTACCGTTATTACTTCAATCATTTGTAATCCTCCATGCGCGAATACCTAATCTCGTAACTAATGGTAGCATATCATTTTAAGGTACCAGGCTCTAATACAATTCGAAATTGTTTTAGAACTTAGTTCCCTAATAAAAAGTACCAGGTTCTTATACAATTCAGAATTGAATTTATAAGATGCATTCTTCATAAAGTCCAAACTTGAAAAACAACCAATTCAAACGTATACTTGAAGTAACATCTGAGTACAATAAAAAAGACCACTTGATGTTTGTGCATCAAATGGCCAAATATAATAGACAGTTCCCTCAAGGGGATTGGCTAGTGGATTAGGATTAACCCATCTGAGCTCGAACTCAAGGATGGGTTATTTTTTATGGTTAAATGACAGAATTATCACGACTAATGTTGCAAAAGCAATTGCGAACATCAATGCTTCGAATACTGACACAGGCCTCCCCCCTTTCAAATGGGAGTGAGCCAACCACCCTTGAGCTACCTATCTATTATGTTTAAATTATACCATACATACGTTCTATTTCATCATTTCTAATTGGAATGTTTAATAAATTCTTCTAATATACGAGTATATATCTCCGGCTGAGTTACATGGACTAAATGTCCGGCAAAAGGAACAATTGCAATATGCACATTTTTATTTACTTCATTGAAAGGTACAGGCTCTAATACAATTAATTCGAAAATGTTTTAGAACCTGGTACCATACACTTCTACAGCTCACATATTATTCGTTTTTTTAAATAGTGTGTTAATATATTCATTATTGTTAATATACTCAAATAAAAAGGAGAAATAACGATGCCAAAACAGTTTTGGATTAACTTGCCGGTAAAAGACATCAATAAATCAAAAGAGTTTTATAGCAAGGTTGGACTTTTAGTTAATGAGCAACACGGCATTAGCGGTCAAGCACAATTAATCATCGGAGATAATAATGCTACTGTCATGCTTTTTCCAGAATCTACATTCAAAAGCTTTACCAATCATGAAATTGTTGATACAAAGCAAGCTACAGAAGTACTGCTATCCGTTGATGCCGACAGCAAAGAAGAAGTGGATGAAATTGCTAAAAATGCAGTAGAGGCTGGGGGTACAATATATGGAGAGCCTTCAGAAAGTCAAGGATGGATGTACGGCTGTGGTTTTACTGATTTGGATGGTCATCGATGGAATGTGTTGTATATGGATATGAGCAAAATGCCGAAGGGCTGAGATGGATTATAAGCTAACAGGTGTGTTTGTGTTTTAGAAGAGTTGTTGCGGCAATCTTTTTTCTTAATATACTCCCTGGAAGTCTAGTGGAAGAATTGAATAATAAAAGATAGGCTCAGAGCCATAAACTCTGAGCTTATCTTTTACGTGGGGAATATGGGAACGGTTCTCGTGTTCCCTTTTACTATTTACGTGCATGTTGTGGACGGTTTTTAAAATCTTTTTCAATGTCTTTTTTCCAAGCTCGATCTAATTTTTTCCCTATACGAAACGATGTGACAACTTCACTCAGTGCTTGGAAATTTAGCTGGGTTCCTTCTACGTCCGCTTGATATTCTACGGCATCATTGATAGGTACGCTATTTTCACAGCTCACATTACCTTAACTTAGTGTATGCGCGCCTTTCCGCATATAAGGAACATTCTGCACAAAGTTTCACTTTTTTGCCTGTAGAATCTTTATATTCGATGGAAAGCTTTCTTTTCCTTGTAGTGAAATACGGTGTTGTTTCTAGCGCTTTGAAAAAGTGTAATTTGCTCCACTGCTTTAGAGGGTCGTTGGTTTAAACTCATCCTTTCACGTTATAACTCGGATATATCAGCTCAATCATACGCTTAAAAATATACACTTCATTTTCTCTAATCAACGCCATCTGCATGATTTCTTTAAAATCCTCACTGATAAACCAAAGTTCCCCAAGCTTAGGTTGCATTTCTAATACATAGTTTCCAAATGCAAAAGATTCAATCTTGTTCGCTTGATCTATATATCGGGTATCCAAATTCACTTGAACATCATTGGAAATACGATTAACTATTTTCCAAAGAATAAATTCTTCCTCAGACTTTGAATGTAAATCTACGAGCATATTGGCTTGGAAAAAATAATTGGTATAAACTGTCGTATGATTATTTATTTGATAACCGTTCCCTTCAATAACTTTCTGTTGCCAATTACTTACTTTGAAGTGAATGTGCTCTGCTTCAATATCAACCCTCACTACCTCAGCAAAATAGCTTATTTGCCTATGCGCTTCTTCGTAAATAGCGATAAATCGAATGCGTTGCCATCCGGCTTGTAAGTCAGCAACTCGCATTTTATATATGCGCTCCATTAATAGCGATTGCATTTGCTCATTATTAATGACACAAATGAGTACATGATCAGTTGAATACAAATCGATAGGTTCCAGTGTACCTTTAGGTAATATCCCCTCTTGCTGGAGTTGCTCAGGACTTTTATTCAATAAACTATCGATAAACTGATCTACTAGAGTCGTCGCATTCGGCAAAAACGGTAAGGCTCCGATATTGACGCTTTCTATACTACGATAGAGTGGATGTTGCTCATATTCTCTCTCCTCGTGCCAAGGGAATAACACATAAGCACCGAATGCAGTGCGTTCATAGCGACCGTCCGAATTTACTACAATAGAATCACGGTATCGATGCATCGTATTAATATCCTCTTGCATCGGTCCTGGCACACTGTAAGTTTCAAGATCTAGTCGATATTTAGCATCAAAAATATACTGATATTGATAGTCTTTACCCTTCTTTCCAATACTCAGCATTGAGTCAGGCTTTTGTTGTACAGTCGGCACACGATTACTCGTTGTATCAAATTGATATTTCAGCGTAATTTCTTCCCCTGTAACAGGATGAACATACTTTCTTTCAGCTGTTCGTGACTTATCTAAATTAACAAATAGACCTTCTGTATTCACTTTTACTATGTCTTGACTCACTTGCCTACATTTCTTCGCTAATAATTGGCCTAGCTTTAAAAATGTCCAGTATTCATATAAGGTCGCAATATCTTTAATAGACATTTTATAAATTTCGCCCTGCAACACAATACTTTTGCTAATTGTCGTGTACACTTGTAGCACATCTCGATATCCAGGTGCCAGTTGCAAAACAAGGCTCATCACAGAACGATCAAGTTTCCCTATTTTTCGCCAAAATGCATTCTTCTGTCGTTTTTCAGTTTGTTCAATCATTAAATCTAATTTACTGAGCAGTTCGTTATCTGCCTTGCTATAGCCCCACATATAAGCAGTTTCTATCACCCGCTTTAAATCTTTCAAGCGGGTAACTATACGTAGCATTGTCCATTTCACATAACGATTTTCATGGGTATCAGCCGTATGCTCTTTTTTCATCAGTAGCCCTTTAGTTGGCATAACTGTTCTGCCATCAATAGAGATACCATTCGGTACATCCACAAACTTCCCAGCATTTTTACGTAAGTAAGCTAAAGACTTTTGATCTTGCCTTCTTAATTGATTGCCTCGCACTTCTACGTAGTTCTTAATTAATTGATGATGCGAAACTTTCTCCACTCGATCAATTGAACGTAAATACTGCTCAAAATGAAGATCAATTAATCTATAAAACTCCGCGAGTGAAGGCTCCTTATAAATTTTCGCACTACCTTGCAAATACGTTCGCTTTATAAAATGATAGGCTAAATTATATATCTCCTCATTCACTTCATCCAACAATGCTTTGTAATCTCTTTTATAATCTAGCTTCGTCGGAAAAATTTCTAACACAACATCTACTAACCGACGATTATGATTCCCTCGAATCTCAAAAGAAGTTAACCCTACTTCATTTCGAAAATGCAATGTACCTGTTAATATGTCTCTTCTTGAGATTTTACTAACCGCTTCACGGAAATCCGGATATTCATGATAAAATGTTAGCTGCTCATCTGTCTTAGGTAAAATAATGACTTCATAACGTCCATTTTCAAAGAATATAGGGACAAATTGTTGTTCTGCATAGGGTAGCATCTTCCCCGTCAACACATCATATACGTGTACATCCTCTATATTCTCTCCACGACACTGAAATTGCATATAGTTTTCTACTTTAAAAGACATATGTTGCTGCAACTTATTATATTGGGAATGCTCAGCAGACCCCTTAATAATACATGTTAAATCAGCCGTTTCGATGACCACCAACTCTTTGTCTTTAGGAGATCCAGAAAGACGTGAAGCCATCCTTATGATACCTCCTTAACATTTCTGCAACTTTTTTTGCACTGCGAGGGTATTCTCTAGATTCTTGAACATTGTCAGCATCGTAAGGTACACCTGTCATATAGGTAAATAAATTCTCTAACAATTGATCAATTCGCCCATCACTACCTGTAATTCGCGGTAAAATCTTTTGCATCACACAAAAATCAAATGCTTCGTGTTCCTCTAATAATTCTGCATTTTCGTTATGTACCATATAAAAACAAATCTCATCCCGCACACGATAACCAACGTGCGCATTAATTGATTCCAAATACTTATTAATATTCGCTAATTTTTGCGACACTTTTTCCACTAAAGGCTTTTGCGTCATCCAAACATCTTTTAGTGAAATAAAACTTGACTTTAGCTGCTCATTTGAAATCCGTTGCGCTTTCACCTCTTCACGAATCTCTAAGAAATCAAAACGATCTAGACAAATATCATTAAACTCAATCGTATTTGCACGATCCAGCACCTTTTTACTAAAAGGATGAGTTGTTTCATCCATATTCACCGTACCAATAATATAAAGGTTTTCAGGCAACTTTATCTCACGACCCGTATACTTCCCATCTAAAAGTTGCGAAGAAGTTATCTTGTCGCCATCTCTTTTACGGCTTTCCATCACACTTAATACATCACTAAAATAATATTCTACCCGTGCTAAATTCATCTCATCTAGAAGAACAAAATGTGGCAAGTTTGGGTGATCCATCGCATGCTCAACCATCTCTGTCATTGGACCTCTCTGAAATTCACCTTTCAAATCTACATAACCTAATAATTCTGAACTGTCACTCCAGTCCGGTCTCACAGGTATTAACTTAAACTGCCCATTGTCCTCCATCGCTCCAATACTCTCAGCGAATAACTGCACTATTTTTGTCTTCCCGGTGCCGGAGATACCAGAGATGATAACGAATGGTTTGCTGCGTAAGGATAAGTAGAGATTTTTGATGTTTGATAGGGAGTAGTTAAATCCTTTAGATGTTATGAAAGAATGGATGTGATCAATTAAATCAACGTCACCCACCGTTTCTATCAATACTACTTCGTCTTCAGAAGGAATCTCTACATATTCTTTTATATCTAGTAGAGTCTTTAGACTTGTATATTTTATAGGATTTCCACTTCCTCTATGTATAGTATGAACATCAAGAGAAATTAACTGTTTTCTTATTTCTTCCGATGCTAGTTTCCCTTCTAATATGAATCGCTTTTCTTTTCCCGGTTCTGGATCCGATCTAAAACCTGTTAATTCATAAACCTGAATAATAATATTGTTATAAATAGAACAATAATATTTAATATCCCGTGTTGGTGTTTTTTCTAAACTAACAACCCAACTTTCACTTGTTACTTTGTATAAGTCTTCTGGTGAAATGTCTTCATAATAACTTTGATTAATTTTAATTAGAACTACATCATCAATATTAACCATATTCTTATCACTTCTTTCTTCTGAAATAAGAAATTTTTTATAATGATTCAATGCAGCACTATACATTTGATTTCCTCGTCGGTTTTTCTCAATAAAGCCATTACAGGACATAACTCTATTAATCAATTCAGGATCACTTAGTGAGTATATATCTACTCTATCTAGACCCCAGTTTATCATCTCGTTAGACACTATATTTATAGCATCGAAGTATTTTTTCCTTGTTATTTCTTTATTTTTTAAATTTTCATTCATCCAATTTTTAAACTTTTCCCTATTTATTTTAAGACACCTCTTTTCAAATATTTCTTATTTATGAATAACAACCTTTACTCTTTACTGTCCCAGTCATAACTTGCGATTTTAACGATTTATCCCTAAAAACAATGAGATCCGGAATAAGGCATGTACACACGTTTCACTATCCAGTTGAATGCAAATTCTTCATAACATATTATTTAAAATAACCAATTTTAGAGTCAATTAACAAACTTCTATCCAAATATAGATTCCAAAATTCGCATGATGTTTCAGGAATATGAGAACAGTTATAGCATGCTGCACCATTCAATCCATTAACCCCCTGCCCCTGAGTCTTGCCTAATTCTGTACATACAGGATCGGAGCTACACCATTCTGCATTATTTTTCGCCTTATCCAAAATATGAAAGAACTTTCCTTCCAATCCTAATCTTACAAGTCCACCTAAAGTTCCTTCTGAATCGCCTGCCGAAATGTAAATTAATACACCCGTCTGAGCTTCATCTAAATATAATCTTTCTCTAATTGAAGCACGATTATATCCACATACATTCGCTAATTCATCAATCAAAAAATGGGATAGTGTGTGTAGCATAATATTACGTGGTTTTAAGATAGAATCGTCTCGATGTTCTACATGCCCAGTTCTTTTTAGATAGCTAGTAAAATATTTTTGAACTTCTGGAGAGGATTCCCATTCCATCACTTTTTCTAGATTAAGTTGAAGAAAGATACCTTCTCCATATACTTCATTTACAGGCAACCATTTTTCATGCGCGCTTTCGAAATCCTTATACAAAGAAGGATAGTAGTTACTATATTCAATGGTATTGGTATTTTTATAATCTTTTCTATCGAACCCATACAAAGCAGTTGTTTCTTTCAGTTTTAGCACCCTTGATAAACGCTGTAAATATGGTTTATAGTAATTACTTTTAACATCTTCATCCTTGTCAAACTCCCATTCAGGTTCAACTTTTAATTCCCTAGAATTAACCGCTGACGTGAGTTTTTCAAACTCTTTTTCTTTAATTAACAAACCTGGTTTTTCAAGCTCTTCCTCTGTAAACTCATATTCATCACCTGATTGAATATACATTAAAGCATCTTGAATTTCTTGATCCGTTACTTCCTCCTTAAGTTCAAATCTTAGATTTTCACGAATAAATTTAATCTTATTTTCAAGGCTATCTAATAAACTTAGATTTGTACGGACCAGGTGTTTAGCGGGCGATTGTATTTTAGAAACGATCAAGTCAATATTTTCACTATAATCGCCTGGTATTGCTAACGCACTAATTTTCTTGGACATATAAACACTAATTGAATTTCTTAGAATTGCAACTGGAGCTGCTGAACATTCTTCTTTTTTATCATCACACCATGGTCGTTCACCTTCACAAGTGTACTTCCCCGCCTTATCCTTATTAAGTTGATCACCTAAATAACTAGTATTATTATCTTTATCAAAAGAAGTGACCCTTTGAAGATCCCTACTTTTTTTACATTTTTCGCAAACAATTCTCCAAGAATCTAATGTTGTACCCCCACTCATTTGAATAACTAAATTACCTTCACATTTAGTTTCTTCATTGCCGTGAACCCACTTACGCCATGGAAAATCCGACAAATGCCCATGTTCACAAATTACTATGAAAGGAACTTGCTTATAATATCTTTTTTGATTACATTTAGGGCAATCTAAATAGACAGATGTTTGGTCTAACTCTAATTCTCGTAAAGATCGACAAGAACTACAATAATGCCATTTAGGAAAACGCATTAATGGCATTACAAGGTTACTATTTGGAACAACTTCCATTGAATTAGTTGAACCCTTTCTAAATTCAGGTGGCGTATAAAATTTATCTACTTTTAATATCGCTTTTAAACGAGGCTCATGTACTGCAAATTCTTCAATGTTTTTGGCTTTATTTCCAAAGCTATCCTTAAACCATAAATCTAATGCGCCTACGACTGCTGTTTCACCTTCTGGGCTAATTACTAAAGAGCCTGGGCCTTCAGTTCCTACCAACTTCGAACGTCTCATTGGTAAATATCGCATTTAGTCATCATCCTCCCAGACAAATTCAACTTCTTCTTTATCGAGCGATACGATAGATGCGCGACTCTCAGCATCAACACTTCTCAAAGAGTTTATGACAGGGATACTTCCCTGATATTTCTCCCCATCATTTAAATTTCCAGCTTGAAACATTAACCCTCGTTCCGTATCAGAAACTCTCCATGTTTCATAACGACCATTTAATACGGCATCCATAAACGTCTTAAATAATTCCTTCCAAATATCAACCTGGTCTTTATCAATTAGCTTTACTCGCTTTTTAAATCTTTTACGAAATGCTATGAAACGTTCATCTTTCATTACACGTTCCAGTTCTCGACTTGTAGGATATAATGCCATTTGCATATCCATTCGTTGACGTAAGAAGCCTATTAATACCGCTGTTAATCCACGCTCTAAAGAAGCTGTTGAAAATGGTGTTAAACTTGTCGTTTCTACTTGTGCATAAAGCCTTTGATGATATTCATTAAAATGTTCAAAATGCGATTTATCACGTGAGTTTTGATTAGAATAAACGGTTACAATTAAACCCGGTCTTTCATGAGGGCGTCTACCTACGCGACCACTTACTTGAATATATTGAGCTGTCATTTTAGGTTGCCCTACGATTCCCATTAATGATAAACGATCAATATCTACTCCTACTTCAATAATATTAGAAGCTAAACATGATGTAAGTGACTTTGTACGCCCTTTACTATCTTTTTGCGTATAAGGAACATTTAAATCATCGATGGTTTTTGAAATTTCATTACTTTGTTTTCGAGAGGTTAATTCTAATGGAGCATATAAAAATCTTTTTTTATCTTTAGCTATTCCTTCTCTTTTATTTAAAGCATCAATGTAAGTTGGAATGTCACTGTTAAATAAGTTCAAACCCGCACCTAAATCTCTCAAGCTATTATAGAAAGAAAGCAATGTCCAGAACGGATCTCGTTCTTCTTCTGGTATACTCTCTACCTTTTGTAAAATCGCTGAATAAGTCATAACCTGGGCCATTAAAATACGGACACGCGATGTGAAAACACCAATATATTTTCTACCAGGCGTAGGTTTACCATTTTTACCTACAGCCACCTTTGAGAAAAAAGAGTCGTCAATATCTATACCGGGACTAGGGAAAAGTCGTGCATCTTCTCGTCCGAATAAGCATTTAGCTTGCTCTTCAAACTCCTTAATAGTTGCTGTTGCTGAAATAATTTTTGGTTTTATCGGTACTTCTCCACGATCATCGATACACAATTCTTCAATTAACACTTCATACAATCCTGCAAGCGTTCCAAGAGGTCCTGAAATTAAATGTAATTCATCTTGAATAATAATTTGTGGAGGAGAAATAGAACGTTCTCCTAAATCATTTAATCCAAATAAGCCTCTTGCTTCCGGTTTCCATGTTAGCTGAACAAATTTATCGATGGTCCCAATTAAGAAAGTCGGCTTTTTTTCATAAATGGTTTCATCTACAAAATAAACTGGTATTTCATTATGAAAATCACATTTTTCATCTGGACATCGGACGTTTAATTGCTCGTTTACTCGTTTAAATCCAAGAGGAGCAGTCTCATTATATTTGGAGCCTTTACCTTTAACTGCTACTTTACCAATCTCACAACCACACCAAGGGCATCTTGTGATAACTAAATTATCCGGCCCTTGAGGTTTTTGCATTTGTTTAACTTGTGACAAAGCTATCTTGTTTGTATTAGGCGAAGTTTTAGACCCTACCCAAATACCAATAGAATAAGGTGTTTCACCAAGACTTTTCTCACAATCACGGCGAATAAATTCCATAGCGCAAATTAATCTTGAGGCACGTTGGAATTGATCAGCAGTTAATAAACGTAACGTATAACGCATCATTATATCTACACCTGCATCATTTGGATCTAATAAACGACGATAAAACATTTGAAAAGCTGCAACGCCTAAATATGCCTCCGTTTTACCTCCACCTGTAGGGAACCAAATCAAATCAACAGTTTGACGATCAATTGAATCTTTTTCGACTAATGATTGAATAGATAATAAGAAAAAGGCAATTTGAAAAGCACGCCAGCTGTTATCACAATCAGATAAATTCTGCATAGCTTTCATTACATCGTTATAAGGTCGATCAATAATCAACTCCATAGCCTTACTAGTATCACCTTTATCATAATAGGCTTTACGTGGCATTTTCCCGTTAAGTTGTTGAAGTAAAATCGCTTTGTTTGCTAACTTAAACGCTAGAAATACTTTAGAATCCTTTAGTAATTCTAACCCTTTCTCCATACGACGAAGACTATCTTTACAAAAGTCTAAATTTGTTTCAGCAGCTTCTTTTAACTCTGTTTTCAAGGCCAATTCTATTGTTTCTAGTTCTTGATCTTTAATCCATTTCTTATATCCAAATACTAAAGGTTGTAAAATACCTTGTAACTCTTGGTAGTTTTGTACATCCATTAATTCGCGCATTTCAATTTTTAATACTACTTCTTCACCATCAACATTCACTGAAATATCTGGTGTCATACTTTCTGTTTCATAAACTGGAATAAATGTAGAATATAGCTCACTAATTTTTTCAGCATTTTGATCCCATTTAACTGAACAACCATGTCCAAATGCATAATTAAACTTATTTTTAAATAACAATTCATTATTCCATTCGTCTTTTGTTAGACCTAAATTACGTTTCGAAATCTTGGGATAATTTAAAAAATCACCGAAATCCGCCGAGATATTTAATTGTGACTGAAATACCGTATATTCGTCCTTGTTATATCTAAGAGGTGGTTCTGTAATATTCAATACCGTTACCGTAAAAAGAATATATTCATCTTTGATTCGACATTGAATATGTAATTTCAACTTAATTTTTTCAATTTTAACCTTTGCCGCATCAAATACATCCAACTCGTATTCTTTTAAACTAATTTTCTTGCTCGGATCAAATTCTGAAATTGGAATAGTTACATCACCAAAAATAGAAGTACGGAGCCACCAGTCCTCTTTAAAATCATAGTGTGTTTCCTTTCCAGTTTTTTTATCTTTAGCGTGTATGTCCGTATAAATTCGATGTTTTTCATAGACACCACCGGTAAACTTGATCTTGAACTTTTCGGCATCTTTCGCCAGACAAAACGTAACGCCCATACTAGAAGGCATGGAATCTTTTTGCTGAACTTTAGGCGCGATATCCTCTAATCCTGTATCTTCAACTATGTCATCTTGATTGTCTAACTTATCAATCTCATCATAAAATCCAGCCTGTTTTTCATCAATTTTCTTATCAGCTACCATTTCATCACTTTCAACTTCTATTTCTTCCGCCTGAAGTTGAATTGGATAAAGAATGCCAGCAGCATATCTACGAGATGGGCTATCTCTTTGAATCACTTCTTCTTTCAAAGTAGCTGAAAACCAATGATAATTTGTATTTAAGTCATCAAAATTATCGAATTTTGTATTACCCGTTGTATTTAACAACTTTGTGGTATTATTGACATCACTTGGACCTACTATTTCTTTTTCTATTGCATTTATTAGTATTTCTCGATTCTCTAAAGCCCGTTCTAACTTAATTTCCATATACTAACACCTCATCTCTTAATAATCTTTAATGCCTCATTTTCTGGAATAGAATAGGTTTCTTTTGAGATTTTTTTAATTTCCTCAATGTTAAAGGTTGCACCTTCAAATTCCTTTGATTCAAAGGTATAAAACCCGTTTTCATCTATTAAACTCTCTAGATTTTCATCCAGTTCATTCATTAAAATCTGTGAAATTTGGTGCCCTGCAGAAATATGAGCACTAACAATTTCATTTGTTGACTTAATTATTTCTTGCTTCTCTTTCAAATCAAAATTAAAAGCCTCTAATAGCTCATTTAAACAGCTAGGTCTAATAGAGTAACTACTTATCCAGTTTTTAATATTATTTTCCTTAGCTACTTCAATTCCATATCGTTTTTTTAGAATCCTGGAAACTGTTTCAATTCCTTTACGTTCTACATTAAATCGTAATTTTTTCTTCCATTTCTCTACATTCCCTCGATATTCGCCTGCATTAGCCCCCATAATTTTATCTGCTACTTCTCGAACTAACCCCGAGGCGTTTTGAGTCCTAAACACTAATAAATCACCTATAGATAGCTCTCGAACTTTTTCTTGCGTTATCTTTAAAGATTCTCGGTCAATGACATTCACTTTTTGTCTAAGTGGTAGAAAAATGTAGTAATTGTATGAAATAGTTGCTAATTTCACTTCCACTTTCTCTGCTAAAGCATCATTAGCAGCATTCTCGAACTGACTGATTATAGCTTCTTCTAATTCTTTTTCGTTTTTCATTAAAAACGCCTCTCTATAATCAATGCCTATAAAGCCTTTCTCTAGATTCACGTTCTTATATATTGTATTAATCGAATAATTCTGACTAATTAAGTTAGAAAAAGATTTTCTTTTAATTAAATGATTTTCGAAGCATGAATAACCTAGAAAGATTGTGTTTTTACCATAAAAGATTTCCGAGAACTTCCGATCAAAATAACTAGATGTCCCTAGAAAAAATACATGATCAGCATAAATCCCAGCTTCAACAAAATCTTTATCGCGCATTACCTTTACTTTCCATCCACTAATTTCTATATATTCATCTATTATCTTCTGCTTGGTCAGAAGATATGTATTATCACTAGTAATATCATTGCGAATTTGCATTCTATTTAAAGTATCTATATATGCATTATGGTCCTGTTTTCTTAAATACTTTATTAGTTCTATTATTGGTTCTATATTTTTTTTAAATAAATCTGCATAAATAGCTTTTTTAGTAAATGAAAAATATTTTACAATTGACTCATTATTTTCTTTAAAAAAGGTACTATAGTTATTAATTGAACCAACTACCTTCCTACATCCCTTAATAAATCTATCTGTTTCCTCTATCAATAATTCGTCATATTCATAATAAGTTTTTACAGAGGTTTTTAAATTTTTTAAGGCATGCATTAATTGTCCTATCCGATCCTCCTCAACTTTTATAAATTTTACATTCGTTACCGAAGAAAACAGTTCATTTGCTAAACCTATATTAGCTCTGCGATAGCCAGGCAAACATTTCCACACCTTTCGGAATTTCAACATTTTTTTCATCCATATATTCTAATATTTCTTTATTAACTGAATGACTTTGACCCATGAGAAAATCTTGCTCAATTTTAAACTGAAGATCTTCAAATTTTTCATTTGAATCATGTTGATCTATAATAAACACACATTTATATTCATCAAAATTGTCCATTTTTCTAAGTGCGCGGCTACTTCCAACAAAGACTGCTATTGCTTCTTTCGGAATTGTTACTGAATGATTCTGTTCAATAAATGCAAGGTTTTTAAAGGTACTTTCTGAACCATCAAATAGTAATTCACTTAATTTAAATAAATCTCCATTAATATTCAATTGAATAACATTTATAAAATCATTCCACTCTTTTTTATTTGCATATACATACGTTTGCGGTGTATTCTGCATCATTAATATTCGAAGTTTTTCCTCCGAATAAAGCCTTTTCAACTTATCATCATCATTAATGTTATATACATTTCTGACAAGTCTAGTATTACGCACTGTAGTTATCTCGTCATAATAGATTCTTACATAATTAAACCATCTTGTTTCCGGTATATAATTAATAGAGTTTAGTCGATCCTTTACTACTATAGCTCTTGTATCTGAGTTAGGCAGTTGGCTTACTTCTAGAACAGAATGGGCTACCCAATCATCTCCTGTTTTATAAAGAATTCTTTGCCCTTTTTTTAAATCAAGATATTGATCAAATAGTGCTTCTTTTGATGGATTATTAAAGTCATAATCTATACAACCTAATACAAAAAAATACGAGAACATTAAATTAGAAGGTACTGATACATATATTTTTATTGGTTGATCAGCATGTTTAACATAATTAGCTAATTCGATACTAAAATTCATCCATTCTTCTAAAGCTCTCAAGTTTCCATCGATATGTATATAATTAAGATTTTGTGTTAGCAAATAATTCACATCCATACCCATTTATTAAATAATTATTCAGTGTAATTCACTATTTAGCTCAAAAACTTATTAAAACCAATTTCAAACATCCACCTTATACTCACAAACCAATTTCACAGATGACCAACCATGTTGTTTTCCTTTACCTGATTTTACTCGAAGGGAGAGTTCTTCTTGTTTCTCATTCCAACGTAAAGTAGTTTGGATGGTTGATGGTGTTTTTTGGTATACCTCTACCTCTCCATTAATAACGTCATGTTCTAATATAAGACTTTTATCTTTTACATAATTAGTGATAATAGTTGTTGCTGTTCCGCGTATTGCTATAAGTCCTTTTTTCAGATTCTTTTGCTTTGCTGTTTGTAAACTTTCTCCCAATGCTTCTGATATCACTTCTAGGCTTTGTCGATATGTAAGTTGCTTTTGATTAAATTTGACTTTCACTTCATCCGTAACTGGCGTTAGAGAACCTATATTAAAATATTGAGGACCTAATATCGATCCTGCTCCTGGATTTTTGACAGTAATTTTAGCATTGCTTTTAGATATGGCTTTTAATGATAGATCTTCCTCTACATATCGCTTTTCCACTTTTAAAATGATTTTCATATCGCTCGTGTCCAAACGATCCTTTAGATAGCTATCTGCCACTAGTTGAATACTTTCTATATGGTAATCTTGGTATTTCCCTTGTAAATATTCATCTATTTTCTCCACTGCTTTTTTAGAAGATTGTTGGATATTTAATAAGGTTTTACTAGATATATAAGGAGAGTAAGATTCCAGCATTACTTGAAATTCTTTTTCGTCTATTTGATGAATTTTTGGATCTATCTTTAAAGTTCTGTAATATATCATTGCTTCATTACATTTACCAACTGCATTGCTATCGTCTTTTTTGTTTATTTGCTCATGCTTTTCAAGCAATCCCTCAAATAGTTTGATTGACCTCAAATTCTTCTGCACTATACCATCTTCAGCCGGGAAATATTCATAACTTGTTGCTAACTTAATAGATGATGTTGGACCACTTTCAAATTTAAATCTAATTGTAAGTGCTTCTGTACCAGATCGAATACCAATTGTGTCATTTCCTTTTTTGTAGATATGTATTCCTTGCCCTATATTTATATTTGACTTCCATTTTTCAACACCAAAACATTTGTTCTCTTCAGTGTACCTTGTTATAATATTAGTAGTATCGAACATCATTAATTCTTTAAATGCATTTTCAATCCCTATAGACCCATTATTAAATTCGTCTTTCATTAATTGAAAACAATATTCTCTTAAACTAAAAAGGAAACTTCTACGAAATGGATTAATCTCGGCTTCAAACTTGGGATAACAAGCTAGAACTTTCTTCTTTAATTCTGGTATTCTGTCATAGACATTTCGGTGGCCTCTAAAATCCATGATGCTTTGCAAATAAAGTTCGTACTCTTTATTAAAATATGCATTGAAATTTTCCTGCAAATTTTGTGAAATAAAGTAGTTTTCCAGAAAACTTTTTGCACCTAAATTTTTGGGCTGTATTGCTGCGGTACGTTTTATATAAAATAAATTTAATTTAGCCTTGTCTTTATTATGTAAGGTCAAAAGGAGATCAGGATTGAAGTCAGGCTTATCTGTTTCGAATTTATTGTTAACAGATCTTATAGTCGGATACAATCCAACTATGAACTTTACCGTTTCTTGGACAGGTACACTATAGCTTTCCATTGAATCAGAATTTAAATAATGTTTTAATGCATTATACACATCTAATACATGACTTTTACCTATTTCATTTGGTTTACTCACATAATTCCCTCCCATTACCAATTATTTTATCGTAGTTAATAGAAATTTCATACAATTTAATTCGGTGGCCTTTTCTATGGATACGTGTTAAAATAAATATTAAACATCGGAGGTTCGTAACATGAAAATTGCAGAGCGAGGCAGAGCGAAGTTTCGTCCCCTAAAAGAGTATGATGAAAAGCAAATTAAAGATTTATTAATAGATAAAATTTATCAAGAGCATGCAAATTCTCAAACCTTATCAGATCAGGACTTTTCCGATACTTTTTGTCGCAAAACGTATAAACTCAATTTAGTCAGTTTATTTTCGGGTTGTGGTGGTCTAGATCTTGGATTTGAATTAGCTGGTCTTGACGCGATACTTGGAAAAGGAAAAACCGATCAATTAGTATTGTCACGGAATAGTTTTTTTGAGAATCGACATGAAAGCCTATTTCATACAATTTATTCCATTGATATGTTTAAGGAAGCTAACCAATCCTATAAATTAAATTTCCCGGAAACAGTGGTACAACAAGAAATGGATATTAGAAAAGTAAAGGATTTCCCGAATTGCGACATCATATTAGGAGGTTTCCCGTGCCCAGGCTTTAGTGAGGCTGGTCCACGTTTAATTGATGACGAACGAAACTTTCTTTATATCCATTTTATTCGTTCACTTATAAAGACAAAACCAAGTTTCTTTATTGCCGAGAACGTAAAAGGCATGCTCACGCTGGGCAAGGGCGAAGTTATTAAACAAATTATTCAAGACTTTGAATCAGCAGGTTACAAAGTTAAATTTAAGCTAGTCAATGCACGCGATTTCGGTGTTCCTCAAATTCGCGAACGTGTGTTTATCGTAGGTGTACGAGAAGATATTGATTTTGACTATCAGTTTCCAGATCCTACTCACGGAAACGGGAAGAGCCAACAACCTTTTGTCACTTTACATGATGTTATCGGTGATTTGGAAAATGATCCAGGCGAATGTTATGAAGGAAGCTATTCACCTATCTACCTTTCTCGAAATCGTAAAAAAACATGGGATGAGCAAAGTTTTACCATTCAAGCTTCAGGAAGACAAGCACCATTACATCCGGGTGGTGAAGCTATGAAAAAAACAGGTACCGATCAATGGATATTACCTGGTGGTGAGAATATGCATAGACGCCTTTCAGTTAAAGAGATTGCCCGCATTCAAACATTCCCAGACTGGTTCCAATTTTCCGAAGGCAACAACTTAAATATTAGTAAAAATGGTAGACTTGATAAAATATACAAACAAATTGGCAATGCGGTTCCTGTTGAACTAGCTCGAGCCATCGCTACTCCTATTGCTCAATGGAGTGTTAAAAACTTGAATAATATTATTGATAATCGCAGCACATCTCAACAATTAAGTCTATTTGATTAGATTAAAGTTTTAAAATCGAAAAGATAGAGTAAGGTTCATTAGGAATCCTTACTCTATCTTTTTTGGTTCATTTCACATCTCTACGTTTTGGCCATACGACTTAATTAAAATTATGTCGTATGTCCAAATATCCAAATGTCGAAAAGTTGATCATTTTTTATGTAATTTGAATTCATATAAGAACTTTACCTTTACCGTCTTTTATATCTATTAAATACTGACAAAATGTTTCAATTGCTTCCTTTTCCTCCACTGGCAATCGCATATATTCTTCCTCATGTTGCTCTGATAATTCTTGCAGTTCCTTGTAACTAACTTCTCTTTTATGCACAGTACCTTGTATCTCAATAGCCTTTTCCTTCACATCGGCTAGATTCGTAAATGCATATGCCTGTTCTTCATCTTCTGTGTAGGTAGCTATACCATCTGTATGTTTGTAGTAGCGCTCGCCTATTTGCACAACATAATAAATAACCTTTTCCAGTGAATCCAAGGTGAACCTCCTTATCTTCAAGAATGACTAGTTTCATTTCTCGCATATTCAATTTACCCATTATACAACAGGTATCATGAGATAAGATTATCATTTGAGTTTTTCTAGTTCGAAATCGATTTCTGTAATTTAAATTGGTTTGACATAAACATAATACCTTTTACAACCAAGAATATATTGTAAGTAGTAATTTCTCTTATTCCACGTTCTTTAATTTACCTTTTTTGATTGCCCTTCTTCCTGAAACAACACCCACAAGCATCATAAGTCCACCCAATACTTTAATTATTATATTATCCATCAGCTCACCATGAATGGTTATATTTAACAACGTACTACCAAAGAAAATTAAGATAATACTAATAAAAACTTTTAAATATTTCACCGGTTAATACCTCCTTAAATTATCCCCATGGAGTTATGTTCAATAGCTTTAATATCGCGAAGACAATTGTTATTAGTGATAAGATCATTTCAATAAGGAAATACTTTCTATACTTTTCTTTCCATTTCCAAGAGGCTAATATGAGCATTAAACCTAGAAGAATTAAAGAAATACTCGTTAATTTTGGATAAAAAGAAGAAAGTATTATTAATAAAAAGATTAATATTAATATTAACTTTTGAATCTTTCTATTACCCGATTCATTTTTGTCCATTTGATTTTCGATATTCATTGCCTCACTCCTAAAAGTTGCTCCCACCTCTTTATTAAAAGCGGCAGTGGCTACTTCCTTTGCTATCTTCTACAGTTACAGTCGTTATACCTTCTTGTTTTGGTTGGTTAACCGTAAAGTTATAAGTATTATTCACCTGGTATGTAGCCAATTACTTCATTGTTTTTAGGGTCAACAAATATTAATGGTGCTGCTACTGCATCTTCTAAAGTAACAATTAATATCTCTTTTCCATAATAAGTTGCATCTAACGTTTTATAGCTATCATCAGCAACTTCTTTCTTTACCGTTGCATTTCTCCAATTTTCCTTAGAATAATTATGACTCCAACCTTGTTCAACTATAAAATCCCATACAACTTCTCTAACACTTTCGTAACTCTCATTATCCAATGTTTTATCTGAACTGTTATCATTCGAACAACCGACAATCAGCAATAATGACAACATCGTTATTGCTAAATATAAAATTTTTAATTTCATCTCCCCTTCTCTCCTCTTTTAATGTTTTTTCATTATTTTTAACCGATAAAGCATTAGTTTAAGTAAGATATTTCGAAATTGCCAGTTTATTTTAACACCACTACTAAATTTATGCGATGTTCCCGGAAAGTTTGCTATTCAAGGTTTTCTTCCAGACCACCGAACTTGATATATTTAACGTGTTATACTTTTTAGAGCATCCCTATGTCAGGTACAGCTTGGGGAACAATTGAGTCTGACACAGGGATGCTGCCAGGAAAATCACCGAAATTTAATAGAAAACAGGAGTTTTGTATGGGTGCACAAAAAGAAAAAAAGCCTTCCAAAGAAGGTTTCGTTAAAAGAAATAGAAATAGAATGGGTAAGATCTATGGTGCACTTTTATTAATCTCGTTTATTATTAGTCTCTTTTTTTGGCTGGAGCAAAAAAATAATCAAGATCAAAGCGAAAATGAAGTAGAAAGCGCAACGATTACTTAAGAGGAAAATATAAACGAAACTGTTGCACCGTCAAAACAAGTGGATGAAGAAACAGATAAAGAAAATACTCTCCCTATCCCCACTACAACTAAGTTGAGTGAGAAAAAAGATGAATCGAATAGTCCACTCAGCACGGTTTTAACTTCTGCAGTTGTCACTCGCGTTGTTGACGGGGATACGATTAAAGTAAAAGTGAATGGTAAAGAAGAGACTGTCCGTTTGATTCTTGTTGATACACCTGAGACAAAACATCCTAAACTAGGTGTCCAACCATTCGGACCGGAAGCAAGTTCTTTTACAAAAAACACTTTAACTGGTGAAGAGATAGAGCTTGAAAAAGATGTCTCCGAGCGTGACAGGTATGGACGATTGCTCCGGTATGTGTGGATAGATGGAAAACTTTTCAATGAAACATTAATTGAAAAAGGTCTTGCACGTGTAGCTGTTTTCCAACCAGATGTGAAATACATTGACCAATTTAGGGAACTACAACAAAAAGCGCAAAAACAAAGAATTGGGATTTGGAGTATCGAAAACTATGCGCAGGAAGACGGTTATCATACGGAAGAGAAAAAATCAGAACCAGCTGAGACTCCAAAAACACAACCCAAGCCGAAACAGGAAGAAAAACCGACTTCAGGTTCCTGTAATATAAAAGGAAATATTAGCTCCAGTGGAGAGAAAATATTTCATGTCCTAGGGGGTCAATTTTATGATATTACAGAACCAGAGGCAATGTTTTGTAGTAAAGCTGCAGCACTGGCTGCTGGATACCGCGCTTCGAAGAGGTAATTTTCTGTAAATTCATACCTCTACATCTCCATGCCATCTAGATATTTATACAAAAACAACTCCTCTCTGTTTTATGAACTGAACCCAAAATTGGGTCACTTTATTAAAGTGTCCACTATTCGGGGTTCAGTGCAGCCTTAGAGAGGAGTTTTTTTTTCAATCTGAATCATTTCAAAGTTATTTCTATAACTCAACTACTGATTCACTTATTTAGAGCCAAAAGAAAAAACTAAGCTACCCGAGATAAGTGATGCTCTATCTTAGAACATCCCTTTAGCTGGGTCAATTCCAATAACCTTTTCACCATCTACTTCTAACCATAAATAATAATGATCAACTTCTAAACCAGTTGATTTAGTAATAATGTCATGAACATTCTCTTGTAGTTTGAAAGCTTTTTCTCCAAGATTTAAAGGAATAGTAAGTTTAAGTCCAGTATTTATGGAGATTGTTTTATCAGAACTCTTCAGATATGCTGCTTCAGCACTTGCACTGTACAAAGAGCTAAACAATACTAAGAATGTAAGTGTTAATAACAATTTTTTCATATGTTTTCACCTCCTTCAAAAATTATTAATTCATTATGGTTAAAAACTTTTCTAATACCACTGGATGAAACATTGTGCCTTTGTTTACTTCTAATTCAGCTAGAGCAGCACTAACACTCATTGCTTTTCGGTACACACGATCCGTAGTCATAGCATCAAATGCATCAACTACTGAAATTATTGCGGCCTCTATTCTAATTTCAGCCTCTTTAAGCTGATTAGGATACCCTTTTCCATCATATCGTTCGTGATGTTGTTCGATTATTTCTCCAGCATTAATTAGATCCACTAAATTAGTATCCACTAACGTTTCTTTACCCCAAGTCGTATGTTTTTTCATAATATCGAATTCATCAGCTGTTAGTTTATCTGGCTTATTCAAAATCTGAATAGGCACTTTTACCTTTCCTATATCATGTAGGAATGCTGCAAGATTTAAAATATAGAGTTCGTCCGCTGACAAATTCATAGCTGCTCCTAATTCCATGGATAGCTCTTTTATTCGGTTGCAATGTTCAGCTGTGTATCCATCCTTTTCTTCAACGGAAACTGCCAAATCGTACATTTCTTTTAGAGAGTTGCTATATACATGAAATTGAGGTTGAGATGTTACATATAAAAATTGAACTTCGGTTTCAGCATAAAAAATAGAAAGCTCTGTAACAGGACAAGCGCTTAAAGAATCTCCAGGTTGTAAAACTATTTTTCCTTCTTGTGAATTATATATAAGATTTCCTGACAAGATGGTAACATGTTCTAATGCTGTCCAATTTTCCTCAGGGGCCATAGCCCAACGGGAACCTTTATATAATTTATGATGGATAACCTCAGTTCCATCCCCAGAAGCTAGTAGTGAAAGTTCCATGTTCTTTAAGTAAACCTTTTCAGTGGATTGGTTAGTTAATATATTCATCATGTCCTTTATTCCTCCAATACTACCTTCAGAATAGTGTTTCAATTATACATGATACAATTTGCATAAAGAAGAGGTTGATAAATTATTTTTATGATTAAACCTCAGAGTCTGTAGTTGCTAACTTTAAACAATTTCACATTTCAATCAACGAGTTTATCTTTATTAAAGTGAATGACAATGTCTGATGTATAAGCATATATGTTGTGACGAAAATTCCGAGACTCCTTTTTAATACACTGTTAATAGAATTTCTCCTATAAGCTCCTTCTCGAAAAATTTCCCTCTAATTAATAGTATCAAAACGCAATTCCAACCAATCTGTCCTTTCTTTCACCCCAGCTTTAGCTTTGAAGCTTGATTAAATTAATTCTAATAACCTTGATAAACAAAAAAAGAGCCTGTTTTGAAAAAAAAATGATCAAAACAAGCTCTTAATATATTCAATTGATTCATTCATTTTCAAAAAAGTCTGATCAATTTTCTGTTCCTTAATAAAGTAATTACCAGTTAGCAGAATGGGGATTTACCATATCCATTCATACTAAGCTGGGATAATCAACTCTAATATAATGCCAGAATGGATAGAACGATACAAATACCTGCTAATATAAATAAAATGAATGAGTTTTTAAGACTCTTTCTTAATTTAAAACCATAAGCACAAAAAAAGATAGCTGCAGCTAATTTGGAACAGCTTTGAAAATAAGCATTATCTGAGAATAATGAACTGCTAAAAATAATCGAAACAAGCAAGGTTGTAGAGATTAGTATTCTAAACCACAAAGGCTCTTTTAAGAATTGCTTAATCATAAATTTTATCCTCTGCATTAGGGTATAACCACCTTCATGAAAATTTTCATTCATATCTATCATATGGTATTCCCAACATAATGGATTAATTCCATTTGCCCAATGCACGAAACATATCCAGTTTTGACTGGAGTTCTTCTGCTAATTGCAATGCATCCATTGTCACTCTAAATGAATGTATAGTTGGGACAAGTATTATCTCATTCAATCATCAATATCTCCCGAATATCTTCCTCCGTCATAGAAGTCAGCCCGTCTCCCCCTGAATGAATAACCTCATCAATGAGACTCTTTTTTCTATGTTGAAGTTCATTTATTTTCTCTTCAATGGTACCCTTTGCTACTAAGCGGATGACATGTACTTCATTTTGCTGTCCCATTCGATGGGCACGGTCTGCCGCTTGTTGTTCGACTGCTGGATTCCACCAGAGGTCATAGAGGATTACAGTATCTGCTCCAGTTAAATTTAAGCCGGTGCCTCCCGCTTTTAATGATATAAGAAATAAATCTCCTTCGCCGTTATTGAAGCGATTGCATAATTCGACACGATCAGCAGGTGGGGTTTGTCCGTCTAAGTAAAAGTAAGATGTGCCCTGTCGTATAAGTTGCCTTCTTATTATGCCGAGCATTTGGGTGAATTGTGAAAAGACGAGCACTCTTCTTCCTGACAATCGGCATTCTTCTAGGATTTGCATTAATTGCTCATACTTCGCGGAGCTTCCTGTGTAGCCTTCAACAAATAGACCTGGATGGCAGCATAGTTGTCGGAGTCTTGTTAGGCCTGCTAAAATTTTTATGCGATTCTTTTGGAAACTTTCCTTTTTTAAATGCTTTAACGTATCATGTTTTAGTTCCGCTAAATAAGCTGCGTATAGTTTTTTCTGCTGTATTTGCAACTCTGAGAATTGAATCATTTCAATTTTGTCCGGCAATTCTTTTAGAACATCTTTTTTCATTCGTCTTAAGATAAATGGACGTACACGTTTCGCTACGTCCTCTCGTCTTAATTCGCTAAAGGCTCTTCTGCCCGGCAACAATTCGGGAAATACGACGTGGAATATGGACCAAAGTTCGTCCAACGAATTCTCTATAGGCGTTCCTGTTAGAGCAAATCGGTATTCTGCTTGGATCTTTTTCACCGATTTTGCGGTCTTCGTTATTGGATTTTTAAATGCTTGTGCTTCATCCAGGAACAATGTGTGAAAAAGATGTTTTTGGAAGAGATCTGTGTCCATCCGTAGTGATGGGTATGAAGTGATGAGTATATCTGCTCCCAAAGATGCTTTCCATAAAGAACTTCTTTCTGCTTTGTTGCCGTCAATGATTTGTGCGTTTATATGTGGAGTGAATTTTTCGAACTCATTCTTCCAGTTGTAAAGAAGGGATGCGGGACATACGATCAATACTGGTAATTTTCGCTCTCGCACATCTGGAAGCACTGATTCTATGAATGCAATGCTTTGCAGTGTTTTCCCAAGCCCCATATCATCTGCCAGGATTCCTCCGAATTTATATTTCGCTAACAACTTGAACCATTTAAAACCTACCTTCTGGTAATCACGAAGAACGGTTGTTAGAGTTGAAGGTACAGTTTCATTCAACTCCTCGGGATTGATTAAATTTTTCATTAGCTTCGCAAAGTTTTCACCTGGCTCCACTAAATCTCCTTGTTCTAGAGAGTCGATCAATTGCATCCCGCGAATTAACGGAACTCTAATTTCTTCGTTTATATTATCGTTAGTTAGGCCCATATCTTGCATGAAATTGGCCAGCGCTAAAAATTCTGGTGTTTCCAACGAGACCAAATTTCCATTTGGAATTCGGTAAAATTTTTGTTTTGCTTCAAGTGAAGCCATCAGGTTTTGGATTTCTTTTTCAGGGATTCCATTTAAATCGAAACGGAACTCCAACCACTCCATACGTTCTTTTACTTCCACTTTTATCCTCGGGCCTGTATACGCTTTTTGGACACGCATTTTCACAGCTGTCGAGGCATAGATGTGCACCCATTTTTCCATTCCTGCAACAACATGATACAAAAAATGATATTCTGCTTCCTCGTCGTACAAGAAAAATCCACCATCTGTTTGTGTAAATGCATTTTCTTCGAGCAATTGAATCATTTGCAGTTCCTTATTACGCTGACGTCTAATCCCGGGATAGTGCAAGAATGTCTCCTTGGTTTCTTCACATGGATTGATGATGAGATGCCCGTAATGGAACTCCAAACCTGCCAGCAATCGATGCTTGACTCGGTCCAAGAAAAGCTTGACTCTAAGTGGCGTTTCCCCGACTCTTTTGGAAATGGACTCCGCAATTACCACATTGCCAAGCTTCCCTAAGCCAGGTACGACTTTCTCCATAAAGTGCTCTATTTGATTTTCTGAGATGACTAGTTGGTTCTTTCCGGATTGATCCAACATTTCTTTCAATTCAACCAGTCGATTGCAATCCTCTGGGGGAAGTTTGAACAATTTCCCTTCTAAAAGTGCATAACCATAAGCCTTTAAAACAGTTATTCGTTCTAGTCCTTTCACATCCAGCTCGTAGTTGGTTGTATTTCCTTCATCCAATGCAAAACTTAGAGCTAACTCTTTTCCAAAACGAATTCCCTCATAAAGCTCCCCATCCTGCATAAATCTTACTGCTGGAGCTTTTGTTAACAAAGGAAGAAGCTGCTCCCAATCAGAAGCGGAAATGAGTAATAGGCCTTCTTGTAAGATGACTTTACTTTTTACTCGTTGGCTTTTTATTAGAAATTGAAGGACTTCATCCGTTTCTCTTGGAAAACTGTAAAGCTCCGGCGCATATAGCAAACCTCGAGCATATTCAAGCGGTTCTCTTTTTTCTATTGCATGAAGAAACTTCGCTATATGTGAGATGGGCCGTAATGCTTGAGAACCTGCGCTCATCTGGATCCCGATTGCGTACTCCCCGTCACCTTGAAAGACTGGACGGCATGTAAATTCCACATGCAGCGTCTGTCTGTTGTCGAAATGCAGTTGCTTGCCAGTAGGGGGAATGCTTTCATTTTCAAATAAATCCATCATCCTAGCAACCAAATGCTCTTCCACCTGCTGCTTCTCTTGGATAACTAGCAGTACCGCTGCAATATGTTGACAGTATGTATGTAAGCCTATTGGCGGGCAAGTACAAGTAGCCGCAATTTTCCCATTGGGGTCTGTTTTCACGGTGACATTAAAATCATCTCCCGCTTTCACACTAGCTTCAACTACTGAACTACTTGCCTGATAGGAGTGAAGATTAACTTTTTCCGCCTGATAATAAGCTTTGCCCTTTTTAAAAGCTGTAACGCCGCATAATTGTTTAATTTTCGTTTCGCTCATCGAAAAATTCATTTTTTTAATCCTTTCTCGATCATTTCAGTAACTTCTGTATCGGTTTAGTTGGTTATATTTTAGCACGTTTGGACGGACAACAACATTTAGACAAACCTTATTAGCAGGACACTAATATAAGAAAAGCACATCAATTTTATATATGACGTGCTTTCATATTTCTTATTATCAATTTGTGATGTGTGTAAGTGCAGTTTCTACACAGATTTACTCCACAATACCTTCATATTCCTTCGAAGTTCTTACTTCTATGGTTAGAAAGCCTTCACCATAAATTGCTTTTATTAAAAAAGGGGCTTCTCTTGTATTTTGAAATCTGAAATCTAATGCCCCATATGAAACAGTTGCATCTCTTCCTTTTGGTACGTAACCTATATCTAATGAATGATGATGTCTTTCCACATATGTTACCGATAATTGGTCCACTACGTTAAAAAGTGTGGAGGATGTTTGGCAAACCCCTCCCCCGATACCCATGACGATCTTCTTATTAATTATTTCCGGTGCTGGTTGGTAGCCATTTTTTTCGTCTCTTGGACCTGTTATCTCATTAAAAGAGAAATAATCCCCGCTTCCAACAATTACATTATTTATAACTTTTGCTGAAATCTCGATATTTTTATTTCTGTTTACATCCGAGGGATTAAAATAAGTTGTATAAGAAGCAATTATTACTTCCTCTAAACGAAGAATATCTTCAATATTATAGTTACTTTCTGTTACATACAAAGGAATTTCAACGTCCTTGCCAGAAATGGATGCCTCAATAATCCTAGCTACCAATTCACTTTCTTTTAAAATAATTCTTGGGCTCCCTTTTGTGATCCGACCGTTATCATCTATTTTATCAAGAACCATTCTCGTGTCATATCCAGCTTCCGTTTCTGTACCCCTTGCCAACTCATAGGCTAATTTTTCAAGTTCCTTTTTATATGTTTCGACATCTGTTTCGTATCCTAAATCGTTCGGTGATAGCGTTTTTATTATTTCTAAAGTATTTGGATCAACGATATTGACAACTAAAGGCTTTGTTTCCTTTTCTGCTTCTTCGTCATAAGTTACTGGTGTTTTTACTTCCTCCACGGGTTGTTTCTCTTCATTATCATTTGTTTCTAGCTCTTCATTTACTGTTTTCTCTAGACAACCGGCCAGTCCTACTAAACACAATATAACTAAAGCAATAATCCATCTTTTCACATTATCCTACTCCCAGCTATAAGGTATTTCCAATTAGATATCTTATTCAAGTAGGAATGATAGTGTGAAGGAGGACAATATATAATAGAAAAATCCCATTTCCTTTTGTCAGTGATTACCTTTCAATAATGGTATAAACATGAAGAAAGTTTCTAATACTATTCAAAAAAGGTGATCAGTTATGGATTTGGTTTGGAAGACAATCATAATTCTTGTAGTTGGAATGGTTTTGTTAAAGATTGGTGGAAGAAGGTCCATCTCACAAATGACTGTCCCTCATACAATTATCATGATTATGCTCGGTACATTGCTGATTCATCCAGTAAAAAGTAAAGGGTTATTGTCGACTATTGGAATCAGTTCCTTATTAATTCTATCCCTTATCTTTATTGAATTTATTGAATTAAAATTTCATCGATTGGAATCTATAATTTCTGGCAAAGCTATCATAATTATTGAAAACGGGATAATAAATGAAAGAAGTTTAAAGAAACTTAGGCTTACGGTCGATAAACTAGAAACACATTTACGACAACTAGGTATAACGACCATTAGTGACGTAGAATATGCAACACTGGAGGTAAATGGACAATTAGGCTATACGTTGAAAAAAGAAAAGCAACCTGCAACGAAAGAAGATATTCAAAATCTTATTCAATTAATTCAAACTGGCAAGCTATCTGCACAAACCGAGCAAGCAACAGACTCCGAAGAAAACATTTTCACTGAAATAACAACTAAAATAACTTTAACTAAAACATAACAAAACCCTGATTGGCCATTAAATTCAATCAGGGTTATAAGGAAGAAATCCCGTTAATATTCAATTGACGTGCATAAGATATCCTTCAGTCAAGATAAACTATCTAAATAGACCTAAAATGGATCCAACTTGCCTTATCATGTTAACTCCAGTTTTTACTGTGCCCACATGGCCCATAATGTTTTTAAAATGGCCTGGTAATCTTTCAAATCTAGAACCTTGAGATTGTTGTTGATTAGGGTATCGGAAAGAATTATTCGGCCTTCTCATTTGATTTGGAGGTCCTCCTCTTTGTCTATAGACTGGCGAGAATGGTCTCCTTCTAGGATTTGGCGGATAAAATGGCATATCAATTCACCACCTGTCAGGGTTAGACTTTACAATAGTATACGTTTGGAATTTCCAATAGATTAGACTTTTGGATAAGTTATTAAGAATAATATACCTCTAACATTTATACTGAATTTAATCTAATTCACTTTATAACCCTAAACTCAAAACCTAATAGACAGCTATTCCAAAAATCTCCTTTATTTATGGCCCTGTTCACCGTCTAGTTTGGATATATCAACCACTTTTTGTAATGATATAAAAAAAGACCGAACAAATAAACTACTTTGTTCGGTCTTTCATTTATTTCTCCTTAAATGAACTATCCGTCTATCTCCAATTATTTCGCACCATTCGCGGCTAATTCGTGCAAAATCATCATACAAAATTAATTATTTTGCTCAAGGAATTCGTAAACCGCCATCATTTCTCGTTTATTCAACTCCCGAATACGATTGAAAATTGGAATATCCTCAACAGCCTCACTACTTAAGCTTTCAGTAACAACATCACTAACTGTGCCAGTTAACCATGTTTCTACGTCTATTCCTTCGACCATTTCCTTAAGTCCTTCATTATTAACACCAGTTTCATTACACGTCACACAAGGTATCGTCAGTTTAAATACGCCATCATGGAGATTTTCCTCTGTAATAGCTTTCTTTCCATTACAGAATGGACATGGATGGCTTTTTCTAATCTTATTAATTAGCGTGACTATCTTTTTGTAACCTAACGCTTCATAGACATACGTCAGCTTTTTGTATTTTCCATTAGTGAAGTACTTATCAATGATCGTTTCTCTCGTTTCTGTGATATTGTCAAAATCACAGATCGTAATCCGATTGTTAACACCGATGGAATCGATATTGTTGCTAATGCTGCTCCAGAATGGCAGTACATTTTGTAAAACCATTTCATAGTGGGCAAAGCTTGCCTGCTCCAATTCAAACATTTTCAGAGCGACTTGTGTTTCTCTTGGCAATAGGGACACATCTTCGGTTAAAGTCATATCTCCGCCGACAATGTCTTTTAATTTCTCTAGTTGCTGTAACTTCCCGACTGTTTTCATCGCTTGATCGAGTGGTTGGTTAATAATCTCACGAATATCCGTGTCGCCAAATTTCAGCTTTTTATGGTGGTTTAATACGGTTCCTTGGCAAACTGGACATGTAATCATCTCTTTGGATTCTTTTATATGCTCTTTAATAATTGATTTCGATACAAATATATAGCGCCCGATGATTAAATTAAAGCCTTCCCAAGTCCTCCTTGTCTTGCCTTCTTTATCATAAAATGAATTTTCCCAATACCCGTATAAAAAGGTATGCTTTTCTGCTTCTGTCATGTCATTATAACTTTTACTTATATCCTGACCTAACTCATTTTTAATCTCATCAAAGAGGAATTCTAATTTTGAAAACTGATAAAACTTTAAAACTTCCATTACATCTGCATGTAATTGACCATCCCAAAATGGCACGGTTTTATCCTGAAGAACAACTTCAAAATCAAATTTTTCAATCACTCGACGGCCCGAACAGCATGGGCAATGATTGTCTTGATGATAAAAATCAAAGCTTCTCGTATCTTTATTGGTCGGATGAGCTGCTACAATATGGTTGATCACGCCGCCAAGTTCATAAAGAAAACTATATTGACTATATAAGTGACGCTCCAAGTCTATAGCGATAACGGGTGCAATTATGTCCGTTTCATATTCACCATAAATCAAACGGGCCATGGATGATAAGCTTTTTAAAATACCACCTTTATAGACATTTTCTGCATTTTTAAAATAGGAAATATGATTTTCCGTTAAGTAGTTAATGCCATTTGGTTGATTTAGTGTAGAAGAAATTCGCAATGGCACAACCTTACCTGGCCCGCTTTGCCCGCGATAATAATCATCATGACTGACAGCATCAAGATGCTCTATAGGTGCAAGCTGTCTGTCACCAAAATCAACGATAAAATCAGAGTTTTCGATCATATACGCATTATGCTCAATCATCATAATGGAGACAGATTCATCTTGCAGAATGACCCTGATACTATCAATGAATTGATTTAAAATATTTTGTGATAAACCTTTGGAAGGCTCATCAAAAATAAACAGCGTATGTGGGTTTCTTGAGTTAGCAAATAGCTCAGAAACTAAATGGACACATTGAAATTCACCCGTCGATAACGACTGTGTTTTTCTTTCCAATGTCAAATATCCAAGTCCAAGTTTGATCAATAAGCTTAAGCGTTTATGAGCGATATCTTCCTTTGGTAGTTCATCAATAATATCTTCAATCGAACGCTGAAAAATATCATCAATATCTTCACTATATTTTGTGAGTTTCTTTTTAATATCCAGAAACGTCGCAACTGTTGACCGGCTAGTAATCGATTGGTTTCGATCTTGCCCAACTATAACGAGTTTATCTTTTGGATATCGCTTCTGAAAATCTTTGGCAATACACTCATTAACAAGTGTAGACTTCCCACATCCTGATTCTCCCGTAAAAGTGACAATTCTATTTTTGGGAATCTGAATTTCTTTCATTTGAATATTACGACAGTAAAGATCTTGAAATAGATAGTATTCTGTTGGCATTTCCTCATTTCGTTCCCAAGTGATTGGTTTTGGACGTGGAGATTCTTCCACAATTTTACCACCGTATTTCCCACTACCAGGTCCAAAGAATAATTGCTCTTCCGAAGTGTTAAGCACTGTGTCAGAATGATCAATGAGCCAAATCTGATTCTTATACCCCAATTGTTTAATCTCTTCTAAAATTTTCAAAAGTGTTTCGTGATCGAGACCAACAGAAATTTCATCAATTATAATAACGGTATTTTCACTTGTTGCCATAAATTCAGCCAAGTAAAGTCTTGTTATTTCTCCACCTGATAAGGTACCCATAATACGATTTAATGTTAGGTAACCAATATTCATATTGAGTATATTTTGAAGAATATGCTGTTTTGCTTCACTAATATGTAATTCTTCTCTAAGGGAAAGAATCGTTTCAATACTTAAGTTGTTAATATCGGAAATACTATGTGAATGATTCAATAATTCTATCTTATATTGTTCGACTTCTGGATTATAGCGCTTGCCCTCACACTTTTTACATTCAATATTTTTTGTAGTACCGCGTCCTTTACATGCAGGACACCAACCTAATTCATTATTAAATGAAAAAACTTCTGGAGAAAGATTAAATTCTTCCGCAAGTCGTACGCGAATCTCTTTAAAGACGCCTGTATGGGTGCCAATCGTTGAACGTGGATTCGATGAAATGGATGATTTTCCGAGAAAAAGTACTAAAGGCATTTCTTCCATCTTGATTGCACTGAAATTGGTTTCCATAATGTTAGGGAATAAATACTGATATTCAGCCTTTGGCAATAAAGAAACGAGACGCTTCTTGGATTCTTCACCAATAGTTTGACAAAACGTTGTTTTACCAGATCCAGATAAACCAGCAATTCCTAACGACTTATCTACCGGTAGTGCTGCATCTAATTTGTTAATATTGTTTGCAATTAATTGATTGATTTTCATATGTACATCCTTTCTATTCTTATAAACTTAATCCTAAAACTTCTATAGATCTGTTCCACTAATATTATCTTCATTAGTTAGTGTAGCAATGTCAAATTCCTATACGATAGCTTTCATCAAGTAAACCAAGTGAACCACCAATAACAAATAAATTTGCAAGGTAGAAGTTGCCAAATTTTTATTGCAAAAAAGTGGGTATAAAATCTTTTAAATTTTAAACTTAACCAAAAAAGTAGTACCTTCCATTCCAGTTTGAATATCGATTTCCGCATTATGACGGGCAGCAATGGCATAGCATATGCCTAACCCCAAGCCTGTCCCATTATCTTTGGTGGTGTAAAATGGCGTACCGAGTTTCTCTAATATTTCGAGATTGATTCCTTCTCCTTGATCCCGCACTGCAAGAACGACACAATTTCCACCTTCCTTGTAGGTGCTAATAGTTAGTAATTTCCCTTCAATCATCGCTTCTAAGCCATTACGGTATAGGTTTATGATTAATTGTCGTATCTCATTACGATTTAAAAGCAATTCTGGAATGTCTTGCGTATCGAATCGAATACTTTTATTTTGATTGAACGCATCAATCTCTATTAAAGGTGTAATATCATGAATAATGGAATTTAAATCTAACATCTGTAATTCGGATGTCCTTGTATTACCAACTGAGAGAAATTCCGTAATAATTGAATTGGCACGGTCCAGTTCTTCAATCATTAGATTGAAATAATCTGTATGTTTTTCAAATGTGACCTCTTTTCTTAATAATTGCAAGAATCCTCTTACCGTAGTCATTGGATTTCTAATCTCATGGCTAATTCCTGCCGCCATTTGCCCAATTAAATCTAAGTTGGATAACCTTCTCAATTCCTTCTCATATTTCCTTTTTTCATTTATGTTTTTAAAAAGACAACAGATACCTTCGTCATAAGGGTATGCTACTACTTCGTGCCAATAACCGTCATAGGATGAAAGCATTTCAAAATGTACTGTAATTCGCTCTGACATCGCACGATGAAGCTCTTTATAAATTACCGTGCCGACATTTTCCGGGAATATTCCCCATATATTCTTACCTAATACGTCTTTTGCTGTTTTCCCAAGCGGTAAATATTGATGTTTATTTATATAAGTAAATTCCCATTCTTTATTTAAAGCAAAGAATCCATCCGTTATACCTTCAATTACATTTGTCACTTTTTCATTAGCAGCAGCTAGTTCCCTTGTCCGCTCTACTACCATGCTTTCGAGTTGGTCCATATATAACAAGTTGGAAAACGTAGGGGCTGTGGCATCAACGATAGATTGTGCCAGTTGAATTTGGGACTCATCGTAATTGTTAGCATTCCCCTCTAAATGGACGACGACTATTACCCCTAATACTTCTCCCATTGATACCAATGGAATTATAAGTAGACCATTAACATCTATACTTGGACGGTGAATTATATTTTTTGTTTTAATGACTATTTGGATCATTTCTTCATAGCTTTGATCCATTCTTATGTTATTTAGGGTCTCCATCCAATCTGCTTCTGTCCAATCACAGTCTTTACTTAACCTCGTTAATCTAATGGTTGTTTTATCAAATGGATCTAGAAGATGGGCAGCAATATTTTGGCTATCTAACATTTTTCCTAAATAGATAAAACATTTATCAAGACTTTCTTGTATCGAGGAACACATTGATAAGTCTCTTGTAACACTAAGTAACAACTGCTTTTCAGCTATAAGGTTTTCCTTTTGTGTTAAATTATTCGCATTTCGAATTGCGACTGCAGCCATATTCACATAAGCTTCAACACTTTGAATTTCTGAATCCGTTAAGTTCATAGGAGTTCCATATTCAAATAAGAAAACTAAACCAAATAACTCTTGTTCAAATGAGATAGGTAGAGCTAATAAGGATTTAATTTTAAAGGCTTTGACTGGCCCCGAATCCGGTCGATTATCTTTTGATGTATCAGGGATGTAAATGGTTTTTTGGGTTTCAATCACTTCTTTAGCTAGTAAGTCTATTTCAGGATCAATTACTTGGGAATCGAGCCTTTCGCCATTTATAACCTCAGGCTTTCCTGCAAATCCCGTGAATGTTCCATTTTTCTGTGGCAAAAAAATACCGACAGAACTGCATTGAACAATTTCTTCGGATATCGCTATTGTTACACGCTGTAATACTTCACGTAGTTCTAACTTCGTATTTATTATTTTTGTTATATCTGCAAGCCTTGAATATCTCGTCTGTTCTTTTAACATTCTTACGTTCTCCAATCGTAGGCATAAAAAAATTCCTGTTAAAAGTAATGGCCTACATGCTATTTTCAATTTTATTCACTTACTCTTTCTACTTCTCTATTATCTATAGTAATTATATCTCTACTCCCACACATCATCCAATCTTTTCTATTTTCATGCTAGAACATTCTACTTTTTTAGAGTTCTAATCTAATGTTCATTACCGCTTATAGCATATGTTTGTAAATTATATAATCGTTTTCAAAAAATCACTTCCAAAATCACCGGATATTCTTTATGATAGGTGATATGAAAAAATGGAAAGGATCTGTAATCATGTGGGGTAAAGTACGAAATTGGCTGGAAAATCTGTCACCTGCCCAAGTTATTACAGGCTATTATTTGCTCGCAGTAACTATATCTATTCTATTATTTAGTCTCCCGGCAGTTTTTAAACCTGGGGTTCACGTGTCTTTTATCGATACGGTCTTTACTGCTGTTACTGTTGTAAGCGATACAGGTTTGACTGTATTTAATATTTCGGAAACTTATAGTGTATTCGGCTATTTTGTCATTATGATTGTTTTGCAGTTTGCAGGACTTGGCATTATGGCGATTAACACTTTTTTTTGGATACTTATAGGAAAAAAGGTTGGTTTGCGCGAACGCCGTCTAATAATGGTCGATCATAACCAGTTCGCATTATCAGGACTCGTTCAAATGGTTAAAGAAATTCTGAAAATTATTTTCCTTATTGAGATTTTAGGTGGAATTATTCTAGGGTTGCATTTTTTAAATTATTATCCAACTTGGAAAGATGCATTTCTTCATGGTTTGTTTGCATCCGTAACTGCGACAACAAACGCTGGAATGGATATAACTGGAGAATCTCTTGCTCCATATGCTGGCGACTATTTTGTGCAAATAATAACGATTATTTTAATCATTCTTGGTGCTATTGGGTTCCCAGTATTGATTGAAGTGAAGGAATATTTATTCAGAAGAAAAACGGACAATACATACCCGTTTCGTTTTTCCCTATTTACAAAATTATCGACATTAACATATGGAATCCTTCTTGTTATTGGAACAATTCTAATCTTGCTTTTTGAATGTCAACATTATTTTAA
This sequence comes from Psychrobacillus sp. L3, assembly GCF_042945595.1. Taxonomy (GTDB): domain Bacteria; phylum Bacillota; class Bacilli; order Bacillales_A; family Planococcaceae; genus Psychrobacillus. The sequence goes on along the minus strand of NZ_CP168493.1, from coordinate 246,836 downwards.
GGGCTTGACCTGGCATAAGAGCTTCTTCTATGCTTTTTTCCAAGCAGCAACAACGAGAAGTGCCGGACTTACTACAATGGATATTACCGATTTTACGATGCCAACACTGTTGGTTATGAGTATTTTCATGTTTATCGGCGGATCTCCAACTTCTGTTGGGGGTGGAATCCGAACGACAACATTTGCTTTAAATATGTTGTTTGTTTATCATTTCGCAAAAGGAAATCGTAATATTAAAGTGTTTAATCGCGAGCTTCATCAAGACGATATATTGAAATCCCTAGCTATCACATTGTTAGCTACTATCATGTGCTTTATATCAGTTGTAGCTATCAGTGTTTTTGACACAAAGCCCCATCTTATCGAAATTGTATTAGAGGTCTGCTCCGCATTCGGTACAGTAGGTTTGTCTATGGGGATTACTCCCGATCTTAGCATTTATTCGAAATGTATTCTTATGATTTTAATGTTCGTAGGTAGAATCGGCTTAACTTCATTTTTATTTATTATAGGTGGTCAAACAAAGAAAACAAAATATCAATATCCAAAAGAGAGAGTTATTACGGGTTAATTCATTACATTTCATCCTATAATACGTTTTTAGCCCTTGGGAACTGTTGTTAAAGTTCCTAAGGGCTCTTTGTATTTATGCTCATTCCAACATATCCTTTACGCGCTGTACATATGGAGCCTTATTGTATGAATGGTATAGTTCGCTAGAAAGTCTAGTAGGATCCCCGAAGAAAAAGCGTTCGTATAAAGTCTGTCGTGTGCCGAAAGAACTCATTGTCAAATCCCATGCCAAGCGGAATAGTTTAACGCGATTCTCGGCATTATCAGCTTTAGACTGTAAGTATTGATCTAAATCGTTTCTAATGGATGATCGGAATGCATCTTCCGTTGGGATAGACATTAATCCACTTGCACTTAATAACTGTATGATTTCCGTAAACCTTGGATAGACTCGCGGAAAAACATTGATGGCAACTTGTAATGTTGTACAGTCTGGTTGCATCAAACCCCATTTATCTATTTCCGCTTCTATCTCAGCCTTGATCACCAATGCCTTCATCGTTTCTAAAGCTATGATAATTTCAGAAACCTTTTCTTGAACATGTTGGAATTGCTTGATATTAATCGTCTCGATAATTGATTGGACAACTCCCAATACAAATTCAGTTTTTACAATCTGTCTTGAAACAACTTGATGCAAGGCAAATGCTTGAAACGAACTATCATTCATAAAATTGTTAGATACAGCTATATTGTCATAATAAAATACGCGGTCCCATGGAACTAATACGGTGTCAAATACTACTATCGAATCCATTTCCTCATACCTTGAGCTTAGCGGATAGTTAAAGGTTGAATCTCCTCCAACAAAAGATTCTCTGCATATAAACTTTAATCCTTTTGTGTTACTAGGTATGGAAAATGAAAATCCTTTTTCTTCCTCCACTACACCTCCGGATGATATAACAAGTATTTCATCCGTAATTCCTCCTTGTGTTGCTAGCAATCGCGCACCTTTTACAATGATTCCTTCTTCATTTTTATCAATCACCCTTGCAGCAATAGGCTCTTCTGAATCTTCTAGATAAATTGGTGATCGATTTACTTGGGGGTCAATAAATGTATGTGTCATAGATAAATCGTGTTCTCGTGCATATTCATAGAATGATTGTAAGTTTTCAGGAAAGCAGTTCTGTTTTTCATTCAAGAAACTGGCAGATGATGCAAAGGCCATTAATGCTGTATTCATATAATCTGGACTTCTTCCCATTAGGCCATTGTTGAATTTAGCCCAATGTTGCACCATCTTTCTCTTTTTAGTTAAGTCCTCTTTTGTCTTTGGTTGTAAAAAAGACAATCCTACTGGTTCTGAAGTGGATGGTGATGGATACGTCATGACATCCTTTAAAGCCACATCATGTTGAAGGTCATACAAGGCTGCCTGACTTTTCATAACTCCTTTGAATGCGGAGTGCTCCGAGATCTTGCCTGTCACCGGCCTACCGTCTATCCATATATTCGTTTGCATTTGGTCAATTCGATCAATATATTGTTTCCCCGTAATAGCTGGCATACGCACGCTCCTAAAATGTACAAGCTGATTATTCTTCACATCTTTTGTTGTATACTATTAATATTACCTTTAGATTGTTACAAGATGGTTTTCATGTAACGGTTCTTTCCTATTCGATTGATTCTTGATTGAGTTCTTTAAGTGCATCTTGTCTTTACTATTTCCAGAGCGCTTTGGACAAAACATCAGCTACACTATTAACGAAGAATTTTATAAAGGATCTGGAAGTGACTGCGTCACTTCCAGATCCTCTTTTTTCGGTAATCTTGTGGCAGATGTTTGTCCGTCGCCCTCTTGGAATATGTTGATACAAGGTACATAAGGTTTGGATAATGAGAGAATAAATCCTTTCCTATACTTTTAAAAGCGGACGAAGATGCAATTTCGTCCGCTCAGCACCTCTTTATCAATGGATACTATCTATTTTTCTCTAGTACCACCGATCCTGCTTCAGACTCAATTGTCCTCCAGATTTTGGCTGATATAGTTACGCGCGTATTATCAAATTCAAACGCTGAACTAAAAAGTTAAAAACTATCATAGAACAACTAATTGCATGATGAAAGCTACAGATTCTACACTCAATGCGACTAAAAACACAATGAAGACGGAATTTTACGTAATCCAATTTTATAAATTCTCTTAATCTTTTAAAAAAGTGCTAGAGCCCTTTTAGTACATATTGTCTTCACCATTCACCATGTGCTTGGGCTGCACATTGGCTAAACCTTACCGGAATAAATCTTTCCAGTGGCTCTGTATCGGACTCAATTGTCCCCAAACCTGCTACTGACACAGCGACGCGTGTTCAGAAAGTAAAATCATTTCCCTTCTAATTTCTTCTCCACAGTTTGAACATAATCCTTTAACTGATCAGCAGGATTAAACACTGTATTTCCATGGCATACTTCTAAACGTTTCGGTTTCAATTGCCCAACAACAGCACTGCTTTTCAATGCTTCCGCCATATTAGGTGTAAACATTGGAGGTTGGAGTTTACCATTTTTCGATTTAAAGAGATCCCCCGCTAACAGCACTTGATCTTTTTCATGGTAGTACACAACATGACCTGGGGAATGGCCAGGTGTAAAAAATGGCTTTAGTCCGCCTACTGATTTCAAGATACCAGCCTCTTCTTCTAAAAGCGGTTGAGTTAGTTTTTTAGGTAAGTTATTTTCTAGTTTCTTTCGTTTTGGATAGAGAAGCTCCCCTTCCAAATACGGAATTTCTATTTGGTGTGCGTATACTGGTACTTCATTTTCAGTCAATATTACCTTTACTGCTCCAACATGATCGGTATGACCATGCGTGAGAAGAATTTGCTTCAGTGGTCCAGCGTTTAGCTGTTTCAAGAATTTCATGATTCCTTTTGCCATCATTGGCATTCCTGCATCTACTAAAGTGATCCCGTCTTCTTCCACTACAACCCATACATGAATAGGAATGATCATCCACGTTTTTAAGCTCCAAATATGTTCAGAAATCTGTATTGCTTTCATCTGCATTTCCCCTTATTTAGTTTTTCTCTATAATGCCTAATAAAAGTATTTCGATTGAGAGATTGAACGTAGAGGATGTCAAAAAAATATCCCTCGAAAGGATATTTTTTATATATGAAAGCTTCCACTACGGGTATTCAAGTTCCGATTCATCTATAAACATAACATTATCAACGTCCAAGTCTCCATACCAGCTGGAACCTGAAGAACCTCCTAGAGAGGTTATGTTATCCAATTTATCATAGGCATTCCACCCAAAATATATATCTCGCCGATAATTAAAAAAATTAGAAAATAAATCAGATTGATTAGCAGAAAAACTATTTAATGATAGAATGACAGAAATCCAGTCAGTTGGAATTTGCATACTGCCATAAGGATTTTCTGAAAAAGGAATTTTTTTCTCCATTTGTACCCCAGGTTCATAATAATGACTATTCCCTGTGATATGGTATCCTCGCTTCTTAATTAGGTACAGCTTTATGTAGCTCACTTGATCTAGAGAAGGAAAATTCCATACTAAATGATAAGTGGAAGGGTCTTTGCTTTTTATCTTCCATATTCGCATGTCACTATTTGTAGAAATTAATACAGTTTGCCATTTATGATGTTGCCATTCCCAAAAACTAAAACCGTATTTGTTATCTACCGATACAAAAGGGACATATACATGCTGTTCGTCAAAGTAGACAGAATCTTGAATGACACTCGCATCAGTTCCTGGACTGAAACGATTCATCTCCTTCACCAACTGTTCATTTGTTAAAAAAGGCTCTGGCTTCGAAAAATAAAACCAATAAACGGTGAATGCAGTCAATAAAATCAAGACAATCCCTATTAAAGTGAGAAACTTTGTCTTCGTCATTTACTTCCCCTCCTCTAATAGTGATTGATCAGAGTGAAAATAAAACTGCTTTTTTGGCGTTTCGATCAAAAGCCCTTTTCCATCACCTTCTATATAGATGATAGCGCTTTGACCACTCCCCCATTTAGGTAACGTATGGATAAGCATATATGGAAATCGTTCTTTTCTTTTATTCGACTCGGTATCCATATACGTCTCGTTATACCAATCATCACTAAAGAACTCTTTTTGCTTTAAACGATGAATAAGCTTTAGTAAGTTTTCTTTAACTTGTTGGTGTTCCTTTGCAGATGGATGAATATTAATAATGGAGGCATTTTCTACATCTGAAATATAGGTTTCTGGTTTATTTTCAGGGAATATGAAAAGATTTACTGGTATAGCGACTAAAGTAGATGACAATAAAATAAAGTTAGCCAAAAAGCCCAACCAAGCAAAATGTCGATACTTTTTCCATCTCTCTTTTTTTCTATTTAAAAAACCATATAAAATCCATACACCAAGTGGCAATACTGCAACGTTTATCATTTTATCCGACACATTCCAATTAAATGAAAAAGAAAAGAGACCTACTAAGATGACGATAATTACTTTCCACAATTCAGGCTTTTCTGAATGCTTTTTATACAAACGAAAGGCAATAATTCCAATGACTAACCAAGCTAAACTAATGGTGATTATTTCGACAATATTGCCATTCCACAAAAAGATCATCCCCCTGTTCTTTTAAGGTATATCCTTTGTTTCGACATAACTTTCCATATTACCTTCATTGGTTCTTCTTTTAGGAACTAAAAAAGGCATTATCTGAGCATATTCCAAAAAGGATCATCACTGATAACACCTTGCATTCTAGTCTATTAAATTATGGAAATAATAGTATCATAATTCTATCAACCCAATATATCTCTTCTATTGTATGAGATGAATCCTGCAGTAGCTAAAACAATTGCTATGATTAACAATACAGTCACCGACATATAGTCCATTTCCTGCACTGGAAGTCTTGGAATATGACCATATGGTGAAAGATTACTCATCCAGTTCGGAAATTGAAGTAAACCTCCTAAATAAACAACTACAAATGAATAAACTAAATACAACCATGCGAAACCTGTAAATTGTGGAATATATCCTACCAATAATACAGCCAAACCAATCATCGTCCAAATTGCAGGTAAGTAAACCATTCCTGCATTAAACAGTGTCGTAAAAGAAATAGGCTCATCCATCATTGCTGCACTTGCAGACCATAAACCGATTACTGCAAAGAACAGCATCATCACGCTACTAACGATCGAAATGACAAAATAACTACCTAATATTCGGACACGAGATATTCCACGGCTGAGTAAATGCTCCGTATGATTCTTCTTTTCTTCACTTTTCAATTTAAAAATGATGATGAGTGCAGGAACAGTACAGAGCATCGCCAACACCGTCATTAATACGGGGATGAATTGTTCTATTAACGAAAACCCTTCGACCGGTCTGATTAACGCTTGCATCATTTCCACGTCTTTGAAAAATGATTCCAAATCGCCTAAAACGGAACCATAGGAAGCTCCCAATATGAATATTCCCATTGCCCAAGCAATCAATCCTGTACGTTGAATCCTTAGCGCGAGGCCTATTGGACTTCTCAAAAAGGGTGATGCATGCATTTTTCCAGGTCTAGATGGTAGAAATCCAGCTTCTAAGTCTCGGATGGAATTTAAATAGAGTGCAAATGCTAGTAAAACTAACGCTAAACCTATTAGCAATAAAATTGGGGACCAATAATTGTGCACATATACTTCCGCTTTTAATGGGATACCGAGTGGTGAAAACCAGGAAAGTGTTTCATTGCTAACATCTCCAATTGCTCGCATTAAGTACGCCAAAATCAGTACGGTAAAACTTAACCCTATTGTCCCGCGAGAATTCTCCGATAGCTGGGCAAATATAGCTGTTATCCCTGTAAAAATAATTCCCGTTGCCCCTAAAGCTGCTCCGTATAACAAGGAGCCCTCTATATCCATACTTTCGATCCCTAATGCGTACAATCCAAAACCCATTAGGATAGCTAACAAAATATTCGTTCCACTAACCACTAAGACAGTGGCATTCAAATTCGACAATCGACCAACAGGTAGGGAGCGTATCAATTCCATCTGCCCATCCTCTTCCTCTGCGCGCGTGTGTCTTGCTACAAGTAAAATACTCATGATAGCAACTGCTATAGCAGTGAAAAGCAACATCTGATGAGCCATCATCGCTCCGTTCGTATAGTTATCTAGCCCATTACTATATCCAACCATTGATGTCATTACAGGGTTTAACATTGTTTGCGCGATTGCCTGTCTATCCTCTGGAGTTTGGTATAAATCCTTAAATGCAGTGGCCGTGCTAAGTGTTAATAAAAGTAAAGCAATAATCCAAATAGGAATCCTCAAACGATTTTGTCGTAATATAAAGCGTGCAAGCATCCCTGTATGCTTAAACGGCTGTTTTGACATCAGACTGCACCTCCTACTTCCTCATAATGGCGCATAAATATGTCTTCTAAATTTGGTGGTGCACTTTCTAATCTTACAACTCCAAACTGACTAACATGTCTGATCACCGTATCCAATTGTTCTGAATCTACTTGAAATGAAAGTGCTTGATTGTTTTGCTCTATTGAATAAACACCCTTTAATTCATTTAATCCGATAATTGGTTGCTTCGCTTCAACGAGTAAGTTGGTTCGCGTTAAATGTCTTAATTCGCTTAATGTACCTGTTTCAATCATTTTACCTTGTCGGACGATCCCTACTCGATCACATAATTTTTCTACTTCCGACAATATATGACTGGATAATAAAATGCTTTTCCCTTCTTTTTTAGCATCCATTATACATTCTTGGAATATTCTTTCCATCAGTGGATCTAGACCTGATGTTGGCTCATCTAAAATATATAAGTCCGCATCCGATGCAAATGCTGCTATTAATGCAACCTTTTGTCGATTTCCTTTAGAATAAGTTCTGCATTTTTTGGAAGGGTCTAACTTAAACTTTCCAATCATTTCTTCTCGCCGATTTTTATTTATCGCTCCCCGTAATTCCATAAACAAATCAATTACTTCTCCGCCCGTTAAGTTAGGCCATAAGTTCACATCCCCCGGTACATATGCAATGCGTTTATGAATATTCACAGCATCGTTCCAAGCATCCAGTCCAAAGATAGTCGCTTCTCCCTCTGTCGGTTTAATCATACCGAGCAACAGACGAATCGTTGTAGATTTACCAGCTCCATTTGGACCGATGAATCCATATACTTCTCCTTCATTCACTTCCAAACTCACATGATCTAAAGCAGTAAATTTCCCGAACTTTTTTGTTAAGTTATTCGTTTGTATGATGGACATGTTTTGACCCTCCCTTTATTTATAAAACAAGGTTCGCATTATATTTATATAATCCAAAAACTCTTTGACATAGGAATCATAGTTCATTGCACTTAAATCTTGCCCCTTCAATCGCCGCTTTAGTTCATTTTCATACCCTTCAATCGACCATCGAATTAAGTTAAATGCTTTTTGAACGTCCATCCCCTCTTTAAAAAATGTATAATCTATATTTCCATAAATCTTAGCGTATCCAGTTTCATACAACGCCGCTATCCGAGATTTTAAGTCCGCATCAATTTGATCATTCAAAATAATAGTGGCTATAAAGTTGATGGCTTCTGGATATCTTGAGAGAAAATCCATTTTGACCACTACAATTTGCTTCATTCGTTCCAACAAATCAGGTTCTTTGGCATTTATCGCTTCAAAATACTCATTTTCCACCATTTCAAGACAATATTCGATTAAATACAAATAGAGGTCCTGTTTAGTCTTAAAATAATAAAAGAGCATTCCTTTCCCAATTCTAGCTTTCTTCACTATTTGGTTGGTTGAAGCTTGCTCAAAGCCTTTTTCCTTAAACTCATTTAAAGCTGCGTCTATAATTCTTTTTTGTTTATTAATATTCAGGTTTTCAAATCGCTTTGTAATACTCGTTTCCCCCTAACTTTTTTTAGTTTATTCCAGTAAGAACAAATATAGACCACCTCGGTCGATTATAGAATAACCTTAATTGACCATGGTGGTCTATAGTTTTTGATGCCATAACAAAAACTAGGCTAAGAAACCCTTTAAAAAAATGGTTTCTTAACCTAGTTCACTTCTTGTATTATTTAACTTTTGGTACTATATTGTTTGGTTCATCTGCATTAATCTTGATCAAATCAGATGAAAGTGTATCACCCGTAACTACTTTTTCTAACATAAACTTATTAAATTCTGTTTGGAAGAATGTTGGTGATTTTTCCCATTCAGTTTTTGGTAAAGTAATAACAAAGGTTCCGTCTTTTTTAGGAATAGAAACAGAATACTTTACTCCTTCTTGTACATTGACACCGATTAAAGTTCCTTTATATACAGCACCAGGAGCAGTTGTTGTCACCAAAGTAGGAGGAGCATCATTAATGATTGTTCCTTCTGCCGGTAGGGTAACATCTACATTTACACTTAAATCTTCTGGAAACATAAATACTTTATATTCAGGCAATGTATAGTTTACGTCATTGTAATGCACATAAAAATAATGATTTTCATCATCTTCTGGAACGTAATCTAAGTTGTACACTCCATTTGCATCACTTGGATTGGACATAGAAAAACCTTCTACTCCATCTCTTCTTAAGTTAATAGTTGCCCCTTCTACAGGATTACCATTAGCATCTTTGATCGTACCACTAACACGATATTTTGCTGGTCCAAATGATGGGTATTGTTGACCTTTCGTCATCTCCGCATGTGCATGCACTTCTACATTTTCCGGATTTTCTTCAGAAGCAACTACTTTATCAATTACTATTGGGAAATTTACACTTAATTCTTCTTTTAAAGCTAATAAATTTTTCGCAGTTTTTTCTGCAATTGATTTACCGTCTATCGTTGCTTTATCAACAGATACGACTTGAATATTTTTTAACTCTAACTTACTACTGTCTACATTGAATGTGAATTCTCCGTTTTTATCTGTATCAATTGTTCGTTTGTTGGATACTTGAACAACTGCACCCACTACAGGTGTCTCTCCAACTAACAACTTCCCACTTACTTCTTTATAATGCGAGTGATCTGTATTCCATGCAAGTACCGTTAATTGTTTATCACTTAGTTGTAATGTTGCTTCTCCATCTTCCTGACTACATGCAGAAATTATAATGGCTACCATGACGGAAAGTAACAATAAATATATCTTCTTCATACTTAAACTCCTCTTATCGGAAAAAGGACAGAGGAATTTTCCTACTGCCCTTTTCTTATTTCACTTACACAGGAATATTATTTACCTGTATGTGCATTAGTTGTATCTGCCTCGCCTGCTTCAGCTTGCGTTTTATCGCCACCTAAAGCAAATACGAAAATTTGAGGTTTTGATCCAGCAGATGTAATCATTACGTATGATTTACCATCAACTTCAAAAATTGATGGAGCCGCTGAAATTGTATTACCTGTAGTTTGGAATGACCAAACATTTTCACCTGTTTTAGTGTCGATTGCATTTACTTTACCACTTAATTCACCGTAAAAAGTAAGACCTGCTTTTGTACTTGTCAAACCACCACGCATTGGTTGATCCGTTTTAACTTGATAAGCAATTTTACCTGTACTCACGTCGATAGCAGTGATAGTACCATATCCTTTTATGCTAGGATCTGCTGCTGCAGTAGAAGTACCAAATGCCCAAGCACCAAAGTATGGAGAAGTATCATTAGTTACCGCTTCTTCTTCGTTCTTAGCTGTTCTAAGAATACTTGGTTCTTCAATTGCCGGTATTAAATCTAAGTTCAGCTCAGGGTCAAATGTATCTGGCGCATAGTTTTGTCCACCTAAAACTCCTGGATAAACTAGAACACCTTCTTCTGTTGGATCTGGATGATCAATTTTACCGAAAGCTACGTTATGGTAAACAGGGTCTCCAGTAGCTGCATCATAAGCAAACCATTCGGAACCTTTTGTTCCTACACCAACAAGTTTACGTTCTTTTCCATCTATTTTTGCATTAAAGATAGATGGGCTATCTGCAGTATCATAATCCCAAAGGTCATGAGATTGTTGTTGTTGTGCCCAAACCATTTTACCTGTAGCTGCTTCTAAAGCGATAACAGAGTTTGTATGAGGGTTCACACCTGGACGTTTTGCTCCGTAGAAGTCAGGAGCTGGGTTACCAGCAGAAATGTACATTAAACCAGTATCTGGATCAACACTTGGTGGCATCCAAACTGCTCCGCCTCCGCCAAAAAGACCATCAGATAACCAGTCTTCTCCTTTTGGAGGTACTGTCCAGAAAGGCTCATCCCAAGCTGGTGTTAGATCGCTAGATTTGAAAGCCATTTCGAATCCACGTACACCGTTATCTCCGCCTGAGCTACCGACAAGGATTTTTCCGTCGAAATAAACAGGAGCTGTTGTTTCATAGTAACCATTATCAGATGTTAATTCAGGGAAGAAATCACTCGCATGAATGAAGTCAACTGTTTTACCAGTCTTTTGGTCAATAGAAACTAGACCAACATCCGCAGTAATCATAAATACTTTACCTTCAGCAACTGCAACACCACGGTTAGATGATGGCATACCTGTACGAGTAATTGTTTCTAATACTTCTGCTGGTGGAGTCCATTCCCAAATAACATCTCCTGTTAAAGCATCAAAAGCATATACATAGTTAGAACTAGTAGATACATATGCTACACCGTCCACAACGATCGGAAAGCTTTGGTTACCATTTGGAATATCTTTATTAATTTCTTTAAAGTCTTTACTCCAAACAACACCTAAATCTTTGACATTATCTTTTGTGATTCCCTCGAATGGTACATGTCTTGTAAGTTGAAGATCATATCCAAAATTCGAGAAGTTCTTATAGCTAACATCTTCTGATTTTTTGTCATTGTTCTTTTCTTTATCTGTTTTTGACGAATTATCATCAGAACATGCCGCTAACATAAGCGATGCAGCTAATAATGCTGAACCGTATTTTACTTTTTTGTTCAATTCAATAACCTCCTATTATTTGTTTTATTATTCCAGTAAGCAATGTTACCACTTGTGAACAATTTTTGAAAGTTAAAAGTTTTTTCATTAAAATATTTTTTATTAAAGTTGTTTTTTTTTAAAATAAAAACTATAGTTGTATAGAGTTTCATAAAAAATGGAGGTATAACATCTTGAAAAAACTTTTTAGTTTAATAATCTTATCCATGTTAGTATTTGCTCTTGCTGCTTGTGGATCTGATAAATCTAGCGAAGATAAAGCTACCGAAGACAAAGCAACAGAGGAAGTTGCTGCACCAGATGAATCAACTGTAGAACCAACTGGTAACGTAGTTGAGGCGACAGTAACTGCAAAAAACTTTGAATTTGATGTTAAAGAAATCAAAGCAAAAGTAGGCGACACTGTTAAAATTACACTTGTAAACGATGCTGGCGCACATGGTATTGGTATTGATGAATACAATGTAGATATCAAGGGTGGCGAAACGGCTGAATTCGTAGTAGACAAAGCTGGGGAATATGATTATTACTGCTCTCTTCTTTGTGGTGTAGGACATGATAAAATGGCTGGTAAATTAATCGTAGAATAAATGTCTGAAGAGAGCCGAGTTCTTATGAATTCCGGCTCTTTTTTAATGCAATTTCCGCATTAAATAGTCTTATAGTCTATAATTGAAATTAAAGACTATACGAAAATGGAGGTTTTTATATGAGTAAAATTTTCCAAGTAGATTATCCTACTCCTATCGGTGCGTTAGAGATTGTGGGGACAGAAGAAGCAATAACTTCGATTATGTTTTCAGATGAAAACGTAGTTACTCATCAGTTGACTAAGGAGACTCCTGCTGTACTTCAAAATTGTTATTCCGAAATGGATGAATATTTTAATGGATTTCGTCAGGAATTTTCATTCCCTTACATTAATGTAGGTACCGAATTTCAGAAAACCGTTTGGCATGCTTTGACAGCGATTCCTTATGCACAAACTGGATCTTATAAGGATATTGCAGTTTCTATCGGAAATGAAAAAGCAATTCGTGCAGTGGGTAGTGCAAACGGAAAAAATAAGCTCAGTATTGTGATTCCTTGTCATCGAATTATTGGTTCAAATGGAAAATTAACTGGTTATGCAGGTGGCTTATGGAGAAAAGAATGGCTTCTTAACCATGAAAAGAAATTTATGAAGTAAATCGCAAAGACTAGTTAACTGCCACTCTGTAGTAGAGAGGCAGTTATGTTCGGCTCGGAATTTTGGATGGTTGTTCAAATACTTTGCTCCACTGAACAAGTTCATCCACTTTCATTGGTTTGGCAAAATAATACCCTTGAATAATTGGACTTTCACAAGTAGTTGCTAGAAATTCTACTTGTTCCTTTGTTTCGACTCCTTCGAATACAATCGTTAAATCTAAGGATTCTCCTAACGCTATAATAGCTTTTATTATGGATGAATCTTTTTCGGAATGTGGAACATCGTCAATAAAAGATTTGTCAATTTTCAATGTAGAAATAGGCATCTTTTTTAAATAAGATAGAGATGATACTCCTGTCCCAAAATCATCCAGCGCTACTGAAAAACCTTCTTGACGGAAGGTATTAACTGCTCTTATTGCCTCTTCGATATTTTTCACAAAACTAGTTTCTGTAATTTCAAGTTCTATTAGATGGGACTCTAATTTATATTTGTCCAATTTATGTTTTAATACGTTTAATAAACGACTTGAAGTAACATATTGGCCAGGAATATTGATGGCCACTTGCTGAAATAATACTCCTTCATTTCGCCAATCTGCTATTTGTCGACAAACTTTTTCAATAATCCAATCCGTCACGACAACCATTCGATTATTTTCTTCTAAAATAGGGATAAACACGCCTGGAGAAAGAAATCCGTATGTCGGATGATTCCAACGAAGCAATGTTTCAACTCCTGTAACTTTATTGGTGACTACGTTTACTTTTGGCTGATATACAAGAAACAGCTCTTCTTGTTCCATTGCTCGCCCAATATCCTCTACGATTTCAAGCCCAAGTGCATACGTATGTATAGTCGAATCATAGTGAATAATTTCGTAATTGAATTCGATGGAAGAATAGTTTAATACAGCCTGTGCATTCGTATATATATTTGCCGTTTCCTCTATATTGTTTGCTCTTGATATGGCGCACACAGCAGAGATATTCACTTCATAATTCTCCACTATAAGTGGCTCACGGAGATATTCTGCTACGGCCTCCATTTCTTTTTGTAAATAATCCACACCATCTATATGATGGGTGAGGAATGCAAAGCGGTGTCCATCAATACGATAGAGCTCCATCATAGAGGGTACTAATGCTCTCAATCGTAATGCTAATTGTTGGATTACCTTATCACCAAATTGATAATCATGTTCTCGATTTACATGTTCCAACCCATGTAAATGCCAAATAGCCAAACTTTGAGGAAACTCCGTCTTTTTTATTTTTTGCTCAAATAAACGACGATTAGGCAGTTTAGTTAGCGCGTCATAATAACTCGCTCTATATTCTATGTACTTATCCATAAGACTCGATAAAAGAAGAAAACTTAAGAGTAATGTCATACCAATCGCCACAAAGACAGCTAACAAATCCATGTTGATCAGTTGAAAAATCCTTGGATGCGGTGAATAATGCTTAGGGAGATAAAAACTCATCGAACTCAACCAAGTATAATGGGCTCCAGAAATGGCCAAACCTAAGGCAAGTGCCATGCATAGATGAAGTGTGCGACTTTCCACATATCGCTGTAATTTTAAAAAAACAACACTCGCCATAATTGGAATTACTACAGAAATAGCGACAGACAAGAAGAGTATGCTTCGTTTATATGTATAAATTGCTTCCGTTTTCATTCCCAACATACTAACGAAGTGACACGTTGAAACTCCTATACCTATGACCAAACTAAACGTAAGAATATCCCAAATAGATTTTTGGGGACGATTAGCTAAATAAAATGCGAGAAAGGAGGCGACAATCGCTGGTATGATGGAAACGATCGTTGATAAACGATCGTAATAAATGGCGATAGGTAAGGAAAAAGCAAACATACCGACGAAATTCATCGTCCAAATACCAAATCCCATCGCGATAGAAGCAAGAACAAACCAAAATTTTCGGTGAAAAAAACTATTACTTTGAACCCGATTATTCATTACAAATGCGGTGTATGTAACTATACACGAAAGAATAATCGAAAGGGCAACCAGCGGGAAAGAATATTCACCTTGTAATTCTATTAAATTATTCTGCGATGGATGAATAAGCACTTTCGTCACTACCTTTAATGGAGAAATATACTAAAATTATATCATATCTCCATTACATTTTAAGTTCTGTTTACTCAAAATAAAAAGGACTTTCGCATCAATTACGACAGTCCTTTTTATTTTTTCCTCATTATATCTAATTAAATAGTCTCTTAAACACTGGTTTCATATTTTTAAAATAAGTCAATAGAACCAACAGAACAGTTATCACAAACAATGTAGTTTTTGCATTTTTTTGATTTCATTACTAATTGTTTTAAATTTTAAAATGGATACTGGATTAATACTATTTTATTCTTCTATGTTGTCACTTATCAAACTTGCTAATACATGAACACGTAGGATAATTCCCATAATAGTCAAGTCCTCACCTGTAACAACTAGCGGATATTTGGAATCAAGAACATATGGAATAATATCTTGCACATATTCGTCTGGACGAACAGTTTTTACGTCCGAAGACATGACTTCCTGCAACGTTTTTTTCTGTTTACGCCCTTCAATTGCTTGATCTATTGTTACAATCCCTTGCAATTGACGTTTTCGGTCTGCTACAAACGCACTCGATATGCCATTTTCGCGCATAACTTGTATCGCTACATTTAACCCATCTTTTAATGAGACTAAGCCATATGGTTTCATCATAATATTTTCCGCTTGTAATATCTTTGAACGATCAATGTCTCGGATAAATTCAGAGATGTAATTGCTTGCTGGTTTATCTAGAATTTCTTCCGGAGTTCCAATTTGTTCTACTTTTCCATCTTTCATTACTGCCACACGATCTCCTATTTTGAAGGCTTCATTGACATCATGTGTGATGAAAATAATTGTTTTTTGAAGACGGTTTTGTATATCGAGTAATTCAAGCTGCATTTCCCTGCGAATTAAAGGATCCAAGGCGCTAAAAGGCTCATCCATTAGTAATATGTCTGGATCGTTGGCTAGCGCTCTCGCAATTCCTACACGTTGACGCATCCCTCCGGAAAGTTCATCAGGATATTGATTTTCATATCCTTTGAGTCCCACTGTTTCTAAATGCTTTTGTGCGATTTGCTGACGTTCGACTTTAGGCATACCTCTAACTTCTAATCCGTATTCGATGTTTTCTAGTACCGTACGATGGCTAAATAAACCGAAGTGTTGAAATACCATTGCAATTTTCTTCTGACGATAGTATTTTAGTTGGTTTTTATTGTATCCAACTACATTTTCACCATCTACGTAAATAGCACCGGATGTCGGACGGTTCAATAAGTTTAAGCAACGTATTAACGTCGATTTACCGCTACCAGAGAGTCCCATAATGACAAAGGTTTCGCCTTCCATTATCTCCATGGAAGCATCATAAACTCCAACTGTATGGCCAGTTTTGGCAAGTATCTCTTCTTTGGATACACCATCCTGAACCATAGGAATCACTTTTTTAGGTCTAGGTCCAAATATCTTAGATACATGTTCAATTTTTAGTTTTACGGTCATGCTGAATCCCTCCCGTGTTTCTGAAGGCGCTTCGCGATTCCGCCTGTAATGCGGTCAATGATGATCGCTAAAAAAACAATACTAACTCCCGCTTCAAAACCTAATGAAATATCGATTCGATTGATGGCGTACAGCACTCTTTCTCCGAGGCCTTGTGCTCCAACCATCGATCCAACAACCGCCATAGCAAGCGCCATCATTGTCGTCTGGTTTACTCCCGCCATTATAGTCGGTAATGCTTGTGGCAGCTCTACTTTAAGAAGCATTTGTGATCTAGACGATCCAAATGATTGCGCGGATTCCACTATCTCTTGATCCACATTACGAATTCCGAGTTCGGTTAATCGAATAACCGGGGGCAACGCATAAATAATGGTAGCTATCACTGCGGGTACATTCCCTAGGGGAAAGAAGAAAATAACTGGTATTAAATAAACAAAACTTGGCATTGTTTGCATGGCGTCTAGTATTGGTCGCATAATTGCAGACATTGTTTTACTAAACGCTGTCCAAATGCCAAAAGGGATACCAATGACAAGAGAAAGAATTACGGATATTAATACAATCGATATAGTAGTCATCGTTTGTGGCCACAAATTAAAAGTGCCTATTAGAAACATAAAAAGAGCAAATAGGAGTCCACCGTATAAAGAAGTAAAATACCATCCCAATGAAAATATAACGATAATAAGCAACCACCAAGGGATGGCAAGAAGACCGGCTTCCAGCCCCTTAATCATTGCAGAGGAAATAACGAATATAAAGTCAAAAAAACTATCAAAGTTTGCTGCTAAAAAATCAATAAATTTTTCCACACCATTGCCTATTGGTATACGTATATCAGGAAATTCATTCATAAGTCTCGGACTGTTAGATTTAAACAGCCTCTGACACCTCACATTTCTTGGTTAGATTTTTTGTAACATGAATCATTGTTTCAAAGCTGCTTTCACTTTTTTCGCAACTTCATCAGACACCCAAGTTGTCCAAACGTCTTCATGTTCTTTCATCCACCAACGTGAAGCTTCTTCTGGTTCTACACCTTTTTCATTCATGTATTTAAGTGCATCTTCCGTTAACTCACTGCTTGTATGATATTTACTTAAAAAGTCTACAACATCTTTTGCTTGCGTTACTAAGTCTTTATTCACAGCAATTACCACGTCGTTTGGTGGAAATTCCGTCCCTTTATTTTCATCCCATGTTTTTTTGTCATAAGGTTTATCTTTTAGAAGTGTTAAATCATAACTTGCTGTAACCCATGTTGGTGACCAATAGTAACCTACCCATGGCTTCCCTTTTTTGTAGGCACCGGCAAGATCAGCAACAATTGCAGAATCAGACCCGGGTGCTAGGTAGTTAAATTGTTTGTCAAGTCCATATGTTTCAAGTTTCGTCTCCAATTGTTCACTAACAACCCAACTTGACGGGGCGCCGATAATGCGTCCTTTGTCCTTATCTTCGGGGTCTTGGAAAATCTGCGGATACTTCACTAAGTCTTCCACAGTTTTTAAATCGGGAGCAACTGGTTTAATGCCTCTTTTAGCGTCTCCTTCAATTACGTAAGTTGGAACATATAATCCTTGCGAGTTATCATCGAAATTTGTAGATACTTTAATAACTTTCCCGCTATCTATTGCCTTTTCATAAACCTCTTTAATATTGTCTGTCCATACTTCCATATAGACATTTATATCTCCTTGTTCGAGTGCTTGCATCGTAGCTGCTGATGTACCACTTGTAACCTCGGTATTATATCCATATCCTTTTTCTACAATTAGCTGCGCGATACTATTATGAACCCGAATACTGTCCCATCCTGCATCTGCAAATTTAATAACCTTAATACTATCCTTACTTGTACCATTACTACACGCGGCTAGAACTAAAAGCGTGCACAATGAAAAAAACAACACTACTTTCCTCATGAAATTTCCCTCTTCTCTCTATTTCCTAATTAGATGCACCGTGCTTCCCTCCTTCTTGTATACCCTTATTTTTAAAATTTAAACCTCCTAAAACCATAACAATTTCCGCATTAAAATTCCCAAAAATCCGGAACATCTAAATCGTAACTGTTATCACTACTAGACTTAGATAATCATTGCAAATAAAGAAAGTAAAAAGTGTAAAAAACTAGTTAATTTCTGAAATATAAAAGAAAAGATATTTATTCGAATATTTGTAGGCACGTTAAGCAAATACTCTATCATAAGACCAAGTAATTTCTAATGAATATGTTAAGCGATTTTTCATACATATTTTAGATTTTTTTAGATTTGTTTGTAATGGATCATTTAAGTTCTTATATAACCTTGCTATTCAACAAGCTTATATAACTGAATGTAGAGTAAAATTACTGGCTAAGCTGATTTTATGCATCATAAAAAATAAGGACTTGGAGCTGACAAAATGAACAAGGCAATCAGAACATTCATACTTATAGCACTTGGATTAACACTAGCATTAACAGGATGTATTACTCCCCAAAAACAAAGTAAACAAAAGCAAGAACAAATCCAAAAAGAAACTCAAAAGGATACCCAAATTACGGGGTTACAGCCTTTAAATGCAATGACACTACAAATAACGTTCGCAGAGCCATTGCTAGACGAGGAAGTTAATCCGGCTAACATAGATAAAATTAAGCAAAGTTTTAAATTTGATAATGAGATGAGCATTGTCAATGTTCCTAGGTTAAAGACTGGAGCAAAAAGCACCTATATTGTGCCTGTAACCATACAAAAGCCTGGAACAGCTTATACAGTTAACTATAAAGGAGGAGAGGACCAAACCTTTGAAGCAAGTGATGAGAAAATCAATATACGTCACGCTAAACAGGTTACAAGCGATACATTTGAAATTGAATCTTTTAAAGAAGATGGCGTAACTGACTATGCTAATATTATTGAAGCATATCGTCCTGATAGAGGTAACCTCGCTTTCCAAGTAAATAATGAAAATATAGATAAAAACGGGAAAAAATATCAAGTAATCTCTTCTTTAAGAGATCGTACATTAACAATTAAATCAAGTAATGGAGAAAAAATAATCGCGAATTATGTCCCGTTTACACAAGCAGCAGATGGTAGACAAGCACCAAAGTTCCGTTTACCAGACGGACAAACTTTAACACCCAGCACAAAGTATACTGTGTCGTCTGACTGGGCATTGATTAAAAATCCCTCCTTTAACACGAATGAGATTGCACCACTTACAATCAAGACAGCAGAAGCAATAGACAACAAATCATTCCAATTAACTTTAGAAAAAGATCCCGGTATGGAGTTATTTGCTGGCCGAAGCGTAAAATTACAAAGCGAAGACGGAAGTATGATTCAAGCACAATATCGTTTCTCTTCTCGTAAAGGTGCAGTTGGTATTTTCGATATTAAAGACAATAAATTAAAGTCCGGTGTAAAATACAAGGTAGTACCTACAAACAAATGGGCAACTGCTGACAATATATTATTAATTGTAAAATGAAGGATAATATGAAAACCGTGAGCCTCCTTTGAGAGCGTCTTCTCTTCACCATTTATGTAACAAGCGTTTGTCCATCGCCTTTTTGGAACTTTTAAGTAAATGATCCATTTGTTTTAGATAATTAAGAAATAAACTCCATTTCTATTCTTTTAAATGTGGATGAAAAGTTTATTTCCACCAATGCATACCAAATTCACATATTTACATATCTCTATATAAAAGGAAGAAAATTTCTCTTTCTTGTCGATTTCCCAGGAAATAAACCTAAAAAAGAAGCCCTAAGTCGACTTGTTCTCGACAATTAGGCTTCTTTTCTAGGTTAAACTACACGATTTTCTGGCTCTCTATTTTCTAAAACTGCTTCTATAGCTTCTGCGTTCATTTGCATCATAGCAAGTCTAGTACGAATAGTAGCGCTACCGATATGCGGTAAAACTGTAACATTTGGTAATGTTAGTAATGGGTGATCCAATGGAACTGGTTCTACTTCAAATACATCGAGGCCAGCTGCCCAGATTTTATTTGTCTTTAGCGCTTCGTATAGGGCTTGTTCATCAATGATTCCACCGCGAGCTACGTTAATAATTGCTGCGGTTTCTTTCATTATGTCTAGTTCTCGCGCTCCAATTAATCCCTTCGTTTCAAGAGTCAATGGTGTTAATAACACAATAAAATCAGATTCTTTTAGTAGTGTATCCAGCTCTGCATATGCAAATCCATACTTTTCTTCTGATTCAATTTTTCGTGTTCGATTATGGTAAAGAACGTTCATGTCAAATCCTTTTGCACGTCTTGCAACTGCTTCCCCGATACGTCCCATTCCAATGATGCCGAGCGTTGCACCAAAAACATCCATCCCTGTATATTGCATTGGTGACCGTGACTTCCACTCACCTGCACGAAGATCACGCTCTGCCTCCATTACACGACGAGCGGTAGCTAGTAATAAGGAAAAAGCTAAATCTGCAGTAGTTTCTGTTAAAACTCCTGGAGTATTCGTTACAATAATTCCACGTTCTTTCGCTGCCTTCACATCGATATTATTATATCCAACCCCTAAATTACTAATCACTTTTAAATTTGGCAAACTTTCAATTAATGCGCGATCAACTTTATCGGAAAGCATTGTCCAAATTGCATGAACGTCTTTTGCTTCAGCCTTTAACTCCTCATAACTCATTTGCAAATCATCCCTATGCCACATCTTTACTTCAAACTTTTCTTTTAATGGTTTCACCATTTCATCCGACAACTTGCGTGTAATCAATATTTTTTCCAAAATTGCAACCTCCAAATATCCTGATAGCTTAAGCATGGCTGAAAGTACTTAATTTTGCAACTGCATTTACATCGAAAATTTCATAGGGTATACTGGGGCCACATAAATAAATCAGATTGTTTTATAGCAATTTGGCAAACTAAATACCGTTTTCTGCACCAGGGGTGTCCACTTTGGCTGAGATGCGAGCTTTTTGCTCCAATCCCTTATTACTCGATTAGGATAATACCTGTGTGAGGAAGTGCGGTGACTTTCCGGGATTTTTCATATTGGATAAGTGGCTGCATCTTCACGGGTGTAGTCTTTTTTTATGATAAATTTTAGGAGGTTTTATTATGCAATGTGGTTTAAGCTCAATTGTCGGTTTTCGTTTTTCCTTGCATCCGATGACCAATGATTTTATTTCTGTCATTAAAGGAGCTCTACAAGAAACGGATACGTCGAATGTGTGGATGCATACAGATGATGTGTCTACGGTAATTCGAGGGAAAGAAGTCCATGTGTTTAATGTCGCAAAAGCCATTACGTTACACGCTGCGAAAACTGGGTTGCATATTGCGTTATCTGGTTCATTTTCTGCCGGTTGTCCTGGTGATACTGCTGGGGATGTTCATTTGGATAGGGACGATGAAGTCGCAAATAAAGATACGACTAAGCAATATGTATCTTCCCAATTCGCTCTCTACCCTATGAATAATCCAAATTATATGGATGTTATTTACCGAGAAGTAGATCGTGCGAAAGAGCGTGGGGTTTTCAACGATTCCATGCATTATGCAAGTGGTATTCATGGAGATATTCACGATGTGTTTGCGTTTTATGAAGAGTCATTTACACATGCCCGTTCTGAAGAATATAAGCATTTAGTGATGACGGTTTCGATGAGTATAAATAGTCCTTCGCATAGAGGTCTTTAATATGTTGAAATCTGGGCAGTAAAAAAAGATTGTGCTTATGTCTTTATTTTCAATCGTGTTTGGGATTGTGTATATATTGTTCCTCACTGGTGCTGTTCGAAAAGCGGAGCGTGCGGCGTTTGCTATGGAGGTAAGGGGCTTTACTGGAGAACCGAGAAATAGTTATTTTCACACGATTTCGATTGGAAAAGTGGACTTGGTTTTGGGAGCATTATTTTTATTCGTATTAGTTTTAAGTTTTACGAATCAGCTGTGGCTTGGTTAATATAGAACTAGATCTATTAACTAAGGAGTGATGAGGGTGGCGTTTGTTGCTTTACTTCGCGGAATTAATCTGGGCGCTAAAAATAAAGTAGATATGAAGTCATTGAAAGCGCTGTTTGAAGAAATGGGCTATGAAAATGTGCGGACGTATATTCAGACCGGGAATGTTATGTTTGATAATGCTGCTTTCGACGTGACTGCAATTGAGACTGCACTTCTTGAAAAATATAATTTTGAAATACCAGTCATCGTCCGGTCGAGAGAAGAGCTGGAAGAGATTCAGCGGCATCCCATCTTCGCCAAAGAACAAGTGTATATTATGTTTTTGGCAAATGAAACATCGAATGAGCAGCAAGTAGCTCTCGCTGAATTAGTGGATGATGAATTCGTCGTCTGGAATCGTAAAAACATCATTATTAGTCTATCGAAAAGTTATCACAAAACCAAGTTTACGAATAATTTTTTCGAGAAGAAACTTAGAATGGCATCTACTGCGCGGAATCAGAATACGGTGAATAAAATTTTGTTGAAAATGTGAGTGGTTTCCGCCTGGTGAAGAGGCAGATGCCATTTGGTTGCTCTCCCGGTTGAATTGGTTGCTCTCATTGGCATATTGGTTGCTCTCAATGCGGAATTGGTCTCCCTTTGCCATTTACTTCAAGAAAAAACGCATTTGTATGAATTACTAATCGACATCTTGCGAAAATAGTGATGAAAATTCAAAAGGTTTCCTCCTTAGTAATGCTGAAAACCTTTTTTCGACCGATTATTTTGGGGATACGACCGATTATGCATAGTATTCGACCGATGTTTGGGGTATTCGACCGATTATGTTAACTATTCAACCGATTTTCAAGACTTTTCGACCGATTGTAATCGTTCATAAGTATTTCTTATACAAAAGCATAATTACAATAAAATTTCCAAATACCTTTGATTAGGATAAGCTTAAACTAGAACAAAATGAGGAGGATTCGCCATGTCATTTTTTTTTAAATCCATCGACCATGTTCAACTCGCCGCTCCTAGAGGTTCAGAAACAATAGCTAGAAAGTTTTTTGGTGAAGTATTAGGTTTTCATGAAGTAGAAAAGCCAGAGACGTTAAGAAAAAAAGGTGGCGTTTGGTTCGAATTTGGTACCTATCAGATTCACATCGGAATTGAAGAACCATTTGCTCCAGCCAAAAAGGCACATCCTGCATTTGACGTTGTAAATCTAGATGCACTGAAAATGCATTTAACAAATAATGAAGTTAGCTTTGCCGTAGATACAGATTTACCAGGAGCAAATAGAATTTATGTACATGATCCATTTGGTAATAGGATTGAAATTTTAGAATGGATTGAATCATAATAAAGCATCCTTCCATTTAAATGAATAAAAGGATGCGAAACTTTTATTATAGGAGAGCCCTTTTTTGCTGCTAAAAGGGGCTCTTCTTCATTTGGTTGCTACCCTACCTAATCCCGTCTCTCTAATCCATTTATTCCCACAAAAAAATTATAAATCATCAAATCCATTATCTTGTACATTCACTTTGACGTATTGGCGGGATTTTTGTTCGAAAAAGTCGGTTTTTCCTAAATCTACTTCCTCGTATGCTTTGATCCATTTCAACGGATTTTTGCGATACTCAGGGAACGGTCGGTCGTAGCCTAGCTGAGAGCAACGTACATTGGCGTAAAAGTAGATGTATGCTTCGACATCTTCTACATCAAGGCCGTCTATTTTATCTCCAATAATTTCACGTGCCCAGTCTACTTCTAGTTGCGCTGCTTCACGGAAAATTGACTCTACCTCAACTGCACGTTCTGGTGTATCAAACACTGGATATTCCGCTAATAGTTCTTGATAAATCTTCACGAATAAATCAACATGCAACTGCTCGTCCCGGTTTATATAGTTAATCATTGTACTTGTTCCTACCATTTTTTGATGTCGTGCAAGGTGATAGAAAAAAGCAAACCCCGAATAGAAAAATAATCCTTCTAAAATGACATCATACACAATCGAGCGCAGCATGCTATCGACATTTGGCTGCTCTGCAAATTCTTCATAACCATTCAATACAAAATCATTTCGCTTTTGTAAAACAGGCTCCGTGCGCCAAAAATCAAACACATGGTTTTGCTCATCTTTCGATACTATGCTAGAAAGTACGTAGGAATAAGAATGATTATGAATCACTTCTTGCTGTGCCAAGATTATCATCAGTGCATTTAAGCTAGAATCGGTTAAAAAGTCAGCTACTTTCCCTGCAAAATCAGTTTGCACACTATCTAAAAGTGCAAGCAACCCGATTATTTTCAAGAATGCATCTCGCTCCGCTACATTTAACTGCGAGAACTGCTTAATATCATTACTCATATTTATTTCAAACGGTGTCCAAAAGTTTCCGAGCATTTTTTTATACTTTGGATAAGCCCAACTAAATTGTACATCGTCCCAGTTTAATATATTCGAACTTTGGCCGTTCACAATTCCCGTCGAACGGTTCGGTGCTTCTTTATCCATTAGTTTTCTTTTTTCTAACTGCATATATATTTCCTCCTTAGCTTGAACAAGAATCACAATCGACTAATTCAACCGAAGTAGAACGAACGTAATAGGTCGTTTTTAGCCCGCTATTCCAAGCATCCAAGTGTATATCTAGTAATTCCTTAGCTTTGATTGTATTTTGTACGTATAAGTTTAATGAAACACCTTGATCGATATGGCGCTGACGTGCGGCATTTTGTTTTAAAGTCCAGTGTTGATCAATGAAGTATGCTGACTTGTAAAACCATGTCGTTTCCGAATTAAGATCTGGCACAGTTACTGGAATTTTGTAATCCTTCTTCTCTTCTGAGTATGATTTTTGGAATATCGGATCGATACTCGCCGTACTTCCAGCTAGAATAGATGTTGATGAGTTCGGCGCCACTGCCATTAAGTAGCCGTTACGAATTCCATTTTCAGCAACTTGATCGCGCAGTTTATTCCATTCTTCGCTTTCATATTGACGTTTTTCAAAATATGCTCCTGTTTGCCAGTCCGACCCTTCGAATAAAGGATATGCCCCTTTTTCTTTCGCAAGTTCGCTCGACGCTTGAATTGTTAAGTAAGCTACTCTTTCATATAACGTATCTGCGAACTCCACAGCCTCGTCTGATTCCCAGCGGATACTATTCAAGGCAAGCAAATGATGCCAACCAAATGTTCCTAGGCCAATCCCACGATATCTCGCATTTGTGCGTTCTGCTTGTGGAACAGGAATCATATTCAAATCAATCACATTATCGAGCATGCGCACTTGGATTTTAATTAAACGCTCCAACACATCTGCTGGAACCGCTCGTCCAAGATTAATAGAAGATAAGTTACAAACAACAAAATCCCCCGCTTTTCGACGAGTCACAATGACGTCGTCTTCTAATTCAATCGATTCAAATGAAGTGGCACTTTGGTTTTGGAATATTTCGGTACATAAATTACTACTGTACACCATACCCTCATGCTTGTTTGGATTACTACGATTTACCTCGTCGCGATAAAACATATACGGCACACCTGTTTCCAGTTGAGAACGCATAATTCGTTTCATCAAGTCAATTGCCGGAACAGTTTCACGAGATAATCGGCTATCATTTACACATTCTACGTATTTTTCTCGGAAGGAACCTTCTCCACGTTTTTCATCGTAAAAATCTTCTAAAGAATAGCCTTTTAATTGACGAACCTCATGTGGATCAAATAAATGCCATTCTTTCCGAGCCTCTACTTTTTCCATAAATAAATCCGGCAAGCATACACCTGTAAAAATATCATGCGCACGAAGACGTTCATCCCCATTATTCAAACGTAAATCTAGAAACGTGAAAATATCTTTATGCCAAACATCTAGATAAACAGCGATTGCCCCTTGACGCTGCCCAAGTTGATCCACACTTACTGCTGTGTTATTTAATTGTTTAATCCAAGGTAGTACGCCACTTGATGCACCAACGAATCCGCGAATAGAAGAACCACGACTTCTAACTTTCCCCATATAAATACCGATACCACCACCGAATTTTGACAGTGTCGCTATATCTGTATTACTATCGTAAATTCCTTGAAGACTGTCATCTACCGTGTCTATGAAACAGCTAGATAGCTGTCCATGAGGCTTCCCTGCATTTGAAAGTGTAGGCGTTGCAACAGTCATATATAAATTACTCATTGCCCAGTATGATTCTTTAATTTTGGCTAATCTATTTTCTTGCTCATCTTTCATAAGTGTCATTGCAATAATTAGCCAGCGTTCTTGCGGAAGTTCTACAATCGATTTATCGAAGTCTTTTGCGACATAACGATCGAGTAATGTTTTTAAACCAATATAGGTAAATAAAAAGTCTCGCTTAGGTACGATTATTTCCGCTAATTGTTGTAGCTCTTCCAAAGAATATGCTTCTGCAATCCGTTTATCATAAAGTCCTTTTGCAACTAATGCTTGTACATTACCCGCAAACTTACCATAAACTGCATCAGCTGTTGTTTTTCTATATACAGCCACTTTTTCATATACATCTGCTAAATGAATACGTGCTGCAACAAATGTCCAATATGTTTCTTGTTCATCTAAAAAGCTTAGTGCTTCTAGCGACATCGATTTAGACCAAGCAGAGGTCGATCCCTGAGGAAATTTCTTCATCCATCTTTCATGTGATTTAATAAGTGGCGCTATATTTTCTTCACCAAATTCCTTTGTTAGATTATGTAATACTTCTTGTTTGGTTGTATTTGAGATTGTGGTCATATAAACTCCTCCTTGTTTATGAATGTGGTGTTCAGACTTGGTTATGTGGTACTCACCCCTGGTTATGTGGCACTCCCCTAATACAAAACAAAAAAGCGATGCTCCAAGCCTCTTCGGCTGAGTCATCGCTCACGTTTTAAAAAGTAGGAAACAACAAGACAGATCGATCGATTGAAAGAGAGTCTCTCGCCCCCACCTCTCAACCCCCGAAGAAAGTGTTGCTTCACCGATGAAGAGGCAGGTCTACTGGCTCGTGTTTCATCCTTCTGTCGACCTTCCCTCGATTGCTCGAAGTGGCTATTTCAACAGTCGTCCACACTCACAGTTGCGGGGACAGCTTCGGCTTATTTACCGAATTCCCTTTTAAACCATAAAGGTACCAATTCATCGTTCACATACTATATATTGTGTTTTATTTACTTTTTTAATCTAACATATTGTGTTTGTAGTTGTACATAGGAACAAAGTCTACATACAAAAGGCAGACATCTAAAAATGTCTGCCCTCTCTTTTTTACATATATACGATGATCGCTAGCACTACCGCCAGCACGATACGGTAGATCGCAAATGGTACTAGTTTGATTCGCGATACCAATTTCAAGAAAAACTTGATGGAGATAAGTGCGAATACAAATGCACTAATAAAACCTACTACATAAAACCCAATATCATCCATATTAATTTGTTCCCAGTTTTTTAACACAGAAACTAAGCTTGCCCCAGCCATAATTGGAACTGCCATTATGAACGTAAAATCTGCAGCTGTTTTATGACTCATCCCGAATAGTACCCCACCGGAAATGGTTGCTCCTGAGCGAGAGAACCCTGGCCATAAAGATAGACATTGTACCAAGCCCACTTTAAATGCTTGCCCATACGAAATTTGATCTAAACTAACGATGGATGGTTTTTTCGGTCCAAATTTATCCGCAATAATCATTAAAATAGCTCCGGCCACAAGACTAATAATTACGTATTCTACATGAAATAAGTAATCATCGATAAAATTTTTAAAAGCAAATCCTAAAATAACTGCAGGAAGCATTCCGACGATTACATGTAACAAATTGAACTGCTTGCTCGACTGCTCAGTCTCTATTTTATATAGTCCTACTAAACTAAACAATCGTTTCCACATCACCACAACTACCGCTAAAATGGATCCTAACTGTACAACAATTTTAAATGTATTTGCTGAATACATTCCTAAAAAGGTCTCCGTCTTCAGCCACATATCATCAACAATAATCATATGACCTGTGGACGAAACAGGAGCAAACTCTGTCATACCTTCTACAAAACCTAATATTAATGCCTTTATTAATTCTAAAAATTCCATAAAATCTCCTTAGTCACGTTTTTTTGAAATACCAACCTAAAAATATAATACCAATAATAGCTAAAATAATATACACTACATTGGAGTATATATCCATATACCCTACAATTTCATCCCAATTTTCACCGACCGCTGCTCCCACTGAAACTAACACTGTATTCCAAATTAGAGTTCCTAATGTCGTGAATAAAAGAAATAACCCAAAACTCATCCTCGACATCCCCGCGGGAATCGAAATAAGACTTCTAACAAGTGGAACTAATCTTCCGAAAAACACGGCCCAAACGCCATATTTCTCAAACCATACATTTGCTTTTTGGACATCTTTAGTCGTTAGCCGTAACAACTTACCGTACTTCTGCACAATTTTCTCCAAACGATTTACATCTAATAATGAACCAATCCAATATAAAATTGCAGCTCCTCCAACCGAACCAGCAGTTGAAGCAATAACAATCCCTAACCTGGTCATCGTTGTAGTTGTCGTCATAAATCCACCTAGTGTTAAAATGACTTCGGAAGGAATTGGTGGAAAAATATTTTCGATTAATATTAACAAAAATACGCCTAGATAACCAAACTGACTGAGCCAGTCCGTAATCCATGCTTCCATTATACTTTCACGTCCTCGAATTTAATATGTACCGACCATAGTTCCGATTGACTACCTAAACGAATTGGAGGACCCCAGAAACCAAATCCAGAAGAGACGATTGCATGCAAGCTTCCTTTTTGTTTATACCCATAATCCAGCTCAAATAACTTCCTTGTGAATAAATGGTTTGGCCACATTTGACCTCGATGCGTATGACCAGACACGTGAAAATCTACTCCTTCTTTTTCAGGAATCAGTAAATTAGAAGGGGTGTGATCCATAACAAACCAAGGAAGGTTACGTTGGTCTGGCGCTAAATCTGCCAGCTGCTTTCTTTCTTTATTCGTCAAGTCTTCCCTGCCAGTTAAATAAAACGAATCTGCCAACAAAATAGTTTCATCTAATAACATGCAGACCTTGGATGCTTCCATCTCTTCTACTAAAAGCGGAATTTTTTTGCCATAGTATTCATGATTTCCGAGTACCCCATAAACACCATACGTAGAAGTAAGTTGCTTCATCACTTCGGACATGCCATTTTTCACGAACCAAATTGGATCGTCATCCACTAAATCCCCAACGAGTAATATTAAATCTGGTATTTCTTCGTTTGCTTTTTTCACAAATCTTTTTAAATGCTTTTTATTGGATAATAAACCTAAGTGAAAATCAGACGCAACGACTACTTTTAATTCTGTAAGATTGGAATTCTGTTTAGGCATTTTAATAGAAAGTTCGCGAACTATTGGAGTATACGCATTATATGTGCCTTTTATCAAAATCCATGCAAATAAAAGGAAAACAACATAGCCTACTGTTTTTAATTGACTTGGGAAAATCCACGTTATTAATGTGGCAATCGGAAAAAGAAGCACCCCGTATTCCATAATAATCATCCAGTAAGATCCCGCAATACTAAATAACCGCAGACTATGATTGATTCTTCCAATGATAAATCCATATGCGATAAGCGCCCAGACAATTCCAAAGAGCCAGTGGTTTATAGGAAAGAATACTTCCAGCCAGGTGACTACTGTCCACCCAAAGTAAAAGACAATTGCCGAATATAAGATGATTACTAATGTAGCAGCACCAATTCTTTTCATTTCAGTTCTCCAGTATTTGTATTTTTCATTTAGTATAGCAGATTTTATAGGACTACTCTCCCCTAAGCCTCAAGACCGATATGAAAATCATGTTCTAGCCCGTTTGGATAAGTTGGTGGAATTGATAAGCTATGTATACAAACGAAGGGAGGAACAATCATATGAAAAAATTTGGCTTATTGGCACTCGGTATAATCGCAGGAATAGTTGCACTAGCAAGCTTAGGTTCTTTAATAGGTCTTGCAATATCAGCATTAGTTGTTTTTGCGGGGGTACATTTTTACTTAAAAAGCGATTCTACGTTTTTGAAAATTTTTTGGGCAACTGTAGGAATCATCGGATTATTTTCAGCGGTTGCAAACGTACCTGGTTTCTTCGGGATTTTAGCAATCGTGACCGTGTTATATGTTGTGAAAAAATGGAACAAACAATCATTTTGTTTTTCTAAATCAATCGTAAAATCAGATGATCCATTTGTAAATTTCGAAAAACAATGGAATGAACTTTCAAAATAAGGAGGAAAATAACATGACATCACTTTTTAAAAGACTAAAATATTCAGTAGAGGCAGACTTACACAAATTATTTGATAAGAAAGAAGAGAAAAATCCAATCGCGATGCTCAATCAATACATTCGTGAAGCGGAGAAACAAACAGAACAAACTGGTAAATGGTTAGAACGCCAAGGAAAATTAAAACAAGCGCTTGAAAAAGAACTTGGAGAGACAATACTAATGGTTGAAAAGCGCAAAACTCAAGTAGAGCTTGCAACTGTTAGTGGCGAAGAAGATTTAATAGCATTTGCCCAAGCAGAAGTGGATGCTTACAGCGAAAGAACTTCTGTCTTACAAAATAGTATTCTCCAAACTACCGAAGAACTTTTCGGTCTAGAGCGTAAATACGAAGAGATGAAACATAAAATTAAAGATATGAAAGTTCGTCAACTGCAATTAATGGGGAAAGAAAACGTTACACGTGCCCATCACCAAATGGATCGCATCCTGCAACCAGAACAAAAAGAAAAGAGTTTCGGTACTTTCCAAGAGATGGAACAATACATTGAACGCCTTGGAACAAAGATAGAAAAAGAACATGAAGTCACTTCTATGGAACAACGTTTAGAAATGTTAGAAAAAAATGCACAACCCAAAGCGGAAATTGTGTAAACTATAAGAAAAGCATGAGCGCTCTCGGAGCAAAGGCATTGGAGTCTGGATAGTCTAAAAGGGGGAGAAATCTTCTCCTCCATATCTTTATGTGAAGAAGGAGGAATACTTAATATGAAAGAAAACCGAACAAACAAGCTTGCGTTTATTCTCATTTGTTTTGTTTTTCTTATGTTTATCGAGGCTACAGTTTTTGGGAATGGCAGCATTGTATTAGTCCTTCTTGGCATCGGGATGATTTATTTTAGTTTACGAAGACGTGCACGTTTTTTATTCTGGGGTGGATGTATTTTTATTGTCATCGCTATTTTTTCTATGTGGAGTTTACGTCTGCTACTTATTGGTATCATGATATATGTACTTTATAAACTTTGGAGAAATGAACCGATTCGTCAAATGATACGACCATTTGACACTGTATATAATGAAACTCCCAATAGTATCATTCAGAACAAACTATTTTCTGCACAAACTACTCCGTTTAATGCGTATGAATGGCAAGATGTTCATGTGCAGAGTTTCTATGGAGAGCATGTGATTGATGTAACACAAACCGTATTACCAAAAGGTACTTCCTTTATTTCTATTCGTCAGTCACTTGGAAAAGTTACAATTTATGTTCCATATGAAGTACCTGTTAGGCTCCATTATGCAACGATTATTGGAGAAGCGAATATTTTTGGTCGTGGAATTCAACGTTTATGGAATCAGTCAGTCGTGTTAAAAGATGGGTATTTAGAGGATGTTGCATACGCTTCAGAGCTCGTCATCACCGTTTCCACTTGGATTGGGGATATTGAGGTGATTCGTAAATGAAGATATTCTTCGGTCAAGGCTTTTCCTTCTTTTTTATTTTATTAGCGCTTGCAGCAGTGCTATTATATGCACTTTGGGGATGGCCCAATGATTCAGAATGGTGGTCGTTACTGGAGACTACATATGCACAAATCCCTTTAGGTGCTTGGATTATTATAGTATTAGCGTTTATGAGTTTTAGTTTTTCATTGAACACACTTCTAAAAGTACGCGATCAAGAAAAGAAAATTGAAAGAAGCTTAAGACCTTTGTTGGAGGCAGAAACATTCGTACCAACTAAGATAAAATATGCTTACTCCAAGCGACTACATGTCACGACCATTCAATTAGAGCAGCTCATTTTGACCCAGCGAAAAACATTGCAACGTATTACGAATGAAAAAGCAGAAGCACAAGATAAGCTTATTCAGGAACGAATCGTGCAAGAAAGACAGCGCTTGGCAAGAGAGCTGCATGATTCAGTTTCACAGCAATTGTTTGCCGCATCTATGCTTCTTACTACCATGGTAGAAATAGAAGAGTCGCAGCAAAGAGAAGTGTCAAAAACATTGCTACAAACAGAAAAAATTGTACAGCAAGCTCAGTTAGAAATGCGCGCATTGTTACTTCATTTACGCCCAGCTGCTCTGCATAATAAGACGTTAAAGCAAGGAATGGAAGAACTGCTCTTGGAGCTTCAACAAAAAGTATTTTTTACCATTCGTTATCGACTAGAAGAGGTTTCCTTACCAAAAGGTGCAGAGGATCATTTATTCCGTATCGCTCAGGAAACATTATCGAATACCTTGCGACATGCAAAAGCTACTGAAGTAGACATATTATTCGTGGAACGAGACAATCTCGCTATTTTCCGTGTACAGGATAATGGGATCGGCTTTGATGTCTCAGACGGGAAAACAGGTTCTTACGGCTTAGATAACGTCAAGGAAAGAGCCGTTGAAATAGGTGCTACTTGCAAAGTAGTATCCGTTCCATCACAAGGAACAATTGTTGAGGTAAAACTGCCGATCGAAAGAAGCGCAAGTGCCCAAGAAACTGGACATGAAGAGGAGCGAGAAAATGATTCGAATATTACTAGCGGATGATCATGAAATGGTACGCATCGGCGTATCAGCATACTTGCAGGCCCAGCCTGATATGGAAGTAGTCGCGGAAGCGGTGAATGGTCGCGAAGCGGTTGACATGGCGCTAATCCATAAACCAGATATTATTTTAATGGATATGGTGATGCCCATTATGAACGGTGCGGAGGCTACACGTGAAATTGTGCAAAAGTGGCCTGAAGCAAAAGTGATGATTGTAACGAGCTTTATTGATGATGACAAAGTTTATCCTGCACTCGAAGCAGGAGCAATTAGTTATTTATTAAAAACATCAAAGGCTACTCATATTGCGGAATCCATTCGAAAAACATTGAATGGAGATGCTGTATTAGAGCCAGAAGTGACGAATAAAATGATGAAGCGCATGCGCCAAGGATCCACCCATTCTCTGCATGAAGACTTGACTGATCGAGAGCTAGAAGTACTGCTTCTTATGGCAGAAGGCAAAACGAATC
This sequence comes from Psychrobacillus sp. L3, assembly GCF_042945595.1. Lineage (GTDB taxonomy): Bacteria > Bacillota > Bacilli > Bacillales_A > Planococcaceae > Psychrobacillus. The sequence goes on along the minus strand of NZ_CP168493.1, from coordinate 213,226 downwards.
AAGACATAGCGGACACCCTCTTTATTGCATTGAAAACAGCAAAAACACATGTCAGCAATATTCTATCCAAACTGGAAGTGAGTGACCGAACGCAAGCAGTTATCTATGCATTTGAACATCAACTTGTTCCGCCGAAAAAATAACCTATGCGAGTTGTTCATCATATGCTAGTGAAAAGATGGAGTAAAGGATGTTTGTATACATGTTTCCTGAAGATCCCCATGATGAGTTACCGACTCGTGTAGGTTTGGCTGTAGGGTTAGTTGGATCTGTCATTATTTCCATTGGCTTTATCATTAATACAATAGGTGAGGGCATTGCGTTATCTGAAATAAATCGTAAAGATGAAATCGATAGGAAAGCAAGCTTGCGGAATAGGGAACACTTTAACCAAATCCAAAGAAAATTAGATTTTTTGTTAAGCGAAATAGATGAATTGAAAAGAAGAGGATGACCTTTAGGGAGAGGGTGTCCTCTTTTTGGTTTGGGCTCTCGTTCGGAGGCGGTTGCTCTATTATGCATTTTTTTCTTCGAATGAAAAAAGGAAGATCTATACAATCATCCTTTTTTCTATTTGTTTCAACCATTCTTCTACTTCTTTATCCGTAACAAAGTGGTGTACTTTATGATTAAGTTTATTAAATTTCATTTGAAATGATGGTTTCATTTGCTCTTCGAAGTATCTATTCCATTTGAACATTCGAAAAAAAATAGTGAGTGTCGGTTTGTAATTTGCTTTTTCAACTTTTAAGAGCTGACGAATGTATCGTGCAACTATTCGCCAGGATCGTCTCTTAACAGTAATATCTAAAAAGATAATTTGATCAGCTGCTCGCAAACCGGGATCTGTCCAATCTATATGAACCCCTTCTATCACCCAATCATCCAGTGCAACTGCGTTATGTAACAATTGATTGCGCACTTCAATTTCATTTCGAATACCACCTGGGGAATGACGGCTCCAAACGAAGTTATCCGTTTCAAAGTGTGGTACTTGCAACTTTCTTGCAACTTTGCGTGCTAACGTTGTTTTGCCACTCCCCACCGATCCTACTATATAAACTTTCATTATTTATTCCATTGTAGCGCGATTTAAAGCATGAATAATTCCAGCATGGACACCTTCATGCCAAACCATAAATTGCACAATAGCTTCTACTGTATCCATTTGATACAATTTCCCGATTGCCATTGGTTCTGTTAATTGGTTTTGTATATTATTTTCGAGTGCTGTTTTTATTCGTGCCGGTTGTGCTTCTAATGCTTGTATCAGTTCTTCCATTGCAGGAGGCTCTACTTGCCAATTATCCGGGTTTGTTCCAGGAACAAATAGGGGTAACCACTCTGAATTCACGGGCTCATAGGAAGGAATTGCTCGTTTCGTAAGTGATTCCATTGTTGCAAATACATGTCCAATGTTCCAACGGATTGTATTGTTGAATCCATTTGGCTTTACGTCCCAAGCGGCCTCATTACTCTGTTTAAATTTTCCTAATGTATACATTCGTGCGAAGTTTAATTGATTTAAAATCTCCATTAGAAACATCTCCCTTTTGTGTTTTTCCAACTATTTTATTCTTTATTCCAACTATACCATGAAAAATCCCAACTAAATGCTCTAAAATTCCAACTAACACTTCATATTTTCCAACTACTCAATCCGAATCTTGATTCTCTCCTAATAAAATGGTATTTTCAATACATTATGATAATAAATGTCGCAAAGGAGGAAATCTCATCGATAATCAACGAATAATACCTAAAACTGTACAAGTATATAAACGTTTGCTTAACCGTTTACCTCGAGACCAAAATATCTATCTCGAAATAGAAAAAAAGATTAAAGCAGCAGAAGCAGGATTTAGAGGAGAATGCTATGTTGACAATTTCTTAAAACAAGTGACCTTCCCCAAACACTACGCCATATTAAAAGAACTTCATATCCAAATTAACCAAAATAATTATTTGCAAATCGATACCCTCATCCTTACAAAAAAGTATATTGCCATTTTAGAAATCAAAAATATCCGAGGCAAAATATATTTTCAAAGAAACCCTAAGCAACTGATCCGTGAAGTCGATGGCGAAACAACCTCCTTTAAATGTCCCGAACAACAACTAAAACGACACGTCAAAAAATTGCAATTTCTCTTACAAAACTTCAAAATAAGCATTCCCCTTAAGAGCTTAATAGTGTTCGCGTATTCACAAACTCAAGTTGTCCTTCCCACACAAATGAATTTATCCCAAAACCTATCGCACAAAACTATTCAATCAATCTCTCGCTAATAAGAACTGGTTTATTTTGTCCAAATTGCCTCATTAAATTGAAAAGCCAAAGCAAATGCCCAAAATGTAAAACCCCAAAAACCTTGATGCAAAAACAAGCAATGGAAGATTGGTTTTACCTGGTCAAAAATACTATTTCCAATCGCGAATGTGTTTACTTTCTAGAGCTGAAAGACAAGTATGCTGCAAACTACTTGTTAAATAAGGTCGGTCTCCATCCAGTGAATGACCACAAATCCAGACACTATGTTTTACAAAGAACTCTCGAAACAAAAAACAACGGTCGCTAACTAAAAGCGACCGTTTTTTCTTACTTAAATTTCCCTTTCCAACTAACTACGCTATTTTCCAACTAAATCCTCCAGAATTCCAACTAAAGCATTCATTTTTCCAACTAACCCTCTCAGAATTCCAACTAAAATCATTTTCACTCAAAAAAAGCGGGAAACCCCGGCTCAGGTTTCCCGCTTTTGTTATACTGTCGCTATTTTTACAGTTACTTTAAATAAATCCCCGTCTACTTCCATTTGCAGACTGCCTCCATGTAAATCCACAATGGATTGTGCAATTGCAAGACCTAGACCTGATCCATCTGTGTGTCGGGAAGTGTCTGCTCGCTTGAATCGCTCGGTTAATTCATTAACGTCATTACCAAGTTCATACTTCGCTATATTTTTAATAACGAAAACGGCTTCTCTATTGACTTGGTCTAAATTGATATACACTCGAGTATTTGGGAGTGCATATTTCAATGTGTTAATGATTAAGTTATCGAGTACTCGCCACCATTTTTGGCCATCCACATAAGACATAATAGGTTTTGTACCGATCGTTACACGGTATTCAAGTCCTGATTTATCAATATCTTCTTGATGCTCTGCAACGGCTTGTTGCAATAATTGCGTAAGATCTACTTTTCGCTTATCTAGTTCCATATTGCCCGATGCCATTTTAGACACTTCAAACAAATCTTCAATTAATGTTTTCAATCGCATTGATTTTTTATCCAATATCGCAATATAGGATGCTCGCTCTTCATCCGTTATGCTTGGATTTTTCAACAAATCGGTATACGTAATGATGGATGTTAATGGTGTCCGTAAATCGTGACTTACATTGGTGATTAGTTCGGTTTTCAATCGTTCACTTTTTGCTTGTTCGGAATGAGAAGATTTTATTCGACCACGAAGCTCGTTCAAACTTGCTGCATGCTCTGCAATTGGCGACTTCCCTTTTACGTCTATTTCATTTCCAATAACACCTTTTGCCATTTCCTCCGTTTTCACGATGATTCGGTTCAAGTGAGCCATTCTAGATAATAAAAATAGTAGAACTGGAATACCGATGAATAGAGTAGCCGGAATCCAAACAATAATAACTTCTGGTACGGCGAATACCATCATCGTTCCAAATCCCCAAAAGAATATAACAATCAACATAATAAGTGTTTGAACACCGATGGAACGCTTTAAGAAAAAACCTTTCAATGATCTGCTCCCGTTATATATTAAACTTTGTTTCCAATCTATCTTGCCAAGTCCTGTTCGCAGCCAGCTCCATTGATACAATGTGAAACCTGTAAAAAGTATTGCGAAAAGACTAGTGAATATAGGTAGATCCCAGCCTTTATAATAAAAAATATTGTCTATTAGCCCTTTTGTAGCCGTAATAGCTACAAAAATACTTATAAAAAACAATGCTATTCGTACATCTATCGGTAAGCTACGATACTTTTGTTCCCATTCCTCATGTTGGAATTTCTCCATACTTTTTCTCCATAGCAAAACAAAAGCGATGGCAGCAAATAAACCCGCAACTAGTACTCCATAAAAAGTTCGTTGATTCGTTAAAAAGTATTTGTATTGATGTGCTCTGTGCCCATTTAATATACTATCGTCCGGAATAGCAACCGTACCTTCAAATCGTGCAATCGGATTTCCTAATAGCTCTTGAACATTCCCGTAGCCTTCCGCATTTTCATAAGCAGTTCTTTCTTTTAAATAACCATAGTTACTGGAGTATTTCTTAGCAAATGCATTGTTCGACTTAATGTCCCCACTTGTAAAACGTTCGCCTGTTTCTATATTTTTTAAGTCATAGTTAATGTCTTCATTGTCATTCAAGAAATCATTTTTAGCTCTTTCGATTGATTTAAAATAAGCATCGACTTGTGCTTCTTTTTCTAATCGAATCTTTTTTTCTACATAACTATCGTCCGTAAAATTTTTAGTGATGTCATCTAACTTTTTATCGCGTTCTGCATTCGATGCTTTGTCTGTTGCCATTTTAGGCGCTACCGTTGTTGTTCCTCCTGTTGCACCTTCTTCTACTTTTGTTTCTGTGGTGGTTGTTTCTTCATACTGTTGCTTGATGGATTCCAACTGACTTTCTAAATCTCCGTATCTGAAACGATATTCCTCTATTTCATCCGCTGTCACCGTTATTTTTTTCTTCACTTCTTCTTTATCTGGAACTGCTAAAACTAGCGGAACAATAGACGTTTCAAATTGAGAAAATTCCCTTTGAAAGTCGTCACTATCAAAATAACTCGTTCCTCTAAAATTACGTCCCTTATCTGTCAGTGTAAAAAGCGCAAAAAGTGTTATGACTGCTAGTACACTAAGTAAAACATTTTTACCTATTGTATGCTTCATCCTGCAACTCCCCCTTTCATGTTTTGGATGATTTGTAGAAAGCTTTGGCTAATTTCGACAAATGGGATTAAATTGGCTACGCAATAAAATAAACAAATCAACCCGCAAACAATTGCTAGTAAAGATAAATAGACACTCCACTTACTTGTCGATTTTATAGCCAACGCCCCACACCACCTTTAGATATCTTGGATTTTTCGGATCCGCTTCAATTTTTTCTCGTATTTTCCGTATATGAACCGCCACAATATTTTCTGCGTTGTATGCGGGTTCATTCCAAACGCGCTCGTATATTTCATTAATTGAAAAGACACGTCCTGCATTGACCATTAGTAACTCTGTAATTTTAAATTCGATAGGTGTCAGTTTGACAATTTCTCCTTCGACGGTAAGTTCCTTTGCTTCTTGATTTAACGTCAGTCCATCCACTTCTATAACCTTTTGCTGGCCTTGGTAGGTGCCTAGCTTCGTGTATCTCCGTAACTGCGACTTCACACGTGCCACCAGCTCCATCGGATGGAAAGGCTTCGTCACATAATCATCTGCTCCAACTGATAATCCATGGATTTTATCTGAATCCTCCGCTTTCGCACTCAGCATAATAATAGGAATGTTTTTTTGCTCTCTAATTTTGAATGTCGCTGCAATTCCGTCCATTTTCGGCATCATAATATCTAAAATAATGACGTGAACTTCATTTTCTTCTATTAATTGCAGTGCTTCTAATCCATCTGCAGCTTTTAGAACGTTATATCCTTCATTTTTTAAGTAAATTTCAATACCATCGCGAATATCTTGGTCATCGTCCGTTACTAACACTGTAAACTGTGCCATTTTCTTACCTCCTCGATCCGCACAATGCGGGTCATTCATCCGTTGCCACAGGATGCCTTCCCTAATCTCTCTTATGTTTCTTATTGTACCCTTCATTTCTTAACATTCCAGCAGGATAAATATGAAGAAATTCTTAAGAAACTCTTTATCTATAGAAAATAAATTGCTAATCGAGACCAACTTCCTTAGAAGAGCAACCATTTAAAAAAAAGCTACATCTAGTGTAACTTTTTATCCAAATAATGGTCTAATGTATAAACAGGAGGTGCAATAAATGAGAAAAGCAAAAAGAGTTGCCTGGATTTTACTACTGTGTACTTCCTTACTCGTTTTAGCGAGCTGCGGAACTAGTAATGTTAGCTCTACAACGGGTAGCGAAGGCAAAGATAATAATATATCTACAAGGCTTGTCCTAGACGCAGATGGTGAAGGTTCTTTTATTATTAAAAATGAATCAAAAAAGGAAGTTGTTCTGACCTCATCGAGCGGACAACAAATTGAGTTTCAACTTTTGAATGAAGCGAAGGAAACAATGTACACCTACTCCGCGAACAAAATGTTTATGCAAGGAACAGTGGAGAACAAACTACAACCAGGGGAAGAGTGGATCATTCCGCTAAATCTCCAAGCAGAACTTGCAGGAGTACCATCCGGAACTTATAAGTTGGTCGTTTGGTCAACTACAGATGGACTTAATGATCTTAAAATCGAGACCACCTATAAGTGGACTGGAGCTATTACTACTGAAGCACCTAAAAAACTAGTTGTGGAGAAACAAGAAGTCATTTATATCGGTCAACAAGATCTTCATTCCATCGAAGTGGAAAATCTAGAGGGTACAACAGAAGTAATGCGACTATCCGAGCTGGCTTCCCCTTTCTTTGAAGGGTTAGAGAAAGGAAAACATATCTTCGTAGAGTATGTAGTGGAAAATGAACAAAAAGTTATCCAATCTGCACGTCTAGGGGAATAAAATTGTAAAAGCACTATCCTTCTAAATTGGGGATAGTGCTTTCAATAAGCTACCTACTTCTTAAGCTACTTTTCTATTTGACTTACTACCAACCGTTAAAACCACAATACTCCCTAGCAATAACAGTATGCCGATCCAAGACATTCCACCAAGTACTTCTCCCACGATGAATACCCCTAGAATAGCAGCTGTTGTTGGTTCCGCTAAGGAAAGTGTCAGCGCCGATGAGGAAGGAATTCTATGTAGGCCTCTCGCATACAACACATACGCAACACTTGTTGTGGCAAGGCCTAAGTAAAAGATTATCCCGACGTTTCCTGCATCCTTTAACCAGCTAACATCATATATAAAGAAGAAAGGCATCAGTAATAGCGCACTAGTGGAAAAAGTCATTGCCACAGCAGGAATAGCCTCCACTTTTTGTAACAAAGATTTACTGGAAAGCGTATAAAATGCGAATATTAGCCCTGCGATAAGTGAGTAAAGGATGCCAATAGGATTGATCGTAATTTCTCCTTTATTTAAAAACAAAAACAAACAACCTACAATTGCAAATGAAGTGGATATTCCCCAAACTTTAGAAGGTCGTAACTTTAGAAATACCCATTCAATGATTCCTGAAAATACTGGAGCACTCCCAATTGCTACAACACTTGCAATAGCAACTCCTGTTAATAAAACCGATGAAAAAAACAATAATTGAAAGAGCGAAATACAAATAGCTGCATATAACGTTTCTTTCCATGGCCATGTTTTGAAATTAATTTTTTTTAATAGAATCATAATTACTAATAGAGAAAAACCACCTACTGTAGAACGTCCAGCACTAATAATAAAAGGGTGGGCACTATCCGGTAAAAATGTTTGCGCAGTTCCCGTCGTACCCCATAAAATGGCACCAAGTAATACAAATATGTATGGCAGAAAAGACATTTTTTCACTCCCCCAGTTCTTCTTTTATTAACTTTCCATATAGCACATATTGAGATACATACAATCGTATCATATACTAATAATGATAGGAGGCATTTACCTTGTATATGACAGTAGAAGAAACTGCAAATTATTTATCAATGCCTATTGAACAAGTAAAACGATATATTGCGGAAAAAAAGATTCGTGCTATTTTCGACGGAGAAGATTATTACGTAAATAGCGCTCAATTTGAAACACATTTACAGCAAGTAGAAGAAATAAAACGCCAAATTGACGAGTGGCGAAACACGCCGATTCCAGATGATATTGACGTGAAGGATGAGGACTAATGCATATAAAAAAGGCTTTCCCCAATTTGTGGGAAAGCCCTTTTATCATGGCTCTTTCACAGAGAAATGTGCTATAACTTTAAACTATTCAGTTTATATCTTATCCAACTAAACAGCCTTAAATAATGGAAGATCATTTCGCGATGCGAAGCTTATTTCAACATCTTACATGCTTGCGTTTAAAACCAATTCTTCCTTGATCGACTCCTTTTTGAATGGTTTCGAAAGCATTTAGGAAACTGCTTTTTTTCTCGTCCCGTTTGATTTCAACTATTCCAATTGCCTTTGCAGTCTCGACTGCCTTTTCATGGAGTGGCAAATATGAAATCCCCACCGTATATACAAAATTATTCATAGAGGATTTCGCTCGTTCTGGCGAATGATGAATCGTATTTTTCACCATATCAAGCATATTGAAAATCTTACTTTCTGAGAATTCAACGTCCTTTCGATTCCCTAAAAGCCAACAGTAGCAACTCCAACCCGCTGACATTCTCAGCTCCTCGTCGCTTGCAATCCATTTATCAGCAACTTCTTGCGCAATATCTGACTCAGATAACGTTACGGCCACTATAAAATCGGATATCATATAAAAATACGCCGCATCCATCCAACGATCATAATCCGATTCCGTCATAGCTTTTGGGTCTGCAATAATGCCTGCAAAGTACATCGCATCGTAGTTCCCTGTGGCATACAGCTCTTCAGCTAAAGGCTGATTTATCTTTATTTTTTTTACGATTGGTTTCATAGCACCTGTTGCTACACCAAAAAGCGGCTCATGTGCACCATTGGACATGTACATTTTTTTAGATCGTTCCTTGCCAAGCGCTTCAAGCTCCTGCATAACCATTTCTAAATTCATTTTTTAGCACTTCCTTCTCTTTGGAGTTTCTCTCCTAATATTTTTCCCATCAAATACATCACCATTAACCTATAACAAACTACCATTTGTCAGTAAAACTACCGTCTAAGTGCATGAGCATCATGCAGGAATCCACTTAATCCATGTTGGTACTGTGCTCTTGGACTGGTGGTAAGAAAAACAAGGTTTTGCATTCGTACCTTTCGAAATTGGAAAGTGAATCTTCAACTAACGCACCTCGTTTATTGAAGAGGGAATAGCATTATTATGCCTTTTATAAAAAAATTTCTATTCTAATTTATCATTTAAGTTCGATTTTATTTCCTCTAATAATTTATACTGCTTATCTTGTTTCTCTAAAATCTTATCTGTTAATCCTTCTAACGTTTTTGTAATAGACCATAAAAAAATCCATAAAAATAGAATAACTCCAAAGGCTTCTATAATAATCACCACCCTTTACTTTTTACTTCAAACTGATTAACTAATCCAATGTATTTGTTGCACTAACCCCGCAGTTAATCAAGAAAGAAAAACATCCTTAAAGTAATGCGTCGTTAGCTTAAGAAGGATTTTTAATTTCTATCTTCTGTCTCCTCCGGGAAAAAAAACGCCATATATAAAAGATAGTCCATGCTATTACTAACACTAACAACCGAACATACTGATATTTTTGTTCACCATAAAATATAATGATGCTTCCTATAATAAACGTTGGTACCGCCAAATAGAACCACATTCTTACTTCCTAGTTTTTAAAACTTATTTCAAATCGCTCACTCATATACTCCACCCCATTTATATCTTTGTTCAAGAAGGTTCTTTTGTAAATATTATATTATTTATCGTCGATTCCTTATTACGCTATCCCCGTTAGTTTAATAACAATAAAGGCTGTCCCTTGATAAGGCTGTTCTTCTAAAACCCCCTTTTACTGCAATAAGGACTTTTAGAATCCCAAGATTATTTAGAACTCCTTATGACTGTAAAAGATAAACTCGACAAAATAAACGAAAAAATTATTAGTATTGGTGCTACAACAATAATTACTAATAGGTCAGTTTTAACATTCCAAGGTACGTAAGAATTCCAAAATACACCTGTAAGTTTCCATAATGTTGAAAAAATAAATATTGTGAATACAAAATAAATAACTTTTGCCAATACTTGATTCATCATATTTAAACCCCCAAAGTATTGAAAATGCTATTTGTTACAAAATAAAACTTCCTTCCTCAACTGATCTCCCCCCGATAGTTGAATAACTAAATCACCAATATTCCTCAGTATTTAAATGTTAATTCTAAAATTAATCTTACCATATCACTAATTAACCCTTTTATATAATTAGAATGTTTTGACAAAAATATAAAAAAGCATTGCGTTAGCAATGCTTTTTTATATTTTTGTGTTATTTGATGTTTTGTACCACTCAACTGAACAGTCTACTTCGATTGAGGGGAAAGCTCTTTTTTACTTTAGATCGTAATCATAAACCCTGCTCGTTTGCCGATGATTTCTGCGTAATCCTCTACCATGACACTTGCAGTTGGGTACATTCCTGCTCCAGGTCCAACGAGTGTTAGTGTACCGATATAGTTTGTATCTAGGGCGACCGCATTGTTTACTGCTTCAATTGCGTATAAAGGATGGTCTGGACCGACAAGTTGTGGGCCTACTGATGCAAAAAGTTCTCCATTTTCATCCTGCTCGATTTCTGCCACATGGCGATAACGAAGCCCTTCTTGCTTTGCTTTTTTCACATCTTCTAATGAAATGCCGTCAATTCCAACCACTGGCACATCATCCCAATTTGGTTGCTTCTTAAATGCAAGCGCACTTAATATCATCAACTTACGAAATGCATCTTGGCCAGAAATATCATTATACGGATCTGCTTCCGCATAGCCTAAATCTTGTGCTTCTGTTAATGCATCATTGAACTGGCATTCATTTAAACGCATTTGCGTCAAAATGTAGTTAGACGTACCGTTCAATATTCCTTGAATTCTTTTCACTGAATTCACTTGAAGTAAATTTTTCAACGTTTTAATAACAGGAACTCCACCAGCTGTTGTTGCTTCGTATCCGATAAATACTCCACGTGATTTTGCACGCTCGTGAAGAGGAATACTATATTTAGAAAACATTACTTTATTTGCCGTAATCACGTGACATCCTTTATCAATCGCTTTACATAAATAGCCATATGCTGGCTCTTCATTCACAATGGCTTCAAACACAACTTGAAGTCCTGGAATATTAATAATATCCTCGAAATCGTCTGTTACGAGTACCCCAGGTGTTTGGATTCTTTCTTTCGCTAAATTATTTACGAGAATGGCACTAATTTCGATGTCCAATCCTAATGATTTTTTTAAGTCTTCTTTTTTTTCATTCACAATATGATATATTCCTTGACCTACTGTTCCAAAACCTAGAATTGCTGCTTTTATTTTTGCCATACTTTCTCCTCCAAATGAATCTGCACAATTGAGCTTCCATCCACATATTCTAATAAAATATCGAATTTTCAATCCGATTGACTATTTTACATATTGTAGACTATTTTTGCCCAATTAACAACAAAATTCTATCTAGAGAGGACATTTGTGCTTTCTACAAGTACTTTATCAAGCGCATTTCGCAAATCCTCTACTGCTTCTAGACCTACCGACAAGCGGATTAAGTCTTCTGTAACACCAGATTTCACTAAGTCTTCTGGCGTCAATTGTTGATGAGTTGTAGATGCAGGATGGATAATTAGTGATTTCGCATCCCCAACATTTGCTACATGCGACCAAATTTCAATATTGTCAATAATATGTCGGCCTGCTTCTTTTCCACCTTTCACTCCAAACGTTAAGATAGAACCGAAACCATAGTTTAAGTATTTTTGTGCAAGTTCATAGGATGGGTGTTCTTCTAACCCAAGGTAGTTAACCCATTCTACCCCTTCATGATTGGATAGATATTCTGCTATTTTTTGTGCGTTTTCGTTATGTTTTGGTACTCGCAGATGAAGTGTTTCTAAACCTTGTAAAAAAGAGAATGCTGCTTCCGGGCTTAAAGAAGGACCGAAATCACGAAGCAGTTGAACACGTAGTTTAACTGCAAACGCTACATTTGGAACATCAATTCCATATCGTAAGCCATGATAGGTTACGTCTGGTTCTGTAAATCCAGGAAACTTTTTAGAATCCCAATTAAAATTCCCTCCATCTACAACTACTCCTCCGATTGTTGTTCCATGTCCACCAATCCATTTTGTTGCTGAATGGATGACTACATGTGCACCGTGTTTAATCGGGTTTGCACCATATGGACTTGCAAATGTATTATCCACAAGTAAAGGTACTCCTACTTCATTTGCAATTGCTGAAACTTTCTCCACATCAAGTACATTTAAGCTTGGGTTTCCAATAATTTCAGCAAAGAATCCTTTTGTTTTGTCCGTTACCGCAGTGCGGAAGTTTTCAGGATCTGTTGAATCAATAAATTTCACTGTAATACCGTAGCGAGGCAATGTATGGGCAAATAAATTAAATGTTCCACCGTATAAATTCTCCGCGGCAATGATTTCATCGCCCGCTCCCGCAATATTCAAAATGGAGAATGCGATTGCTGCCATTCCAGAAGATAAGGCAACAGCAGCTGTTCCTCCTTCTAGTAATGCAACTCGTTGCTCAAAGACATCTACTGTAGGGTTTGTAATACGTGAATAAATATTACCTGACTCTTTTAATGCAAAAAGATTTTGTGCATGCTCTGTATTACGGAATACGAAAGAAGTTGTTTTGTGGATAGGCACTGCTCGTGAACCTGTCACTGGATCTGGTTGCTGACCACCGTGTAAAAGAAGTGTTTCTGGTTGAAGATTTGTCATTTTGAATTCCTCCTGTAAAGTAGTTTAGATGGATGCTTAGGGAGGCTGGAGAGGAGTATTAGGACAAACAAAAACCCCTCTTCACTTAAGAAGAGGGGTGCAGTTTCGCATGTTCCTCCTCTTATCTTCCAAATTCAGAACCTGAATTTGTAGGATTTAGCACCTTTCCAAGTTCAGAACTTGTTGGTTGCCGGGCATCGTAGGGCCTAGTCCCTCCGCCACTCTTGATAAGAGTATTAGATTTAGTTTTCCATCTTGTTACACAGTATATGATTATCTTTATCTCGTAGTCAAGTGTTTTAATATAAAATTCTGAAACTTCTTTATTATTCAAACGTTAAATGTATTAGAGGAATTTTATGGGGGTGGCTTAATGATAGTTTGGATTATTTGTGTATTAATTATTAGCTATTTAGTCGGAGCAATTCATGGTTCAAAGGTTGCTCAGTTTTTTAGTGGAGTCAATATTAAGAATGAGGGACTTAAAAATTCTGGAGCTTCTAATGCTGCCATTGTTCTCGGGATGAAATACGGGGTTTTGGTTGCATTTATCGATATTCTGAAAGGGGTATTCGTTATTATTGGTACCCGCTTTTTCATGCAGCATTTTGCTTTATTTTCAGATGTAGAACAAGACTTATTACTTTATTTAGCCGGAGCCGCTGTTATTTTAGGTCATAACTTTCCCATTTACACTGGATTTAAAGGTGGAAAAGGAACTGCTTCAATTATCGGTATTTTGTTTGCTATTTATTGGCCTATTGGACTGATTGGACTTTTATTATTAATAGGCACGACTTTTTTAACGGACTATTTATTGATTGGTGTATTTGTTTTTTACTTTGTATTTGTGGGCGGGACTATTTGGTTTGCAGAAGGATATGTTCCTATTGCTATTGCAAGTTTTTTATTCGTCATGGCGCTAGTTTTGCATATCGAAAATTTTCGTCGTTTGGCTTCTAATGATGAGCCAAGAATATCAGCCTTTTTAAGGAAAAAGAAGCCTTCTATGTGAATGAAATGAGTGATTTGAATGAAGAAAAAAATGAGGTGGATTGTGCTTATTCCTTTATTCGTTATTGCTTCTGGGGGATTTGGCGTTTGGTTGCTTACTAATAAATGGATTGATGATGGCCTTAAACCGAAAGCGAATGGATCGAATGAGTATGCTATCGTGCTTGGGGCAAAAGTGAAAAAAGGAAATATTCCTTCTCTCGCATTAAAGTATCGATTAGATTCGGCGCTAGCATATGCAAGAGAGTATCCACATGTGAAGCTTCTAGTCTCTGGTGGACAAGGACAGGATGAAGATATTGCGGAAGCTGTTTACATGAAGGGATTTCTCTTAGAAAATGGGATAGTAGAAGATCGACTTATCGTAGAAGATCAGTCGACTTCCACTTATGAAAACTTGCTATTTTCGCAAGAGTTACTCCCCGATAATGTGACGTCCGTGACAATTATTACAAGTGACTACCACTTACATCGAGCGAAAATACTTGCTAAAAAGTTAGATTGGGATGCCGATAGTGTGGCAGCAAAGACTCCGAAAAGCGTGGAAATGAAATTGAGGTTGCGTGAGCGGGCGGCGCTTTTGAAGACTTATATTGTAGGGAAATGACTCTAGATATGTTCGGAGTTATTTTTTTCGCGCTTGATGGGGATTGTGGGCTCTCGTTCGGATGTGGATTGCTCTCGGATTCAGGTGGTTTGCTCTCGTCCCAAGTCGGAGAGCTCTCGTATGCGCATGATTTGCTCTCGGAAAGGAATGATTTCACTCTTATCAGTTAAATAATTTTATTTAAAAAGGCTTCCTTGAAATTGGAAGCCTTTTAGCATCAATTTCTCTTGGTGTGGTAGCCGTTCTCTTCAAATGGCTGTAATTGTTCAATCCGTTTCTGTAAGAGTTTTTCTAATTCTTTCTTGTCGTCTACATATTGATTTTCTTTGTTTTTCAGTATCTCTACCCGTTCAATTTCAAATGCATCTTTTCCGAATTGGTTCCATTCCTCTTGGAGCAGACGATTCGTATGCGTCCCTGTTTCTAACATGAATTTCGTTCCGTTTAATGTTTTGAAGTTTCGTGTAGATGCAACGAATTTTTTGCCGTTTTCTTTATTTGAAATGACATAAATTCCACCTTCGACTTTTACTTCTTTGTATGCTTGTTTCAATTCTTTTTTGCGATCCAATTTACTCAATCCTCTACTTTAGTTTTTCACCCAGTACGCACTACCGTCATCTTTTCTATCTAAAAATCCGTATTCGATCAGATAGCGTCTCAATGTGACGAAGTCAGCATATACATTTTTTAGTACTTCGTTTATTTCTTTTTCGCTGTATGTTTTTTCTTGCTCAAATCGTTTGATGATGACACGCAGAGTTGCTAGTTTTTGCTTTTCTTTTTTTGGGAACTTTATTAGTGGACCATCAACGCCTGCAGGGAAAAATTTCTTTTCTACGTCTGCCTGCTCTTCTTTCGTTATATTGTATCGATCATCTACCATTGTTGCAGTTTTATGGAGAGGTAGGAATGTTGGAGCATGGTCATCTTTTTCCTTCAATAATTCCATCATCGTGAAAAATATTTTCGCTTGCCGCTCTTTTTCCTTTAAGACAAAACGATGGTTTCGAATTGTCGAACTACTGCCGATACTCAGTTCTGTTTGTATTTCTGCATCACTTTTACCTTCGTAAAATAATCGAAGTAAACTACTTTGATGATCTGTTAATCCTGTTAATTTTTTATTCAAGCCAATTAAATAATGGAAAACAGACCCGTGTTCTAACTCGATATGGCGTTGCATATAGCGTTTCGCTTCAAATAATAAATTTTCAGCAGGATAAATAATTCCTTTTTCAATCTTTTCTCCACATAATAGGCAAATAAAAGATTCGCTTTCTTCTAAATATCCAACTTTTAACTGTTCTCCATTTGCATTCCAAAATAACTCTGACATTTCCATTGAACAAACACAACCTTTTTTATTTTGCTTATTTATAGACAATATAACTTATTGTCTATAATAAATCAATTGTAAAATTTTAGTTGCAATTTATCAGAAAATAATGAACAATGGAAATGAGAACGTTTCGTATTACGAAGAAACGACCAGGAGGAGAAATTCATTGGTAACATTTAAAGATTATGAATATAAACGACCAAATTTAGACGAAGGCAAAGTTAAGTTTCATGAGGCTTTAACAAAGTTTAAGGAAGCATCTTCTGTAGAAGAGCAAAGTGCAACAATTGAAGAATTGAATGCACTTCGCAATGATTATTCAACACAAGCTAATTTAGTGTACATTCGTGCATCCATTGATACGAATGATGAATTTTATCAAAATGAACGTGACTTTTTTGATGAAAAAAATCCAGAAGTAGAAGAATTAATTACAGAATATTACAAATCACTTGTCGCTTCACCTTTCCGAAATGAACTAGAAGAAAGATGGGGCAATCAGCTATTTGATCTTGCTGATTTTCAAATAAATGCCTTTTCTTCTGAAGTAATTTCTCTTATGCAGAAGGAAAACAAATTGGCTTCTGACTATTCGAAGCTTGTTGCTTCTGCACAAGTTGAATTTAACGGCGAAACATTAACACTTGCTCAGCTTGGACCATATTCAGAATCGACAGATCGAGATGTGCGTAAGAAGGCAATGGAAACAAGAGCGAGTTTCTTCCAGGATCATGAAGCAAAGTTCGATGATATATATGATCAACTTGTAAAAGTTCGTCATGAAATTGCAACTAAACTAGGATATAAGAATTTTGTTGAGCTGGGATATATTCGTATGAATCGTATCGATTACAATGCGGAAATGGTGAAAAAATTCCGTGATCAAGTACGTGATTTTATCGTGCCTGTTGCAACAAAGTTATACGAACGTCAAGCGAAGCGTATTGGAATCGATGAATTAAAGTTTTACGATGAATCGCTTAAATTCTTAACCGGAAATGCTACACCACAAGGATCTCCTGAATGGATTGTGGATAATGGTAAGATGATGTATGAAGAGTTGTCTCCTGAAACAGCGGAGTTTTTCCAATTTATGATTGATCGTGATTTGATGGATTTAGTAGCGAAAAAAGGGAAAGAATCAGGAGGTTATTGTACTTTTATCGATAATTATGAATCTCCGTATATTTTCTCTAACTTTAATGGAACATCTGGAGATATCGATGTGTTAACACATGAAGCAGGTCATGCATTCCAAGTGTTTACGAGCCGCAATATTGGAATTCCTGAGTACGTTTGGCCGACATTTGAATCATGTGAAATACACTCGATGAGTATGGAATTTTTCACATGGCCATGGATGGAATTATTCTTTAAAGAGCAAACAGACAAATATAAATTTGCACATTTGAGCAGTGGACTACTATTCTTGCCTTATGGGGTTGCAGTGGATGAATTCCAACATGTCGTGTACGAAAATCCAGAAATGACCCCTGCTGAACGTAAAGCTGCTTGGAAAAAAATTGAGGAAATTTATTTACCTCATCGTGATTATGAAGGAAATAGTTACTTAGAAGCAGGTGGCTTCTGGCAACGTCAAGGGCATATCTATGCTAGCCCGTTCTATTATATTGATTACACATTAGCTCAAATTTGTGCATTCCAATTTTGGAAGCGTTCAAGAGAAGATCACGAAGGAGCTTGGAAGGATTATTTACATCTTTGCCAGCTAGGTGGCTCAAAATCTTTCACTAAATTAGTAGCAGATGCAAACTTAATATCTCCTTTTGAAGAAGGTTGTGTTGAGTCCGTTATTGGATCCATTGAAGAATATTTGAATAGTGTGGATGACTCTGCTCTTTAATAATGGAAGGAGTGGCAACATGTTAAATCCAGCTGGATTTTGGATAAGATTAGGTGCAAATATTTTAGATGGACTCATCATAGGAATTCCACTAATGGTTATTAGTCAAATCATTACAGGAGAACTTTCTGAATCCTGGTTCACAGCGATATGTCAAAGCGTCTATGCATGGATAGTACCTATTTTATGGGCTGGATATACAATAGGAAAGAAAATAGTCGGTATTCGAATTGTGAAAATAGATGGAACAAATGTAGACATTTGGACAATGCTAAAACGAGAAATTATCGGCGGTCTTGTGTATACACTTACATTTGGTATAGGCACTATCGTTAGTATATTTATGGTAGCCCTGCGAGAAGATAAACGAGCAATTCACGATTTTATCGCAGGAACTTATGTAACGTACAATCCACCAGAATAATGAAGAACAATAGAACAAGCATGCACCAATGCTTGTTCTTTTTTTATTTTATATTCGCATATACTATTGCAGGATATTTTCTGCTAATAACGAATATAAAATGAAAGGGGTGGAGTTATTTTTATGTGGAGCAAAATCATCGTATTTTTAATAGCAATCATGGGAATTACTTATATTTTTTTCATTCCTGATGATCCAGTATCTACTAAAATAATGTTTAAACTTATTCCTATGTTGTTGATTCTAGTATTTGCATTTTTGCAGTCTGCTGGAGAGTCAAATAAGTATAAAATTCTCATTATGACAGGGTTATTTATTTGTATGCTGGCAGATGGCTTGATTTATTGGTTTATTATTGGACTTATTACATTTTTAATCGGACATATTTTGTATATTGTTGCGTTCTGTCCTATTAAAACATCCACTATTCCAAAGTGGGCTGCAATCCTTCTTATTGCTTATGGAATTGCTATGGCTATTTGGATAGCCGGTACCATTTGGATAAAGGGAGAAACTATTTTAGCTTTTGCAGTTATTCTTTATATGGTAGTTATTTTATTAATGGGTTGGAATGCTTTTCAAACAGCTAATAAATTCGCTATTACTGGGGCCATCTTATTTATTTTTTCAGACTCCATACTAGCTATAAATCGATTTATTGTAGAAATTCCTTTTTCAGATACCCTTATTATGATTCCTTATTATGGAGCACAGTTTTTATTTGCTTATAGTATTCACGCTCATTATTCCTCAACTCTAAAGAATCTGTTAAAATAAGCATAGGCTTTATAATTTGAAAGGGGATTTATTCTCATGAAAGAAACATTAATCGAGCGTTTAACTCGCTATGCAAAAATAGACACACAATCAGATGCAGCAAGTACTACTTGCCCAACAACTGAAGGACAATGGGATTTGCTTCATGTATTAGAAAAAGAACTTGCAAAAATCGGTCTAGAAGAAATTACGTTAGATGAGAACGGTTATTTATTTGCTTCATTGCCTTCTAATACGGATAAAGATATTCCGACTATTGGATTTTTGGCACATGTTGATACCGCAACTGATTACACAGGGAAAAATGTTAATCCTCAGCGTGTTGACAACTATGATGGTCAAGACATTAACCTAAACGAAAATACAGTAATGACTGTGAAAGACTTCCCGGAGCTTAAAAATTATGTTGGACATACACTCCTTACTACAGATGGTACAACACTATTAGGTGCCGACGATAAAGCCGGAATTGCAATTATTATGACGGCAATGGAATACTTCGTTCAACACCCAGAAGTGAAACACGGGAAAATTCGCGTAGCATTTAATCCAGATGAAGAAATCGGTCGCGGACCACATAAATTTGACGTGGCAGCATTCGGCGCAAAATTTGCCTATACGATGGACGGAGGCCCTCTTGGAGAATTACAATATGAAAGCTTCAATGCAGCGGGTGCTTTGGTTGTAACGAATGGTACGAGTGTGCACCCTGGTTCTGCAAAAGGAAAAATGGTGAACTCCATTACGATGGCTACTAAGTTCCAATCCCATATGCCTACTGACGCTGTTCCTGAAAAAACAGATGGCCACGAAGGATTTATTCACTTGATGAATATTAACGGCGATGTAGAAAAAACAGAGCTTAGTTACATAATCCGTGATCATGACCGGGAAAAATTTGAAGCGAAAAAACAATTGTTACTAGATACTGCTGCAAAAATTAATGCAGAATATGGTGAAGATGCTGTTTCAGTAGAATTAAACGATCAGTATTACAATATGGGTGAAAAAATTACACCTGTAATGGAAATTGTAGATATAGCGAAAGATGTAATGGTTTCATTAGATATTGAACCACTTATCATTCCAATTCGCGGTGGTACGGATGGATCTCAGCTTTCTTACATGGGAATGCCTACTCCAAACGTGTTTACAGGTGGAGAAAATTATCATGGTAAATATGAATTCATCTCAGTAGACGTGATGGAGAAAGCTACTGAAGTTGTGAAGGGCATTATTCAATCATTTGAAAAACAAGCTTAAGTAGGTGTTCCTATGCGTGAAATATTACTTGGGGTTTTAGCCTCTTTATTTTTTGCGGTAACCTTTATACTTAATCGTTCAATGGAAATATCGGGAGGAAGCTGGCTTTGGAGCTCTTCCCTCCGATACTTTTTTATGATCCCTTTTTTATTCATCATCGTGTATTATCGAAAAGGGTTATCTACTACGTTTAAGGAATTAAAAACTGCTCCTGTTCCTTGGCTAGTTTGGAGCTTCGTCGGTTTTGTGTTATTTTACGCACCACTAACTTTTGCTGCTGCTTACGGACCAGGCTGGTTAATATCAGGTATGTGGCAATTTACAATTGTAGCAGGTGTTCTCCTTGCACCATTCTTTACCCTAAAAATTGAGAAGCGAATGATTAAACAAAAAATCCCTGTTGTCTCGCTTTTTATATCGCTTGTGATTTTAATAGGAATCATTCTTATACAAATTCCAAATACAGAATCCGTTCATATGAACATGATCCTTTTAGGGATTCTACCTGTAATCGTTGCATCATTTGCTTATCCATTAGGGAATCGGAAAATGATGGGTCATTTAGAAGGTAGACTAGATACATTTCAGCGCGTTTTAGGCATGACCATTGCTTCTATGCCCGCTTGGATTTTATTGGCAATTTGCGCGGTTTTTACGGTTGGTTTACCTTCCTTAGGTCAAGTTGTTCAATCTCTAATTGTAGCTGTCAGCTCCGGTGTGATCGCAACCATTTTATTCTTCATGGCAACTGATCGTGTTCGCGAGCATCAAGGTAAACTTGCGGCGGTAGAAGCAACTCAGTCCACTGAAATTATTTTTGTTATTATCGGCGAAATGTTTTTACTCCACGTTCCATTACCTGCACCAACTGCACTAATTGGACTTGGGGTTATTATTCTAGGCATGTTTTTACATAGTTACTATACAAAAGTTTTGAATACGAAAGCGACATTGAAAGCCAAATAATAAAAGTGCAGAGTTATGAGTGATCATAATACTGCACTTTTTATTTATATTCTATATTCTTCTAGCGCTTTTTCTACACTATTTACAAAACTTCCTCCCGCTCCCCAGTCGAAGCGAAGAAATACTCCTTGCCCTGCACCGGATGAAGCGGCATGCACTTTCGTATTATTCTCCAAATTATCGATTGTGATAGTAAGTGAAGCACGATTACTTGTACGCATATAGTACTTTTCTAAAACACATACAATGACTTGCTGCTGGCCAACAACGCGTTCATACACGTCTATAATTGCTCCAGAAATACTTCCTTGTACTATAGACTTTTGCAAAGTGTCTAGTGCTGCTTTTGGTGATAGTGATACATAAAATTCGCGTACGTCCATTTAAATCCCCTCTTTTCTTCATATACCTAACTTTACGTTTGACTTGAAGAAAAGTTTCTAACAAAAAAACGTTACAAAGAGGTATTTACCTCATACTTCTTTCAATTCGGGTTGAAATAGAATGGAAACTCCAGATTCAATTGCAGCATCACTCACAGCTTTTGCAACTGCACTTACTACTCTTTCATCAAATGCACCTGGAATGATGTAATCTTCTCGTAATTCACCCTCTTCAATAAGTGAAGCAATTGCTTGAACGGCTGCTAGCTTCATTTCTTCGTTTATATCCGTTGCTCTTACATCTAGAGCTCCTCGGAAAATCCCTGGAAAAGCTAAAACATTATTTACTTGGTTCGGATGATCAGAACGTCCAGTTGCAATAACTCTGACACCCCACTCTTTCGCTAAATCATACGCAATTTCCGGATTTGGATTTGCTAAAGCAAATATGATAGGATCAACGTTCATCGCTTCAATTAATTCTTTCGTTAAAAGATTTGCTACAGAAACACCGATAAATACATCCGCTTCATTCATTGCATCTTTTAAGGATCCTTTTAAACCAAGTGGATTCGTAGTACTCGCAATGGCTTCTTTAATCGGGTTCATACCTTCTTTTCGCCCCTCATAAATAATTCCCGTCGAATCACACATAATAATATGCTGATACCCAAGTTGTTGAAGAATTCTTAAGATAGCCATTCCTGCAGCTCCAGCACCATTAATCACTACTTTCAATGAAGGAATCTCTTTCTGAACAATCTTTACTGCATTTTGGAGTCCTGCCCCAACTACAATACCTGTTCCATGCTGATCATCATGAAATACCGGTATATCTAGTTCTTGACGAAGACGGTCTTCAATTTCAAAGCATCGAGGAGCCGAAATATCTTCTAAATTTATCGCTCCAAATGTCGGGCTTAATGCTTTTACAATTTGCACAATCTCATCTATATCTTTTGTATCTAAACAAATTGGAAAAGCGTCGACATTCGCAAATCTTTTTAATAAAATTGCCTTCCCTTCCATTACTGGTAAAGCTGCTTCTGGTCCGATATCACCCAATCCTAAAACGGCTGTCCCATCGGTCACAATTCCTACCAGATTACCTTTCATCGTATAGTCATAAATGGTAGAAGGATTATTTTTTATTTCCAAACAAGGTTCTGCCACTCCAGGTGAATAAGCTAAACTCAAATCCACCATACTTTCTATAGGAACCTTTGATATCATCTCCATTTTCCCTTTATAGCTTCGATGCATATTTAATGCTTGTGTCTTTAAATCCATCTTCACTCTTCTACCTCCTTCTAATTTTAGTAGCCTCTATTTCTACTATTAGCGAAGCTAGGTACTCCATACCTAGCCAGCTGTATATTCTGAAGATTATAGTGATTTAGTGCGTTAAAGTCAATTTAGTGAAGACTTGCACAAAACAGCTTTTTTCAACATGTTAGCTTATTCCTTTATGCTCATATAACAAAGAGGCTAGGTCGTTTGCGTTGAATATTAAATCCACAAAAAAATCGGCAACCATTTTTGGTTACCGATAGACATAAATGCACTAACTCAACGTTGAGGGGGTTAAGTGTGCTATTAATCAGCTACAATTTGGAGAAAAGTCGCTGTTAAGAACCTTGTCACATTAAGAGTAAGTTTCTATATGGTAATGATAATCATTTTCATTTAAAATGTCAACTTATTTCTAAAAAAATTGTATACTATTTGTATGACAACTTTAACGAGCGATCAAATCCGACAACTTAATAATTATAGCGTCTATTTAGGAATTAATGGAATTCCTGTTTTTCATGCAAAAAACGTTGATAATGCACTTCCGTTGATTAAGCTAATTTCCCAAGCACCAAATGATCCAATTGCTGCATCTTTTTTTATGCGAAGAGTTGGGATGTTCATCTCCATGCAGTTTTATATGATGACTATGTATGATGAAATTTGGGATGGCCCACTAGAATCACTACAATTTTTCGCAACAACCGAGTATAACAACAAGACAATTAGCACCTTTATACCGAAAGAATACTTTCGAGATGTAAAAAAACATCGAGCAGAAGATATTCTACTTGTTTGGGAGCATCAATGCTTTCCAATCATCCAACAGCTTCGAGCACAATGTAGCATCTCCCCACTGACGCTTTGGGAAAATGTGTTTGGTTATTTACTTTGGCATTACTACGTTTTCTTGGATAATCCCGTAATTGCTGATCAAGCTAAAATAGATTGGGAATTAATTCAAGACGATTCTATTTGGAAAGCTTTTACGACAAAATCGTATTTAACAAATTATTTAAAAGGCAAAAATCCTGCACAACTAATAAACACTACAGTTCGAACAACATGCTGTTTTTCAAAAGACATTCCTGGTCTACAAAAATGTGGTTTTTGTCCAAACTAGCTTTTTAAATTTTTTTATGCATGTTTCATCATCCTTTGGGAATAGCTAATAAGAGTCTAATTTTAAAGGAGTGAGGAAGCTTGGGAAACAAAATAGATGAACGCGTAGAGAATAAACTAAATAGTATCGGCACAGAAGAAAAAGAAGAAATTCTAAAAAACTTTTCTGCTTTTAAGTCCTATTTAGCTGGCAAAGTAGCGGCTGGAGAAAAAATGGGCTTAAGTGAAGAGGTATTAGCAAAAGCAACAGAAAAAGTGGCTGGCTATTTAGCGAAGCATGAAGAACCACGAAATCGTGAACAACATCTTCTGCAAGAATTATGGAAAAATGGAGACAAAGAGCAACAACATGCACTTAGCCATATGCTCTTAAACATGGTTAAGAATGAATAATAAAGTTCGTAAGGATGCTAAAGGTCCATTTCTGGACAATCCAGATGGTGTACGAACTACAAAAGAAAGTCTATTCGATATGCATGAAGATATGCAAACCGTAGATGCCATTCAAGTGGAAGAACTCAATATGAAAGTGCAAGACGAAAACTACCACCACCACACCAAAAGTCGTTCTTTAAGTGAAGAACGATACCCCTAATAACAGGAAACAAGCTCCGAACAACTCGGAGCTTGTTTTTTATAATAATTTTGCAGCAACTAAACGAGTTCTGATGATAACTGCTAACAATGCGGCAATAACCGCTTTTGCAAGATCTGGCAAAATAAATGGGATCATACCTCCTTTAAAGGCACCATCCCACGGAAGTGCTGCTACAAACTTCAACCAAATAGTTCCGATCATTAAAATTATAAAAACTGCGATCATGTTCGCAATAATTGCTTGTACTTTCGTATATCCAAGAATTTCAAGATACCATCCTATAAATAAAGCAGCAGGTATAATGGCAATGAGGTATCCACCAGTTGGACCTATAATAATTCCTAATCCACTCGTCATTCCTGCAAAAACAGGTATACCAATTACGCCCATTAATACATAGATAACCACTGCTAATGTTCCATACTTTTTGCCAAGAATAGTTGCTGTTAACATGACTGCAATTGTCATTAGAGTAAATGGTACTGGTGGAATATTAATCATAATTTGTGCTGATACAGCAATAATTGCGGCAAATAGTGCAGCTACAATCATCATTTTCAAACGTTCATTTCTCACTTTATTTCCCCCTGATTAAAACGAGCAACAGTGTCTCTACGAAATAGAGACACTGTTTGTATTTTACCATGTATTAATTACTGCTTCGATTGATTCTAATCTGACCGTTCCCTTTTGCATAGGAGGAGGACAAGTTTTATTGTATGCAATAATCTTTTCGTTTACTTTCGTTACCCGGAATTGTAAATCACTTTTTTGCCCGTTTGCATATTTCTCGGCAATGTCTTTTAATTCGTCGCGAATCTCATGCTGCAACTTTAACCAATGTGGCTTAAAACCTGCATCCTTTGCGATTTTTTGAAAGTGTTGAAATACATCTCCCGAAAAATATTCATCCGGCAGTGGCTTTCCTGTACCTTTTAGATTATCCATTCCGCCAGTCTTTTCATAATTCCTTAAAATATCTCCGATTAAATCATTACTTGGTTTAGTAAAATTTTCATTATCCATCAGCTGTAACCCTCATTTCACAAAATGAATATGTGGCGCCTTTTCTAATAAAACCTTTAAAAATTCTTCTCGATTTTCAGGTGAGATAATTACACTTCCCATAAACGCTTTTTTATAATGAATCTCTAGAGCATCTGTTGAGGATAGAATTCGGTATCCAACGAGAATATTCGAGGTTGGATTCACTTTCGTTATATCCTCAAATGGAATTTTACTTCGGAACAGTCCACCACGGACAAATAAATAATCTTCTTTAAACGTGTATTCTATGTCTAAGGAAACCCATAAAATAAATCCTTCACATAATAGAAAAAGTACAAGCGTTATCCAAACTGCCTTCATGTCAGGTGCTTCCATAAAGAATAATTCAATTACTACAGGCAAAAGGGTAGCCATGGCAATTAGGGCACTAGCCATCATAATCAAAATCATAAAAGTACGATCTCGTTTGGATTTAAACGTCATGTAATCACCTACCTATATGGATTCTGTAGCAGCATCTTTTATTCCTTCTCGATGAACATAAATATTTTTTAATATCGATTTCACTACTGCATACGTTGGAACACCTAAAATAATTCCCCATAACCCAGCAATATTTCCTGCTGCTAAAATAATCGTGATAACCGTTAATGGATGAATATCTAATGATTTCCCCATCACATTTGGAGTAATGAAGTTACTTTCTATTTGTTGTGAAACTAACATAACAATTGCGACATAAATAGCCATTTTCGGCTCTTGAAGAAACCCTATGATTAGTGCTGGAACAAGGGCAATATATGGACCTAAAAATGGTACTACATTCATCATCATTCCGAATAATGCAAGTAATAAGGAATATTTAAGCCCTATTGCAAAATATCCTATGAACAGCATTACTCCTACTAAAAAGCTGACGAATAACTGACCTTGAATATATGACCGCAATGTATCATCAATATCCGATAATGTTTTTCGAATCCATGTTTTCTTATCACCTTTAAAAAACTTGGAGACAAAAGGTGCAAATTTTTCATGATCCTTCAGCATATATACAAGAAAAAACGGAACAAGAACAAGTAAGAATACTCCTTGGAACACACTTTGAACAAATTTTACTAATAGAGAACCTGCTACAGCTGCAATCGTATCAATTTTTCCGGTTGCTTCTTTTATCGTATTTTGGATTGGCTCCGGAAGATCCGTGAGCCTATCTCTTTGAGAAATAGTGTATTTTGTAAAGTCCCCTATTTCTTTCACAATTTCCGGTGTGTTTTCCACAAGGGAGTTCACTTGTTTGGTAAGAGGTGGACCTACAAGTGCATAAAATCCCCAACCAATTAGACCAATAACAATAAATACAGAAATGATACTAGCCCATCTCGGAAACTTCATTGATTCTAACCATTTTTGTAATGGTCTTGCTAAATAAAATAAGACTCCCCCTATTAATAAAGGCATAAATATTGTTTGTCCAATAATAACTAATGGAGAAAAAATAGTTTTTACTTCCATAAACATAAAAATTATTAACAACGTAAGCAGTATTGCTACACCTACTTGAAACCATCGCTTATTTGCCACCTAACGCTCACATCCTCTATTTATTTCTTCTTTAATAGTTATACGATTCTCATTGATTGAAGTTTCACTCTACCAAGTATCTTATCATTTTTTATTGTACACTAATAATAGAATTACTATCACGAAAGGATAACATAGATGGAATACTACAAAGAATTACGAAAATATGTTGGTCATAGCCCACTTATACTTCCAGGATCCGTTGTGCTCATTTTAAATAGTAAAAATGAAGTACTACTACAAGAGCGGGCTCCCGGGATATTCGGTTTGCCTGGTGGATTAATGGAACTCGGAGAAAGTTTAGAGGATACTGCACGAAGAGAGGTTTTAGAGGAAACAGGGTTATGTGTCGGAGAGTTAGAATTATGTCACGTATACTCTGGACCAGATTATTATTTTGAAGTAGCGAATGGAGATACTTTCTATTCCGTTACTGCTGTGTATAAAACAAGAGACTATAATGGAGTTATGTCACCAGACGGAGACGAATCGATCAGTCTTCAATTTTTTGCACCGAATAATTTGCCTGATGGTATTTTGGCATCTTATCGAAAATTTATAGAAGATGAGCTTGAGGTTTAAGTTAGCCTCAAGCTTTTTTTGTGGTACTCGGACTTGGTTATCGGGTGCTCAAACTTGAGTATGTGGTACTCACCACTTGTTATGTGGTACTCATCATTTCAAATGTACCTTCTCTTCTCTAAAAAATAACGAAGAAGGAACTAGTCCCTCTCCGTTTTTATTTATTAGCAATATGCACTTTAAGTAGTTTGCCTTTAATTGTTGTGTTTCTCATCATTTTTAATACAAGCGGACCTTTGCCATTTAGTATCTCTACGTACGTGACAGTGTCTTGAATCGTAATAATACCGATGTCGTCAGCGGAAACTCCCTCTATCTTAGCAAGTGTTCCTACGAAATCGACTGCGCGAAGTTTCTTTTTCTTGCCGCCGTTGAAATATAGTTTTGTGATGTTTGCGTTTAATTGTGCGCCTTTTGATTCTTTTACTTCCGGTTGCTCTTGCATTTTCAAATCAAATGCCGTGCGATTTTTCGCAATTGCTTCTGGTGATAACTCAGCTCCCGTAGTAATTTCAAAGCCAATATAATCTTCAATTTCTTTTACAAACTTGTCCTCATGTGGGGTTGCAAGCATAATCGATTTTCCGCTACGGCCTGCACGTCCTGTTCTACCAGTACGATGGACATAGCTTTCTTTTTCAAGCGGCACATCATAATGAACTACATGTGTGATGTCTTCAATATCAATCCCACGGGCTGCTACATCTGTGGCAATTAAATATCGGAAATCTCCTCGACGGAAATCGTCCATTACTTCAAAGCGGTCTTCCTGCATCATTCCACCATGAATTTTATCTGCCGTATAGCCTTTTTCATCTAACATATCCACCAGTTGTTCCACTCTGTCTTTTGTACGGCAGAAGATGATACAACTGTCAGGGTTTTCGATAATCGTCAATTTTTCGAGGAATGAAAACTTAAGTTCCTCCCTCACAACATACTTTACATGCTCAATATCCGGAGCATTTTCTTCTGCAGCATCTATCTCAATCGAAACAGCTTGCTTCATGTATTTGCTACTTAACTTTTTAATCACGTCTGATAAAGTTGCGGAAAATAACATAGTTGTGCGTTCTTTGGGCAATAATTTAATAATGGATTCCACTTGTTCTAAAAAGCCCATATTTAACATTTCATCTGCTTCATCGATGACAAGGTACTCCATTTTTGACACATCAAGTGTCCCTTTTTCGATATGGTCCAGTACACGTCCTGGTGTCCCTACAACAATATGTGTTTTTTGCTTTAACGCTAATTTTTGTCTAGCAAATGGCGATTTCCCGTACAAGGCAAGTCCTTTTATTCGCTTATAACGACCAATATTCGTGATGTCTTCCTGTACTTGAACAGCTAATTCTCTTGTTGGTGTGAGCACTAATGCTTGTGGTTTGTTTTCGTCCCAATCTACAAGTTCACATAACGGCGTCGCAAATGAAGCAGTTTTTCCACTACCCGTTTTAGATTTCACGAGAATATCTTGTTTCTGAAGGGCAACCGGAATTACCTTTTGTTGTACTTCTGTTGGCTCTGTATAACCTAATTGTTCTATTGCGCGTAATATCTTTTCGTCTAACTTTAACTCTTTAAAATGCACTATGCATAATCTCCTCTTTAGATCTTATTTAACAGTTGAATATTTATCTTCCTAATTGTTGAACAAGTTTCGACAAATAACCTCATTATCACATTATAACAGGTTAACTGTGGTATAATTGAAATATCGCTTTTTGCGTGAACAAAACTAGAAAAGAGGTTAGCATATGAGTTTCCAACGACAACCAAAAGAAGTTTCTGACTTCGTAGCAGCACGGTCAATTGATGAGAAGATCTCTTTTACACGTAACGATCACGAAGTTCATGGTACTATTTTCAAAATTTTAGAACAGTCGGTTATTGTCGAAATTTCTACTGAAGACGCGAAAAAAATTAATGTTCCTTCTAATTTAACCGTAGTATCCCATAAAAATTACACGGTACTATAACGATTAATTTCTTCTAGAAAAACTTTCCCATATTTTTCTTGCTTATTCTCTCCTACTCCATGAACATCTAATAATTCTTCTTCGGTTTGCGGGCGCTTTACACACATGTCTTGTAGTGTTTTATCTGAGAAAATAACAAATGGTGGTACACCAGCTTCGTCCGCAAGTTTTTTCCGAAGCACTCTTAATCCTTCGAATAATGGATCATTCTTCGCGATTTGTTTTGTTTCCGCTACTCCTTTACGCATCACTTGTCTTTTTCCAAGTAATACATCCTTTCCTGCATCCGATACATAAATGGTCGGCAAACTGCCATGTTTAACGGAAAGTAAACCTTCTGAAATCATAAACTCCATTAATCCAGAAACTTCTTTTAACGACTTGTTTTTTAATATCCCGTACGTAGATAATTTGGTAAATCCAAAATCCATTACTTTTTTGTTTTGTGAACCGGTTAACACTTGTGCTGTAATTGTTTTTCCAAATTTCTGACCCATTCGAACAACACAGGAAAGCACCATTTGGACTTCTTTTGTAACATCTGACATTTCCCTTTTATCCGTACAATTTCCACATCGACCACACGGTTCTCCGTTTGGTTCTCCAAAATAATACACGATAAACTGTTGTAAACAATTTTCTGTATGACAATAATCGACCATTCCTTGTAGCTTTTCCAATTCTTGCGGAATTCTTTCACGATCCAACGCTTGATCTATTAAAAATCGTTGTGTCTGCACATCTTGTGATGCATATAAAACGACACACTCACTCGGTAAACCGTCTCGTCCAGCTCTTCCTGCTTCTTGATAATAGCTTTCCATATTTTTAGGCAGCTGATAATGAATGACATATCGTACATTCGATTTATCGATTCCCATACCGAATGCATTGGTTGCCACCATTACTTGCGCCTCATCTGTTAGAAATCGCTCCTGCTCCTTATTACGAAATGCTTCCGGAAGACCTGCGTGATATTTTGCAGCGCGGACGCCTGACTTTATTAACAATTCGTACAGTAAATCGACCGTTTTTCTAGTAGCGGCATAAATAATACCTACTTCTTTGGCGTTCTTTTTAATAAAGTCCTTTAAAAACCGATTTTTATCTTGTCCTAATACAACCGAAAAAGATAAATTTGAACGAGCGAATCCTGTAATTACTGTATTATCCTCTTTAATTTGAAGCAATCTACATATATCCGCTCGAACATCTGGAGTAGCGGTGGCAGTTAAAGCGAGTACAACTGGTGCTTCCTCAAAAACTTCCTTTAATCGATGAATCGCACGATAGCTTGGTCGGAAATCATGTCCCCATTGGGAAATACAATGCGCTTCATCTACTGCTATTAATGGCACTTTAACGCGCTTTAACTGACTTAAAAAGCTTTGAGATTCCAGTCGTTCTGGAGCTATATAAAGTAAACGATATTGCCCGTTTTGCACTTCTTCCATTGTTTGTCTTACTTCTTCGGCAGTTAATGTACTATTGATAAAGGTCGCCGGAATTCCCGCCTGCAATAATGTGTCCACTTGATCCTTCATTAGAGAAATCAAAGGTGAAATAACGATTGTTGTGCCTTCCAACATTAAGGAAGGAATTTGGTAGCAAAGTGATTTCCCTCCTCCTGTTGGCATTACACATAAACTCGCTTTGTTTTCTAACACATAGTTTATAACGGTTTCCTGTCCTTCTCGAAACGAATCATATCCAAAATAAGTTTGTAATAATTGACGTGCTTTTTCTAACACTTGAGCGACTCCTCCCTTATGAAAAAAGGGTAAACAGATTATTTACTGTTTCCCCTTCTTATTGTTAAATGTGTTATTCGTGGGTTTTGGATCTATTTTATTAATATCAGATCCAAGTAGGAAATATCCTATAATAGAGGACACAATTGCAGCTCCTGCAATGATTAGGATTTTATTTATGATAGTTACTTCATTATAATCTTCTTGGTTTAGAATAATTGTTGCAAGCACAGCTACTACGACCATTATTGGCACGATTACTTTAGACTTTTTCACAGCGAACTTCCTTCCTATGCATACGTATAATATATTGTACCATAAGAATATGTATAGAGAGGAGTAGACGATAATGGGATCTGTTACTTTTGTATTTGCTATTATTGCCTTTGTATTTGCACTAGATGCGACAAACAAATATAACAAACTAGAAAAACGAGTGAAAGAGCTAGAAAATAATAAATCGAGCGAATAAGTGAGCGATTATGAGATAATGATTAAAAACATATTTGAGGATGACAATAATGACAAATGAAATAGATGTAAAAGTGAAAGATGCATTAGCACAAGATTTACAAAAAGGAGTTCCTATTCTATTAAAAGATGGATTCCATGAGGTGGTTTCTTTAAAAGAAGGTTCTATTCTGAAATTGCAAAACCCTTCAGGTAAATTTGTCGGAAAAGGCTATGTAGGAATGCAAAACAAAGGGATGGGCTGGCTTCTGTCGAAAAATGAAAACGAAAAGATTGATACTTCCTTTTTCCAAAAGAAAATTGCAGCAGCAATCAAAAATCGGGAGGATTACTATACTAGTAATGATACGACTGCATTCCGTATTTTTAACGGAGAAGGCGATGGAATCGGCGGTCTAACAATTGATTATTTCGACGGTTTTTACTTAATAAGCTGGTATAGCGAAGGAATCCATTCCTTTAAAGAAATGATTTTAGAGGCACTTGAAGCTACTGTTTCATATAAAGGCATTTATGAGAAGAAACGCTTTGATACAAAGGGCCAGTATTTAGAAGGCGATGATTTTGTTAAAGGCGAACGCGGTGAGTTTCCACTAATCGTGAAGGAAAACGGTCTAAACTTCGCAATCTATTTGAATGATGGAGCGATGGTTGGTGTGTTTCTTGACCAACGTGATGTTCGCAAAAAAATTAGAGATGCTTATTCAAAAGGGAAAAACGTGCTGAATACTTTTTCTTATACTGGGGCTTTTTCTGTTTTTGCTGCAGTTGGCGGGGCGAAGAAAACCACAAGTGTCGATCTTGCAAAACGAAGCTTAAGCAAAACGACGGAGCAATTTGAAGTAAACGGAATTGATGCAGAAAAGCAAGACATTATTGTAATGGATGTATTTGATTATTTTAAATATGCCAAACGAAAAGAACTAGCTTTTGATATAGTAATTCTAGATCCCCCTAGCTTTGCACGTTCGAAAAAGTACACATTTAGCTCTGCAAAGGATTATACGAATTTGCTAAAAGACGCTATTGCAATTACAGAGAAAAATGGAGTGATCGTTGCATCTACAAACAATGCAACGTTTGGAATGAAAAAGTTTCAAACATTTGTGGAAAAGGCTTTTAAAGAGAGTAATCGTAAATATACAATTGAAGAAGAATTCTCTCTTCCGAATGACTTTAAAACTTCTCCGCTTTTTAAAGAAGGAAATTATTTGAAAGTGTTGTTTATACGAGCGAAATAATGAATTAATGAAATGGAGCGATGGAGCAATTGCCATAGTTATAAGTGTTTGGGTTTTAACTAAATACTTATGTTTCATACTTAAAAATCCCAAGAAGAATTGTCTCTTGGGATTTTTAACATTTGAGTTAATTTTATAACTGGCATTTAATTATTAAAACACGAACAATAATTATTTTATTGATTGGAGCGACAGGCGGCGACTCCAGCGGGATGAGTGAGACAGATGAGACATCGAAAACGACGCGAATGCAGCGGTGATGGCTCATCGCACACCCTGCGGAAAGCGTCCGCCGAAAGTGGAAATCATGCTGATTTATGAAGTGTATATTATGCATATTCTCACATATTATTCTAATATTGTTTGTGTTTTAGGCTCTAACATTGAATTATGAAATCGATTCAATTAGTTGATCATTCAAAGTAAATCGGATAATGGGCGGCACATCTCTCGTTGAAGACTGCCTTGCAATTCGGACAGTTATCTGTTTGCATATACTCATTTATCGTCAACTCTGTTTGGCAACTTCCGCAAAGGACGGCCAATGCATCAAACTGCTTCTGTTGCCAACGCTCGATAGTATGGTCAGCTTCTTCCTCATGGCATTTGTAGCAAGGATAGTATCGGTTGCAGCATTTAAACTTTATGGCGATTATATCTTTTTCCGTATGATAATGTGTACAACGTGTTTCATTGTCTACTACAGCACCATAAACTTTCATCTATATTCCCCCTAACTTTATTAGGACCATCGTTAACACAAATAAAATGACGACTGCCCCTGCTATGTAATCGATGTTTTGAAATTGTAACTGCTTATATTGAGTTCTCCCCTTGCCCGTTCCATAAGCACGCGCGTCAATCGCGTAGGTCAGCTGCTCTGCTCGTTGAATGGTTGTAAAGAGAAGAGGAATTACTATTGGGATATACGCAAGAATACGTTTTGGCAACGATAATGCCGACATATCATAACCTCTTGCTTTTTGAGCCAAAAGAATCCGATCAAGCTCCTGCAAAATCGTTGGGATGAAACGTATGGCAATGACTATCATTAAGGAAAACTGTTCTACCGGTACGTTGAGTTTGGACAACGGGGCAAGTAGCTTTTCAAGACCTCTCGCTAAATCTAGCGGCTTTGTCGTTAACGTTAAAACAGAAGCTAATAAGACAAGCAATATAATGCGCCCGACAAAGCGCATCCCATTTCCTAGCCCTTCCCAAGTCACCTCCATGAATGACCAAGACCAGATAACAGTTCCCTTTGTAAGTAGGACATTGTATAGAAATGTGAACATCAAAATAAATAATAAAGGCTTTAAACCTTTCCCAAAAACGTGGAATGGAACTTTGGATAGAAACAGAATCCCGAAAACAAAAAGACTTGCGACCGCATAACTAGTTCCCGTTTCTAGTGTCAGGAAGCTCAGCATGATAATAAAAATGCATAAAATTTTCGTTCTCGGATCAAGTCTATGAAACATGGAATGCGTCTCCATATATTGACCAATTAACACGGTATCAGACATTTAGAAGCCCCCTTGAATCCCAAAGCGGCTTAACCTTTTCAAAAATATCCTGCTCTCTACAACTTGCGACTTCAATTTTCTGTCCTGATAATTCCTCCAGCAACTTTAGGAATTGCACGGGTTCCGGTAGTGGCAATCCTATTTTCTCCAGTAACGAAGACTGGTCCAAAAATAAATGATTCGTATCAAATTGTCCCATTAGCTGCCCTTCGTGAAATACGATAACTTCATCCGAATATGTAGCAACATCGTCCATTTTGTGGGATACAAAAATAATGGTCCGTTTTTCTTGTTGTTGCCACTTTTTGAGAAGTTGCAATAATGCCTCTCTGCTGACTGGGTCGAGACCTGCTGTTGGCTCATCCACAATCAGAAGCTTCGGTTCCGTCATCATTACAGAGGCAATGGCTACTCGGCGCTTTTGTCCCCCACTTAGCTGGAAAGGAGCTAATGGAAGCACTTCCTCTGACAAACCTAATTGCGGTAAAATCATTGAAATAGCCTCTGTTATCTGCTGTCTCGAGGAACCTTGTTGCTTTAGTGCAAAAGCAAGCTCTTTATAAACTGTCGTTTCAAATAGCTGATGCTCTGGATATTGAAAAACAAAACCTATTTCCGGAATGACTTTTAAATGTCCTTTGGCATCTTTTTTTACGGGATGTTGATGGATTAAATAGTCACCATTAATAGTTGGAATCAAGCCCTTCAGAACTTTGACGAACGTGGACTTCCCTGCGCCTGTTTGACCAATGACGGAAATCCATTTACCTTCTTGAATCGTACAACTGACATTGTTTAGAGCCATTTGATGGGCATAGTTCACGCATACATTGTTTAATTGATAGGCCATTGTGAACGAATCCCTTCTTTCCAATCTGCTGTTAAGGGCTGTTTTAGTTGGAGCGTTTGATGTAAACGCACTGCAAACGGAAGTTGTAATTGAAAGTCCTCTACAGGTACTGTTTCAAAAAAGGTTAGCGGGTTGCCATCAAATTGAAGTCGACCTTTATGTATTAGTAAAATACGCTTTGCAGATAGCACTTCCTCCATATGATGCGTGATGTGAATAATCGTCATGCCTTGGAGATGTAGTTCATGCATAATAGATAGCACTTGCTCCCTACCCTGCGGATCCAACATAGAAGTTGCCTCATCGAAAATAATAATTTGTGGTCGCATCGCCAAAATAGCCGCTATCGCTACGCGTTGCTTTTGACCACCTGAAAGCTGATGCGGCATTGCTTCTAAATAATCCTCCATATGAACCGCTTGTAACGCATGGTCCATTCGACTACGCATTTCTTCCCTTGGAACGCGAATATTTTCCAATCCAAAAAGCACCTCATCCATGACGGTTGTGGTGATGAATTGGTCTTCTGGATTTTGAAAGACAAAACCAATTTGTTGATGGATTTTAGCAAGGTCAGCTGGCTTTGTCGTGTCTAGTTGTTGTAATTTCACTGTTCCTTCCTTTGGTAACAACAGTCCATCCATTAGTTTAGCAATGGTGGATTTTCCACTACCATTTGCTCCGACGATCGACACAAACTCTCCTGCTTTAATCGTAAAACTAACATCCTCGACAACAGGGTGCCCTTTTTTATAGTAAAAATGAACATGATCAAATGTAAGCATTTATTCACTTCCCTTTTTGGCGGTGCCATGTCGCGAAAAATGCTTCTATGCTATCCTCTGAAAATGAAGGAATAGGCTTTTCCCACTTTGTCACCTTTGAACCATTTACACCAAATATCTCGCCAGTTAAGTCTTCATCTTGTTGCGCTAGTAATGCAACAACAAAACGAGCAACATCATCCGACTCGCCAACTTTCCAGAATTCTGGAAACGGCTCGTTTTTACTCGCATATTTCTCTTTCACATGTTCTATAACATGCCTGGTCATATCCGTTAAAGCTGCTGGTGAAATGGCATTCACTCTAATATGATTGCGTTTTAGTTCAGCCGCAAGCGTCCACATCATGCCAAGTACCCCTGCTTTTGCCGCGCTATAATTTACTTGCCCAATAGAGCCCATTAATCCCGCCGTAGAAGTCACGAAAAGGATGTCACCGCCATTTTTTTGCATATGCGGTAATACTCGTTGGATACTATAAAAGGCACCATTCATATGCACGTCTAGGACTGATTTCCACTCTTCATCCGTCATATTTATACATTTTTTATCTTGTAAATTACCGGCGTTATGTATTAGTACATCTATACGTCCATAGCGAGCTATAGCTGCATCAATCATTGCGGTTACTGCGTTGGAATCTGTTACATTAGCAAGATATCCCATAGCTTCTCCGCCAGCTTGCTGAATTTCTTGAACCACTTCGTTGATTAATGTTTGCTTAGTGCCATTTACTACTATCTGATAGTTAGTTTTCGCAAGATGCAGAGCGATGCTACGTCCTATACCCCTAGTGGAACCTGTAATAATCGCTACTTTTTTCATTACCCCAACTCCTTTACTGAAAAAGATCCCAAAGCAATTACTTCGCCAGTTTCTGCTGTGACGGTCACCTCGATATTGCAGTCACTGGACACAAAATAAAAAATGGCTACAGTATCCACAAAAAGTGGCTTTTGAAATTTCATCTTATATTCTGTAATCCATTTAGTTGGATGATCTGCTAAATACAGTGATTGTGCCAGCCCCATGATGTACATGCCATGTGCAATTGGGCGATTATATCCTGCCTTTGCTGCAGCTTTATTGTCAATATGAATGGCAGCATTATCTTTGGAAATAGCTGCATATCTCTTGATAGCTCCAGTAGTAACTAGTTTATTCATCCTGATCACCTACTTGGATTAATACGGTTTCCGCGGTGACAATAAGGTTTCCATCGGATTTGCACGCTAGCGTATGTGTTAAAAAAGTAAGCATGCCCTGCTTTCCTTCCTTTTTTTCTACCTTCGTTAAGGTTAATTCACAATCTAATGTCATTCCTGCAATAATGGGAGACTTGTACGCAAACTGTTGAGTCCCATGAATTAACGGTGCATCCTTCTTCAGCCAATGAATATTGAATTCTTGCCAAAAAATAATGGGCATTGTTGATGGTGCAACCAGCTTGCCTTTGATGGTTTGCACAGGAGACTCGATACTTTCAGCATAACTAGAAATCCACTCATCGGACACGTAAAGCTGCTCATGTAGACTTTTCATTCGACTGACTCCACAAGCGTTGCGAGACCTATGCCTCCACCAATACCGAGTGTAGCAATGCCCTTTTTATATGGTTGATGTAACATCTCAGCACATAGACGAGTCATTAAGATGGCACCCGATGCACCAAATGGATGGCCAATAGCTAGTGCACCGCCACCGCGGTTCACTTTATGTAGTGGAATTTGAAGCTCCTTAAGGGAGGCTAACACTTGTGAAGCAAAAGCTTCATTAAACTCCACTAGGTCAATATCATCTACAGTCAGTTGCTGACGGCTCAGCACCTTTTGTACAGCTGGAATGGGGCCGATACCTAAATAATTTGGATCTACACCCGCTGCCTGAGCGTCTACTACTCGCAAAATAGGCTTGAGCTTTAACTCTCGACATTTTTCAAGTGACATCATTAATACAAGAGCAGCACCATCATTGAGTGGACATGCATTCCCTGCAGTGACGGTGCCATGTTCCTGAAAAACAGGCGGAAGTTTTGACAACTTTTCCATACTCGTATTGACTCTTGGGCATTCATCTTCTGTAATCCATTTTCCCTTAACTTGAAGAGGCACAATCTCTTGCTCAAACCGTCCAGTTCGCTGAGAGTGAATGGCTTTTTGATGGCTTTCCAAGGAAAATCGATCCTGTTCTTCTCTCGTAATAGCACATTTTTTAGCGACATTCTCAGCGGCAATACCCATATCTGGATCACCGTAAGTGCTTGGTGTGAAATGAGCACGTGTATATAATTCAGGAACTCCCATTAAGGTTTGCGGCTTAGCCATTTTCCAAGGTGCACGGCTCGTACTTTCGACACCACCAGCTAAATAAACCTCCCCAGCACCACTTTGAATTAATCTTGCTGCTATATTGATTGCCTCTAAACCAGATCCACATTGCCGATCGATCGTAACGCCAGGTACCGTGACAGGAAGACCTGCCTCTAAAGCTGAAACTCGCGCAATATTGCCTCCTGGACCAACTACATTGCCAATGATTACATCATCGATTATGTCCTTTGGCAAATTCGTTTCCGTTACAATATGTTGAATTAGTGGCGCTAGTAATTTCTCCGGCTCAAGTGTGCTTAATATGCCGCCTAGCTTTCCTATCGGCGTGCGTTTAGCCATGACAATCACAGCCTCTGTCATACTTTCACCTTCCCCACATAATCTTTCATCGCTTGTCGTGCCATTTTCCCGTTGCTAGTATAGATAAAGTGATCCACCGTTATGAGTTGCTTAGGCGCTTTATAACTTGCTAAGTGCTGACGACAATAATCTTTTATTTCTTTTATCGTTAAACGTTGTTGTCCATTCCATTTTACAAGGGCTGCTACCCGTTCTCCCCAGTATGCATCGGGAACCCCAAGCACCATCACTTCTTGAATAGCTGAAAGCTGCAGGAGTATAGATTCTACTTCTTCTGGAAAAATGTTCAGACCACCAGATACAAGCATATTTTTCGCTCGACCCGCTAAATACAAGTAGCCATCCTCATCCATATACATATAATCTCCAAGAATGAGCCAGCCTTCTTGGAAAGTCGCCATCGTTTCCTCAGGTAAATGATGATAGCCTGAAAACATCAAATCACTTCGAATGTAAAGCTGCCCAATTGTTCCAATAGGTACTTCCTGAAAATGCTCATCGCGAATGGATACCTGAACGCCTGAAAAAGGTTTGCCTACGGAATTGTATTTGTTTTCTGCAAAGACATCCAAATAACTGATATAACTCGCTTCCGATGAGCCATAAAATTCATATAAATTTGCCTCTCCAAATATCTCCTTAGCTCTTTTCTTCGATTCCGTCGACCATTTGGCACCGGAACTGATTAACGCTTGAATTTGCGTTTGCTCTGGGACAGCCTGTTGCATCATCGATTCAATCATCGTTGGAACTACAAACAAAATTGCATCTGGATTCTGTTTGCAAAGCGTTAATACCTCTTGAGGATTAAATTTATGTACGATATGAAATGTAGCACCAAAATACAAGCTCTGCATTAAAGCAAATAATGATAAGGACTGTACGAACGGACCTGGTGCCAAAATATGTTCCATATTATCAAATTGGAATGCCTCATTCGTCGCTTCAAAGCTTTTAATCCACGACAAATGTGTACGCATATACCCTTTTGGTATGCCTGTTGTGCCTGAGGTAAAGCCGATAAATAGTAATTCGTTCGTGTTATCCATTTCTGCAATTGGCAATAAACGAGCTAACCAGTTGTCATAGGACCCTGTTTCTTCCGCTGTAAAGGTTAGCAATTGAATCTCACTATCCTGCGAAGTTAGATTTATTGCAAATACAGGCTCTGAAAAAATCATTTTTGGTTGACATAGCTGTAAAATAGCGCTTACTTCATTTTCACTCCATTTAGGATCAAGAGGAATGGGAATACATCCAGCATAAATGGCACCTAAAAAAACTTCTACAAATTCCATGCGATTCGTTGATAATATCGCAATTTTTTCATGCACGAGTCCATTTTTTTGCAAACCATGCGCAATTTTTTTCATTGCCATTACTAATTCCGAATAGGTACGACAATCTTGGCCATCTGTTAAGGCAATTTTGTCCGGCTGCTCTGTTGCATATCGTACTATTGATTCTGCTAGATTCATCTCTTCCTCACACCTATTTCATCATTCTATCTATTAATTGTTCAGTTTCTGTTCAATCGGACTAACAGCTTTTAGTTGTATAGCAATAACAGCCACAATAATTGCTTTAATTAGATCTCCTGGTAAAAATGCCGTTGCACCTACAAGTCCAGCCCAGATTGAAGTATGAGTGATGAGTGCCATTATTGGCGCACCAATTAAACTAACAAGTACAACACCAAAAATAAAATTGATGACGATCACTTTCCATACTTTTAACGATGACCATACTTTTTCAATTGCAAATCCGATAAAAAATGCGGCAATTGGCCAGCTTAAAATGTAACCCGCAGATGGTCCTACCAATACAGATAGACCACCACGTCCACCTGATAATAATGGTAAACCCAAAGCAACTAATACGATAAATAAAACCAAGCTAAGTGCGCCAGTTTTCTTTCCTAAAAAGCATCCTGCTAGCATGACGCCTAGTGTTTGTGCAGTTATTGGGACTGGGATAAAGCCAAGTGGAATTGGTGGAATCATGCCCAGTACTCCTATTAACGCAGCGAATAATGCAGCATATACCATCTCTTTTGTTGTCATCTTATTTCCTCCGTTGTTATGAAAAATTTCTACTAGAAGTCGACATCTATGTATTAGATTTATCATAGCTTGCAATTTTATTTGTGTAAACACTTTTTTATTTTTGGTTAACACATTTTATTCAATAATCACTAAGTGCTATCGTCTATTTCATACATGTTGATTAACAAAAAATAACCACTAAAGTACAGCTAACTTAACACAAAAGCAAAAAATCCCAAGAAGAATAACACATTCTTCTTGGGATTATTTATTTTACTTAATCTCTTGTTTAATCATTATGTAACATAGTAGGTCTTGTCATTTAAGCTTCGTCTGGAGTAAATGTACGTGATGATAGCTCAGAATCTAGCATAAATATTGCATTAGAATCTTTTTCGATGCGCTTGATTTTATTAATTAACGTATCAAATGTTGATTCTTCTTCTACTTGTTCGTCGATAAACCATTTTAAAAATGCCATCGTTGCATGCTCACGCTCATCTAATGCGATATCAGATAAGTAGTAAATGCGATGTGTTACTTCTTTTTCATGTCTTAATGCTGATTCAAACGCATCTAAAATAGAAGCAAATTCATTATGTGGACGTTCGAAACCCGCAATTGTTGCTCTGTATCCTAAATCACTTAGAAAGTTATAAAACTTCATTGCATGGAATCGCTCTTCTTCAGCTTGTACTAAAAAGAAATTAGCAAAGCCATCATACGCCTCTTCTGTGCAGTATGCGGCTATTGCAAGATATGCATGTGCAGAATAAAATTCAAAGTTCATTTGATCATTCAATGCTTCATGTAATTTTTCAGATAACATCATGATATTCCTCCTGTTTTAGAAAGTACTAAAGGTGCATATATTCACCTACTTATATAAGTATACTTCTACAATCTTTTTTAATACAATCAATAACTAGTAATGATTATCAATATCAATTGTTTGTTGATATCGAAAAAAGAGACTACCCCATGTTGGATAGTCACATTTATTAAACCTCTGCCTGTACTTCTTCCACAGTAGCTTCAACTTCAGCACGAGTCATTTTTTCTTTTCCGCTCTTCAACGCTTTTAATGTTTTGTGCGCAAGTGCAAGTGGTAGCTTGCAAAATAGTACGATACTTTTGCGATTGATACTCTTGATGTATTCGTCTGCTTTCGCTAAATTGCCTTCTGCATAGTGGAACATATCTTCACGAGTCCATCCTTCTGGAAAGAACTGTACGCCTCGTTCGCTATCTTCGTCTTTATTTCGCAAAATATTTACCGCT
Source organism: Psychrobacillus sp. L3 (assembly GCF_042945595.1). Classification (GTDB taxonomy): domain Bacteria; phylum Bacillota; class Bacilli; order Bacillales_A; family Planococcaceae; genus Psychrobacillus. Next base: position 171,013 of record NZ_CP168493.1, on the reverse strand, counting down.
TGAAGACCCCGTCCGTATGCAATCGCAAGGTCACGGTCTGTGTCAATGTCGGAATTCCACTTCCATAAATCAGAAAGCATCACTCCCACAAGGCCTGCTACATAATAGGTATACTCATCGAGATCTTCTTTCGTTTTCACTTGCCAGTTTTTCTCTACCCAATTGGCCATTCCTTCAGCCATTTCACTTGTAGATTCTTTTACTTTCTCTACTAGATCGGTTGGGCAAATGGCAAGCCAATCTCCCAATCTGAGCGAAACCTCTGGCAGTATTTCTTTAAATGGCTCCACAAGTTGTTCATATTCTTTCGTATCAAATTCGGTAGTTACAAGCATTTTACTAGTCGCAAGCAGTAACTGTTGTTTCTCTTGAGATCCTAATGCTTCGTGATCCTCTATTTCATCTATTGCACGCATGCATAAATAAGCAGAAGCAACCGCCTTTTTTAGTTTCGGTTCTAAAAAAGTGATTGGAATATAAAAAGTTCTACTTGTTTTTTTAAGCATGTCCATTGCTTCTTTTTGTAAAGCTGTTACTTCACGCACAACGAGTCCTCCATTTCACTATCAAATACTCTATGTACTATTGTATCGGATTTTGGTGAAAAGACAAAATGACTAGATCTTATAAATTGCGCAGATCAGTTAGAACTTCTACTTTGTAAAATTGATCACTTTCGATAAACCCGATTAACTTTTCTGCTACGTCTTTTGCATTGCTGAGCTGACCAGATGCTTTGTATTCTTTAAAACGTTCTACTGACGGAAATGCACTTGTGGACGATTGGCGAATCGTCTGTTGCATGTTTGTATCAATAATTCCTGGTGCAATCGATACTAATCGCACTCCGTTAGGTTTGTTCGATTCTTCTAAGTTTACCGCTTCTGTAAATCTATCTAGTCCTGCTTTTCCAGCACAATAACTGCTCCAACCATCTAGTGCGTTTCGACCAGCTCCAGATGATATTTGAACAACTTTTTTCGGCATCTCTTTTTCTGCTAACGCTTTAACAAAAGCACCTGTTAATACCATCGGTGCTGTCAAATTAACAGCAATACTTTTCGCAATTAAATCACCATCTATTTCTCCAGCCATTCCAATAGGCTCAATTGTCCCCGCGTTATTAATGAGAGTAAAAGAACTTACTTCTGGAGATGCCTCGTTTATTATTTCCTTCACCGTGTCAGCTAGCTTAGATGTTTCTGTTAAATCTAATAAAACATGATGATAGTGCCGATGCTCTATATCATTTTCTTTACGGGCAATCCCATAAACAGTATGTCCAGCCTCTAATAATTGATTCACTAACTCCAAACCTATTCCACTCGTCGTTCCAGTAATAATATACGTCTTCATTTTTTCATCCATCCCTAATTGATTTTCTTGTCTTTCCAAAATAAAGAGATTAGAAAGCTCAGTGCAAGTACAAACATTGCTAGGACGTAAGGATAATCGATATTCACGTCAAACAAAACCCCTGCAATACTAGGACCTATAATATTTCCTACACTCGTAAATGTGGAGTTTAAACCACCTACAAACCCTTGCTCATTACCTGCTATTTTAGATAAATACGTTGTCAATGCAGGGCGTATAATATCAAACATTAAGAAAATAACAAATGTCACCACTAATATCGACCAGTACGCTGACACTTTAATCATAGCAAATATGAATATGGTCGATACCCCCATACAAATTTGGACCAATCTAATTTCACCAATTTTTGCTACAACACGGTCAAAAGATAAAACTTGAGCAATGACACCTAAAATTCCGCTAACTGTAATAATTAATGCAATATCTTTTGATGTAAATGCAAATTTATGATCGACGAAAAGAGAATAGACGGTTTCGAAAGCTGCTAATCCAAAACTAGATACAAGTATGATAATCATAGGGATTAAATAAATTGGTTCCAATACTTTACGGAATCCTGATTTTGCTACTCGTTTATCTGTTTCCTTCTCTGCTCTTTCTGGTCTTTTTGGCTCTTTCAGTATAATTAATGAAAAAATAGATCCTAAAAAACCTAAAACTGCTGCAAAAAAGAAAGGTAATCTTGTTCCATGTTCAGCCAAAAACCCACCAATTCCAGGGCCTATGATAAACCCTGTGCTAATAGCAGCTGCAACATAGCCCATCGCTTTCGGTCGTTCCCTTAATGAAGTAATATCTGCCACAAAGGCTGTCACTGCAGGCATAATGAATGCTGCGCTAACGCCCCCTAACATTCGAGAAAGATAAAGCATCTTCACATCTTGTCCCAGAGCAAAAAGCATTTCCGACACACCAAAAAGAAGCATACCTATAACAATCATTTTTTTTCGTCCAAACGAGTCAACCCATTTTCCAGCTATAGGCGATACTAATAATTGAATGAACGCAAAAGCTGCCATTAAGTAACCAACTGAAGAACCTTCTAAGTGCATTTCCCTCATCAATGTAGGGAAAACGGGAATAACTAATCCTATCCCTAAAAATACAACAAATAAATTCACTAGCACTAAATATATTGTATTGTTCAAACCACTTTTTTGACTATCCATTTTCATGCTCCTTATTATTCAGCTAAAGTATGTCTGTCTGTTTATAAAAATAAACCCTATAGTGACTATAGGGTCAAGTAGCTTGAATTTGTATTTTGAGCTCAACTAAAAATTCATCCTCTTTGGAAGCTGTAGAATTTATTGGCATCCAAATATCGTACACGATCGGCACCGCATTCATATGATGATGCTCCAAATAATCCATCAATTTGTTGTAACAAGCTTGGTATGCATCATCCCTTAAGGCAAATGTGATACTAAGATAATTTCCCGCTGGCAATGAAGTGATTTCTACTTCCTCGAAATTCAAATTAGGTTTACTATCTTTCACAGTATGTGTAAATAAATAATCATAATTAATATCATCCATGGAGCTATATCTTTTTAAACTATATGCTCCCCCATACAATGTATCAAAAACGCTTCCCTCGTCTTCCAGCACTTTACTTATAAGGCCATATTCCTTGTTTGGTATATCATGAACACTTATATTCGAGGTTTTTATTTTCACTATTTTTTGTACTGGCATTTTTTTTATACAAACGGTCATTTTGTTCGATTCTAAAACGAACGTTTGAATTTGTTCTTTTTTCCGTTGTAGCACTTCTTTCGTTTCGAGCAGTCTTTGGAATTCTTGATCAATTCTATTCTCTTGATCGGCGAGATAAGCGACTAATTCTTCTGGTTTCAACGTGAGTACCGATTTAACCTCGTCCAATGAGAGGCCAAGATACTTTAAAGATTTAATAATGTCTAAATAATATAATTGGGTATTTTGATAATATCTATACTTATTCTTGGGATCAATTTCAATCGGCTTAAACAAATCGATTCGATCATAGTAGCGTAATGTTTGAATGGATAAGTTACTTAGTTTGGCTACTTCTCCGATTGTTAAGTAATGAACTTTCACGTAACCACTCCTTTTGTTTGGATGCCGTACCTCTGTTTATTATATTATAAAAGCTATCCCAGAAAACTAGGATAGCTCGATACTACTTATATTCGGTTTTTTATTTATTCTCAATCCCTCGTATCGTCACTTCTTTAACAGGTAAGAATAGTTCTCCCGTATTTAAGAATCTCACTTGTACGCTATCACCTTCTTGCAAATAAACTGCAAGTGGGGCTACTTCAGAAGATACAATATAGCTTTGATTATTGTTCAACAAGAAAGATATTTGAGTGAAGTCACCGACACGTTCCTTGAATACCCTTAAAACAGTTCCAGTTACTGACTTTTCTTCCGCATTGGAGCTCCCATCAACTGAGCTTCCGCCTCGTTGAAGTGCCGTTTTATATAGTTTCAATGCTTCGTTTGGCGTGTTACCATATACCGAAATTTCCGGATTTGCAGCAGACACGATGAAATAGTTTTGTAAGAACCCATTCGAATCCAGTACTGGTGTTAACCAGCTAGCCTCTCCATAGAAATTGTAGAGTACAGGCATTTCTCCTGCCCATTTCTTTTCGATAAATTTCTTTTCAATGATTTGTAGTGCACCTTGAGAATCCATATAGGAGTCTTCTAGATTCCCCGTGTAGTACGTCGCTTTACCAGTCCGACCATCTGTTAAGGAGTAGCCAAGCATCGAATCGACGCCTTCTTTCGGACTTGTAAAGTCAGTAAAGTAATACATTCTACCATCTTCACCGAAAATAGGACTAACATTCGCTACTGTTCCTTCATCTGAAGGTAGTTTTACGTCTTTTTTTCCAATAATACTATTAATAAAACCATGGATATAATTCCCGTAATAACTGTTTTGCAAGCTGACCGCTTCTGGTGATACAGCTCCATCAATAAAAGCTGGCACATCATCTAACTTATAAGAATCTGTTTGACCTGTAGCAGGATCCACAACAACTATCCCGTCCACATCAAAACCGTTCCGGGCAGTGATAAACTTCCCATAAGAACGAATATAATAAGGTTTTCCATCTTCATTAATCTCTAACTGAGGATCCCCGTAAAAAATCTTAGTTGGGTACTTCATCCGCATATGTCTTTCCAAATCTTTATGAAGGAATGAGGACGGTGTGTAACTCATCTCTGCTTTAACGAATTTGGGATTATCCGAAGAATCTGTTGCACTCATCGTAAAATAACCTGGTGTCACATCTCCATTCATCCATTTGAAAAATCCAGAAAACTCTACTGGAGCAATATATACATATTCATCTTTTACTTTTTGAATTTGTAAATGGCCCAGCTCATAGTAACTTGTGTTTGGAACTTGCCCAAATGCTTTTTTCATTTTATTTCGTGCAAATTTAGGAGGTACACTTGCAGGCGTTTTTGTTTCATCAAATGGTTGAATCTCCACCTGTTCATCCATTTTAGCTATTTCATACTTTTCATTTGCATTCCAAACCGGCGCGGACAACATAAAAATAGCTACTGCTAAACTTCCTAGGAAGAGCACACCTTTTGCTTTTTGCTCTTTCCCTCTTGAAATACTTGTTCCGGCAAACGTAGCAAGTACAAGCCAAGGCCATAAAGCTGTCCAGTTCCGATCCAAATTTGTCACATAATATACAGTCGCTAATACGATAAATGTTAAAATCGCTATACCACCGATAGAAGACGTCGTACCTTTACTTTTAGCTGTTAACGGTACGACTAATAAAGCAGTAATAACTGCTACGACTGCCGAAATCATAAAAACAAACGTCATCCAATCATCCTTCTTCCTCTTGTTCTACACACTATTATACGGTTAAAAAGAACAATAGTTTCAGAATTATACTATGAAAAAGCCTCTTTATTATATGAATTTTCTGAAATAAAAATAGAGGTTATTTAGTATACATGATACACTGGATATAAATATCGAAACCCATATATAAACATAATTGGATGCTTTCAACGATTTTAAAAACATGAAGGGGTAGAAAAGAGACTCACAATTACAAGGAAGGAGGAAAACACATGAAACCAATAACCGGTCTGTATATAATTATCCTTTTAATGCAGTTTATTACTTTGACGAATATTACATTATTCAATGGAGAATGGAATGGTATAGCGATGTGGCTCAGTACAGGTTTATTCATTGCAGGAACGGCATTTTATTTATTAAATCGAAAGCAAAAAATTTCTGAATAATGACAGAAAAAATCAATGGAAGTAACACCTAGTGAATAAACTTTCTCACTAGGTCTTTTACTGTATATTCTCACGAAACCAGTTTTAGTCCAATTGCTGCGCTTAAAACCATCGCTATAAAGACGATTCGTTTCCAGTCTTTCGATTCCCCGTATAAAAGCATCCCCAAAATGGCTCCACCAGATGCGCCAATCCCTGTCCAAATCGCATAAGCAGTCCCCATAGGAAGTGTTTTCATTGCGTATGCAAGAAATAGAAAACTTCCTCCAAATCCGAGAAAGAGTAGAGATAGCGAATGCAAGTTACGCTCCTTATGTAATTTGTTAATCATCGTGACACCGAACATTTCAAACAATCCCGCTATAATGAGAGAAATCCATGCCATTATAACTCATCTCCTTCTTGGACTTTGTCGCTTGTTACCAGCTTTAGTCCAACTACACCTGCTAATAGTAGTAATATCAAAATTATTTTGCTCACTTTAAATGTTTCTCCAAATAATAACATTTCCGAAATGACAGTACCCGCTGTACCCATTCCTACAAAAACTGCATATACAGTTCCAACTGGAAGTTTTCGTCCAGCCATAATCATTAAATAGAAACTGATACAAATCGAAATAACTGTTCCTGTCCAGGTCCAAAAACCACTTGAATGTTTTAACCCAATGACCCAAAAAACTTCAAAAAAAGCGGCAATAAAAACCTTTATCCAATCGGTATTCATCTAAATAAATCCCTCTTTCTAATCTTCAAATAAAAACAAAAAAGCCTAAGAGATAACTGTCTAACAGTTTCTCCCAGGCTTTTATCCTTCCGTGACACAGCAAGCTGTGAGTTTTCTCTCGGTCTCAGACCAACTCACTCGTTGCGGAACCCTAGAAAACGATTTACATATCCAATTATTTTATATTATACATATATTAAAGACTTATACAAGGATATGAGAATTTATCTAACCCTATCCCACGACGATTTTAATATCTTTCTCATTTAATTTAAAACCCTTTTTCCAAGAAAAAATTACGAAAATGGAAGCAGTAATTAATAATCCACTGAGTATGATAAAGCAATACATAATTAGACCAGTTGATACCATTCCTGTAAAGATAGCGAGTAGTACAATTCTGAAGAGTAGTCCGATTGACCGAAAAATACTATCAATTCTTCCGATTATTTCATTAGGGATTTGGTCCATCAAGAAAGAATTTCTGGCAACTCTTGCTCCACTATTACCTATAGCAATAAAGAACATAAGTGATAAGTACACTGGAACATTAGCCAATACAATTAAGGAGATCGCAATCGTGTAAGTAATTACACAGGATATGATTGTTTTTTCGTCCCCAAATTTCCTAGCAATAGTAGGTACGATAATTCCGGCCATTATTGCTCCCATTCCATAAATCATACTTTGAGTGCCATATAAACTTCCAGAAGCTTTTAGCACATCTGATAAATAAACAGGAAATAAGTAATTCGTAATCATAACTCCAATAAAAGGCATGATAGAAAAAAATAGAAACAAGAACATAGATGGTCGTTTTAACATATACATTAAACCTTCTGTACCTTTTGACCTAGCGATTTTACAGGTGTTACTAAGATTAGTTTGAGTATACGGTAATTTTAAGTAAAAATAGATTGCAGCTCCATAAGTTAGTGCGTCAAGTAGCAGTATGTATTGTAAATCCCAAATGGATAATAAAATACTTGCTAAGCCTCCAGCAATTACACTTGAAATCTGCCCTTGAACTTCCATTGTTCCATTTAATGATTTGTACTGATCTTTGTTAAAGATTTCTTGATTTAACGCGAACATAGTAGGATAAAAAATGGTGTAATACATACTCCCTATCATGTAAATGAACATATAATGCCAAACTTCATAGGGTAATCCCAAAAAACCGATGAATGAAAAAAATAACAACAATACAAAACAAACGATTTCACTCATTAACAGTAGTTTCTTTCGAGACATCCTATCAATTAGATTCCCTATAAATGGTGTAACGATGAAACTTATAATTGTCATACAGATAGTTACATAACCAAATACTGCATTTCCATTTGTACTTGTTACCAGCATCCATGGTATTGCAATCATGGTTATTCCAGATCCAATAGAGGAAGAAATATTAGCAAAAATAATTAATCGGAAACAGGAATCGTTATATAAACTTTTCATAGTAGTGCACCCCTTATATTGTGAAGCAACTTTAAACTTGTAATCACTTCCACAATATTCTTATTATTTTTACTATAATAGAAAATCCCTCTTACGGATTCAGTCATAGGTCTTGATAGGAACTCATTCAAATTACTGAACTTATTCATATATTAAAACCATTTTAGAAGCTAAATAGGTGTAACTTAAGAAAAGAACAAGCACCATTTAAGGGCATCTTGTCTTCTCCAAATTCGAGAGTGCTTTGGACTAAACCTTGACTACACCAGTGCAAGAGTAGCCAGAAGTGCCTTAGCGAGATGAAAGACTTTACTTATAAACACCTAACGAATCTTTGTGCGCCTAAACAGTCGTTATCAGCACCTAAAGTAAGTCCAACTGCTCAATTTCATATTACTTATCATTTTATCAAAACACCTAGCACGAATAGCTCCCCACTAGCTGTCTCTATATACAAAAAGATTCAATGGTCATAAATATGGCCATTGAATCTTTTTTCATTAACATATTATAGATCAAATTTATGAACGGCATCTCGTAATTGTTCAGCCATACCCGCTAAGTTATTTGAAGAATTTGTAATCTCTTCCATACTAGCTGCTTGTTCCTCAGAAGCCGCTGCAACGTTTTGGATATTACCTGATGTTTGAACAGAAATAACACTTACTTGTTCCATCGAACTAGCAATATTACTTACACCTTTGTTCATATTTCCAATTGCATGGTTGACGTCATTCATTTGTTCGGTTAACTCTGTCACCGCAATGGAAATTTCTTCGAATGCGTTACCCGCCTCATCGAACGTAACGGCACTATCCTTGACGGTATCATAACTAATTGCCATCGATTTAACCGCGTGTGATGATTCTGCTTTTATTGTTTCAATACGTGTACTAATTTTATTGGCCGCTCCACGTGATTGGTCGGCCAATTTTCGCACTTCTTCTGCAACAACCGCAAATCCTTTTCCATGTTCACCTGCACGAGCCGCTTCAATAGAGGCATTTAATGCCAGAAGGTTTGTTTGATCGGTTATTTCAGTAATTAATGAAACAATCTCACCAATTTCTTGAGTATATTCGCTTAAGCGTTTCACTACTTCTGAAGTCTCGTGGATGGCTTCCGATGTAGTATCCATTTTTTGTACTGCACTACGAATTGTGTGATTCCCTTTTTCCGCAATTTTGGATGTATTTAATGCTTTGGAAGATGCACTACTAGCATCTGAAGCTACTTGATTCATTTCTGAAGAAATAGCTGTAATATTATTTTCCACTTCATCTATAGCTGTTGCCTGTTTATCTGATCCAACGGCTACTTCTTGCATCGAAGAAGTAATTTGTTGAATAGAAGCGCTTGTTTGTTCGGAGCCCGCTGATAATTCGACCGATGTTGCTGCCACCATCTCTGCATTTTCTCCAATTTTGGCGATTAAAGAACGTAGATCATCTGTCATATTGTGAATTCCGCGAGATAGCTGAGCAATTTCATCTGTCCCTTTTATGTTTATACCCTTGATTGCTAAATTTCCTTTAGCAACTTCATCTACAAAACCATTAAGAGCTTTAATCGGATTAGTAATTTTTTTACTTACGATATAACCAATCAAAGCACCTAATGCAACAAAAATGAATGTTATAACAAAACTAAGCCAAACAATGGTTGTTTGCAATTTAGAGATAAAAGATGCATCCATATCTAGACCAAAAATAATATCTGTTCCTTTAAACGGTACAAAAATAGATTTATGAACCCCATACTCATCTGTATAAATATCACTAATCTCTACTTTATCTTGATCAATTGCATCGTTCATTTTCGGGTCAAAAGCGTAATCTTCATTATGAGATTCTGTATCACTTAAAGCAACAATATGCTCCTGGCCATTAGAACGAGAAAGTACATATACATTTTCAACGCTATGTTTTGCTTTCGCGTCATTTAATTTATTTAACAGTGTACTGTATTGTTCGCCCTTATTATCATCATCATCTGCTTCAACAAGCAGTTCCTTATCTAGATTGTCCACAACATCATTGGATACCAATTTTAACGTCGCTTCAAATTGCTTGATCACATAATCATTAATAATCATTCTAGATGTGCCAAATAAAACCACACTAAAAATAACAGAAAATATGGCAATCGGAATAATAAAGACTAAAATATTTTTATATAACATTGAACTTTTCATTTTAGTAAACAGTTTCAAGTTGTGTAGCCTCCAATGTCTCAATTGATTGTTGAAGAGAATTAATCATCGCTGGGATATGTTGCACTTCGGTATATGGTGAAATAGAAAAGAATTTTGCTGCAGCAACAGGCACTAGTTCGTCAGAATCAGAAACCGCTACCGTGCAAACGCGCGTTGTGTCCCCAAAAAATACGTCATCGCGATGTTTTCCTAGTACTTCAAATAGCGATGCATTTAAAGCATTGATCTCTTGAACTTGTGCAAGCGTATAATTGCCAGACTGTTCTCCTTGCCAATTCAAACCTACCGAATAGTATCGATATGCTGTAACTGGTCCGATATTCGGCTCATTTACCACTTGTAACGAAGGGATCCTTATTGCTAATTGCTCACGGAATACTAAATTAACACGTACGTAATTTGCTAATAGTTGTTGATATCCAGTTTTACCAAACGCCAACAATGCGGCATAAATAGCAATCGAACTACCCATACGTGAACATTCTAATGTATAACCTGTATGATAAGACCCGTAGCCACGATTACCTACATATGGTGTATCAAAATCTTCTAGGTCTAATAAACCTAAATATTTTCCTTCTTTCACTAAAAACAAACTCGTTAAGTAAGGCGTTTGTCCAAGCTTTTGGAAGTCAAAACATAAACTATCTGCCAATGAAATATACTGCATACGTTCACGTATATTTTGCAAATTTACAAGAACATCTCGCTCAAAGTGCAGTGGGTTATTTGCAAAATCATAATCATTGAAGAAAGCATAAAAACCGCCTAAAGCAGAATCCGCATGAATATGTATCGGTTTCAAATCATATTTGACTTCGAATGTTGTTGCCATTTCTTTAATTGCTTTAACATCATCAATAGCAAAGTTATCTGTTGCACCAGTAGTAGCAACGATATAAACAGGAATGCCGCCTTTTTCGATTACTTCCGTTAAGCGCATTTTCAAATCTTCCATATCCATAGAATGATCCGCACCTGCTTTGACACGTACTAGATGATTACTCCCAATACCAACTGCCTCAACTGACTTCAACAAACTATAATGAGCATTTTCAGATGCAAAGCAATATAAATTATTTGGAACTCCTTCTTCTTTAGCATGCGGGAATTGTTTTGCTATTGCTATACGCAAGCCACTAAATACAGCTCCTTGTCCACCCCAAGTTGTATATCCGAAGCTTTCCGTAAAGTCATACCCAACTAATTTCGACATCATGGAGACCACTTTTACTTCACATTCAGCTGCTGCTGGTCCATAAACATCCCATAAGTTATTACCATTCAATAAAGAATTTGTAAGTTGACCTAGGACACCAGGAATACTTGCCATTGGTAAAACATTTGTTACGAAGTTTTTTGTATGATACGGATGACCCTTCATCAAGTCAGTCAATTCTCCCACAACTTGATCCATTCCTCTGCTTTCCTCAGGCACTTCGAAATCTTCCATTATCTCTTTATAAAAGTTTGCTGAGCGTTCTTGAAGTGGTCCCAGCATCGTTTTATTTGGATCTTTTAAGCTATCCATTGAAGTTAATATTTTTTCTACAAACCCCAATAGTTGTTCTCTTTGCTTAATATTGCCGTCTTCACTTTGGAAAAGCTGTTGTATGTTTTTCATTTGATCACCTTTCATAGTTCATATTTCACATCCATCTTTTACAGTTAATAGTACATAATACTTAATTCTATTATAAACCTCCCTTCCTATAAAAACTATAAGTTTCACGAAAAAAATGAGTATTTATATATACTTTACAGTAAAATAATGTTACTTTATTTAGAATAATGTAAATTTTTAGATTTATATATGCTATGTAATAAATTTTAGTTAACACCACTAATGTTATAAAATAGTTGTTTGCTAAAAGAGACACGCACATAAAAAATCCTGAAATCAGCCTATTTCGGCTGAAATCAGGATTTCTATTTTTTCTCGTTTCTCGGAACCTACAATTAGATTTTTTAAAGCGTTCCATAGCACTTTGAAATTAATCTAATTTTTTTATTACAATTGAAGCATTTACGTTTGCTTGTGTGCCACCAATTGGGGTGGCAAGACCAACTGCTGCAGCTGAAGAATGATTTCGAAGAGTAAGAACATCGCCGGCTCCAATAATGAATATTGCTTGGCCATTGGTTTCCTGTGTTCCAGCACCTGAAGCATAAATGGTTCCCGGAACTAGGTCGCCATTTAAAAATAGCGCAAATTGATTCGGTTCTGTACCTGACACGGAGAAAGTAACTTCGTAGATACCCGCATTGGTAATTTGTATCGAAGGTGAACCGGTAGCATGCAAAATTCCAGCCGTAAGAAAACCATTTGTATCAAAATTAACGTCCGCCTCTATCGCAACCGTTTGAGCATCTAAATTGTAAATGTACGCTAATTCTGATAAACAATTACATGGTGTTATAATTCCCATAAGAATAACCTCCTTTCAATTATATTATGATAGATTATGATTTAGTTAGATTAACGGGGTGGACAAATATACTAAACAAAAGAATAAATAACTAAATAGCGCTCCTTAGGGGTTCCCAACACCATGAATACCTGATTCCCAGAAGCTACTTTTATATACTTATCTTTTAAAAAGAAGGAAACAATTCGTTATTAACCGCTCCGTTCTCTTTGTTTCTCAAAAAAAAAGCAGATATCTGTCATTCGACAAGAATACCTGCTTTTCTTAACGCCTCTTCTGCATTTTTTATTTGAATTTCATTGTCTGCTAATAGTGTATGAAGGTGTATGCCGCCCTCCGTTAAGTTCAATAGGAAAACCGCTTTTTCTTCGCCAACTTTTTTGATAAATTCTTTCACTTCATTTCGATTAGACACCATAATGGATGCACTAAGGTCGCCGTATACAGGATGTTCAATTTTAACTTCTTTAACCGTGACACCGTTATCAACGAGAATGTTCAGTTCCTCTTCGGTCTGCTCTGGTGCGTGGCGACAAACAATCGTCTTGTTTATCTTCCCTGGTATCACTTGTGGATGCATATAAACGTAACCTTGGCTTGTCGCAATAATCGGTTCATTTCGAGCTTTCAGTAGTGTAATATCACCTACGATAACTTGTCTACTAACATTTGTCATTTCTCCAAGTTCTCTTCCCGGTATTGGCTTGCCGGAAGTACGTAACGTATTGACAATCAGTTCTCTACGTTCTTCCCCAAGAATCTTTTCATTTTCATTCATCATAATACACTCCTTGCACTGTCATTTTTCATAATTGGTGCGTGGATTTTCTGCGCAATCTGAATTAGTTTAGTTGCTAACTCATCGATGCTCTCCAAGGTTGTTCCACTTCCAAAGGAGATTCGTATAAACTCCTTTGATTTTTGCAGATCTGCCTGTAACGCTAGCATTACTTTTGATGCATGTTGCTGTCCAACTTTACACGCACTGCCAGTTGAAATAGCAAATCCGTATCGATTCAATTCTAGCATAATTAGCTGACCCTCCACGTTTTTCACACCAAGTCCAATGATTTGAGGAAGTTGTTGATCTATATCATTCGATTGATAAATCGTAAATAATTCGGGTTGTTGCATAACTTTTTTTAGAAAAGCGTTTCGGAAGGTGCTATAGGTTTCTTTACGTTTTAGCGTTTCTTCCGTTTTTTTAGCTGCCGTTATAAATGCTGCAATACCAGGAACGTTGACTGTGCCTCCCCTGAACCCTGATTCGTGCACAAGACCGGGGAAAACTGGGACAAGCCGATGACGTGGATTGATGTATGCAGCCCCAACTCCTTTTGGACCATAGACCTTATGGCTCGAAACTGTTAAACTATCAACGATTTTTGCAATAGGCTTCAAATCTATTTTCCCAAACGATTGCACACAATCACTATGAAAAAGAATAGAGCGTTCTTTTAAGATTGCAGCAATTCTTTCAAGCGGTTGTATCGTGCCAATTTCCGGGTTTATATGTTGCACACTGACGAGAATTGTATCACTTGTTAACGCTTCTTCCAATAAATGAAGATCGATAAATCCATCTTTCGTAAACGGGATTGCGGTCACTATAAATCCATCCTCTTTTAAATAGTCAAGTGCCGAATCAACGGAAGGGTGTTCACCTAAAGTTGTAATAATATGATTTCCTCTATGTTTATTCGCTTTAGCAAGCGAAATGATAGACAGTAGATTGCTCTCTGTACCACCCGAAGTAAAATACACCCCTGCAGATTCCACACCAAGCATACTCGCAAGTTCCTCACGGCAAAAAGTGAGCATATTTTGTGCTTTTCCGCCTACTTCATGTAAACTGCTCGTATTTCCATAACATGCTTGAGAAAGTTTTGCGTACACATTTGAAGCTTCCGGATGTAATGGTGTCGTTGCTGCATAGTCGAAATAATACAATTATAACTCCTCCAAGTAAAAGTATAAATTCATCTTGCCATAGTTTGTGTTATGTGTAAAGATAGGTGTCAAGACACTTGTTATTTTTAGGAGGATTAGAGTGAAAACGTACAATTGCATCATTGTCGGAAGCGGAATTGCTGCTATGCAGCTTGCTAATCACCTAAGTGACCAGTCTCGCGTACTTGTTATTACAAAGTCTACGAGACGGGCAAATAATTCATATCGGGCTCAAGGCGGTATTGCAGCTGCAATTGGAAACGAAGATTCACCGTTTTTTCATTATGAAGACACGATTAAAGCAGGGTGTGACTTCCATAACGAAAAGGAAGTCCGTGAACTCGTCGAAAATGGTCCTGCACTCATTGAACAATTGAAAAACGATGGTCTCCCATTCGACAAAGATAAAATCGGACAATTGGCTTTAGGAATGGAAGGGGCCCATAGCAGAAAGAGAATTGTTCACTGCGGTGGTGACGCCACTGGAAAACATATGATGGAACATCTCATCGCTTCGATAAGACCGACGATTGATGTGATAGAAAATCGGTTTGTATACGAACTCATGATTCACCCCGATTCAAAAAAATGTATTGGCATTAAAGCGAAAGACTTAGATGGCAATAACGAAGTGTATTTTAGTGACAATGTCGTTCTTGCTGTCGGTGGAATAGGTGGCTTGTTCTCTTTTACATCAAACGATTCTTCTGTTGCAGGAGATGGAGTTGCATTGGCATATCGAGCAGGTGCAGAAATTACAGATATGGAATTTATTCAATTTCATCCAACCCTACTCTATATAAACGGGAAAACGACAGGATTAATATCTGAAGCTGTAAGGGGTGAAGGGGCCCGATTGATAGATCAATCAGGAATGGCCTTGATGAAAGGGAAGCATTTACTCGAAGACTTAGCGCCACGTCATATTGTCGCGAAGGAAATATTTCATCAACGAGAAGCAGGAAATGATGTCTATTTGGACATCTCCAGGATTGCGCGATTCGAAGAGAAATTTCCGACAATTACAGCACTATGTCACAAGAATGGGATTTTAATAGAAAGCGGAAAAATTCCAGTAGCTCCCGGCTGTCATTTTCTCATGGGTGGAGTCGCTGTCAATTCAGTTGGTCAAACCTCCATTGAAGGTCTGTACGCAGTTGGTGAAACAGCGAAAACTGGCGTTCACGGGGCCAATAGACTTGCCAGCAATTCCTTGTTGGAGGGTCTTTATTACGGGAAGAAATTGGCGGTTCATTTGAATGAGCAGATAGAGAAGATTGAAATGGATGTTATTTCCTTTCATCCAACGAAAACATCATCTCTAAACACACCAGTATTCCCACATAAAAAGGAAATACAAGAAAAAATGATGGCATACGCCGGAATTATTAGAACGCGTACGGAACTTGAGGTACTCGAAACGTGGCTAAGCGAATATGATCATCCGAGTTTCATTGATAATTCGTTGGATGAATGGAGTATCGAAAACATCCAAAAACTATTCATGCTTCAAACTGCAAAGCTTGTCGTAAATGCAGCATTGCTTAGAGAAGAAAGCCGTGGTGCACATAACCGGGAAGACTTTTCTGTGGAGAATAAAAGATGGGGGCAACTACATATTGTCCAGTCAAAAAATGGAACTGAAATGAGGGAACGACAACGTGAACACACTGAAATTGAAATCTATGCTTGAACACTTTTATATAGAAGATATCGGAGACACTGATCTCTCCAGTGATTTTTTATTCCCAGAAGAAGTGACCGGTGAATTGAGTATCGTCGCGAAAATGGATGGCATTTTTTGTGGTAAGAAAGTGATTGAGGAAGGATTGAGAGTTGTTGATGATTCGTCAACCGTAATCTGTCATATAGAAGATGGCGAGCGGATTGGAAAAGGAACCGTAATCGCTACGGCGAAAGGTCCTGTGTGTAGTTTGTTAAAAAGCGAACGTGTCATATTGAACTTGATTCAACGAATGAGTGCCATTGCGACCGAGACGCATAGAGTCGTGGAAAAAGTCAAAGGAACGGGAACGAAAGTGTGTGACACACGAAAAACGATGCCAGGCTTACGCATGCTCGATAAATACGCTGTCCGTACGGGTGGCGGATTCAATCATCGCAACGGATTGTATGATGCAGTTATGTTGAAGGATAATCATCTTGCTTTTGCAGGTTCCATTACAAAAGCAGTCGAAACGGTGAGAGCTACAATTGGCCACACCGTCAAAATAGAAGTGGAAATAGAGACGTTTGAACAACTGCAAGAAGCGATTGCAGCGAAAGCGGATATTATTATGTTCGACAATTGCACACCAGAAACAATTAAAGAATGGAAACAATTTGTTCCAGAAACAATTATTACGGAAGCGTCCGGTATGATCACGAACGATACAATTCGCGATTATGCGGAGGCGGGTGTTGAATACATTTCATTAGGATACCTAACACACTCTGTAAAAGCACTGGACATTAGTGCGAATGTGACAATCAGTACAAATTAATGGAGGGATCGACTTGTCTATCTTGGACTATTTCGAAGAGAAAATGAGCGGTACATTACCTGAATCGTACCGGAATTTATCGCGCGAGCAAATGGAAACACGTATTATGGAGATTAAACAGCAACTTGGCGAAAAACTTTTTATCCCTGGGCATCATTACCAAAAAGATGAAGTGATTCAGTTCGCAGATGCATCTGGTGACTCCTTACAACTAGCCCAAATTTGCGCAGCCAATGAAAAAGCGGAGCATATCGTTTTTTGTGGCGTCCATTTTATGGCGGAAACGGCGGATATTTTGACGACGGACCGTCAGAAAGTGTATTTACCCGATATGCGTGCGGGCTGTTCAATGGCCGACATGGCAAACATCTTTCAGACGGACCGTGCGTGGGATGCATTAACAGAAACGTTCGGAGACACAATCGTACCACTCACATACGTTAATTCAACTGCTGCAATTAAAGCGTTTGTTGGTAAAAATGGGGGGGCGACCGTAACTTCATCAAACGCCCATCAAATGGTGAAATGGGCATTCAAGCAAAAAGAACGCATTCTATTCTTACCAGACCAACACTTAGGCAGAAACACCGCATATGATATTGGCATTCCTCTTGAGCAAATGGCTATTTGGGATCCGATGCACGATAAGCTCGTCTACGAAGGATCATTAGAAGATATCAAAGTAATCTTGTGGAAAGGGCATTGCTCTGTTCATGAAAAATTCACCGTGCAAAATATTGCCCATGTACGTGAAACGCATCCGGATATGCGTATTATTGTTCATCCCGAATGTTCACGAGAAGTCGTTGCATTATCGAATGACAGTGGCTCTACAAAATATATCATTGATGCAATTGAAAATGCAGCACCAGGTAGCCAGTGGGCAATTGGGACGGAAATGAATCTCGTCAACCGTCTAATCCAACAGCACCCGGACAAACACATTATGTCGTTGAATCCGAGCATGTGTCCGTGTTTGACCATGAATCGCATCGACCTTCCTCATCTGCTTTGGAGTTTGGAAAGCATTGTAAGTGAAGAAGAAGTGAATGTGATAAAAGTCGACGAGGAAACTGCTAAAGATGCCATAAAAGCACTAGAGCGAATGTTGGAAAGAGCGTAAAAATGTGAAGGAGACACCAAGTCTGAAATGACGTGTGTCTCCTTTTTTAATCTAGAAATGGGGATTTTGTTGTTATACAGCACCTCCATGTGACTAGTATCTCTTTGCAAGATTAACAATATGCAAACAAATAATATTTCAAAATGATATTTTGAAAACGGATCACCAAAAAGTGTACTTAATGTGCGTGCAGGTTGTTCAATGGCAGACATAGCGATCGTACGTGGGATCCCCTTATATAAAACTACTTCTTTTTAGTAAAATAATTTATATAGCCATCTGATACTTGGTCGGTTGTTCCATACACTTTTTCGATTGCTTTAGTTGTTCTCTCTGAAAGTATTTGAAGTTTATGTTCAGATCTGCTGTCAATATACGGTTCGTTTATTAATTCTTTTACCATAGTCATAAATTTATCAAAGCCCTGAGTTTTGATTAAGTAATTGGTAAGCAAAAAACCTAAGCCATAAATTTCAAACGTGTTGTTGTAATCCAATTTGTTCAGGTCATCTATCGATAAAAAAACCAAATCCCTATTTGATATTAACTTCTGCTCCCTATACGGTAAATTATTTAAGTTAATTACAGGTTTACCTGCTGCATCTTTTTCTACTACATGTTGAAGTAAGGTTGCGAAACCCTCTTGAATGTATAGTGATACGTTATCGTTGGAGAAATCAGAAAGCATATTATGGCCTAACTCATGTGCAAGGGTACTGTAGGATGCAGACGGTTCAATCATGAGTTTAAGCGACTCACCTGTCTCATTCCAACCAGTTAGTCCAATCCAAGGTATAGTGGCAGATACTTGTTCCCTAGAATCATAAAGTTTTATCGTTATATCCTTTGGATCCCAACCAAATTCATTATTATATAGATGAACAATATCACTCGCCTCTCTTAACACAGTCAAAGCTTGTTCTTCTAAGTCTGAAACATATAACACAGCAATATTCCCTTCAGATATTGTCTTGAAAGGTACATCATCAATTACCCACTTGTTCTTTAATTTAACAATTGAGTATATCACTTTATTTTGAGTTCCCTTGTCTTGATATTTCATGTTTACAATTAACTCCATATCCCCTTTATCTGAAGACATTAGATTTACTTCTCCAATGTTCACGGAAAAAGTATAGCCTTGTTGCTTTTTAAAAATCGCTTCTTCCACCCATCTTTTTTGCTCTTTATAAAACAAGGAATTTGCACTGTTTTGATACTCTAGAAATCCTTCTTCATTATTATTATCTATAGCTTCAAGCATTTGAACAAATTGAGCCTTGACCAATTCGCTTTCATCAGTCACTATTTCTTGTTTTTCAACAGTTTCATGTTCATCTATTGATTCCAAATTTTCTTCTTCAATTTTGACTGGATCTGGACTACATCCATAAAGAATAATTACAAGGAAACCTATCAATTGTATAAATTTCTTCAAAATATTACCCCCAGTTTCTTTTGGTCTGAACACAACCCCTACCTTGAATAATTTTCTATATTAAATATATCATAATATTCATAATTTATAATTAATTTTTAGTTAAAATTAGAATTAGGAGAAAACTTACGTCTTTTATAAGTTTTCTTTTTACCTTTAATATCTCTCTATGTATTTTATTGTTCAACATGCAATGCCCCTTAATAGGATTGATTTGGTTTTATACGATTTTACTGAATTGAATAAAACAAAAAAACACCTAGTGTGAATTAAAATCTCACTAGGTGTTCTCTTATTTTACAAATAAAACCCTTTTTCCTCATATGTTACGTACCAAACATCTTTTTTTTGTAAAATACCTGTTCCGATCCAGCCCTCTACAAGTAGTTGCTGCTGTTTTTCAATATCGCCCATATTGATTTCCACCACTTCGCTGCCAGCTGCTCGTTCTTCATGGAGTTTTTTATAGAATACGTAGCGTAGCATTCCACCGTATTTCTTTTTCAGTGCACCAATGACCATACCTTGGCTTAGTTTGTCTTTTAAACTTGCAATATTAAACGGGGCAACCGTTGAACATACATGTGTATACGGTGAAGCATCTAGAAGCTCCATTACGATAGTTCCAAGTTTTTTTTGCAAGCCAAAACCACGATAATCAGGATGAACATTTGTAATTTCTTGATAGACTACTTTGTCTAAAAGCGTTGCTGGAAGTCCAATATCCAATCCTAAATGATGTTCATCTATTTCTGGAATAGCTAATGCACGAAATGCAATTAACTCTTTCTCTACAAATACGCCAACCATTAAGTGATTTGCAATGGAATTTTCATATTCTTCCTTTGTTAATGGAGATAAGAAATTATTATTTGCAATTGTTCCCAAAACAACTTCTTGAATGCGTAAAATATCTTCTACAGTATCTGTTGTTAGTTCTCGAACAACATATTCTTTTTCGCCAAGATTACCTTTCCATTCTTTCATCCAGACACCTCTTACTTTGTTACTTTCGTAGAAAACTCTGTTAGTTCTTGTAAAATTGCTTCATCTATATCAATACCTAGACCGGCACGTTCATTTAGTTTAATAAAAGGCACATCATAATGTAAATTTCCAACGTCTTTTGAGAATTTAAGTGGGCCTGTTAACTCTACACTAGTAAATGCTTTTTTAGAAAATGCAACGTGGAAACCGGCTGCAGAACCAATAGAAGACTCAACCATCGAGCCAATTTGACATTCTATTCCAGCCATTTCTGCCATATGAGCAAGCTTCATCGCTGGGTAGATACCCCCGCATTTCATTAGTTTAATGTTAACTTTATGGGCTGCTTGTTTTTCGATTAATTCACGCATATCACGGAAGCCTCTTAATCCTTCATCCATCATAAGAGGAGTACTTGTTTTTTCTTTCACTTCCACCATTCCGTTGAAATCATCTGCGACTACTGGCTGCTCTAACCAATCGAGTCCAACTTGTTCTAGTTGACGCATCGCCATAATCGTATTTGCACTGTTTTTCCACCCTTGATTGACATCGACACGAATTGCAATATCGTCCCCAACTTTTGCACGTACTGCTTGAATGCGTTTTACGTCGTCTTGCACTTTTGTTCCGACTTTCATTTTAAATGATGAATAGCCTTCTTTCATTCGAGTTGCTGCTTCTTCCGCCATCTTCTCAGGTGTTCCGATACTCAGTACATGTGTTATTGGGAATTTTTCGTGATAGCGGCCTCCAAGTAATTGATAAATTGGAACACCTAGCTTTTTCCCTACTACATCGTAGCACGCAATATCGAGTGCAGCTTTTGCCGCTGGTGCTTGATAAACCGCTTTATCCATCATTTCATGCAATCGTTCAAATTCCATTGGATTTTTTCCGATTAATAGAGGAGCTAATGTATTTTTTAACATTGCATATGTGCTTTCCCACGTTTCCCCCGTTACATGTTCATCTGCAACCGCCTCTCCGTATCCGACCAAACCATCCTCCGTTGTTATCTTTACAATAATAGAAGGCATATCGTCGTAAGTGTGGTAGCTAATGATAAATGGTTCTATTAATGGTAGTCTAATAGCATAAATATCAATTTCTTTAATTTTCATTTTACTTCCTACTTTCTTTACAAGTCTTTAATTTCCAGTTATAGTTGTCGTTAAATAGTCGCTTAAAAATCAAAAAAAGAGGTGCACGAATGATTACACGCATAGCTGTCTTAGGGTCCAGTAATTTTATCGAGCAATTAAAGCAATTTGAACATGAACTAGTTTCTATCCGTTTGGACTATTATATATATAATACACCCATCGAAGCAATAGATATAGTGTCCAAAATTAAACCATGTGATGCCGTATTTTTTTCTGGCTCACTTCCTTATATTTATGCTAAGGAAGCTAGAGAGAAATTACCTGTTCCGTCTCATTATTTACGTCAAGATGAAACTGCTATTAGTACTACACTTTTATCTATTTGCTTTTCGGAGTCTATACCTATCCAACAGATTTCTATCGACTTAATCGAACCAAGAAGTGTTCATAGTGTTTTGGAGGATATTGCGCAAATTGAACAACATCCATATATGATGCAAATTGATTCTGGTTTTAATTTGCAGGAAGTCGTTTCTTTCCATTCCAAACTACAAAATAATGGTGAGTCCTCTCTAGCAATCACTAGTATTCATGCCGTTTATCAAGAATTAAAAGAAAAAAGTATTTCTGTCATTCGAATGATTGACCCTAAAAGCTCTATATTAAAGGGAATTGAAGAGACGAAATCCATGGCCCTTCTTGCCAAAAGTCAATCCGCTAAAATTGCTGTTGGTTATATACAATTAAACAATAATGCATCTATGTCGGAAGATCTATTAAAGAAAATTTCAGGATCTATACAAGCAACTGCCGTTTCAGCAGAAGAGAATTTATATGTGCTATATTCTACACAAGGCGACATACAGGAAGCATTGAAAAGCAATACATTAGAAACATGGTTTGAACTCGCTACTTCACCACTATATATTGCATTTGGATTTGGTAAAACAGTTATAGAGGCAACACAAAATGCTCGTGATGCACTACCCTACGCTACAGAGAATACCGCTTACTTAATAACCGACCAAAAGGAATTGTTAGGGCCTTATCCAAACGCTCAAAAGCAAGTAAATCTAAAGACAAATGAACCAAAGCTCGCACTGTTAGCGAAAGATACAACTCTAAGTCCTGCAAATTTATCGAAGGTGATGCAGTTCAGCCGTTCTCATAAATCGACTGAATTTACAGCCTCTGATTTAGAAATCTATTTACAAGTAAGTAGACGTACAACGGAACGAATCTTGAAAAAACTAGTAGATCATGGGTATGCTCGCATTGTCGGTGAAGAAATGACCTACCAACAAGGGCGGCCCCGCGCAATTTACGAACTAAATTTCCCGACTTACTTGTAAATAAAAGACTCATCGCTAATACTATCCGGCATTTGACCTTCACATAAATGGTTCCAACTTTAAATTGGTCTCGATTATTTTTCTAATCTGGTTGCTACTTCAGTAGATTTGGTCTCGACATGCGAGAAATTGGTAGCGATTTTTACTTAATTAGTCTCGATGTGCTATTTAATGTAAAATATTTACCGTATTTTGTCTTTTAATTTTAAAAAAGCTGTCCTCCAAGTCATTTTACTGATGACTTTTGGGACAGCTACTTTTTGATTAAGCTTCTATTACTTCTCTTTTTTGTATTTCTGCGATTTCTACTGCCGATAGTTTTTGGATCGTGAAGCCAGTTAATGCATAAATAACAGAAATAATTGGTACAACGAAGTTTAATACTGCATATGGTGCATATTCGAATGTACCTACACCAAGCGTTCCAAGTATAAATACCCCACATGTGTTCCATGGAACAAAGACAGAAGTAAGAGTTCCACCATCTTCTAACGCTCTTGAAAGATTTTTAGATTTAAGACCCATTTTTGTATAGGCTGTTGCGAACATGCGCGCAGGAACTACAATTGAAATGTATTGTTCTGAACAAGATGCATTTGTCGCAAAACAAGCGATAAGCGTAGATACGATTAGTGTACCCGCTGTTTTTGCAGCTTTTAATATTTGATTCATAATGGATTGAAGCATACCCGAATATTCTAAAATACCACCAAATGTCATCGCAACAAGTGTCATTGATACGGTATACATCATCGAATCTAATCCACCGCGATTAAATAAATCGTCAACCATCGCGTTACCAGTATTAATAACAAAACCACTTTGAAGTGCTCCGATAGCTTCTGACAAGCTCCCTCCTTGAACAAATACTTGCGATAAAGATCCAAGAATAATCCCTACTACAAGTGCTGGTATCGCAGGAACTTTCGTAGCCACAAGTACGATCACAGCAACTGGTACTAGTAATAACCATGGTGAGATGACAAAACTTTTTTCTAACATGAAGATTGTTTGTTGAATACTCTCTTGATCGATATTACTATTTCTATATTGTAATCCTAAGATTCCATATACCGTAAGAGCAATTACAAGACCTGGGATAGTAGTGTAAAACATATGACGAATATGTACAAATAAATCTGTATCCGTTAATCCTGCAGCTAAATTCGTTGTATCTGATAAAGGCGACATCTTGTCTCCAAAATATGCACCCGAAATAACTGCTCCCGCAATAATCGGTGCTGGTATACCCATGCTTAATCCGATGCCCATTCCTGCTACACCGATTGTCCCCATTGTAGACCATGAACTACCAATAGCTAACGAAACAACTCCACAAATAATACAAATTGTTACTAAGAAAAGTGCTGGAGTAATTATTTTAAGTCCGTAATATATCATCGTAGCAACTACTCCGCCGCCAATCCAAGCTCCTATTGTTAGACCTACTAATATAATAATTACAACTGCCGGTAATGCTAATTTAATCCCCTTATACATCATTTCTTCAATATCATTCCACTTAAATCCATGCTTCCAAGCAACTAATGCTGCAACGGATGTGCCAATTATTAACGGAATATGTGGACCTTGTTTCAAAATTACTACAGTAACAATCATGCAAGCTATCATGACAAATAAAGGAATAATTGCCCACACTAATGACATTTCCTTCTTGGCTGTCATTTTCTTTTTTTCATCCATACCATTTCCCCCTTTGTAACTATTTCGGCAATTACAAATTGACGTTTAATAGTCGCTAATAGAGTTATAATATAGCCAAAATGATTGCTCGTCAATCCTTTTTAGAAATATTTGAAAGCGTTTGCGCTATCACTTTGGCACCAATTAATAGTGAATTGTGATTAAATGTCATGTTCGGATGATGTAAACCAGGTGCAAGATCCGAACCAATTCCTATCATTGCTGCTTTGACTTCTGGATGTCTAATCGTATAGAAATGGAAATCATCACTACCAGATGTAATCACTTCTTCAGCGAGATTTTCAATACCAACAACTTCCATAATGGCTTCTCTTGCAATTGCAGATGCCTCTGTTGAAACCTCTGCACCAGGTGTTATATCTTGCCATTCCCAATCTATCTTAATATCAAATTGTTGAGTTAATGCATGTAAATTCTTCTCTATTTGATCTTTCATTTGAAACAAAATGTCATTTTTGGCTGCACGTGCATCAATTGAGAAGGATGCAGTACCTGGAATGATATTCGCATTTTCTCCACCAGCCTGTATCTTCGTCAATTTTGCGGAATAGGCTTCGAATGGCGAGAAATACAAATTTTTCAACGCCTGATGAATTGCTACTGTTACATCAATTGCATTTTTTCCTTGATGTGGACGTGCCCCATGCGCATCAATTCCTTTTATTTGACCTTCCAAAAACATCGCCGCTCCGTGATGAATCGCTGGAGACATTTTTCCGAAAGGAAGCTCTTCAATTGGTCGTAAATGTACACCGAATAGATGGGTTACACCTTCAAGTGCTCCTCGATCGATCATTGCATTTGCGCCATTTCCTTTTTCTTCTGCTGGTTGGAATATAAAACGGATTCGTTTGTTCAGTTTTTCATTTTTAATTAATAATAAAGCTCCTAACACCATGGAAATATTGGCATCATGTCCACATGAATGATTGGCACGAAATACGCCATCCACTTCTTGCCAAAGTGCATCTATATCTGCACGGACAGCAATGACTTCTTCGCCTTCTCCGATCTCTGCTAGTAGACCTGTTACATCGTCAAATCGACGATACGGTACTTGAAGCTCGTCCAATATTTCAGCGAGTTTGTTTGTTGTTTCGTATTCTTTCCAGCTTACTTCTGGATGTGCATGAAAGTGAGTAAACCATTGTAATATTTGCGATTCTACTTGCATTTCACTTACACTCCTTTTTCTCTAATTATCCTATAATTTCACAAACCCTACCTACTTGTCCATCCGTTAATCGAACTTTAATGCCATGTGGATGAAAGGACGAATTCGTTAATAAGTCCTTCACAGTGCCTCTAGTTTTGTTACCTGTTCGCTGGTCTTTTTTCAATATGATATATACTTCTAGTCCTGGTTTAACATCTTTTCTATTTTGTCCATTCATATAGATTCACCTCTTTTTGTATCGTACCACTTTCATGCTATACTTACACCATTTTGTAAAATAAGGAGCCACATTTAAATGAACTTAATAACAGTAACATTTTAATGAAAACAAAAAAACCTCCCTATAAAAAGGAGGTTCGTGAATAGAAAGAATAGTTACGGGACGGCACCCCTAATCACCGGCACCTTATACATAAGGTAGTGATTGGGGACCTTTCCCAACTCAAGTATTCTTTATATTATTTTTGTTGTTGTTTTAACCATTCAATTGCCACGTTTGCATGTAATGCAGCACCATACTTAAAGATTTCTTCATTTTGTTGCATCCGAGGATTGTGAACTGGCGGCTCTCCTACTTTTCCTGTGCCTAATACAACAAAGGCAGATGGTACTTCTTGTGAGATATAAGAAAAATCTTCTGAACCACCCAATACTCCATCATCTACAACATTTTCTATTCCGATTACTTCTTCTAGGAAAGGCATAATTTCATCAATGAATTCGGGATTATTATATGTCGTTGGTGTATGGAATTCATTTGTAATATATTCTCCACGCCATGCTTTAACAACATGGTCAATCATCTCAGGGATCCGTTTACATAAATGGTCTCTAGTCTCTTGATCAAAACTGCGCATATTTCCTTGTAGTATCGCTTTGTCTGGAATGACATTCGTAACAGTACCACCGCTCATCGCACCTACAGAAAATGTGACATTCGCACTTGGAGGAGCTTCACGTGTTAATAATAAATTTAAACTTGTGTAAAGTTGGTTCATAATCATGTTGGCATCAATTGTTTTATGAGGTTGTGAGCTATGGCCACCATTTCCTTGAATATCAACAATATACGTATCCATTGCTTGTGTTAATGTACCTTTATGGACAGATAAAGTTCCAGCTTGTTGGTCTGGCATAATATGAATACCAAACGCAGCGTCCACTTTAGGGTTTTCAAGTAAACCATCTTCCATCATTAACTTTGAACCGTATCCCCACTCTTCTCCAGGTTGAAACATTAATTTAACAGTTCCTTTTAATTCCGCCTCATGATCCTTCAATATTTGAGCTGCACCTAAAAGCATAGCAGTATGGGAGTCATGACCACAAGCATGCATTAAACCAGGGTTTTTCGATTTGAATTCCGATTCAACTTCTTCTTGAATTGGTAATGCATCCATATCCGCACGAAGAAGGATACAAGGCTCTCCCTGACCAATGGTTGCTACAACACCTGTACAATTTTCCTGTTGAGCAAATCCAGCTTTTGCATACTTTTCTTTAACTTCCGTTGGTATAACCCCACAAGTTCTATGTTCAATTCCTATTTCATCCAGGCGTTGTTGAATATATTTTTGCGTGTTTGGAAGTTCAAAACCAATCTCTGGATATTGGTGTAAATATCGACGATCTTTAATAAGCTGTTCTTCATATTTTTTTGACGCTTCTAGAATTCTAGTCATTTAGACATCTCCTTTAAAATTTTTTGGATGTGTTCGGTAGTTAACAAGGGTAGACCAACGAGCGTTCTAATAGGAACCACGTAAATCTTTTTCATCTTATAAAAATAACAACCTATTAGAACGGTCCTAATCCAATATAATGAGCAACTATAATTAAGATAAATGCTGCGAAATGTAGTAACATAAATAATTTCATTGAGAATTTTACCCAAGTAGCATAATCCACATTAGACATTCCAAGTGCAGCCATTAACCCACCAGAAGTAGGCCATAAATAATTAGTGAATCCATCACCAAATTGATACAATACAACCATTACTTGTTGATTAATTCCTAATATTTTGCCTAAAGGCCCCATAATTGGCATTAAGATCACTGCTTTTCCACTGCCTGAAACTACAAAGAAATTGAAGAATATGACAACTAAGAAGAGTACCAGTAAAGTGATAATTGTGCTTGTATTGTTCAAAAGTCCAGATAATGAATGGACAGCTGTATCGATAATTTGAGCTTGATTCATCAAAATCATGACTGACCGAGCAAAACCAATCGCTAATCCTGTTGGTAAAAGTACGGCTGCACCTGTCCCAAACATTACAGCTGCATCACTTGGTTTAATTTTTAAAACAATTACTAAGAATACTGCATAGATTACATAAACTGCGGATAATTCAGGCATTCCCCAACCGAGTTTAATTGCACCAAATGCACCGCCTACTAAAACTGCAACTAGTCCTAATAATGCAATTTTTCTTGAAAGCGTAAACTCTTCTTCTTCATACTCAGCTTTATTCGCATCTTTTAGTTGTTCAATATATTCTGTAGCTACAAGACTCTTACTTGGGTCTGCTTTTGTTTTCTTAGCATAACGTAGAATATACAAAACAGAGATTACTAGAAAGATAACTAGAGAGATGAGACGAAAACCAACTCCTGAATAAATTGGCAATCCTACAATTGTTTGACTAACACCAGTAGTATAGAAGTTCACCGCACCTGCTGAAAATCCAATTGCTAAACCAATCGTCGAAGTTGCGAAACCAGTGATTCTGTCATATCCCATACCCATTACTACTGCCATTGCTAGTGGGATAAAAGGGATTCCTCCTTCACCAAAACCAATTGTTCCCAGAATGGAAAATAACGTGATTAATGCTATAATGACAAGCTTTTCTTTTCCTTCAGCAACCCGCAATAACGTATGAATACCTGCTGCAATTGCTCCTGATTTTTCAAGAATATAAAGTGCTCCGCTTGCAAAAAGAAGCATCACGATGATATCTGCAGATTGAACAACCCCATTATGTAAGGCTGTAAAGAAGTCCATAAATCCTATTGGGTTTGCCTGATCCACGTAAGCAAAATTCTCTGTGTTCAGTTCTGTTATCCCCGTATCTGGATTTTGTACTCGCTCATACTGTCCACTTGGTACAATCCATGATAATACCACTACTAGTAACATAACTAGGATAAACATTATATAAACATGGGGGAAATTAAAACCTTTTTGTTTTTTCTTTGATGTCATGGTAAATCCTCCAATTCTTCACTAACAATTGTGCAA
The DNA here is from genome assembly GCF_042945595.1 of Psychrobacillus sp. L3. Classification (GTDB taxonomy): domain Bacteria; phylum Bacillota; class Bacilli; order Bacillales_A; family Planococcaceae; genus Psychrobacillus. The sequence continues at coordinate 141,916 of NZ_CP168493.1, read as the reverse complement.
AATTATAATTCAGCTAATCCTGTGAAAAGTTTAACTCCTGATTTAATGAGTTCGTCAGGGAAATCATATTCATTTGTATGAACATGTGGGTAATCTTCTCCGTTTCCAATAAAGCAATACGCACCCTTCGTTAACTTTGTAAAATGACCAAAGTCTTCAGAACCACGAAAAGCCTCTTTCAATTCAACTAGTTCAAAACCTTTTGATTTTGCAACTAAACGAATCTTGTCAGCGCTTTCTTTATGATTTACAGTTTCCGGGAATTCGTCGTTATATTGAAAACTCACTATTAAACCGTGTTCTTCTCCTTGTGCTTTAGCAAAGTTTTCAAGGTTTTCTTGAAGTTTATCCAACTCTTCTTCGTAAAGCGCACGAATAGTCATACAAAGATCACCTTTCGATGCAGCAATACCAAAAGCTCTTTCACCAACATCAATTTGTACAACTGTGCACAGAATAAGACCTTTATTTATTTCTGGAGATGTGAACTCAGAAATCGCTTTGATAATATTAGCAATTGCTAAAGATGGATTAACACCCGTTTCTGGTTGACTTGCATGCGCAGGGGAACCTTCCAAATGTATAGTCATCCCTTTAGATGCACAAAAACTTGTACCATCGATAATTCCTACAGAATTATAAGGAAAACCACTCATATTATGGTAAGCAAAAATCTCATCAATATTGTGTTCCTTAATAAAATCAACGCATTGAATTGCACCATCCCCTGTTTCTTCAGCAGGTTGGAAAAGGAAAAAAATGTTTTTGTCTGCACCCTTTTCATTAATTTCAAGTGCAAATCCTGCTAGTGTTGCTGAGTGACCATCATGACCACATTTGTGTGCTTTTCCAGGAAACTGCGAAGCCCACGGAAGATCGATAACTTCATCCATTGGAAGTGCATCGAAATCTGCACGAAATGCAACATTCGGCTTATCTGAACCTGCTCGATAAATCGCATAGAACCAATTTCCTTGATCTACAATTTCAAGGCTTGTATGCGTTTTCAAAAAATCCATCAAATGTTGTTTTGTCCATACTTCCTCGTTAGAAAGTTCAGGATGTTGATGCAATTCATGTCGTAATTTTTTCGCTAATTCAAAATTTTCTGATTTCATTTTATGCCATCCCCTTACAATTCTTATTCATATAACCACTTCTTCATTTCGATTGATTAATCTCATCTTCTATTGAAAGAGTGAATTATAAGTTAAATGTATATTGTATATTATATTTTATGTTTTGAAATTTTACAACAAAAAAACTCTGTTTCGTATGAAACAGAATTTTTTATTCAAAAACTTATATAGTGTTTTTCCTTAAAGTGGTAATAGCTCTACTTTAGCAGTATTCCAATGCACTTCTTTCATATAACTTTCTAAACCTGCTGAATCGCCACTTTTGAAAAGAACCAACATCTTTCTGTGTTCATTATTCGTCTCTAAGAGCTTTTTCTTTATCTCTTCCTTTTGTCCGGAATGATCAAAGTTTTTTAAAAATTTCTTTTGTAATTTTAACAGAAGGTTTACGAGGCTTTTGTTAGGGCAAACTGATAGATAGACATCATGAAAAGCCTCCTGCATTTTATGATACATTTGGAAATTCTCCGTATTAATTGCTAGATCGATACTCTGGATATAAAACTCCATTTCTTTCATGTGTTTCTCTGTTAACAGAGGGGCTGACAGTGAAGCAGCTAAGCCATCCAAGGCACCAATAATAAAATAAGTTTCTTTTGCCTCTTCCTTTGTAAGGCTTTGTATCACGAAACCTTTTCTTGGAACATTTTCTAATAGCCCCTCTGATGAAAGTTGTATTAGTGCCTCTCTAACCGGAGTCCTGCTAACTTTTAAACTTTCACTAATTGCGACTTCATTAACTTTCTTATTAGCAACCAATTTCCCATTGTTAATCTGCTCTACGATATAATTATAAACATGGTCTTTTAACGATAAATATTCTTTCATAAATTACCCCTATTCATTATTTAATATACTTATAATCTTATATAAAAAAAGATCAGACTTTTCTGTTTAATATTCTAACAATTAAATATCCAACTATATTGTACCTCAACCCTAAAAGTTACGCTCTAACTTATTTGTACCAGTCCTTAAAATTACACTTTTACGAACTGGTACCATTTAATAAACATTTATTCAAGAAAATGGATTTTGTAAATGCTTGACTATGAAGTATTTTAAATTTATTCATTTGTAACTATTTGCATACCAGTTAATTGGTAAAAAGCTTAAATACATGTTACATAATACGACAAAATTTGTTATAGTATAATGGTCTTGTCTTTTAAACTGAACAAAAAGTATTAGAAGAATACAACAGAGATAAACTACACGTTTTGGTAAGGGGGATATTTGTGGATCTTCAAAAATATAAAAACCATTTATTCCAAACTATTAAAAATAAGTTGACGGAATGGCTATCTTTAAAAGCAGAAACAGTTTTAGCTGAGGAGCTATACCGTTTCCTTCACTCTATAAAAGGAACTTCAGGAACACTACAATTGGACGATCTCATGCAGACTTCTTCAGAGTTATTATCTAAATTGGAAAACGAAGAGAAGAAAAAATGGACGGAAATTGAGTTAAATAATTTTCTATATCCTTTGATTAAACTTATATATCAATACGAGAACTCCGGGAATTTAGCGAGCCTTAATAATAAAGTTCTAAATTCAAAAGCTCCTTTAATTCAAATAATAGATGATGATGTTTCAATGCTCATTCTTCTTAAAGATGTATTAGAAACAAAAGGCTGGATGGTAATAACTAATACAAATCCTGAAAGTGCAGTGAAACAGTACTTCGAAATGAAGCCTGATTGCCTCATTCTTGATATTCAGTTGCCACAGAAAGACGGATTTCAAGTTCTTCAAGAGATTCAACATGATAGTGAAAAATACTTTATCCCAACCATTATGATTAGTATTAAAAACAACAAAGAAACACGTATAAAAGCATATCAATTGGGGGCTGATGACTTTTTCAAAAAGCCTATTGATATTGAAGAATTTGTTGTTAAAGTTGATCGACATTTACAACGAAAGAAAATTTTTGATCAATTCGTTTTGATTGATGAACTAACACAAGTTTATAATAGAAAATTCCTTATGGACAATTTGCAACGTTTTTTCCTAGATTTCAAACGAACAAAAGATCCGTTTTCAATAAGTATTATTGATATTGACTTTTTTAAGAATATTAATGATACTTATGGTCATCTAATGGGCGACCATGTTCTTAAGGATTTTGCTCAATATATAAAACGGAATATTCGTAGTTCGGATACGATTTATCGGTATGGAGGAGAAGAATTTGTCATAGTCTTCCCAAATACCACTAGTAAAGATGCAAAAAGGTATATAAATAGGTTAATTAAAGGGTTCTCTCAAATTGAATATACCTATAAGGAAATGTGCTTTACGGTCACATTTTCAGCAGGAATATATACAGTAAATGATGAATCCGTTACAATCATGGATGCTCTCAAAGAGGCCGATAGTTCGTTGTATGAAGCAAAACACCTTGGAAGATCTAGAGTCGAATGCTTACAGATGACATCTAATGTATACCAAAAAGGCACGCTAAATATTTCAGTTGTTGATGATGATACCATCATTCGGACATTATTGAATCAAATGCTAGAATCTATAACCATTGATAACATAAATATAAACATTAAGTTATTTGAGAATGGTCCATCCTTTTTAAATTCAGAACATGCAAAAGAGGATGTCAACCATTTCTTAATTCTAGATGGCGTCATGCCAGTCATGGATGGTTTAGAGGTCCTTCAAAAAGTCAAGCAAGAAAAAAATGCACATAGATACAAGATTCTGATGCTTACTGGGAGAAAAAGCCAAGACGAAATAGAACGCGCTTTAAGATTAGGTGCGGATGATTATGTAACAAAACCGTTTAACGTAACTGACCTACAAGTAAGAATTGAACGAATACTAAATATGCTAAAATAAGTTAATTACACGAGAAGAACATTAATGAGGTGGTAAACATTGAAACAGATTTTATTGGCAGAGGATGAAGAAGTACTCCGCATGCTAATTGTCGATACGTTAGAAGACGAAAACTATATGGTTGATGAAGCGGTTGACGGCGGTGAAGCAATGGAATTTTTGCAAAATAATCACTATGATTTAGTCATTCTAGACTATATGATGCCTGTTTATACAGGACTTGAAATTGTTGAGAAAGTACGAAGTGCCGAAACAAACGAGCATACGAAAATTCTAATACTTTCGGCGAAAAGTCAGGCATATGAACAAAAGCAGATTATGGAAACCGGTGCCGATTATTTTATGGCCAAACCATTTAGTCCATTAAAGCTTTTAGAATTAGTTGAGGATATCCTTAATGAAAATAGTTAATTATTTTAATAGTTCGTTATCACGCAAAGTTTTAGCATTAATGGGAATTTGTTTTCTCTTTTTTGCTATGGGTTGCGGTCTTCTATTTTATTTTCAGCATAAAATACATGATGATTATGCTCAAAAGCGTAGTATTATTGAAAAAAAACAGCAAATAGTTAATCACATCTATAACCAATTTAATTCCGAAGTTTTGATAATGACGGACTCTATTGCTTTTAAAGTGACGTCAAATATGGATGAACCACTCAAGTTGGAAAGTGAACTTAAACAAAATCTTACTGAGCTCGGCCCATTGATTGGAACCGAGGATGAAATGTTAATCTATCAAGATATTGATAATTTTATATCTTATTATTTCAGTACGATACTACCACTAATTATGAGTGAGTATGAAAAAAGTCGAGATCCTAGTATTGAGCTTCGAGATATTAAAGTCAATTTTCAGGTAGAAGAATTCCTGGAGCAAACTAAATCATTTATTTCACTACTTAAGGAACAACTTGCCGATAATTCAAATCATTTAGTGAAAAAACAATCAATCATTCAAAGCAGTGTGATTGTCTTTTTTATTTTAACGCTAATTCTATCGCTCCTTATAGTCTTTAGGATATTTAATAGCATCGGAAAGCCCCTTTCCGAATTTACAATTTCCGCCAACGAAATTGCTGCTGGTAGAGATGCGGTCTTAAAAGTAAATGAAAACAGAAAAGATGAGCTCGGTATCCTATCAATCGCTTTTCAGAAGATGGTTAACAGCATTCAGGAGAAAGAACAAGATTTGATGGCCTCTAACGAAGAGCTAATTGCTCAACAAGACGAACTTCTAGCACAGCAAAATGAACTTCAAACAGCACTGAGTATTGTAACAAATAATGAAGAAAAACTTACTCGGTGGAATGAGTTAATTAAAATTATTTCCTCCTCACTTGATAAAAAGGGATTTCTTAAAAGTATCATCGAAAATATGTGTAAAATCACCAAATCCGATAAGGGGATGATTTCCTCCCTTCACGATGATGCTTTTGCTTCCTATGGGATTTCTAATTTTGGTGTTGATCAATTCAGAAATAACTTGGATGATGGTTTGATTCAACGGTTAACCAATGAACATAAGCCATTTACAGTAAAGCGTGTTCAACATTCTAATGAGAAAGGCTACCATGAATCTGTCAATTATAGCTTTGACCTATATTTACCGGTTGTATCTTCTTCTCAAGTAAAAGCTGTTATGGTGTTTTCTAGATATGGTGATGCTTATTCCAATAATGAACTAACTGAATATGAAACATTCGCTAGACAAATTGCCATTTACCTTGAAAAAATTATATTATTTGAACAGTCAGAGGAAGATCGCCGGTTAAATCAAGATATATTAAACACGGTCCAAGAGGGTATACAGTTAATAGATGCGGATCGAAAAGTTTTACAAGTTAACAATCAGCTATGCGGAATATTTGAATGGGGAGATACCCCTGAACAAATGATAGGACTTTCTTGGGAGGATTGGAGTGGTGTCATGGCAGAACAAATCCAAGACTACGAGTTTATTCAGCTTTTAGATGATTTAATAGACTCTGCATTTCTTTCTCCTGATGAAGAACATTCATTTATTTACAGGAAGACCGAGAACAAACAAGTCATTAGAGTTTATTGTAAAACAATTAAAGACTCTAATGACCACATTGGAACATTACTAGTCCATCGTGATATTACGAAAGAGTATGAAATAGCTAATATGAAGTCTGAATTTGTCAGTACGGTTAGTCACGAATTAAGAACACCTTTAGCTAGTATTCTAGGCTTTACAGAGTTGTTGTTAACAAAAGAATTAAAGCCGGAACGAAAAACAAAATATACTCAAACTATTTATAATGAAACTATAAGGCTAACTTCCTTAATAAATGATTTTCTTGATATTCAAAGAATGGAATCTGGTAAACAGAATTATGAAAAGAAATATATCGACGTTATATCAATTGTTCAAAATGTTATCGAGCTGCAAGAGATTAACACGTCATTACACAAGACAACCCTTACAGTAGAATTAGAGGATGCTATTATACTAGGAGATAAAAATAAAATTGAACAAGTGTTTACAAACTTATTAAGTAATGCGATTAAATACTCCCCAGAAGGTGGAAATATCTCAATCCGCATATATGGCAGCGAGGATATAGTTTCTATTGACGTAAAAGATGAAGGGCTTGGAATTCCAGAAGATGAAATACCTAATTTATTTCAAAAGTTTTATAGAATAGACAATTCTGACCGACGAAAAATTGGTGGTACTGGTCTTGGACTTGCTATCGTAAAAGAGATTGTGGAAGTACATGGTGGTAAGGCTTCAGTTAGTTCTATGAATGGGGAAGGTAGTACATTCACCACCCACTTCTCACGAGTTACAATGAGCACTAATAAAGTAAATGAGGATGGAGCTGCCTCTATGCTTAATTACACGATTATGGTCATTGAAGATGATTTAAGTCTTGCAGAACTTGTAAACCAGGAGTTGCAAGATAACGGTTTTCATGTAAGCTACTTCAAAAGCGGCAATGAAGCATTGCGACAAATGAAAAATAAGGCCCCTGATGCAATTGTTCTGGACATTATGCTTGCAGATGAAATGGATGGATGGACAATTATGAAGGAAATGAAAGAAAATGAGGAATTAAAAAATATTCCAATTTTCATTTCAACTGCACTTGATGAAAAAGAGCGAGGACTTTCTCTTGGAGCAAAAGATTACTTAATTAAACCATACAGACCCAACCAATTATCCAAGCTAATTATGCATACTCTTTTGACTAATGAAAGAAATGGTCAAGTTATGGTACCTCATCAAATAGCAGATTGATGATTTACAATATCCATGGTCATGTACTGGAGGAAGAAGAAGGAAAAGCAGTAGATTTATTTGCGGAAAGTTTATCGAATGGTGACGTTTTCCGGGCAGGTTCTTCATGAATGCGTGTTAAGTCCTTGTGCAGCAATGAATTTTGGAAAATGCCCTAAGTACATGCTATACTAATGAAGGATTTATTTGAAAAAGGAGTGTTTTGAATGGCGAAAAAAGGTTATTTTTTAATGGATACTGGAGAGAAAATCGAATTTGATTTATTCCCGAATGAAGCACCAAACACAGTAGCAAACTTTGAAGAGTTAGCAAACAGTGGATTTTATAACGACGTAGTTTTCCACCGTGTTATTCCTGGCTTTGTAAGTCAAGGTGGCGACCCAACTGGTACAGGTATGGGCGGAAGCGGCAAAACAATTAAATGTGAAACTGCTGGCAACCCACATAAACACGAAGCTGGTAGCTTATCTATGGCTCATGCAGGAAAAGATACAGGTTCAAGCCAGTTCTTTATCGTGCACGCACCACAAGCCCATTTAAATGGTGTTCACACTGTTTTTGGTAAAGTAACAAGCGGACTTGAAGTAGCAACAGCTATGAAAAACGGCGCTAAAATGGAAAAAGTAGAAGTATTCGACGCAGAATAATTAGAAAAGCAGCTTCCGAAATCATGGAAGCTGCTTTTTTTATAAGTGACTACTTTTCTTTTTTATAAAAACGCTCACCTGTTTTGGGATTATAATACACTCGCGTTTTCTCGCCAGTAACAGGATCAAGATTGACCTCTTCTGTTCGCTCGAAGCCTTCTTTCACTTCTGTTCCGTGATTACGATTAAACCGCTTGTCATAAATAAAGTATCCAAGCAAAATGCAAGCAATAACAGCTATAATTTGTACAATATACATACCTACTACAACAAAGATTGCCATTATAGTTTCTCTACTACAACCGCTGTTCCGTAGGCCACAATTTCGCTCATGTTTTTGCCAATTTCACCGGAATCATATCGCATCATTATAATAGCATTTGCCCCCATTTGGTTGGCGTTTTTAATCATGCGGTCCATCGCTTCTTTCCTTGAATCTTCCAACATAGCGGTATATTGCTTGATTTCTCCGCCCACTAATCCTTTTAAACTTGCCATAATATCTCCGCCAAGTCCTCTACTTCTTACAATTAGACCAAATGCAGGACCTTTTACTTCTACAATTCTGTAACCTTCAATTTTTTCCGTTGTTACTACTAACACATGAATCGCCTCTTTTCTTGATCTCTATAAACTAAACGCAATTACAAAAATGATGATAAGTGGTATAAATAGAACAATCCAACTAAGTGGTCGACCATAATTTAGCGTCCAACCAACTCCAAATCGTTTCTCAACAAAAATACTTGGATCGTCTTTATTAATATAAAACAATCCACCCTTCCAATATTTATCGTCATCTACTGCGATTTTATCCTCTATACTGGGACTAGCTCCCCCTACTTTCAATCGGGATCCACTTTGCCCGACCTTCACTGTATAAATACCTACTCCCACAAAAGTGATCACTAAAAAAACTATTGGGAGCGCAAACATAGCCCATGCAGATCCAATTTCCGGATGGATTGTTTGCAAATGAAAATATCCCAAAAGTAGTGTTGTTGTGATTGTGATAAACAATGCAAACCAACTAGAATATTTACGAAATGCTAGCTGCTGCGCAACGGATTTCTTTTTATTCGCAGGATTAATCTTTGCACCTGAAAATTTCATTCCTTCACTCATCATGAGGAACATCCCTTGCATAACAAGTAAAATTAATGGCATTGAAATGACGCTAAAATACGTTTTTTTACTAAACGCATCTGGCTGCCCGGAAGGTCCCCAATGTGTAGGAATCATATCTGGCATTTCGGTGTACTTCATAAAAGTGTAAATAATTAAGCCAACCGTAATAATCATCGGAATGATAAATACGATACGTGGTATTAACTGTAGCTTTTCTTGAAATTTTAAATCCACTATGCGCACTTCATTTTTCCCAGTTGTCCAACCTTGTTCTCCCTTTAGTTTCTTAACTCTCATATGCATCACAAAATAATAGCCGATACTAATAAAAAGAGAGATAAATTGAACCCCTACGCTTACAAGAGCAAGTGTTTCTTCGTCTGGATTTTGTGTAAGTACCCAAAGTAAATACCCTAACAAAATGACTAACCCAGTTGTCAGAACAACAGTCGTATATTTTTTTTTCAAATGAATAATCGTCTTTTCCTGTGCGTATTGTTCTGGTACATATACGCCAAAAACTTCGGTTTGCTTCAAAAACTTTGGAGTAAACGCTTGTAATACTGTTATGAATAAAAGAATAAATGCGAATAACAAAATAATCATTGCTTCCCCTCCTTAATGTTTCGAACAAGCTCACGAATCATCTCTGCCATCTCTTCCTCGGAGAGCTTTAATACTAATCCCTCTGCCAGTAATGGTCTAATTTGATCTGCTATTTGCTGTTTTTGGTTCTCAGATGCTTTTGGTATTCCATTTGGATGTATAATAACGCCTGACTTTGCGACAATTTGTATGAATTCCTTTTCTTCTAAGTAATGATACGCTTTGTTAACCGTATGCATATTCATCCCAAGATCTGCTGCGAATGCACGAACAGATGGTAAAGATTCACCAGGTTTTAGATCACCTCGAGCAATACCTTCGATTAGTTGTTGTGCTAGCTGTAAGTAGATAGGGACATCCGAATTAGCTTTTATTTCTATAAACACATTGTCACTTCTTTCTACTTTTGTTCTACATACAGTGTAACACATTTGTTATACACCGGATAGAGCAATGTACGGAAAATAAAAAGCCTACTCTCCGAAGAAAGTAGACTTTGATAAAAATAATAGGCTTTGTCATTTCATATTTGGTATACTAGATATACCAAAAAAGGAGGCAATACCCATGGTTGACATACTTGTCTTTTCCATTTTTCCCATTATCATATTAGGATCCCTCGGTCTTGGAGGATATGCAATGGCAAAAGAATATCAAGTAAAGCAGAAGAAATTAGATATCGAAATGATGAAACTGGAAAACGAAGCATTTTTATTAATAGAAAAGAAGCATGCACTGTTAGAAGAAACGAAAGATGAATCTAAAAGTTAAGAAATCTTCTTCCTTTTTCATAATAGGCTACCTTCTCATTTTCAGGAACCATGCCTCCACCAGTTGCCCATACAATATGCGTGGCATTCTTTAAGTTAGCGCCCTGTTTTGCTAGATGAATAGGACCAGTCATTCCAGCAAGAGCAGATGGTTCTAGCTGAATTTTTTCAGTGTCTACTAAAAGTGCTAGCAATCGATACATCGTTTCATCACTTATTGTATAGCTCCCGTTTATTAACTGTTCTAATGTTTTGCCTACAAATCCAGATGGTCTTCCAACTGCAAGCCCGTCGGCATCTGTTTTATTGTCCAACCCAATATCACTTACTGCAATTTTTTCATGCAAACCTGTCATTAAACCTAGTAGCATGCAGGGCGAGTGTGTTGGTTCTGCGAAAAAGCAATGAACGTGATCCCCAAATAGTAGCTTCAGGCCAAATGCAACACCACCTGGACCTCCACCAACTCCGCAAGGTAAATAAACATATAACGGATTGTTTTCATCTACTTTTTTACCTTGCTGCTCCAGCTGTTTTTTTAATCTACTTGCCGCAACTGCATACCCAACAAATAAATCAGTGGAGTTCTCATCATCGATAAAAAAGCATGTCGAATCGTTTTCTGCTTGTTTTCTACCTTGTTCAACCGCCTTACTATAATCCGCTGAGTATTCTATTACTTCTACACCTTTTGCTCGCAGCATATCTTTTTTCCATTGCTTGGCGTCACTCGACATATGCACTGTTACGCGGAAGCCAAGCTTTGCGCTCATTATTCCAATACTTAAGCCTAAGTTCCCTGTTGACCCTACCGCAATCGAATAGCCGGAGAAAAACTGTTTTAGTTCTTCATTTGCAAGAATCGCATAATCATTGGTTTGCGTTAATAAACCTTCACGAATCGCAAGCGTCTCCGCAATTTTCAGCACTTCATAAATGCCACCTCTTGCTTTGATGGAACCAGAGATAGGTAAAGCATTATCGCATTTTAATAAAAGTTCTCCTTCGAAATCGGATTTGAATAATTCCTTTATTGCAGATGACATCATTGGAATAGCCACAAGTGGAGATTCAATTATGCCATTCGTTTTTGTTGTTTCCGGGAATGCAATTTGTAGATAAGATGCAAAACGATCTAATCGGTCGCTTGCATCTTGCACCATTTCATTTGTCACAGTTAGATTTTTTAGTGCTTTTTCGGTGTTTATTAGATTTGGATTATTCCAAATAACCTCTTCTGTATGTTGCATTCTCTTTATTAAAGGAAATTTCTCTACTAGTTGTTGATCGTTCATTTGTGTTATTTCCTTTCTATTCTAAACTCATTACATGGGTAATATCAGGTGACCTTTCCTCAAATGCAAATCCATTCGCACGATAAAAAGCATCTGCTTTCGCTGATTCCGTTTTCGTTGTAATCTCTTTAAACTGCCCTTTCGCATCTGCGGATATAGCTTTGCAAAGTTCGCTTCCGATACCTTTTCTACGATGTTCCGGTAACGTATAAAAACGATTTAATCGAGCAGATTGTTCCCGCGCACCATTTATATTTTTATTTAGTCCACCAATTGCCACTAATTCTTGGTCATCCCATACCCCATAAAGAGCTTCTCCTTGTTCGCTAAATCTGTTTGTGCCATCCTCATATTCACTTGCTAACCTGGATACGAATCGATACCCTTCTTTTTCGCTTTCTTGAATTAGTTTGGTTACGTCGACTTCTTTCAAATCTGAAATTTTCTTCACTTCGATTGCCATATACGTTTCCCCCATTCTATTTTTAAAAACGAACTCTTTACTATAATTCAATATATGTAAGCAATTTCCCTCTAAATACCTTAAACCAATTATTACAGAATTGTTACAGGTGCCTGGCACCAGTAACAATTCTGTAATAAAGTAATCCCACACTAATTCAAGATTAGTGTGGGATTGGGATAGTTTTTTTATACTGTTTCTTTAATAGCAGTTAGTCTTGCTTCTACTTCTTCTTCGGATAGGTTATGTTCAACTACGTAGCGGTTGCGTGGGTCCACGCGGCATTCGTGTGAACAGCTACGAAGGTATTTGTGTTCGTTTTCTTCTGAGCATAGAATTTTGTCATTACAATCAGGGTTTGCACAGTTTACATAGCGTTCACATGGCTCTCCCGTAAAATGATCTTTTCCTACAACGACATGCTCCACTTGGTTAATCGGAACAGCGATACGTTCATCGAATACGTACATTTGGCCGTCCCATAATTGTCCACGTACCTCTGGGTCTTTCCCATAAGTTGCGATGCCACCGTGTAATTGAGCAACATCTTCGAAGCCTTCGCGTACTAACCAGCCCGAAAACTTTTCACAACGAATTCCACCTGTGCAATATGTTAGTACTTTTTTACCTTCAAACATTTCTTTATTCTCAAGCATCCATTCAGGTAAATCGCGGAAGTTGCGGATATCTGGACGAATTGCTCCACGGAAATGCCCTAAGTCGAATTCATAATCATTACGAGCATCGATTACAATCGTATCCTCTGCTTGCATTTGTTCAAAAAATTCTTTTGGAGAAAGGTATTTTCCTGTTAATTCATTTGGATTAATATCTTCTTCTAATCCTAAATGCACAATCTCTTGCTTTGGACGAACATGCATTTTTTTGAATGCGTGCCCCTCTGTTTCATCTATTTTATACACCATGTCTGCGAAGCGAACGTCCGCCTTCATCATGTCCATGTATGCATCGGTTTGTTCAATTGTTCCTGAGCATGTACCGTTCATTCCTTCGTTTGATACTAAAATACGCCCTTTTAACCCAATTTCTTTACAAGCTGCAAGATGTTCTTGTGCAAATGTTACTGGATCTTCAATCGGGACATACTTATAGTAAAGTAATACTCTGTATGCATGTGTGTCCATTTTTTACTCCACCTTTATGATATTTTGTCCATTCGATTTAATATATCAAAAATGTAGGCATTTGTTAAATAGATAGTTTTCTTTTTATTATCAAAAAATGGACTAAACATCTAAAAATGTATTGGCACATCACAGCATTTAAATAGATTTCACTCCTTGCATTTTTTGCAACTGTCCTCACATATGCTGAAAGATTAATGGCCAAGTAACCTTTGTTTTAACACCTTTTCTTGGAAGGAGTTTCTTTTGCGAAAACTAATCCGTTTACTTGCGGTTTTACTATTAGTTGTCGGGTGTGATAATAATCAAAAAAACTTAGAGCCTATTAGCACCGAGGAGTTTTTAATAATCGCGCATCGCGGAGCCTCTGCATATGCCCCTGAGAACACGATTCCTGCATATGAAATTGCCCAACAAGCCGATGCTGATTATATTGAAATTGATTTGCAAATGACAAAAGATGGCGTATTAGTTGCTATGCATGATGAAAAAGTAGATCGCACAACAGATGGGGTTGGCTTTGTAATCGAATATACACTAGAAGAATTGAAACAATTAAATGCAGGTAAATGGTATAACAGTGCGAATCCTGGTTTAGCCAATAAAGAATTTGAAGATTTGAAGGTACCTACATTACAGGAAATATTTTCGCACTTTGGGGACGATGTGAATTACTACATCGAAATGAAGTCTCCTAAAATATACAACAAAATGGAAGAAAAACTTATTTCTTTGCTAATGCAATACAATTTAATAAAAGCAAACGAAAAAATTCCGAAAGTTATTATTGAATCATTTAATGAAGATAGTTTAACAAGGATCCATGATCTAGAGCCGAAGCTTCCCCTTATCCAACTATTCTATTTCAAAGAGGAAGCTACTCTTTCTGTCCAAGATTATAATCGGTTAAGTACTTTTGCAAGTGGTATTGGAGTTAACATTAGCGCTGTTGATAAAGATTTTGTTCAAGAAGTTCAACTAAATGGGTTTCAAATTCACCTTTATTCTATCAATAATGAGCTAGAGATGAAAAAAGCACTTAACTTAAAAGCAAATGGTGCGTTTACAAATAACCCGGATATGGGAATTAGCGTACGCAGGCAATTTGAAAAGTGACTTCAGTTACTTAATGCATGCACACATAACCTATGAAAGTGCATTTCAAACTTTTCATCATCTTCTTTTTGACGCTTTCTAGGGCCTTTTAAACGGCCTCCAGCTTGTCGAATTTTCTTGGAAATATGACGGCTATTCAAAAGCTGATCAATATTCTCAGGAGTATACCAACGTCCATTCTGATCGATGGCATATCCTTTTTTCGCTAACACCATCGCTGCAAGCCCGTAATCTTGTGTAACTACTACATCCCCCTTATTCACTTTATTTACTAATACAAAATCGACCGCATCTGCCCCTTTTGATACCATGATCGTTTCTGCACCCTCTCTTTGCATATAATGAGCAGTATCACATAGCAATGTTACTTTCAATCCGAAATGTTTCGCTATTTCAATTGTTAGATCTACTACTGGGCATCCATCTGCATCTACTAAAACGCTTACCATCCTATGCACCTCTTTTACCATTCGATCTTTCTCCATTGTATCCTATAATGTACGTTTTATAAAAAAACGCCCAATGTTTATTGGACGTTTATTTCTTATATTCCCCTAAAATCTTTACCGCTTTTTCTGTAATTGACGTATCAACTGCCTTGTCGAAGTCTACGTCCCCACTGATTGCGCCGTTTGCTTTATATGCATCATACTGTTTTACCACATCATCTAAAAACATTTTTCCATCTGGATCAAGACCAGTTACAAATACTTTTTCCCATAAAGCTGCATCTTTTAAGGCTGTGTACTTTGTCATAATGTCGATTACTTCTGCTTTTCCTTCTCCTTTAACGAACGCATCATTATAATCGCGTACACCTTTTAAATATGCAGCCATAAAGCGCAATGATACATTTTTTTCATCATTCATAAATTTAGGTGATCCAAGTACCATTGCAATTTGTGATTCTGGAGCATAATCGGTCGTATCACCAAAGCGAACATGAAATCCATTTTCTATTCCCTTTGCAATCAAAGGCTCAATTTGAAGTGCTGCATCAACTGAACCATTTTCAATCGCACCCAACATGCTTCCGAAATCTCCAAGCAAAACGAACTCTACGTCCTCATTTGTAAGTCCAGCATGTTTTAGCATTTCCCAATAAATATATTCGTCAATTGAGTTTTTGGAAGAAACTGCGATACGTTTTCCTTTAAAGTCCTTATATTCCTTAATTTTATCTTTCATTTGATTGCCAATGACAAATGAAAAATAGGATTTCCCAGGTACATTATGCCCTTTATCTGCAATAATTTTTACGTCTATTCCTTGTGCTATCGCATTAAAGAACGACGCTGTCGATACTCCTCCTGCAATATCTACATCACCAGACGCAAGAGCTGGTAGCATTTCATCACTATTTCCAAACTGTGCAAATTCTACTTCAATATTGTAGTCCTCAAAGTATCCTTTTTCTTTGGCAATATAAAAACCGGCTCCAGAAGCTGCACCATCCTCTGCAATAACAACCTTTTCTTTCTTTTCAAGCGGAGCCAAATCCCCGGATGGATTGTTTTTATTTACTTCATCATCAACCCCATTTGTACTTACCTTTTCTTTGGAAGAACACGCACCTAATACCAAAACAATCGATGCGAGTAAAATCAACCAACGTTTCTTCACAAATTTCCTCCCTTATCTCCTAGATCGTTGTACTTCTTGTTGTAAATGATTCCAAATAGCAATGAATTGCTCTGCCATCTCTGCGTTTGCTCGCACTTGTTCCATCGTTCTAGGTCTTGGAATCGGTACAGTAATCTCTTTTATAATTTCTCCTGGGTGTGCGCTCATTAAAATAATACGATCACTTAGTAGCAATGCTTCATCAATGCTATGCGTAATAAATAACACCGTCTTCTTTGTCTCGGACCAAATAGAGAGCAGCTCTTCCTGCAAAATAAATTTATTTTGTTCATCTAACGCTGCAAAAGGTTCATCCATGAGCAAAATTTCTGGGTCATTCGCAAATGCTCGCGCAATGCTTATTCGTTGTTTCATTCCCCCTGAAAGCTCTTTAGGGTAAAGTTTCGAAAACTTACTTAAACCTACTTTTTCCAAATAATAATCCGTTTGCTTCCGAACAAATTCCTTTGGTAAATGTCGCATACTAAGCCCAAATGCAACGTTTTTCTCTACCGTTAACCAAGGAATAACCCCTTTTTCTTGGAATACCATTGATTGTGGAGGTCTTTCGTCCGAATCGGAGTCGATTGTAAATGTACCTGAACTTGGTAACTCTAAGCCTGCCAATATCCGCAGTAAGGTTGTTTTTCCACAACCACTCGGGCCTACTAAACAGACAAATTCTCCCTCTTCAATTTGCAATGACACATTTTTAACTGCTGTGACACTGTTATTTTTTTTATAAAATACTTTTGTTAAATCTTTTACAGAGATTTTTATATTTTCACTCATCTATTCACCTCCATGGGACGATTTTCTTTTGCAACCCACGTAAAAAGAGGGAGAATAGAAAACCAAAAGATGAAATGAGCACTAAACCAACAAACATTTCTTTTAGCATAAATGCCTTATAAGAGGTCCAGATTAAATACCCAATTCCTGAAGTAGCTCCCATCATTTCCGCAGCAACAATTGTGAGTAATGCAATCGCCTGCCCCATCTGAATACCTTCTAGCATGACAGGAAGTGCACCCGGAAAAGCTATTTTAAAGAAAAAATCCTTTGGACTTGCTCCATAATTTTTGGCAACATCTAGATGCACCTTTTCTATATTCATTACACCTGCGACTGTATTAATAACGACTGGGAAAAATACGCTACCTGCGATTGTGACTACTTTTGAGAAATCTCCAATCCCAAAGAAGATAATTATAATTGGCATTAAAGCAAGAGTAGGTATTGGCATAAGAGCCATTACAATAGGGGAAATAAAATGTCGAATTGGCGCATACAAACCCATAAGCAACCCAATAACTACTCCCGGGATAACGCCTAATAAAAATCCTGCAGCTATTCTATATAAAGATATCGAAATATGGGTCCATAACAGTCCACTTGCTGCCAAATCGAAAAATGTGGATATTATTGCTGAAGGTGGAGGGAAAAATCGAATATCAAGTATACCGGTTCGAGAACAGATCTCCCAAAGTAATAGAATGAATATAGGAGAGATAATGGTTAGTAATTGCTTTACTCGCTCTTTTCCTTGTTGCTTCTTCCATTCCTGTTGTTCCGTTTCATAGGGATCATAGTTTACGACCCCTTTTTCAGCGCGCATTTTTCACCACCTCTTGTAAAAATAATATGTTAAACCTCGGGAAAGTGTGAAAAATAGCAAGTACACGCTAGCAAACCAGTTTTTCACATTAAATGGATTATGAAGACAAAATAGACTGCTTAAGCAACCAATTCGACAATAACAAGCACTTTTTCTGCAATGAACTTCGCATTGGAACAATAGGTCATACACCTTAATGCAAAAATGCCACAACCTTATAGGATTGTGGCATTGTTTAGTTACTTAATAACAAATTTCGTCTTACTATAGCCTTCTTTTAGTTTCTCTACCTCAAGAATTGCTGGTATTGCAGCTTTCAACTCCGCAACATGAGATATGACACCAATCATCCGACCTGACTTTTGTAAATCAATTAATGTATCAATCGCTTTATTTAAAGATTCTTCATCAAGGGAGCCGAAGCCTTCGTCGATAAACATAGTGTCAATTCGAATGCTACCTTGGAAGCTCTGAATGACGTCCGCCATTCCAAGTGCGAGACACAGAGAGGCATTGAATTTTTCGCCACCAGAGAGGGTTTTCACATCTCGCATTTGTCCTGTGTATGCGTCATATACATCTAAACCAAGCCCACTTTGTTTTCCATGTGTTTCTTGCCGTTCGCTTCTTATTAAATAATACTGACCACCCGATAAATGCTTAAGCCGTTCATTGGCAGCTTGTACAATTTGCTCTAAATATTCGATTTGCACATAACGTTCAAACGATATTTTAGAAGGGTTTTGACCTCTAAGCATGTCATATAAATCGAGTATTCGACTTAAATGCTGCTCCAGCATGGAAATTCGTTCACTTTTCGTTGTAATCTTTTGTTCTAGGTCCATCCCTACCTTTTCATATTCCTTGGAACTATTCATCATGCGGAACGCTTCTTCATAAGCAATCTTTAGTTGAACGAGTTCTTCTGCTAAAGGAGCTAATTCCACTTTCGTTTTAGTTGCAAGCTGCTCCTGTGCTTCTTTTACTTGCTCTTTAAGTGTATGAAGTGTTTGTTTATATTGGTTGCACTGTTCTTTTAGAATTTCTCGATTATGTTCTGACATTTTTGCTGCTATATACAACTCCATTGTATCAAAGCCTGCTTTTTTCAACGCTTCTTGAAATTGGACATGTGCTCTATCTCTTTTTTCTAGTACCTCATGTGCAGCATTTGTCGTATGCTCTAGTGTAAATAGCGCTTTTGTAAAGGCTTGTGTAGCTGATTGTTGTTCTTTTTGTACATTATTCCAAGCCTTTTCTAATTGTTCCTTATACTTTATAGCTTCTCTTATACGATCATTTAGTTCCTGAAGTGTGGAAATATGCGCTGGAATAGACGCTTTTTTAGATTCATATACCGCTTTTGCTTGCTTTACCAAGCTATTTTGTAGTTGATGAAAATTCTCAACTTCCGTTTTATCCTGCTCAAACTTTTCTACTTTTTGGACGCTTACCTTATACGCATCTCGTAAGCTGACTAACTCACCTTTTTCTAATCGGAGTTTCTTCACTTCTATTTCAAGTTTTTCAACATCCTTTTTCAGCTTTTCACCTTCCTGAATAGATAATTGCAATTCCTCGAATCGTACAGACATTTTCCCAATCGTTTCTTGTGCTGTTTCTTTTTGAGAACGAGCTTTTAAAAAACCTGACTCTTGCTTACTTAGCTGGCTTTTTAACTTTTGCAATTCTTCTTCATTTACAGTAAAGGCTTGTACTTCCATACTTGCCCCTTTATGTTCCGTACTTCCGCATACTGGACAGGCCTCTCCTGCGACAAGTTTAGATGCAAGAATGTTTGCTTGGTTATTCATCCATTTATTTTCTTCTTCTTTATAGGTTTCTAGCATCTCTTGAAAAAGAATTTTTCGTTTCGCTTCCTCTACTTTTAGGGCGTGTAAATGCTTTTCCAACAACATAAATTCCTGCATAAAACTATGTTTCGTTTGCAAGAATGCTAGTTGTTGTACTTGGTTGTCTAATGGCTCTACTTGTTCTTCTAACTTTTCTATTGCTTCTTTTAATGAGGTACTTATCTTTTTTTCTTCTAAGAATAGGTTCGTTTTTGTTATTACTTGATTGTTTAAGTATTCGTTCCTCTTTTCTAAATCGAGCATTTCAGTTCTTTTGGTTTCTAGCTCTTCAAATAAAGGTAATAGATTGTTTAATTGAATAAGAGTCTCTACGCTTTTTTCCCGAGCTTCTTTTTTATTTGCTTCTATTGAATAAGTTATTTCCACTTGTTTAACTAATTCTTCTGCTTCTATTACTTTTGTTTTTGCTCTATAAAGTAGAGCCGATTTATCATTCGCTTCTTGCTTCAGTTCTGCATAATAGCCTTCCATTGATTCAATCGTGCTTGCTCGTTCTGCAGCTTCTAGTCGACTATACTTTTCAGCATATTCTACGGATTGTGCTAGGAGGTTTTGGAGTCTTTGCTCCTTTTCTTCCAACTCTATAAATCGGTTATTTACTTCTTTTACTTCATGATACGTTGCTTGTTTCAATGTGTGTTTTTCAGAAGCTTCGTTGTAGGCAAGTACATCTATTTGTTTCTTCTCTTTGTAAAATATAGTTTCTTCTTTTAATGCTTCTACTAGCTGATACGTATTAAAACTGCTGGACTCGATCAATTCAAATACGCTAGACTCTCGCATTGGTAGTGAAGCAACTATTTGCTCTGTATAACTATTTCGAGCTAATTCTTCTTTTTTCAACTCCGTTTCTGCAATAAGCTTTTTATCTTTCAATCTCTCGCTAATCATTTTATAAGGTTCTGTTTTGAAAATCTTACGCAAAATAGCTTCTTTATTTTCCGTTTGGGAAGTTAGGAGTTTTCGAAATTCGCCTTGTGGAAGCATTACTATTTGGCTAAATTGACCTTGCGTTAGCCCAATAATTTCTTCTACTTTTTTGTTTATTTCCGATACAATTTGTCTTTCCACAACAGGTGTTTCGCCAGACTGCATCTTTTCAAAAAATTCGTATCTTTCTCCAGTTGCGCTTTTATTACCTATTTTCACATGTGGAAGTTGTCTTAAAATCCGATAGGTCCGTTGATGTATTTCAAATGTCAACTCCACAGAAGTATGAGTGTCATCTGTGGCAAAATCACTCCGCATCATTTTCGTATCTTGACGATCTTCTCCGCTCCCATATCCATATAATGCAAAGCATATCCCATCAAATATAGTCGTTTTCCCTGCACCAGTTGCACCTGAAATAACAAATAAACGATTGTTCTGTAGCTCGGTAAAATCAATTGTTTCAGTAGACTTGTATGGGCCAAACGCAGTCATTTTTAGTTTAAGCGGCTTCACGATTTGATCTCTCCTTCACGTTCTTCCTTCATTAAGCTTTGTAACACTTCTTTTAATATCTTTTCTGTCTCTTCTGATGGTTCTTTTCCGCTTATCTCTTTATAAAACGCTTGAAACAATGTAAAATCATCCGTTTTACTGCGGCCTATTTGTCCCTTTTCCCCAGTCAACGTAATAGGCTGAAATGACTTTCGATCTACATGCATGGCATTGGGGTAAACTGTCCGAATTTGTTCCATAGGAGATAAAATGGGTGTTTCATCAAGGAGCCTAACAAATACAAAATCTTCACTTATGGTCTGTTGCAGAATATCTTGCATATACCCTTCTACTGTTCGCATACCACGTTTAGGTTTAAGTAATCTTTTTTCAAGTGTGACATTGCCCCCCTGATCTAATTGAACAATATAAAATCCTTTTTTATGATCTTCTTCGGAAATGGAATATTTTAATGGTGAGCCTGCATATTGAATCGTTTCATTCAATACATAATGTGCTTGATGAAGATGTCCTAGTGCTGTGTAGTGAAAACGTTTGAAGAGTGCAGCATCTACATACTCGGCTCCCCCAATAGCAAGCGGTCGTTCCGATTCACTCGTGTTACCTTCCTGCTCACCACGCGGAGTGACAAATGCATGTCCAACAAACACATGCCTTTTCGTGGAATCTAGCTCCTTTTCAATTTCCTCTACAATCTTTCTCATTGCTTCTTGGTGACTAGTCACTGTTTCATCGTCAAACAGGTGACGTACTTGGGAAGGATCTGTGTATGGAATTAAATGAAAATATACTTCACCAAATTCATCCTGTAGTATAACGGGTTTTAATTCTTTAGTTAATTGACCTACTATATGTAGTCCAGTTTCTTTCATTAGCATACTTCCAAAGTTTAAACGGCCCGGACTATCGTGATTTCCAGCAATACTTAATACAGGTGTATTTCGCTTTAATACGATTTCAGCGAGCAGTTCATCTAATAAATTAACAGCTTCTGTCGGGGGAACGGCACGATCATACAAGTCTCCGGAAATGATAATTGCATCCGGCTTTTCTGTGTCAATTGCTTCTAGAAATTGATTTAAGACATATCGCTGTTCTTCTGTCATGTATACGCCTTGCACAAGTTTTCCTAAATGCCAATCTGCAGTATGAAAAAATTTCAATGAAAAAGCCCCTCTCGTATTCTCTTTAAGCCTATTTTATCATTATTTAGTTGCCTAAAAACAATTGTCAAAATATTTAAGTGCATCTAGTTTGTTGACATGTTATGATAATTTTGGGAGGAGGATGATTATGTCAACAGAATCTTATCAACTTACAGCCATAATTATTTATATGGTCGCAATGCTAGTTATCGGTTGGTTTTCGTATAAAAAAACTGCGAATTTAACTGATTACATGTTAGGTGGACGTTCACTAGGTCCAGCAGTAACCGCATTAAGTGCAGGAGCTGCCGATATGTCTGGTTGGTTATTAATGGGGTTACCGGGAGCGATTTATTTTTCAGGGATGGGACAAGCTTGGATTGCAATAGGTCTTACAATTGGTGCGTATTTAAATTGGTTATTCGTTGCACCTAGACTACGTGTGTACACACAAGTATCCAATGACTCTATTACAATTCCAAGTTATTTAGAAAGTCGTTTAAAACAATCATCAAGTTTATTACGCATTGCATCCGGTCTAATTATTTTATTATTCTTCACGTTTTACGTATCTTCTGGGATGGTAGCTGGAGGAGTATTCTTTGAAAGCTCTTTTGGGCTTGACTATCATACAGGACTTTTAGTTGTATCCGCAGTAGTTGTGGCGTACACGCTTTTCGGAGGATTTTTGGCAGTAAGTTATACCGATTTCCTTCAAGGTCTTTTAATGTTCCTTGCATTAATATGTGTGCCTATTTTTGGTGTATTTTTGACAGGTGGATTGGGAGAGACAATAGATTCGATTAAATCCGTAGACCCAAAACATCTAAGTCTTTTCGCTGGCACCACTTTCCTAGGTATAATTTCCACAGCTGCTTGGGGTCTTGGATACTTTGGTCAGCCTCATATCATCGTTCGCTTTATGGCAATAAGTTCTGTAAAAGAAACGAAACAAGCACGCCGAATTGGGATTGGTTGGATGATTATAAGTTTAGTTGGGGCAACTGCCACTGCGTTAGTAGGTGTTGCTTACTTTGCGCAAAATCCTGGTGCCACTCTAACAAGTCCTGAAGCAGTATTTATCGCTCTTGGACAAATAATTTTCCATCCGTTTATCGCAGGACTTGTGCTTGCAGCAGTTTTAGCAGCCATTATGAGTACCATTTCTTCTCAACTAATTGTGACATCTTCTGCATTAATAGAAGACTTATACAAAGCGATTATTAAAACAGATGCATCTGATCGAACATATGTAAACTATGGACGTATTGCTGTACTTCTCGTTTCTATTATCGCAGCAATTCTGGCTTGGGGAGAGCATGAAACTATCCTAAAGTTAGTATCATTTGCTTGGGCAGGTTTTGGAGCTTCATTTGGTCCAGTCATTTTACTTTCACTTTACTGGAGAAAAATCACTTCAGCTGGTGCTTTATCTGGAATGATTGTCGGAGCTATAACTGTTGTTATCTGGGGTTCAATTGAATCTCTTTCAAGTAATTTATACGAAATCGTACCTGGTTTCATTCTTTGTTTAATCGTAACTGTTGTTGTTAGTTTAATGACTTACAAACCAAACGCTGAAATCGAAAAAGAATTTGATGAAACATTACGTTTGTTAAAGCGTGATCGCTAATAAATAGTAGGGGCTGGCCAATATTTTGGTCAGCTTTTTTTACATACTAAACGACCTATATGACACTTGTCATGTTTATGACTTGACGTTTATGCCTACTCCTAAAACCAGCTTCTCTTTATAGTAATGGTAATAGTTCTTTTTAGGAGGAATAACAGCATGAGCAGAGAAAAAACACTTGAATTAAGAAAAAAAATAAAACCATTTGAAAACTCCGAGTTGAAAAAGAGTATTTTTCAAATTATAAATACGATTCCACCATTTTTTATCCTTTGGTTCTTAGCATACTTAAGTCTTGATGTTTCGATTTGGTTGACAATCGGATTATCCATTATCGCTGCAGGATTTGTCGTTCGAGTTTTCATCATTTTTCATGATTGTACACATGGATCTTTCTTTAAAAATAAGAAAGCAAATAGCTTTACAGGTACCATTACAGGGATAATTACATTGTTTGCTTATGAAAAATGGAAACGTGAACATAATATCCACCATGCTTCAAGTGGAAACTTAGATAAACGCGGTGTCGGTGATATCTGGATGATGACCGTGGAAGAATATGTACAAGCATCCCCGATTAAACGACTTTCTTATCGATTGTATCGTAATCCAATCGTTATGTTCGGTTTAGGACCAGCGTTATTGTATTTAGTAGCTAATCGAGTTAATCGTAAAGATGCCCGAGCTAAAGAACGTAACAACACTTATTTGATAAATGTTTCCATCGTTGTTCTTTATTCACTTATGATTTGGTTAATTGGATGGCAAGCATTTTTAATCATTCAAGGTACGATTCTTTTCGTTGCTGGTTCATTTGGTATTTGGTTATTCTATGTGCAACATCAATTTGAAGATTCTTATTTTGAAGATGAGTCTGAATGGGATTATGTAAAAGCAGCGGTCGAAGGAAGTTCATATTACAAGTTACCATTAGTATTACAATGGTTAACAGGAAACATTGGTTTTCACCATGTGCATCATTTAAGCCCAAGGGTTCCAAACTACAACTTGGAAAGAGCGCATGAATCAACTCCGCCTTTACAACAAGCAACGACGATTAATCTTCGTACTAGCTTAAAGTCTATTCATTTCCGCTTATTTGACGATAAAAACAAAAGCTTTGTAACCTTTAAAGAAATTAAGCATCTACTAAAAAATTCTAAAGATGCAGTTAAACTAAATGCTAAAAGTACAAGTCTCGAAGGAAAATAAACTTCACGAAAAACCATTCCTATTTAGACAGGGATGGTTTTTCCTATATAATAGGATGAAAAGAGTGCGATCAAAGTAGAGGTGTAGCAATTGACAAAGTGGTATCAAATTTTCCCTAAGTATCCGTGGTTAAGTTTTTATGCGTGGATTATTTTTTGTATTTTCCCTTTCTTTTTTATTTTTAAATCCTCCAGCCTATTTGAAATTATCTTTGGTTTAGTATTATTGCTATTATTTTTTATCGTTTATCGTTTTTCTTATACTTCCAATGGATTACTTCTTTATATATTCGTTTTTGTAGAAATCTCCATTAGTGTTACCATGACTTTTTTATATGGATATATTTATTTTTCCATTTTTTTATCTTTTTTTATTGGAAACATTCAGCACCGAGTAAGCTTTTTTGTTATTTATAGTATACATTTGCTAGCAATGATTGCTGCAGTTATCATTGGTTTTTTTACACAAACGGACCTTTTCCTTTCCCATTTACCTTACCTAATCATTTGTTTAATCGGGGTAATTTTATTGCCGTTCAACACTTACAATCGGAACAAACGCGAAGTATTAGAAGGACAGTTAGAGGATGCACAAAAGCGAATTTCTCAATATATTATTATAGAGGAAAGAGAACGTATTGCACGTGATTTACATGATACTCTTGGACAGAAACTTTCACTTATTGGGTTAAAAAGTGATTTAGCTAGTAGACTGATTGACATAAATACGGAAGCTGCCAAAAATGAAATTAATGATATAAATCAAACTGCTCGTTCTGTCTTAAAAGAAGTACGAGAACTCGTTACTAATATGCGAGGTACGAAACTAGAAGATGAACTATTTCGTGTGAAACAAATTCTCCTTGCTGCACAAATTACTTGTAAAGTAAACGGAACGCCGAAGCTAGTTAAAACTCCTCTTCTGGTAGAAAACGTACTTAGTATGTGCTTAAAAGAAGCTGTGACAAACGTTGTAAAACATAGTAAAGCTACTTCTTGTTCTATCTCAATTAAACAATCTGCGAAGGAAACTTTGCTTAAAGTACATGATAATGGTGTTGGCTTAGATGTAATTAAAGAATGGTCTAGTGGCCATGGTCTTCGAGGAATAAAAGAACGATTAGAATTCGTCAATGGTAGCTTGGACATTCATTCGAAAAATGGAACGACTCTTAATATACGCGTGCCTAATGTAATACAACAAACGAGACAGGAGGAGTAAAAATGATTCGAATTGTGATTGCAGAAGATCAAAGAATGGTGCTTGGTGCCCTTGGTTCTCTATTAGATTTAGAAGAGGATATGGAGGTCGTTGGGAAAGCGAATAACGGAGAAGAAGCTCTTCAGTTAATCCATCAATTGCAACCTGATATTTGTATTATGGACATTGAAATGCCTGTTAAAAGCGGGCTGGATGCTGCAGATGAATTAAAAAATGAAACATGCAAAGTTATTATTTTAACTACTTTTGCTCGGTCTGGCTATTTTGAACGAGCTCGAAAAGCTGGTGTCAGTGGGTACTTACTAAAGGACAGCCCAAGTGAAGAACTAGCTAATTCGATTCGCATTATTATGGATGGTCGACGCATTTACGCTCCAGAACTAGTTGATATTGCGTACGAAGGTGATAATCCTTTAACCGATCGAGAGAGCCAAGTGCTTGGATTGATTGCAGATGGAAAAAACACAAAGGAAATTGCGAGCGAACTCTACATCACTACTGGAACTGTTCGCAACTATATTTCTGTCATACTAGATAAATTAGACGTAGGCAACCGAATCGAGGCTATAGCTCGGTTTAGAGAAAAAGGCTGGTTTAAATAAGTGTTCCGACTGCTTAGAGCACAGGCTTAAAGCAGTCTTTTTTAGGAAGACCTAGCGCAGGATAAATCAAAGATTCTCTTTAATCTAGTGTTGCGGAGAGCTTTTTTTATTTAGCGCGTAGGGTTACAACTACTAACTCGGGTGTATTGAATACCCTAACAGGAATCACACTATTTCCAAGTCCTCTACTTACAATCATTTTCGTATCCTTCTCTTCATACAAGCCTGCCGTATACTTTGGAAATAGCCCTTGCCCCGGGGCTACTAACCCTCCCAAACCTGGGATTCGAAACTGACCACCATGTGCATGCCCTGAAAAAACAACATCTAATTGATTGTCCACATAATCTTGAAAAGCTTCTGGTCGATGGGAAAGTACTAAAGTAAAATCTTCTGTTTTTTTAAACTTACTTAGTGCATCTGCGATAGATACCCCACTTAATGGATCCTCAATTCCAATTATCCGTATGCGCTCACCACTTTTTTCTATTATCTGCTCTTTATTAGATAATACCTGCACTCCTAAATCCAATAGCTTTGATTTGATATGATCCACATCATTCGTAGAAATTTCATGATTACCCGTCACATAATAAACGGGCGCGATTTCTACAATTTGCTCCACTACATCCAAACTGTTTCCTAAATCATATCGGTTGCTGTCAATGAGATCTCCCGTTATAAAGATAAGATCTGGACTGGCGTGTTTCACCTTTTTTACAAGCCTTGCTTGATTTTCACCAAAAGTTGCATCGTGTAAATCGGAAATTTGCACAATCTTTAACCCATTAAAATTTGCGGGGATTTTCTTAGAATCCACTATAATTTCCGTTGTTTGAATGGTCTTATTACCGACATATAATATTGCTGCTAACACTACTAGTACTACTAACCATTTTTTCATTCGTTTTCTCCTAATTTGGACTCATAATTCCGACTCGGTAACCAATATGTTTGTTCTCAAAAAGTTCTTTAAACGCATATAAAGCAGTATCTCCTGTTGTACTTTTTACTGCCCCCAGTGGCAACTGATTCCGTTCGATAATATATGCTTTCGTTGCATCACCAGTAGGTAAGTAAGTTGGACAAACAATCGTCCAGTCTAATGCGGATCTTTTTAACATCTCATAGACATTAAGATGCTCTTTTGCTGCAATGATAGATTTGCGCTTTGATTCAGATGATTCATATCTAAGGAGATTTGGATTCACTCGACTGGTTAAAATACCAGCCGTCCCAATTGTGACGACTCGTTTGATTTTTTGTTTCTCCATAATAGAAATAATATGTTCTACCGACTCTGTTAATACTGTCGTTTTATCAGTTCCAAGAGCACTTATGACTGCATCTGCGCCTGCTAGTGTTTTCTCCACATCTGAGAACACTCTTGCATCTCCTTGCAATAAGGTTAAATTAGGATGAGTTTGCAGCTTTGTTGGAGTTCTCACGAGAGCTGTTATTTCATCATTATTTTCAAGTAATAATGAAAGCATCTCTTTTCCTATACGACCCGTCGCTCCAAATAATGCAATTTTCATATGGAACAGCTCCTTTTACATTATTATATCAAGACATTTATCTTTCACGAAAAAAAAGTACTCCTGTATATGACTACAGAAATACTTTAAAATGTCGATAATTGTTATTTCCCAGGAAATAACTTTTTAGTAATTCATAAAGTTAATGAATAACGCAAACATAGCTCCATAAAAAAGAATGACTAAGACAATACTAATTGCCATCCATATAAGTGATGCACGTGCATAATTACGGCGTGGATCTGCATTTCCAAATCCCCAAACAAAAAGCATTACAATGTTTACGATTGGTATAATCATAATAAGCATCGTGATGAGCCAATCACCTACTGACATTTCACTTGCTGTTTTATGAACAAAGTTATTTTGAGTTTCTTGCGTTTGCGCCATTTCATTAGCTTCCATAATAAGTCCCCCTTTTCCCCACATTATGTGTCTTCTTTATATTACTAGAAAACTCATGAGAATAGTCCTTACTACGAAAGGTTTATACTATTATTTAATCTTCATCATGCTCATAGGTGTAACAATGCCTATAAGCTTTGTATTAGGATTGCCATCTTCGGTTATCAGAAGAGCTTCCAGACGTCTGCCCCTTGTAATAGCGGCTTTGAAAATTTCCAAAGCTTCATATACAGATGCATTTTTCTCTATAAATTGATGATTTTCTCTACCATTTTCATGTGTCAAAATTTCACCTAAAGTAGTCTTTTTTCTAGAAAAAGTTGCAGAATCTACAGTACTCGCCAACCACATTGTAATTCCAACTGGTGTTATAAGCCCTTTAAATTCATTACCATTATACACAGGAAACTGATTATACTTTTTGTCCTTAATCACTTTCAATGCATAACTCAAAAAGTCCGTTCTTTGAAAAGTTGTCACCTTCGTCTGAAACATATTCCCAACAGTAATAGGTTTCGTTAGGGCAACTTCCATCTCTTCCATTTTCAATACAACATCTTCATGTGGCTCTGCGATAGCATACTCCGTCGAGGTGCGATGATGAATAATTGCATTTCTAAGGTCCCCGTATTCGCGCAGATCTGCCTCGTATCTTCTAATGATCGCATTTTTCTTTTTCGCCAAGTCAATTACGCGAAAAAAGGCAAGATGATCCTGAGTCCCTATAATTTCCTTCATCAATTGGTCTATACGATTATATGCTGTAATAAATCGATCTGAATTGCGGACAGTCATCTCTTCTCACCTCGATTAAATACTTATTAGATCTTCGCCTTCGAAACATTCTTTTTGGCGAAATAAACTGCACCTGCTATAAATATAGCTATTGCTAATAGCGTAATGAGTAAACTCCAAACAAAAGGTGTCTTATCAACATTACCCATTAATAGATCGCCAGCATACATCGGGAGTTTCCATGGAGAAAATGTCCAATACGTTCCAATTAATCCATAGATAAGTTGAACGACTATAACAAGGGTCAAAGAAACGGCAGATGCGATACCCGTCGGAAAAGCTGAACTGGTGAATAGCACAATACTAATAACAAATAATAACCAAACAATATACGTTGCAAGAAATTCGATAAACGCTATTGCATCAACTGTTCCAAAAAGGACATACGTATAATATAAATTCGCTAACAAACCAAGTATCACGCTACCTATAATAAGTATGCACATAATAACTAACTTGCTATACACATAACTGGAATACGTTATCGGCCTTACGTATAGCAGCGTTGCTGTTCCATTTTTTCGTTCCCTTGCAATTATCCCTGCAAAACCAAGTGTTACGACAAGCATTCCGATAAATTGATATTGGCTAATCGTTGACATAACAACTTGCTCTGGGGTTAATTCAGGGAACTGAAAAACCGTTCCTTCCGGCATATTACCTACTGTACTTAAAATTTGAGGCAAATAATAATTCGTCAAAGGCTCCGAAATTCCAAATAGGATAAACACTAATGGTATCCAAAGGACTTTAAAATTCCGTACATTTTCTCGCCATTCTTTTTGGAATAAAACCGAAAAATTACTCATCCATTATTCACCACCTGTAAAAAGATTTCTTCTAGAGTTGCCGTTGCCCGCTCCACCTTCGATAAACTTAAATTGCTATCCGCAAGTACATGCAATACTTCATTCATCTCTGGTTTTGCATCTTCAATATGAATAATAGCAACTGCTCCTTCCTGTCTTGTTGACCACGGGGAAGTCTCTACAAATTGAGCCGCATCTATACTATCCGAAAAGAAAATTTTATACAACGGATTGGCATACTTTTCACGAACTTCCCGCATAGAACCTTGTTCGACTAATTTTCCTTTTCGTAAAAATAATAATTGGTCGGTCATTTCTTCTGCATCATTTAAAATATGGGTTGAATACAAAATAGTCGTCGTTGCCTGCAATTCTTTTAGCAAATTCATAATTTCGCGTCTTCCAATTGGATCTAAAGCAGACACTGGTTCATCCAATAAAAGTAGTGAAGGTTTATGAACGATTGCTTGGGCTAAACCTAATCGTTGTTTCATTCCCCCGGAAAATGTACCTGTCTTTTTCTTTTTCGCATCTCCAAGACCAACAAATTCAAGTGTCTTTTCCGCTTCTAGTTTCGCAGCTTTAGTATCTACTCCACTTAACTTGGCAGCCATTTCTGTAAACTCAAGTGCAGTTAACCACGAATAAAATTGGGGATATTGTGGCAAAAAACCTATTTCTCGTCGGATATCCCCTGCTATTTCTCCATCCATTACAATGGACCCTTTTGTCTGTTTTAAGAGCCCCGCAAGCATAGACAAAGTAGTTGTTTTCCCTGCTCCATTTGGTCCTATTAATGCGGTTGACGTGTTTTTATTTAACGAGAAAGTTATGTTATCTACAGCTTTTTCATTTCCATACTCTTTTGTTAGTCCTTGCATATGAAGTAATGTTTTCATTCATTTTTTCTCCCAAAGATGAAGTATATAATTGATCCAATTATATTCGTCAAAATAATAATAATCGCCCACATCCACTTGGGTCCATTGGTAATCTTTATGCGGATCAAGTCAACAATAGCAACAATCATTATAATAAGTTCAATAATTACAAGCGGTAATATGAGCATCCACGGTATCGATTCAAAATTCATGGTAATTCCCCCTTTGTTTTATTACTTCTATTCTACTATATATAGAACAGAAAAGATTCAAAAAAATAAAATAATTTATATAAGGGGATTTAAGCAGCTTTTATAGGCAAAATAAATATTATTTACACGGTATGTTATAATAGAACGTTGGAAGGTGAATAAAAATGGATATATTAATAAGAAATGCATGTAAAGAAGATGCATTCGAAGCGGTTCCACTTATTATGGAAGCAATTGGGGACATCTCGATGCAAATGACAGGTGAAACGGAAGAAGCAGAAATCACGAAAGAGTTCGTGCAATTATTTACTCGGACAGACAATCGACATTCCTATTTACATTCGTATATTGCGGAAATGGAAGGGAAAGTTGCAGGAGTCCTCGTGTTTTATTCTGCAGAGCAAGTGGTTACACTAGATGCAAATTTAGAGGAATATCTTTCGAATAAAAAAGGAGCTCCAATCAAAATAGATCCTGAAACATTACCTGGAGAATGGTATATAGATACAGTAGTAGTAGATCCTACATATCGCGGACATGGTATTGGTACAAAGCTTTTAACGTATGCAGAAAAGCTAGTTCAAAACTTTGGTGGTGGAAAACTTTCTTTAAATGTTGAAACGGAAAAAGAAGCTGCAATTCGCTTGTATAATCGGCTAAGATTTGTT
This sequence comes from Psychrobacillus sp. L3, assembly GCF_042945595.1. Lineage (GTDB taxonomy): Bacteria > Bacillota > Bacilli > Bacillales_A > Planococcaceae > Psychrobacillus. Next base: position 109,802 of record NZ_CP168493.1, on the reverse strand, counting down.
ACTGTATGTCCTTGGACAATTATTGGTCAGACCTTTCATCATATGGTGAAGACGGTTGAGACCAATTAAAGGAGAATTTTTATGAAATTATGGATTTATCCCCTTATGGTTGTTTTTGCAGCCAGCTGTTATGGGACTTTATCGACGATGGTGAAACTTTCAATTAGGGATGGCTATACAGCCTCTGAAGCAATTGCGAGTCAATATATTATGGGTTTTCTTTTAGCATTAGTTATCTATTTGGTAACACAACGAAAGATTCCCCGTTTACACGGAGGATTTAAAATAATTTTATTAGCTGGTATTTTTACGGCAACGACAGGAATTGTTTACGGACAAGCACTTATTTACTTACCTGCTTCCCTAGCAGTCGTTATGCTATTTCAATTTACATGGGTTGGTACGCTAATCGATTGTATATTAAGAAAACGGCTACCAACGAGACCAGAAGTTATTTCGCTTATTATTTTATTTATCGGAACCATTTTAGCTGCTGGTGTACTTGATGTCGATTTGAGCGGTATAGACTGGAGAGGCTGGGTATATGGGTTTGCTGCTGCGGTTTCATTCTCTTTTAATATGAATGTCAATACGAAGCAAGTGGAAGGAATGAATACAACGACTCGTCTATTATTTGTTTCTTTTATCGCTGCAGTAATGATTGCTATCTTCCAAACACCTGAAATTGTATGGAACGGAAAACTGTTTATGGAACCACTTTTCTTTTACGGGCTAGCTCTTGGTTTACTAGGCATTATCGTTCCCATTTACTTTTTCGTAATTGCTGTACCAAAAGTGGGAGGCGCTATGTCCTCCATTTTAAGTGCTATGGAATTACCAGTAGCTGTTGTCGTTTCGGTTATCGTGTTAAGTGAGGCACTATCCGGGTTACAAATTGTTGGTATAGTAGTTATTTTAATCGGCATGTGCATACCAACGCTTGCTAGTATTTCGAAAAGTAAAAAACGACAAGCAACCTTAGGTAAATAAATGAAAAAAGACAAGGATGGTCAAAATTAGACTCTTCTTGTCTTTTTGCTTAAAGATTTTCACCTCTTTTGAAATCGTTTATACATAAATTGAAAAATCCGTAATTCCTACGTATGGCATTTGGTTCTTAATTTTTCCCTCTAAGTCATGCAAGGTATACTTTTGCCATTCTTCTAAATTGCTCATCTCCCACTTACGCATAAATAATTGATACAAAAAAATCTCTCTCAGTTTGAGGAAAATAGGAATTTGCTTAATGATATTCTCATGAAGTAAATTTTCTATTTGATAACCAACAAAGAAGTGATTCATAAAAGTGTAAGTGAAACTACCTGTATCAGCATTGTAAGAATGGTGTTGCCAGTATGCATGATAGAAAGATACCGCGATATTTTGGGCATACCAATTATAAGAACATTCATCGAAGTCTATCGTAGTTAGGGTGCCTTCGTTTGCAAGGATTAGGTTGCATTGATGAAAATCATTATGAACCAAGCCAAATGTATCTGGCGTAATTTTGTATGTACATAGGCTCTGCATCAACCTATCGTAATTTTCTCTTATACACGGAGACAAATATCCCCTTATTTCGAATACGTCGACATTTTCTACTGTCCATTCAGGTCGATGTATTTCATTAACCTTATATTGTTTGGATAGTGCATGCATCCTACCCAATATTCTTCCCCATTGTTCAAATCTTTTTACATTCCAATGAAGTACGTTGGTAACATCGATCCCATCACCCTGAATAAATTCAAAATACGCTCTTACTCGACCCTCTTCATACCCTAATATCATTTCCGGCTTCGGCACAGCAAGCCCTTTTTCATGCAAAAAATTCATCCACTCAATTTCTTGCAAAACCATTTCTTTTGTCTTCCTACTATCAGAAATCCTAACTACTTTTCCTTTTTCCTCGATATGAAATACATCATTTTGAAATCCCCCGTCTAGTCGGATACGATTTTCTTCCATCCTGTTTCCCCCTCTCTTAACTTTTAAAACGAAATTATCTATAAATTTACTTTATCACAAAGTTTTTTTAAAAAAAGTAAAACTGAGGACATTAAATACATGTCCTCAGTTTTATTAATTATATTCTTTTTCCACTCGTATTAATCGTAAACTCCCTTGTTGTTTCTTATTTAATTCGAATTATTTTTTGCTTGTCTTTTTTAATAACGCTCGTAATAATAGTGGTTGTACGAAAAATGTAGCCAAAAGTATACTAATCGCAACAGCAAAACCAAATAATTTAGGTTCCATAACATGTTATGATATTTAATACGGCAAATGTAGCTGCAAGTATTAAGCCTGCAGACGAAAAAACGCTACATGTTAGTTCCACTGTTTTGGCAACAGCTTCATGTTCGCTATGTTCTTTTCACTCTTCTTTTAGTCTACTCATGAACTTAATCGAGAAGCCTGCCCCTAAAGTAACTAAAACACAAAAATATAAAATGGAATCCGATAACTATAGGATGTGCATCCTAAGAACACATCAAAAATTCATGTAGAGTACAGAAGCACGGATCAATCTATTTAAGTTAAAAGTGACGGAAGATGTACGGATATTTACACCTTATTTAATCGGACAATTACTTTTGTTCCATGAGGCTCTATATGATCAAATGATAGTAGCCCAGCATGTGATTCGATAACCTCTTTTACTATAGCAAGACCGAGCCCACTCCCCTCAATTTGTGTGGAACGTGCAGTATCTTCTCGATAAAAACGTTCTGTCCATTGCTCATAATCTGTATTTTTGTTTCCAATTCCTGTGTCTTGTATCATAACAAGCACATACTCCTCGGTTTCTGTCAGTGAAACTTGTATTTCACCAGGGGAATAATTGTATTTGATCGCATTGGAAAGGAGATTTTCCCACACGTACTCTAACATTTCTCTATCTCCTAGTACTTCTACTTTTTTTAGTTGCAACTGGATCGAAATATCTTTTTCATCCACTAACCATCTAAACTTCTGCATAACCTGTTTTAACTGTTCATTTAAGTAGAAAATTTCTTTTTTGGTGCGATTATTTGCTTGATCAAAGGAAGTAAGTACTAACAATTGTTTCATAACACTGGATAACCGCTTCGCCTCTTTTTGAATGATCGTTGTGTATTTCAAATGTTCCTCTTCATTTAACTCCCGGCTTTCAAGTAAAGAAGCATATCCCTGTATATTTAACAGAGGTGTTTGAAAATCATGCGACACTCTAGAGATAAATTCTTTTTTGTAGCGATCACTAGCTTCCAATTGCTTTGTCATGTTTCGGAAGCTGTCTGCTAATTGGCCAATTTCATCCCGCTGATAAACTGGTATCGGTACTTGGAAATCTTCATTGGCAATTTTATTTGTCGCAATCGTTAACTTGGTTAATGGGTCAATCATTTTCTTCGCCACGATTAACATTGCGATCACACTAATAACAATCATTGCTGCGGCAAGACCTCCTAATAGTAAATGGATTTCATTAAATAGAAATTTAATATTAGGTCTTTGAAAAAGCGCATACTTTTTATGATCAAATGTGAATGGTACCCCAATCGTATTCGTTAACTCATTTGAAAAATACCCCGTAATAAACGTTTCTTTTGGAAACTCACGCATCCCATGATACGTTTCTCCATTCAAAACTCTTTTTACTACAGAATCACTAATAGTTTTAACTCGAAAATCGCCACCATAAGCGCTTTCCTTGCCATCTTCACTAACTATATATATTTGATACCCTGTATCCCCAATCATCCGTAGAAGAGGCTCTAAATGGTTTAAATGGGATGATTCAATGAGCTGGACAATTGATTCCGCAACCAATACATTTTTCGCATCATTTTTTTCTTTTAAATTTTGATGATAAAACGTATTTACAATCATAAATCCGATTGTCCCACTGGCGAACATAATGAGCAGCGTCATCCATAAAAATTTGCTATATAAAGTTTTCATAAACGGTTTCCTTCTAGTTTATATCCAATTCCGCGAACGGTTGTAATTTGTACATTAGCTTTTATTTTTAATAATCGTTCCCTTATTCGTTTAATATGCACACTTAGTGTTTGCTCATCTCCTTCGAAATCAATTCCCCAGACTGCTTCTATTAATTGTTCCCGAGTAAATACTTGATTTGGCTTGGATGCTAATTTCGAAAGTAACTCAAATTCTTTTAAAGGCAAAACTAATAGTTCCTCCCCAATTTGCACCTCAAAGCTCTTCCGATTGATTAACATATTTCCCACTTGAATGTTGGCATCACTTGTTTTGTCATATCTTCTTAGTATTGCTCGAATACGAAATAACAGCTCTTTTGGCTCAAATGGTTTTACTAAATAATCGTCAGATCCCGCTAAATAGCCTTTTTCTTTGTCTTCTAATCGACCTTTCGCAGTTAATAATAATACCGGAAAGTCATACTGCTCGCGGATGAGTTTGGTTAATGTTAAGCCATCCATTTCCGGCATCATAACATCGACTATTGCTAAATCAGGAATTTGTTTTTCAATTAAGGATAAACCTTCTTTTCCATTCGTTGCTTTTATAACATGATATCCTGTCTGCGATAAGTAAATAGATATTAAATCTAATGTATGTACATCATCATCTACTGCTAGTATTACAACCATATTCACCCTCCTTTTTTTGCATCGATAATTAATATTGTGGATGTTTGTAAACAATTCAGCAAGTAAAATCAATATAGGATCATTTAGTTTAAGATAAGGCTAGTTGTAAAATGAATAAAAATTGATCCAAGCATTATTCATTTAAATAAAAATTTAGTTAAGTTGGCTAAACTCCATACTAATTTTGTACAACCTAGGTATCAAATCTCTTATCAGTTAGTTATTTATATGTAAGGCTGGCAATTTTTCAAAAATGCAATCCAGGTTTAGAAAATAATTTTGAATTATTATCCATAATCAGTTAGAAAATGTTTCTTCGAGACCTATTATGCTCTACCCGATACTAATTCAGTTAAACTCAAGACCATTTTAACTCGAAGCAAGACCAATTCCTTAGCAGTCGAGACCAAATCTCATAGTATAGGGTTGTCTCTCTTTGAGATAGGTTATTCAATCTACAGAGAAAAGCTCAAAGTTAGATACTAAATAATATTGAATGAAGCTAAAAATTAGATTCCTTTAAATTACACGCATCAAAAAAAGTCGTTACCGATTACTCGGTAACGACTTTTTATAGTGCCCAGCGACGTCCTACTCTTGCAGGGGGAAACCCCCAACTACCATCGGCGCTGAAGAGCTTAACTTCCGTGTTCGGTATGGGAACGGGTGTGACCTCTTCGCCATCATCACTAGACTTGAATAATGAAAGACAAGTTTTATTATAACAACTCTATAGCATTTTACAAGTGTTATTTTAATAAAAATTTTATTCTTTCAAAACTGGATAAAAGACATTGAAATGTGCAAATTCTATTTGGTTAAGTCCTCGATCGATTAGTATTCGTCAGCTGCACATGTCGCCACGCTTCCACCCCGAACCTATCTACCTCATCGTCTTTGAGGGATCTTACTTACTTGCGTAATGGGAAATCTCATCTTGAGGGGGGCTTCGTGCTTAGATGCTTTCAGCACTTATCCCGTCCACACATAGCTACCCAGCGATGCTCTTGGCAGAACAACTGGTACACCAGCGGTGTGTCCATCCCGGTCCTCTCGTACTAAGGACAGCTCCTCTCAAATTTCCTACGCCCACGACGGATAGGGACCGAACTGTCTCACGACGTTCTGAACCCAGCTCGCGTACCGCTTTAATGGGCGAACAGCCCAACCCTTGGGACCGACTACAGCCCCAGGATGCGATGAGCCGACATCGAGGTGCCAAACCTCCCCGTCGATGTGGACTCTTGGGGGAGATAAGCCTGTTATCCCCGGGGTAGCTTTTATCCGTTGAGCGATGGCCCTTCCATGCGGAACCACCGGATCACTAAGCCCGTCTTTCGACCCTGCTCGACTTGTAGGTCTCGCAGTCAAGCTCCCTTCTGCCTTTACACTCTTCGAATGATTTCCAACCATTCTGAGGGAACCTTTGGGCGCCTCCGTTACACTTTAGGAGGCGACCGCCCCAGTCAAACTACCCGCCTGACACTGTCTCCTACCCGGGTTACGGGTATGGGTTAGAATTTCAATACAACCAGGGCAGTATCCCACCGACGCCTCCTCCGAAGCTGGCGCTCCGGGCTCTAAGGCTCCTGCCTATCCTGTACAAGTTGCACCAAAATTCAATATCAAGCTATAGTAAAGCTCCACGGGGTCTTTCCGTCCTGTCGCGGGTAACCTGCATCTTCACAGGTACTATAATTTCACCGAGTCTCTCGTTGAGACAGTGCCCAGATCGTTACGCCTTTCGTGCGGGTCGGAACTTACCCGACAAGGAATTTCGCTACCTTAGGACCGTTATAGTTACGGCCGCCGTTTACTGGGGCTTCAATTCGCACCTTCGCTTGCGCTAAGCACTCCTCTTAACCTTCCAGCACCGGGCAGGCGTCAGCCCCTATACTTCACCTTACGGTTTTGCAGAGACCTGTGTTTTTGCTAAACAGTCGCCTGGGCCTATTCACTGCGGCTCTTCTAGGCTATACACCCAAAAGAGCACCCCTTCTCCCGAAGTTACGGGGTCATTTTGCCGAGTTCCTTAACGAGAGTTCTCTCGCTCACCTTAGGATTCTCTCCTCGACTACCTGTGTCGGTTTGCGGTACGGGCACCTATCACCTCGCTAGAGGCTTTTCTTGGCAGTGTGAAATCAGGAACTTCGGACTAAGTCCTCGCCATCACAGCTCAATGTTACAGAGTGCGGATTTGCCTACACTCACACCTCACTGCTTGGACATGCATAACCAACAGCATGCTTACCCTATCCTTCTGCGTCCCCCCATTGCTCAAACGGTGGTTTGGTGGTACAGGAATATCAACCTGTTGTCCATCGTCTACGCCTATCGGCCTCGACTTAGGTCCCGACTAACCCTGAGCGGACGAGCCTTCCTCAGGAAACCTTAGTCATACGGTGGATGGGATTCTCACCCATCTTTCGCTACTCATACCGGCATTCTCACTTCTAAGCGCTCCACCAGTCCTTCCGGTCTGACTTCAACGCCCTTAGAACGCTCTCCTACCACTGATACCATAGGTATCAATCCACAGCTTCGGTGATTTGTTTAGCCCCGATACATTTTCGGCGCAGCGTCACTCGACCAGTGAGCTATTACGCACTCTTTAAATGATGGCTGCTTCTAAGCCAACATCCTGGTTGTCTAAGCAACGCCACATCCTTTTCCACTTAACAAATACTTTGGGACCTTAGCTGGTGGTCTGGGCTGTTTCCCTCTTGACTACGGATCTTATCACTCGCAGTCTGACTCCCAAACATAAATCATTGGCATTCGGAGTTTGTCTGAATTCGGTAACCCGGGATGGGCCCCTAGTCCAAACAGTGCTCTACCTCCAAGATTCTAACGTTTGAGGCTAGCCCTAAAGCTATTTCGGAGAGAACCAGCTATCTCCAGGTTCGATTGGAATTTCTCCGCTACCCACACCTCATCCCCGCACTTTTCAACGTGCGTGGGTTCGGACCTCCAGTAAGTGTTACCTTACCTTCATCCTGGACATGGGTAGATCACCTGGTTTCGGGTCTACGACCACATACTCATTCGCCCTATTCAGACTCGCTTTCGCTGCGGCTCCGTCTTCTCAACTTAACCTTGCATGTAATCGTAACTCGCCGGTTCATTCTACAAAAGGCACGCCATCACCCATTAACGGGCTCTGACTACTTGTAGGCACGCGGTTTCAGGATCTATTTCACTCCCCTTCCGGGGTGCTTTTCACCTTTCCCTCACGGTACTGGTTCACTATCGGTCACTAGGTAGTATTTAGCCTTGGGAGATGGTCCTCCCAGATTCCGACGGAATTTCACGTGTTCCGCCGTACTCAGGATACACTCAAGAGAGAATGAACTTTTGACTACGGGGCTTTTACCCTATCCTGCGGACCTTTCCAGATCGCTTCGTCTAGCTCATTCCTTTGTAACTCTATGTAGAGTGTCCTACAACCCCAAGAGGCAAGCCTCTTGGTTTGGGCTATTCCCGTTTCGCTCGCCGCTACTCAGGGAATCGATTTTTCTTTCTCTTCCTCCAGGTACTTAGATGTTTCAGTTCCCTGGGTGTGCCACAGATACGCTATGTATTCACGTAAATGTACTGCTCCATTACGAACAGTGGGTTTCCCCATTCGGAAATCTCCGGATCAAAGCTCACTTACAGCTCCCCGAAGCATATCGGTGTTAGTGCCGTCCTTCTTCGGCTCCTAGTGCCAAGGCATTCACCGCGCGCCCTTATTAACTTAACCTAATTTGGTCCTCCATGAAAACACGGACTTCCTATAGTAGTTAAAAATACTACGCAAAATATAATCACAAAAGTGATTACAAATTGAATTTCTTGAATTTGTTTCTTTCAATGTCTTTTTATCCAGTTTTCAAAGAACAAGTTTAAATAAATATTTGGTGGAGCCTAGCGGGATCGAACCGCTGACCTCCTGCGTGCAAGGCAGGCGCTCTCCCAGCTGAGCTAAGGCCCCGAAAATCAAAAAAGGTATGGTGGGCCTAAATGGACTCGAACCATCGACCTCACGCTTATCAGGCGTGCGCTCTAACCAGCTGAGCTATAGGCCCTCTTTGAATTTTCATATATTAATATACATGAACATTCAAAACTGAACTGCAAAACGTTAAGATACAGATAAAAATCTGTATTCCGATATTATCCTTAGAAAGGAGGTGATCCAGCCGCACCTTCCGATACGGCTACCTTGTTACGACTTCACCCCAATCATCTGTCCCACCTTCGGCGGCTGGCTCCCGTAAGGGTTACCCCACCGACTTCGGGTGTTACAAACTCTCGTGGTGTGACGGGCGGTGTGTACAAGGCCCGGGAACGTATTCACCGTGGCATGCTGATCCACGATTACTAGCGATTCCGGCTTCATGTAGGCGAGTTGCAGCCTACAATCCGAACTGAGAACGGTTTTATGGGATTAGCTCACCCTCGCGGGGTTGCGACCCTCTGTACCGTCCATTGTAGCACGTGTGTAGCCCAGGTCATAAGGGGCATGATGATTTGACGTCATCCCCACCTTCCTCCGGTTTATCACCGGCAGTCACCTTAGAGTGCCCAACTAAATGCTGGCAACTAAGATCAAGGGTTGCGCTCGTTGCGGGACTTAACCCAACATCTCACGACACGAGCTGACGACAACCATGCACCACCTGTCACCGCTGTCCCCGAAGGGAAAGATCTATCTCTAGAACGGTCAGCGGGATGTCAAGACCTGGTAAGGTTCTTCGCGTTGCTTCGAATTAAACCACATGCTCCACCGCTTGTGCGGGCCCCCGTCAATTCCTTTGAGTTTCAGTCTTGCGACCGTACTCCCCAGGCGGAGTGCTTAATGCGTTAGCTGCAGCACTAAGGGGCGGAAACCCCCTAACACTTAGCACTCATCGTTTACGGCGTGGACTACCAGGGTATCTAATCCTGTTTGCTCCCCACGCTTTCGCGCCTCAGCGTCAGTTACAGACCAGAAAGCCGCCTTCGCCACTGGTGTTCCTCCAAATCTCTACGCATTTCACCGCTACACTTGGAATTCCGCTTTCCTCTTCTGTACTCAAGTCCCCCAGTTTCCAATGACCTTCCACGGTTGAGCCGTGGGATTTCACATCAGACTTAAAGGACCGCCTGCGCGCGCTTTACGCCCAATAATTCCGGACAACGCTTGCCACCTACGTATTACCGCGGCTGCTGGCACGTAGTTAGCCGTGGCTTTCTAATGAGGTACCGTCAAGGTACGAGCAGTTACTCTCGTACTTGTTCTTCCCTCACAACAGAGTTTTACGATCCGAAAACCTTCTTCACTCACGCGGCATTGCTCCATCAGACTTTCGTCCATTGTGGAAGATTCCCTACTGCTGCCTCCCGTAGGAGTCTGGGCCGTGTCTCAGTCCCAGTGTGGCCGATCACCCTCTCAGGTCGGCTACGCATCGTCGCCTTGGTGAGCCGTTACCTCACCAACTAGCTAATGCGCCGCGGGCCCATCCTGTAGTGACAGCCGAAACCGTCTTTTAACATCTCCCCATGTGAGGAAATGGATTATTCGGTATTAGCCCCGGTTTCCCGGAGTTATCCCAATCTACAGGGCAGGTTGCCCACGTGTTACTCACCCGTCCGCCGCTAAATCAGAAGAAGCAAGCTTCTTCGTCATTCGCTCGACTTGCATGTATTAGGCATGCCGCCAGCGTTCGTCCTGAGCCAGGATCAAACTCTCCATAATAGAGAACTTAAAAAGCTCATTTTGTTTTGCTGGCATCATCATTAAATGATGTCCAAATTGTTTTGCTTTCGAACTAACCGAAGTTAGTCTTTCAAGCTGTATTTCTTAACGTTTTGCATGTTCAGTTTTCAATGTTCATGGTGGAGCCTAGCGGGATCGAACCGCTGACCTCCTGCGTGCAAGGCAGGCGCTCTCCCAGCTGAGCTAAGGCCCCGAATATAATTAATAACTGGTCGGGAAGACAGGATTCGAACCTGCGACCCCTTGGTCCCAAACCAAGTGCTCTACCAAGCTGAGCTACTTCCCGTATATATGGCGCGCCCGGCAGGAGTCGAACCCACAACCTTCTGATCCGTAGTCAGACGCTCTATCCAATTGAGCTACGGGCGCATATATTTTTCAAAAAATGGTGCCGAGGACCGGAATCGAACCGGTACGGTAGTCACCTACCGCAGGATTTTAAGTCCTGTGCGTCTGCCAGTTCCGCCACCCCGGCACTTAAATGAATCTATGGAGCGGAAGACGAGGTTCGAACTCGCGACCCCCACCTTGGCAAGGTGGTGTTCTACCACTGAACTACTTCCGCTCGGTTATTAAATTTAATGGTGCGGGTGAAGGGAGTCGAACCCCCACGCCTTGCGGCGCTAGATCCTAAGTCTAGTGCGTCTGCCAGTTCCGCCACACCCGCATACATAATTCACTGAAAAAGTGATGAGCCATGTAGGATTCGAACCTACGACCCTCTGATTAAAAGTCAGATGCTCTACCAACTGAGCTAATGGCTCGGAAAGTGGTGCCGGAGAAAGGACTTGAACCCTCAACCTACTGATTACAAGTCAGTTGCTCTACCAGTTGAGCTACTCCGGCAATTCCAGAAAAATGGTGGAGGATGACGGGCTCGAACCGCCGACCCTCTGCTTGTAAGGCAGATGCTCTCCCAGCTGAGCTAATCCTCCTGGGTTATAAAAAATCTTGATAAGTTGTACTTTTCTTGATTTTATACATTTTATATTTATTACAAGCCCAGCGACGTCCTACTCTTGCAGGGGGAAACCCCCAACTACCATCGGCGCTGAAGAGCTTAACTTCCGTGTTCGGTATGGGAACGGGTGTGACCTCTTCGCCATCATCACTAGACTTGAATAATGAAAGACAAGTTTTATTATAACAACTCTATAGCATTTTACAAGTGTTATTTTAATAAAAATTTTATTCTTTCAAAACTGGATAAAAGACATTGAAATGTGCAAATTCTATTTGGTTAAGTCCTCGATCGATTAGTATTCGTCAGCTGCACATGTCGCCACGCTTCCACCCCGAACCTATCTACCTCATCGTCTTTGAGGGATCTTACTTACTTGCGTAATGGGAAATCTCATCTTGAGGGGGGCTTCGTGCTTAGATGCTTTCAGCACTTATCCCGTCCACACATAGCTACCCAGCGATGCTCTTGGCAGAACAACTGGTACACCAGCGGTGTGTCCATCCCGGTCCTCTCGTACTAAGGACAGCTCCTCTCAAATTTCCTACGCCCACGACGGATAGGGACCGAACTGTCTCACGACGTTCTGAACCCAGCTCGCGTACCGCTTTAATGGGCGAACAGCCCAACCCTTGGGACCGACTACAGCCCCAGGATGCGATGAGCCGACATCGAGGTGCCAAACCTCCCCGTCGATGTGGACTCTTGGGGGAGATAAGCCTGTTATCCCCGGGGTAGCTTTTATCCGTTGAGCGATGGCCCTTCCATGCGGAACCACCGGATCACTAAGCCCGTCTTTCGACCCTGCTCGACTTGTAGGTCTCGCAGTCAAGCTCCCTTCTGCCTTTACACTCTTCGAATGATTTCCAACCATTCTGAGGGAACCTTTGGGCGCCTCCGTTACACTTTAGGAGGCGACCGCCCCAGTCAAACTACCCGCCTGACACTGTCTCCTACCCGGGTTACGGGTATGGGTTAGAATTTCAATACAACCAGGGCAGTATCCCACCGACGCCTCCTCCGAAGCTGGCGCTCCGGGCTCTAAGGCTCCTGCCTATCCTGTACAAGTTGCACCAAAATTCAATATCAAGCTATAGTAAAGCTCCACGGGGTCTTTCCGTCCTGTCGCGGGTAACCTGCATCTTCACAGGTACTATAATTTCACCGAGTCTCTCGTTGAGACAGTGCCCAGATCGTTACGCCTTTCGTGCGGGTCGGAACTTACCCGACAAGGAATTTCGCTACCTTAGGACCGTTATAGTTACGGCCGCCGTTTACTGGGGCTTCAATTCGCACCTTCGCTTGCGCTAAGCACTCCTCTTAACCTTCCAGCACCGGGCAGGCGTCAGCCCCTATACTTCACCTTACGGTTTTGCAGAGACCTGTGTTTTTGCTAAACAGTCGCCTGGGCCTATTCACTGCGGCTCTTCTAGGCTATACACCCAAAAGAGCACCCCTTCTCCCGAAGTTACGGGGTCATTTTGCCGAGTTCCTTAACGAGAGTTCTCTCGCTCACCTTAGGATTCTCTCCTCGACTACCTGTGTCGGTTTGCGGTACGGGCACCTATCACCTCGCTAGAGGCTTTTCTTGGCAGTGTGAAATCAGGAACTTCGGACTAAGTCCTCGCCATCACAGCTCAATGTTACAGAGTGCGGATTTGCCTACACTCACACCTCACTGCTTGGACATGCATAACCAACAGCATGCTTACCCTATCCTTCTGCGTCCCCCCATTGCTCAAACGGTGGTTTGGTGGTACAGGAATATCAACCTGTTGTCCATCGTCTACGCCTATCGGCCTCGACTTAGGTCCCGACTAACCCTGAGCGGACGAGCCTTCCTCAGGAAACCTTAGTCATACGGTGGATGGGATTCTCACCCATCTTTCGCTACTCATACCGGCATTCTCACTTCTAAGCGCTCCACCAGTCCTTCCGGTCTGACTTCAACGCCCTTAGAACGCTCTCCTACCACTGATACCATAGGTATCAATCCACAGCTTCGGTGATTTGTTTAGCCCCGATACATTTTCGGCGCAGCGTCACTCGACCAGTGAGCTATTACGCACTCTTTAAATGATGGCTGCTTCTAAGCCAACATCCTGGTTGTCTAAGCAACGCCACATCCTTTTCCACTTAACAAATACTTTGGGACCTTAGCTGGTGGTCTGGGCTGTTTCCCTCTTGACTACGGATCTTATCACTCGCAGTCTGACTCCCAAACATAAATCATTGGCATTCGGAGTTTGTCTGAATTCGGTAACCCGGGATGGGCCCCTAGTCCAAACAGTGCTCTACCTCCAAGATTCTAACGTTTGAGGCTAGCCCTAAAGCTATTTCGGAGAGAACCAGCTATCTCCAGGTTCGATTGGAATTTCTCCGCTACCCACACCTCATCCCCGCACTTTTCAACGTGCGTGGGTTCGGACCTCCAGTAAGTGTTACCTTACCTTCATCCTGGACATGGGTAGATCACCTGGTTTCGGGTCTACGACCACATACTCATTCGCCCTATTCAGACTCGCTTTCGCTGCGGCTCCGTCTTCTCAACTTAACCTTGCATGTAATCGTAACTCGCCGGTTCATTCTACAAAAGGCACGCCATCACCCATTAACGGGCTCTGACTACTTGTAGGCACGCGGTTTCAGGATCTATTTCACTCCCCTTCCGGGGTGCTTTTCACCTTTCCCTCACGGTACTGGTTCACTATCGGTCACTAGGTAGTATTTAGCCTTGGGAGATGGTCCTCCCAGATTCCGACGGAATTTCACGTGTTCCGCCGTACTCAGGATACACTCAAGAGAGAATGAACTTTTGACTACGGGGCTTTTACCCTATCCTGCGGACCTTTCCAGATCGCTTCGTCTAGCTCATTCCTTTGTAACTCTATGTAGAGTGTCCTACAACCCCAAGAGGCAAGCCTCTTGGTTTGGGCTATTCCCGTTTCGCTCGCCGCTACTCAGGGAATCGATTTTTCTTTCTCTTCCTCCAGGTACTTAGATGTTTCAGTTCCCTGGGTGTGCCACAGATACGCTATGTATTCACGTAAATGTACTGCTCCATTACGAACAGTGGGTTTCCCCATTCGGAAATCTCCGGATCAAAGCTCACTTACAGCTCCCCGAAGCATATCGGTGTTAGTGCCGTCCTTCTTCGGCTCCTAGTGCCAAGGCATTCACCGCGCGCCCTTATTAACTTAACCTAATTTGGTCCTCCGTGAAAACACGGACTTCCTATAGTAGTTAAAAATACTACGCAAAATATAATCACAAAAGTGATTACAAATTGAATTTCTTGAATTTGTTTCTTTCAATGTCTTTTTATCCAGTTTTCAAAGAACAAGTTTTCAAATGCTCATAAAAATGAACATTCAAAACTGAACTGCAAAACGTTAAGATACAGATAAAAATCTGTATTCCGATATTATCCTTAGAAAGGAGGTGATCCAGCCGCACCTTCCGATACGGCTACCTTGTTACGACTTCACCCCAATCATCTGTCCCACCTTCGGCGGCTGGCTCCCGTAAGGGTTACCCCACCGACTTCGGGTGTTACAAACTCTCGTGGTGTGACGGGCGGTGTGTACAAGGCCCGGGAACGTATTCACCGTGGCATGCTGATCCACGATTACTAGCGATTCCGGCTTCATGTAGGCGAGTTGCAGCCTACAATCCGAACTGAGAACGGTTTTATGGGATTAGCTCACCCTCGCGGGGTTGCGACCCTCTGTACCGTCCATTGTAGCACGTGTGTAGCCCAGGTCATAAGGGGCATGATGATTTGACGTCATCCCCACCTTCCTCCGGTTTATCACCGGCAGTCACCTTAGAGTGCCCAACTAAATGCTGGCAACTAAGATCAAGGGTTGCGCTCGTTGCGGGACTTAACCCAACATCTCACGACACGAGCTGACGACAACCATGCACCACCTGTCACCGCTGTCCCCGAAGGGAAAGATCTATCTCTAGAACGGTCAGCGGGATGTCAAGACCTGGTAAGGTTCTTCGCGTTGCTTCGAATTAAACCACATGCTCCACCGCTTGTGCGGGCCCCCGTCAATTCCTTTGAGTTTCAGTCTTGCGACCGTACTCCCCAGGCGGAGTGCTTAATGCGTTAGCTGCAGCACTAAGGGGCGGAAACCCCCTAACACTTAGCACTCATCGTTTACGGCGTGGACTACCAGGGTATCTAATCCTGTTTGCTCCCCACGCTTTCGCGCCTCAGCGTCAGTTACAGACCAGAAAGCCGCCTTCGCCACTGGTGTTCCTCCAAATCTCTACGCATTTCACCGCTACACTTGGAATTCCGCTTTCCTCTTCTGTACTCAAGTCCCCCAGTTTCCAATGACCTTCCACGGTTGAGCCGTGGGATTTCACATCAGACTTAAAGGACCGCCTGCGCGCGCTTTACGCCCAATAATTCCGGACAACGCTTGCCACCTACGTATTACCGCGGCTGCTGGCACGTAGTTAGCCGTGGCTTTCTAATGAGGTACCGTCAAGGTACGAGCAGTTACTCTCGTACTTGTTCTTCCCTCACAACAGAGTTTTACGATCCGAAAACCTTCTTCACTCACGCGGCATTGCTCCATCAGACTTTCGTCCATTGTGGAAGATTCCCTACTGCTGCCTCCCGTAGGAGTCTGGGCCGTGTCTCAGTCCCAGTGTGGCCGATCACCCTCTCAGGTCGGCTACGCATCGTCGCCTTGGTGAGCCGTTACCTCACCAACTAGCTAATGCGCCGCGGGCCCATCCTGTAGTGACAGCCGAAACCGTCTTTTAACATCTCCCCATGTGAGGAAATGGATTATTCGGTATTAGCCCCGGTTTCCCGGAGTTATCCCAATCTACAGGGCAGGTTGCCCACGTGTTACTCACCCGTCCGCCGCTAAATCAGAAGAAGCAAGCTTCTTCGTCATTCGCTCGACTTGCATGTATTAGGCATGCCGCCAGCGTTCGTCCTGAGCCAGGATCAAACTCTCCATAATAGAGAACTTAAAAAGCTCATTTTGTTTTGCTGGCATCATCATTAAATGATGTCCAAATTGTTTTGCTTTCGAACTAACCGAAGTTAGTCTTTCAAGCTGTATTTCTTAACGTTTTGCATGTTCAGTTTTCAATGTTCATGTTTTGTTTTTGTTGCTGTGTCGTTTTGACGACTTTAATATCATAACAAATTTCATTATCGATGTCAACAACTTTTTTATTTCTTTTTTTGAAGAAGTCAGTAGTGAAAATGACAACTTGATAACTATACCACCTTGTAAAGGTTATGACAAGAGATTTTCTTAACTTTTATCCAAAAACTTTTACCTTAAACGCTTTCCACAACATATAGTGGATATTAAAAAGGTGGAGCACTATAAATAGTAGTGCCCCACCTTCCATTAAAAGAAAATCCTATATGACTAATCTTTGTGTCGCATTGTTGGGAACAATAATACGTCACGAATAGATGCAGCGTTAGTTAATAACATTACTAATCGGTCAATTCCAATTCCCAAACCACCTGTTGGCGGCATACCGTATTCTAATGCTTCTAAGAAGTCTTCATCCATTTCATGCGCTTCATCATTACCCGCTTCTTTTTCAACTAATTGTGCTTCGAAGCGTTGACGTTGATCAATGGGGTCATTTAGTTCTGTAAATGCGTTTGCATGCTCACGTCTAACAATGAATAGTTCGAAGCGATCTGTAAACCTTCCATCTTCTGGATTTTTCTTAGCAAGTGGCGAAACTTCTACTGGATGTCCATAGATAAATGTGGGTTGTACTAATGTTTCTTCTACTTTTTGCTCAAAGAATTCATTTAATACATGACCTACTTCCATAGAAGGTTTTACTTCTACGCCATGTTCTTTCGCTACTGCATGTGCTGCTTCCTTCGTCATTTCATTCCAGAAGTCCACTCCTGTTGTTTCTTTTACCGCATCTGCCATATGCCAACGTCTCCAGCCTGGAGCAAGATTAATTGCATCCTCACCGTACATCACTGTAGTTGATCCCAGTACTTCTTGCGCAACATGTGACACTAAATTCTCCGTCAGATTCATGATGTCTTTATAATCAGCATACGCTTCATATAATTCAATCATGGTGAATTCGGGATTATGACGCGTTGAAACACCTTCATTTCTGAACACTCGTCCAATTTCATATACTTTTTCTAATCCACCAACGATTAAACGTTTTAAATGTAACTCAATTGCAATTCGCATATAAAGTTCCATGTCTAGTGCATTATGATGTGTAATGAAAGGACGTGCTGCTGCTCCGCCCGCAATAGAATGCAATAATGGCGTTTCCACCTCTAAGTAACCTTGACCATCTAAATATCGACGCATAGATTGAATAATACGACTTCTAGTGATGAACGTTTTTTTACTATCATCACTAGTCATTAAGTCTAAATAGCGTTGACGGTAGCGTTGCTCAACATCTTTTAAACCGTGGAATTTCTCTGGCATTGGTCGTAGTGATTTTGTTAAAAACGTGAATTCTACCGCTTTAACAGATAATTCCCCTACTTGTGTACGGAATACATTCCCTCGCACACCTACGATATCTCCTAAATCCGCTGAGTTAAATAATTCATACGCATCTTCACCTATTGCATCTTTACGTACATAAATTTGGATTTGACCACCGAAGTCTTGAATATGCGCAAATCCAGCTTTCCCTTTTCCGCGCTTTGTCATAATACGACCTGCAATTACGACTTCATGTGGCGTTTCTTCTAACTGTTCTTTCGAAAAGTCGGCAAATTCTGCAATCACTTGATCACTCAAATGAGTACGTTCAAATTTACTACCAAAAGGATCTAAGCCTTTCTCTTGTATTGCAGTCATCTTTTGTCTTCTCACCAAAAGTTGATCGTTTAATTCTTCTACATTAGACATGTTCGTCACTCCTCCACTACCTTTTATCCGCAAGTTTCATTTATTACGTTGAACTTATTGTACACAATTTCTGTACACTGTTCACCTTTTTCCTACACTTGGTGATATTTCTCATTATTCTGACTGCCCATTAAAACGGAAAGAGCCATCACTTGAAGTGACAGCCCCGCATTTTAATATTAAACAAGAATCGATTCCGCATCAGTATATTCTTTCGTTGATTCTTCTGCAAAATAGCGCATGTAGTCTTTTAGCTCTTGAGTGGTTTCTGTTTGGTTAATCATATTTCTTGCTATACCGTTCCCACGAATACCTTTTAAATACCAAGAAGCATGTTTGCGCATTTCTCGTACTGCAACGCCTTCACCTTTTAAAGCAGTTAAGCGATCGAAGTGTAATAAGCACACGTCTATTTTTTCTTGAACAGAAGGCTCTGGTTTCAGTTCGCCAGACTCCAAATATTCAACCGTACGATAAATCATCCATGGGTCTCCTAGTGCTGCACGACCAATCATTACAGCATCTACACCAGTTTCATCCAACATACGTTTTGCATCTTGGGGAGTATTTACGTCTCCATTTCCGATAACAGGGATATTCACTGCCTCTTTCACTTGACGAATCAAATCCCAGTTCGCATACCCTTCATACATTTGTAATCGTGTACGACCATGAATAGCTACTGCCGCTCCGCCTGCACGCTCAACTGCACGAGCATTCTCCACAACATAAATATGATCACCATCCCAACCTGTACGCATTTTTACACTTACTGGTTTTTTCACATTATATACAACTGCAGAAACCATTTCGTAAATCTTTCCTGGATCAAGAAGCCATCTAGCTCCGGCTTCACATTTAATGATTTTATTTACTGGACATCCCATATTAATATCAATGATGTCCGCTGAAGTATGTTGATCTACATATTTAACTGCCGCAACAAGTGTTTCTTTTTCTCCACCAAAAATTTGAAGTGATAGCGGATTTTCACGTTCATCAATATAAAGTATACTTAAAGTCTTTTCGTTTTTATAAACGATCCCTTATCACTAATCATCTCTGCATAAACTAACCCCGCGCCAAACTCCTTGACAGTTAATCGGAAAGCAGAATTACAAATACCAGCCATTGGGGCTAAAACTACACGATTATCCATTTCAAAGTTACCAATTTTAAATGGCTTTGTTGATGAAATCGACATAATCATTTACCTTCTTTTATTTCTCCTTTTAATTCATCCAGCTGTATATCAAGTACAGTTGCAATGCTTTCTAACTGCACCTCATTTGGAACCCTTTTTCCTTGCTCTATTTGACCAAGTATAGACACCGAAATATTCATTTCTTTTGCAAGCTCAACTTGATTTATTCTTTTTAATCGTCGAAATGCACGAATGCGTCTACCCCATCGAGTGTTTTCCATTTACGAACGCCTTCTTTCTGAACATGTGCAAGCTTCAATAAAGAATGCTTTGTTAGAGGCTCAACTAAATCCGGATTTAATTCCACAAGAGGCACGAGCACAAAACCTCTTTCCGTCATCCTTGGATGTGGAATAATGAGATCCTCTGTTTTCATATTCTCTTCATTATACAACAAAATGTCAAGGTCTACAGTTCGAGGACCCCAATGAATATCTCGAGTACGCCCAAGATCTTCTTCAATTTCATTGCATTTTTTTAATAATTGGTGAGGTGAAAGTAGCGTTTCAAGCTCCACTACAACATTTAAAAAAGCCCCTTGATCTACATAACCAACAGGGTCTGTTTCATAAACAGAGGACACTTTATTCATTTGAACGCTTTCGCTTTCTCGTAACAATTGAACTGCCCTTCTAAGATAATCCAGTCTATCACCTATATTGGACCCTAGTGACAAATACGCTCTATTCATAGCACGCCTCTTGTAATATCGACTGCAACAGAAGCATAATGACCTACAATCGGCGGATTCGGCTTCACTAGTTGTATGCGACAACCAGTTACTTTGGCTTCATAATCCTTTAATATCCGTCCAGCTATTTTTTCTGCTACTGCCTCAATTAATAAATAAGGCTTTCCTTCCACAATCTCCTTACAAAGCTCAAATACCTCTGCATAATTCACAGTTTCCGCTAAGTCGTCCGTTTCACCTGCTTTTTTTAAATCACAAGCAAGCGTAATCGTAACACGAAAAATTTGACCAAGCTTAGTTTCTTCCGGCAAAACTCCATGGTATCCGTAAAACTCCAAATCATTTAAATGTATGTAATCCATAATAGTTATACCTCGCTTTCCTTATATTCCACTTTTCCTGTAAGTACATCCATCATTATCGTCATACGCGCAATTTCTTTCACATCATGTACACGCACCATATGACAACCAAGTTGCAAACCGAAGCAAACAGTCGCACCTGTTCCTTCCATTCGTTCGTTCACAGGAAGATTGAGTACATTTCCGATTAGTCGTTTACGTGAAGTCGCCAGTAAAACGGGATAACCCATGTCCACTAAGTGTTCCAAGTGTTGCATCATCCAAATGTTTTGGGTTGTGGATTTCCCAAAACCAATACCCGGATCTAACCAAATATGTTCATTAGGCACTCCCGCCGCTTTTGCAATTTGAATACATTCTACTAAATCTTGTTTTGCTTCTGGCCAGAAATCGTTATATTCTTCGTCGTCTCTATTATGCATTAGTATAATCGGTACACCGAGTTCTGCAGCTACCATCGCCACCTTAGGATCTCTTTTAGCCCCCCAGATATCATTAATGACATGTGCACCAGCTAGTACTGCAGCCCTCGCAACTGCTGATTTGTATGTATCAATAGATATGACCGCATTCACTTCTGCGCTAATCGCTTGAATAACTGGTACAACACGCGCTATTTCTTCTTCATCTGAAATAACTGTATGACCAGGTCTGGTAGACTCCCCACCAATATCAATAATTTTAGCACCATCCACAACCATCTGCTTGGCTCTAGCAACTGCTACTTCTATTTCATTAAACTTTCCACCATCCGAAAAAGAATCCGGCGTGACATTTAATATACCCATCACAATTGTTTCTTTTCGAAAATCTAATGTAACTCCCCCGGCTTCAAAGGGCTTCGTATTATATTGTAAGTTCAACGTTCTGCACCTTCCTTCTGAATACACGTTACATACGCTTCATGAAGCGCAGCATACACAGGTCCTTCATTTCCTAAAAAGTACTTTTCTTCTATATTTTTTATAGGGACAATTTCTTGTACCGCGTTTGTAATAAATACTTCATCGGCTTCCTCTAATACTTCTCTTACAAATAAACCTTCCTCTACCGCGAATGGAGAATTTTTTATCAGCCAACCCCGTGTGACGCCGGCTAATATTCCTGTATCTAGTGAAGGTGTATATAATTTCCCTTCCTTCACCCAAAACACATTCGACGTAATTCCTTCTGCAACAAATCCATCCGCAGTTAGAAAGATACCTTCCAAAGAGGCTAGGGAAGCAATTTCAAATCGGGCTTGTACATTATTTGCGTAATGATGGGATTTATGGCGCATCCCACTTTCCGGAGAATTTCTCAACGTTTCTAGCCATACTGCTGATTTTTCCATTCCTCTAGGTAGAGTATGCAATGCTTTTCGGAATAAAATGACCGTGGGCTTTTCATAACTAGTTGGTTGGAGGCCAATATCATGCACACCTGCCGAAATATTTAGCCTAAAGTATCCGTCTTCCCCATTATTCGCTGTCGTTAACTTAGCTACAGCTGCCAGTATCACTTCTTGATCGTAAGGCATGGTAATACGAAAATCAGCTAATGCACGAGAGAGTCTCCCCCAATGTTCTTCCCATAAAAACACTTTTCCATTGTACGTACGAAACGTTTCAAAAAAACCAAGTCCATACAAGAAGCCATGATCATAAGGGGAAATCATTAGCTCATCTGAGTGGTATAATTCATCATTTTTCCAAGCATCCACGTTAGATATTCCCCTTTATAGAAGGGCTGTATGCCCCGATAAAGTTTTGAATGAGTTTTTTCCCTTCCTCTGTCATGATTGACTCTGGATGGAATTGTACACCTTCTACAGGAAATTCTTTATGTCGAAGTCCCATAATTTCTCCTTCTTCTGTCCAAGAGGTCACTTCCAAACAATCAGGCAACGTTTCTTTCTCTACAAGCAGCGAATGATACCTTGTTGCTTGAAAAGGGTTTGGCATTTCCTTATTTACACCTTTTCCATCATGAAAAACAGGAGATGTTTTCCCATGCATTAATCTTTCTGCACGAATTACTTTTCCTCCGAATGCTTGCCCAATCGATTGATGACCTAGACAAACACCCAATATAGCAATCTTCCCCGCAAAATATGCGATTGCCTCTAAACTAATCCCAGCCTCATTCGGCGTACAAGGACCTGGCGATACGACAATTATATTTGGAGCTAGTTGCTCGATTTCAGCAATCGTCAGCTCATCATTACGAACAACCTTCACCTCTTCTCCAAGCTCTCCTATATATTGAACGAGATTGTAAGTAAAGGAATCATAATTATCAATCATCAAAATCATTGTTTTCCTCCTTCTGCCATAGCTTTCGCTTGCCATAATGCTTTCGCTTTGTTTAAAGACTCTACATATTCTGCACTAGGAATAGAATCTATTACAATTCCTGCTCCCGCTTGAATATGTGCCATTCCATCTTGAATAAAGGCTGTTCGAATGACAATATTCAGCTCCAAATCACCCGAAAATCCTAACCAACCGATAGAGCCTGTATATAACCCTCTGCGAACCGGCTCTAATTCTTCAATGATTTCCATCGTACGAATTTTGGGAGCTCCAGTTATTGTTCCACCAGGGAACATAGCTTGGACAATTTCTGTATTAGAAGTATCAGGACGAAGTGTCCCTTTTACATTTGAAACAATATGCATAACATGTGAGTACCGTTCAATAACCATAAATTCATCTACCTCTACAGAGCCATAGGTAGATACTCGCCCTAAATCATTTCTTTCTAGGTCGACAAGCATGACATGTTCTGCTCGCTCTTTTTCATTGTCAATTAGTTCATGAGCAAGTCGAATATCTTCTTGATCGCTTTTTCCACGTGGTCTCGTTCCTGCGATTGGACGAGTAGATAATTCTGTCCCCTTTTTCTTCACTAATAGCTCCGGTGATCCAGATACAACTGCAAATTCTGGGGATTGAATATAAGCCATATACGGAGATGGATTAAATGCGCGGAGTGCCTCATACATAGCAATTGGCTCTGCGTTTAATTTTTTGGATTGTCGAACAGATAGGTTTACTTGAAATACATCGCCTTGGGCAATATATTCTTGCACTTGATGAACGGCAGACTCAAATTCCGTTTCATTTACTGAAACAAATAACTCTGCTTGATCTTCAGCTACTTCTGTTGCAGCCCCTGATAAAAATAGACGCTCCCCCCTTCTACTTGCAGCCTTCAACACTTCTTCCATTTCAGCCAAATCTACATCACTTATTGATAATTTCATACATGTCACGGTTTCTGTGGCAACATCCAGAACTGCCCAGAAATCAAACAGATAAAAATAAATATCTGGTACATGCAAATCATCCACCGCTAGAGTAGGTAAAACTTCTATTTTACGAGCATAATCATAACTAATAAAACCGGCGGCACCACCTTGGAAATCCGGTAATTCTTCTTGAAAAGGAATTCTAAACGACTCAACAAGCTTCTCCAATTCAGTGAGTGCTTCTCCTGAACGCACCTCTTCTTTTCCACTTCGCCATTTTATATGTAATCCAGTATCAACTGATTTTGTCACTACAATTGGATTCCAAGCCGCAACACATAAATGTCCTCCTCTGCCACTTTCTAAAAATAAATGATGAGACTCTTCTTTCGTTATTTCTTTATACGCATAAAAAAAGGCTTCCTTCGCCATGTTAAATGTATGTGTTTGTAAGTTTAGTGAATCCACTTCTTCAAATCCCCCCAAAAAACGATTTGCCTCCATCTTAACTTGAAACCCCTACTTTTCGCCACATAAAAAAGCGGAAGCATATTCGCTCCCACTCCTCTTTTTTACATTAGTCTTCAAATTGGTATAACGGTGTACTTAAATAACGTTCTCCGTTATCTGGGATAATTGCAACAACTTTTTTACCTTTCCCAAGTTGTTTTGCAAGTTGAAGCGCTCCGTAAATAGCAGCACCTGCAGAAACGCCGCCAAGTATACCTTCTAATTTTGCAACTTCACGTGACGTTGCATATGCATCCTCATTTGATACTTGAATAATAGAATGATACATTTTTGTATCTAACACCTTTGGTACAAATCCTGCACCAATACCTTGTATTTTATGAGGACCTGGTTTACCTCCAGATAGAACATTGGAGTCCTTTGGTTCCACTGCAACAATCTGAATATCCGGGAATTTTTCTTTCAATACACTACCAGCCCCAGTGATTGTTCCACCAGTACCTATTCCTGCTACAAAGCCGTGTAATTCGTCAAATACTTCTGCAATCTCAGGACCTGTTGTTAAACGATGAATTTCTGGGTTTGCTTCATTGTTGAATTGTTGAGGCATAAACCATTCATTTTCATTTGCCAGTTCTTCTGCTTTTGCAATAGCACCTTTCATCCCGTCTGCTCCAGGTGTTAACACTAAGTCGGCACCATAAGCACGTAGAAGGTTTCTACGCTCTAAACTCATTGTATCTGGCATTACTAATACAGCTTTATAACCTTTGGCAGCTGCAATCATCGAAAGGCCTATTCCTGTATTACCACTAGTAGGTTCAATTATTGTGCTACCCTCTTGTAATTTCCCCTCTTTTTCAGCGGCTTCAATCATGGCAAATGCAATACGATCTTTTACACTACTTCCCGGGTTGAAGTATTCTAATTTTACATACACTTCGGCATCCTCAGGATTTGAAACTCTGTTTAATTTCACTACTGGCGTTTTACCAATTAATTCGACTACGGATTGCGCTAACTTTGCCATTATCCCACTCCTAATTCCTACTAAATTAATAGGTTTTATTTTTTATAATACCAATGACAGAGAATAAATGTCAATAAAAGAACATTGAAAAAGGCTGAAAATTAGAAAAAACAGCATACTCCATAGAATACGCTGTTACTTCTCACTATACGACCATTTGGCATTGAATTCTTGCCAAAATGTTTCGGGTGTAACAGATTGAGAGAGCTGATCTAGTGCAAGCTCTCGGTGAATATGGTCTTTTACATCCGCATACGAAAATGACTCACCTTCAAAAACATTTACAACTTGAGCAACTGCAAATCTCCCATCCTTCAATGCAATGATATCACTCCATTTACCAACCTCTATGTTTGGCAAGGCAGAGATAATGGCAGTATCTACCGACTGCGCATCTGCCGATACATATCCGATGTCTCCACCCAAACTTGCAGAACTAGCATCTTTGGAGCGTTCTCTTGCCAATCCTTCAAAGGAGGAGCCATTATCCAGTTCTTTTACAACTTCTTTTGCTTCGTCTTCTGTAGTAGCATAAATAATACTCGTTCGATAGGAAGTAGGTATATTATATAAGTTTTTATTATTATCATAATATGCCTTTATTGCATCGTCTTCTATCACAATATCTTTCGCTAAAACTTTTTCTAAAATTAAGCGAGATCGTACTTTTTGACGCATCGTTTCTTCATCAAATGTTTGAAGAGATGTATCGGTTCCTTCTTGTGTCGAACGAATAAGAGCAAGTTCGAGTTCTATTTCTTGATCGGTAACTTGTATATTGTTCTTTTTAGCAGCTGCCTCCATCACTTTTGCATTTACTAAATCCAATAACACTTCTTTCCCGTACATCGCTTCCATCGAAGCCATCCATTCTTCCTTTGTAATAACTTCCCCACCAACAGATGCGACTTCTTCCGTTTCACTGACCTTCTCATTCGGTGTCAACCAAGCAATAAACCACAGGAAATTGCCAAGCAAAAGAATGCTAAGTAGGAATAGCACTGGTTTTGTTTTTAGATGTCGTTTTTGTTGTGGATTAAAGTTATCACGCGTTGATTTCATCGATGAATGACTCCAATTCTTCTATTGAGTATAAATATTTCTCCATACAGAAATGACAATGCGCTTCTGCTCCTCCATCTTCCTCAATCATTTCTCGAATTTCTTTTTCACCTAAACTAATAATCGCACTACCAAACCGTTCTTTTGAACAATTACACGCAAACGAAACAGGAGTAGAGTCCAAAATCTGCACATTATCTTTTCCTAAGATTTCAAAAAGCAATTCTTCTGGTGTTAACCCTTTTTCAATCATTTTTGAAACGGGCTCCATTATTTTTAGTTTTTCTTCAATAATTGTAATCGTCTCATCATCGGTACCAGGCATCAGTTGAATGATAAATCCACCTGCCGCTAGAATTGTATTGTCCGGATTAACCAATACCCCTAGACCAACAGATGATGGAACTTGCTCGGATACAGCAAAATAATACGTAAAGTCTTCCCCAATTTCTCCAGAAACGATTGGCACTTGTCCTGTAAAAAAGTCTCTTAAACCAAGATCTTTTACGATGGTTAATGTTCCTTCCGTTCCAACCGCACGACGAACATCTAATTTCCCAACTTCATTTAAATCGAAATGTGTCTGCGGATTCGTTACATAGCCACGAGCTTCTCCTTTTGCATTGCTATCAATTATCATCGGGCCAATCGGACCATTACCTTCTACTTTGATCGTGAGCTTATCCTCACCTTTTAACATAACCCCCATCATAACCGCAGCAGTCATGGTTCTTCCAAGTGCCGCTGATGCAGTTGGCCATGTTTGGTGACGCCTTTGCGCTTCTCCAACAGTTTCTGTTGTCCGCACCGCAAATGCGCGTACACTTCCTTTAAAAGCTAACGCTCTTACTAAATAATCACTCATTTATTTCATTCCTTTTTCATTTAAGTTTCGTTGATATATTAGATATAATCCTTTTAACGTTAAAAAAGGATCTATTACATCCACGATTGTTGTTTCATCTCCTATTAGATTTGCCATACCGCCCGTTGCTATCACTTTAGGAGTGTGTTTTGATACTTTTTTTATCCGATTTACTATACCTTCTACTTGTCCAACATACCCATAAACAATACCAGACTGCATTGCAGAAACAGTATTTTTTCCTACTACATGTTCTGGTCTGGCTAACTCTATTCGAGGAAGTTTACTCGCTCGAGTAAAGAGTGCCTCTGTTGATATACCAATTCCAGGTGCTATTGCCCCTCCCATGTACTCGTCTTGTTCATTGACAAAACAATATGTCGTGGCAGTTCCAAAGTCAACTATTATGAGAGGACTACCATACGCATGAATAGCAGCGACGGCATTCACAATTCGATCTGCCCCCACTTCACGCGGATTCTCGCACTTAATATTCAATCCAGTTTTGACTCCAGGTCCTACCACTATTGGTTTGATACCAAAATATTTTTTGCACATTGCTTCTAACGAAAACATAATGGGTGGTACAACGGAAGAAATAATAATACCTTCTATTTGGTCAAAAGAAATATTGGCATGTGAAAACAATGCTTTTACTTGCATCCCGTATTCATCTTCTGTTTTTAGGCGGTCTGTTTC
Organism: Psychrobacillus sp. L3; assembly: GCF_042945595.1. Taxonomy (GTDB): domain Bacteria; phylum Bacillota; class Bacilli; order Bacillales_A; family Planococcaceae; genus Psychrobacillus. The sequence goes on along the minus strand of NZ_CP168493.1, from coordinate 81,964 downwards.
CATTCGCCAATGATGGATGAGCTTATCATTTTCATATACACCTAAAACAATATTTGTATTCCCTGTATCTAGCACAAGTATCATCTAGCTTGTCCTCACTTTTCGTAAGTTTTCCCACACATCATACCATAGAAAGACCTAAAGAAAAAAGCTGGTTGCCTCGTATAAATACGAGAAGCAACCAGCCCTTTTTTCTATTAATCTCTACGTTCTTCTTGAATTGAATTTTTCGACTCAACTGTTGGACCATTTTCTGTAGGTAAATCACTAGTAGATGGATCTGCTGGAGCACCTACTGCGTCAGGTACTTCTTCACTTTCTTCCACTTTTACTTCTTGGTTCGCTAAATCATATACGCGTTCCGGAAGGGTTCCGTGTTCTTCCAAGTGTTTGATTTGAGCAGCATCCAGCGTTTCTACATCTAATAACGTATTCGCAATTAAAGTTAATAACTCACGTTTTTCCGTTAATATTTGTTTTGTTCGTGCATATTGCTCTTTTATCATTTTTTGCATCTCTTGATCAATTTCATATGCAATCGCATCAGAATAGTTTTGCTCTGAGTTAAAGTCACGTCCAAGGAAAACGTTACCACCTTGCGCTTGACCAAACTGCATAGGACCTAATTTATCACTCATACCGTACTCCGTAACCATGCTTCGCGCAATACTAGTTACACGTTGGAAGTCATTATGGGCACCTGTAGAAACTTCCCCAAATGTAATTTCTTCCGCTACACGACCACCAAGTAGACCTGAGATTTTATCAAGCAGTTCAGGTTTTGTCATGAAGTAACGATCTTCTTTTGGAAGCATTACCGCATATCCTCCAGCTTGACCGCGTGGAACGATTGTCACTTTATGCACGATTTCTGCATCATCTAGTGTTAATCCGATAACCACATGTCCTGCTTCATGGAACGCAACAATATTACGTTCTTTTTTAGAAATAACTTTACCGGATTTTGCTGGACCAGCAATTACCCGATCTGTTGCTTCATCAATGTCACTCATATCTACTTTTTTCTTGTCACGTCTAGCAGCTACTAGCGCGGCTTCATTTAATAAGTTTTCTAAATCCGCTCCAGAGAATCCTGGTGTACGTTGTGCAATTGCTTTTAAGTCTACCGATTCATCTAATGGTTTATTGCGAGCATGTACTTTAAGTACCGCTTCACGACCTTTAACATCCGGACGCCCAACTGTAATTTGACGGTCAAAACGACCTGGACGAAGAAGTGCCGGGTCTAAAACATCTGGTCTATTCGTTGCAGCAATGATAATAATACCTTCATTTGCACCGAAACCGTCCATTTCAACAAGTAATTGGTTGAGTGTTTGTTCACGTTCATCATGCCCACCACCAAGACCAGCTCCACGTTGACGACCTACCGCATCAATTTCATCTATAAAAATAATACAAGGTGCATTTTTCTTCGCGTTTTCAAACAAATCACGAACACGTGATGCCCCAACTCCGACAAACATTTCAACGAAATCCGATCCGCTGATAGAGAAAAACGGAACGCCAGACTCCCCTGCAACTGCGCGAGCGAGTAATGTTTTACCCGTACCTGGAGGACCTACTAATAAGATCCCTTTCGGAATACGAGCTCCGATTTCCACGAATTTGCGTGGATCTTTTAAGAAATCTACTACTTCTACTAGTTCAGCTTTTTCCTCATCTGCCCCAGCAACATCTGTAAATCTCACTTTTTTCTTTTCATTATCGTATAGTTTCGCTTTGCTCTTACCAAAGTTCATCACACGGTTACCACCGCCTTGTGATTGGCTTAATAAGAAGAAGAATAAAATAATGATAATCAAAAATGGTAATAATCCTGTGAAAAATTGAATCCAGCCACTTGTTTTAGGCATTGCTTTTACATCAACTTTGACTGATCCAGATTCTGCCAGCGCATCAATTTTCGCTTGTAGATTAGTACTATTAGGAGGAAGCTTAGTTAAAAACTTTTCTCCTTCTTTATAGCCTTTCATCTCACCTTCAACAAAAAATACACCTTGTTCCGGCTGCATTGTAAAGCTTGTCACTTCCCCTTTTGAAAGTGAAGTCATAAATTCGGTATAATTAATATTTTTGGTTGGTGCGTTGCTTGTATTAAACGTCGCAAAAATCCCAACAATCACAAAAAATATTAATAGGTATAATATAGCGTAACGCAATGCTCGATTCATTCCCAGCCTCCTCACAAGGTAAACAGAAAAACTATATGTAATCTTATCATACGATTTTTTTCACGTACAATGAAAAGCCTTTCCGTTCAGTAATCAAATATACCTCGGCATATTTGCGCCCAGATTTTGAATAAAACCTGCACGATACAGTTCTAACTAAAAAGAGTAAACTTCTTTCTTCAACACACCAACATAAGGTAGATTACGATACTTTTCTGCATAATCTAAGCCATAACCAACAACAAATGCATCTGGAACTTCGAAGCCAACATAATCGGCTTTCAAATCTACTTTTCGACCAGATGGTTTATCAAGCAATGTAACAAGCTTAATCGATTTTGCTTTACGATATTTGAATAGATCTACTAAATAACTTAATGTCATCCCACTATCAATAATGTCTTCAATGATTAAAATGTCGCGTCCTTCTACACTTGTATTTAAATCTTTAATAATTTTTACTTCTCCAGAAGATACTGTAGCATTGCCGTAACTTGATACATCCATATAATCCATTTCAATGTATATGTCTACACGTTTCATCAAGTCGGACATAAATGGCATTGCCCCTTTTAAAATCCCAATAGCAAGTGGGAACTTATCTTTATAGTCTGCTGTTAGTGTTGCTCCTAATTCACGAGTCTTTTCTTGAATTTGTTCTTCCGTTAATAGAATTTCTAGAATGTCTTTTTCTAACATTTTAGTCCCCCCTAATAGTTAATTTTGTTTTAAGTATATGACATAGTTTTGTCCTTGATACTCCCTTGAAAACCGCTCTTCGTAACGAAGTCCAATCACCGCTAGTATATCATTGTTCTGATTTACAAGCAGCGGCCAAACACGCCGATCCTCTGCTGAGACTTTTTCATCTATAAATAATCGAGAAACTTTCTTTAGCGAGGACATCCCTTTCACATGAATGCGATCGCCTTCTGCTTTTTGCCTAATAAAAAGCGGAAATGAATCATTTTCCAACTGAACAAACCACTTTTCAGCTGAAATAGTTCCCTCTAAATTTCTCGTTACATAAATCGAAAAACCAGCACCAATATCATGCCAGCAATTCTCTTGAATAATCATTCCCCCGGATAATTCAGGTTCACGATAGGAAGATGTAAACTGGACCTTATTATAATGGCGCACAAGGAAAAAAGTGTTGGGTAAATGGATTACCACATTACCTTCATGCTCACTACAAGCAGAAAGAATGGACTCAATTAATCGATCACTTAGTTGGATCTCGGATTCTTTGTAGAGATAGTTTAATAGTAGTAGAACTACTCTTCTTTGTAAAGCATTGGGAACTTCAGCAAAGCGCATTGTATCAAGAAAAAAGGCACCATTTGAATCTACCGTCACAAGCTGTTCAAACTTTTCTTTAGCCATTACTTTAAGAAATGCATCATCCTGTTGTTGCTTCTCCACAAATGATTGAATTTTGTCACTCACGTGTGCATTTTCTTCCACCAATAGTGGCACTACTTTATGCCGTATTCTATTTCGGGTATATGTATGTTTGTCATTGCTTGGATCATGTCTAAAAGTTTGATGAAGTAGACGTATATAGTCAAAGATTTCATCCTTTGTTACACATAAAAAAGGGCGAATAATTTCTCCTATTGAAAAAGGCCTTATCTTTGGTATTCCTGTGATAGAGGGGGAAAGCAATCCTCTCACCAACGACATCACAACGGTTTCAATTTGATCATCCGCATGATGACCTAGTACTAATTTCTGGTAGTTATGCTGTTCCATTATTTTTTCGAAGAATGCATAGCGTTCTTCTCTACAAATAACTTGAACATTTCCACCTTCTAAGGCGACCCTTTTTGGAACTTCAATCTTTGTACCGTAAAAAGGTAACTGGAGCGCTTCCGCAAGTTGCTGAACAAATTGCATATCCTCTTCAGACTCTTCTCCTCTTAACTGATGGTCCGTATGAACAATTGCGATATCAAATGCATAGTCTTTTTGAAGTGCATGCAATACACGCACCAATGCAACCGAATCTGCTCCACCAGAACAAGCAATAAGAAGACGCTCTCCCTTTTCTATCAACTTATGCTTGTCGATGTATTTTTTTACCTTTTGGTCGAATAGAAGCATCTTCTCACCTCTTTTTTATTTATATCATAGTATGAACAATTTTTACTTCGTAATAATCCAGATCGCTGAGCTTTAGTATTCCTTATTAGTGTACCATTTTTTCTTGGAATTTTGCTGTTTCGCGCGGCGAAAAAATAGACCATTCCGGAACGACATGTTTTACTTCCATGAAAATAACGGTGCGATCGTCCCCTGGTAAAGAATATGTTTCTTCCAATTTTTTTACAAATTTCTCCGCATCCATTTTAGGGTCTTGCAATATTTTTTGGTAATACATCTCTTGTTTTTCAATGGAAGTGTTAGACGAAAAAACGCCATCCGATAACATTAATAGAATATCTCCATCTTTGATATCCACTTTCCTTGCCTCTATTGTAAAAGTGGGTAAAAAACCAAATGGTACATGCTTACTTTCGATTTTGCGCATGTCATTACCTCTTATTAAATAAGTTGACATACTCCCCGCTTTCCAAGACCAAAGTTCTCCTTTTTGTAAATCAATCAACCCAAGATCCACTGTTGCATAGCTATCCGTATCATCTTGCAAGCTCATCATATAGTGAAGTGTATGCATGATGGTTTCTGGATCCATTTTTTTATTTAAACATTCCCGCATAAAATGCATTACTCTTCTACTTTCTCGATGCGCTTCAATATTATTCCCCATTCCGTCGGATAAAATAACAGCCAGTAATCCAGGATGTAGCGAAAACACAGCATGTGCGTCACCAGAGTAAATCGTATTTCTACTAGATGATGTATAAATATCATGTGTCACTTGAAAACGAACGGAAGATTTACAAGTCATTTGAATATGCTCATACGGATGATGCAATTCCTTCATAGAGGTTATTTCAAAAGGTTCTTTCCATAACTCGTAAAAAACAGGTAGTATTAATCGTTCACCAACCATTTTGGCTTTTGATTCTACAGGTAGACAACAAACTACTTCCATCTGCCCAACCGCTATATTCAAAACATCTACTTGAAAAAAAGGGATATTGCACTGTTGAAACTTCTTCTTCACCTCTTCCTCGTGAGATGTATATAAAGTCATACTATTATCTAAATTTTTTATAAGATCACTCATATGGTTCCCCATATCTCGAAGCTTTAATGCATACATCTTTTTACCCTGTTGTAGTTGGTTATTTAACTTCCTTTTTACTTCCCTCTCCGTCAACTCTTGAATTATTTGCCCAGGCTTTACACATTTATATTGTATTTTCTTTTCTAATTGTATTCTACTTTTTTTGGTTTCATCTTCCCATTGTTCCATTAGCAAAGGGATACCATTAGATTTCACTCCCCAGCACTTTTCATACTGAAAACAGGACTGACAAGTTGAAAAAGACTTACTCTGTTCTTTTTGAACCTTTCCTCTAGAGTCAAATCGATCCGATATAAAACGAGTAATAAAATCGGCAAACTGCTGAAATTCTTTCAACTGATTATTCACTTTTTCAGTCATCCATTTTTGTCTACGTATCAGGATATTAGAAGTATCAGGATAAAGTTGATCTTTTAAGTACTTAATCCATTTGGAAGGGATTGCAAAAAACAATAACGAAGCAGTAACAAGCGAACCTATATAAACAGAATCTAGCGGTAACGTATGATCGTATAATATAAAGAAAAATGTTGCCCCCAGCATACTGAATGCCTGCCACAACCTACCAAATGGTTTGTGTAATCCAGCTAAAAAACCAGTAATGGCATATACAGCGATCATCCCACTAAAACTCAGTTTAGAAATACTTAATATCGTTCCAGCTAGCACTGCTACAACGGTAGCAAGTTGAACACCTCCAACTGCAGCAGCTATGGCAATTACTAAATGTGCTAGCAATAAAGGAATAGAAACATATCCGAAAATAAAGGAAGACATTCCTGTTAAAACTAATGCACCTATTAACAGAGCCGCTCCCATTCTTTCCGCTGTCCATTTTCTATGAAGAAAATCCGGTAATGGTAGAAATAATTGAAAAAGGAATATAGTCATAAACAAACTCAAAACACCTTCATATCCTATTGCAAGCCAAACGGAACCTGGAATACTTCCTGCATATGAAATATATTGCCAGATAACTTGAGTACAAATAACATCTATAAGTACAAACAGCGGTAAAGGTATTTTCTTTATAAACTTTCTAAAATAGAATGGAAAAATCATTGCTTGCATAGCATGAATTAACACTTGTCCAAGTCCTAACGTAACACTCCCGAATAAAGCCCCGGCAATTGTCCAAGGTAAAAAGCGTTGAAATCGTAAGTTTACCAATGCCCATATTGGAAGGAAAAATGGGACGGAAGCTTCAAATAGTACGACTTGTGCTAAGAAAAAAGCAAGAATAAAAAAAACAATGTTAAATGAAATGGATACTTTTCGTACTTGTAATCCCTCTAAAACCTTTCTCCACGTAAAACCTTTTTTTTGACCTTGCTCATACATCGTTTTCAAAAGTAACATACCTCCTATTCAGCTATTGATGGAAGTATACCTACAATTAGAACAAAAAGTATGTCTGTTTCTGGCATTTGCTTTTAAAAAGTTTTCGACTCTTTTAGTCAATTAATGAATAAATTTTAAAAATTTTTCCTAGAAGTATTGACACTTTGACCAATCGCTTGTAATATGTAATTTGTTCGTTAAAAACGGCGGCGTAGCTCAGCTGGCTAGAGCATTCGGTTCATACCCGAAAGGTCGTGGGTTCGACTCCCTCTGCCGCCATTTTTTTTTTAACATATGGCCCCTTGGTCAAGCGGTTAAGACACCGCCCTTTCACGGCGGTAACACGGGTTCGAATCCCGTAGGGGTCATCAAATAAAAAGCAGTTTCAAAAGTGAAATCTTTTGAAACTGCTTTTTTTATATTAAAAATTAAGGAGAATTATCAGTGAATACAAATAGATTAAAACCTTTTGAAGCTGCTACTCAATTCATTTCTCAAAATTTTACCAACTGCCAAGGCGCTCTTTTAGCAGGAAGTACAGTCCGAGGAGAAGCGACAGAGACTTCTGTTTTGATATCGTAGTATTCATTCAAGATATTCCCTTTTGCTACAGAGAATCATTAGTGGTAGGTGGTTGGCCAGTTGAAGTTTTTGTCCATAATTTAACGTAATACAAAAGTTTCTCTGAAAGTGATAGCAAAAGAGCTAGACCCTCTTTACCTAAAATGGTTGCCGAAGGGATTGTCTTGAAAGACGAAGGCATCTTAGATCCAATCCAAAAAGAAGCCAGACAACTATTAGTTAACGGTCCAGAAGTATGGTCTACCGACACCATAAACAAAAAACGATACTTTATCACAGATGCTTTAGACGACTTTATTGGAAGCAAAAATAGAGCGGAAGATATCTTCATCGCTCATGCACTAGCAGAATTAGTAAGTGAATTTATTTTGCGAACCAATCGTAAATGGATCGGTACATCTAAATGGATGATACGTGCATTAAAAAACTATAATGAGCAGTTTACGGAACAATTTGTCGAAGCTTTTGATCATTATTATCAAACTGGCGACAAAAATAAAATAATTAAAATTACTGACAATGTATTAGAGCCATACGGTGGTCGCCTATTCGATGGATTTTCATTAGGGAAATAAATAAGAAAGACGCTAGTGCACTTTAAGTGCATACTATCTTTACTATTTCTTGAGTGCTTTGGGCGAAACATAAGCTACACTATTAACGAAGAATTTTAAGGAGTATCTTGTGGCGGATGTTTGTCCGTCGCTCTCTTGAAATATGAAGAGACAAGGTACATAAGGTTTGGATAATGAGAGAATAAATCCTTTCTTACTCTTTTAAAAGCGGACGAAGATACAATTTCGTCCGCTCAGCGCCTTTTTATCAATTGATACTACTTATTTTTTCTTTAGTGCCTCCGATTAGAATTTTATGCCTGTTGCATCATATAAATTTGGTACGATAAAAGTAAAAAGGGCTAAAATAGTACGTGGAATTCAATCTGAGATGAATCAGGGAATGACTGCGTTACTTCCTATAAAGGGATTTAGCCTAGCAGAAAGCGTACGCCAGATCGCTAAATCCGACTAACTAATAACAGATAGTCAGCTGAATTTAATCCAAGCAGTTACCTATATAGGATACCCTAAATAAGATAGTCAACTTTAAACACCGGAGATACTGGATTTCTAACATACCAAACCTTTAGATATGTGAAATTTGCATTTTGTGATGATTGTCATGATCAATAAAATCGGTGAAATATTTGCGAATCGATAATTGGTGCTCACCGATAAAGAAGACTTTGTCCCATTCAACTTCTTCAATTTCCTGAAGTTTCTCTATAATAGCTTGACGTTGTTGCTTAGCGTACCTAAGGGTTTCTTTAAATGTCAGTTCCTGAGCGCGGGCTTCTGCTTTTGCATTAAAGCCTTCGAAATCAGGAAACCTTTCAAGCTTTTTCCCTTCTTTCATTTGTGGGAGACGTTCTTCTAATGTAAAACGATCCCATTCGGCTAAATGCATTACTATTTCATTTGGGGACCATTTACCTTCTGCGTATGGAGATGTCGCTTGTTCTTCCGAAAGCTCTTGCAATGTTTTTATCCACTCTATGTAGTTCCATTGGTGCTCAAGTATCTTTTCTTTTTTCAATTGAATCACTCCTGCTTTTTCATTTTCTACTTAATTCGAGGTGAGAATCCAATCTACCTTCTTTTTCGAATCATTTTCACCAATTTATTCCGGCAAAAAAGCATCCACAATAGTTCTGCGGATACTCCTACTTATTTTATTAAGTTTAAAAACTGACGAGTACGTTCTTCTTTTGGATGCATGAACATGTCACTCGGAGTGCTGCGTTCCAAAATCCTCCCTTGATCCATAAAGAGCACTTCATTGGCTACATCATTCGCAAAACGCATTTCATGTGTCACTACAACCATGGTAATACCTTCTCTAGCTAAGTCTTTCATTACTTGAAGAACTTCCCCTACTAGTTCAGGATCTAACGCTGATGTCGGCTCATCAAACAGCATTACTTCTGGTTCAAGTGCAAGTGCTCGCGCAATGCCCACACGTTGTTGTTGTCCGCCTGATAATTGGTTTGGATAATAATCGAGCTTATCTGCGAGTCCTACCTTTTGTAAAAGAATAGCAGCTTTTTCTCTGGCTTTTCCCTTATCTTCCCTTTTTACCGTAACTAGACCTTCCATCACATTTTGTAGCACTGTCATATGTGGGAAAAGATTATAGTGCTGAAAGACCATCGCGGACTTTTTTCGGAAGCTTTCTATTTCTTTTTTCGCCATTCGCTTTGAAAAATCTAGCGCTTGATCACCAATTCTAATAATCCCTTCAGATGGTACCTCCAACACATTTAAACAGCGTAATAACGTTGTCTTTCCAGATCCTGATGGTCCGATGACAACGATTACCTGTCCTTTCTCAATGGATAAATCAATTCCTCTTAGTACTTCGACCTGATTAAAACGTTTTGCCAATCCTTGTATATGAATCATCATAAATTCCCCTTCCATTCCGTCATTTCGATACATACCGATCAAATCGATTTTCTAAGTTGCTTTGAACAATAGACAGGAGGAAGCAGATGATCCAATACAGAATGGCAACTTCAGCATATAGCAAAAGGAACTCATAGTTTGTCGCAGCAATTTCTTGTGCTCTTCTGAACATTTCAGTTACTAAAATCAGAGAGGCAAGCGATGTATCTTTAACTAGGCTAATAAAAGTGTTTGATAATGGCGGAATGGATACACGTGTTGCTTGCGGTAAAATAACACGGCGCATCATTTGTACATAATTCATACCTATCATTTGAGCCGCTTCCCATTGACCTTTTGGAATCGACAATATAGCTGCACGAATCACTTCAGAAGCATACGCACCCACGTTTAATGAAAATCCTAAAACAGCTGCAGGGAACGGATCAATTACAATTCCAATGGATGGCAGACCATAAAACAAAATAAACAATTGTACGAGTAAAGGTGTGCCACGAATTGCAGAAACATAAGCTCTAGCAATCCATTGAAGCGTTTTTGCGTTCGAAATTCGGGAAAGGGCTGTCAACACAGCTATCGCTAACCCGAGTACAAAGGTAATAAGCGATAACGGAAGCGTATAGACAACAGCTCCCTCCAGCAAAGGCTGAAGGGAGGATCTCGCTATTGTTATATAACGATCTAATTTGTCAGGGTCTAAGTCAAAACTATTCCAAAACATTTTCGCCAAACCATTTGTTAGAAATTTTTTCGTACGTACCATCTTCAATTATTTCGTTCAACGCTTTGTTTACTGCTTCTACTAAAGTTTCATTTCCTTTGCGGAACATAAAACCACTTTGTGAAGCATCATCTGCTTCTGCGACAATTTTTACTGCGGCATCAGGCTTATTCTTTTTAAAATCTAACACCGATAATTTATCATTAATCGTAACATCTACACGTTTTGAATTTATCAACTCAATGGCTTGATTAAAACCTTCTACCCCTACTAACGTTGCTCCATATGATTTTGCTAAATCGCCGAAGTTACTTGTTAGTGTCTGAGCAGCTTGTAAACCTTTAATATCTTCAAAACTTTTCACGTCGTTGTTATCCATATTTGTTACTAATACAGCTGCCGATGAAATATATGGCTTCGAGAAATCATATTTTTCTAATCGATCTTCACGAATCCCTACTTGGTTCGCTATTAGATCGAACCGTTTTGAATCAAGACCTCCAAAAATAGCATCCCATTGTGTTTCCATAAATTTTGGTTTTACGCCTAAACGTGAAGCCACTTCTTCTGCTAGTTCTACGTCAAAACCTGTTAACTTCCCTGAATCGTCATGGAATGAGAATGGTGGATATGTCCCTTCTGTACCAATTAATAACTCACCTTTTCCTTGAATTTTTGCTAATAGATCCCCATTAGCTTTGTCCGCGCTTGCATTGTTTTTATCAGATGTTTTTTCATCTGAGTTTCCGCATGACGCAAGCATGAAAACCGAAGCAACAATAGCAAATAATAAAGTATATAATTTTTTCATTTTTATCCCCCTTTATCCTTATAGAATTACTAGGTATTATACTATATTAAAAGAAAGCAAACGTCAAAGTATATTAATCAACTTATTTAGTCACTTATTTCCCTATCCTATTCACCTGTCATTGAATATTCCATCATTCTTCAGACAATAAAAAAAACCCAACAAATGTTGGGCTTTTAATAATTTCATCTATTAAACATTTTTTCTACCGATAAAACAGACAGCAATTTATCCTCTTTTAGCGCCTCTGCCACCGCGCTTAGATTCTGTTGCACGCTTTAACGTAGACAAACGATCTTCACTATCCTTTAAGAATCGTGTCATTTTTTGCTCAAAATTCTCTTTCATCGGACGATCGCGATCATTTGAACGATTGTTGTTACGTGGACGCTGAGGACGTTCTGGTCTCTCTGGTCTTTCCGCTTGAGGCTTTGCTTTACGAATAGATAATCCGATTTTGCCATCCGCTTCAACATTCATCACCTTAACTTCAACAACATCTCCAACCTTCAAATGCTCATTAATATCTTTCACATAATTGTCCGCAACTTCGCTAATGTGAACCAGACCTGTTGAGCCTCCTGGTAGCTCGACGAATGCTCCGAAGTTAGTGATTCCTGTTACTTTACCTTCTACCTTGCTGCCTACTTCAATTGACATAAAAAAAATGCTCCTCCTTAAAATTTAAGCGACTCTTTAACGAGTATATACGATTTTTTCATACAGACCCTACCTTTATTATAGCCAACAAAAAAAGAGTGTCAATAAGACTACTCTCTTGAAGCGTTATTTTATCTTATTTTTCAATGCTATCAGGCAAAGCAAAAATAATTTCTCCTTCTTCTGACAGAAAGTAATCTCTTCTCAATAATTTGCCAATGTACTCATCATCATTTAATTTGGAAATTTGAAGTTTCAACAATTCTTGCTCTTCTTGTACTTTTGCAAGTTCTTCTGTAACTTGTTCTTTTTTCTTTCTTTTTTCTTCTAAAGCATTATTACTATTTATCAATGTGGAAATTAAAATACCAATAATTACAACGGACATAACCCCAAATATAGATAAACGTCTGAATAAACGAAGTTTTTTGGCCTGTTTACGGTTTTCTTGACGTTCAATCGAGCGAACGTAATCAGTATTAATTGATGCAAGTTGTTTCTCAAAAGGTACTTTCCTTTGATTTTCTCCCACTTCGCCCTCTCCCGTCAAACTATTTCAATTTTTCGTGTACTTTTTATTATAACGGAAGTTGGGTTTTTTCTGAAGGGCCAAATGCAGTGTTTTTATATATATATAACGAAATGGTTTAGTAATAACTAATATTAGCAGGAAGATTAAACTAATAACTTTTCCTATAATTGTTATAAATACGTGTATTATGAACCATACAGGCTTAACGATTAAACGCAAAAAGATCCTTCCAGTCAATTGAAATGCGGGCTGAAATAACTTTTCGTATAAAAGAATACCTAATAATTGCGCCAACGGATCATAAACTCTCCATATCCCATCCCGTACTTCGTACAGCAAGAAAAAGGTTCCCAAACCAAGTGATATCCAGATAATTACTTCAATACCTATTCGATATTTAAAAACAAAGGAACGCTTTGAAAAACTTCCTGTTAGAAAGCGCGTCCCTTCAATGATTGCCCCAATTAGAATTCCACTCACCATCAACAATAATAAGCTAACAAATTGGAGAGAGAGTGTCATCCGAATAGTTTATGAAGTAATCCTCTTGCTCCGTCAGCCTGCTGCTCCTCATCGTACTGCATTACTCGAACAATTCCTTCTAATGTAAGGAGGCCTTTATCTACGTCTAAATGAACAATCTTTAATTCTTCTCCTTTGATGTGAAGGATTCCTTGGGATGTTCTTACATAAAATTCTGTTTGATCAAATCGTTCAATGGACTTTACTGATGTTAAATCCATTCTTTTTCGATTTCTTAGTGAAATCAAATGATCCCCCGATGGAATAGTAATTGTTTGGTTTTCTGCTTGAAATTGCATATACTCTCTCCTCTCCTTGTCCTATCTTTGTATTGTATGCACATAAAAAAAAAGCATGACAAATGCCATGCTTTTTCTTAATCTTCATCATCCATAAATGCTGGATCTATTTTTTCTAGTCTTTCTTCTTTGATAATTGTGAACATTGATGCAGCATCTTCTTTTTTCGCAGAGTCCTTAATAGCATCGACAGTAGCTGTAACCACTTTTTGTCCGAAACGAATGGAGAGTTCATCTAAAACCTTCACATCAGAACTAGCTTTTGCCACTTTTCCGTTAATCGTTACTCTCCCCTGATCTGCCACTTCTTTCGCAAGCGTTCTACGTTTTATCAGCCGTGATACTTTTAAATATTTATCTAATCTCATAATATCCCTACCTCTCTAATTTCTTTGCTTCTTTCCAAAACTCGTCAAGCTCATCTAAATGATAAAGTGAAAAGTCACCTTTTCCTTTTTTCACACTTGACTCAATGAATTGAAATCTTCTAATAAACTTTTCATTTGCTTGAATCATTGCCTGTTCTGGAGATAGACCATAAAAGCGTGCCAAATTGACAATTGTAAATAACACATCTCCTAGCTCGTCCACTTGCGAGTCACTCGTGCCATCTTTCAACTCTGTTTTCCATTCTTCCAGCTCTTCCTCAAATTTCTCCCACGCACCAGCCACATCTGGCCAATCAAAACCAACTTTAGCCGCTTTCTTTTGATAATTAAAAGATGTAAGCAGGGAGGAATCCGATCGCAATTCTCCGTCTAATAGTGACCCTTTGGCTTCTTTTTTTTCTTCAGATTTGATTTGTTGCCAATTACGAAGCACTTCTTCCGAATCATTCGCAATAGCATCTCCAAAGACATGAGGATGCCTACGAATCATTTTATCCGAAACTGATTGAAGTATTTCCTCTAGACTAAAGTAGCCATTGTCTTCCCCTATTTGCGCATGTAAAAATACTTGTAAGAGTACGTCACCGAGTTCTTCGACAATATGATGATCATCCTCCTCATCAATCGCCTGTAATAGCTCATACACTTCTTCTACCGCGAACTTCTTCAGAGTTGAGTGTGTTTGTTCTTGATCCCACGGACAACCATTAGGACCCCTTAAATCAGCCACAATTTGACGTAGTGTTTGCCACTCCTTCAATCGCTCTTCTTGTTCTCGTATCGGTGGAACGTATAAAGTAGTTAAATTATCCAACTCCATTACGCGATCTAGCTCGTATAATGGCACTTTCGTTAACTTTTCCTTTGTAGAACCTGCCGCAGTAACAATCGTTACTTCATACTCATCTGGATACTTTTCCATGAGCGTTAGTTTTACTTCAGAGGCACTAAACGCATCATACACTTGCCCTATTAGTACATGCGAATTCATTTGAATAGTGTCCCGCTTCAAGCTTGTTCCATCTAACAGTTGAAACCCTTCAATAGGATCTATTCGCAGTGCTCCAAAAATGGGATCCAAAAAGCTTTGCCCACCCTCGATACGAATCTTCACTTTCCCTTGTTGTTCCGCTTCTATTAATAACTGCACGGTTTGTTCTGCTACTAACGGATGTCCAGGCACTGCATACATAACGGAAGATTCCTTTGCTAGATGAAGAAGTGTTTCGACAATTTCCTCATAAACTCCTTCAAATTGTTCATTTTTCTCATATATTCCATCAAAACTTGTCCAAGTTAGACCTTCTTTTTTTAATTCCTGCAAAACTGGGTGCTGCTCCGTCCGAACATAGAGATGCTCTGCAGCTTTTAGTTTTTTATATATCCCTAGTGGTAGCTGATCTAAATCACTCGCCCCAAGTCCAATTATTGTCATTTCATTCATCTGCTC
The DNA here is from genome assembly GCF_042945595.1 of Psychrobacillus sp. L3. Taxonomy (GTDB): domain Bacteria; phylum Bacillota; class Bacilli; order Bacillales_A; family Planococcaceae; genus Psychrobacillus. Next base: position 66,783 of record NZ_CP168493.1, on the reverse strand, counting down.
ACAACCTTATTTTTCTTTATTCAACCACAGTTGGAAAATAGCCATTCTTTTTCCGAACGGCAATAAAAACCATTCTTTCTCTCCAATAACGCGTCTTTTCGCAATTATTATAAGGAAAACAAACGTCCCCAGTGTCACAGCACTGAAAGAGATGATTAGAGACCGGATTCGGCTTGTAAAACTTTCAAATAGGACGTTATCCGCTAACCATTCATACGCCATTACGCAAACAATCATCGTGAGCGAAGCAATAACAATCCCTTTATAAAACGCAAAAGATGCAAATGGAATATTCCAGTTCTTTTTGAAATAGAAAAGCATACATAAAAACACAATAGCTAAACTAATATTTCCAGATGTCGCTGCTCCCAATACACCATAAGATGGTATAAGCATACCATTTAATAGCCATTTGCTGCATACGCCAACAAGTAAAAACAATGTAGGTATTTTTACTTTCCCAATTCCTTGAAGCATCGCCATCAACGTGAGGATTAAAGACATCCATACAATTTGAAAAGCAAATACCATTAAAGTAATCGATTCTTCTCTTGTTTGGAATAACATTTCATTTACATATGGAAGAACTACAATCAGCCCCAATGCTGCAGCTATTCCAAATGTGAAAGCTACTCTAAATGTAAGTTGCATGAACGGAATAGCCGTTCTTCCTTTTTCTTTATTCATTCGATGTGCAACTAACGGTACAATAGCTAAAGACAATGTGGAAGCAATTACAATTCCTAATTGAACTAGTGGTTGCCCTCTATCATAAATACCTTTATTCTCCATCGCCTCTAGTTTTCCCATACCATTTTCAAGTAATAGTTGAAAAACCGTAAATGAATCAACCAACTGAAATAGTAAAAATAAAAGCGCACTTATACTTGCACTTATACTGATTATCGTCAAATCTTTTACAATAGGCCATATTGGAACGAATTGTTTTATCTGGTTTACTTGAGGACGTTCAAACCCTCTCCAATAAATATAAGAAAGAAAGATCACCCCAACCAATTCCCCGGCTACTGCACCATACATGGCCATGCTTCCAGCCTTATATAAATCCAAGCCATTTGATATGACAATCCATGTACCCAACAATATGACGGAAACTCGGACGACTTGCTCTACAACTTGCGCATAGGCTACTGGCCTCATACGACCACCAGCTTGAAATTCTCCTTTTAAAACAGCTAGCAAAGGCATTAACAAAATAACGTAGGAGCCTGCTTTTAATAGACTAGCTAACAGTTCATCTCCCATTGCTTTTGCTAAGAAATCTGATCCCCAATATAATAAGATAAAAAATGCAATAGATATGATTCCGATATAAATAAATGCTATTTGCAAAATTTTGGGTAGTGCATGTGCTTTACCGGTCGATCTATATTCAGATAAAATTTTAGATAAAGCAACTGCAAAACCAAAAGAGGTCCATGTTGTGATTATTCCAATGAATGGATAAACCTGTTGGTATATATAAAAGCCTTCATCTCCAACTAAGTTTTGAAAAGGCACACGGTAAATAGCACTGAGTAGCTTTACAATAATAGCGGAAACCGTCAACATTGCAGCGCCTTTCATATAAGTTTTCATATTCCATTCATTACTCATTCGCAAATCCTTCTTCCATTCAGTTCAATGCATCCATTATACATCAATAAAAGCGTAATCGCCTATGCCTGCCACGACAGTACATTTTTTCTTGGACGAGCTTGCTCAGGAGCACGTATTTTCTGCGACGAGCTTGCGCAGGAGCACGTATTTATTAGAATGACACTCTTTTAAGTTCTAAAGACTAATTACAATGCTATTAAGAAGTTGGGAGCCGCTTAATCAGGTGAATTTTTTTACACTTTATGGTACTTCGAGACCAATTCGGTTGAACCCGAGACCAATTCATCCTAAAGCGAGACTATTTTTTTCTCACCCGAGACTAATTGTAAAACTTTGCACTTTTATAGTAACTATTTGTTGAATCTCTTAGGGTTTGGATAACTAGAGACAAAACCCTATAAATATGTTTTATAAAGTTTCTTATCATTCAAAAAAGCCTTCCCCTATGTGAGAAAGGCTTTGTAATAATATGAGTTAACTTTCCATTTGTTTTGCTAAAAAATTTGCTGCTGTTTCGATTGCTTTCATCTCTGCTTCTCCTATAAAGTGGACTTTCGAAATGATAAATACAGCTCCAATTGAATCACCCGACGAGATAATAGGTGCAATGCAATATGACTTTACTGTTTCAAAAACTCCTGGCACCCATTCCACTGAATTTTCATGTTTTTCCGTAATAATTGTTCGTTTACCAACAATTTCTTCTACATCTGGACTAAGTCTTCTATTCAAATAATCCTTTTTAGATAACCCGGCCGCTGCAATCATTTCATCACGATCACTTATTAATACTGGCGTTCCAAGCGTTTCGTATAAAGTTTCAGCATATTCTTTCGCAAAATCTCCGAGTTCACTTATAGGAGAATATTTTTTTAATATGACTTCCCCTTCTCTATCAGTAAAAATCTCCAGTGGGTCTCCCTCACGGATTCGAAGCGTTCTGCGTATTTCTTTCGGAATAACTACTCTACCTAAATCATCAATACGTCGTACGATGCCTGTTGCTTTCATGTAATGTGCCTCACTTTCGACTGATTGGGTATTAAATTTCATTTCTGCCATAGTATGCATCACATTACCAAAAAATATGCAAAATGTTATTTCACTTCTGCCGTTTCTTTTTTTGCTTCAGGCAATAATTTCATTATTTCTTCCAAGATATCAAATGGATTAAACTTCCCTGTTTTTCTTTCATCTATTGTAATGACTAGATTTGCGTTATCCATACTGAATCCCACTGCACGTCCATACTTCATGGACTTTTCCACAAGCAAAGCACCATTTATATTTTTTGTGCCTTCTTCACTAAAACGAATAGATACAAGCTTGTTTATTTCCTTAATAGATTCTACCCCTACGTCTTTACCCCAAATCTTCAGGCGAGCAATTCGCAACAACTTATCTGCTTCTAAAGGGATATCCCCAAAACGATCTTGTAGTTCATCTACGATGTCTAAATATTCTTCTTCTTTCTCCATGGCTTTCACACGTTTATACATTTGAATTTTTTGATATCCATCTGGTATATAATCATCTGAAATATAGGCATCTGTCGATAAAACAATTTCTAAGTCTTGAATGTCTTCTTTTTTGATACCCGTGCGTTTTTCTTCAATAGCATCTTCTAACATTTGTGTATATAAATCAAAACCAACCGAATCAATGAATCCGTGTTGCTGTGAACCTAATAGATTTCCCGCTCCTCGAATGGATAAATCACGCATCGCAATCTTAAATCCAGATCCAAGCTCCGTAAATTCTTTAATTGCTTGTAATCTTTTTTCTGCAACATCTGTTAAAACCTTATCTCTTTGATGCATTAAGTAGGCATATGCAACTCGATTTGATCGTCCTACACGCCCCCGTAATTGATAAAGCTGAGATAGTCCCATTTTATCAGCATCATGAATGATAAGTGTATTTACGTTTGGTATATCAATACCAGTTTCAATAATGGTCGTTGTTACGAGGACATCATATTCGCCTTCTAAAAAGCTAATAATGACCGATTCAAGTTCTGTTTCGGGCATCTGACCATGAGCAAAACCTACTCTTGCTCCAGGGACCAACATTTGAATTTCATCTACTTTTCGAGTAATGTCTTCTACTCGATTATATAGATAAAATGCCTGTCCTCCCCTTGCTAGTTCTCGTTCAATCGACTCCCGTACAAGTGATCCGTTAAATTCCATGACATATGTTTGAACTGGAAAACGATTTTTAGGTGGTGTCTCAATAACCGATAAATCTCTTACACCTATCATCGACATATGCAATGTTCGAGGAATAGGAGTAGCAGTTAACGTAAGGACATCTACGTTTGTTTTCAGCTGTTTAATTTTTTCTTTATGCTTTACCCCAAAACGTTGTTCTTCATCGACGACCAAAAGTCCTAAATCGTGGTAGACAACATCCTTTGATAATATGCGATGTGTACCTACTACTACATCTACTATTCCTTTTTTTAAGCCACTAATCGTCTCCGTTTGCTGTTTTTTGGAACGGAAACGACTAAGTAAACCAACTTCAATTGGAAAGTCTTGAAATCGTTCTAGCATAGTTTCATAATGCTGTTGAGCAAGAATGGTTGTCGGGCAAAGGAATGCTACTTGTTTGCCTTCCATTACCGCTTTGAATGCCGCCCTTATTGCGACCTCTGTTTTTCCATATCCTACATCTCCACAAATAAGACGATCCATTGGACGTGACTTTTCCATATCACGCTTCACTTCTTCAATGGAACGAAGCTGATCTTCTGTTTCCTCATATGGGAAAGCCGATTCAAATGATTGTTGCATTTCACCATCTGGCTCGAAAGCGTAACCAACTTCGGACTCTCGTTTCGCATAGAGTTTCAACAACTCATCTGCTATATCTTGAATAGCTGCCGATACCTTCGTTTTTGTTTTTTTCCAATCTGCTCCACCTAATTTATGTAGCTTTGGATCTCTTTCACCGGACGCGACATATTTTTGAATTAGGTCAATTTGATCGACAGGAACAAATAATTTATCCTCACCACGGTAGCGAATATGCAAATAGTCTTTATGAATTCCGTTTACTAAGAGCGTTTCTATCCCTATATATTTCCCTATCCCATGATGAATATGTACGATATTATCGCCAGGTTTTATTTCAGAATAGCTTTTAATACGCTCTGCATTAGATACTTTTTGAGCCCTCGCTTTTTTCTTATGTTTTTGTTTAAATAATTCTGCATCTGTAATGACTGCGATACGCTGGAGAGGTAATTCGAAACCAGCTTCTAAATCTCCATCTACTATATAGATACCCGACTTCTGCAAGTCCTCTCCTGAAGCACCAATCTTCGAAACTATTTCATAATCTTCTAGAACCGTATGAATCTTTTGTACACGATCTTTCCCGTCAGCAAGAATAACGACACGAAATTTACCATTAGTAAACCTCTCAAGTTCATTTTTCAATAAATGCATTTGCCCATGAAAATTTTGCATCGGTTTACAGGAGAAAGTGGTATTCTTTTTGATGGTTATACCTGAAAATGTGCGTGAAAATAACGAGAAATACAATTTTTCGTTCGGAAGCATTTGAATAATTTCTTTCAAGTTCAAAGATGGTTTTACATCATGTACTGTTTTTCCTTCTTCTAACAAAGCTAAAAACCAATCTTTTTCTTCTCGTTCTAACGTTTCTGTAACTTCTTGAATTCTACCAAGTTCATCAAATAAAACCATTCCATCTTGATTGAAATAGTGGCCTAAAAAGCTATTACCATCTTCTAATAGAGAAACGTACTTCATAAATTGTTTTGGCTGCTCGCCTTGATTTAAAAGTTCAATATCATGTTGAATATTTTGATAAAATTGATCTTTTATTTCGGGTATTTTTACTTTTTTTAAGCTTTCTGCTAACGACTGTTCCAATTTATGCGCAAGTAACTTCTTCTTCGATTCAGTTAGGACGTATTCTGTTGCTGGTAAAATACGAATTTCCTTTAATTTATCTAAAGAACGTTGGTCTTCCGCCGAAAATGTACGAATTGAGTCTATCTCCGTATCAAATAACTCAATACGGATAGGATGCTCTAAATAGAGTGGATAAATGTCCACAATGCCACCTCTTAGAGCGAACTCGCCAGGAGCAGTAACCATAGGTTGTCGTACGTATCCCATATTTACTAAGTTTTGCAGAAGTACTTCTAGCTCTACTTCTTCACCTTCTGCAATAGAAACAGTACTTTGCTTCCAGTCTGTCACAGTAGGCATATGTTTTTTCAGACCTGCCACAGGCACAATATAAACGCCATTTCTTTTCGTTAACATATGATCCAACGTTTCAATTCGCTGTGCACGTAGCTCCGGACTTGTTACCGAAATGTCCGCGGCTATAAGCTCATCTGCAGGATACAAACGCACTAAGTCATCCCCGACAAGCTTTACCAAATCCTCTGTTAGCTTTTGAGCATGAAGTAAATTAGGAGTAATAATAAGAACAGCTTTTCTGCGCGCACTGTATAACATTTTAATAAATAACGCTCTTGCGCTACCAGAAAGACCTGTTATTAGTTGTTGATCTTGACCGCGCTCCAACTCTTTCACTAGTTTTTGCATATGTGTATCATCCATTAATAAATTGCTTAAAAGTTCCATTTCAACCCCCCGTTCTTTAAAGAAAAGCATAAAACGCTTACTTAGCCGCAGCAATCATGTATATCTTGAAGGGCATAGCGCTTTAGCTAAACATCCGATCAAAACAGAAAAAGGCTTTGCGCACGAAAACGTGCCAAAGCAATTTTACTGTATCCACTTTTTTAACGCATAATAGTTTGGAAATTTTTGTAGCGAACTTTGACAATCTTCACAAATACACTGCACTGTATAATCTCCTTCAACTCCATGCACTATATATAATTCTTGTTCTTCTGGTGTAATATTGTTTTTCTGCAAAAACTGTTCGTCTATAGAATCCAACGGCAATTGACCTATCTCTGTTTCACAATGCCGGCATTTATAATGAATTGGCATTCCTAATACCTCCTTTTTAGGAAGTATAGGTATGTACGCTAAAGTTTATGCACCATTATATATATTCATCACTTCTAAAAAACTTTTCGATAGCCATGCTTCACATGCATTTGCACTCTTTTTCACCGCATCTACTACATCTGTTTTCTCTTCTTCAGTAAACCTCGACAAAACATAATCCGGAACCTTCATTCCATTTGTCGGACGATCGATCCCAATCCTAACTCGATTAAACTCCTGTGTACCTAAATGTTGAATGAGCGATTTAATCCCATTATGCCCTCCTGCGCTTCCTTTTTGACGAAGACGTAATCTACCAACCTGTAAATCCAAATCATCATAAATTACAATCATTTGGTCATCCTCTACGTCAAAATAATCCATCATAGGCACAATACATTGGCCAGATAAGTTCATATACGTCAGTGGTTTTAGAAGCATTACTTTCTCCGCTCCAATGTGGGAAATACCATACATCCCATTAAATTTAGATTGAGTAAGGGGTATGTTTAATCGATTTGCAAGTTCATCTATTACATGAAATCCGATATTATGTCTGGTTGCCTCATATTGTTTACCGGGATTCCCAAGTCCAACAATCATTTTCATTCATTTCCATTCCTTTAATACGTATTTCATCCATTTTATCATATTCATTAGAAAAAAGAGATTGCCTTTAGACAATCTCTTTTCTTTTATTCATCTTGAATTGATGTTTCGACTTCTTCTGTTCCAGTTGTCTCAGTCTCTTCCTCTTCTACACGAGGTGCTGACACAATAGCTAACGTATAATCATCTTCATTTACAATTAAGTAATCTACTGTTCCTCGAATTTCCGCGACTGTTAATGTATCACCAATAGCCATTTTCGATACATTCAACTCAATACTCTCAGGAATATTCGATGGTTTTACTGTAATTGTGACTTCACGATTTGGTTGTTGGAGGATACCGCCTTCTGAAACTCCAACGGAATCACCAATTAGATTTACGAATACATTTACTTCCAATTCTTCTTTCATGTTAATCGCTAGAAAGTCCGCATGAATCATTTGACCTTTTAGAATATTCATTTGGTAATCACTCATTACGACATGGACAGTCTTACCGTCTACTGCTAGTTTTATGACGCCATTGCGACCAACTTCTCGAAGTGTTTTGGCTAAATCTCGTTCATTTACGGCAATTGGTTGGGATTCCTCTTGGAAACCGTAAACGACCGCTGGAATAAACCCACTTTTTCTCAAACTTGCATTTTCTTTATGTTTACGCTTTTGGGCATAGATTAGTGTACTCATTGTTGTTTTCATCCTCCCATAGGTTTCTACCTATATTCATACCCATATAGAGGATGTTTCAAACGTTGAAATCAATCAAATAAAGTGCTGACAGATTTCTCTTCGAAAACACGTACAATTGCATCGCCTAGTAATTTTGCTACAGATAGTTCTTTGATTTTTGGAGAAGTTTTATCTTCAGATAATTGAATTGAATTCGTAATAACCAATTCTTTAATCATGGAGTTATCAATTCGATCAATTGCCGGACCAGATAATACTGCATGTGTACAGCAAGCATATACTTCTTTTGCTCCACTTTCTATTAAAGCTTGCGCTGCAATCGAAATGGTACCCGCAGTATCAATAATATCATCGATCAAAATAGCCGTTTTTCCTTCTACATTACCTACAATATTCATTACTTCCGCTACATTTGGACGTGGACGACGTTTATCTATAATAGCAATCGGAGCTTTTAAACGATCCGCCATTTTACGAGCACGAGTTACACCACCATGGTCAGGTGATACGATAACTAATTCGGATGGATCAAGATCTTTCCCTAAGAAGTAATCAGATAAAATAGGAACAGCAACTAAGTGATCAATTGGAATATTAAAGAATCCTTGAATTTGGGGAGCATGTAGATCAAGTACGATTGCACGAGTTGCCCCTGCTGTAGTTAAAAGATCCGCGACAAGTTTAGCCGTGATTGGTTCACGAGCACGCGCTTTTCTATCTTGACGCGCATATCCGTAATAAGGTAATACTACGCTTACTGTTCTAGCCGATGCGCGTTTAACAGCGTCAAGCATAATTAACAATTCCATCAGATGTTCGTTTACAGGACCTGAAGTTGATTGAACGATGAATACGTCACACCCTCGAATACTTTCATCAATATTGATTTGGACTTCTCCATCGCTAAATCTAGTTACTGTAGATTTACCTAATGGAAGTCCTACTTCCTTCGCAATTTCTTCAGCTAATTCTCTGTTAGAATTTAATGTGAATATTTTCAATTTTGAGTTTTTGTATTGTTCTGGCATGATAATCCTCCTGGATAGTGGGTTATTTTAGTTTTAGTTTATTTACGTAGCCTAATTTATTTTCTTGTCGAGCACGTCCGATCGCAAGTGCTTCATCAGGTACATCTTTTGTAATGGTAGAGCCCGCAGCAACATATGCTTTATTGCCAATTGTAACCGGTGCTACTAAATTGGAGTTACAACCAACAAAAGCATCATCTTCAATCTTCGTTACAAATTTATTTTTTCCATCATAGTTTACAGTAATTGTGCCACATCCAATATTCACATTTGAACCAATAGATGCGTCTCCCATATAACTCAAATGAGAAATTTTGCTTCCATTTCCTACTATGGATTTTTTTACTTCGACAAAGTTACCAATTTTCACATCATTTCCAACCTCTGTCTGTGGTCGAATATGTGCAAATGGACCAATAGCCGTGTGATCGCCAATCTCGCTTGATAGAATAACAGAAGAATGGATAGTCGTTCCTGTACCAATCACACTAGAAACTATATGGCTGTTTGGACCAATCGTACAATTTCCACCAATAACTGTTTTTCCTTCAATCATTACACCTGGCTGAATAACTGTATCTGCCCCAATTATAGTGTCGCTACTAATGTATGTATTTTGAGGATCAATAATTGTCACGCCTTCACGCATATGGTGATGTGCAATACGGGATCTCATAGTTTGTTCTGCTTGAGAAAGTGCAATTCGATCATTTATACCTAAAATTTCATCAAAGTCTTTTGCTGCATATGCAGAAATTATCTCTCCATCTTTTTGCAAAATTTCAATTACATCCGGCAAATAATATTCACCTTGAGAATTCTCGTTTTTTACTAATTTCAACGATTTGAATAATGCCTCGTTATCAAAACAATAAGTTCCTGAGTTAATCTCATTTACAAGTTGCTCTTCTGTAGATGCATCTTTTTGTTCTACGATATTTTTTACACTACCATCTTCCGCTCGAATAACCCTTCCATAACCTGTTGGATTACTCGCAATTGCTGTTAAAATAGTTGCTTTTGCGCCTGTTTCTTTATGAAGATCTAATAGATCCCTCATTGTTTCAGCAGTAATTAGAGGCGTGTCTCCACATATAACAATAGTTGTACCCGAAAGATTTAGAAGTGCCGTCTCCGCTTGTAAAACTGCATGAGCTGTACCTAGCTGCTCCGCTTGTAGAGCGTATTCACTTCTAGTACCTAACTTGCCTTGAACAGTTTCTGCCCCATGTCCAACAATTGTTACAATCTTTTCAACGCCGAGCTTCTCCATGTTTGCTACAACATGTTCTACCATAGGTTTCCCACAAACAGGATGTAGTACTTTATATAGACTAGACTTCATACGAGTTCCCTTACCAGCAGCTAACACAACCGCATAAGTATTTGTCATTTTCCGTTTTCCCTCCAGTGGGCTAATTTCCTCTTTTGACTATAGCGGAAATAGCGTGATTTTTCAAGGAAATATCTATTGACAAATACATGACAAACCAAGTAAAATGGATAATTTTAGCACAAAAAAACCATCTCCTTAGAAATGGCTTAATTCAGAAATTATAATTTTACTGTGTACGTTTAGCATATCTAATTACTAATAACTAACTTCTACTGTTTGTTCCTCTTCCTCTGGTTCACCACTCAAATGATAAGCATATAATACCGCTTCTTGAATTTTTGTACGTGTTCCAGAATTTATCGGATGAGCTATATCTCTGAATTCACCTTCTGGCGTTCTTTTACTTGGCATTGCAACAAATAATCCTGCATTTCCATCAATTACTCTAATATCATGTACAACAAACTCGTTGTCCAGTGTAATGGAAGCGATAGCCCTCATACGACCATCTGATAGTACCTTACGTAATCTTACGTCCGTTACTTCCATTTTTACACCACCTCTCTTCTTAGTTGAAAAAATCCTATTATAGTAATTCTACAAAACTTTCCAGTATCCTTCTTTTTTATGAAAATATTTTTAATATTAAAATATCGCATTTTTTTTAATTTATTGACCATGTTTAATGACAAATAAAAAAAGTATGCTTTCCGAAGAAGGCATACTCTTTTGATTAGACAACTGCTATTATTTCTATTTCTACTTTTACATCTTTCGGGAGTCTTGCTACTTCTACTGCAGAGCGCGCTGGTTTATGACCCTCAAAATATTTTTCATATGCTTCGTTAAATTCTGCAAAATCATTCATATCTTTTAAGAAAACAAGTGTTTTAACTACTTTTGACAATGAAGTTCCAGCTTCTGTAAGCACCGCATTTAAATTAGCAAATACTTGAGCTGTTTGTTCTGTAATAGAACCTTCTACAACTTCTCCCTGGGGAGTTAATGGAATCTGCCCTGAACTATAAAACATTCCGTTCACAATCACTCCTTGTACGTAAGGACCGATAGCCGCTGGTGCATTAGTTGTTGTTACTGCTTTCATCATTGTTTCCACCCTTCTCAAAATAGTTGCCTTCCGTTAAAACAATTGTACCATCTTTTTCATTGACTTCACGTAATTTTATAAGTGATAAATATTCGTCCACTAGTTGTTCGCCTTCATGATCCGCCTCAACTAATACAGCTATTCCTGCAAGTTCACAATTAAACTCCTCGAGCAGGTTTTTCATTCCATTAATTGTTCCGCCCACTTTCATAAAGTCATCAGTGATTAAAACACGTTGTCCTTTTTTCATACTTCTTTTCGAAAGAACCATGGTTTGGATACGTCTTGCAGACCCAGATACGTAGTTAATACTTACCGTAGGACCTTCCGTTACTTTGCTATCTCTACGAACTACCACAACTGGTACATTTAAATGTCTTGCAATTGCATGTGCAATCGAAATACCTTTTGTTGCAACTGTCATTATGGCATCTATTTTTTCATGTGCAAAAGCAGATGCAAATATTTTACCTACCTTATTCATAAGAGAAGGATTTCCTAATAAATCTGTCATATATAAATAGCCACCTGGTAGTAAACGATCAGCTTTTGAAAGTTGCTCTATTAGGCTCTGTGTTATTTCATTAACATCTTGGCTTGTCATAGTAGGAATGAATTTCACCCCTCCAGCTGCTCCTGGGACGGTTATTAGTAAGCCTCTGCCTCTTTCTTCAAACGTTTCTTTTATAATCGTTAGATCTTCACTAATGGAAGATTTAGCGGATTGGTATAAAGATGCAAAGTACGTTAAAGGAATTAACTTATGGGGATGTTCTATCATGTATTGCGTCATATCTACGAGTCGTTCACTTCTTTTCCATTTCATACAATCACCTCCAAACACGAATATTTTAAAGAAAACGTATCACAATCATCCGCATTTAAGCAAGTGAGTCCCGTTCTCCTATTAATCTAACGGCATATACTTCATCACAAAAGCCACGAAGTCCATTATAAACTCTTTGTACCCTTGATTCATGTTGAACTATCCCAAACACCGTGGGACCACTGCCGCTCATCAATACTGCATCCGCTCCAAATTTTTGCATTTGATCCTTTAAATTAGCAACTTCTGGATACAGTTTTAATGTAACATTTTCTAACACATTTCCCACGGAGGCACACATTTGCACAAAATCTTTTTTTTCAATCGCTTCTACCATTTGTTTTGTATTTGGATGTTCTATCTGATTTAGTTTTAAATTTCCGTAAATATCTGCCGTAGAAACTCCTAGAGTAGGTTTTGCAAGAATTACCCAACAATTTGCTGGAGACGGCAATTCTTGAATCTTTTCTCCTCGCCCCGTGGCAAGTGCTGTTCCGCCATACACACAAAATGCAACATCAGAACCTATTTTTGTGCCGATTTGCGCAAGTTCATCTAAAGATAACCCTAAACTCCAGAGTGTATTTAATCCTCTTAGAGTTGCAGCAGCATCACTACTACCGCCAGCTAATCCAGCGGCAACTGGAATGTTTTTTTCAATCTTAATCGTAACTCCAGACTTTACATGATACATTTCTTTTAATATCTTTGCTGCTTGGTATGCTAAATTTCTAAAATCAGTAGGAACAAAACGATCCACAGACAGAATATGTATTTTCCCATCTTCTCTTGGTTCTAATCCAATACGGTCTGACAAATCAACAGTCGTCATAATCATTTCGACTTCATGATAACCATCTGGACGTTTATGTAATACATCGAGTGTTAAATTTATTTTAGCAGGTGCTTTTACATAGTACATTCCATCTGCTCCTTTTCAAACATAGGTTGTTCCCTATTTTAACACACCGCATAAGAAATGAGGAAGCGACTATGCCATAGGTATACAGTCTAAGTTCATGACATCGTGTCGATTCAACTATAATTCAGATCTAAGAAGAACTTCTAGCTGGACTTTGTACAGTTTTTTAGGAATTTTTATTATCCATTCAAAAAGGAAAGGCAGATTTCTCCACCTTTCCAAAACGCTAGTTGTTTATTATTTTGGATCTCGTTTGCTTGCCAGTTTAAAACCAGAATGGTCATACGAAAAATTTACTTTGGTGACTTCATTTGTTGTTCAGCCATTTCAATTGCTCTTTTTACCATATTACCAGCATCGCGTGATTTTATCCCACCCCAGCCCTCGGTCTTGACTACATCATAAAATCCAAGATCTTTTGCAATCTCTTCTTTCAATTGATCAGACATAATACCTTTTTTAGCCATACGTGGTGTATCCTCCTTTTAAACAACTAGCATTTATAGTATGTCCTATAAACAAAAAAAAACTCCCTTTACATTCACAGGAATGCAAAAGCAGTTTGTTTCGAAATATAGAAAAAATAAAAGTTCTAAATAATCATTTTACAACTATTAAATTATTTGCTTCATCATAAATAGTGATTTCTACTGCTTCTGTCAAAATGTCTGCATAACTATAAGATACACGTTCAAAAGAATTTTCATCCTGATCCAAGTCGATAACGAAAACCGCATGATAAGTCTCTCTCAATACGCCCGCTCGCTCGATTGTTTTTTTACGTCCTCCGTTTGCTTTTAATTGCAAACGTTTGCCTAAATGATGATCTAATGACTTTTTAATATCAGCTAAAGTTTTTGGCATTCTGCTTACACCTCACTGAATACTATAATACCATTCATTTATTTTTTTGTCAAACAAAACATTTTAACAATCAAAGCATATAGTTGTCAATACATTTATTCCTTATAATCACTACTTTTGTTTATAAATATTACTAATATTGTAACAAGTAGAGTTAATGGAAATGCGGATATAATTCATCTGCCAAACGTCCAAATTCTTCAATGGACAAAGTCTCACCTCTTCTAGATGGATTAATATTTACTTTCTCTAAAGAATGAATAATTATCTCTTTCTTTTCCTTGCCATTTGGTAAAGAGGACTGTAAATTATTAATAATTGTTTTTCTTCTTTGAACAAACGAACCTCTAGAAACTTTAAATAAAAAGTCTTCATCTATTACAGTCACAGGCGGCTTCAGATGTCGAGTAAGCTTTATAACAGCGGAATCCACATTAGGTTGCGGCATGAAAACAGCTTTTGGTACTACCATCGCTACTTCTGCCTTCATATAATATTGTATTGCGATAGAAAGTGACCCATAAGCTTTTGTACCGGGTGAAGCTGTAATTCGATCTGCCACTTCTTTTTGCATCATAACGACCATTCCACGAATAGGCAGACGATCCATTAACAACTTTAATAAAATTGGCGTTGTTACATAATAAGGTAAATTTGCAACGACCATTACATCTTTATAATCGGCTAATTTATCCTGAAAAATTTGTTTTACATCAACTTCTAAAATATCCGAGTGAATAATTTCTACATTTTCATATGGGGATAGGGTATCTTCTAAAACTGGTAGCAATCTTTGATCAATTTCAAACGCGACTACTTTTCCTGCCGCTCTTGCTAAATGCTCGGTTAACGCGCCAATTCCTGGTCCAATTTCAATAGCTGCAGAATCTTTTGTTAAATCTGCATGTGACACAATATTACGTAAGATGTTCGGATCAATTAAAAAGTTTTGACCTAAGCTTTTTTTGAATGAGAAGCCGTATTTCTTCAGTATTTCCTGAGTGCGAATTGGTGTTGCTATATCTTTTTGCATAAATTATTTATCCTCCATATCAAGCTGCATGATTGCTTCCTCTAGCTGCTGTTTGCTAATTTGAAAAATAGAAAGTCTTTTTTGTAATTGCTTTCCATTTGTATAACCTATTTTCAACAATTCTCCAAGTATTGTTCTTCGCTCTTTGGAGTTTGGGTGACCAATGAGCTTTCCTTCAATTAAAACTTCTAAAGGAATATTTGGTGCTGCATCCCCATCAGACTTTGGAGTATAAACACCCGCAAGTGCCTGTCGAATATCCTCATCTTTTGCATGCTCAATCCCAAGCCCTTTACCGTTTTTAGCAATCGTTTTTTCTTTCGATAAAAAGGCATGTTTCACACCCGGAACATGCTCTTCAATAATTGCACGTATACGTCTCCCTGGATAATCTGGATCAGTAAAAACAATAATCCCTCTTTTATCTTGTGCATGTTGGATTTTAATAAGTGTTTCTTTAGAAATGGCAGATCCATTCGTTTCTATAGTATCTGCTTCAACGGATCGTTTAATAGCGGTTGTGTCATCTTTTCCTTCTACGACTATTACTTCTTTTATTCGCAAGCAAACTTCCTCTTTTCTTTCTTTCTCCTGCTTTCTATCATAACGCAAAAAAGCTTCCCTAACCAACGAAAGGGAAGCTTTATGATAAGAAAAACGCAAACATCTTTGTCTACCTAGATCCATAATGCCCTTCTACGACGAGTGACCGCAGAAGAACAGACTCTGGAGTCCGGGCAGTTACAAAGTAAAAAAGCATTTTTTCAAATACACCTGTGCATGATTTGAAGTTTGGTGAATTAAGTTAATTTAATACTTTAATACGCACTTTTTTGCGTCCAAAGTCATATGCTTGGGACTTAGAAGGCATAAATAAATCAATTTTATTTCCTTTTATTGCTCCACCAGTATCACCCGCTACAGCATAACCATAGCCCTCCACCCAAACTTTTGATCCAAGTGGAATAACACTAGGATCTACTGCAATTACTTTTAAGTCTGGATTGGATTTCAAGTTTAAACCAGATGTAGTAACACCAGTACAACCGTTACAATAAGCTGTATATGCTGTTGCGGTTACGTAAAACTCGCTTCCTCCTGATGGTGTAGATGACGAATTTTCTCCACGAGAAACACTAGCCGTAACAATCTTAGTACCCACTGCTACAACTTTTTTCGTTGGTTCTTTGATAATCTTTTCACTAACTACATTACGAGATACTTCTTTGCCATTTTCTTTTATGACTTCATAACTTCGTGAAACGGATCCTTTTTCTCCGGCTTGCACTACTTTTTCTTTCCCTTTTAATAGCGAGTCATCTTTTTTCGTTTCTACTGCAAAGTTTGTTTCTTCCTCAACTACATCGGTGACCTTTTCTACTCGCACTATTTGTATTACAGAATTCGGAAGTACTAATTCATCCATTTCCCGTCCCACTCGGTCGAATTCATTCATTTGAATGTTATGTTGTTTTAAAAAGTCAGCGACCGTAGTCGAAGTGGACCTTACCTTTTGCTCATGCTTACCATCTAAAAGGGTTACATCAAACGCTTTTTCAATAGCAACTTTGCAATCGGGTCCAACCTCTGCATTCACAGCAGGTGTTACTGCATCATGTTCGTCTAGTTGAACATTTGCCTTTGCGAGTATTTCTGAAACTAAATCAGCAGTAGTTGTAATGGTTTGAATTTTTCCATTCACCGTGATTTCTATTTGTCTTGCCTGCTCCCACTCAATCGCTAAATTATTTTTGATTGTCGTGTTCACTGAGGGTTTTAAATAATCTTCGTTGGCAACTACTATATCATTTTGTTTTAGTAGTTCACCAACTGTATTTGCATGCGTTAAAATCTCTTGTTGTTCACCATTAACTGTTAAAGCAACAGTTTTCTTTGTTCCTTCGAATAAAACGAAAGAAACTACTGCAAGAAACAATAGTATAGTTCCAACCATTACTAGTGTTTGCTTGCTCCTCAATGAATGAAAGAACAGGTTTCCCATGGTATTATTTGACATGAAAAACGCCTCCTTGTTCACTCGGATGATTATATAGAGTACTTTTCAGCTTGTCAACACTTACAGATTTTTTTATAGTTCTAACTAACCAAAAAATCCCTCTGTTAACAGTATAGAAAGTTCTACATTTTTTAATCAATAAGTCCAAAAAAATCTTTTGCATTTTTCGTAGTTGCAACTGCCACTTCTTCTATAGATATACCTTTTAAACGTGCAATTTCTTCTGCTACAAGTGGTACAAGTGAAGGTTCATTTCTTTTTCCACGATGAGGATGCGGAGCTAAATACGGTGCATCTGTTTCAATCAATAAATGTTCTAACGGAATTTCTGTTGCTACTTCTTTTGGCTTTTTTGCATTTTTAAATGTAACTGGACCGCCAAGTGAGATCATAAAGTTCATATCAATACATTGAAGAGCCGTTTCTACGCTTCCACCAAAGCAATGCATGATTCCACCAGTCAAATGTGCTTCTTCTTCTTTTAAAATACGTAAAACGTCTTCTGTTGCCTCTCGATTATGTATAATAATCGGCAAGTTTACTTTTTGCGCTAGACGTATTTGTTTACGAAATAATGCTTGTTGAACATCTTTAGGTGACTTATCCCAGTAATAATCAAGTCCAGTTTCCCCAATGCCGACCACTTTTTTATTCGCAGAAAGTTCTTCAATCCATTGTAGATCTTCCTCTGTGCAATCAATTGCATCTACTGGATGCCAACCGATTACTGCATAAATAAACGGATAATTTTCCGCAAGCTTCATTGCGCGCTCAATTGTTTTATGATCAAATCCAACGACAATCATTCTCTGTACATTTGCAGCTATTGCTCTATCAATCACTTCTTGGAGATCCTCGTCGTACTGATCTGCATTTAGATGAACATGTGTGTCTATATACATAGTCTTTTCTCCTTGCTTAGGTTAATTTCACATTAAATTGTCTTTATCCACTTCACAATACTATTACAATTGCAATATTAAAGTCACGTTTTTTAGTTTAACGCATGAATATTTAAATTCCTTAACTTCAAAAATTATACATTAATTACTTGTTGAAAATAGTATTTTAAAATAGTTGTAATTTAAATAGACCTGCCACAAATTTCGTGACAGGTCATAGGAAATTATTTTACTTGTGCGCCATTTTCAAGTTTTTCATCCACTGTTGCAAGTGTTAAATAACCATCTTTTTCACCTGCGAGAATCATCCCTTGGGACAGTTCTCCTCTAAGTTTTACCGGTTTCAAATTCGCTACTACAATAACTTTTTTACCGACTAGGTCTTCTGGTTTATAGTGTTGGGCAATCCCTGAAACAACTTGACGTTTTTCATACCCCATATCCAGTTGTAACTTTAACAATTTGTCTGCTTTTGGAATTGGTTCGCAATCGATAACTGTCGCTACACGTAAATCTACTTTGAAGAAATCATCAATAGAAATTTCTTCCGCTTGAGGCTCTTCTTCCACTTCTTCTTGTGGAGTTTGTACTGACCCACGCATTTGCTCTCGAATATAGGCTACCTCTACTTCCACGTCTAGTCGTGGAAAAATTGGAACACCCGTTGTAATTACTTGCATTCCATCTTCAATCACATTAAATGATCCTAGTAGATCCCATGTCAAATACGCTTCTTTTAAACCAAGCTGTCCAATAATTTCTTTTGGACTATTCGTCATAAAGGGTTGAGTCAATATAGCAATTTGACGCAAACTTTCTGCTAAATTCGTCATTACTGCTGCTAATTGACCTTTCAATGCTTCGTCTTTTGCAAGTGCCCAGGGTTGTGTTTCGTCAATATATTTATTTGTACGAGACACTAATGACCATAAATCTCCTAACACAATGCTGAATTGCATTTTTTCCATATTTGCTTCATACTTTTCCACTACTTCTTTTGCAAATTGATGAAGCGCTGCATCAAATTCAGTAGGTTCACTTTGATTAACTGGAATTTTTCCATCAAAGTATTTATTAATCATGGAAACAGTTCTATTTAACAAGTTGCCTAAGTCATTTGCTAAATCGAAATTTGTTCGTTCCACAAATGATTCAGGAGAAAATACGCCATCTTGTCCAAAAGGAAGCTCACGCAATAGGAAGTAGCGAGTTGCATCTAAACCGTAGCGTTCTACCAACATTTCTGGATATACCACATTCCCTTTTGACTTCGACATTTTACCGTCTTTCATCATAATAAATCCGTGAGCAAATACTTTTTTAGGAAGTGGTAAGTCTAGAGCCATTAAGAAGATTGGCCAATAAATTGTATGGAATCGAACAATATCCTTTCCTACAACGTGTACGTCTGCTGGCCAAAATTTTTGGAACAGCGAATCATCCTCAGTTAAATACCCAAGCGATGTAATATAATTCGTTAACGCATCCACCCATACATAAATGATATGCTTCGGATCCCCAGGTACGTGAATTCCCCAGTCAAAGGATGTTCTAGATACAGATAGATCCTCTAAACCAGGCTTAATAAAATTATTAATCATTTCATTTTTTCTAGACTCTGGTTCAATAAACCCTAAATTATCTTCATAGTATGCTAATAATCGATCTGCGTATTTCTTCATATTAAAGAAGTAAGATTCTTCTTTTACTTTATGAACGGAACGACCGCAATCTGGACAATTGCCGTCTACTAATTGTGTTTCTGTGAAAAATGATTCACAGGGTGTACAATACCATCCCTCATATTCACCTTTATAAATATCTCCATTGTTTAAAAACTTTTGAAAAATAGTTTCAACGACTTTTTTATGACGTTCCTCCGTAGTTTGAATAAAATCATCATATGATATATCCATTAGCGCCCACACTTTTTTTGCAGCCGCTGCAATCTCATTTACATATACTTGAGGCTCCATACCAGCTTCTTGTGCTTTCTCTTGTATTTTTTGACCATGCTCGTCCATCCCTGTAAGAAAACGCACATCAAAACCTCTTAATCTTTTGTAACGGGCCATTGCATCAGATGCTACAGTCGTATAAGCAGTACCGATATGAAATTTCCCACTCGGATAATAAATTGGTGTTGTTATATAAAATGTTCTCTGTTGATCTTTCAATGTAAAGCTTCCTCCAATGTTGAATCTTCTTTATTCTTTATTCTATCGAAACGTTGAACTTGTTTCAATTAATTAATTAACGCAAGATTTGTCGAATATTAATTAGGTAAATTAGTTTTTCATTAAAATAGTTAATATATCAAAATAATTCCTATTATCATAAAAGATACATCAATTTTTTATTAAAATAATGCATATTTTAATGTTTTTTTATCAAAAACCTTTATTAGTCTTCTCTTAAATTATTGACGGAAATGGTATTACTTGGTATGATAAATAACATCAAAGAGATTTATGTCGAATCTTGACGAAAAAAACGCACTCTTGAGAGGAGAAAAATTTATTATGAAATCTACAGGTATTGTTCGTAAAGTTGATGAGTTAGGACGCGTAGTTATTCCAATTGAACTTCGTCGCACATTAGGTATTGCAGAAAAGGATGCTCTTGAAATCTACGTTGATGATGACAAAATTATTCTAAAAAAATACATGCCAAACATGACTTGTGCTGTAACAGGGGAAGTATCTGATGACAACCTACGTCTTGTTAATGGAAAACTAATTCTAAGCCCTGAAGGTGCAGAATTACTTATTAAAGAAATTCAAAATAATTTAAAATAAATAAAAAATCCGTATCCATTATTATGGTATACGGATTTTCTTTATTTCATAGAATAATAATGTCTTATTCATCTTACATGATAGTCTTGATAAATATCTCTCTTCGATAAACCCCTTTGAATAGCAACTTCTTTGATCGCTTCTTTCGATGTACATTGCTTTTCTTCTATAATACGATTTACATGCTCCTCAATACTTAACTGTTCCCACCAAGGGGTTTCTGTTTCATCTACTTGGTCATCACTTGTTCCCTCTAACACAATACAAAATTCCCCGCGAATTTCAGCTTGCTCTGCCCACGCCACAGCTTCATCAATCGTTCCTCTTAAAAACTCTTCAAATTTTTTCGTCAATTCTCTTGCTAATACAATCTTTCGACTACTATC
This sequence comes from Psychrobacillus sp. L3, assembly GCF_042945595.1. Taxonomy (GTDB): domain Bacteria; phylum Bacillota; class Bacilli; order Bacillales_A; family Planococcaceae; genus Psychrobacillus. Next base: position 45,636 of record NZ_CP168493.1, on the reverse strand, counting down.
CATTATTGCTTGCATATCTTTTAATGAGTCCTTTAAACGATGTGGAGATTCATATAAGATAATAGATTCTTGTCTTTTTTGGATCTTTGATATCTCTTCTTTTCGTTCTTTTTTATTTCTACTTAAAAATCCATAAAAGAAAAATGGTTGTGTCGTCAATCCGGAGGCAATTAATGCACTAAGTGCTGCATTTGCACCAGGAATTGGAACGACTGCAAACCCTTCACTAACCGCTTTTGCAGCAATGTCTGCTCCTGGATCTGAGATACAAGGTAAACCAGCATCACTTACTAATGCAATACGTTTTCCTTGTCTTAATAAATCTAATATCTTCTCTCCACCTACTTGTTGATTATGATCATGATAACTCATTAGCGGAGTTAAGATTTCGAAGTAATTACACAGCTTTTTCGTATTTCGGGTATCTTCGGCAGCGATCATATCTACTTCTTTTAGGATTCTAATTGCTCGCATTGTCATATCTTCTAAATTACCAATGGGTGTCGCAACTAAGTATAAGCAGCTAGTCTGTTCATGTTCGGTCGACTTTTGAGATTTCATCTTTTATTTGCCCTCCCATATAATGAGTCTTTTGTGGTCTAGTTAGTTGTTTAAATGCATATTCTGCTTGCATGGCCTCTTGCTTAGTTTCATACACTTCATGGAATATGCAAACAACGGGGAGTTTTGCTCGCGTATATTTTGCACCCTTACCTCCGTTATGTACGCTAATTCTTTTTTCTAAATCATTCGTATATCCAGCGTAGTAAGACCCGTCGCTACATTTTAACACATAAAAAGTATGCTTTTTTTCATTCTTTCCCATAAAGTAGCTCTTTCACTTCTTCTGTATATTCTCCATTTTCTCCATAGACATATAGAGGAGGTAGGATTTTCAAATCTGGCTTGCCATCTTTTATTCCTTCTATTAATAAAGTATTCGCTTCCTTACCTTCCTTTGGATAAACAAATCGAATGCGCTTTGGTTCTAACCGATTAGCTCTCATTGCGGTCACTATATCGAGTAGCCTTCCTGGACGATGAACAAAAGCGGCTTTCCCACCTTGTTTTAACAATTCGCTAGCTGAACGAACTGCCTCGTCCAAAGTGAGATGGATTTCATGTCTAGCTATCGCTAAATGTTCCTTTAGATTTTTATCACTTGCTTCATGTGCAGGAAAATAAGGTGGATTACATGTCACGACATCGTATTTTTCAAATCCAATTTGCGTAGCAATTCCTTTGACATCCGCTTGTTTAATCATGACTTGTGAATCTAACTTATTGTATTGCACACTTCTTTTCGCCATATCTGCTAGTCGTTCTTGCAATTCAATTCCAATAATTTCTGCTTTTGTTCTTGCGCTTAAAAATAATGGTATGGCACCATTACCAGTGCATAGATCGACAATTTTCCCTCTACTGATTGGGACATAAGTAAATCTTGAAAGAAGCACCGCATCTAACGAGAATGAAAAAACAGAAGGACTTTGAATAATTCTCAATTCTTCTGCCAATAAGTAATCAAGTCTTTCATCATCCCTTAACCATAGTTCCATAATTGATTCCCCCAGCAAAACAAAAGACTGACACCCACTTTTGGAGTGGCATCAGTCAATTGATTATATGTTTTGTTTACTCAAAAATGACAAGCAAAATAGACAATCTTCTTCTTTCCTAGAACTTCCGAAGTGAACATGACATACATGATAGCCTTCCTGATATAGTCGTGCAAGATTATCATAGCCTTCTCCAATATCTGTTTTGCTTAACTGCACTTTTTCTTCTTGAGCTTTTTCTAGCAGTAATTCTTTTTCATGCATTTCATCAAGTCTTTGTCTTAAAAGATTATTCTCTTGCTGCAGCGCTTGACGTTCCTCTACCATTATCGCTACAAATTCTTTTAAAGCGCGAAATTGCAGCTGCGTGGACTCTAATTGTTTTTCAAATTCTGTAATTGTATCAAAAAAATTTCGGTCCATCACACATTCACCTCATTGCCCTGACCATTGTACCGGATTTTCCGTATGGTTTATAATTTCTTCTAACGTATAATCTAACACTCGGTGTGGATCATTCAACTCTATACGTAGTACTCTTTCTAAAATATTCATACTGACGACTTTTCCTAAACCTTCTGGAGTTTCTATTCTGTCCCCAATATCAGGCATTTGTTCTCGTGCCATTTCATATTCATCATTTTCATATTTTAAACAACACATCAATCGACCACATAATCCAGAAATTTTAGAAGGATTTAATGACAAGTTTTGATCTTTTGCCATTTTAATAGATACAGGCTCAAAATCACCTAAAAAGGTTGAACAGCATAGCATACGACCACATGGACCAATGCCGCCTAACATTTTTGCTTCGTCACGAACCCCTATTTGTCTAAGCTCTATTCGAGTTCTAAATACAGAAGCTAAATCTTTTACCAAATCACGAAAATCTACACGACCTTCTGCAGTAAAGTAAAAAATAATTTTGTTTCGGTCAAATGTATATTCAACATCTACCAGCTTCATTTCTAGTTCTCTTTCTAAAATCTTTTCTGTTCCTAAAGCTAAAGCTTGAGCAGATTCTAATCGATTTTCATCCACTTGAATTCGATCTTTCTCTGTTGATGGCCTAACTACTTGCTTTAATGGAAGCACTACATCATGCTCACCTACCTGCTTAATTGGTACAACAACTTTTCCGTACTCTACACCTCTAGCAGTTTCTACGATGACATAGTCATCTTTTTCTAAAATAAAATCCACTGGATCAAAATAATATATTTTACCCGCTTTTTTGAAGCGGACTCCTACAACGTTATACAAAAGTAAATCCCTCCTGCAGATTTAACATTAATTGCTCCATCATCAGCGTTCGGTTCATGTTTTTATGCAAATTTTGTTTTGCATGTAATATCATTTCTAATTGTTTAGATAATTGCTCATACGTTGTATGTAAAGCAACCTGCTTCCAATAATTGATCATGTCCGGATAAGTACAAACTGCGATGGGACTAGCTTTTATTGCTACTATATCACGATAGGCGAATAGTAGTAAATCTAATGCTTGTTCTGCCTGTTCTTTCTCTTTTAAAAGTGGACCAAAATCTGTTTGAATACACATTAGCGCATCTTGAATACTTTTACCACTTGCTTCAACCAATTTTAACACTGATTTCCTTGCAAGTCCAAAAAGCTCGTCTTTCGCTAAAAGTTTAGCTTCTTCGACTTGATTCGTCATTTTACATACAGTAGAAGCCATTGAATCAGTAATTCCTACTTCTATTAATTTCTGTTTTAAAATGGACTGAGGCATAGCAGCTAAGCTGAGCAGCAGGCATCTGGAGCGTATGGTTGGAATGAGTGCATGAACTTTATCTGTTAAAAGAATTGCAGTTATTTCACTTTGTGGCTCTTCCAAAAATTTAAGCAATGCATTTGCAGCACTAGCATTTAACTGGTCGGCATGGTGAATCACATATATTTTACGCCCTGTTTCGATAGCTGTCTTACTCATTTCTTGTATTAGTTCATCGATTTGACCTCTTTTAATAAATTGACCGTCTGGCTCTATTTCTGTAAAGTTCAAATGATTAGTTGATTTTAATCTTTTGCATGATCGACATGTTTCACATGGAACATTTTTTGTCGGATTTTCGCAAAAAATTAGTTGAACAAAAAATTGCATGACCTTCGTTTTTCCTGTCCCTTTAGCACCATCGATTACATATGCATGTCCTACTCGTTTTTTCGATACAATGGATTGTATTTGTTTAATCGCAACAGGTTGTACTTTTTCTATCCCTTCAATAGACCAATCTTCCATGTGAATCACCTTCTCTTATCAAGTTCTCCTAAACGTATTTACTACTGAATATTAATTTTGAAAAATTCCCGTGCCTCGCTTAAAGCGAAAACACGGGAATTTACGTGTATAGATTTATTAGTAGACCTTTTATTTCTCCGATTTTGTCTAACAAATCAATGGAGCTTTTCTCTTTATCTAAGATCTCTTCCGCTAACTCGACTAGTTTTTCATCAATAGTCTCAACTAGTTTCAGTTTTCTGCCTTCACCAAAGCGATTCCAAGTATGTGATTGCTTTAAACCCATTCCAAAATCCACGGCTTCTTGTAAAAACTTTCGTATTAGCATTTTAAACTTTGCCATATCACGTAAATTTCTGGAACGTGCAATACGATCACCAGCAGTTGAAATATCTCCTAATAATCTGGTTAATATTTCTGATTGCATTTTTTGATCATGCTTGGTTATCATTTGTCCAAATTTCGCTGATTGTGCATTATTTTGAATAGAATCTTTCCGAATTTTATCTATACCAACTCGTACATCTTGATTTATTTTCAACCTTTTCTACCCCTTCCTTCATTATTAGAAATGATGGAATTGTTCAATTGGTAGAACAAATACCGTGGCGCCTCCAACTTCTACTTCCACTGGATATGGAATATATGAATCGGCATTTCCACCCATTGGAGAAACAGGTGCAACCATTTGCTCTCGTGCTCTACAATTATCTCTTATTAACTCTAATGCTGATGATATTAATGAGTCGTCTGTGCCTATTAAAAACGTAGTATTCCCTGAGCGTAAAAATCCACCTGTACTTGCCAGTTTGGTTGCTCTGAACTTTGCTTTTGTTAAAGCATTAGACAATCGATTACTATCCTGATCCTGCACTACCGCTACTATCAATTTCATCGATACTCACTCCTATTATTTTTTTCTTCTTACTATTATAACATGAATTATCTAATAATTTCTAATTCCCTTTTTATAACATTATAAACTTCATCTAATACTATCTCTAATGATCGGGAAGCATCGACAACTTGAATGCGTTTTGGATATCGTTCTACTAGTGATAAGTAACCTTCTCTTACTTTTTGATGAAAAGCCAAACTTTCTACATCTAAACGGTTTTTTTCTCTATTATTATGCGCTTCGATTCTGGCAAGTCCCACTTTTGGTTCTATATCAAAGAGGATGGTTTTATCCGGCATTGTGTTCCCAATTGCAAACTGATTAATCGCCAAAATTTCATCAACACCAATGCCTCTTGCATAACCTTGATAAGCAAGTGAACTATCTATAAATCGGTCACATATCACTACTTTTCCGGCATCTAACGCAGGTTGGACTTTTTCTACTAAATGTTGTCTTCTAGCTGCTGCATATAATAATGCTTCTGTACGGCTATCCATCATTATATGCTCGTTATCCAATATTATGTTTCTAATTTTTTCTGAAATCATAATGCCGCCTGGCTCTCTGGTCATAACTACATCGAAGCCCTCATCTATTAATTTAACTCCAAGTAGATTCATCACAGTCGTTTTTCCAGCCCCTTCAGGACCTTCACTTGATATAAAATACCCTTTATTCTGCACAATTACTCCTCCACCACATATATTAACTTTTCATCCAATCGATGCTCTCCATGAAATACTGCACCTATTTCTATCCACTCTTCTAGTTCCGTTAACATAGCTATCGTTATTTTTTCTCCTGCCAATATTAGAGGAATGCCTGGTGGATATGGAATAATCATTCTTTTTGCAATTTTACCCAAGGATCGGACGTATGGTATCCATTTGCCCTGTTTTTCATTTAACAAACTTATATTGATATGTAATGTTGAAATTGACTTTTGTTTTATTGATAGAGGATTATTTGGCCTGATAGGAACTTCTTTACGCAATGTATCCACTGCATGCTTTACGCGCTTTCGAATTTCTGCAAAAGGATATTCATGCTCAAGTTTTAATAATGGTAAAATCATTAAAATTTGATATGTGTCCGCTAACTCCACAAAAATATTCTGCTGTTCCAACACTTTTCGTAATTGAAAGCCTGAATAGTTTTCAATACGAATTAATAATTTGAGTGGATCATCTACTTGAACGATTTCTAGTCGAGGAATCTTCTCTAATGCCTCTATAAATAGTTTTCTTCTATATATAAAATGCTTGAAATCAATCTCATTATACCTTTCTACATAGCTTCTCGCATCATCCAAAGAAGCTAATAATAGATAAGACGGACTACTTGACTGTAGCATCCTTAAATAATTATTTACTCGTCTTGTATCGATTAAATTCGAGTTGACATGCAAAAAGGAACCCATCGTTAATGCTGGTAATGTTTTATGAGCAGATTGAACTACTAGGTCTGCTCCGTAAGCAAGAGAAGATTTCGGAAAGTCTTTATTGGCTTGAAAATGTGCACCATGTGCCTCATCTACTAGAACTGGTATGTTGTGCGCATGACACAATTTTATTATTCTTTCTAATTGTAAAGATGCTACACCGTAGTAATTAGGATAGGTTAATACAATAGCTTTAGCTTGGGGAAATATTGCTAATGCTTCTTGAATAATTTCAAACGTTACACAGGTAGCTGTTTTGGTTTTCTCATCCCACTCTGGAGTTACAAAGATAGGCTCTGCTCCAACTAGTTCAATTGCATGGAAAATAGATTTATGTGCATTTCTCTGAACAATAATCTGCTCACCAAATTGGCAGGTAGCATAAATCATCGCTAGATTGCCTACCGTCGTTCCATTTACCAAAAAGAAACTCTTATGAGCTCCGTATGCCATTGAAAGTAATTGCTCTGCCTCTTTTATAGCTCCTTCAGGATGATGCAAATCATCTAATCCTTCTAACTCCGTAAAGTCATACTCCATTGTCTTTTTTATTGCTGTTGGCAAATTTGATAACAGTCCATTTTTATGTCCAGGCACATGAAAAGAAATGTGTTTTTGTTTATGAAATTTTTCTATTGCTTCGACTAACGGGCGTTTCTCTTGCATTTTTTATTACCCCACTATTTTGTTCTGGTTTCCTTCTTCTATTATACATTAAGAAGGAGTGCACGGTCTTAAAATAAAGTGTTGTTTCTATAGGAGAGTGGTCGTATAATCCAAAAAAAGTTTATATTTGGAGAGTTGCTTTGAAATTTTAGCATAATCAAAGTAACAAAACAGTTCTTCTAGAACGGTTAGATCAAACACGAGGCTGCATCACTTGGAAACCAGAATAAACTTCCTCAGTATCCGAAGCCTAATCTCACAAGAGTCAGAAAAGACGTCTTGAATTATTATCTATAATTAGTTAGAAAACGGTTTTTCGGCATCAATTGTGCTCTACCCGAGACTAATTCAGTCAAACACGAGACAATTCCTTAGCAGTCGAGACCAAATCTCATAGTATAGAGTTGTCTCTCTGTGAGATAGGTTATTTAATATATAAAACAAGTCTAATACAGAGAAAAGCACAAAGTTAGATATTATATAATATTGAATGAAACTAAAAACTAGATTCCTTTAAATTGTATACATCAAAAAAGCCGCCACCGATTACTCGGTAACGACTTTTCATAGTGCCCAGCGACGTCCTACTCTTGCAGGGGGAAACCCCCAACTACCATCGGCGCTGAAGAGCTTAACTTCCGTGTTCGGTATGGGAACGGGTGTGACCTCTTCGCCATCATCACTAGACAATGAGTGCTTGTTCACTCAAAACTGGATAAAAGACATTGAAATGTGCAAATTCTATTTGGTTAAGTCCTCGATCGATTAGTATTCGTCAGCTGCACATGTCGCCACGCTTCCACCCCGAACCTATCTACCTCATCGTCTTTGAGGGATCTTACTTACTTGCGTAATGGGAAATCTCATCTTGAGGGGGGCTTCGTGCTTAGATGCTTTCAGCACTTATCCCGTCCACACATAGCTACCCAGCGATGCTCTTGGCAGAACAACTGGTACACCAGCGGTGTGTCCATCCCGGTCCTCTCGTACTAAGGACAGCTCCTCTCAAATTTCCTACGCCCACGACGGATAGGGACCGAACTGTCTCACGACGTTCTGAACCCAGCTCGCGTACCGCTTTAATGGGCGAACAGCCCAACCCTTGGGACCGACTACAGCCCCAGGATGCGATGAGCCGACATCGAGGTGCCAAACCTCCCCGTCGATGTGGACTCTTGGGGGAGATAAGCCTGTTATCCCCGGGGTAGCTTTTATCCGTTGAGCGATGGCCCTTCCATGCGGAACCACCGGATCACTAAGCCCGTCTTTCGACCCTGCTCGACTTGTAGGTCTCGCAGTCAAGCTCCCTTCTGCCTTTACACTCTTCGAATGATTTCCAACCATTCTGAGGGAACCTTTGGGCGCCTCCGTTACACTTTAGGAGGCGACCGCCCCAGTCAAACTACCCGCCTGACACTGTCTCCTACCCGGGTTACGGGTATGGGTTAGAATTTCAATACAACCAGGGCAGTATCCCACCGACGCCTCCTCCGAAGCTGGCGCTCCGGGCTCTAAGGCTCCTGCCTATCCTGTACAAGTTGCACCAAAATTCAATATCAAGCTATAGTAAAGCTCCACGGGGTCTTTCCGTCCTGTCGCGGGTAACCTGCATCTTCACAGGTACTATAATTTCACCGAGTCTCTCGTTGAGACAGTGCCCAGATCGTTACGCCTTTCGTGCGGGTCGGAACTTACCCGACAAGGAATTTCGCTACCTTAGGACCGTTATAGTTACGGCCGCCGTTTACTGGGGCTTCAATTCGCACCTTCGCTTGCGCTAAGCACTCCTCTTAACCTTCCAGCACCGGGCAGGCGTCAGCCCCTATACTTCACCTTACGGTTTTGCAGAGACCTGTGTTTTTGCTAAACAGTCGCCTGGGCCTATTCACTGCGGCTCTTCTAGGCTATACACCCAAAAGAGCACCCCTTCTCCCGAAGTTACGGGGTCATTTTGCCGAGTTCCTTAACGAGAGTTCTCTCGCTCACCTTAGGATTCTCTCCTCGACTACCTGTGTCGGTTTGCGGTACGGGCACCTATCACCTCGCTAGAGGCTTTTCTTGGCAGTGTGAAATCAGGAACTTCGGACTAAGTCCTCGCCATCACAGCTCAATGTTACAGAGTGCGGATTTGCCTACACTCACACCTCACTGCTTGGACATGCATAACCAACAGCATGCTTACCCTATCCTTCTGCGTCCCCCCATTGCTCAAACGGTGGTTTGGTGGTACAGGAATATCAACCTGTTGTCCATCGTCTACGCCTATCGGCCTCGACTTAGGTCCCGACTAACCCTGAGCGGACGAGCCTTCCTCAGGAAACCTTAGTCATACGGTGGATGGGATTCTCACCCATCTTTCGCTACTCATACCGGCATTCTCACTTCTAAGCGCTCCACCAGTCCTTCCGGTCTGACTTCAACGCCCTTAGAACGCTCTCCTACCACTGATACCATAGGTATCAATCCACAGCTTCGGTGATTTGTTTAGCCCCGATACATTTTCGGCGCAGCGTCACTCGACCAGTGAGCTATTACGCACTCTTTAAATGATGGCTGCTTCTAAGCCAACATCCTGGTTGTCTAAGCAACGCCACATCCTTTTCCACTTAACAAATACTTTGGGACCTTAGCTGGTGGTCTGGGCTGTTTCCCTCTTGACTACGGATCTTATCACTCGCAGTCTGACTCCCAAACATAAATCATTGGCATTCGGAGTTTGTCTGAATTCGGTAACCCGGGATGGGCCCCTAGTCCAAACAGTGCTCTACCTCCAAGATTCTAACGTTTGAGGCTAGCCCTAAAGCTATTTCGGAGAGAACCAGCTATCTCCAGGTTCGATTGGAATTTCTCCGCTACCCACACCTCATCCCCGCACTTTTCAACGTGCGTGGGTTCGGACCTCCAGTAAGTGTTACCTTACCTTCATCCTGGACATGGGTAGATCACCTGGTTTCGGGTCTACGACCACATACTCATTCGCCCTATTCAGACTCGCTTTCGCTGCGGCTCCGTCTTCTCAACTTAACCTTGCATGTAATCGTAACTCGCCGGTTCATTCTACAAAAGGCACGCCATCACCCATTAACGGGCTCTGACTACTTGTAGGCACGCGGTTTCAGGATCTATTTCACTCCCCTTCCGGGGTGCTTTTCACCTTTCCCTCACGGTACTGGTTCACTATCGGTCACTAGGTAGTATTTAGCCTTGGGAGATGGTCCTCCCAGATTCCGACGGAATTTCACGTGTTCCGCCGTACTCAGGATACACTCAAGAGAGAATGAACTTTTGACTACGGGGCTTTTACCCTATCCTGCGGACCTTTCCAGATCGCTTCGTCTAGCTCATTCCTTTGTAACTCTATGTAGAGTGTCCTACAACCCCAAGAGGCAAGCCTCTTGGTTTGGGCTATTCCCGTTTCGCTCGCCGCTACTCAGGGAATCGATTTTTCTTTCTCTTCCTCCAGGTACTTAGATGTTTCAGTTCCCTGGGTGTGCCACAGATACGCTATGTATTCACGTAAATGTACTGCTCCATTACGAACAGTGGGTTTCCCCATTCGGAAATCTCCGGATCAAAGCTCACTTACAGCTCCCCGAAGCATATCGGTGTTAGTGCCGTCCTTCTTCGGCTCCTAGTGCCAAGGCATTCACCGCGCGCCCTTATTAACTTAACCTAATTTGGTCCTCCGTGAAAACACGGACTTCCTATAGTAGTTAAAAATACTACGCAAAATATAATCACAAAAGTGATTACAAATTGAATTTCTTGAATTTGTTTCTTTCAATGTCTTTTTATCCAGTTTTCAAAGAACAAGTTTTCAAATGCTCATAAAAATGAACATTCAAAACTGAACTGCAAAACGTTAAGATACAGATAAAAATCTGTATTCCGATATTATCCTTAGAAAGGAGGTGATCCAGCCGCACCTTCCGATACGGCTACCTTGTTACGACTTCACCCCAATCATCTGTCCCACCTTCGGCGGCTGGCTCCCGTAAGGGTTACCCCACCGACTTCGGGTGTTACAAACTCTCGTGGTGTGACGGGCGGTGTGTACAAGGCCCGGGAACGTATTCACCGTGGCATGCTGATCCACGATTACTAGCGATTCCGGCTTCATGTAGGCGAGTTGCAGCCTACAATCCGAACTGAGAACGGTTTTATGGGATTAGCTCACCCTCGCGGGGTTGCGACCCTCTGTACCGTCCATTGTAGCACGTGTGTAGCCCAGGTCATAAGGGGCATGATGATTTGACGTCATCCCCACCTTCCTCCGGTTTATCACCGGCAGTCACCTTAGAGTGCCCAACTAAATGCTGGCAACTAAGATCAAGGGTTGCGCTCGTTGCGGGACTTAACCCAACATCTCACGACACGAGCTGACGACAACCATGCACCACCTGTCACCGCTGTCCCCGAAGGGAAAGATCTATCTCTAGAACGGTCAGCGGGATGTCAAGACCTGGTAAGGTTCTTCGCGTTGCTTCGAATTAAACCACATGCTCCACCGCTTGTGCGGGCCCCCGTCAATTCCTTTGAGTTTCAGTCTTGCGACCGTACTCCCCAGGCGGAGTGCTTAATGCGTTAGCTGCAGCACTAAGGGGCGGAAACCCCCTAACACTTAGCACTCATCGTTTACGGCGTGGACTACCAGGGTATCTAATCCTGTTTGCTCCCCACGCTTTCGCGCCTCAGCGTCAGTTACAGACCAGAAAGCCGCCTTCGCCACTGGTGTTCCTCCAAATCTCTACGCATTTCACCGCTACACTTGGAATTCCGCTTTCCTCTTCTGTACTCAAGTCCCCCAGTTTCCAATGACCTTCCACGGTTGAGCCGTGGGATTTCACATCAGACTTAAAGGACCGCCTGCGCGCGCTTTACGCCCAATAATTCCGGACAACGCTTGCCACCTACGTATTACCGCGGCTGCTGGCACGTAGTTAGCCGTGGCTTTCTAATGAGGTACCGTCAAGGTACGAGCAGTTACTCTCGTACTTGTTCTTCCCTCACAACAGAGTTTTACGATCCGAAAACCTTCTTCACTCACGCGGCATTGCTCCATCAGACTTTCGTCCATTGTGGAAGATTCCCTACTGCTGCCTCCCGTAGGAGTCTGGGCCGTGTCTCAGTCCCAGTGTGGCCGATCACCCTCTCAGGTCGGCTACGCATCGTCGCCTTGGTGAGCCGTTACCTCACCAACTAGCTAATGCGCCGCGGGCCCATCCTGTAGTGACAGCCGAAACCGTCTTTTAACATCTCCCCATGTGAGGAAATGGATTATTTGGTATTAGCCCCGGTTTCCCGGAGTTATCCCAATCTACAGGGCAGGTTGCCCACGTGTTACTCACCCGTCCGCCGCTAAATCAGAAGAAGCAAGCTTCTTCGTCATTCGCTCGACTTGCATGTATTAGGCATGCCGCCAGCGTTCGTCCTGAGCCAGGATCAAACTCTCCATAATAGAGAACTTAAAAAGCTCATTTTGTTTTGCTGGCATCATCATTAAATGATGTCCAAATTGTTTTGCTATCGAACTAACCGAAGTTAGTCTTTCAAGCTGTATTTCTTAACGTTTTGCATGTTCAGTTTTCAATGTTCATGTTGTCTGCCGTTTCGCTTACCTCTTGGCGACTTCTACAATATTACTCTCTTAATCTTCATAAGTCAACACTTTTTAAAAAACTTTTTATATTAATATCGAAATAGCTACTACCGAGGCTACACCAGGCACTCCTAACATTGCTACCACTGCGCCTGTAAACAAATTGACAGGGATTACATAACCAAATAATCCTAAAAGTAAATGCACTCCAAACAATAAAAAAAACGAAAAACCTAAACGAAATAAAAAAAACGGTAGACTTTCCATTACTTTTGAAAATGACGTTCTAAACAAAAGAAACAATAGTAGCATTAGCGAACATACGATGATAACTAACTTCACGAAACATCTCTCCTCCATAAAATCACTATCTCTTAGTATATGAAGCTAGTACTACTATCATTCTTATTTCAAAATGACATTTCGAATTTTCGCCTCTTTATATAAATAGAAATGTATACTCTCAGCAATTTTTCTTTTTGCTACTACATCTAAATCATAGTCATTCAAATAATCTTCTATTAACTGCGCTTGTTGCCAATCTTCTTTTGTATTTTTCATTAAACCCACAAACTGAAAATCAGATTCTTTTTTTAACTTACCTTTTTGGAAAAACATCTTACTACAACTCCCTTACAACTCTCGGCGTCCTTCTAATGCCTTGGACAAAGTTACTTCATCCGCATACTCTAAATCCCCACCTACTGGCAAACCATGTGCAATTCTTGTTGTCTTAATACCCGAAGGCTTCACGAGTCGAGAAATATACATCGCAGTTGCTTCTCCTTCTATTGTAGGGTTAGTTGCAAGTATTAACTCTTCCACTTGTATGTCCTGTAATCTTTTTAAAAGAGAAGGAACGTTGATATCTTCAGGGCCAATTCCATCCATCGGGGAAATTGCCCCGTGAAGAACATGATACAAACCGTTATAATCTCTCATTTTCTCCATAGCTATTACATCTTTTGTATCTTGGACTACACAAATCATGGATGAATCACGTTGTTGATCTTGGCAAATATGACATGGATCAATATCTGTAATATGACCACAAACTGTGCAATAACTTAAATTTCTTTTTGCATCTACTAATGCTTTTGCAAAATCTAAAACGGTATCTTCTTTCATTGTTAATACAAAAAATGCCAGACGGGCCGCAGTTTTCGGCCCAATCCCTGGCAATTTCATGAAACTATCTATTAGTTTTGATATAGGTTCAGGATAATGCATGTTTTTTCCTCCTAGAACATGCCAGGGAGGTTCAATCCCTTCGTGAATTGACCCATCGTGGAGTTCGCTGTTTCTTCTGCGTTTTTCATTGCTTCATTTGTTGCAATGACGATTAAATCTTGAAGCATTTCTACATCTTCTGGATCTACTACTGCTGAATCCAGAACAACTTCTAATACTTCCTTATGTCCCGATACAACAACCTTCACCATTCCTCCACCAGCAACCGCTTCAAAGCGTTGTGTTCCCAGTTCTTCTTGTGCTTCTGCCATTTTCTTTTGCATTTTTTGCATTTGCTTCATCATACCTTGCATATTTCCCATTCCACGCATAATTATTGTCCTCCTTAGTCGTCATGTACTTCTACAAATTCTTTTCCAAATAACTTCTCTGCTTCTACAATTAAAGGATCTTCCGACATTTCTTCCATATCATGTAAAATATCCATTGCCACACTGGACTTAGATCCAGCATCTTCTTCAGTTTCCGCATTACTTTGTTTTAAGCCATTTTGTTGAATAAATTCTTCTCTTATTTTCAACCAGTTTTCCTCTGGTACATATATTACTTCGTACAACGTACCAGTTAAGCTAGCCACAAGTTGGGGAAAAGAGGTAGAAAAGGTTTTATTCTCTACAGCCATTTGGCAATGAATATCATACTTAAATTTTAACACAAAAGCACTTGATGATGCTGCAACTGGTTCCGCGTCATTTAAAAGTGCAGCATGTGATTTTTGAAGCTGTTGTAAAATACTAGCCCACTGAGATTTAATAGCTTGAATATCTGTCTTTGTTGCAGTCTTTAATATCTCATGAATACGACCACTTGACACTTTGACACCGGCATTTGATCTCTGCCTTTGTTTTTTTGGTTGTTCCTCCACCGTAGCATTTGCTTGAGGTATCATTCCTTGACTAATTTGTTGCTGTAATTGCTGCAACTGACTTTCAAGTGATTTTACTTTCTGTTCAAGCTCTGTGCTACTTTCACTAGACAAGGTTGCATCTCTTGGAACTTGTGCTAATCGAATAATAGCTGTTTCTAAATAAACCTTGGCATGATTAGAAAAACGCATTTCTTGTTGCGTATTCGTCAAAATAGAAATGCTTTTATACAATGTATCTATCGGAAATTTAGAAGCTAAATCACGAAAAGTAATGTCTCCTGTTGCTATTTCTAAAAGCTCTGTTTGTTCGGGTGCAACAATTAACACAAGTAAATCTCGGTAAAATGTTATAAAGTCTTCTGTTAAACGAACAGGATCTTTCCCATCATCTACTAATTGTTCCACGCAACTTAAAGCTTTCGCTACATCCTTTTCAATTAATGCATTAGCTAACTGAAAGAAGACGTCCTGACCAATAGAACCTGTCACAAGTAATGCATCCTCTAGTGTCATTTTCTCCCCACTAAACGATACTACTTGATCGAGCATACTTAGGGCATCACGCATACCCCCTGCGGCGGCTTGGGCTATGATCTTTAATACATGTTCATCATATTCAATCTTAGCATCAATTAATACTTCTTTCATTCTTGCAACGATGTCTGTGGAAGTAATTCGTTTGAAATCAAAACGCTGACATCTAGAAATAATGGTTAAAGGGATTTTATGTGGTTCGGTTGTCGCCAAGATAAAGACAACATGTGCTGGTGGTTCTTCTAATGTTTTTAATAATGCATTAAAAGCACTTGTAGAAAGCATATGCACTTCATCAATAATATACACTTTATAACGAGCATTTGAAGGTGCAAAACGAACTTTTTCAATAATATCTCGCATTTCTTCTACACGAGAATTAGAAGCTGCATCAAATTCAATCACATCTGTATTCGAACCATCTGTAATACTTCTACAAGTTCCACAAGTATTACATGGCTCTTTAGTTGGACCATTTTCGCAGTTTAAAGCTTTAGCGAATATTTTCGCTGCACTTGTTTTCCCTGTTCCGCGTGGACCTGAAAATAAATACGCATGTGTAGTTTTATTGTAAAGGAGGGCATTTTGAAGTGTTTGTTTAATATGTGATTGCCCAGACATTTCTGCAAACGACTGTGGCCTATATGCGCGGTAAAAAGCTTGATACGACAACAAACTTGCCCCCTTTTCATTTTAAGTTTAATAGTAATTTTATTATACCATAAAGAAACAGTGACTTCGCCAATAAATACAAGGGTTTTTTAATATAAAAAAACTCATTCATCCATTGGACAAATGAGTAGACGTTTTAAATTATTGCCGTGCACCTTCCTTCGCTTGAAACACATAAGCGGCACCCTTGTCGTTAACTCGGCTTAGGCTACCCCACGGCACATGAGAAAGCACCACTTAATGCTGCTTCCTTCCGGACCTGACATGGTTCATGGGCACTCATTGCGCAGGACCCAAACGTCAACATCACGTGCAAATACCAGACCCTACATGTATTCAACCTCAGAGAAGGGGTTCAGTCTCGCTAGAGCGGATTGCGAGTTACAAGACACCGCTACCTTCCCACCTAGCACGGCATAATTTAGTATACGCATTTTTTTTAAAAAAATCAATGAATACGAGAATTTAAGTTTATCATATCTACTATACTTATCTTTAAGCATTGATATAGCTCGTTTTATACTACCAGTACATTCGAATGTTTTTTTATAAAAAGTTACTCAGATGTATTGACTTTGAATGTTATCCATGATAAATTAATTCATGTACTTCGGAGGAATACCCAAGTCTGGCTGAAGGGATCGGTCTTGAAAACCGACAGGCGGGTCATACCGCGCGGGGGTTCGAATCCCTCTTCCTCCTCCATTTTAAATACACACACGCATAAATTTGAGATTGAATTCGTTGCATTGGTAACGAATTTTTCTTAAGCTAGCTTGTTCAGAATATTATGAAGGTAACTTTAATTGTTACGTTCTTTTTTTATGGAATAAAACCCTCTTGCGTATAGTTTGCAAGAGGGTTTTATTTATTTTCGCAATACTTCTGTTTGTTCCATAAAGTGTCCAATTCGTCCAATGATTGCTTCCACGCTTTCTGGATTTTGAACAATATCATAATCATTAATATTTAAACGAAGTACCGGACAACCATTAAACGAATTAATCCAATTCTCATACCGTCCATGCATTTCTTCCCAATAGGATATTGGCGTTTGCTGCTCCATCGGACGCCCTCTATCGTGGATTCGATCAATAATATCGTCTAATGATCCTTCTAGATAAATTAATAAATTTGGATGTGGGAAATAGGGTGTCATCACCATTGCTTCAAACAAACTAGTGTAGGTTTCGTGATCTACAGGATCCATCGTTCCCTTTTCTTTATGCATTTGAGCAAATATACCAGTATCTTCATAAATCGATCGATCTTGAATAAATCCGCCACCATATTCAAACATTCTTTTTTGCTCTTTAAAACGTTCTGCTAAAAAGTAAATTTGTAAATGAAAACTCCATTTCGAAAAATCTTCATAAAAACGATCTAAATAAGGATTTGAATCTACTTTTTCAAAAGATGTTCTAAAGTGTAGTGCATCTGCAAGCGCTTTTGTCATGGTAGATTTACCTACGCCTACTGTTCCAGCAATTGTAATAACCGCATCAGGAGGGATGCTATACTTTTCTCTCAAATTCATGGTTATAAACTCCTCTTATGTAATGTTTGATCTACTTTATCTAAAATTAATTGTAGGTCTTGTCCATTTTGAACAAAATCTATTTCATCTCCATTGAATCTAAGAACTGGGATTTCCGGGTGTTTTTTTTCAAAGTCATCGATAAATATACGATAATCCGCTGCAAGTTGCTGCAAATAATCAGGACTTATCTTCTTTTCAAAATCTCTTCCCCGTATATCGATACGATTAATAAGAACATCTAAGCTAGCATCTAAATAGATAACCATATTTGGAACTGGCATGTCATTCGTTAATATCTTATAGATTGCTTCATATTTTTTATATTCTGCTTTATTTAACGACCGTTTAGCAAAAATTAAATTTTTAAAAATATGATAATCTGCTGTTACTGCTTTTGCTTTTGATAAGTAATTCTTTTGGATATCACTTAATTGTTTAAATCGATTGCAAAGAAAAAACATTTCCGTTTGGAAACTCCACTCTGCAATATCATCATAAAATTTATCTAAGAATGGATTTTCATCCACAATCTCTTTCAATAATTCAAATTGATAGGTAGCGGCAATCGCTTTTGCTAAAGACGTTTTTCCAACCCCTATCGGACCTTCTACCGTTATAAATGGAATGGACATATTTTTAACCTCGCTCTAATATTTCAAGTCGTGCCTTTTATTTTATCATAGCGAGAAAATGAAAAACAGAGCAAATCCACCTTTCTATAAGAAAGGTGGATTTGCTCTACTTTTTCTTCACGCGAAACATTTCATTTAACAAATACCAATTTTGCGGAAAATCAAATCCACTATGCCAATAGGAAATTCCTAGAAGATTTAAATCCTTCAATAACTTAAACTTTGCTTGAATAGATCTTGCATCCTCAAACCATACTTCATGCTCTATCCCATCTTTCCAATAATGAAAGAATGGGGCTTGAGCAATTTGGTCATACTCAATTGCCACATTTCGTTCCTTTGCCAATTGAATAGCTTGCTGTGGACTTAATGCTTTAGCAAATGGATTTCCTTGTTTATAAGGAAGCGTCCAATCATATCCGTATAAATTTTGTCCCATCATTATTTTTTTCGACTCTATTTCTGTTTTTGCATACTCGAGCACCTTTCGAACTGGTCCAATTGGGGATACTGCCATTGGTGGTCCCCCACTATAACCCCACTCATAAGTCATTATGACAACAAAATCAACTGCCCCACCAATTGCTTTATAATCGACTCCTTCATACCACTTTCCTTTTAGATTATCACTCGATTTTGGCGCAAGACTAGATGAAATCGTAAATCCTTTAGCAAACTCTTTTAATTCCTTTAAAAAAGTTACATAGTTTTTCCGATCCTCTTTTGCAATATACTCAAAGTCGGTATGAATATGAGTTGTTCCCTTAACAGTAGCCTCAGCGACTGCGTTCTCAAATACTTTTTGTTTCACTTGGTCATCTGTAAAAATAGTATGCGCTAGTGTATCATTGAATGCTCCATTTTCAATATTTGTAAGCACAATAGCAGATTCTACTTTATGATTCTTCGCTACTTCGACCAATTTGCCCCAGTTCATCGGAGTCAAAGATCCATCACGTAGAATTTCATATGCAAAAGGCATCATGTAAGTCATCCCTGATGCAACCTTTTCTACTTGGTCAATGACATGCTGAGATGGGTTTTCTGTATACCATTCTACATATAAATTTGTATCAACCATTGTTCTATCTGGGCTTGGAGTAGATGGTAAAACTATCGCTTGCCCTATTACTAACACATCGGGGTCCGGTAGTTCATTGATAGAGGCAAGTGTTGCTGTATTTGTACCGAAATGCTTTGCTATGGAGTATAAACTATCTCCACTTTTCACTACATAAATCAATCGATCACTCCTTCAAAATACAATATGCAAGATGTAAATAAAACATGCTACACTTAGGTGAAAGGGGTTGATTCAAATTGGATGAACACTATATGAATATAGCGGTAGAAGAAGCTAAAAAAGCGGCATGCCTTGGAGAAGTGCCGATTGGAGCAATCATTGTATATAAAAATGAAATTATTGCGAAGGCTTTTAACTTAAGAGAAACTACACAAAATGCAACTACACATGCAGAGTTGTTAGCTATACAAGAAGCTTGTAGTAAGATTGGCAGTTGGAGATTAGAGGAAACGACATTATATGTCACATTAGAGCCTTGTCCTATGTGTGCTGGTGCTATTCTACAATCACGAATCCCACGTGTTGTGTATGGTGCAAGAGATGTTAAAGCAGGTTGTGTAGATTCCCTCTATCATCTATTAAACGACAGTAGGTTTAATCATATGTGTGAAGTGTCAGAAGGTGTTTTAGCAGAGGAATGTGGTAACCTGCTTACACAATTTTTTCGCAATCTTCGTGAACAAAAAAAGAACCAGAAACGCGGATAATACCGTTTCTGATTCTTTTTTTTATTATTTTATTACCGTTTTCCCGCCCATATAAGGAACTAAAGCTTCTGGAACTATTACTGTGCCATCTGCTTGTTGATAGTTTTCTAATATAGCCGCAACTGTACGTCCAAGTGCAAGTCCACTTCCATTTAAAGTGTGTACATATTCCAGTTTAGCCCCAGTTTCTCTTCTAAAACGAATACCTGACCGACGAGCTTGGAAATCTTCAAAATTACTGCAAGATGAAATCTCTTTGTACTCCCCGTAGCTTGGTAACCAAACTTCTAGATCATATTTTTTTGCTGCAGTAAAACCTAAATCCGCCGTACACATATGAAGCACACGATATGGAAGACCTAATAGTTGTAATACTTTTTCCGCATGACCAGTCAAAAGCTCCAACTGATCATATGAATCTTCCGGTTTCACAAAGCGAACAAGTTCTACTTTGTTGAATTGATGCTGACGGATTAAACCACGTGTATCACGACCTGCAGAACCTGCCTCTGAACGGAAGCAAGCACTAAATGCAGCAAATGCTTGTGGGAGTTGTTCTCCACCTAAAATTTCATCACGATAATAATTCGTCACAGGTACTTCTGACGTTGGAATTAAGAAATAATCCTCTTCATTTACTAAAAATGCATCTTCTTCAAATTTCGGAAGTTGCCCTGTACCAGTTAAACTTGCACGATTTGCTAAATAAGGCGGAAGCATCTCTTCATATCCATGCTCTTCAGAATGTAGGTCCATCATGAAATTTATTAAAGCACGTTCAAGTCTCGCTCCTAAACCAAGATAAAAAGCAAAACGACTTCCTGTAACTTTTGCAGCTCGTTCAAAATCAACTATTTTTAAATCCGTTGCAATATCCCAGTGCGCTTTCGTTTCAAAATCAAATGAAGGGACTTCTCCCCATTTACGGATTTCCACATTATCATCTTCAGAATCACCAATTGGAACACTATCATGTGGAATATTTGGAATGCGCATCATCATATAGTCAAATTTCTCTTCTACATCTCTTAACTCATCATCTAATACTTTGATTTCATCGCCCACTTCACGCATACGAGCGATTAAATCATCCGCATTTTCTTTATTTCGTTTCATTTCTGAAATTTTTTGAGAAAACTCATTTCTTTCTGCTTTTAACACTTCTGTTTTTGCAATCAATTCTCTACGCTTTTGATCTAAAGGTTGAAATTGATCAAACTCTGAAATATCTTCTCCACGTTTAGCAAGTTTTGCTTTTACATCTTCATAATGGTCTCGTACAAATTTTACATCTAACATACGAAATTCCTCCTTTTAATTAATAAAAAACGCAAAAAAGCCCTCATCCCAAATAGAAGGGACGAGAGCATACCCGCGTTGCCACCCTGATTGATTTAGTACCATACCAAATCCACTTGTCTCATAACGGCTTTTCAACCGGCCACGACTTACTAAACATTCAGCCGCGCAACTCAAAGGACGGATTCACAAGTGTTAATATCAGCTTACACCAACCGCTGACTCTCTAGAAAAAACGTGCTTGTTACTACTTCCTATCATCGTTTTTAGAATTCATGAAATTACTCATACTTTACTATAGGTTTACTTGTTTTGCAAGCGTTTCCCTTACCATTTCAATAAAATACGCAGTAATTCGATGATCACCCGTCAGTTCTGGATGAAAGGAGCATCCTAACAAATGTCCCTGTCTTGCCATGATGATTCTTCCATCAAAAGTGGCAAGTATATCGACAGTCTCTCCAACTTCTACAATATGTGGTGCACGTATAAATACCGCTGTAAAATCTTCTGCAACATCCTTAATCTTTAAATTGGTTTCGAAGCTATCCACTTGCCGCCCGAAAGAGTTGCGCTCTACTTTAACATCCAATACTCCAATATGCTCAAAGTCATTCCCAACGAGATTCTTAGCTAGTAATATTAGACCAGCACAAGTTCCGAACATCGGCTTACCTGCTGCAGCAAATTGTTGTAAAGGCGCAAGCATCTCAAAACGGTCAATTAGTTTACGCATGGCTGTGCTTTCTCCACCAGGAAGGATTAATCCATCTACTAAGGCGAAATCACTTGTATTTTTTACTGCAATCGCCTCTGCTCCGCACACTTTTATAGAGCGAACATGCTCACTTACCGCTCCTTGAAGAGCTAATACGCCGATCTTTACCATCTTACCACCCTCTATCTTGCATACGATCTTGTGCAGCTAAACGAGAAATTTCAATTCCCTTCATCGGAATTCCTAGGTCTTTTGATATTTCTACAAGTAATTTATAATCCTTGTAATGTGTTGTTGCTTCTACGATTGCTTTTGCAAATTTCTCAGGGTTTTCTGATTTAAAAATACCAGATCCTACAAATACACCATCCGCCCCAAGTTCCATCATTAAAGCAGCATCCGCTGGTGTTGCTACGCCGCCTGCTGCAAAGTTTACGACCGGTAATTTACCATGATGTTTAATTTGTAATAAAACATCATACGGTGCTCCTAATATTTTTGCTTCTGTCATTAATTCATCTTCGTTCATATAAACAATTTTGCGTACATGTGCACTTACTTTCCGTAAATGGCGAACAGCTTCTACAATATTCCCTGTTCCAGGTTCGCCTTTAGTACGAAGCATAGAAGCTCCTTCTCCAATACGACGAGTTGCTTCTCCTAAATCTTTACATCCACATACGAATGGAACTGTAAATTCGCTTTTACGTAAGTGGTATTCTTCATCTGCAGGAGTTAATACTTCTGATTCATCAATATAGTCCACGCCCATTGCTTCTAAGATGCGAGCTTCTGAGATATGGCCAATGCGTGCTTTTGCCATTACTGGAATTGTCACTGCTCCCATGACCTCTTCCATTATGCGGGGATCTGCCATACGTGCAACGCCACCAGCTGCGCGAATATCTGATGGTACACGTTCTAACGCCATTACGGCTACTGCACCTGCTGCTTCTGCAATTCGAGCTTGTTCTGCATTGATAACGTCCATAATAACGCCACCTTTTTGCATTTCAGCCATTCCTCTTTTTACTCGATCCGTTCCCGTTAAATTTAAAGTCATTATTATTCCCTCCATTATCTTTATGAATTTAGTATAATAAAAGATGACCATTTTAAAAGTATCAGAAACCAATAAAATGAAGGGGTCAGATTGGAGTTAAGAATGGACTATCTAATGTTTCAACTTGAAAAAGATGCTCAAACTCCTTTATACGAGCAACTTTACAACGAAATTAAGGAAGCTATAATAGACGGAACAATTGAAGAAGGAGCAAAACTCCCATCGAAAAGAAAATTAGCCGAGTACTTAGCTGTTAGCCAAACAACTATTGAATTTGCCTATAGTCAACTAGTAGCAGAAGGTTTTATTTCTTCCGAAGCAAGAAAAGGATTTTTTGTGCACAATTTGGAAGAATTAGCATTTATTGAACAAGAAGCACCTCATCTGACGAAAGAAGAGAACGATATGGAAGAAATTTTCATCGATTTTTCTCCTGGTAAAATTGACACAGATTCTTTCCCTTTTGCTGTATGGCGGAAGTATATGAAGGAAATAATCAGTGAGGCAAATAAGAATTTTCTACAACTAGGGCACCCACAAGGAGATTATGAGTTAAGACAGCAAATTTCTTCTTATTTATATCAATCACGAGGTGTTAAATGTACACCTGAACAAATTATACTCGGATCCGGAACAGAGCAAATAATGCCCTTAATCATCCGCTTGCTAGGCAAAGAAGCTATTTATGGAATTGAAAACCCTGGGTATCCACTTACTCACCATTTATTTTTAGAGGATAAGCAAAAATCGATTCCCATTCCAGTCGATACAGAAGGCGTAGTAGTTTCGGAATTAGAACAAACAAATGCAACAGTTATGTATGTAACTCCTTCTCATCAGTTCCCTACTGGTGCTGTCATGTCTGCCACACGTCGTAGCCAGTTGTTATCTTGGGCTTACCAGCAAGAGAATAGATATATTATCGAAGACGATTACGATAGTGAATTTAGATACACAGGCAGACCAATTCCTTCCTTACAAGGAATCGATCAAAATCAACGAGTTATTTATTTAAGTACATTTTCAAAATCATTAATGCCTTCACTTCGTATTGCTTATGCCGTATTACCAAAGCCACTTATTATGCAATACAAGCAAAAGTATTCCTATTACGCTGCTACAGTACCACGCATGGACCAGCATGTATTAACTAAGTTTATGGAATCCGGTCATTTTGCAAAACATCTAAATAAAATGAGAAAAATTTATAAACGAAAGTTAGAAATTGTTACGAAAACTATAGCCGAGTTTAATCCCATTGTTACTATTTCAGGCGAACAAGCAGGCATGCATATCTTGTTGACGGTTCATACGTGTAAAAGAGAAGAAGAATTGGTGCTGCTTTCCAAACAAGCAGGAATTCGAATATATGGTCTTCGCGAATATGTAACTGGAGATTTTGGGGAAGTTTCGGAACCTCAAATCGTGTTAGGCTTTGGGGGAATTGATACTAATGATATCCCATCTTCAATAAACACATTAATAAAAGTATGGGAAATTAGAAAAACACCGTAAACTCATTAGTGAACTGAGCCCTAATTAATGGACAGATTAATAAAAACGACTTTGCAGTCTAGGCGGCGATTAGATGACTTCGGTATTGAGCCGGAGTC
This sequence comes from Psychrobacillus sp. L3, assembly GCF_042945595.1. Lineage (GTDB taxonomy): Bacteria > Bacillota > Bacilli > Bacillales_A > Planococcaceae > Psychrobacillus. Next base: position 21,223 of record NZ_CP168493.1, on the reverse strand, counting down.
ATCTTTTTTAAATTCCATTGTTTGCGTGTTGTATTGTAATGCTCCATGTACTCATCTACCATTTGCTTTAATTCAAATAAGTTGTGCGCTTCCTGATAATCCACTTCATCTTTAAAATGCCCAAAGAAAGATTCCATTGGGGCGTTATCTAAGCAGTTTCCTCTCCGTGACATAGATTGAAGTAAACCCATTTTCTTTACACGTTTTTGATACTCCGGGTGCGTGTAATGGACACCTTGATCGGAATGAATCATGACTTCTGGATGAAGGTTTCCTTCTAATGCTTCTTCTAATTTTTCTAATGTCCGATAAACAATTCTCATTTTTAAGCTTGTCGATAGTTCATAGGCGACGATTTCACGTGTTGCAACATCTTTTACGCAAGATAAGTACGCCGTTTGACTATTACGGTATTGTAAATAAGTGATATCTGTTAAAAATACTTTGCCCGGTTCATCTTGATCAAATGCTCGATTTAAGTGATTAGGGACCATACGGTGCGCTTGCGTCGCTTTCGCAATATGTTTATATGGATTCGCACGACGTACTTTCGCAAAGAAATTAAACTTCCTCATTAGGCGAAGAATCTTTTTGTGATTCATTGGTGTCACTAATAATTCTTCTGATGCCATGTAAAGTCCTCGATAACCAATTTTCCCTTTAAAAGCATCGTAAATGCATTTTAATAATACATAGTCTTGATAGTCTTGTTCTTCACGAATCGAATGCTTCTCTGAATTTTGAAGCCAGGCGTAGTAGCCACTTCGACTCACATCAGTTAATTCACAAAGATAACGTGTCATGTTCTTTAGTTGATATTTTCGAATGACTTCGTTGATCACTGCGTATTTTTCATGGGGTGCCAGAACTGTTTCTTCGCCTGCCTCTCGAGTTCCTCTAGCTTTTTTAGTAATTCTAATTCAGCTTCTAAATACTTAATACGTGCTTCTGCCTTTTCTAATTTTTTCTCAGCTGATACATCCTTTGTAGAAGGGCGACCTGTGCTACCTTTTCCGCGACGTTCTTCTAAAAAGCCTTGTTCACCGTAGGTGTTATACGTATTTCTCCATCGGCTTAATGACCATTTGGCTTTTTTGACTCCAATAGTTTCTAAATCAAATCCATTTTCGATAAAGATTTGAGAAGGTCCTTTACCAGCCAAATTTTCTTGAACGGCACGAATTTTAAATTCAGATTTATATTGAATGGCGCGATCTGATACGGATACGATATTTGGGTTTGATTCTAGTTGTCTTCTTTGATGTTCATTGAAAAGTATTTTACTCATTAAAAAATCTCCCGTTCCAAGTTGTTATTTTCTAGTATAACGGGTTTTTAAACAGAAAAACCCCGAATAGGGTCACTTTTTTTAAAGTGTCCACTATTCGGGGTTCAGTTCATAGAGAGCTTTACGGTGTTTTCTTTTTTAAAATAGTCCGCCTATAAAGTCAGTTGTACTATGCCATAAATTACCGAAGAATTTCCCGATACCTTTGAACATTAAACTAATCCAACTAGCGCGGTCTACATCTTCAGTTGTCACCACATCTACTTCTGTTGCTTTATCGGTTACATAGCCATAATCATTAGTTCCATCAGTCTTTTCGAGATGAACTGTACCTACCACAATACCCTTTTTAACATCCGCCTCTAAAGTTTTTTCTTTCGGAGTGAAAATTGGCTTGTACTGATCTTTTTCACTTGTTTTAATAACCATTGATATTGGATCTTTTACAGCAATTGAAACGGAATCTTCTTTTCCTTTTTCAACTGGTAATGTTTCATTTTCTGGAATTTTATATCCCGATGGAACTATTTCTGTTTTAGAAAACTGTGCGAACCCATAATCAAATAATGCTCTTGCTGCATCAAATCGAGCTTTATAAGAACCAACTCCATTTGCATCTACAGCCTTCATCACAACAGCAATAACACGCATTTCATTTCTTGTAGCTGTTCCTGTAAAACAATGTCCTGCAAATTCTGTTGTACCTGTCTTTAATCCATCTACACCTTCATATTGGTATACTAGTCCTGGTAGCATCCAATTCCAGTTGCTCATTTCAATTGCATCAGATGTCCCTTCACGGAACGTCTTTTTAGCTATTTTCGTTGTTTCTAATACTTCTGGATAGTCTTTCATTAAATAATAAGCAAGTGTTGCTACCGATTTAGCTGCCATCACGTTTTCATCGGTTGCACCTGAATTAGCTGGATACATTCCTTGTAAATCTGCATTATTCAAACCTGTTGAATTGACAAATTTATAACCTTTCAGGCCCATTTCCGCTGCTTTATCATTCATTAACTTCACAAAGTTTTCTTCCGTTCCTCCAATAGTCTCTGCTATAGCTATTGTTGCCGCATTTGCAGAGTATATTGCCATTGCCTCATAAAGTTCATGAATGGAATAGCTACCATCCTGACGAAGAGGTACATTACTTAATGCGCGGTTTTGAGAAATCTTGTATGTATAATCCGTCACAGAATATTGTTGATCCCAAGAAATCTTACCTTCTTTAATCGCTTCAAATAATAGATACTCTGTCATCATTTTAGTCATACTAGCAATACCTAATGGTGCATCTGCGTTTTTCTCGTATAGAATTTTACCTGTATCTGCGTCAACTAATATTGCTGCATCGACATTTAAATTCAAAGTTTCCTCAGCTTTTGTAGCAGTTGGCATTCCACATACAACCGAAACAAGAAACATAGGAAGTACTAGCCATTTAATCATTGATGTCATCCAAACTTTCTTCACCACTGTACCCCCACTATAAGTTTTTTCAATGCCCATTTTAACACACTTTGTTTCTTCATAACACTTTCAGCAAAAAAAGCACCCATTTTGCCTAGATAAAGACGTTAAATGGATGCAAAAGGTTCTTTCTATGCTACTTATGATATGGAATAGTTAGGTGCTTCTTTCGTAATTTGAACATCATGTGGATGGCTTTCTCGTAAACCTGCACCAGTCATGCGTATGAACTGTGCATTTTCGCGTAAATTTTGTAAATTCTCTGTTCCACAATATCCCATACCAGCTCGAACACCACCAAGTAATTGATGAACTGTATCTGAAAGTGGTCCTTTATATGGTAGACGACCTTCAATTCCTTCTGGTACTAACTTTTTAGCTTCTTCTTGGAAATAACGGTCTTTTGAACCTTTTTCCATAGCAGCAATTGAACCCATTCCACGGTAAGTCTTAAAGCGTCTGCCTTGGAAAATTTCTGTCTCTCCAGGACTTTCTGTTGTACCTGCAAGTAAGCTTCCTAGCATGACAACATGTCCACCTGCAGCAAGTGCCTTGATAATATCACCGGAGTACTTAATACCACCATCTGCAATAATTGTTTTTCCAACTTTACGAGCTTCCGTTGCACAATCATATACCGCTGTAATCTGTGGAACACCAACACCTGCTACAACACGGGTAGTACAAATTGATCCTGGCCCAATACCAACTTTTACAACGTCAGCGCCTGCTTCAAATAGCGCACGGGTAGCTTCACCAGTTGCTACATTTCCAGCGATAATGTCTAAGTTAGGATATGCTTCACGAATACTCTTTACAGTATCCATAACACCTTGTGAGTGCCCATGAGCTGTGTCAATCACAATAACATCTACTTGTGCTTTAACAAGCTTTTCAATACGGTGCATTGTATCTTTGGTTACTCCAACCGCTGCTCCAACCAATAGGCGTCCATGTTGATCTTTTGCTGCATTTGGAAATTCAATAACTTTCTCAATATCTTTGATTGTAATGAGACCTTTAAGTATTCCATTTTCATCTACAATAGGAAGTTTTTCTATTTTATACTGTTGTAAAATTTTCTCTGCGTCTTCTAGAGTAGTACCAACTGCAGCAGTTACTAATTTTTCTTTCGTCATTACTTCATCAATTATTAAAGAATAATCTTGAATGAAACGTAAATCACGATTAGTAATAATTCCAACTAACTTTTGTTCCTCTTCATTGTTTACTATTGGAACACCAGAAATTCTGTATTTCCCCATTAAATGTTCAGCATCATAAACTTGATGAGTTGGAGTTAAGAAAAAAGGATCTGTAATAACTCCGTTCTCGGAACGTTTAACCGTTTCCACTTGCTCAGCTTGTTCTTCAATACTCATATTTTTATGAATAATACCAAGACCGCCTTGACGAGCCATAGCAATTGCCATCTTTGCTTCTGTAACGGTGTCCATACCAGCACTAATAATTGGAATGTTTAACTTGATTTTTGGTGTTAATTGAACAGACAAATTTACATCTTTCGGTAATACATCCGACTGTGCTGGAACTAGTAATACATCATCAAACGTTAATCCTTCTTTTTGAAATTTAGACTCCCACATTTTCCTAATTTCCTCCTCTATAATTGAATATTATTGTAAGGTTATCAGCGCCTAGACTCACTGTCAAGAATCAAATAGTAATACAATTATTCCGACTTTTCTATCTTAATTGTTTTTCTATATCTTGTATCATTTTAGATGGAGAAGTCTGTGGTGCATATCGCTCTATTACTTTCCCTTCTTTATTTATAAGAAATTTTGTGAAATTCCATTTAATTGCTTCAGATAAAAATCCTTTTTTTTCCGACACTAAATATTGAAATAACGGTTCAGCATCTTTTCCTTTCACATTTACTTTTGAAAATATAGGGAATGATACACCATAATTCAATTGACAAAATTCAATGGTGCTTTCAATTTTTTCAAATTCTTGGTTATTAAATTGATCGCAAGGAAATCCTAGTATTACTAACCCTTCTTCTTTATAAGTTTCATATAATTTCTGTAATTCAGCAAACTGTGGTGTAAAACCACAATGACTTGCAGTATTTACAATAATCATTGGTTTATTCTTGTATATATTTAAGGAAACATCTTCACCTTTTGTATTCTGCACCGTAAAGTCGTAAATTCTAGTCATTTTTACTCTCCTTCTTTAAGCTTATCTCTACCTTATTTCTTTCTTTAAATAATCTCAAGAATTTAGTTTGTATTTAGAGAGACAAGTCTCCACATGAATAGCTAAGAAAAGCGCAAGCGTCCATTTGAGTGCATCGGTCTTCACCATTTCCAGAGTGCTTTGGACGAAATATTGGCTACACTATTACCGTTAGGGTTATGGAACGTGAAGTGACTGCGTTACTTCACGTTCCATTTTTTTCGGTAATCTTGTGGTGGATGTTTGTCCGTTGCCTTCTTGGAATATGTAAAGACATGGTGCATTAGGTTTGGTTAATGAGAGATTAGATGCTTTCCTACTCTTTTAAAAGCGGACGAAGATGCAATTTAGTCCGCTCAGCACTTCTTTATCTATGAATGCTATCTATTTTTTAGGTTCCACTTGCCCTATTGATAAACAATGGAGAGTACTAGTTCATTATTCCCACGAAGTATATTGTCTTTATTATTTGCACTATTGATTGAAGAGGAAGGCGGCGATTCCTGGTGGATTAGCAAGAAAATCAACTCCCTGGACGGAGCGTAGTGAAATTAATTTTTGCGACGAAGCTTGCGCAGGAGCAAATCCTTTCTGCGACGAAGCTTGCGCAGGAGCAAATCCTTTCTGCGACGAAGCTTGCGCAGGAGCAAATCCTTTCTGCGACGAGTAACCGCAGGAGCAAAGGAAGCAGCTTGATGTTTGCCCTACTTGCAAGCGTCCGCTTCAGCGGAAATCAACCTGTTCATGGAGTAAAAATTTACATAATAACTCATTCTTCCTAAAAACGAAATAAATATTTCCTTTCTACTAGAACAGAAGATGGACAGAGTCCCTTAATATGCAGTTTCTTTAGGCGAAATAACTTGCTCAATACAGCTATCTTTACTGGAAAATAATTCTTAGAGACTAATTGTACTTTACCTGTTATCAAATTTGGTAGTAAATAATTGTTATAATATAAGCTAGATTTATTAATGCATAATGCAATTCAGCGTCAAAAAGCCTTGAATTATTATCCATAATCAGTTAGAAAATGGCGCTTCGAGACTAATTCGGACAAACCCGAGACCAGTTGTCCTGCGGACGAGACCAAATCTCACAATAAAGAGTTATCTCTTAGTGAGATAGTTCATTTAATCAATAAAGTAGTCCATCTTCACAATAGAATTCTTTTGTCTTTATTAGAATCAATTTTGCTCATATAATTTTACACAAAAAAAAGTTGTTACCGATTACTCGGTAACAACTTTTTATAGTGCCCAGCGACGTCCTACTCTTGCAGGGGGAAACCCCCAACTACCATCGGCGCTGAAGAGCTTAACTTCCGTGTTCGGTATGGGAACGGGTGTGACCTCTTCGCCATCATCACTAGACAATGAGTGCTTGTTCACTCAAAACTGGATAAAAGACATTGAAATGTGCAAATTCTATTTGGTTAAGTCCTCGATCGATTAGTATTCGTCAGCTGCACATGTCGCCACGCTTCCACCCCGAACCTATCTACCTCATCGTCTTTGAGGGATCTTACTTACTTGCGTAATGGGAAATCTCATCTTGAGGGGGGCTTCGTGCTTAGATGCTTTCAGCACTTATCCCGTCCACACATAGCTACCCAGCGATGCTCTTGGCAGAACAACTGGTACACCAGCGGTGTGTCCATCCCGGTCCTCTCGTACTAAGGACAGCTCCTCTCAAATTTCCTACGCCCACGACGGATAGGGACCGAACTGTCTCACGACGTTCTGAACCCAGCTCGCGTACCGCTTTAATGGGCGAACAGCCCAACCCTTGGGACCGACTACAGCCCCAGGATGCGATGAGCCGACATCGAGGTGCCAAACCTCCCCGTCGATGTGGACTCTTGGGGGAGATAAGCCTGTTATCCCCGGGGTAGCTTTTATCCGTTGAGCGATGGCCCTTCCATGCGGAACCACCGGATCACTAAGCCCGTCTTTCGACCCTGCTCGACTTGTAGGTCTCGCAGTCAAGCTCCCTTCTGCCTTTACACTCTTCGAATGATTTCCAACCATTCTGAGGGAACCTTTGGGCGCCTCCGTTACACTTTAGGAGGCGACCGCCCCAGTCAAACTACCCGCCTGACACTGTCTCCTACCCGGGTTACGGGTATGGGTTAGAATTTCAATACAACCAGGGCAGTATCCCACCGACGCCTCCTCCGAAGCTGGCGCTCCGGGCTCTAAGGCTCCTGCCTATCCTGTACAAGTTGCACCAAAATTCAATATCAAGCTATAGTAAAGCTCCACGGGGTCTTTCCGTCCTGTCGCGGGTAACCTGCATCTTCACAGGTACTATAATTTCACCGAGTCTCTCGTTGAGACAGTGCCCAGATCGTTACGCCTTTCGTGCGGGTCGGAACTTACCCGACAAGGAATTTCGCTACCTTAGGACCGTTATAGTTACGGCCGCCGTTTACTGGGGCTTCAATTCGCACCTTCGCTTGCGCTAAGCACTCCTCTTAACCTTCCAGCACCGGGCAGGCGTCAGCCCCTATACTTCACCTTACGGTTTTGCAGAGACCTGTGTTTTTGCTAAACAGTCGCCTGGGCCTATTCACTGCGGCTCTTCTAGGCTATACACCCAAAAGAGCACCCCTTCTCCCGAAGTTACGGGGTCATTTTGCCGAGTTCCTTAACGAGAGTTCTCTCGCTCACCTTAGGATTCTCTCCTCGACTACCTGTGTCGGTTTGCGGTACGGGCACCTATCACCTCGCTAGAGGCTTTTCTTGGCAGTGTGAAATCAGGAACTTCGGACTAAGTCCTCGCCATCACAGCTCAATGTTACAGAGTGCGGATTTGCCTACACTCACACCTCACTGCTTGGACATGCATAACCAACAGCATGCTTACCCTATCCTTCTGCGTCCCCCCATTGCTCAAACGGTGGTTTGGTGGTACAGGAATATCAACCTGTTGTCCATCGTCTACGCCTATCGGCCTCGACTTAGGTCCCGACTAACCCTGAGCGGACGAGCCTTCCTCAGGAAACCTTAGTCATACGGTGGATGGGATTCTCACCCATCTTTCGCTACTCATACCGGCATTCTCACTTCTAAGCGCTCCACCAGTCCTTCCGGTCTGACTTCAACGCCCTTAGAACGCTCTCCTACCACTGATACCATAGGTATCAATCCACAGCTTCGGTGATTTGTTTAGCCCCGATACATTTTCGGCGCAGCGTCACTCGACCAGTGAGCTATTACGCACTCTTTAAATGATGGCTGCTTCTAAGCCAACATCCTGGTTGTCTAAGCAACGCCACATCCTTTTCCACTTAACAAATACTTTGGGACCTTAGCTGGTGGTCTGGGCTGTTTCCCTCTTGACTACGGATCTTATCACTCGCAGTCTGACTCCCAAACATAAATCATTGGCATTCGGAGTTTGTCTGAATTCGGTAACCCGGGATGGGCCCCTAGTCCAAACAGTGCTCTACCTCCAAGATTCTAACGTTTGAGGCTAGCCCTAAAGCTATTTCGGAGAGAACCAGCTATCTCCAGGTTCGATTGGAATTTCTCCGCTACCCACACCTCATCCCCGCACTTTTCAACGTGCGTGGGTTCGGACCTCCAGTAAGTGTTACCTTACCTTCATCCTGGACATGGGTAGATCACCTGGTTTCGGGTCTACGACCACATACTCATTCGCCCTATTCAGACTCGCTTTCGCTGCGGCTCCGTCTTCTCAACTTAACCTTGCATGTAATCGTAACTCGCCGGTTCATTCTACAAAAGGCACGCCATCACCCATTAACGGGCTCTGACTACTTGTAGGCACGCGGTTTCAGGATCTATTTCACTCCCCTTCCGGGGTGCTTTTCACCTTTCCCTCACGGTACTGGTTCACTATCGGTCACTAGGTAGTATTTAGCCTTGGGAGATGGTCCTCCCAGATTCCGACGGAATTTCACGTGTTCCGCCGTACTCAGGATACACTCAAGAGAGAATGAACTTTTGACTACGGGGCTTTTACCCTATCCTGCGGACCTTTCCAGATCGCTTCGTCTAGCTCATTCCTTTGTAACTCTATGTAGAGTGTCCTACAACCCCAAGAGGCAAGCCTCTTGGTTTGGGCTATTCCCGTTTCGCTCGCCGCTACTCAGGGAATCGATTTTTCTTTCTCTTCCTCCAGGTACTTAGATGTTTCAGTTCCCTGGGTGTGCCACAGATACGCTATGTATTCACGTAAATGTACTGCTCCATTACGAACAGTGGGTTTCCCCATTCGGAAATCTCCGGATCAAAGCTCACTTACAGCTCCCCGAAGCATATCGGTGTTAGTGCCGTCCTTCTTCGGCTCCTAGTGCCAAGGCATTCACCGCGCGCCCTTATTAACTTAACCTAATTTGGTCCTCCGTGGAAACACGGACTTCCTATAGTAGTTAAAAATACTACGCAAAATATAATCACAAAAATGATTACAAATTGAATTTCTTGAATTTGTTTCTTTCAATGTCTTTTTATCCAGTTTTCAAAGAACAAGTTTTCAAATGCTCATAAAAATGAACATTCAAAACTGAACTGCAAAACGTTAAGATACAGATAAAAATCTGTATTCCGATATTATCCTTAGAAAGGAGGTGATCCAGCCGCACCTTCCGATACGGCTACCTTGTTACGACTTCACCCCAATCATCTGTCCCACCTTCGGCGGCTGGCTCCCGTAAGGGTTACCCCACCGACTTCGGGTGTTACAAACTCTCGTGGTGTGACGGGCGGTGTGTACAAGGCCCGGGAACGTATTCACCGTGGCATGCTGATCCACGATTACTAGCGATTCCGGCTTCATGTAGGCGAGTTGCAGCCTACAATCCGAACTGAGAACGGTTTTATGGGATTAGCTCACCCTCGCGGGGTTGCGACCCTCTGTACCGTCCATTGTAGCACGTGTGTAGCCCAGGTCATAAGGGGCATGATGATTTGACGTCATCCCCACCTTCCTCCGGTTTATCACCGGCAGTCACCTTAGAGTGCCCAACTAAATGCTGGCAACTAAGATCAAGGGTTGCGCTCGTTGCGGGACTTAACCCAACATCTCACGACACGAGCTGACGACAACCATGCACCACCTGTCACCGCTGTCCCCGAAGGGAAAGATCTATCTCTAGAACGGTCAGCGGGATGTCAAGACCTGGTAAGGTTCTTCGCGTTGCTTCGAATTAAACCACATGCTCCACCGCTTGTGCGGGCCCCCGTCAATTCCTTTGAGTTTCAGTCTTGCGACCGTACTCCCCAGGCGGAGTGCTTAATGCGTTAGCTGCAGCACTAAGGGGCGGAAACCCCCTAACACTTAGCACTCATCGTTTACGGCGTGGACTACCAGGGTATCTAATCCTGTTTGCTCCCCACGCTTTCGCGCCTCAGCGTCAGTTACAGACCAGAAAGCCGCCTTCGCCACTGGTGTTCCTCCAAATCTCTACGCATTTCACCGCTACACTTGGAATTCCGCTTTCCTCTTCTGTACTCAAGTCCCCCAGTTTCCAATGACCTTCCACGGTTGAGCCGTGGGATTTCACATCAGACTTAAAGGACCGCCTGCGCGCGCTTTACGCCCAATAATTCCGGACAACGCTTGCCACCTACGTATTACCGCGGCTGCTGGCACGTAGTTAGCCGTGGCTTTCTAATGAGGTACCGTCAAGGTACGAGCAGTTACTCTCGTACTTATTCTTCCCTCACAACAGAGTTTTACGATCCGAAAACCTTCTTCACTCACGCGGCATTGCTCCATCAGACTTTCGTCCATTGTGGAAGATTCCCTACTGCTGCCTCCCGTAGGAGTCTGGGCCGTGTCTCAGTCCCAGTGTGGCCGATCACCCTCTCAGGTCGGCTACGCATCGTCGCCTTGGTGAGCCGTTACCTCACCAACTAGCTAATGCGCCGCGGGCCCATCCTGTAGTGACAGCCGAAACCGTCTTTTAACATTTCCCCATGTGAGGAAATGGATTATTCGGTATTAGCCCCGGTTTCCCGGAGTTATCCCAATCTACAGGGCAGGTTGCCCACGTGTTACTCACCCGTCCGCCGCTAAATCAGAAGAAGCAAGCTTCTTCATCATTCGCTCGACTTGCATGTATTAGGCATGCCGCCAGCGTTCGTCCTGAGCCAGGATCAAACTCTCCATAATAGAGAACTTAAAAAGCTCATTTTGTTTTGCTGGCATCATCATTAAATGATGTCCAAATTGTTTTGCTATCGAACTAACCGAAGTTAGTCTTTCAAGCTGTATTTCTTAACGTTTTGCATGTTCAGTTTTCAATGTTCATGTTATCGACTTGTTTTGGCGACTTCTATATAATATCAAGAATAAACATCTATGTCAACACTTTATTTAAAAAAATATAAAGCCCTTTCCCTTCGAATAATATTAGGAAAGAGCAAGATAAAATAGTTACAAAATTGTCTCTATATGAATAGTTCTATTTGCTGCCAAATCAATTATTTGGCCAGATTCAGTTAGTCTAATCATAGGTCGAAATGGCGAATCTCTATGCATGAATAATACCTCTCCTTTTTCCCCCGTAGATAAAAGAACGGGTGTAGAAATAGGTAGAGCACCTACTAATGAAATCAAAGCATTTACGACTTCAATGTTATATTTACCAAACTCTTCTTCTTTAATCATTTCCAATACTTTAAAAGATGAACTCTTTGCGCGATATATTCGTTCTGATGTCATAGCATGATAAACATCCGCTACAGCAATTATTTGAGAAAGTGTTGAAATGCTATCCAACTTTTCACCTTTTGGATAACCACTGCCATCTAATCTTTCGTGATGTTGGAAAATAGCAATTTTCATCTCGGGCTTTAGCAATGGACTGTCTTTAACCATTTGAAAACTGTGAATCGTATGTTTCTTAATCTCGGAGAAATCTGCTTCCGTTAAATACGACTTTTTCTCTCTTATTTTTTTATCTACTTTTGCCATCCCAATATCAGCCATTAAGCCTGCAGTTGCTATTTGAATAGTTTGTCCACCTGAGTATCCCATTTTTTTAGCGATGGCACCTGATAGTATTCCAACCGCTATGGAATGATGAGCAATATACTTTTCTATAGAAGAGTAGTCATTCAAATGGAAAAAGATTTGCCTTTCTGCTGATGCACTTTCAACTAGAGGTATTAATATATTCCGTAACTTTGCTACATCAACCTTCATTCCCGATTCCCAAGAACTAAATTCCTTGTGAAAATTATTTACTCCATCATTATATAAGTTGATAAATTCCACTTTTATTTCTGGTAGAGCTTCTTTATTTACTTTCTTTACTTTTTCATTGTTTAATTTGCTTATTATTTCTTCTTCGGATCTATTAAACTTATTATCGATTGCTATTGGTACTTTGTTTATATTAAAAGCACGCAATACTTGAATATGCTCTCTTGATACTCTTGTGTCTTTTCGTATAATAGGAGATTGCGTGTTAACCAAAATATCTTCCGCAATAATACTTCCTAATTTCAACTCGTCTAAATTCTCTAACATATACTCCAATGTATTTCCTCCTTTCCTTTAATTTTTCTTAATTATACCAAATATTCATTAATTAAATACAAAAAAACTCCTAGGTAAAAAATATTTACCTAAGAGTTTCTTCTTTTATTCTTCTGTATTTTCTATTATTGACCCATTTATTTCATTAGAAGAAATTTCATTTACTACTTCTTCTTCATCTTCTTCTTCTTTTTCTACTTTTTCTACTTTTGCAACAGTAGCAATTAACTCGTCATCCGCTAATCTCATTAATCGGACACCTTGTGTGCTTCTACCAGTTATTGATATATCATTTACATCCATACGAATAAGCATACCGTTTATCGTAATTAACATTAGATCCTCTGTTCCATCAACTGCCTTAACTGCAGATAAAGGACCGTTTTTATCGGTAATTTGGCAAGTTTTTACACCCATTCCACCACGACTCTGTAAGCGGTATTCTATTTCTGGTGTTCGTTTGCCGTAACCATTTTCTGTTACAACTAAAATTTCTTGTTCAGGTTCGATAATTTCCATACCAACTACATAATCGTCATCTTTTAAACGAATGCCTCTAACTCCACCAGCTGTTCTACCCATAGATCGGATATCTGTTTCTTCAAAGCGGACTAATTTCCCTTGACGTGTCCCAATAATAATTTGTTTACTTCCATCTGTTAAACGGACTGCAATAAGTTCATCATCCTCACGTAAAGAGATGGCAATTAATCCATTTGCCCTAATATGAGCAAAACCAGTTACAGGAGAGCGCTTAGTTACACCTTGTTTTGTTGTGAAAATGAAATAATTATCTTCTTCAAAAGAAGCCATTGGTATCATTGCGGTAACTTGTTCATCTTTTTCTATACCTAGCAAGTTAACAAGTGGCAAGCCTTTCGCTGTACGGCCATATTCCGGAACTTCGAATCCTCTTGCACGATACACTTTTCCTTTGTTTGTAAAAAACAATATAGTGTCATGTGTTGATGTATACAATAAATGTTCTACGAAGTCATTTTCGTTCGTTCCCATTCCTTGGACACCACGACCTCCACGTTTTTGGCTCTTATACGTATTTGCAGGTAAACGTTTAATGTAACCTTTATTGGTTAATGTAAGGACAGAGTTTTCCACTGGAATTAAGTCTTCATCTTCTAACACTTCTGCTCCACCAGCAACAATTTCTGTTCTCCGCTTATCACTATACCGATCTTTAATTTCTGTAATCTCTTCTCTTATTATCTCAAGTATTCTATAGTCATTTGCTAAAATAAATTTCAATTCATCTATTAGTTTTACAAGTGCACTATATTCGTCTTCAATCTTGTCACGTTCTAACCCTGTTAAACGTTGCAAACGCATATCTAAAATTGCTTGGGCTTGACGTTCAGACAAATTGAATTTCTCCATTAAACCATTTTTTGCTTCTTCGCCGGTTTGAGAAGCTCTGATTAATGTAATAATTTCATCTATATGATCTAAAGCAATTCGTAAGCCCTCTAAAATATGAGCACGATCTTCTGCTTTATTTAGCTCAAATTGCGTACGACGACGAATAATTACCTTTTGATGCTCTAGATAATGGTAAAGCATTTCTTTTATGTTCAATACTTTAGGTTGATTATCAACAAGTGCGAGCATATTGACTCCAAAGCTCGATTGTAATGCAGTCTGTTTATATAAATTATTAAGTAAAACATGTGAATTAGCATCTTTTCTAACTTCAATTACAATTCGCATACCATTTCGGTCAGATTCATCTGCTAAATGGGTAATACCATCAATTTTTTTATCACGAACTAATTCTGCAATCTTCTCGATTAAACGTGCTTTGTTTACTTGATAAGGTAATTCAGTAACAATAATTACTTCTTTACCACTAGCTTTTAGCTCTATTTCAACTTTTGCTCTAATTAATATAGAACCTCTACCTGTTTCATATGCACGACGAATACCGCTTCTACCTAAGATAATACCAGCAGTAGGAAAGTCAGGACCAGGGATTATGGTCATTAACTCTTCAATTGTAATTGCAGGATTTTCAGATAAAGCTAATACTCCATCAATTACTTCACCTAAATTATGAGAAGGAATATTTGTTGCCATCCCGACAGCAATACCCGAAGCACCATTTACCAATAAGTTTGGATATCTACTAGGTAAAACAACGGGTTCTTTTTCTTGTCCATCATAATTATCTTTATAATCAATGGTATTTTTATTGATATCCCGTAATAACTCTAAAGCAATTTTAGACATACGAGATTCTGTATAACGCATAGCGGCTGCTCCGTCACCATCCACAGATCCGAAGTTACCATGACCATCCACCAACATATAACGATAACTAAAATCTTGCGCCATACGAACCATTGCTTCATAAATGGAGGAGTCACCATGTGGATGGTACTTCCCCATAACGTCTCCAACAATACGAGCAGATTTTTTATGAGGTTTATCCGGTGTATTCCCCAATTCTTGCATACCATATAAGATTCGACGATGAACAGGTTTTAAACCATCGCGAACATCTGGTAATGCGCGGGATACAATTACACTCATTGCATAGTCAAGGAAAGATGTTTTCATTTCTTGACTTATATTAATCCCTCTAACGCCTTTATTTGGAATTTCCGACATTCTCAATACCTCCAGTCACACACTTACTTAAATATCTAAATTTTTAACGTATACAGCATTTTCTTCGATAAATAGACGTCTAGGCTCTACATCTTCACCCATTAACTGTTCAAATACAGCATCCGCCTCCATGGCATTGTCTAAGTTTATTTGAAGTAAGGTGCGAACGTCGGGGTCCATTGTTGTATCCCATAGTTGAGTTGCATCCATTTCACCGAGTCCTTTATATCGTTGAATATTAGGTTTAGAAGTTTTCGGTAAACGGTCTATAATTTCTTTTAGTTGTTCTTCATTATAGCAATATTCTACATGCTTCCCTTGTTTTACTTGATATAACGGCGGTTGTGCAGCATACACATAGCCAGCTTCGATTAATGGTCTCATGAATCGAAAGAAGAATGTAAGTAATAAAGTTCTAATATGTGCACCGTCAACATCGGCATCTGTCATTATGATTATTTTATGGTAACGAGCTTTTTCTAAAGTAAATTCTTCTCCAATACCGGTACCGAGAGCTGTAATCATGGCACGTATTTCAGCGTTTCCAAGAATTCTATCTAAACGAGCTTTTTCCACGTTTAAAATTTTTCCACGCAACGGTAATATTGCTTGGAAGTGACGATCTCGTCCTGATTTTGCCGAACCACCAGCAGAGTCACCTTCTACGATATACAATTCGCTTTCTGCAGGTACACGTGAAGAACAATCTGCCAACTTCCCAGGAAGACTCGAAACTTCTAAAGCTGATTTTCTACGAGTAAATTCACGAGCTTTTTTCGCAGCGACGCGAGCTCTGGCTGCCATTAGGCCTTTGTCTACAACTTTTCGAGCAACTTGGGGATTTTCTAATAAAAATCGATCAAAACCTTCTGCAAATAAACTATTTGTAATAGTGCTCACTTCTGAATTACCTAGTTTTGTCTTCGTTTGTCCTTCAAATTGGGGATTAGGGTGTTTAACGGAAACGATTGCTGTTAAACCTTCCCTTACATCGTCCCCTGATAAATTAGTATCGGCATCTTTTAAGAAACCATTTTTTCTAGCGTAGTCATTGATAACACGAGTGAGCGCCATTTTAAAACCTGACTCATGTGTTCCACCTTCATACGTATTAATATTATTCGCAAAAGATAATATATTAGACGAATATCCGGCATTATATTGCATAGCAATTTCAATTGAAATACCATCTTTTTCGCCTTCTACAAATATTGCTTCTTCCGTAATTGGCTCTTTAGATTTATTAAGATCCTCCACGTAAGATTTTATTCCGCCTTCATAATAATATTTAGTAGATTTTTCTTGTCCTTCTCGTTCATCCGCAATTGTAATAGACAAACCACGATTTAGATAAGCCAGTTCACGTACACGATGGGATAAGAGATCAAATTCATATACAGTAGTTTCAGTGAAAATTTCATAGTCTGCTTTAAATCTTGTCAATGTTCCAGTTTCATCTGAATCACCAATAACAGCTAATGGAGAACTAACATCTCCTCTTTCAAATTTAATGCAATGAATTTTTCCATCACGTTTAACATATACTTCTGTAAACTCAGAAAGAGCATTTACAACAGATGCACCAACTCCGTGAAGTCCACCGGAGACTTTATAGCCACCACCGCCAAATTTACCTCCAGCATGGAGAACGGTCATGATAACTTCAACTGCTGGTTTTCCCATTTTTTCTTGATTACTTACAGGGATTCCACGTCCGTTATCTTCTACTCGGATCCAATTGTCTTTCTCAATTGTGACAATAATATGATCGCAATAGCCTGCAAGGGCTTCATCAATACTATTATCGACTATTTCCCACACCAAATGGTGGAGTCCTTTTGAACTGGTAGTTCCAATATACATCCCTGGACGTTTTCTTACAGCTTCTAATCCCTCTAAAACTTGTATCTGTTCAGCATCATAAGAGGATTCTAATTCTTTTTCTTCCATTGCCAACTTGCTCACCCACTCTTTCATCACTTCAATAATGGTGAAACTAATCTATTTTAATATATTAGAAATTTATTGTTTTATCACAACTGCCCCTTGTTCCACATGAAACATTTGAGCCTGTTGAATGGTTTCATGTGCAAGACCATCTACACTTGTAGTAGTGACAAAGGTTTGTACATCCCCTTGAATGGTATTTAACAAATGAGACTGTCTATAATCATCAAGTTCTGACAAAACGTCATCCAGTAATAAAACAGGAGCTTCACCTACCTCCTGTTTTATAAGTTCTATCTCAGCAAGTTTTAAAGACAATGCCGTTGTACGCTGTTGTCCTTGAGATCCATATGTTTGAACATCATAATTATTCACAAAAAATTGAAGATCATCTCTGTGAGGACCTGTTAAGGTTATACCTCTATCAAGTTCTCTTTTTTTACTTTCAAATAATCTTTTTTCTAGATAGTCTTTCATTTCAATATCAGACCAATCTGCTTTTATACCAGAAGTTGTATGATAAGATACTGTCAACTTTTCTAGACCTCTAGAAATACCAAAATGAATTGGCTCAGCCCACTTTTGTAATAATTCCATGAATTGAAATCTTTTTTGAATCACTTTTACAGCAGCATCTATATATTGTTCCGTATATACATCAAACATGACATCGTTTAATAATGATTTCCCTTGATGCTGTTTTAGAATATGATTTCGTTGTTTTAATACTTTTTGGAAATGAAGTAAATCATGTAAATAAACAGGGGAAATTTGACCGATCTCCATGTCAAGAAATCGTCTTCTAACTTGTGGACTTCCTTTTACTAAATATAAATCTTCTGGTGCAAACATAACTACATTCAACTGTCCAATATAATAACTAAGCTTTGTTTGTTCGAGGTGATTAACTTTTGCTTTTTTACCTTTTTTTGACAATATTAATTCTAAAGGTAAACGACCATATCTCTTTTGAACATCACCTTTTATTTTACCATAGTCTGCATCCCAGCGTATTAATTCTTTATCATTAGCTGTTCTGTGTGACTTCGCCATAGATAAAACATATAGTGATTCCATTAAATTTGTTTTTCCTTGCGCATTTTCTCCGATAAAGACATTAATTTTAGAGGAAAAATCCAATTGAATAGAATCATAATTACGGTAATCTTTTAGTTCTAATCGTTCGATATACATGTCAATCCCCGTTCTCTGGTCCAATCAATTGGAATTTTCCTACACCAGGAATATTCACTATATCCTTATTTCGAAGTTTTCGGCCTCTTCGCTGATCTATTTCACCATTCACATAAACAATATTTTCACTTAAAAACCATTTAGCCATCCCACCAGAGCTTATTACATCTGTCATTTTTAATAACTGACCAAGTGTTATAAATTCCGTGTCAAATCGAATATCTTCCAAAAATAACTCAACCTCTTCTCATTTTCATTATCCCTTCATTTTACTCTAAATAATCAAATAAGTAAAAAAAGATAGTCACCGAAGTGACTATCTTAAAATTAATATGTTCTTACAGGCAAAATTAGTTGCAAAATGGAGTCGTCATGTACTGACTTCAAAACAAAAGGTCTCATAGTTCCGGAAAATAATATTTTTATATCTTGTCCATCAATAGCTTTTAGTGCATCCATCATATACTTTGCACTAAATGAGATTTTTAATTCTTCTCCATCGATAGACTCTGCCAAAATTTGCTCTTCAACATTACCGATTTCTGGAGAATTGGAGGATACTTCAACAAATCCTTCACCAATCGTTGAAAAACGAACGACATTATTTCTTTCTTCTCTTGCCAATAAAGATGCACGATCTATTGCTTGCAGCAACGACTTTCCGTTTACTAAAATCGTTGTTTTATATTCACTTGGGATTAATCGAGATGTATCCGGATAGTTGCCTTCTAATAATCTGGAATAAAATAATACATCTTCTGTTTTAAATAAAATTTGTTGTTGGGTCATTACAATAGCAACTTCAGAAGAGGTTTCTTCTAAGATTTTATTTAATTCGTTTAAGCTCTTCCCTGGAATTACAACAGTATATTCTTCTTCCGGTAATTCTTTTACAATAGTTTTTCTACTGGCCAATCGATGGCTATCTGTTGCTATACAATGAAGTTCACCATCTTTAATCTGCCAGTTTACTCCAGTGAGGACAGGGCGACTTTCTGAGGTAGATACAGCAAATACAGTTTCTTTAATAATTGATTTTAATAAGTCAGATGGCATAAAAAATTGACGATTTTCCTCAATTTGCGGAAGTAACGGATATTCGGTGGCATCTAATCCTATTAGACTAAATTCAGATTTTCCTGAGCGAATATGTGTTTGAAACTGGTTAGTAACTTCAATCTCTATATCATTTGTAGGTAACTTTCGTACAATCTCACTAAATACTTTTGCTTGTAAAACAATAGAACCTGTTTCTGTAATTTTAATAATTTGTTCTCCATTTTTTTCTGTAGGGATAAATGTTTGAATTGTAATATCAGAATCACTACCTGTAATGTAAAGACCTGAATTTATAACCTCTAATTTTAACCCCGTTAATATTGGAACAGTTGTTTTGGAACTTACCGCTTTCATTACATCATTCAATCCCTCTAACAAACTATCTCTTGTTATATTGAATTTCATTTTCCTACCTCGCTTATATAATTATTATTTATTAAAAGATTAATAGATATAGTAATAGGGGCTGTGGATTTGTTGATAACTCCATTCTCCCCTACTTACACTAAAGTATCCACATGTGGATAAGGTGTGGTTAAACTAGATGGTAACAATATAACTTATCCACAGACTATTTTATCGTCCTAAAATAGACTTTATTTGTTTTACATCATCTTGTAAGTTCAGATCATCTTTAAGCATTCTCGAAATTTTCTCATGCGCATGAATCACAGTCGTGTGATCTCGTCCTCCAAATTCTTCTCCAATTTTAGGTAAAGAGAAATCAGTTAACTCGCGAGAAAGATACATTGCTACTTGTCGGGGAAATGCAATAGATTTAGTCCGTTTTTTAGCAGTGAAATCCTCTAGTCTTATATGAAAATGCTCTCCTACAACCTTTTGAATATCTAGAATTGTAATAATTCGTGGACGAGCGTTTGGCATAATATCTTTAAGTGCTTCGGCTGCTAAATCAGGGTTAATATCTTTATTTACGAGAGAAGAATATGCAACTACTCGTATTAGGGCACCTTCTAATTCGCGAATATTTGAATCTATTTGATTTGCAATATAAGCCATTACTTCGTCTGATATATCTAAGCCATCCGCTCTTGCCTTTTTACGTAAAATTGCAGTTCTTGTTTCTAAATCAGGTGGTGCAATATCTGTTATTAAACCCCATTCAAATCTTGAACGAAGACGATCCTCGAGTGTAGGAATTTCTTTTGGTGGTCGATCACTTGAAATGACAATTTGCTTGGATTCTTCGTGTAAAGCATTAAAAGTATGAAAAAATTCTTCTTGAGTTGATTCTTTTCCTGCAAGGAATTGAATATCATCAATTAATAGGACATCAATATTACGATATTTATTGCGAAATTCAATTGTTTTATTATCACGTATGGAGTTAATAAACTCATTCGTAAATTTTTCAGAAGATAAATAAACCACTTTTGCATTTGGATTATGTTCTTGAACATAATGACCAATCGCATGCATTAAGTGGGTTTTACCTAATCCTACTCCTCCATATACAAATAGAGGGTTATAGGCTTTTGCAGGAGCTTCTGCCACAGCTAGAGATGCAGCATGAGCAAAGCGGTTTCCAGAGCCAATTACAAATGTATCGAATGTATACTTGGAATTTAACATTCCTGGTGAAAAATCAGGTTGATCTCCATTATTTGAAGGAATTTTAGGACTTGGTACTTCAAAATCATCCAAACCTTGATTTTTAGGTACAACAAACGAAATAAGTAGTTCATTGCCTGTTAACTCAGTTAGTATTCCGGCAATTAGGTGAACATAATGATTTTCAAGCCAATCTCTTGCAAAGGAATTAGGAGCAGCTATCGTTACAGTTTCTCCTTGATATGAAAGTAGCTTGGTTGACTTTAACCAAGTTTCAAAACTAGGTTTTGAAGTCTTTTTTTCTACCTCAGAGAGAACTTTAGCCCATAGTTCTTCTAAATGTTCCAA